>NZ_OY782186.1:0-1200000 GCF_963677685.1 uncultured Bacteroides sp.
CGACTTGTCGGTCTCCCAGTCAAGCACCCTTATGCCATTACACTCTGCGGACGGTTACCAATCGTCCTGAGGGTACCTTTAGAAGCCTCCGTTACACTTTTGGAGGCGACCACCCCAGTCAAACTACCCACCAAACAGTGTCCCCGCATCAGCGGGTTAGAACTCAAATAATTAAAGGGCCGTATTTCAACAGCGACTCCACACACACTAGCGTGCGCACTTCATAGTCTCCGGCCTATCCTACACATTAATTACCCAAATTCAATGTTAAGCTATAGTAAAGGTTCACGGGGTCTTTTCGTCCCATCGCGGGTAATCGGCATCTTCACCGATACTACAATTTCACTGAGCTCACGGTTGAGACAGTGTCCAGATCATTACACCATTCGTGCAGGTCGGAACTTACCCGACAAGGAATTTCGGCTACCTTAGGACCGTTATAGTTACGGCCGCCGTTTACTGGGGCTTCAATTCAATGCTTCTCTTGCGATGACATCTCCTCTTAACCTTCCAGCACCGGGCAGGTGTCAGGCTGTATACTTAATCTTTCGATTTGGCACAGCCCTGTGTTTTTGTTAAACAGTTGCCTGGACCTATTCTCTGCGCCCTCCCATCGCTGGGTAGGGACCCTTTATCCCGAAGTTACAGGGTCAATTTGCCTAGTTCCTTAACCGTGAATCACTCAAGCGCCTTAGTATATTCTACCCGACTACGTGTGTCCGTTTACGGTACGGGTACCTAATGGATTAAGTTTAGCGGATTTTCTTGGAAGTCTGTTTACACGTACTATTGGATCATCACAAGGAATCTCCATACTATCAAGGTCGACTCTCGCTGCGGATTTGCCTACAACGATCAACATCTACACTCTTTAACGGGCTATTCCGTCAGCCCGCGACGCTTTCACTACTCCGTCTCCACATCACTCCATTAGGTAGTAATGGAATATTAACCATTTCTGCCATCGGCATCACCATTCGGCTGAGCCTTAGGACCCGACTAACCCTGATCCGATTAGCGTTGATCAGGAAACCTTAGTCTTTCGGCGAGGGGGTTTCTCACCCCCTTTATCGTTACTTATACCTACATTTGCTTTTCCACACGCTCCAGCAAAGCTTACGCTTCACCTTCGACGCAGAGTGGAATGCTCCCCTACCAACCATAAATGGTTCCATAGCTTCGGTAAACCGCTTATGCCCGATTATTATCCACGCCAAACTCCTCGACTAGTGAGCTGTTACGCACTCTTTAAATGAATGGCTGCTTCCAAGCCAACATCCTAGCTGTCTTAGCAATCTGACTTCGTTAGTTCAACTCAGCGGTTATTTGGGGACCTTAGCTGATGGTCTGGATTCTTCTCCTCTCGGACGTGGACCTTAGCACCCACGCCCTCACTCCTGTTCTTAAACTAATGCGCATTCGGAGTTTATCAAGACTTGATAGGCGGCGAAGCCCTCGCATCTTATCAGTCGCTCTACCTCACATTAGTAATAAACAAGGCTGCACCTAAATGCATTTCGGGGAGTACGAGCTATCTCCAAGTTTGATTAGCCTTTCACCCCCACCCTCAGCTCATCCGGAAGCTTTTCAACGCTTATCGGTTCGGTCCTCCAGTTAGTGTTACCTAACCTTCAACCTGACCAAGGGTAGATCACTTGGTTTCGCGTCTACTCCTTCCGACTAAATCGCCCTGTTAAGACTCGCTTTCGCTTCGGCTACAGATTTGAAAATCCTTAACCTTGCCGGAAAAAGTAACTCGTAGGTTCATTATGCAAAAGGCACGCCGTCACACCATATAGATGCTCCGACCGCTTGTAGGCGCATGGTTTCAGGAACTATTTCACTCTTCTATTCGAAGTGCTTTTCACCTTTCCCTCACGGTACTGGTTCACTATCGGTCTCTCGGGAGTATTTAGCCTTACCGGATGGTCCCGGCAGATTCATGCAGAATTCCTCGTGCTCCGCACTACTCAGGATACCACTAGGGTTAACCAAGCTTCGAATACGGGGTTATCACCCTCTATGACTAAACTTTCCAGTTTATTCTTCTCACTTGATGTCATCCCACAACGTGGTCCTACAACCCCAACTATGCCGTAACATAGTTGGTTTGGGCTATTCCGCGTTCGCTCGCCACTACTTACGGAATCATTATTTATTTTCTTTTCCTGCAGGTACTAAGATGTTTCAGTTCCCTGCGTTAGCCTGCTAAATTCATAGCATAATATCTCTTCAAGATATTGGGTTGTCCCATTCGGAAATCTTCGGATTAAAGGTTATTTGCACCTACCCGAAGCTTATCGCAGCTTATCACGTCCTTCATCGCCTCCGAGAGCCAAGGCATCCGCCATGCGCCCTTGCTTACTTTCTTTTATCAAACACTAATTTTAAATAAGTCCGAAAACTTAAATAAAAACGTATGGATCGATATATACTTTTAGCTCTTACTAAAAATTACTTTTTGCTTGTGTACATTATGTCAAAGATCGTTGTCTTATACTGTATCAACTCTTACGAGTAAGATAAGATAAGTGAGTGGAGAATAACGGATTCGAACCGTTGACCCTCTGCGTGCAAGGCAGATGCTCTAGCCAGCTGAGCTAATCCCCCGAAAAGAGATTGTAGTCCCAGGCAGAGTTGAACTGCCGACCTCTACATTATCAGTGTAGCGCTCTAACCAACTGAGCTATAGGACTGTGTTCAAACCCTTGCCTTGCGGCTCGGCTTCTTGTTTTCTCTTGTTTATCTCTTTATTTAATCTATATATTAAATAAACAAGTACCAGTAGTACAATAGAGAATATCCTTTAAGATATTAAGTTTAAATTAAAACCTTTTACAAAATCACTCCAGAAAGGAGGTGTTCCAGCCGCACCTTCCGGTACGGCTACCTTGTTACGACTTAGCCCCAGTCACCAGTTTCACCCTAGGACGCTCCTTGCGGTTACGTACTTCAGGTGCCCCCGGCTCCCATGGCTTGACGGGCGGTGTGTACAAGGCCGGGAACGTATTCACCGCGCCGTGGCTGATGCGCGATTACTAGCGAATCCAGCTTCACGAAGTCGGGTTGCAGACTTCGATCCGAACTGAGAGAGGTTTTTAGGATTAGCATCCAGTTGCCTGGTAGCAGCCCTCTGTACCCCCCATTGTAACACGTGTGTAGCCCCGGACGTAAGGGCCGTGCTGATTTGACGTCATCCCCACCTTCCTCGCATCTTACGACGGCAGTCTCATTAGAGTCCTCAGCATAACCTGTTAGTAACTAATGATAAGGGTTGCGCTCGTTATGGCACTTAAGCCGACACCTCACGGCACGAGCTGACGACAACCATGCAGCACCTTCACAGAGACCTTGCGGCTATAATCTTTCAACTATATTCCTCTGCAATTCAAGCCCGGGTAAGGTTCCTCGCGTATCATCGAATTAAACCACATGTTCCTCCGCTTGTGCGGGCCCCCGTCAATTCCTTTGAGTTTCACCGTTGCCGGCGTACTCCCCAGGTGGAATACTTAACGCTTTCGCTTGGCCGCTTACTGTATATCGCAAACAGCGAGTATTCATCGTTTACCGTGTGGACTACCAGGGTATCTAATCCTGTTTGATACCCACACTTTCGTGCCTCAGTGTCAGTTGTACCCTAGTGAGCTGCCTACGCAATCGGAGTTCTTCGTGATATCTAAGCATTTCACCGCTACACCACGAATTCCGCCCACCTCTTGTACACTCAAGAATGACAGTATCAACTGCAATTTTAAGGTTGAGCCTCAAACTTTCACAACTGACTGATCATTCCACCTACGCACCCTTTAAACCCAATAAATCCGGATAACGCTTGGATCCTCCGTATTACCGCGGCTGCTGGCACGGAGTTAGCCGATCCTTATTCGTAAGGTACATGCAAAGGAGAACACGTTCTCCATTTTATTCCCTTATAAAAGAAGTTTACAACCCATAGGGCAGTCATCCTTCACGCTACTTGGCTGGTTCAGGCTAGCGCCCATTGACCAATATTCCTCACTGCTGCCTCCCGTAGGAGTTTGGACCGTGTCTCAGTTCCAATGTGGGGGATCTTCCTCTCAAAACCCCTATCCATCGAAGACTTGGTGGGCCGTTACCCCGCCAACAATCTAATGGAACGCATCCCCATCTATAACCGGAATCCTTTAATAAAGAGAACATGCGAACTCTTCATACTATCGGGTATTAATCTTTCTTTCGAAAGGCTATCCCCGAGTTAAAGGTAGGTTGGATACGTGTTACTCACCCGTGCGCCGGTCGTCAGCGGTATTGCTACCCTGTTACCCCTCGACTTGCATGTGTTAAGCCTGTAGCTAGCGTTCATCCTGAGCCAGGATCAAACTCTTCATTGTAAAAGTATTGTTATGACTTTTCTTTGATATTGCTATCAGAGAAAGTACAAATTAGCTCTGTTCAGGATTTTGTAAATTTATTATCTTTCTCCCTTATTAAAGGGACATTGACGGTTTTAAATTTTACCCAAGATTATTTCTAATCTTGCTCTTGTACTACTTGTATTGTTTATGTAATTCTATCAAAGAACGCTTCTTCTTTTTTGCTTTCGTTGTAAAAGCGGGTGCAAAGGTAAGAGCTTTAAGTTTAACTTCCAAATAAATCCGAAAGTTTTTTTTCAAAGTTTTTTGTTTCAGTTTCGTTGGCTTCTCGTGAGAAAAGAACGACTTTAAACAAGGTCTCTTTTTTTTTGCGAACCGGACTGCAAAGATAAGGACTTTTAATACTCACTTCCAAATGTTTTCGAAAGTTTTTTTTCAAGAAGAAATCTTCTCAAATGACCCGGTGGCCGCGATTATCAATATGTCAAGCATTAAGCCTTGTTTCTCTTACAAAGCGGGTGCAAAAGTAGAGGTTTTGACAATACAATCCAAATATTGCTAACTCTTTTTTTGAAGAAAAAAGAAGAGAAAAACTTAAGGCGCTGGTAATGACCACTTAACAAGGAAAACTTTTTTTTGAAGAAAATCTAAAGGTGATGCCAGATATTATGCGGGGTGGGTGTTTAGTTGCTTGGGCTCGTAGAGTTTTCAGGCTTCGATTTTTCTAAGATCGCTTTAAAAATTGGTTTTAAGGCTCAGTTTTGAGAGCTTGTTTTTGTGAACTGGAGTTTATTTATTGGTGATTTAGGGTTCTTTTTTTATGAGTTGGCTTTTTAAATTTAGTTCGTGAGTTTGTTTTTGATTAGTTTTTAGGTTTGTTTTTAGGTTCGGCTTTGAAAGTTGGAAGTAGTGTATTGGGGAAAAGTTAAAGCGAAATAGCATAAGAACGAAATTTTATGGGTGATTAAACTAGAACTTGGTGGATTATTGAAGGGAGATTTTATAAGTTGTTCAAATACTCTGAGTATAGTATGACATTAATAAAATGAAAGTATTGCACGTGAACTCGTCCTTAAAAGGTGTCCAAGTTCTACTTTCTAGTTTATTATCTACAGCTGTATCGGCATTGGAGCAGTCTTACAGCTTATTCAAGTGCTACTTCTAGCCGATAAGAAAGAGCTTTTATTTGATTTAGAGCAAAATGGAGTTCATTAAAGTATAGCTAAAAAAGTGCGTCTTTACCCATTTATTCTGTATAAGAACATAAATTATCCCCTTTAAGATAGATCATAAGCCAGTAGCTTTTGATTAATGCAAGCATTCTTAATTTGCCAACACCCCCATGTCAGGTGTACCAACACCCGGGTGTTAGACATGCTGACACCCGGGTGTTGGCAAATTAACAACAGGCTAAAAGCAAAAAAGCAAGGGGCGGAAGAGAGAAAAGGAATAAGCTCTCCCTACAAAAAGGTCCAAGATAGTGCAATTTGCAAAACGATACTATCTCGGACCTATTATATATAAGGAATAAAACAAAACAGAAATTAAAAAGCAAAGTAGTAAATCTATCAATAACTAAAATTGAAAATAGATAAATGGCTGAATATTACTACTTTTAACTTGAATAACTAAATAAATAAGTAGAATCATCAAACAAGCTTTGCCTATAAGAGGCAAGCGAATCATTCCTCTGCAACAAGCTTGCTCCCATTTAAACGGTGCAAAATGGAGCAAGAATCCAAGGATCATCAATGCGAAAACACCCCAATACCCTTGTAATAGCTGCATGAATAGTTGCGGATGAAAAGCCGTAAAGATTTGCCGAAGCATATCTATCGAATTATCAAAATTAGAGTTTCGAAAGAATATCCAGCAAAAACAAACAAAATGAAAAGTGAAAATAACCCCTAAAACACGGAGAATTCCATGGGATGCCTCATCTTTACTACGCCCTATAATACTTCTCCAGCCCTTATGTAGAGCAAGCGCGACACCATGCAAAGTACCCCAAGCTACGAAATTCCAAGAAGCTCCATGCCATAATCCACCCAAGAACATCGTAATAATTAAGTTCATATATTGCCGTAGCTTCCCCTTACGGTTTCCACCTAAAGAGATATAAAGATAATCACGAAGCCAGCTAGACAGAGAAATATGCCAACGCCTCCAAAACTCAGTAATAGAAGCCGATTTATATGGCGAGTTAAAATTCATATTAAAATGGAAGCCTAATAGCAAAGCAATCCCGATAGCCATGTCACTATATCCAGAAAAGTCACAATAAATTTGAAGAGCGTAACCATACACACCTAACAGATTCTCAAGTCCTGAATAAAGTGTAGGAGCGTCAAATATACGTTCCACAAAATTAATACTTATATAGTCCGAGATGATTGCTTTTTTAAAAAGTCCGCAAACAATAAAGAAAACGCCGCGCCCAAACATCTCTTGGCTGACAAAAAGCGGTTTCCGTATTTGAGGAAGAAAGTCACGAGCACGAACAATAGGACCAGCTACCAATTGCGGGAAAAAGGAGACATAAAAGGCATAATCGAGTAAGCGTGTCAATGGCTTTATCTCTTTCCGATAAACATCAATCGTATAACTCAATGATTGAAAGGTGAAAAAAGAGATCCCTACAGGAAGAAAAATGTCCTGAGGTTGAAAGTCAAAACCGAGTAAGGGAGTGAAAAGGTTTCCAAGAAAATTCGTATATTTAAAATAGCACAGTAAACCAAGATTAATACACAGACTAAGAACAACTAGAAATTTCCTTGCAATAGGATGAATAGTTCTTTCCATCTGACGAGCAAAAAGGAAGTCACAGATCGTCACCAAAGCAAGTAAGAAAAAGTATATGCCACTACTTTTATAATAAAAATAGTACGAAAAAGCCGTCACGAATAAAATACGAGCAGTATCTCTACGATAAAGCAGTACATATATCAAAACAAATGCGCTAAATAGCCACAGAAAGATACCACTGCTAAAAATCATCGGTGATTGAGGGTCATAAACAAACCTTTCAATCAATTTATTAAAATCAATATCAATGAGACACATAATAATTATAGGCTTTAACAATAGCTTCGTACAATAAATCCCCCTGCAACATATATCCTTCTGCCAGAAAATGAATATGATCAGGCCTCATCAAATGGGCTGCTAACCAATTTTTACAGGCCCAATCCTCTCCTCCCACGATGTGATACATATCCCAAACCGCTATATTATGAGTAGCAGCATACTTGCAAATTGTTTGAACGGCAACAGAAGTTCTCGGATTAATAACATATTTTCTCTTTCTTCTTCGTATTCTATAACGCACATATGAACCTGGCGGAGTGGTCATCATCATAGGAACATTAGGTAAACTATCCCTCAAAAGCTGTATCAACTCATCCATTTGATGATAATGAACAGCAGAGTTATAAGCTCTATTATGACTTTCGTTGGTTCCAAAGGAAAGTATTAAGAAATCAGGTTTCAAAGAAGCAATAGCATTTATACGATCAGGATGGGTGAATGTTAGGCAAGTAGCTCCATTTACCCCCATATCGGTATAAGATACACTTCCAAAAACATTTGAAAGATCTTCACCCACTCTTCGGGGGAATATATGTCCCCGAATATGACTATCGCCTATGTGAACAATGCGTACTGTGTCACAGCTTGCTCCAATATGAAGCAAACGGAGCTGCTCCAAAATTGGCATTAGGACATTTAAACTAACACTATCAGCTATTTCATTCTTGCGCATTCCTACAAAGGAAATCGGATAAGTAACGTTATAACTTATAGTATCCATATAATGCTTTAATCCTCTAGCTGGGTTAACAGTACGGATAAGCTCATCTCTATGAGATTTTTGCGGCAATTTATCTTGTCCCGACATATAAAAGGTATCTACCCATAAAGTCAGAATAGTAATCAACATGTATGCCCAAATCTTTCTACTTTTGTTCATATAGACATTTCCTATCATACTGTTCTTTTCCATATATTAATGTTTCATAAAGTAAGCCGGCCAAATACTTACCTCCTCGAAAATTAATATGAGTATAGTCATAATTAGCTAAAGAAGGCTTAGCATGCACAAGCTTAGCCATACTTTCATCTCCTCCCATAGCTTCAAACATATTCCAAAAAGCGATGCCACTTTCTGAAGCAATACTTTGCTGATAACGAATCAAATTCTTAATTCCAGGCATGGTTCGCAATTCTCCCGTCTCCGTTTTATAATCGCGATCTCCCACACTTAGCAATAGGAAAGCTGATCTAGGGAGACATTCTTTAAGATGTGAGATAGCCTCAACCATCATTTTACGATAATGATCATAATTACGCCTATGTGCTGTTACCACATTAAGTCCGTATTCTAATATAACTAGATCGTAAGGACGTTTTTCATTAAACTCGCGTAATATTTTCTCAGGAATAGAACGTAAAGACATACCCGAATTTCCGCGCAAAGAAAAGTTATCGACAACAATGCCATGCGCACCATCTAGAGCTAAGCCATAAAACAGAGAAGAATCTGCACGTTGAACATTCCATCGAATTCTACCAATACGCTCCTTTAGCTGCACTTGCTGCAAAGCTCCTCCAGAAGCAGGTATAGAAATTGCTCTTTTTCCTTTTCTATTTATACTCACAGTAAGATCCACATCTCCTTTATTACTAAAAAACAGAGATGCGCTTGAGCAAGTATCAAGTAAAGTTGCATATTTTTTTTGCCCACGCAACTCAACATATGCACCCGGATCTGCGATAAAATAATGTCCGGAAATTCCTTGTTTCTTACGATCAAAATCGATAGTATCACTTAAAGCATGACTTCTCCATCCTTTAAAAAAATGCCTGACTGTTGGCCTATAACCATTGATTATTGATGTAATAGGAACAAAACCGACTCCACAGCCTCCATATTTTTTTTGAAGCATTTCTCTCAAATCAGCTGTTAGAATATCGGCCTCAATAAAAGAATCACCAAAAACAGCAATTCTAACCATCTCTTGATCATTATTCAACAGGCGATCTAAAGCTGCATAAAAAACAGACATCCCCCTCTTTGTAGAATCACTGTAATCCTCAATACAAGTAATGCCGGCTTTGCATGTATCTACAAAAACAGGTTTCGGAATAGGAGGTAATGGCAAACTATCTGTCTCCTCTATTTTAGTTTCAGTATAACGTATTTCACTTAATAAATCAACTTTACGAAGCAAATGTCCCTCAATAGTAATGGAAGGGAGAAAATGCAGAAGCAAAAGCACAGCCAACAATATTAGAACAAACCACAATGTTTGCTTCAAATAATTTTTCATAAACAGCATGTTAAGGGTCGCAAAGATAGAGAAAAGGATGAAAAAAAGGAGAATCTCCACTCTACTAGAAATTCTCCTTTGTCATTATTAACATTTGATCAATAAATCAAATTGACTTCTCTATGCTCCATACAAATGCTCTTAACCCCAATTGTTCTGATTGCTTATCTAATTTATGCAAAGCTTCCAACAATGGATCAACTTTATCATCTTCGACCATTGAGATTATAGACGAACACATGGCAGGCCATGCATGACTTCCATAATGAGGATCTCCTGTTTTACTTCCACGCCCTTTAACCTGTTCTAAATAACTAAACCCACGACAATTACAGCGATCAAGAATAGCAATAATGCGTTCATAGTAAGCTTGATCAAAAATAATTAATACTGATTTCATTTTTTTATAATCTCATCTTTATGTTCTTCAAAATACTCAGATAATAAACGCTTCTTTCTCATAATTCTACGCTGACGTTTAATGCCTGTTCCTGCAAATACGCAATAAAGCACAGGTATCAATATCAATGTAAGAATTGTAGAAATGCTCAGTCCACCAATAACAGCAACCCCCATAGGCCGCCACATTTCAGCACCCTGGCCGGTTCCAAATGCCATCGGAACCATACCCAAAACAGTCGTTGCGGTAGTCATTATCACAGGACGAAGACGGCTTTTTCCTGCTGTTACAACAGCATTAATTACAGCTTGTCCACGCTCGCGACAAAGAGTTATATAATCCACCAACACGATACCGTTCTTTACCACAATACCGATTAGCATAATTCCACCCAGCATACTCATCACATTGAGAGTGTTCTGAGTCAAAAACAAAGCCATCAATATACCACTAAAAGCGAAAGGTAAAGAAAACATTATAATAAATGGGTAAGTCAGTGACTCAAACTGGGCTGCCATAACAATAAAAACCAGAATGACAATAAGGAGCCCTAAGGTAGCCAAATCACGAAAAGAGTCCTGCTGATCTTCATAAGAACCTGCCACCTGAACCGATATATTCGAAGGAACATCCAAACGATCGATCACCTTCTTCCCTGCCGAGACGACATCTCCCAAAGCAGCTCCGGAGATCACAGCCGAAACAGTAACAATACGTTCGCGATCTTTCCTCTCAATCGTTGGAGGAGCAAAGCGCTCAACGACAGTACCAAGATCTTTCACACGAATACCTTCTCCTTTAGCATTATATATAAGAATATTCTCAATGCTTTCAAGGCTAGTACGATATTCAGGGGCATAGCGCACTTTTATATCATACTCTTCACCATCTTCTCTATATTTTGAAGCTATAGCTCCATTTATTCGATTACGAAGATAATTACCTGCAATAGTAAGATTTAGATCATGCAAGGCTAATTTCTCACGGTCAAAATCAACTTGATATTCTGGTTGATAATCACTACGACTGATATTTACTTCTGAAACCCCTTTAATATTAAAAAGTTCTCGTTTCAACCTAGCAGCAACACTATCTGTTTCAGTCAAGTCATATCCATAGATTTCAAAATCAGCAGTCGACTGTCCGGAAAGCCCTGTATTACTTCCTCCTAAAATAACTCTTGATTTATTCAATTCTGGGTAAGATTTTAAATCTTCACGCATTTCGTCACAGACTTCAGCTAAAGTTTTCTTACGATCTCCCGGATCAACCAAGCGGAGATTAAAAGTAATAATATGTGATCCATTTTCAGACATTGATGCCCAAGTATTGTCTGTATCAGCCTGACCTACTGTATAACTACATACGGCAATCTCCTTCTTATATTTGGTTAACCACAAGTGAGTTAATTGTTCCGCCACTTTCTGAGACAGCTCTTTACGACTTCCAATAGGCAATTCCAACTTTACAGAAATACGAGCATTATCTTGTGTAGGGAAAAACTCCGAACCAATCCCTTTAGCAGCAAATAAACTGACTAAGAAAAAGGTAGCACAACCAATGATAACCCATATACGGTGACGAACAGCCCAATTCAACATTCTGGCATACCATACATCAAAACCATCCAATGCCTTCTCTACAGGGCCATAAATTTTCCGAAAAGTTTTTGTTTGCTTTTTCTCTAAACGCAGTAACTTAGCACAAAGCATTGGAGTTAAGGATAAAGCCGACACTGTAGAAATAAACATAATGATACACATCATCCAGCCTAGCTGCTTAAAGAGTACCCCTGTCATACCTGTAACCATTGTTAAGGGAAAGAAAACAGCTATCATAGTTAGTGTAGATGCTACAACAGAAATAGCTACTTCGTTAGTTCCATGTATCGCCGCTTGCTTAGGATCAGAGCCTCTTTCAATATGGGTAGTTACATTTTCTAATACCACAATAGCATCATCCACTACCATACCAATAGCAATAGAAAGAGAAGAAAGGGAAATAATGTTCAAGGAGTTTCCTGTCACCGCTAAATAGATAAACGAAGCAATCAACGAAAGAGGAATAGTGATAGAAATAATTAAAGTAGCCCTCCAACGTCCCAAGAATAAAAAGACAACAATGATAACAAACAATAATGCATAAAGCACCGTCTCAGTCAAGCTATCAATGGTATTAAGAATGTTATCAGAGGTATCGACTATTATCCCTAACTTTACATCACTTGGCAAACTCTTCTGCAGTTTCGGCAAAGCCTTCATTACTTCTTTAGAGATATTTACAGAATTAGCTCCAGATTGCTTTTGCACCACAATCATTGCGCCTTTAACCCCATTATTGTATGTTTCTTGAGCACGCTCCTCTACAGTATCTACTACCTTAGCTACATCACGCAGATATACATTAGCTCCACCACTGCTACCAACTACAATATTTGAAAGCTGTCGAGAATCAGTAAACTCCCCTTCAACCCTCAGAGCATAAGTATCATTACCTATATCAAAATTACCTCCTGGAACATTTCTATTCTCAGCTCCAATAACAGAACTAATATTCTCTATTGTCAAATGATATGCTTCTAGCTTATTAGGATCACAATATACTTGTATTTCCCTTTTAGGAGCACCACTAATAGAAACTGTACCAACACCAGGAATACGAGCAAGAGGATTTACCACATTCTCATCTAATATCTTATATAGAGCAGCCTGACTTTCTTTAGCCTGTACCGACAACAAAACGATTGGAATCATGTCAGTACTAAATTTAAAAATCACCGGGGTTTCGACCTCATCAGGTAAAGAGGAACTGATCATATCAAGTTTATCGCGTACATCATTAGTTAGTACATCAATATCATTCCCATATTCAAACTCTAAAGTAATCAAAGACATATTTTCTGAAGACCTGGAAGTAATATGTTTCAGATTACTGACAGCATTTAAAGTGTTTTCGAGCGGACGCGTCACATTATTTTCTATATCAGAGGCACTCGCACCTGGATAAGCCGCCATTACCATAATAGTATTTGTTTCAATATCCGGATATAGATCAACAGGCAATTTGGATAAAGAGAACAGGCCAAAAATCACAACTGCAAGAAAGCAGAGTGAAGTCATTATCGGTTTTTTTACCGCCCCTTCGTATAAACTCATATTACGATTATCTTTTTAAAATAAATAAGTTTTGTAAGCTTTATAAGTAGTTTATCGGATTTACATCTCAACTCTATTTTTGCACGTCAACTTCCATGCCATCCGTTAAATGCGTAAAACCTGCAACAACAACTTGAGAATTATTTTCAACGCCAGATATTAATTCATATTCTGCATTCATTCTGCGTCCTAAAAGAACTTTTTGATAGTAAACCTTTCCATCCTTATAAACATATACATAGCGATCTCCAGAGCCAATTTGCTTAATCACCGCTAAATCGGGAACAACAACATGGTTCTGAGCTCCAAAATTCACAGTAACTCTAGCAAACATTCCTGGTCTTACTTTTCTATTTCTATTAGCTAGCTTTATTTCAACAGGGAAAGTACGAGTTTTAGAATTTATAGTAGGATAAATGAGACTAACCTTACCTTCAAAAACCTCATCTCCAAAAGCGTCTAACTTTAAACTAACAGGTATTCCTTTCTGGATTTTAGTGAAATACATTTCCGAAACATTGATTAATAACTTAACAGGAGTTATTTGCTCAACAACTAAAATGGGAGTGCTATTACTATACATATCCCCATTATCATAATTACGTTCAGTCACTACACCGGAAACAGGGCTCAATAAGGTAGTATTCTCTAGCAAATTATTATACCCTGTTCTCTTCACATCCAAAGTCATTTTAGAAGCATCCCACTCCGACTTTGAAACACCACCTATTTTATATAATTCATCTAATCGCTTAAACTCAATTTCTTGATTCTGCAACTGGAGTTTAGCTTGTTTCAAAGACGCAGCATCCATCTGAACTAGAGCCTGACCTTTAGCAACATAATCTCCAACTTCCACTAAAATATGATCTATACGAACAGGAGATGAAGGCGTTATAGCATTTCGAACTTCAGGTTCAACAGTTGCTGTATACTCTTGGATTTGTTCTACAGGCTGAGTTTGAACTTTTGCTAACTTCACCTTAGGTGCATCATCTTTTTCATCTACACCACTGCCCTTTTTAGAACCAGAACATGCAATAAAAAATAGAACAGTCCATAAAATGACTAATTGGAAAACTTTTTTCATATTGTCTTCGTATTACTATTAACTAATTTTTAATTTATTCTCCCCCTAGCAGCTTATCTAAGTCGGCCTTCGCTGTAAGGTAGTCATAAATAGATTGATTATACGTTAGTTGTGCTTGTGTTAAGGCCACTTCAGCATCATTAAGTTCAAGAATAGTCCCTTTACCTACTTCGTACCGTTTTCTTGCAATCTCTCTCCCTTTAAGAGCCTGAGCTACATTTTCTTTATTACTCAAAACCTGCTCAGTACTTGCCCTCATGTTATCAAGATAACTTTCTACTTGCATACTTATCTGACGTTTCAAATTGACTTTGTTATATTTCAACTGAATCATTTGAATTTTAGTCTGGTTTAGCTTCGTAAAATTAGAGGCTTTAAAAAGAGGAATTGTCAAATTCAGCCCTAAGGTGGAATATGGGTACCAATCGTAATGAGAGATTTTGAAATCATTATTCATTGACATATATAAATAATTAAATGAAGCTCCCAAAGTTGGTAAAAAGTTGGTTCTTTGTAACTTTTGTGTATTCTCAAGTAACTTGGCGTTCAAGTCCAGCTGCTTCAAATCTGTATTATTTTGTAAATTTAAAGAGTCTGAGCTCAATTGCTGCCTAAACATGATCATTTCATAGTCTTCCAAGTTCCCTTGCACCGCTATATTCCAGTTACTATCTATCCCCATTAAAACCTTTAGTTGCATTCTAGCTAGATTGACCCCATTACGGGCAGAAACGAGCGTTGGCTTCAAACTTCTGACTTGTACATCTGCACGTATCTTATCATATTCACTCACACTACCATGTTGAAATTTGGCATTTACAACATCAAAATTAGCTTGAGCTTGGAGATAACTTTTTTCAAGAACTTCGTAACTATCTTGAGTTAGTAATAGCTGATAAAAAGCCTTAGTCACTTGATTTATCAAACCTAGTTTTGACGAGCGAGCTTTCTCAACAGCTAAATCAACATCTGACTGAGTCAAATTTATGCTCTGATAAAGAGCTGGTGCGAAAACCGGTAAGCTAATAACAAGCCCCCCATTATACGTGTTATCACTCCCCACTTTGATTGTTGTAGGCTCACCACCAAAAGCCATCACCATTGTTTGTTTCTTAATAGCTCTAGAATATGAGCCAGTTAATGATAATTCGGGAAACAAACCAGCATAAGCCTCTTTTTTGGCTTCCTTTTTCAAAGAAATCTCCTTATTGGCAATCTTAATTGTCGGATTCTCGTTTAATGCAATATCTAGAACCTGTGGTAGAGTAAAGCTGATTGAATCTTTTAATTCTTGAGCTTTAATATTGGTAAGAGTACACAGTGAGAGCAACAAAAACAGTTGCAATTTTCTAACAAAAAAATACGTTCGATTCATAATGTTGTTTTCATCAAAGTCGTGCTTAGCAAAAAAAATCCAAGAGAACAAACAGCGTTATACGTTAAGACTTGTTTTGATCTCTATGGTCAATAATAAATTTCTCCAAGATAGCATCTCCTTTTTCAGTAGAGACACCTCTAAGAAAAGTAAATATAATAGCCTCGTAAACTTCCATAAAAGAATAACGAGCAAATAACTCACTACTTAAAAGTAGATCAAGCTGTTCATAAACAAGAGTATGAATAATATCAAAGTTTACATCAGAACGAAACAAACCTTGAGCAACCCCTTTCTCAAAAAATTCCACCGACTCCTCTCGCTCTCTCTTACGATTACAATCTATCAGCTCATTAACCTTAGGATATTTTTTAACCTCCTTAAAAAAACGAATGTTCGTTCGTTGATAATCTTCAATACTCTTCTTATAGCATTTCAATATTACTTCAAGAACATTAGAAGAGTTTGCAAGTACCTCATCTACAAAAGCATTCATTTTTGCACGGTGTGTCAAGAGACACTCTATTAACAATGTTTCTTTATCCTCAAAAACTTCATATAAAGTTCGTTTAGAAATACCAAGCATCATTGCTATTTCATCCATAGTAACACTTTTTACCCCACGGCTAGAAAAAGCCTCCATTGAAGTTGCTACAATTCTTTTCTTCAAGTCTACTCTTGAAGAATTATCAGCCTCGGCATGAATCATCATTTCATTTAGCTCTTTTTTCAATTTATAAGACACAAATATAAGACGAGAAAACTTTATATTCTTAAATAGTTTTCTACCGACAAGAAATATTTAGCTTAAATTAACCCAAGAAGTCAAATATTAACCTCATTTTAGCGCGAGCTTGTTTTGTTTTTCAATATTTCTAAATAATGGCCAACAATTTCTGCACATTCACTATTAGCAGAAAGGTATTGCGACAATAGTTCTGGTTCATTCTTAAGCAAGAGCCGCATTTTATCTTTACCAACGAAATAAATTTTAGAGGAAGGGGTTATTTCATAATAAACTCGTTCGGAAACTAACGAAGAGCATGCAATGGCTTTACCCAAAGCACCTAAATTGTAATTTTTAGCATGGGTTATACTGGTAGCAGCTGCACCGACAGGAGATGCACAAAAATAAATTTTACCACCGATCTCCATAGCAGCAGCATAATAAGTACCAAAACGAAATTTTTCAAATCTCAATTTTCTGCAATTAAGATACAATTTACCGTCATTCATTTGTACAGCATAAAATCGCTTTCTTATTTGCTTATTCAAAGTATTATAATTATCAGACGAAGTTAGTTTATAATCACCGCCAGAGGTCATCATTATCTGATTCTTACTCCTTTTTTCGACACGAACAGCCCCTATAGTATCCCCTTTGCGAGTTAATAGATCTTTCAAGCTAAAAAAAGCTTGATTTTGAGCAAAAAGTCCCAAAGAAATGAAGCTCAAAAATATAACTAACCATTGTTTTCTCATAACTCAAATATATATTGTGCGAAAGTTACAGACTTTACACAAGTAGAACAAGTTTTAATTAAAAAAAATGCAACCTAACAAAAAATAAATCATGCGATAAACTCAACAAAAAAAGAGACATTTCAAATGTTTCAAAACTAAGAATATAAAATTGTTATCTTTGCAAGAAAGTTAAGTAAATAAACAAGAGCATTTAAACAATGAGGCACATGAAAGAAACAACTGCGGCAGAATCATTTTACAGCAAGAACATAGAAAAAATCAAAAATAAGATCCACAATAACAAGAAAAGAATATATATAATCAGCATAACAAGAATAATTCTTTTCACTTTAGGACTAATCAGTGGAATTTATTTTTGGAATGTGGGAGGAGTACTTCTAGCTACAGTAATAATAATACCACTCTTTTTCTTTTCACTTCTTATAAAAAAGCATAATGCCCTATATCTTGAAAAAGATTATCTAGAAACAATACTAAAAGTCAATAAACAAGAAATGCAAGCGATACATGGAGATATATCTTCCTTTGAAGATGGATCTGAATTCATAGATGCCACACACCATTATTCTTTCGACCTTGACTTATTTGGCAAGCAATCTCTTTTTCAGTGTGTTAATCGCACTGCTACAGAAGTAGGCAAAAGAACTTTAGCCAAGTGGTTCATGAAACACTTGCAAAACAAACAAGAAATAGAGAACAGACAAGAGGCAGTAAAAGAATTGGCACCAAGAAGAGAATTTAGACAAAGATTCCGAACGTTGGGATTACTCCATAAAGGGGAATTTGCCAATAAAGAAGAGATCATACAGTGGGCACAAACCAGTAGCTATTTTGAAAACAAAAAAGTATATCGGATATTACCGATATTAATATTCACGATCAATGTTATTCTAATCAGCTTATCAGTATTCAAGCTTATTCCTTACAGTATACCAGAGATTGCATTTGTCTTTTTTATTTTTCTAAGTTTCATTTTTTCAAAGAGAATAACTCAAATACAGAATATATATGGGAAAAAATTACAGATTTTAGGAACCTATGCAACTCTTACAAAAGAAATAGAAGAAACGGACTTACAATGCAGCTCCCTTAAATATATCAAATCGCTAGTTCAAAATAACAAAGATAAATCCTCTTCGGCTATAAAAAAACTGAATGAACTGATGAATGAGCTTGACCGAAGAAATAATATTATTATTGCAATGTTACTGAATGGACTATTCTTCTGGGAGTTGAGACAAATGATGAAAATAGAGATCTGGAGAAAAAAACATGCCCTGGATATGCCTAATTGGCTAAAGGCTATTGCAAAGATGGATGCCTATTGTTCTTTAGGCACATTTGCCTATAACCATCCTGAATACATATATCCCGCTATTTTGGACTCTGCAAAGCAAACATATATAGAAGGCAAGCAATTTGGACATCCACTTATGAACATTGATAAGTGCGTAAAGAATGATCTACTCATAGAAAAAAGGCCTCTCTTTATCATTGTAACCGGCGCCAACATGGCAGGAAAAAGTACCTATCTTCGTACTATAGGAGTAAATTATCTCCTTGCATGCATCGGTAGTCCGGTATGCGCCTCAGAGATGAAGATATTCCCGGCGAAGCTAATAACAGACCTCCATACAAGCGATTCGCTAGTCGAAAATGAATCTTATTTCTTTTCCGAATTAAAAAGGCTTAAACTAATCATAGATGAATTGAAGGGAAATGAAGAGTTATTCATCATACTAGACGAAATCTTAAAAGGAACAAATTCTATTGATAAACAAAAAGGTTCAATTGCTCTCATAAAACAATTCATTGAGTTGAAAACCAATGGCATCATTGCCACACACGATTTGGCATTAAGTTCACTCCAAGATATTTTTCCTGATAATATCCGTAACTTCTGTTTTGAAGCTGAGATAATAAACGATGAGTTAGATTTTTCTTATGAAATGAAAGAAGGAATTGTTCAAAATATGAATGCTTGCTTCTTGATGAAGAAAATGGGCATAGCAATTATTGAGAATTCGTCCACTAATAACTAAAACGCAAGCCTATTTGCATATTGAAATTCAATGGACTCTTTTTACGAATAGTCTCAATATTAGAACCATCATCAAAGAAATAAGCAACTCCTGGTTCGGCGTATAAGCCCACATTTTTAGTCATATTAAATTGTGCTCCCACACCCCCTAACAAGGAACATTGTAAAGGGTTAACATCCAGTTTCTTTGAACCAAGCTTAGCATAAACAGCTTTTTCAACCATCCCTCCTAACATTAAATATAATGCAACTCTGCTTTCATCAAGAAAATGCCAGTTAGCGCGTAAAGGGATACCAATATAATGTATTTTTTGTTCAAGAACAGACGAAGAAGTTGTTTGCTTCACATCTGAGGAGAGCATAGTATAAACTAAGCCTGTTTCTACAGAAAAGTTATCAAAGAGTTTCTTCCGTAGAGAAAGAGCAAAAGCTATTGGCTGATGATGCTTAATATTTTCTATACGATACTCCAAATAAGGAACACCATTTTTAAATAAGATCATTTGGTCTTCAGGTACCTCCACAAGTCCGGTTTGGATATTAGATAATTCCAGCCCTTGCTTAAGATCAGAACTAGCTGAAGAGACATTACTTAGCAATTCAGAAGCATTAGCTAAAGAAAGCCCGACAGACCACTTTTTCTTTCTTTCTGCAGTCTTAGCAACAAGCAAATTAAATTTATCCTTTGCAGAGCGCCTCTTATTAATATATCGACCTTGCTTAGAAGAAGAAACGACTACTGATTCATTAACATTCTCCTCTTTACTAGTACTGTTCTCGCCCTTTACAGTAATATCTGCAGAATCATTAAGTAAAATACTTTCAGAAGCAGTAATCCCTTGAATATTTACTGTGGGATATACTGAACGAATCGTCTTTACTTTAGCTATTTTAGAATGAGGCAAATCTATCACGTCTTTAAGAGATAGAGAATTGCCTTTTAATACATCAGGAATAACTTCTCTAGCAATCTCAGATGATTTATCTACCTGATCCCTTAACACGTCATTACTATTACTTAACAAATAAGCACTCACAAAGCCGATAACAAGAAGTGCAACAACGGCAGCAATAGTCCAATAAGGAGAAGAGTATATACGTGACTTACCAACAGTTTGAGGCAAGTCTCTTTGTATTTTCTGCCAACCGCTAGCTGGATGAGGTTCAGAGTAGTCTTCAAGACTCTCTTTCAACCTTTTTATCCACAATTCTTCTTCTCGCTTCACCATATTTCACTAACTGTTTTTAGCAACATATTCTTTTATTCTCTTAGCAAGTAACTGTTTCGCACGAAAAAGTTGAGAGGCTGAGGATTTCTCATTAATACCCAACAAAGCCGCAATCTCTTTATGCGATTTTTCTTCAAACACGTAGAGATTAAATACGGTACGATACCCTGTTGGAAGCTTCTCAATGAATTCCATTAGTTTAGCCTTGGGTATAATTTCAATATCTGAAACTTCCGGTTCTTCAGTATATTCTGATATATTCTCAATATCCATAGTAAAGTTCATCACATCATTCTTACGTAAAAATTGCAATGCAGTATTACTCATAACTTTATCTAACCAAGCTTTCAAAGAACCTTCACCACGCCAAGAATATTTATCAAAAGAATTAAATATCTTAATAAACCCATCATGCAAGACATCCTGAGCAACATCTCTATCACCTATATATCGTAAACAAACCCCCAATAGCCGACCTGCATACAATTCATAAAGTTGTTGGCGAGCAGTATTATCTCCTCGCCTGCAATGCTCTGCCAACTCAAATTCTTCCATTCTACTTTATACAGGTTAAATAGTAAATGCAATAAATCCAAAAATACTGCATATTATATCCAAACAAATATATGATATGCTATTTAACGAAAGTTAATGCAATATTATTGTTTCAAATGCATTTTATATAAAAACAAGAATAACAATCTTTATATGGCAAAGAATAGAATTTTTATTTTAGGGCTCATTAGCATAGCAATTTTTTTTCAATCCTGCCTCAAAGATGAAGAGACATACTCTTTAGCAATTGGCACTACAAAACTTATAGAAGGAAACAGGTACTATTTTGACATTGACGATAATGAAAAAATGCTACCTAACGATACTAGTAGCATCCAAGATTATAAGGCTATAGATGGACAACGCGCTTTTATCTATTTCAGTTTGCTTGACAAAAAAATATCTGGATACGATTATAATGCAAAAGTTATTCACATAGAGAACATATTAACAAAGAATATAATTCCACTAACAGAAGAAACTACAGATAGCATTGGAGATGATCGCATAAATATTACAAATATGTGGTTAGGAGGTGAACATTTAAACATAGAATTTCAATTAATGGGAACGTTATCGTCCCAAAAGCCTCATATGGTCAATCTGGTTCAGAAGCAAATGGCTACCAATAATAATATAGATGAGTATCTAGAACTTGAATTTCGACACAATGCACACAACGATCCCCCTAATCAATTAAGAAATGGCATCGTATCATTCAGGTTAAAAAATATAAACACTAATAACTATAAAGGAATAAAGATACGCGCAAATACCATTTATGATGGAATAAAGTATTATACGATTAACTTTACCCATAACCCTCAAATTATAAAGAAAAATAAAGGCATACTAAATAGACAAATTAATTAATTTAACTATCAAATTCAAAAGATTATTCTACTGCTTAATAAGGGAGATCTAATATAGATAAACAATATTCGACTTTATAAAGTGATTACTTTATATTAAAGTTCATAAAACTACTTTTTCTCACTTCTTCTTCCCTATTCAACTCTTTCTTTATATCTTGCTGCTCTTAATTAGTCAAGAGAAGGTGGAACGTATTAGCATATACTAAAAACTAAACTCTAGCTTTTCTATTAAGAGATTAAAATATTTTAAATTATAGAACAATGACAATTCAACAATTAGAATATATTTTAGCAGTAGAACAGTTCCGTCATTTTGCTAAAGCTGCTGAATATTGCAGTATAACGCAACCAACCCTTAGCGCTATGATACAAAAACTGGAAGAGGAATTGGGAGTAAAATTATTCGATCGAAGCGTTCAACCTATTTCTCCTACATTTATAGGTCAAAAAATTCTGCGCCAAGCCCGACTAGTCTTAACGCAAGTATCACACGTGAAGGAAATAATAGCAGAAGAGCAAGAACAGCTTTCCGGCATTTTTCGTTTAGCCGTCTTACCCACAATTGCTCCTTATCTTCTACCTCGCTTCTTTCCTGAATTAATAGAAGAGCATTCCAATTTAGACATGCGCGTAACAGAGATGAAAACACTCGATATCAGGCAAGCCTTGCTAACTGATGAGATAGATGCCGCAATTATAGCTAGTGCCCCAGAAGAGGGTCTCTTTCATGAAGAAACCTTATTTTACGAAGAATTTTATGCCTATATCTCGCGCAAAGAGGTACTATTCAAGCATGAACTAATACGTACATCGGATATTACAGGTGAGCGTCTTTGGTTACTCGACGAAGGGCACTGTTTCAGAGATCAGCTAGTACGTTTCTGCCAAATGGAAGCAGTAAAGCTCTCCCAAATGGCATATAAATTAGGGAGTATGGAAACATTCATGCACATGGTAGAAAGTGGTAAAGGAATAACATTTGTCCCTAATTTAGCAGTATTACAATTTAATGATGAGCAAAAAGAATTAGTTCGCCCATTTGCAATTCCACGCCCCACAAGACGAATAGTACTTGTGACAAACAAAAATTTCATCAGACATAAACTATTAAATACGTTGAAAGAGAAAATTCGAGCAAGCGTTCCTCCAGAAATGTTGCAACTCCAGGTAACTCAAGTTTTAGTATAAATAGTCGTCCCTTAAAAAGCATATTTCAGCGAGACACCTTTTATTGGAAGTGTTTCGTTGATTCTTTTTAGGAGTAGGTCAAGAACCCTCATGGCTCTTTTAAAATTATATGCTGCTGCCGCTAACAGAAGGTTGATAGCATTCCCTAATAGCCCTTTATAAAAGTTTCGTCCTAATCAATAATGAGTCTTCAAATGTCCGATGGTTAGTTCTATCCCTACCCGTTTGCAAAATAACTTGTACTTCTTCTTACGTTGATAGTAAGTACCTTTGTTTTTTGGCACACCAGGAATGAGTATTTGTGTCCCGTTCATCTCTTTGCTCCCACGATATCCTCTATTTCCTGCTAATCGCCTAATACTTTTTCCCGTCAGCCGATGCACCTGTTCCAAGCTCTTCTCAATGGTATGCTCATCGTATTCATTTCGGAAAGAGCTGGCACCAAGAATGACACCTGTGGCAGAACGTATAATGGAGACTTTGTTACCAAATTCGTACTTTTTGTGTTCTTTACCTTTACTGATACCTTGAACATAAGATTCATGGATGGAATAAATCTTATGGGAAGAATTACGACGTTGTAAAAGTATCATTTCAAAAATAGATAGTAATTCATCATATACTCGATTCTCCCTTAAATTACGTTTGAGTTCTCTGACTAGACACCTGGCAATCGTACGTAAACGCTTATCGGCTTTTATGGGTTTCTTCCGATTCTTGGGATGATTACGAAAACGTTGATCCCGATAAATCCCTTTCAAAACAAACGTGTATGACTGACGTGTGGGCAGATTCAACTCTTTTACAATTTTAAGCACTTTACCAACTATCTTTTTGTGCAGTTTTGCATCTGTGAGATAAGTTATATTCTTTTCTTGTACAGTAAAGTAGATAAAGGCAATATCATGATGCTGATCATCACTCTTGTCATCATTCACTCAGATGCTTTCAGAGAGAATAAGCTCTATCCCTTTTCCACCTATCCGTTTGCGAAAATGGACTACTTCAGATGAATTACAAGGAAAAGAAGGCACAAATCCATGCATACCGCAGAAATATTGAAAATAGGCATTCTCGCTCCATTGTTCTACAACGGATTTATCAGAGATGTACGCAGATGTTTGAGAATCAGTAACCCGCACATCAGGCGGATCCGTTTAGCCGGACGACTATTATCTTGGCAATAAAGAGGAGTGAATGCTTCTTCAAAAACGGACCAGTTAATCTTGTGAGAGAGTTTATGCAAAGGGTGCTGTCAGTTCAGTAAATCATCCAGAGATGAGAAGAAAGACGGGAAGAATTGAGTTGTATGTATCATAAAATTCTGCAAATTTATACATCTAAAGACATAAGAACTTGCAGATTTATAAAAAGAATTATCCTATTATATTACTGTTAATCAGTATATAAATGACTTTTTTAAGAACCTAGTAAATAATATTCTAAAAATATCAAACAAGCTAGCAAAAACATGGCTTCCTTCCTAAAAAAGGAAAACGTACAATTGTTCTTGAATAAGAACAATTGTACGTAATGAATGATACAAAAAAAATCTCCTCCAACTTTTAAGCAAAAACATCGCAAAACAAAAGACATTATCTAATCCCTAAAATCAACATTGTTTTACAAAAAACAAAAAAGGCAATAAAGAGATTTTAATCTTCTTCATTGCCCCTAGTATTATCAAGCTAAGTAGTGAGTTTTAACCTACATTTACTTCTAAAAAGATATAAGAGATTAGAAATAATATACACTAAAACGAAAAATCAACAACCGCAAAACAGGTGATTTATTGATTTTCTTCTTGAGATACCTCAACAGCATCCACTACTTCAGCTGCTTCTTTAACTTTTTTGGATCGACGAGTACGAGTTGCTTTCTTAGGTGCTACATCTTTCTTCATATTTTCGTTATAATCAACTAATTCTATGAAACACATTTCAGCATTATCTCCAAGACGATTTCCTAACTTAATAATGCGCGTATATCCTCCTTGGCGATCTCCAACTTGCGTAGAAATCTCTTTATACAATTCAGTAACAGCATATTTATCTTGTAAGTTACTAAAAACGATACGACGTGAATTAGTAGTATCGTCTTTTGATCTTGTTATCAAAGGTTCTACAAATTTCTTAAGAGCCTTAGCTTTAGCAACAGTCGTTGTTATTCTCTTATGCTTAATTAAAGAACATGCCATATTAGACAACATAGCAGATCTATGAGAAGCAGTACGACCTAAATGATTAAATTTCTTATTATGTCTCATTTCTATTATTCTTTTTCTAATTTGTATTTTGAAATATCAGTCCCAAAAGATAGATTCAAACTCTCCAACAAATCATCAAGTTCTGTTAGGGATTTTTTTCCAAAATTTCTAAATTTCAACAAATCAGTTTTATTAAACTGAACCAAATCCCCAAGAGTCTCTACGTCCGCAGCCTTTAAGCAATTCAAGGCACGAACAGATAGATCCATGTCAACCAATTTAGTTTTCAGCAATTGACGCATATGCAAGATCTCCTCATCAAATTCTTCATTCCCATCAACATCTGCGTTCTCTAAAGTTATCTTTTCATCAGAGAACAACATAAAATGATAAATAAGAATTTTAGCAGCTTCTTTCAATGCTTCTTTAGGATGGATAGAACCGTCGGTTGTTATTTCCAATATCAATTTTTCATAATCCGTCTTCTGTTCAACACGAAAGTTTTCAACCAAATATTTAACGTTACGAATAGGAGTATAAATAGAATCAATAGGAATTACATTAACATCTGTGCAAAACTCTCGATTATCATCCGCAGGAACATATCCACGTCCCTTATTGATAGTAAGATCAATTTGCATAGTTGCCTTAGGATCCAAATGACATATTACCAATTGAGGATTCAACACTTCAAATCCTGTTAAATATTTACCAATGTCACCAGCTTTAAATTCAGTCAAATTCTCTACAGTAATACTTACTTTCTCACTTTCAAATTCTTCAACGATTTGTTTAAATCTTACTTGTTTAAGATTCAAAATAATGTTAGTAACATCTTCTTTGACTCCAGGAACACTAGAGAACTCATGTTCTATCCCCTCTATTTTTATATTAGTAATAGCAAAGCCCTCTAATGAAGATAGAAGAATACGGCGCAATGCATTACCCACGGTAATTCCAAAACCAGGCTCCAAAGGACGAAACTCAAATTTTCCGAATTTAGGATCCGCTTCCAACATTAATACTTTATCAGGTTTCTGAAATGCTAATATCGCCATGAAATTAATTATTATTTAGAATACAACTCTACAATCAAATGTTCTTTAATATTCTCAGGAATGTCTGTACGCTCTGGAATATGTAATAATTTACCAACTTTAGAAGTCTCATCCCATTCTAACCAAGCATATTTGCTGTGATTAAAACCTGCAAGAGAATTCAAAATAATTTCCAAAGATTTAGATCTCTCACGGACACCAACTAATTGACCAGGTTTAACCGCAAAAGAAGGAATATTAACGACCTTTCCATCAACAGTTATGTGACGATGTCCCACAAGTTGACGAGCAGCAGCACGAGTAGGAGCAATACCTAAACGAAAAACTACATTATCTAAGCGAGACTCAAGTTGCTGAAGAAGAATTTCACCAGTAATTCCTTTTGCAGATTCTGCTTTTTCAAATAAATTACGAAACTGTTTTTCTAAAACTCCATAAGTATATTTGGCTTTCTGTTTTTCACGAAGTTGAATACCATACTCAGAAGTTTTACGCTTTCTTGAATTTCCATGTTGTCCAGGAGGATAGTTTTTCTTTGATAAAACCTTATCAGCTCCAAAAATGCCTTCACCAAACTTACGGGCTATTCTCGATTTTGGTCCAGTATATCTAGCCATTTCTTTTCTTTTTATTATAATTATGAACTCAAACTATTTATAGTAGCATATTAGATTGCGTAATATAAAAATCTAAGAACAATTTTATTTAAAATAATATTAAACTCTACGTCTTTTGGGAGGACGACAACCATTATGAGGTAATGGAGTAACATCTATTATCTCTGAAACTTCTATGCCGGCAGCATGAATTGTACGAATTGCCGATTCACGTCCATTTCCCGGACCCTTTACATAGGCTTTAACCTTTCTTAATCCAAGGTCAAATGCTATTTTTGCACAATCTTGAGCAGCCATTTGTGCTGCATAAGGAGTATTCTTCTTAGAACCTCTAAATCCCATTTTTCCTGCAGATGACCATGATATTATCTGCCCTTCATTATTAGCAAGAGAAACAATAATATTGTTGAAAGATGAATGAACATGCAATTGTCCATTAGCATCTACCTTAACATTTCTCTTTTTTGCTGCAACTGTTTTTTTTGCCATATCAACAATTATTATTTAGTAGCTTTTTTCTTGTTAGCAACTGTTTTCTTCCTTCCCTTACGAGTACGAGCATTATTTTTTGTACTTTGTCCTCTAACAGGTAATCCTATACGATGACGTACTCCTCTATAACAACCAATATCCATAAGGCGTTTAATATTCAGCTGAACCTCCGATCTTAGCTCTCCCTCAACTTTAAATCCTGCACCTATAATTTCACGGATCATAGCAGCTTGATCATCAGTCCAGTCTTTAACCTTAAGGTCCTTATCCACACCTGCTTTCTCAAGAATTTTAATTGAACTACTGCGTCCTATACCATATACATAGGTTAACGCCACCTCTCCTCTTTTATTCTGAGGTAAATCTACACCAACTATTCTTATAGCCATATCTAAATCATTTTTCTTCCAAAAATAATAAACTATCCCTGACGCTGTTTATACTTAGGGTTTTTCTTATTAATAATATACAAACAGCCATTACGTCTTACTATCTTACATTCTGGCGTACGCTTCTTTAGTGATGCTCTAACTTTCATATCATATTATTATTTATATCTAAACACAATTCGTCCCTTAGATAAATCGTAAGGAGACATTTCCACTCTCACTTTATCTCCTGGCAGAATCTTTATATAATGCATTCTCATCTTGCCAGAAATATGAGCCGTTATTTCATGCCCATTATCCAACTCAACACGAAACATTGCATTAGACAATGCTTCAACAATAATCCCATCTTGCTCTATTGCAGATTGTTTTGCCATACAAACTATTATTACAAATTTTATCAATAAATTAAGCAATAAGAAAAACTATATTACTTAGTCTATTTGTATTAATATGCAGTAACTCCTCCATTACCTACACGACCCTTTATTCGACCAGATTTCAACAAACCATCATAATGGCGCATAAGCAAATGGCTTTCTATTTGCTGCAATGTGTCTAAAACAACCCCGACAAGAATCAATAAAGATGTACCACCAAAAAATTGGGCAAATTCAGCTTTAACACCAAAGATACCAGCAAAAGCAGGCATAATAGCAACTAATGCCAAAAAGAAAGACCCTGGGAAAGTTATACGAGACATTATATCATCAATATATTCAGCAGTATTTTTACCGGGCTTAATTCCTGGAATAAAACCATTATTTCTTTTCATATCTTCAGCCATCTGCGTTGGATTTATTGTTATAGCTGTATAAAAATAGGTAAACAATATAATCATTACAGAAAAAACTAAATTATACAAGAAACTTGTATGATCGGTAAAAGCATGAAGAATACCACCGCCTTTATTTACATTCGAGAAACCAATAAAAGTTATTGGTATAAACATAATAGCTTGGGCAAAAATAATAGGCATAACCCCTGCAGCGTTTACTTTTAAAGGAATATATTGCCTTGCACCGCCATACTGTTTATTACCTACAACTTTCTTAGCATACTGAACTGGCACTTTTCTAGTGCCTTGAACCAATAAAATAGCTGCAGCAATTACTAAAAGTAGAAAAACAATCTCAATCAAAAACATAATAAGTCCACCATTATCACTCATTCGTGAAACTAATTCTTGAAATAGAGATTGTGGAAGACGTGCTATAATACCAACCAAAATAATGAATGAGATACCATTGCCAATCCCCTTATCAGTAATCCTTTCTCCAAGCCAAAGAATAAACATACTCCCAGCAGCCAAAATAATGGTAGAAGTAAACATAAACAATGTCCAATCTAATGAAGCATTCAAAGAAGGTCCCGCTTGCATTTTAAGATTAAGCAAATATGAAGGTGCTTGTACCAATAATATTGCAATCGTTAAATAACGAGTATACTGATTCATCTTTCTTCGTCCACTTTCACCTTCATGTTGCAATTTTTGAAAATAAGGGACTGCAATCCCTAACAATTGAATTACAATGGAAGCTGAAATATACGGCATAATACCTAAAGCAAAAATAGAAGCGTTAGAGAAGGCTCCTCCTGAAAACATATTCAATAGGGCCAAAAGTCCTTCACTTGTCTGTTTGTGCAATTGACTTAACATACCAGGATTAATTCCAGGAAGCACAACATAGGATCCAAAACGATAAATTGCAACAAACAATACGGTGATGAGAATCCGTTGTCGCAGATCCTCAACTTTCCATATATTCTTTAATGTTTCAATAGCTTTTCTCATTGAATTAAAGTTTTACAGCATTTCCACCTAGTGCTTCAATAGAAAGGATTGCTTTCTTTGAGAAAGCATGAGCTTCTACTTCAAGCTTAGTTGTCAAAGAGCCATTTCCCAATATTTTTACCAATTGTGAAGTTGACACAAACTTAGCTTCTATAAAATCATCAATTCCTATTTTATCTGTTTTCTTTAACTCTGCAAGTTTCTGAACCATTTCTAAATTAATGGCTTTATATTCTACCCGATTGATATTCTTAAAACCAAACTTAGGAACGCGACGTTGAAGAGGCATTTGACCACCTTCAAAACCAACCTTCTTTGAATATCCAGATCTAGATTTGGCCCCCTTATGACCTCTTGTCGATGTGCCTCCCAATCCTGAGCCCGCACCACGGCCAATTCTTTTACGTGTTTTAGTCGAACCTTCAGCAGGTTTCAAATTACTTAAATCCATAATTATAACTAAATTTATATTCAATAAATGATTACTCAACAATGGTAACTAAATGCTTAACTTTATTTACCATTCCCAAAATAGAAGGCGTGCATTCATGTTGCACAACAGCATTCATCTTACGAAGACCTAATGCATCTAAAGTTCTCTTTTGATCTACAGGAGCACCAATTCGGCTCTTTATTTGCTTAATTTTAACAACTGTCATATAAAAAATCTCCTTCTTTTATCCTCTAAATACTTTTTCAATACTAACGCCTCTATTCTGGGCAACCATTCTTGCATCACGCATTTCACTCAAAGCAAGAATTGTAGCTTTAACTAAATTATGGGGATTAGACGATCCCTTAGATTTAGCCAAAACATCAGTAACACCAACACTTTCAAGAACCGCACGCATTGCACCGCCTGCGACAACTCCTGTTCCATGAGAAGCTGGCTTAATAAAGACTTCTGCACCTCCAAACTTTGCAATTTGCTCATGAGGTACAGTCCCTTTTAACAAAGGTATTTTTATTAAATTTTTCTTAGCAGACTCAACTCCTTTAGCAATTGCAGCTGTCACTTCACCTGCTTTACCTAAGCCCCATCCAATAACACCATCTTCATTTCCGACAACAACAATTGCAGAAAAACTAAAAGTTCTACCACCTTTTGTCACCTTAGTTACTCTGTTTATAGCAACTAATCTGTCTTTCAACTCCAAGTCATTGGCTATTTTCACTTTACCATTAATTACTGACATGATATTAAAATTTAAGTCCACCATTACGAGCTGCATCAGCAACTTCTTTTACTCTCCCGTGATATAAATAACCATTACGATCAAATACAACAGTTGATATACCCGCTTCTTGAGCTTTTTTAGCGATTAAATCGCCAACTTTCACTGCTTGATCTTTTTTAGGTAATTTACCTTCTAAGCTCAAAGAAGAAGCAGATGCTAAAGTAACGCCAGAAATATCATCTATTATTTGCACATAAATTTGTTTGTTACTTCTGAAGATGCTCAAACGAGGGCGTTCTGCTGAACCAGATATTTTATTGCGTACTCTGTACTTAATTTTAGTCCGTCTTTCTATTTTTATTGTCATCATATTACAATTTAAATAAATTACTTAGCACCAGCTGATTTTCCTGACTTTCTACGAATCTCCTCACCAACAAACTTAATACCCTTACCTTTATAAGGTTCAGGCTTACGGAAAGAGCGTATTTTAGAACAAACCTGTCCTAATAATTGCTTGTCACAAGACTCCAAAATAATTAAAGGATTCTTGTTTCTTTCAGCTTTAGTTTCAACTTTAATCTCAGCCGGAAGTTCAATAAAAATATTATGGGTATAACCCAATGATAAATCTATAATATTACCATTGTTCGAAGCACGATATCCAACACCAACAAGCTCTAATTCTTTTCTATATCCCTCAGACACACCAACAACCATGTTGTGAATTAAAGAACGATATAAACCATGAAAAGCACGTTCTTGCTTATCATCACTCTGACGTTCCAATACAATAGATTCTGACTCTATAATAACACGGATAAGTGGGTTAACATATTGTGACAACTGACCTTTAGGTCCAACAACCGTAACAACATCATCCTTTAAAGTCACTGTAACTCCCTGCGGTATTCTAATGGGTAATTTTCCTATTCTAGACATTACTAATTCCTCCTAATTTAATATACATAACACAACACCTCACCGCCAATTTTTAAATCAGCAGCTTCTTTGTTTGTCATTACCCCTTTGGAAGTAGATATTATAGCAATACCCAAACCATTAATAACACGTGGCATATCCTTATAACCAGTATATTTTCTCAAACCAGGAGAAGATACTCTCACAAGTTTTTTGATTGCACTAATTTTATTCACAGAATCATATTTCAAAGCAACTTTTATAGTGCCTTGTGGACCATCATCTACAAACTTATAATTAAGAATGTAACCTTTTTCAAAAAGGATTTTAGTAATTTCTTTCTTCAGATTTGAGGCTGGAACATCTACAATTCTATGTTTCGCAGCAACGGCATTTCGTAGCCTCGTCAAATAATCTGCAATTGGATCTGTCATAAATCAAAATTATTAAATTAATCAGGAGCGCCCTGACAATATTCAAATATAAATTACCAACTCGCTTTTTTAACACCTGGAATAAGCCCATTAGATGCCATTTCGCGAAATTGTATTCTAGATATTCCAAATTGGCGAATATAACCTTTTGGTCGTCCAGTTAATCTGCAACGATTGTGCATTCTCACAGGTGAAGAATTCTTTGGTAAAGCCTGCAAAGCTTCAAAATTCCCTTCTTTCTTCAACTGAGCTCTTCTCTCGGCATACTTTTCTACTAACTTTGCACGCTTTACTTCACGCGCTTTCATCGATTCTTTTGCCATAATAAATCAATCTTTTTTTGCATTCTTAAATGGTAAACCAAATTCTTTCAAAAGAGCATAACCCTCCTCATCCGTTGTAGCAGAAGTAACAAAAGTAATGTTCATTCCTAAAATTCGAGTAATACTATCTATATTAATTTCCGGAAAAATAATCTGTTCTTGAATACCTAAAGTATAGTTTCCACGTCCATCAAATTTTGTTTCGATACCTTTAAAATCTCTAATACGAGGTAAAGCAACACGAACTAATTTTTCCAAGAATTCATACATTCTTTCTCTACGCAATGTAACCATCACACCAATAGGCATTTTTTTACGTAGTTTAAAATTAGCTATATCTTTCCTAGAGATAGTGGCAACTGCTTTTTGACCAGTAATAGCCGAAATTTCATTAATTGCAACTTCTATAATTTTCTTATCCGCAACAGCCATACCTAAACCCTGATTAATGACAATCTTCTTAAGCACAGGTATTTGCATTGTTGAGGAATACTGAAATTGTGATTTTAATGTAGGGGCAATCCTCTCTACATATTCCTTTTTTAGGCTAGCAGTATCCATATCTATTTAATCTCCTCTCCTGTTTTTTTAGAGTAACGCACTAAAGTTCCGTCGGAACCTATTTTTCTTCCAATACGAGTCGCCTTGCCTGTTTTCGGATCAATAAGATTCAAATTAGACAAATGAATGGACGCTTCTTGTTTAACAATACCACCTTGAGGGGTTTGAGAACTAGGCTTTGTACTTTTTGATACCATATTAATACCTTCTACGATTGCACGCCCTTTCTTAACAAAGACTTTCAACACCTTACCAGTTTTCCCTCTATCCTCACCGGAATTTACGTAGACTACATCGCCTTTCTTTATATGTAACTTGTTCATTTAGTTAATGTTTTACATGATTAAAGAACTTCAGGTGCAAGCGAAACAACCTTCATGTTTGCAGCACGAAGTTCTCTTGCAACAGGGCCAAAAATACGGCTACCACGAATTTCACCCGCATTATTAAGTAACACGCAAGCATTATCATCAAAACGTATATAAGATCCATCTACACGACGGATTTCTTTTTTAGTACGCACAATCAAAGCCTTTGACACTGCACCTTTTTTTATATCACTAGATGGGATGACACTCTTTATAGAGACCACAATTACATCCCCCACAGAAGCATAACGACGTCCTGTACCACCTAAAACACGGATACACAAAGCCTCTTTAGCTCCACTATTATCACATACTGTTAGTCTGGATTCTGTCTGTATCATAATTATTTAGCTCTTTCAATAATTTCTACCAACCGCCATCTTTTCGTTTTACTTAAAGGACGAGTTTCCATAATACACACTGTATCACCAATATTGCATTCATTCTTTTCATCATGAGCATGGTATTTTTTTGTTTTGCTAACAAATTTACCATAAATAGGGTGTTTTTCTTTAAACTTCGCTGCAACTGTAATGGTTTTATCCATTTTATCGCTGTATACAACGCCTATTCTTTCTTTTCTTAAATTTCTTGCTTCCATTAAGCTCATCATTTATTAATAAGTTCCCGATGCCGTAATTCAGATTTCATTCTTGCAATAGTTCTGCGCAAGTGCTTAATTTGAGCAGGATTATCTAAAGGAGAAATTGAATGGTTTAAATTCAGTTGGTTATAATTAACCAATTCAGCATTCATTCTTTCCACTAAATCACTTGTGGATAATTCTCTAATTTCCAAAATTTTCATATTACTATGCATTTTGATTTTGAACATCATAATCACGTCTAACTATAAACTTCGTAGTAATAGGAAGTTTTTGTGCAGCTAAACGCAAGGCTTCTTTTGCAATTTCATACGAAACCCCTTCAACCTCAATAATAATTCTACCTGGAGTAATTGGAGCAACAAAACCTTCTGGAGATCCTTTACCCTTACCCATACGTACTTCTGCAGGTTTCTTTGTAATAGGCTTATCTGGAAATATTCTAATCCATATCTGCCCTTGACGTTGCATATATCTTGTAACAGCAATACGAGCAGCCTCTATCTGTCTACCAGTAATCCACTTACTCTGCAAAGCTTTTATACCAAAAGAACCAAAAGCAAGCTGATTGCCTCTTTGAGCAATACCCTTCATACGCCCCTTCTGCTGTCTTCTGAATTTTGTCTTTTTCGGTTGTAACATAATTCCTAAAATTCAAATTCGTTTAGCGATTATTTTTCTTTCTTTTGAAGTTCCTTCCAGAACCATTATGACCTCCACGGTTAGAGGAATCTTTACTTTGAACAAAATTAGGAGCTAGATCTTTCTTTCCGAAAATTTCACCTCTACAGATCCAGACCTTTATACCTAGAAGACCTACTTTTGTCAATGCTTCTGCATGGCAATAGTCAATATCTGCTCTAAAAGTATGTAATGGAGTTCTTCCTTCTTTGTACATTTCTGAACGAGCCATCTCTGCACCATTCAAACGTCCTGAAATTTGAATTTTAATACCTTCAGCTCCCATTCTCATTGTATTTGCAATAGCCATCTTTATTGCACGACGATAAGCAATTTTACCTTCCAATTGGCGAGCTATATTATTAGCGACAATAACGGCATCTAATTCTGGACGTTTAATTTCAAAAATATTAATCTGAATATCCTTATCAGTAATTTTTTTGAGTTCCTCTTTCAACTTATCAACCTCTTGTCCTCCTTTACCGATAATGATGCCAGGGCGAGCAGTACAAACAGTAATCGTTACTAATTTCAAAGTGCGTTCTATCACAATTCTAGATAAACTAGCTTTAGCTAATCTAACACTTAGATATTTACGAATTTTACTATCTTCAAATAATGAATCACCATAATCATTTCCACCATACCAATTAGAATCCCAACCCCTGATAATTCCTAAACGGTTACTTATTGGATTTACTTTTTGTCCCATCTAATTTCAATTTTGATCTTCATTATTATTTTTAGAACCAACGAACAAAGTCACATGATTTGAACGTTTACGGATTCTATATCCTCTTCCCTGTGGTGCAGGTCTCATTCTTTTTAATGTTGCACCACAATCAACAAAGACTTCAGTAACGTACAATTCGCCACTTTCAGCCTTACGATCATTTTTTTGCTCCCAATTAGCAATAGCAGAACGCAATAATTTTTCCACTCTTGCAGCAGCTTCTTTCGAAGAAAATTTCAAAACGCCAAGAGCTCTATTTACTTCCATACCCCGAACCATATCCACAACAAGGCGCATTTTTCGAGGAGAAGTTGGGACATTTTGCAATTTTGCAAAATACATGGACTTAAGGGCTTCCTTTCTTCGATCTGCCGATATTTTTTTTCTTGATCCCATTATATTAAACTTTATTATTTCTAGATACCATTATCTCTTTTTATTCCCAGAATGTCCCTTAAAAGTACGAGTAGAGGAGAACTCTCCCAACTTGTGCCCAACCATATTTTCGGTTATATATACAGGAATAAATTTATTTCCATTATGAACAGCAACAGTATGTCCCACAAAATCAGGTGAAATCATTGAAGCTCTAGCCCAAGTCTTAACAACAACCTTTTTACCTGTTTCATTCATCACAAGTATTTTCTTTTCAAGTTTAATATTAATATATGGACCTTTTTTTAATGAACGACTCATAAGCTTACTCTATTAATCAGATTACTTTTTTCTTCTTTCAATAATATACTTAGAAGATTGTTTCTTAGGAGCTCTTGTTTTAAGTCCTTTAGCATACAATCCTTTACGAGATCTAGGGTGACCACCTGAAGAACGGCCTTCACCACCTCCCATTGGGTGATCCACAGGGTTCATAACAACACCTCTATTACGTGGACGACGCCCTTGCCATCTAGAACGACCAGCTTTACCAGAGCTTTCTAAGGCATGGTCAGAATTACCGACACTACCAATAGTAGCCTTACATGTGCTTAAGATCTGTCTTACTTCGCCTGAAGGCAACTTAATAACACAATATTTTCCCTCTCTAGAAGTCAATTGAGCAAAGTTACCAGCAGAACGCACTAAAGCAGCACCTTGACCTGGACGTAATTCAATATTATGAACAACTGTACCAACAGGAATATTTTGTAAAGGAAGTGCATTGCCTACTTCTGGAGCCGCAGTAGCTCCAGACATCAAAGTAGCTCCTACTTGCAAACCATTAGGAGCTATAATATATCTCTTTTCACCATCAGCATAAAAAAGTAAAGCAATACGAGCAGATCTATTAGGATCATACTCTATCGTCTTTACAACAGCTGGCACACCATCTTTATTTCTCTTGAAATCAACAATTCTAATAACTTTTCTTTGACCACCTCCAATGTAACGCATTGTCATTTTTCCTTGACTATTACGTCCACCAGAAGATTTCTTTCCGTATACAAGAGATTTTTCTGGTACCTGAGCAGTGATTTCTTCAAAAGTACCAATAATTTTATGTCTTTGCCCCGGTGTTATAGGGTTAAATTTACGTACTGCCATTTTTCTTAAATATTACTATAAAAATCAATAGTATCACCTTCTTTCAATACAACTATAGCTTTTTTATAAGCTTTAGTAGCGCCATTGATAATACCCGCTTTAGTATAACGACTTTTTCTCTTACCCAAGTAATTAGCAGTATTTACACTAAGCACTGTTACATTATAGAAAGCTTCAATTTCTCTCTTTATTTCCAATTTATTAGCATCAGGACGTACTATAAACCCAAATCGATTTAATTTATCTGTTATAGCAGTCATTTTCTCTGTCACTAACGGTTTGACAATAATTCCCATTATTAAGCCTCCTTTTTTTAAATTAAAATATCGTTAATCGCAGCAAGTGCACTTTCTGTAAAAACAACAACTCCTGCATTCAATACTCTATAAGTATTCAATCCAGATATAGTTTGTACATTAACACCTACCACGTTTCGAGCCGACAAATATACGTTTTTATTTGCTTCCGAGAAGATCATCAATAGCTTTTCGTCAGAAATTTTAATCTTTTTTAAAGAATCGGTAAGATCTTTTGTCCGAGGCTTTTCAAAAGAAAAATCTTCTAAAACAACAATAGCATTATTTTGAGCTTTATATGCTAAAGCCGACTTTCTTGCCAAAGTTTTTACTTTTTTATTCAACTTAAAAAAATAATCCCTTGGGGTAGGGCCGAACACTCTCGCACCACCAACAAGTACTGGTGAATTCATATCTCCACGACGTGCACCACCACCGCCTTTTTGACGACCGATCTTGCGAGTAGAGCCACTAATTTCACTTCGTTCTTTTGACTTATGTGTACCTTGACGCTGATTAGCCATAAATTGCTTTACATCTAAATAGATGGCATGATCATTAGGTTCAATACCAAAGATAGATTCATTTAACGTAACCTTTCTTCCAGTGTCTTCACCTTTTATGTTATATACGTTAATTTCCATTATTTTTCAATTATTACGATTGAACCTTTACAACCGGGAACAGAACCTTTCAACAAAAGAAGATTATGTTCATCGACTACTTTTAACACTCGCAAATTTTGTACAGTAACTCTGTCACCGCCAAGTTGTCCACCCATTCGCATTCCTTTAAAAACTTTTGCAGGATACGAACATGCTCCAATAGACCCTGGTTTTCTAGCACGATTATGTTGTCCGTGTGTAGCCTGTCCAACACCACCAAACCCGTGTCTTTTTACAACACCTTGAAACCCTTTTCCTTTCGAGATACCGATAACATCAACAAAATCAACATCACTAAAAATATCAACACCGATGGTATCACCTAAATTAAAGTCTTTTTCAAAACCTTTGAACTCAGCCAAGTGTCTCTTGGGTGTTACTCCAGCTTTTTTAAAATGTCCACTTAAAGGCTTAGTAGTATGCTTCTCTTTTTTGTCTTGAAAGCCTAACTGCAAAGCTTCATAGCCATCTTTCTCTAAAGATTTTAACTGAGTAACAACACAAGGGCCTACTTCGATAACAGTGCATGGTACATTTTTACCATCGGCACTGAATACGGATGTCATTCCGATTTTTTTCCCTAATAATCCTGGCATTTCATTTATTTTTTAAATTATACCTTTATTTCTACTTCAACTCCACTAGGTAATTCCAGTTTCATTAAAGCATCCACAGTTTTTGCTGTTGAACTATAAATATCGATCAACCTCTTATAAGAAGAAAGTTCAAATTGCTCTCTCGATTTCTTATTTACGAAAGTTGAGCGATTCACAGTAAAAATACGCTTATGCGTAGGCAAAGGTATCGGTCCGCTAACAATAGCTCCTGTACTCTTTACCGTTTTTACGATCTTTTCAGCTGACTTGTCAACCAAATTATGATCATAAGATTTCAATTTAATTCTAATTTTTTGACTCATTATTATTATGTTAATATATTAATTATTTAGTTCATAGACTAAGAGTCATTCGCTAGTCTATAATTCAATATTAGAGCAGATCAGCTCTTCCTTTAACTTCCTCTAAAACAGCTTTAGCAATAGAAGCAGATACTTGCGCATGATGAGAATAAGTCATTGACGAAGTAGCACGTCCAGAAGAGATAGTACGTAGTGTAGTAACATAACCGAACATTTCAGCCAATGGAACTGTTGCTTTAACAATTCTAGCTCCAGAACGACTTGATTCCATACCTTCTACCTGCCCACGACGTTTGTTTAAATCTCCAATTACATCACCCATATTTTCTTCAGGAGTAACGACCTCAAGCTTCATAATAGGTTCCATCAAAACTGGTCCAGCTTTAGCACAAGCATTTTTATAAGCTTGAACAGCACAGATTTCAAAGGACAATTGATCAGAGTCAACTGGATGGAAAGAACCATCAAGCAATGTCACCTTCAAAGAATCTAAAGGATATCCTGCCAAAACTCCGTTTTTCATTGCTGACTGGAAACCTTTTTGCACAGAAGGAATAAATTCTTTAGGAACATTTCCGCCCTTAACCTCATCAATAAACTGCAAACCACCTTGAGTAAAGTCATCATCTACAGGCCCTATATTTACTATAATATCAGCAAATTTTCCACGTCCACCAGATTGTTTTTTGTAAACTTCACGAAGATTAACAGTTTTAGTAATTGACTCTTTGTAATTAACTTGTGGACGTCCTTGGTTACATTCAACCTTAAATTCTCTTTTAAGACGGTCAATAATAATATCCAAATGAAGTTCACCCATTCCAGAAATTACAGTTTGTCCTGTTTGATCATCCGTACGAACAGTAAAAGTAGGATCTTCTTCAGCCAATTTAGCCAAACCATTAGAAAGCTTATCCATATCTTTCTGGGTTTTTGGTTCAACAGCAACACCGATAACAGGTTCAGGAAAATCCATTGATTCTAAAACAATAGGAGAATTCTCATCGCATAATGTATCTCCAGTATGAATATCCTTAAAACCAACACCTGCACCAATATCACCAGCAGAAATAACTTCTACAGCATTTTGCTTATTAGAATGCATTTGGAACAATCTTGAAACACGTTCCTTTTTACCTGAACGAGTATTATAGATATATGAACCAGCTTCTATTTTTCCAGAGTAAACACGGAAGAAAGTCAAACGACCAACATAAGGATCTGTAGCAATTTTGAAAGCCAATGCAGAAGTTTTATCATCTTCAGACGGCTTACGATCTTCTTCTAAACCTGTATCAGGGTTTGTTCCTACAACATTTTCCGTATCTAAAGGAGATGGTAAAAAAGCACAAACATAATCCAATAATGTTTGAACACCCTTATTTTTAAATGAAGAACCACACAACATTGGTACTATAGCCATTTGTACAGTAGCATTACGAAGTGCACGCAAAATTTCCTCTTCAGTAATAGTTGAAGGATCATCAAAATACTTCTCCATTAAAGCATCATCATACTCTGCAACTTTCTCCAACATATTATCTCTCCACTCAACAGATTCGTCAAGCAAATTAGCAGGAATTTCTTCTACAGAATAATCAGCTCCCATAGTTTCATCATGCCAATAAATAGCTTTCATCTTTATAAGGTCAACTAAACCTTTAAAAGATTCCTCAGCACCAATTGGAACAACAATAGGACAAGGATTAGCACCTAAAATAGCCTTCATCTGACGCACGACTTCAAAAAAGTCAGCACCAGAACGGTCCATTTTATTAACATATCCGATACGTGGAACATTATATTTATCAGCTTGTCTCCATACCGTTTCTGATTGAGGCTCTACCCCACCCACAGCACAATATGTCGCAACAGCACCATCAAGAACACGCAAAGAGCGTTCTACTTCTGCAGTAAAGTCTACGTGCCCCGGAGTATCAATTAAGTTGATTTTATAAATATCTCCCGCATATTTCCAACGAGTAGTTGTTGCTGCAGAGGTAATAGTGATACCGCGTTCTTGCTCTTGGGCCATCCAGTCCATTGTAGCAGCACCATCATGAACTTCACCTATTTTATGAGTTAACCCTGTGTAAAATAAGATACGCTCAGATGTTGTAGTCTTACCTGCATCAATATGAGCCATAATTCCGATATTACGGGTCAAATGTAAATCTTGTTTTGCCATTTTTAAAATTGATTACCTTTTTGTTATCAAATTAAAATTAAAATCTAAAATGAGCAAATGCACGATTAGCTTCAGCCATACGATGCATATCTTCTTTACGCTTAAAAGAACCGCCTTGCTCATTAAATGCGTCCATGATTTCAGCAGCTAATTTATCAGCCATAGATTTACCGCCTCTTTTACGAGCATAAAGAATCAAATTTTTCATTGATATTGATTCTTTTCTATCAGGACGAATTTCTGTAGGTACTTGAAAAGTAGCACCGCCGACGCGACGAGATTTAACCTCCACTTGAGGAGTAATGTTCTCTAATGCTTTTTTCCAAATTTCCAAAGCACTTTTCTCTTCATTTGGAAGCTTATTTTTCACAACTTCTAAAGCAGCATAGAAGATTTCATAAGAAGTATTCTTTTTACCATCATACATCAGATGGTTAACAAACTTAGAAACTTTTTGATCGTTAAAAACAGGATCAGGAAGAATCACACGTTTTTTAGGTTTAGCTTTTCTCATTTTTTTTAAGAATAATGTTTTTGTTTCTGGCTGCAAAATATTGACTTCAACTCTTCCTCTGAAGAATTTACTCAACCCTTATAGCTTACCCACAAAACCAAAACGTAATTACAATATTATACTAATTTATTTTTTCTTTGCTGATGCAGCTGCCTGTCCTGGTTTAGGACGCTTAGTTCCATATTTAGAACGTCTTTGAGTTCTTCCAGCAACACCTGCGGTATCAAGTGTACCACGAACAATATGATAACGCACACCTGGCAAATCTTTAACACGTCCACCACGTACAAGAACGATTGAGTGCTCTTGCAAGTTATGACCTTCTCCAGGTATATAAGAGTTTACCTCTTTTTGGTTAGTTAAACGAACACGAGCAACTTTACGCATTGCTGAATTTGGTTTTTTAGGAGTGGTTGTATAAACCCTCACACACACACCACGTCTCTGAGGACATGAATCAAGCGCAGGAGATTTACTTTTTTCTACCAACACCGACCGTCCTTTCCTTACTAATTGCTGAATTGTAGGCATTTCAATTTATTTTTGATTTATATATTTATTATTTTCCTATTTATCGTTATTATACATTTCGGGCTGCAAAAATACAAATAATATCTGAGAAATTCAACTTATAACATTTTTTTTATTATGCTTCACCTTTGAAATTCGCAATCGGTAACCCAGAATGCTCTTCCATTAAAGATATAGAACCATACGACTCTTCATATTTTTTTAAATTTTCATGCAAAGCCCTAAAAAGTCGTTTTGCATGCTCCGGTGCCATTACAACCCTAGATTGTACATGAGCTTTAGAGACTCCAGGCATTACACAGGCGAAATCAAGAACAAACTCGGAACTTGAATGAGTAATCAATGCTAAATTAGCATATTTACCTTGAGCAGTCTCTGCATCCAACTCTATTTGCAACTGATTTTCTTTTTCTTGCTCATTCATACTTATTCTATTTTATAACAAAAAATTTGTTGATAATTCACTAAGACATTATAAAATTAGAGATAGAAAAAAAGCTATGCGATGTCGCTAGGACATTAGCATAGCCTTTTAAAATTATTTGTTGAATAAATTAAACTTCGTTATAATCCAAAACTGTTTTTTTATTCGCTAAAATTCTATCATATTCCTCTTTAGAGCCAACAATGATTTTTTCATATTCACGCTGACCAGTACCTGCAGGAATCAAATGACCACAGATGACATTCTCTTTCATTCCCTCCAGCTTATCAATCTTACCATTTATCGCAGCTTCATTCAAGACCTTTGTAGTTTCTTGGAAAGAAGCAGCAGACATAAAGCTAGAAGTTTGCAAAGCTGCTCGGGTAATACCTTGTAATATTTGAGTAGATGTAGCAGGAACCGCATCACGAACCTCAACTAATTTCAAGTCTCTACGCTTCAACATACTATTCTCATCTCTGAGCTTACGAGCAGTCACAATTTGTCCAGCTTGCAATGTAGATGAATCACCAGGTTCAACAACAACTTTCTTGCCCCATATACGGTCATTTTCTTCCATAAAGTCAAGTTTATCAACAACCTGTTGTTCCAAGAAACGAGTATCCCCAGGCTCATTAATGCCTACCTTTCTCATCATTTGGCGAACAATTATCTCAAAGTGCTTATCATTGATCTTAACACCTTGCAGACGATAAACATCCTGAACCTCGTTTACAATATATTCCTGTACAGCTGTTGGTCCTTTAATAGCCAAGATATCAGCTGGAGTTGTAGCCCCATCAGACAAAGGAGTTCCAGCACGAACATAATCATTCTCCTGAACAAGAATCTGCTTAGATAATGCAACAAGATATTTTTTAACTTCACCTGTTTTAGAAGTCACTACAATTTCACGGTTACCACGTTTTATCTTACCCATAGTAACTTCGCCATCTATCTCAGAAACAACTGCAGGATTAGAAGGATTACGAGCTTCAAAAAGCTCTGTTACTCGTGGAAGACCTCCCGTAATATCACCAGCCTTACCAACTGCTCTCGGAATCTTCACAATAACCTCACCAGCCTTTACTTTTTGGGCATTCTCAATAACAACATGACCTCCTACCGGCAAATTATAAGTACGAAGTAAATTACCACTTTCATCAAGGATATGAGCAGATGGAATTTTAGTCTTATCCTTAGATTCAATAATTATTATTTCCTTCATACCAGTAGCTTCATCAGATTCTACTTTATAGGTAACATTTTCTACGACTCCTTCAAATTCGATTTTACCGGTGACCTCAGTTATAATAACTGCGTTAAAAGGATCCCATTTTGCGATAAGCTTACCTTTTTCAACTATATCATTATTTGCCGCATACAGTTTAGAACCATATGGAACATTATGAGTTGATAGAACAATGCTAGTATTCACATCAATAAAGCGTACTTCAGCCAAACGTCCAACAACAACTTTAACTGATTCTCCCTGTTCATCAACAACATCCACCGTACGAAGTTCCTCAAACTCTAAGCGTGAATTATTTCTAGCAACAATACTTGCATTAGCTGCAATATTAGCCGCTGTACCTCCGGCATGGAAAGTACGCAATGTTAACTGTGTACCCGGCTCACCAATAGATTGAGCAGCAATAACTCCAACAGCCTCACCCTTTTGAACCATACGGTTTGTTGCAAGGTTACGTCCATAACACTTTGCACAAACACCCTTTTTAGACTCACAAGTAAGAACCGATCGAATCTCCACACTTTCAATAGGTGAATTTTGAATTTGCTTTGCAACATCTTCAGTAATTTCTTCACCTCCCGCAACAAGCAATTTTCCTGTTGTAGGATGAATGATATCATGTACAGAAACACGACCTAAAATACGTTCATATAAGGTAGCTATAATATCATCATTATTCTTCAAATCGGTACAAACCAATCCTCGAAGCGTACCACAATCTTCCTCATTAATAATAACGTCATGAGAAACATCAACCAAACGACGAGTCAAATACCCCGCATCTGCAGTTTTCAAAGCCGTATCAGCCAACCCTTTACGAGCACCATGAGTAGAAATAAAATATTCCAAAACAGAGAGTCCCTCTTTAAAGTTAGAGAGAATCGGATTTTCAATAATCTGTCCTCCTTCAGCACCAGCTTTTTGAGGTTTAGCCATCAAACCTCTCATACCAGAAAGCTGACGAATCTGTTCTTTCGAACCACGAGCTCCTGAATCAAGCATCATATATACAGAGTTGAAACCTTGATCATCAGAAGAGATCGTCTTCATCAAAATATTAGATAACTCAGAATTCACATGAGTCCAAATATCTATGACTTGATTGTAACGTTCATTATTAGTAATAAAACCCATATTATAATTACTAATAACTTGTTCAACCTCATCATATCCTTTTTGAACTAATGATTCTTTCTCCTGAGGGATAATAATATCATCAAGGTTGAAAGACAAGCCTCCTTTAAAGGCCATTCTATAACCCAAATTTTTAATACCATCAAGAAAATCTGCAGTTTTAGCGACACCACATTTCTTTATTACATCACCGATAATTTCGCGCAATGACTTCTTAGAAATAATGGTATTTATATAGCCTACTTCAGCAGGAACCACTTCATTCACAATAACACGACCTACAGAAGTTTCACGCAAAACATCAACAATATTGCCATTCTCATCAAGATCTTTAACAATAACCTTGATTGGAGCATGAATATCAACTTTGCCTTCATTATAAGCAATAGTAGCTTCTTCCGGTCCATAAAAGATAAGACCTTCACCTTTTGCTCCAGTTCTCAGTTTGGTTATATAGTACAAACCAAGAACCATATCTTGTGAAGGGACAGTAATAGGAGCCCCATTTGCAGGATTCAATATATTATGCGAAGCAAGCATCAACATCTGCGCTTCAAGAACAGCCTCATTACTTAAAGGTAAATGCACAGCCATCTGGTCACCATCAAAATCCGCATTAAAAGCTGTACAAGCCAATGGATGTAACTGAATAGCTTTACCTTCAATCATCTTAGGCTGAAAAGCTTGTATACCAAGCCTATGCAATGTCGGAGCACGGTTAAGCAAAACAGGATGTCCTTTCATTACATGTTCAAGAATATCCCAAATAACAGGCTCTTTACGATCAACAATTTTTTTAGCTGATTTAACAGTTTTTACTATACCTCTTTCGATCAACTTACGAATCACAAAAGGCTTATATAATTCAGCCGCCATTAACTTAGGAATACCACATTCGTGCATTTTAAGTTCCGGACCAACAACAATTACCGAACGAGCAGAATAATCAACACGTTTACCTAGCAAGTTCTGTCGAAAACGTCCTTGCTTACCTTTCAGACTATCTGAAAGAGATTTCAAAGGACGATTTGCATCCGTTTTAACAGCACTCGATTTACGAGAATTATCAAACAAAGAATCCACAGACTCCTGAAGCATACGCTTCTCATTACGTAAGATAACCTCCGGAGCTTTAATTTCAATCAATCTCTTTAGACGATTATTACGTATAATAACACGACGATAAAGATCATTCAAATCAGACGTAGCAAAACGACCACCATCCAAAGGAACCAAAGGACGAAGTTCAGGAGGAATTACCGGAACAATACGAACAATCATCCACTCCGGTTTATTACGTCCTCTAGATGCACGGAAAGACTCAACAACTTGCAGGCGTTTTAAAGCCTCATTTTTTCTCTGTTGAGAAGCATCGTTACCAGCACGATGTCTTAAGTCATAAGATAGAACATCCAAATCCAAACGTGACAAAAGATCATAAATAGCTTCAGCGCCCATTTTGGCTATAAACTTATTAGGATCAGTATCATCCAGATATTGATTTTCTTTAGGAAGCGTATCCAATATATCTAAATATTCTTCCTCAGAAAGTAAATCATATTCAGCTATGCCATCCTCAGCTTTTACACCCGCTTGGATTACAACATAGCGTTCATAATAAATTATTGAATCAAGTTTCTTTGTAGGCAAACCTAACAAATAACCTATTTTATTAGGGAGCGAACGAAAATACCAAATATGAGCTACAGGTACTACCAATTGAATATGCCCCATACGCTCACGACGCACTTTCTTTTCAGTCACTTCTACACCACATCGGTCACAGACAATCCCTTTATAACGAATCCGTTTATATTTACCACAATGACACTCATAATCCTTGATAGGGCCAAAAATGCGCTCACAAAACAAGCCATCTCGCTCAGGTTTATAAGTACGGTAATTTATGGTTTCAGGCTTCAACACTTCACCACTCGAATTTTCAAGGATTTCTTCTGGAGAAGCTAAACCTATCGAGATCTTGGAGAAATTACTTTTTATTCTATTTTCTTTTCTAAAAGCCATACTATTTTTTTTTATATGCCAACAATTACTCAAGATTAATGCTAAGTCCCAATCCTCTCAATTCATGCAATAACACATTTAAAGATTCAGGGATACCAGGCTGAGGCATAGGATCACCTTTGACAATAGCCTCATAAGCTTTAGATCGGCCTAAAACATCATCTGATTTAATAGTCAATATCTCCTGAAGGATATGAGAAGCACCAAAAGCTTCTAATGCCCAAACCTCCATTTCACCAAAACGTTGACCTCCGAATTGAGCTTTACCTCCAAGTGGTTGTTGAGTGATCAATGAATATGGTCCAATAGAACGAGCATGCATTTTATCCTCAACCATGTGCCCCAATTTCAACATATATGTTACACCAACAGTAGCCGGTTGATCAAATCTCTCTCCATTCCCACCATCACATAAGAAAGTTCGCCCAAAGCGTGGCAAACCAGCTTTATCTGTCCAGTGAGTAATATCTTCCAATGATGCCCCATCAAAAATAGGAGTAGCAAATTTAACTCCCAATTTTTTACCTGCAGAACCTAACACCGCCTCAAAAATTTGTCCCAGGTTCATACGAGAAGGTACACCCAAAGGATTTAAGACTATATCAACAGGAGTTCCATCTTCAAGGAATGGCATATCTTCCTGGCGAACGATACGAGATACAATACCCTTATTACCGTGGCGACCAGCCATTTTATCACCAACGCCAATTTTACGTTTTTTAGCAACGTAAACCTTAGCCATTTGGATGATGCCGGCAGGCAATTCATCACCAATAGTAATACTGAATTTCTTTCTTTTCAATTCAGCATCTAGCTCTTTATATTTTTTTAAGAAGTTCAGAATAAGGTCACGAATTAATTCATTCGTATGAGAATCAGCAGTCCAATTACTTAACTGAATAGCATTAAAATCTAAAGAGCCTAAATCAGAAGCAAGGAATTTACTTCCTTTAGCAATAACTTCAGTTCCCAAATAATCTTTAACGCCTAAAGATGTATGACCTTCAGTCAACTCCGCTAGTTTCTTTATCAAAATTGTTTTCAAAGAAGCAACCTTAGCCTCAAATTCATCATCAATCTTTGGCAATAAAGCTTTATCAGCAAGTTTAGAACTTCTGTTCTTCAATACCCTAGAAAATAGACGTTTATCGATAACCACACCCTTCAATGAAGGAGATGCTTTCAAAGATGCATCTTTTACATCACCTGCTTTATCGCCAAAGATAGCTCGAAGCAGTTTTTCTTCAGGAGAAGGATCAGATTCACCTTTTGGTGTTATTTTACCTATAAGAATATCACCTGGTTGTATATGAGCACCAATTCTAACGATCCCGTTTTCATCAAGATCTTTAGTTGCCTCTTCACTTACATTAGGGATATCCGAGGTCAATTCTTCCATTCCTCGTTTCGTTTCTCTCACTTCAAGAGAATATTCTTCCACATGAACAGAAGTTAGCAAATCTTCTCTGACAACACGTTCATTTAGAACAATAGCATCTTCATAATTATAGCCCTTCCAAGGCATATAAGCTACAAGAAGATTTTTTCCTAAAGCCAACTCTCCATTTTCAGTAGAATAACCTTCAGTTAAAATTTGACCTTTAACAACACGTTCATCCTTTACACATATTGGACGAAGGTCAATCGTCATATTTTGATTTGTCTTGCGGAACTTAGAGATGCGATACTCTTTCAGAGCCGGCTCAAAGCTTACAAAATCCTCATCAGGTGATCTATCATATAATATACGAATCGTGGTAGCATCAACATAATCAACAACGCCATCACCTTCTGCAGCAATTTGAGTACGAGAATCTTTTACTAATTGATTTTCAATACCTGTTCCAACAATAGGTGCTTCACTTTTTAATAAAGGTACTGCCTGGCGCATCATGTTTGATCCCATCAATGCACGGTTCGCATCATCATGTTCAAGGAAAGGGATTAATGATGCCGCAATAGATGCAATCTGCTGAGGAGCTACATCCATCAAATCAACTTCAGAAGGTTCAACGACAGGATAATCCGCATCCTGACGAGCTTTAACCTTATTACGAATAAATTCCCCTTTCTCATTTAAGACAGCATTACCCTGTGCTATAATTTTACTTTCCTCCTCCTCTGCAGTAAGATAGATTATGCCATTAGAAGAAACATTAACCTTACCCTTTTCAACTTGACGGTATGGTGTTTCAATAAAACCTAAATCATTGATTTTAGCATAAATACACAAAGAAGAGATCAAACCAATATTAGGGCCCTCTGGAGTCTCAATAGGGCACAAACGACCATAGTGAGTATAGTGCACGTCTCGAACTTCAAATCCGGCACGTTCACGCGAAAGTCCACCAGGACCAAGGGCAGACATACGTCTCTTATGGGTAATCTCAGCCAATGGATTTGTTTGATCCATAAATTGAGAAAGTGCATTCGTCCCAAAGAAAGTATTAATTACCGAAGAAATAGTCTTCGCATTAATTAAGTCAATAGGAGTAAACACTTCATTATCACGAACATTCATACGCTCACGAATAGTACGAGACATACGAGCAAGTCCGACTGCAAATTGATTAGATAACTGTTCACCAACCGTTCTAACCCTACGGTTACTTAAGTGGTCTATATCATCAACATCAGCCTTTGAGTTTATTAATTCAATCAAGTATTTAATAATCTCAATCATATCTTCTTTCGTCAAAACCTTAACATCCATATCGGTAGTAAGGTTTAACTTCTTATTTATACGATAGCGTCCAACTTCTCCTAAATCATAACGTTTCTCAGAGAAAAACAAATTATTTATGACTTCACGAGCACTAGCATCATCAGCAGGATCAGCATTACGCAACTGCCTATAGATATATAAAACAGCTTCCTTCTCAGAGTTACTAGGGTCTTTTTGAAGAGTATTATAGATAATAGAATAATCAGATTGATTAGGTTCTTCTTTATGAAGAAGGATACTTTGTACACCCGACTCAATAATTTCATCTACATGTTCAGCAAGCAAAACAGTTTCGCGATCGATTATCACTTCATTACGTTCAATCGAAACAACCTCACCCGTATCCTCGTCCACAAAATCCTCAATCCATGTTTTCAAGACACGAGCAGCTAATTTTCTTCCAACAACTTTTTTAAGATTTGTTTTATTAACCTTAATATCTTCAGCTAAATTGAAAATTTCAAGAATATCTTTATCATTCTCAAAGCCGATAGCACGCAATAAAGTAGTTACAGGCAATTTCTTCTTACGATCAATATATGCATACATGACATTATTAATGTCAGTAGCAAATTCAATCCAAGATCCTTTAAAAGGAATTATACGTGCTGAATATAACTTTGTTCCATTAGCATGAACACTTTGTCCAAAAAAGACTCCCGGAGAACGGTGAAGCTGAGATACAACTACACGCTCTGCACCATTAATAACGAAAGTTGCTTTTTCCGTCATGTAGGGAATAGGGCCAAGGAAAACGTCTTGTATCACCGTATCAAAATCCTCGTGATCAGGATCAGTACAATATAATTTTAGTTTAGCCTTTAAAGGAACACTATATGTAAGCCCTCGCTCTATACAATCATCAATAGTATAACGCGGCGGATCAATATAATAATCCAAAAACTCAAGAACAAAATTATTCCTTGTGTCAGCTATTGGAAAGTTTTCAGCAAAAACCTTATACAATCCTTCATTTTTACGCTTTTCAGGCGGAGTATCTAATTGCAAAAAGTCTTTGAATGACTTCAATTGTACTTCTAAAAAATCCGGATATTCGAACGGATTAGCAATAGAAGCAAAATTAACTCGTTGATTTACAGTATTTGAAGACATCTGTCAATGAATTTGTAGAACCTAATTTTAAATATATACGCAAAAAGGTTAAGAACCCTTTTTTCAAGGGTTCTTAACCGCACTACCTGGTTACCAGGCTAATGTTATTTAAGTTCAACCTCAGCTCCAGCTTCTTCCAATGCTTTTTTCAATGATTCTGCTTCGTCTTTAGCTAAACCTTCTTTTACTACACTAGGAGCGCCATCTACCATGTCTTTAGCTTCCTTCAAGCCAAGGCCACAGCTTTCTTTTACAGCCTTAACAACCTGAAGTTTCGCAGCTCCAGCACTTTTTAACACTACATCAAAAGAAGTTTTTTCTTCTGCTGCAGCAGCAGCTGCAGGCCCTCCCGCTGCAACAGCAACAGCTGCAGCTGCAGGTTCAATACCATATTCTTCTTTAAGGATAGTTGCAAGTTCATTAACTTCTTTTACTGTCAAGTTAACTAATTGTTCTGCAAAAGCTTTCAAATCTGCCATTTTTGTATGATTTTAATGTTTAATTACTTATTTGTACGAATTGATTATTTTTCACCAAGAGTCTTAAGAACTCCATGAATAGTGTTTCCACCTGATTGAAGAGCCGAAATAACATTCTTCGCAGGAGACTGCAGCAGAGCAATAACTTCAGCAATAACTTCATTTTTACTTTTAATGCTTACTAATGCATCTAATTGATCAGCACCAACATAGAAACTTTCTTCAGCATAAGCAGCCTTTAGACCTGGGATACCCTCTTTAGCTACATCTTTTATTAATTTTGCAGGAGCATTAGCTGTATTGCAAAACATGATAGAAGTAGAACCTTTAAGAGAGGTATATAGTGGAGAATAATCCACCTCCAATGTTTCAAGAGCTTTATGAAGCAATGTATTCTTCACAACCATCAACTTAATATCAGCTTTATTGCAAGCTCTTCTTAAGTCACTAGTTTTAGCTGCATTCATAGCAGTCATATCTACCAAATAGAAGTGACCATACTCACCAACAGTTGCAGCAATCTGTGAAATGATTTTATCTTTATCTTCCTTTCTCATTGTTCCTCCATTAATTAGATTTCCTCTACTGATTTCGGGTCTATCTTAATTCCGGCACTCATTGTACTAGAAAGATAAATACTCTTAATATATGCACCTTTAGCAGCAGTTGGTTTGAGTTTATTTAATGTAGAAATAAATTCTTTTGCATTATCGCGAATTTTATCAGCATCAAATGAAACTTTCCCAATTGAAGTATGTACGATACCACTTTTATCGACTTTAAAGTCAATCTTACCTTGCTTAACCTCTTTCACAGCTTTTGCAACATCCATAGTTACAGTTCCGCTTTTAGGGTTAGGCATTAAGCCACGTGGTCCTAAGACACGTCCTAGTGCACCTATTTTGCCCATAATAGAAGGCATAGTGATAATAACATCAATATCCGTCCATCCAGCTTTGATCTTTTCAATATATTCATCAAGACCAACATAGTCAGCGCCAGCTTCTTTTGCTGCAGCCTCGGCATCAGGTGTACAAAGCACTAACACACGTATATCCTTACCAGTTCCATGAGGAAGTGAAACAACTCCTCTCACCATCTGGTTTGCTTTACGTGGATCAATACCTAAGCGTACATCAATATCTAATGAAGCATCAAATTTAGTAAAAGTGATTTCTTTCACTAATGTTGCAGCCTCTTTCAACGAGTATGCCTTCCCTGCTTCAACTTTCTCTGCAGCTAACTTCTGTTTTTTTGTCAGTTTACTCATTACAATTGAAGTTTATTAATTATTAACCGGGAATTCCCCTTTTACAGCAATACCCATACTTCTAGCTGTACCAGCAACCATTGTCATAGCTGCTTCCACAGTAAAACAGTTTAAATCCACCATTTTGTCCTGAGCAATCGTACGAATCTGTTCCCAAGTTAACTCAGCAACTTTTTTACGGTTAGGCTCAGCAGACCCACTCTTTACTTTCGCTATATCAAGTAATTGAATAGCAACAGGAGGAGTCTTTATTACAAAATCAAAAGACTTATCTGCGTAGTAAGTAATGATAACTGGTAAAATCTTACCAGCTTTGTCCTGGGTTCTGGCGTTGAATTGCTTGCAAAACTCCATAATGTTAATCCCCTTAGAACCCAAAGCAGGGCCAACGGGAGGAGATGGGTTTGCCGCGCCTCCTTTAATCTGTAATTTGATTAGTCCAGCAACTTCTTTAGCCATTTTTTATTAATTTATATATAAACATTAATAGAATAATATAGCGTAACCTATACTATTCCTTCTCTACTTGCATAAAGCCCAATTCAAGCGGTGTTTTTCGCCCGAATATCTTAACCATGACCTTCAGTTTCTTCTTTTCACTATTAACTTCTTCAATGATACCACTAAATCCGCTAAAAGGACCAAATGTAACTTTCACAGTTTCTCCTACAACATAAGGAATATTCAATTCCTCTGCAGCATCTTGAAGTTCATCAACTGTTCCCAGTATACGATTAACTTCTGATTGCCTTAAAGGAGCAGGTTTATCAGCCCCACCTAAAAAACCAATTACATTAGGAGTATTTCTAAGATGATGAGACACCTCACCCACTAAAGCAGCTTCAACCAAAACATAACCAGGCAAGTAACTTCTTTCTTTCATTACTTTTTTTCCATTACGGACCTGATAAACTTTTTCAGTCGGAATTAATATTTGAGACACATATTCACCAAGATCACTATTCTTGATATCCGCCTCAAGATATTCTTTAACTTTAGCTTCTTTCCCACTTATAGCACGCAAAACGTACCATTTTTTCTCAACCTCAGACATTTAACTCAATTTTTTAATGTGGATAAATAACCTTTTCCATGATTGTTTGGAAACAGAAGTCCATTGCAAAAACCACTAGTGCAATAATCAGGGAAGCATACAAAACAACTACCGCACTATTAGTCAACTCAGAATACGTTGGCCACGATACTTTATGTACAAGTTCGTTATAAGATTCTTTGATATAATCAACTATTTTCTTCATGTCAAAAATATTAGCACGGAAGGAGAGGCTCGAACTCCCGACACCCGGTTTTGGAGACCGGTGCTCTACCAACTGAGCTACTTCCGTAAAGATACAATCAGTTCTTGATATATAAAATACCAAGAACTGAGTATATAAAATTATAACATTTCAGTGATCTGACCAGCACCTACAGTACGTCCACCTTCACGAATAGCGAAACGAAGACCAACATTTAATGCAACTGGGTAAATCAATTCAACGGTAATAGTTACGTTATCACCTGGCATTACCATTTCAGTTCCTTCAGGAAGAGAAATTTCACCAGTACAGTCCATAGTACGAAGATAGAACTGAGGACGATATTTGTTGTGGAAAGGAGTATGACGACCACCTTCTTCTTTTTTCAAGATATAAACCTCTGCCTTGAAAGTAGTGTGAGGTTTGATTTGTCCCGGATGACAAAGAACCATACCACGTTTGATATCATTTTTGTCAACTCCACGAAGCAATAAACCTACGTTATCACCAGCTTCACCCTGATCAAGAAGTTTACGGAACATTTCAACACCTGTAACAACAGATTTTTTATCTTCACCTAAACCTAAAATCTGAATTTCTTCACCTACTTTGATAACACCAGCTTCAACACGACCAGTAGCAACAGTACCACGACCTGTAATAGAGAATACATCCTCAACAGGCATCAAGAAAGGTTTATCAACATCACGTGGAGGCAATGGGATCCAGCTATCAACAGCATCCATAAGCTCCATAACTTTGTCTTCCCATTTTTCTACACCATTCAATGCTCCAAGAGCAGAACCTTGAATAATAGGAGTGTTATCACCGTCAAAGTCATAGAATGAAAGAAGCTCTCTCATTTCCATTTCAACAAGTTCCAACATTTCTGCATCATCAACCATATCGCATTTGTTCATGAAAACGACCAATTTAGGAACGTTTACCTGACGTGCCAACAAGATATGTTCACGAGTTTGAGGCATAGGACCATCAGTAGCAGCAACTACAATGATAGCACCATCCATTTGAGCAGCACCAGTTACCATGTTTTTAACGTAGTCAGCGTGTCCTGGACAGTCTACGTGAGCATAGTGACGATTAGCTGTTTGATACTCAACATGTGAAGTATTAATAGTAATACCTCTTTCTTTTTCTTCAGGAGCATTATCAATTTGATCAAAAGATTTGATTTCTGACAATCCTCTTTTAGCTAACACAGTAGTGATAGCAGCAGTTAATGTGGTCTTACCGTGGTCTACGTGACCAATAGTACCAATGTTAACGTGCGGTTTGGTACGTTCAAATTTCTCTTTAGCCATAGCTTTACTTGTTATTTATTTGATTAATAATCAGCACTTACATTTATTTTATGAGCTGTTACCGGGATTTGAACCCGGGACCTCTTCCTTACCAAGGAAGTGCTCTACCGCTGAGCTATAACAGCAAGGAAAAGAGCGGAAGACGGGGCTCAAACCCGCGACCCTCAGCTTGGAAGGCTAATGCTCTATCAACTGAGCTACTTCCGCAATTCTTTACTTGCCAAAGCTTACACTTCACTAATTCAACGTGGGCAAAGATGGATTCGAACCACCGAAGTCGAAAGACAGCAGATTTACAGTCTGCCCCATTTGGCCACTCTGGTATTTGCCCTTGTTTTTGAGCCTCTTGTCGGATTCGAACCAACGACCCCGAGATTACAAATCACGTGCTCTGGCCAACTGAGCTAAAGAGGCGTTTTATATTAAAATGCAACCGAACCGTTCTTTTGCGAGCGAAACGGCTGCAAATTTAGATATTTATTTCTTTCCTACAAAACTTTTGCGAAGATTTTATTTAGTTCTCAATTTTTCTTTGTGCTTCAACAATTGTTTCTCCAGTGCCTCAAGCACTTCAGCCACTGATTGTTCAAAAGAATCACAAACTTTGTTTGCATATAAATCCCCACTAGGAATTATCACTTTAATTCCAGCATCTTTATTAACCGCCGTTTCAGGCTTTACCACTTTTAATACAACTTCTACAGCCTTTATATCGTCATGAAATTTTTCTAACTTAGCTACTTTCTTTTGAATAAAAGATTGCAATTGTTCTGAAACATCAAAATGAATAGCTTGAATTCTAATTTCCATAATAACCTCCTTTTTTTTAAGACCTCGGATGGGCCTGTTTATAGACTTTTTTAAGTTCCTCAAAAGTAGTGTGCGTATAGATTTCTGTAGCCGACAAAGTCGTATGTCCTAAAAGCTCCTTTACCGCATTCAACTCCGCTTCATTATTGAGCATAGAAGTAGCAAAAGTATGCCTAAGAACATGAGGACTTTTCTTTTTCAAAGTAGCAACTTTAGAAAGATTACGCTTCACTATATTATAGACCAAACTAGAATATAAAGGACGTCCATCGGGCCTCACAAAAAATGCAGTTGCTTTTTCCGAAACCTCTTGGTCCCTCAAGCCACAATAAATAGAAATCATATTTTTCAGCCCATCCCCAAAAGGGATCAATCGCTGCTTATTCCTTTTACCAGTAACTTTCAACACACAATGAGTTAAATCCACATCTGCATCACTCAGACCAATCAATTCAGACAGTCTAATACCCGTCATATAAAACATCTCAATAATCAAATGGTCTCTAGAAGCTTTAAATCCTTCACCAAAATCGACCTCATCCAACAACTTATCCATCTCTCCTGTAACCAAGAAAGAAGGCAGTGTCTTCTTTTTCTTAGGAGCTACAACTTTACGCAAAGGATCCACATTTAGTATCCCCTTTTTAAGGAGATACTTATAGAAGGAGCGCAAAGAGCTTAATTTCCTATTTACAGATGTAGCAGTATAACCTTTATCAAGCAGAACAACCATCCAGCTGCGAACTATTTGAGAGTCCACAAGTAACCAATCGAACGAAGACATTTCCCCTTGAGCAAATTCATGAAACTGGGATAAGTCTAGTCCATAGTTAACAATGGTCCTATCAGAATAATTCCGTTCGTCCCGCAAGTAATTCAAAAAAGATTTTTCCGCCAACATAAAATCGTCACACCTATAGTTTGAGCAACGAATATAAGAAAGAAAAATAAGAAATCAAAAAGAATAAGTTATTTTATCAGTCTTCTACTTGCTGAAGCTTTTGAACATAAGCAGCATGTTCCTTCTTAAGTCTTTTAAGAACTGAAGGTTTATCAAATTGTTGGCGACTTCTTAATTCTTTAACGATGCCAGTTTTTTCAAATTTTCTCTTAAATTTTTTCAGCGCTTTTTCAATGTTTTCGCCTTCTTTTACAGGTACTACAATCATTTTATTAATATTAAAATATGTTATGGTTTAAAACTTACAGTTTATTGCGCCGCAAAATTACACATACTTTCTTGATTCACAAAACTTTCGACCTTTTTTTATCTTTTCGAGCACAGAAGAATAGATTAAACATATAAAATTAAAACAAGAGGTATCATAATCAGCCGAACAGTTACAAGAAATGTAACAAAGAAAGATCAGAGCATTATTTAAACTTTAATTTCAGAGTATTATTTAGCACAAAAGTGCTAAAACGCATTAATAAAATAGTTATTTTTGTGAAATATGAAAACTTCTATAAACAAATAACCCTATGGCAGAGCATATAATTAATCAACGCATAACTAATTTAAGAAGATTATTACGGAAACTAAATCTTGCAGCTTGTATAATACCCAGCACAGACCCGCATCTTAGTGAATACGTATCCCCCTACTGGGAGGCAAGGAAATGGATATCCGGTTTCACAGGCTCTGCGGGAACCATTGTAGTAACTCTCAACGAAGCTGGTTTATGGACTGATTCCCGTTATTTTCTACAAGCAAGTGAACAACTTAGTGGAAGTGAAATCAAATTATATAAGGAGATGTTACCAGAAACTCCTAGCATCACAGATTTCTTATGCAGCGTACTCAAGGCATCAGATATGGTAGGAATTAATGGAGAAGTTTTTTCTACCAACCAAGTTCTAGAAATGCAGAAAACATTAATCGAAAAAAAAGGTATAAAGCTTAATTCGGACTTTGATGCTATGAAAGAATTGTGGAAAGATCGCCCTCTCTTTCCTAAGTCGAAAGCCTATATATATAATGAGAAATATGCCGGAATAAACATAAAAGCAAAAATTGAAGTTATTCGCAAAGAGATGCAAGAGCAAAAAATTGAAGCACTCTTCCTATCGTCTCTTGATGAAATAGCCTGGGTCCTTAACTTAAGAGGTAACGATGTAAAATGCAATCCGGTCGTCATCAGCTACCTTCTTATAACCCAAGACAAAAGTGTCTACTTTATATATGAAGATAAGGTTTCTAAAGAAGTTCGGAGCTATTTAGAAAAGTCAGCCGTTTGCATTGAAGACTATAACAGCGTTGCTGTTCATTTAATGCAACTTGAAACAGCCAACATATTGTTTGATCCTAATAAAACTAATTACCATATTTTTTCTGCCATCAATCCCAAATGCCAAATTAAATTAGGTAATTCTCCTGTAAACCTACTTAAAGCAGTTAGAAATGAGACTGAAATTAATGGTATCCGTAACGCAATGACGCGCGACGGAATAGCTCTCACCAAATTCCTTATATGGCTAGAAGCAAATGTCCCACTAAAATCAGAAACAGAAATAAGTATTGATAAAAAGCTACATGAATTCCGAGCACAGCAAGTATTATACATGGGAGAAAGCTTTGATACAATAGCCGGATATAAAGAACACGCAGCAATTGTTCATTACTCAGCCACAACAGAAAGCGACGTAACTCTTCATCCCGAAGGTTTCTTGCTACTCGACTCTGGAGCACAATATCTTGACGGTACAACAGATATCACCCGCACAATTGCTCTCGGGAAGTTAACACAAGAAGAAAAGATTGATTATACATTAGTACTCAAAGGACACATTAATTTGGCTATGGCCAAATTTCCAGCAGGAACTCGAGGGGTACAATTAGATGTACTGGCACGCATGCCTCTTTGGCAAAGGGGAATGAACTATCTACATGGCACAGGGCATGGAGTCGGACACTTTCTAAATGTGCACGAAGGACCACAAAGCATCCGCATGAATGAAAATCCCATCGTACTGCAACCCGGCATGCTTACTTCAAATGAGCCGGGGATATACAAGAGCGGCAGCCATGGCATTCGAATTGAAAATTTACTCCTCGTATGCAAAGATCAAATAGGAATGTTTGGAGAATATTTAAAATTTGAAACGGTAACACTCTGTCCCATTTGCAAAGAAGGAATAATAAAAGAATTACTCTCCAATGAAGAGATCACCTGGCTTAATGAATATCACCAAACTGTATATCAAAAATTGTCCCCTCATTTAAGCGATGAAGAAAAGAAGTGGCTGAAAGATAAAACAGAAAAACTTGCTTAATGAGAGGTTATAAACAAAGATGACGTTCTAAAATATTAAATAAAAAAATATCCGCATGGCTATAATAAAATCAGTAAGGGGATTCACCCCTAAATTCGGAGAAAATTGCTTCATCGCAGACAATGCTGTCGTTATAGGAGATGTCAAAATGGGAAATGACTGCAGCATATGGTTTAGTACAGTAATAAGAGGAGATGTAAATTCTATACGCATAGGCAATGGGGTCAACATACAAGATGGAAGCGTTCTCCATACGCTTTATGAAAAATCAACTATCAAAATAGGAAATTATGTTTCAGTGGGACATAACGTAACAATACATGGAGCAGAAGTGAAAGATTATGCATTAATTGGCATGGGATCCACACTACTCGACCATGCAGTAATCGGAGAAGGGGCCATTGTTGCAGCAGGGTCTCTCGTGCTAAGCAACACAATAATAGAAGCTGGAAGCATTTGGGGAGGAGTACCTGCCAAATTTATCAAAAAAGTAGATCCAGAGCAATCCAAAGAGTTAAACCAAAAGATTGCCCATAACTATCTTATGTATTCAGACTGGTATAAATAGTTTTGAAGTAAATCAAGCGGGGCTATTCGCTTAGAAATTAATCATTGACAAGATTCTATCGGTAGCCCCTGCATTACTAGTGACATAATAGCCGGCATTTGTTCCAGCCTCCCGCAAAAACATTTCATCTTGCAAAAGCTTATTAAGCAATGCTTCCAATTCAATATAATCCTTTATAGAAAATGCACCTTTAGCTTCAATAAGTTGAACAGCCTCCATGTATTTTTGATATTTGGGTCCAAAGATTACAGGGACCCCATAAACGGCAGCTTCTAGAGTATTATGAATTCCTGTCCCAAATCCTCCGCCGATATATGCAATTTCTCCATAACGATATATAGAAGATAGTAAACCAAAACAATCAATAATCAAGCAATCCGCTTTTTTCACATTTTGTTCGTCAGCACGTGTATATCGCACATAAGGGCGCTTAAGTTTACTTATAATCTCAACCAAGTGATTTTCATCTATCACATGAGGAGCAATAATCAATTTTAACTCCGGGTGATTATTAAAATATTCTAAGAAAAGATCTTCATCAGGCGCCCAAGAACTACCTGTCACCAAGGTTAATGAATCCTCTTTAAACAAGGAAACAAGAGGCAAATCTTTCGCTTCTTCACGAATCTGCAAAACACGATCAAAACGAGTATCTCCTACTACCGTTGTTTTATCAATACCAATACGTGCCAAAAAACGTTTAGATGTTTCATTTTGAACAAATAAATGATCAAAGTTTCTCAAGACATTACGATACGTTCCTCCATACCATTTAAAGAACACCTGATCTTTCCGAAAAATAGAGGAAACACTATAAACCGGAATACAATTTCTATTTAGTTCATCCAGATAGTTCTTCCAAAACTCATATTTAATGAAAAAAGCCATCACCGGAGTGATTATAGACAAGAACTTTTTCACATTACGAGGTTTATCAAAAGGTAAGTAACACACAATATCCGCACCGCGATAATTCTTACGAACCTCATATCCGGATGGAGAAAAAAAAGTAAGAAGAATTTTATATTCAGGATACTTTGTTCTTATCTTCTCGATCAATGGACGTCCTTGTTCAAATTCACCTAATGAAGCGGCATGAAACCAAATATATCTAGCATCTTTTTCTACCTGTTGCCTAAGTAGCTCATAAACCACCCAATGGCCCTTCATCATTTTACGCGGTTTACGACTGAAAGGAGCCATTATATGAACCAAAAAGTCATAGACTGCTATTGCAAGATTATAAAGCATATTCCTACTTCAAAATTTCTATTGCACGCTTTATACGTAATAAAGTCTCTTCTTTCCCCAAAAACCAAGATATATCAAACATATGTGGACCTTTACCTTCCCCAACCAATGTCAAACGAAAAGCATTCATTATATTACCCGTATGATATCCTTTTTCTTCAATCCAGTTCATCACAATCTTTTCTTGCCCCTCAATACTAAAATCATCAATATCGGCTAAAACATCAGCTAATTCAGCCATGCATTTAGGCGAATCCTCTTTCCAGCGTTTTTTGACTGTCTTCTCATCATATTCAGTAGGCGCCACAAAGAAAAAGCTGCAAGCATCCCATAATTCCGGAACAAAATTAACTCGTTGTTTCATCATGTTCACAACAGTCAGAACTCTATCAAAAGGAGCCTCAACTCCATGATTCTTCAATACAGGTAAAAATAAAGTGGCAATATCATTATCATCCTTTTGCTGAATATATTGATGATTAAACCAAATAGCTTTCTTATAATCAAATTTAGCTCCAGACTTATTGCATCGGCTCAAATCAAACAGATGAACTAATTCATCCAAAGACATGAGTTCCTGATCATTTCCAGGATTCCAACCCAACAAAGCCAAAAAGTTTATTACTGCTTCCGGCAAATATCCGGACTCACGATAACCCGAAGAAATTTCTCCCGATTTCGGGTCTTTCCATTGAAGAGGAAAAACAGGAAAGCCCAAACGATCTCCATCCCGCTTACTCAATTTACCATTTCCTTCAGGCTTGAGTAGTAAGGGAAGATGAGCAAAGGCGGGCATTGTTTCTTCCCAGCCAAAGGCTCTATATAATAAGACATGTAACGGTGCTGAAGGTAACCATTCTTCACCCCGAATGACATGAGAAACCTGCATTAAATGATCATCCACAACATTAGCTAAATGATAAGTAGGTAACTCATCTGCTGATTTATATAATACCTTGTCATCCAAAACAGATGAGTTAATCATAACATCTCCACGGATAAGATCGCATATATGTATATCCTCGTTAGGCTCTATCTTAAAGCGAACAACATATTTAGTACCTTCATCAATCAATGATTTCACTTCATCAGCAGATAAAGTCAATGAATTGCGCATTCCCAGTCGAGTAGATGCATCATATTGAAAATTTGCTATTTCGACTCTTTTTGCTTCTAACTCTTCAGGCGTATCAAAAGCGATGTATGCTTTTCCTTTTTGGAGCAGATCATCTACGTGCTTCTTATATATTTCTCGTCGTTCTGATTGGCGATATGGTCCAAAGTCACCTCCAAAGCCAACACCTTCATCAAATTTAATACCAAGCCATGCAAAAGATTCCAATATATATTCTTCTGCTCCAGGCACAAAACGATTAGAATCTGTATCCTCAATACGAAATATTAAATCACCTCCATGCTGACGAGCAAAAAGATAATTATATAAAGCTGTACGAACTCCCCCAATATGCAACGCTCCAGTAGGACTTGGAGCAAATCTGACTCTAACTTTTCTTTCTAACATAAATGCTTCGTATAAATAAATCGAGGCAAAATTAAACCTTTTTTTTCGATACTAAGGTTTTTTTTTGTACTTTTCGCTAAAAATTCAATCTAGATGGACTCTTTCAAGACTAAAAGCAACTTTCAACACAAAGATCTGTTATATAAAATGCTTATATTCGTCGGAATGATAGCCTTCATTGTCTACTTTTTACCCCGAGACAGGAAGTTTAACTATCAATTTGATATTAATAAGCCTTGGAAATACGGCCAATTGATTGCTACATTTAATTTTCCGGTCTATAAAGACAATACAGTCGTAAAGCATGAACAAGACAGCATCCTAGCATCTTTTCAACCCTATTATCTAATCAAAGAAAATATCGAGAAAAAGGCTTTACGCAACTTAAAAAAATATTCAAAAACATTATTAAACAACCGAATAATTCCATCTACCCAATATATTCATCACATACAAAATGAATTACAGGCCATCTATAAAAGAGGAATCATATCTGCTGAAGAAATGATGCGTTTGCATCAAGATAGCACCACTTCTATCATGATAATAAACAATAAAATGGCCCGTTCCATTGCTACAAAAGATTTATATTCTGTAAAAGAGGCTTACGAGAAAATTTTAACTAGCGACACCATCCAATACAACAAAAACATACTACGCAAATGTAACTTAAACGAATACATTTATCCCAACATCTCTTTTGATAAACAACGAACTGCCGCAGCAAAAAAAGAAGCCTTAGATAATTATTCATGGGCCAATGGAGTTGTACAAAGTGGACAGAAGATCGTAGACAGGGGGGAGATAATAAGCCAAGAGACATATAATATTCTTAAATCCCTGCAAAAAGAATCACTTAAAAGAAACCAAGCAATAGGAAAAAAGCAATTAATTATTGGAGGGCAAATCTTATTTATAGGAATCCTCATCTTGTGCTTTATGCTCTACTTGGAACTATTTAGGAAAGATTACTATAAGCACAAAGGCAACCTCCCTCTTCTTTTTTCTCTAGTTACCTTATATTGTATTATCACCTCTATTATGATAAGTAACAATATACTCAGCATTTATATCATACCTTATGCTATGCTGCCAATTATTATCAGGATTTTTCTCGATTCAAGAACCGCTTTTATTACCCATACCATCACTATATTAGCTTGTTCTATTGCATTAAGGTATCCATACGAATTTATTCTATTACAATTAACATCTGGTTTAGTCGCTATTTACAGTCTGCGGGAACTATCGCAGCGTTCACAGCTATTCCGTACTGCTTTTTTAGTAATAATAACCTATATATTAGTTTACTTTGCTTTTGAACTGATCACTGAGAACAGCCTTTCGAACCTTAATGGGAAGACATATTTATACTTTATTATTAATGGTGTTTTTCTCTTATTTACCTACCCGCTTCTTTTTCTATTAGAAAAAATATTCAGCTTCACATCCAATGTTACTTTAGTAGAGCTATCCAACATAAACAACGCTCTACTACGGAAATTATCCGAAACTGTACCAGGTACCTTCCAGCATTCAATGCAAGTTGCCAATCTAGCAGCAGAAGCCGCCATACGCGTTGGGGCAAAAAGCCAATTAGTTCGAACAGGAGCATTATATCATGACATTGGCAAGATGGTAAATCCCGTTTTTTTTACAGAGAACCAAACAGCAAACATAAACCCTCACGAAAAACTTAGCTATGAGCAAAGCGCACAAATCGTGATTAACCATATAAATGATGGAGTGAAGTTAGCAGAAAAGAACAATTTACCGAAAGCCATAAAAGATTTCATAGTAACTCATCATGGAAGAGGGAAAACCAAATTTTTCTATATTTCATGGAAAAACGAACATCCCAATGAAGAGCCTAATGAAGAATTATTCACCTACCCTGGACCCAATCCCTTCTCTAAGGAAACCGCAATTTTAATGATGGCCGATGGGGTAGAAGCTGCATCCAGAAGTTTAAACGAATATACAGAAGAAAGCATCAGCATTCTCGTTGAAAAAATAATAGACAGCCAAGTAGAAGAGGGCTATTTCAGAGAATGTCCAATTACATTCCAAGATATAGCCACGGTGAAAGAGGTATTCAAAGAAAAGCTAAGGACAATTTATCACACAAGAATCAGCTATCCTGAGTTAAAAAAGTAAGCAACCCTTCACAAGCATCCTCTAACAGATCAAGCACGTGATCAAAGCCCTGCGAACCTCCATAGTAAGGATCCGGCACATGATCAGCAGTCGTTTTTCTACAATAATCCGTCATGCGATGTATTTTCTTCCATTCTTCAGGAGAAGGGGCCAAATCACGTAAATCATCGATATTCCGATCATCCATTCCTATAATCATATCAAAATTATAGAAATCGTTCATAGTGACCTGCCTCGATCTATGCGACAAAACATATCCCCTTTTCAGAGCATGCGTTCTCATACGTGAATCAGGAAGCTCTCCTGCATGATAGCCTAAAACTCCAGCAGAATCTATCTCTAGACTTTCAATTCCCCACTTCTGAACAAGTTTTTGCATTATTCCCTCAGCAGCCGGCGAACGGCATATATTTCCCAAACAAACAAATAATATTTTTCGATCCATAAAAGCAATCTATACTGATAAAACTAAAGACATTTATCCTTTACATCGGATCAACATCATAATATATTATTAGCGATCTAAATCTCTCATCACCAATGATTTCGTTTCTTGCCTTAAACAAACATTCACGAATACGATCCATAGAAACATTCGTCTCTACCTTTAAAACAATTTTTCTGATATACAATGTTTGTATACGGGCAACAGGAGGCTTGTCGGGACCAAGAATTCTTGAAGCAAATAACATCCTGAGCTTCTCTCCCATCAAATGTGCTGCGACATCCAGTAAAGTCGAAGTCTTACTTTTCATGTAAACATAAATTAAACGGTAATAAGGCGGATATTGAAATAACTGCCTTTCAGCAAGCTGATTATTTGCCATTTGCTCATAATCATTTGCCATTACTTGTGCAATGATAGGGTGATCCATACTCTTTGTCTGAAGAACGACCTTACCTCTTCCGAACTTTCTTCCTGCCCTACCGGAAACCTGAGCCATTAGCTGAAATGCCCTCTCATAAGAGCGAAAATCCGGATAATTAAGCATTGTATCTGCATTCAATATTCCCACCACATTAACATGATCAAAATCCAAGCCTTTGGAAACCATTTGCGTACCAATAAGTATATCCGTCTTCCCTGTTTCAAAGTCTGCTATAATCTTTTCATAAGCGTTACGAGTACGCGTCGTGTCAACATCCATACGAGCCACAGAAGCTTCGGGAAATAAAGTTTTAACCTCATCTTCAATCTTTTCGGTACCAAAACCACGATGCATCAACTCAACTCCTTCACATGCAGGGCAAGCTTTAGGAAGCTGATAGGTATAGCCACAATAATGACAAGTAAGTTGATTCATTCCCTTATGATAAGTTAGGCTTACATCACAATTTTTACATTTAGGTACCCATCCACAAGTTCTGCACTCTATCATAGGTGCAAACCCCCTTCTGTTTTGAAAGAGAATTATTTGCTCTTTTTTTTCCAAAGCCTGCTTAATAGAAGAAAGAAGAAGAGGAGAAAATGGACCGGACATGCGTTTCTTTCGATGTAACTCCTTAATATCTACCGGTATAATTTCAGGTAACTGAATCTCTTTATAGCGCTCCTTAAGCTCTACTAGCCCATATTTACCAATTGACGCATTATAATAAGACTCTATCGAAGGAGTTGCTGTGCCTAATAACGTTTTAGCACCATACATCGCCGCTAAAACAATCGCCGCATTACGTGCATGATAACGGGGAGCAGGGTCTTGTTGTTTATATGTATTCTCATGTTCTTCGTCTACAATAACAAGACCTAAATTTTTAAATGGAAGGAAGACTGAAGAACGTACTCCTAATATGATATCATAACCATTATCAGTCAATTGCTTCTGCCAAACCTCAACCCTTTCGGCATCCGAAAATTTAGAATGATATATGCCCAAACGCATACCAAAAACTCTACTCAAACGCTCTGTTATTTGAGTGGTTAAAGCTATTTCAGGCAGCAGATACAGCACTTGCTTTCCTCTTTGGATAGCTTCTTCAATAAGATGTATATAGATTTCTGTTTTACCACTAGAGGTGACACCGTGTAACAAGCAAACATTTTTCTGTTTAAAACAAAGCAATAAGCTATCATAAGCTTGCTGCTGATATTCATTCAGTGGATTCAAAGAGAGCGTTTCTCTTTGCACTTTATCTAAGCGACCAATTTCAGATTCATATGTTTCAAACACCTGTTTCTCTATCAAAGCATTACAAACAGAAGCTGATACCAATGACTGTTTCAGAAGATCTTTTTTAGAAACTTCTTTTAAAGTGTTTTCTCCCAAAAAGCCGGAAAGTTCTACATATTTCATCAAAAGAGACAATTGCTTTGGAGCCCGCGATAATTCTTCAAACAGATTTTTTAGGCTCAATTCATTGGCTATTTCAGGGAGCAGACGAATACGAATTTCTGTTTTAGGTTTGTAATTGCGGCGCAACTCCTCTTTCACAAATACCGCACCCTTATCAAGCAATGCTTTCAAGACTCCCAATATATTCTTTATCTTACTCTCTTTCTCGAGCTTAGTAATACTATACTCTCCAGCATTCGAAAGTAAATCAAGTATAAGTTGTTCCTTTTCTGATAATTTCTCTGAGGATTCAAAGTCTGGATTTATTTCAACTAGCGTTTCACTCTCTAGCTTTAACCCCGAAGGTAAAGCTGCCTTGTAAACATCTCCCTGCGTACAGAAATAATAGTTTGAAAGCCACTCCCAAAAAGTAAATTGCTTAGGGAATAATATAGGAGAAGCATCCAAAAGCGCCGAAACCTCCTTCACTTCATATTCGGTAGGAGTACAATAATGCACATTGCAAACGATAGCCGTATAATATTTCTTGCGACCAAACGACACAACAACTCTACAACCCGCCTTCACTTCATCCATTCCCTCATCAGGAAGAGCATAAGTAAAATTGCGAGCAAGGGGTAAAGGCAAAATAACGTCTACATATCTTTTCATCGTAGCGACAAAGGTACAAAAAAAGGTTCTCCATTTTTTTGGAGAACCTTATATTTATATAAAACAGAATGAGCTAAAAAAGATAAGCGACAGAAACCTGCCATACTTTTGTTTTAAAAGATTTTCCATTTAAATCACTCAGCGAACCAGATTCAACACTCGCTTTAGCTGAATCAGTCAATGGCATATTATAGTTTACGCCCAACTGCAGGTGTTTCACAAGTTTCAACCCAACACCTAAATTGAGAGCCACTTCCGATTTCTCATAATCAATAGAACTCTTTACATTATCAACCGTGAATTTTTCATCCGATTTCATGTTAAAAAAGAAGCTAGGACCTGCTGCAAAATAGATACCAGCCATACTGCCAAGTCCCACGGTATATTTCAGATTAAGAGGGATTTCAATACCTTGTTGCTTAAACGTCTTACTAGAAATTCCATTTTCAAAAGAAAATTTCGTTCCCTTTTGAGAGTACATCACCGCACCGTCCACGCCTAATCCAATGATAGGGATAGTAATGTCCAGCATAGGCCCAATAAAAAAGCCTGTATAATTATCAGCATCCCCTTTATTTTTCCATGCATCAGAAAGTGAAGCTGACGCCAAATTCAGACCACCTTTAACTCCAAATTTTATTTGTGCATGCGCAGGCATAGCCATCAATAAGCATGCAATAAGCATAAAAGCACTAACAAATTTTTTCATAAGTTATTACGTTTAAAGAATATTATAGCGCAAATATATATATTTATATTTATAAAGCATCAATAAATTAAACTATTCAACAAGAATAAAGCAAAAGGTTTTCATCTCAAGTTACACCTAAATATCTTTAAACCTGACCAAAAGTATCTTAATCAAGTCTTTACCGAGTGGAAGCGGGAAAGCGATATCTCTATCTGAGAAAATGCTATAACCAAATTCTTTTTGAAAAGAATAAATTAATTTCTCCGGACTCATCTCAAAACATTTTGCAACCTCTTTCAGCGAATAGGTGGCAGTTACTTTTTTCCTAGCCTCAGACAATACGCGCAAATGAATATATCGAGCCAAACGCATGCCCAAAAGTTCATAAAAGGCCTTTCCCAAATATTGTAGCGAGCAATTCATCGCTTCCGAAGTCTTTTTAACAGAAATACCTCCCAAGAGATTCCATTCTATATAGATTAAAGATTCTAATACAAGTTCCTGCTTTGTCATATTTATTTTCATTGATTACAAATTTAACACTTCCTTCAAGAGTTTATACCCTGCCACACTGGCTTTAACTTCGTAGCCATTTTTGAGAGTAATCATCTGTTGCTGCTTTTTATATAGTTCAATACGCAAAACCTGCTTTACATTGATAATACAAGAGCGGTGTATCCGTACAAACTGTTTATCAGGAAGATGAGCCATAAAATATTTCATAGTCTGTTCCTTGAGATATTTCGCTTTCTCGGTAAATATAAGTACATAGTCACCGTCAGCCTGCAAAGCATATATGTCATCCACCAAAATAACTTGGATCTTTTGACCTGATTTAACAGCCAACTGTTCCAAAACAATATCGTCCAAATCGCCCTCCTGAACAACCTCACTGTCATCATTTGACAAGCGCTCTGCATCATCCTCTTTGTGCGAAACGAGATAATCATAAACCCCATAAGCAATTAGGATCAAAACAGCGATAAATAAATGAAGAGGGAATAAAGGCAACAGCAAGACAAATTCCTCTTTCAGCAACAATAAATAAATTACTAACAGATATAATCCGGCCCAAAGAGCTAACACAAAAAGTCCTAAAGTAACATAGTTTAGTATAGTACGTGGAGCCACAATAAGCTCCATATAGTTTTTCTCCGGCAAAAGATTCCATAACCATCCAGTAAAAACGATCAATGCAGAAAAAACAGAGCAGTTAAGTAATAGAGCAGTCGTCGAGACTAGTACCAATGGCTTCATTGCAATCCAGCAACAAGCTGTCAAGAGAAGCCATAAAATAATATAAGTAAATTCTTCCTTTATGTTATGATAAGAGTATGTCGTATTCATTCGTTAATTTCTTAGTTCTCCACTTCCAAGAACTCCGCTAGCGCGAATAATCAAACGTTTTGTTTCATCCGCCTGACCTCTACTTAAGCGTTCATCCTTGAATGTGTACATGATTGATTCTAGTTTAATATCTACTTTCCAATGTTCCGGCACATAAATTTTAATGCTTCCAAATACAGTATTTACATTTATCACTGTTTCGCCATCTGCCAAATCCGTTTTTCTCAAGTCGAGCAACGTATCTCCAAAAACAGTATTTATTTCTCCGCCTTTAAAGATCGGATCTAGAACAATATATTTTCCACTTGAAAAAACACTGTGTCTTTTAAAATATCCTCCAACGTATTCCTTAGCCTCTTCGGAAAAAAAATCTTTCTTGTCATCACAAAAATGAGTGCGACAAAAACGATTAGATTTTCTATGCCGTATATTATAAGGTAACATTAGATAAACAAGAGAAATAATACCACCAGCAACCAACAATGCCGGCCAGTAAGTATTGACAAAATGATCGGCAGATATTGATAAAAGGTCCGGATATATACTAAGGATATGCGGAACTAAGAAAAAGCTACCTAACATAAACCAAATGGCACCTGACCAAAAATGTTGTTTTGAAAATGAAATAATACCTATTACAACCATTAACATGGGCCAAGTGAAAAATATATCTTTATATTCTTGCGAAACAAAACCTAAATTTAGCCCCAAAAGGACAAGACCTACAACGATAAGCAATACTGCAAACAGAGCAGAATGTCTCTGATGGCTATTTCTTCTAACAGTTTTCATATTCATTTTATTTAATTTTCATTTAATTATTGCAAAGATAAGATAATCAAGAGATTAGATACAACAACAAATCGACAAATAGAATCGAAAAACCGATGAACGCAGCAAAGTAGCCGATAAAACAAGAATGAATCAACCTAAAAAAGGCAACGAAAAGAGCTATAACAGCTCAAGGAAAGCGATGATTAAAAACATCCCCATGTTGTCATATACAACATCCCCATCTTATGCACAACAACATGGGGATGTTTTCAGGCATAAGATGGGGATGTTTATAAAGGATTAATAAAGTAATTTAAAATAGGGAAGCTATAAAGGAAGAAAAATGGAAACAAAAACCTGACAACTAAACCTCAAAAAAGATTTAGTTGCCAGGCCATCAAAAAAAGTCTATGTATTCTTAATACTCCTCTTCATTAAAGAAGAAATCCTCTTTACTGGGATAATCGGGCCATATATCTTCTATACTCTCATAGATTTCACCTTCGTCTTCCATCTCTTGAAGATTTTCAATAACTTCAAGAGGAGCGCCCGAACGCATAGCATAATCGATAAGTTCATCCTTGGTAGCAGGCCAGGGAGCATCCTCCAATTTTGATGCTAATTCCAATGTCCAATACATAATTTTAAAGTATTTAAAAGTGAATATTAATGCCTACCTCTATTTTTCGGCAAAAGTATAATAAAATAATTCACTAGCAACGTTTATTCCAAAATATTTCTTCTTTTTTTTCAAGATAATTAATCTTGCGTGATAAGACAAATAAATAATCAGAAAGTCTATTAATGTATGCCAGCAATTCAGTCCCCATTACAAAAGTATCCGCCAAAGCCAAAATACGCCTTTCTGCACGTCGGCAAACAGTACGACAAACATGACAAACAGCAGCCCCTCTAGCGCCTCCCGGCATAACAAACCAACGAAGAGATGGCAACATTTCATCCGCAGCATCAATTTCACTCTCCATCAGATCAATATCTTCTTTAGTAATAATGCTCACATCATGCAAATCTACTTTCTCAACATCTGTAGCTAAATGAGAGCCCACCGCAAAGAGTTTATCTTGTACTACTGCTAGAAAATTCTTATCTCGTTCTTCCAAAAGATATGTCACCAATAAACCCAAATTGGCATTCAGTTCGTCAACCGTTCCATAAGCCTCAAGACGAGCATCCGTTTTTGCAACTCGAGTTCCTCCAATAAGACCTGTTGTTCCCTTATCACCTGTTTTTGTGTATACTAAACTTTTCTTCATGATATTAGCAATTATTCGTAATTTATAATGAACAGCAATAGAAGCCTAAAAGTTGACTAAATAATGTTGTTTTATCTTCTCTCTATCAAAAAAAATCACTCCAAGATCATATAAATCAAAAGTGATTCCTACTCTCGCATCCTCCTGAATGCTACGCCACATTTCTTTCATTTTACTAGAGTAGCATATCCCATGAATTACAAAAACAGATTTCTCAGACACTCGAGATACACAAACATCAAAAACCTCTTTCACGAATTCCGGATCGTTATAATAATGCAGATACAGAAAATCAATGGGTATATCTTTTTCCAAAAAAAGTTCCGACAAATCTGTAGCGGCAGTATAGCTAAATTCCCTTTCATTTGCCTTAAGATATATCGAAGAAGAGGATATGGGACCTACATCAACTATCGCATAAGGATGGAGCCAGTCAATGAGTCTGAGCAAAAACCTTTTCACTCTTAACAATTCGCAAGAATTGCCTCCTTCTCTAGCCAAATTAAATTTTTTCTCTTCCTTCTTCAACTCTTGATATCGTTGAGGGAGAGGCTTTCCATAAACAACCTGCGTAATGAAGTTAAAAGCAAAAGGAGAATGTACGCCATAACCACATCTATGACGAAAACGCTTTATCCAAATGAACGGTCGCTTTAGCATTAAAAGAAAAATCATCATATCATATATCCATTTTGGGGCACAAAGATACATTTTTGGAGCCTGCATCATGATAAAGTAATCTACAAATTTAGTATTCTTCTTCTGAACAGAATATTTTTAAGACAGAAATAACAAAGCATTAAGTTTATGTTAAAAGTGAAAAATCTTCATGAGAAGACCAATATAGTTCGTATATTTGCGAACAACTTGAAAAAAGAATGGAAGAAAACAAAAAAGAATATAGTTTGCAACAAGAGGAAATAGCTCGCTTTGGCAAAGCTTTAGGACATCCTGCACGTATTGCAATATTACACTTCTTAGCATCACAAAGAAGTTGCTATTTTGGTGATATTCATGATGAGCTACCTATTGCCAAAGCAACAGTCTCCCAACACTTAAAAGAATTAAAAGAAGCCGGATTAATACAAGGAGAGATAGAACCTCCCAAAGTCAAATATTGCATAAATGCAACAAACTGGACTCTAGCACAAAAGTTGTTCGCTACTTTCTTCAGAGAATGTGAAGGCACAAAAGAGCAGTGTTGCAAATAAAAAATTTATCAACAATGTTCGTTGTTCGACGAATAACAACGAACAAAATAAAAAACTAAAAAGAAATGGAAATTAAAGTATTAGGAACAGGATGCGCAAGCTGCAAAGCTTTGTACGAAACAGTAAAACAAGCAGTCAACGAACTCGGCATAGAAGCCCAAATCATAAAAGAAGAAGATCTTACCAAAATTATGGATTACAATGTCATGAGACTTCCCGCATTAGTTATAGACGAAAAGGTTGTATCAGCCGGAAAGAAACTCTCTTTGCAGGAAACAAAAACATTAATCAGTAAATAATAAACAGCAGATGAAACAGCTATTATTAATTACGGCGATAGTAATATTCGCCTTTTCATCATGCAACAACAAAAATTCTCAAAGCTCAAAATCAAACCATGCAGACTCTATCCAAAGTGATCGAGTAGAAGTACTTTATTTTCATGGGAAACAGCGTTGCATTACTTGCCGTGCTATAGAGCTTCACACAAAAGAACTCTTAGATAGTTTATATAATAAAGAATTAGGCAACGGCAAGGTTACATTCCGCATCATTGACATTTCAACAAAAAAAGGGGAAGCAATCGCTGATAAATATGAGGTTACGTGGTCATCCCTTTTCATCAATCAATGGCGAGAAGGAAAAGAAATACGAAATAATATGACTGAATTTGCATTTTCAAATGCAAAAGGAAATCCAAAGGAATTCAAAGTGGGATTGGAGAAAGAGATAAATCAATTGTTGAAATAGTTCGCTCATGCAGACAATACAGGCCATCATTGATAGCAGCAACACTCCACTAATAACAGCTTTTCTATTAGGCTTGTTAACAGCAGTGAGCCCTTGTCCGCTAGCGACCAACATCACCGCCGTAGGTTTTATCAGCAAAGACATAGAAAAGAAGCAGACCATATTTAGAAATGGGCTGCTTTATACCCTAGGAAGAATGATAACCTACACAACACTAGGAATCATTCTAATTCCCATATTACGAGAAGGAAGCAGCATGTTTGCCATCCAGAAAATAATCAGTAAATATGGAGAATTAGCAATAGGCCCTTTGCTGGTATTAATTGGTGTTTTCATGCTGTGGGGAGATCGATTAAACCTGCCATCATTGGGCATACAAGGTGAAAACAGGAAAATACAGAGCATAAAAGGTGCGTTAGGAGCACTGCTGCTAGGCATTATATATGCACTTGCTTTCTGCCCCACCAGCGGCGTTTTTTATTTCGGAATGCTTATACCAATGTCTGCAGCAGAAAACGGAGGATACCTACTCCCTCCGGTTTTCGCAATAGCAACCGGACTTCCTGTCATACTAACTGCATGGGTTTTAGCATTTAGCCTCAACAACATCGGCCGATTCTATAATCGAATGAAAACCTTTGAAAAATGGTTTCGCTATGCCGTAGCAACTCTATTTTTTATTATAGGTATCTATTATACCATAATGTATAATTTCTAATTAAATTCCCAAAAACATCATGCAACAAATTGCCGACTGGATAACATATAGCATTTTCGGATTAGTTCCGACAAGTCATTTAGGAATGGCTGTCAACTTCTTCTTCTATGACACCATCAAAATACTATTATTACTATTTACCATTAGTACACTAATGGGAATCGTCAATGCTTATTTCCCTATTGACCGACTAAGAGCTTATCTCTCAACGCATAAGCTCTATGGATTGCAGTATCTTCTCGCATCCTTTTTTGGTGCTATAACACCTTTCTGCTCCTGCTCATCCATACCTTTATTTATAGGTTTTGTGAAAGGAGGAATCCCTTTAGGCGTCACATTTGCTTTCCTTATAACCTCCCCCCTAGTCAATGAAGTAGCAGTAGCCATGTTCCTTGGAACTTTCGGCCTAAAAGCAACACTTGTCTACACAATGAGCGGAATACTACTGGGAATGATCGGTGGCTTTATTCTTGGGAAAATGAATTTATCACGCTATCTAAGCGATTGGGTTAAACAAATTCAAAGCAATAGTATAGCCACTACCGAAATATGGGAAAAAGAACACATCTCTTTTGGAGAAAGAATACCGACCATTATTAAGGATGCTTGGGCAATAGTTCGGGGCGTTTTACTATATGTCATCATAGGTATTGCCATTGGAGCACTAATGCATGGATTTGTTCCCAAAGGCTTTTTTGAAGAATATCTATCAAAAGACAATCCATTAGCCATTCCTCTCGCAGTAATTATGGCCGTACCGATGTATGCCAATGCAGCAGGTATCGTACCCGTCATACAAGTTTTTGTAGCCAAAGGCATTCCATTAGGTACAGCTATTGCCTTCATGATGGCGGTAGTAGGGCTTTCTTTCCCTGAAGCCACTTTACTGAAAAAGGTTATGACATGGAAACTTATTAGCATTTTTTTCGGAACAGTAACCGTATTCATCATTCTATCCGGCTATTTATTCAATTGGTTCTTGTAAAAAAGATATAGTATTTCTTTATGCTAAAAGCCCCTCAAAATCAATTGATTTTGAGGGGCTTTTTTGGGTAGTACCCAGACCCGGGGTCGAACCGGGATGGAAGTGAATCCACTGGTGTTTGAGACCAGCGCGTCTACCGATTCCGCCATCTGGGCTTAATTGCGGTGCAAAGATACTGCTTTTTTTGAATACTGCAAGAAAATGAATAGAAAAACAACTAGTAAAGAATAAAACAAAGCCTAATAACCCCATTTTAATAAAAATAACCCTAAATTAGCGGAAAATTTTAAATCGTCAGTATCATGACAAATAAGGACAACTATTGTGTAATAATGGGAGGCGGAATTGGTAGCCGTTTCTGGCCTTTCAGTAGAACAACATTTCCAAAACAGTTTTTGGATTTTTTCGGAACAGGACGTTCCTTACTCCAACAAACATTCGATCGGTTTAACCAAATAATCCCTACAGAGAATATACTCATTGTTACCAATGCTATATATGCAGATTTGGTAAAAGCTCAATTGCCTGATATCAAACCTGAACAGATTTTGCTTGAGCCAACACGTAGAAATACTGCTCCATGCATCGCATGGGCTTCTTACCATATCAAGGCTTTAAATCCAAATGCAAATATCGTTGTAGCCCCATCTGATCATCTCATATTAAAAGAGAGTGAATTTTTACTTGCTGTAGAGAAAGGACTGGATTTTGTGGATCTTTCAGACAAGCTCTTAACTCTCGGGATTAAGCCAAATAAACCAGAGACAGGTTATGGGTATATACAGATAGCAGAAAAAGAAAAAGAAAACTTCTATAAAGTAAAAACATTTACAGAAAAGCCTGAACTAGAGCTAGCTAAAGTATTTATAGAAAGTGGAGAGTTTTATTGGAATTCAGGCATTTTCATTTGGAACGTAAAAACGATCATAAAAGCGATTGAAGAACTACTTCCGGAATTGTCTGAGAATCTAGCTGTAGAAGGAATATACGGAACTCCACAAGAACAAGCTTTCATAGACACTAATTTTCCGTCATGCCCTAATGTATCTGTAGATTTTGGTATTATGGAAAAAACCGACAACGTGTATGTCACATTAGGAGACTTTGGCTGGTCGGATTTGGGTACATGGGGATCTTTATATGATTTATCTCCAAAGGATATGGATAAGAATGTTACATTGAAATGCCAATCGCTCATTTATGACAGCAAGAATAATATTATTGCTCTTCCTGAAGGAAAGCTTGCCGTCATAGAAGGACTAGAAGGATATATTGTCGCAGAATCTGATAATGTACTGCTTATCTGCAAACAAGAAGAAGAACAAGCAATCAGAAAATACGTAAATGACGCACAAATAAAAATGGGAGAAGATTATGTGTAAAAACAGTCTACACCTCATTTATAATAGCAAAAAAGGCATCTCAGATGAGATGCCTTTTTTGCTATTATAAAGAGAGTTATTTATTCTTAAGCCATACCTCATGTATAGCCTCCGCAATAGAGCGAAATTCGTCATCAGATAACTTCAATTTCGGATTCGAGATTATCATATCAGATTCCTTATTAATAGGAATTAAGTGAATATGAGCATGCGGTACTTCGAGCCCCATCACAGCAACACCTATCCGCTTACAAGGAATCGCCTCTTCAATAGCTTTGCCTACTTTCTTTGCGAAAACATGCATCGCCGCTAAATCATGATCCTTCAAATCAAAAATATAATCTATTTCCTGTTTAGGAACAACCAATGTGTGCCCTTTTACCAATGGGTTAATATCCAAAAAAGCAAAAAAATCATCATTTTCAGCCACCTTATAACAAGGTATATCGCCAGCTATAATTTTACTAAAGATACTTGCCATAATACTCACTATTAAAGGAAAACATATACTATATATAAAGAAAGGTTGAAAATTTATATCATTCTCAACCTTACTAAATTCACTTAAAACGAAATATTTACCACCTGTAAACTAACCTTTCCTTGCGGAACTTGAATTTCGGCAACATCACCTACCTTCTTTCCTAACAAGCCTTGAGCAATAGGTGTACTTACAGACAATTTGCCTTCTTTCAGATTAGCTTCACTCTCTGAAACAATTGTATAAACCATTTTCATACCATTTTTCAGATTCTTCAATTCTACTTTACTTAGTATTTGAACTGAATCAGTGGTCAACTTAGACTCATCAATAATCTTTGCATCTCTAATGATAAGTTTAAGTTTATTAATCTTCATCTCCAACATGCCTTGAGCTTCTTTAGCTGCATCATACTCCGCATTTTCAGACAAGTCCCCCTTATCCCTTGCTTCTGCAATCTGCCTTGATATCTCAGGACGATTAACAGTCTCCAGCACCCTTAGTTCTTCAACTAGTTTCTTGTAACCTTCTTCAGACATATAAGCCATGACATTCCTCCTTCTTATTATTATTAACGGTCATATAAAACAAAAAAAGAATTCCAACATGGATAATGTTGGAACCCTCTCTTCTATACTTATTGGCAAAGATAGTACTTTAAATAACACGTGTCAAGTAAAAACAGATGCTATGTAACATATTTAACAGAATATTTTTAATTATCGTAACTTAAAGCAATGCTTTAATCGCTGCATCAAGGTCTTTCAAGCTTTCTCCTCTTGCACTTAATTCGTTCTTTCTATTTACAAGAAAGTAAGCAGGAACTTGCTTCACATTATAGACAGCCGCCGTAGTAGAGTAAATGCCATTTGCATCCCGCACACAAATCCAAGGCAGATTATCAATAGAGGTTCTCCAAAAATGTTCATCAGCATCTAAAGATACCTGATATATCTCAAGCCCTTTAGACGCGTATTTATTATATAAATCTCGCAAAGTAAAATTATGAGCAGCAGAAACTGCGCTTTGATAAATAGTAAAATCTAACAAAACAACTTTGCCTTTTAAATCACTCAATTTACGAATATTTCCTTTACCATCTCTGAGAGAAATATCAATAACCCCTGTTTCTATTATTTTATCCTTCGGAAGCTCAAGAGTTTTCTGCTGAGGCTTCCTTGTATTCTTCATCCCTTTAATAACAATATTATATAAATTCTTAGAACGATCAGCATGTGGATACTTATTATTAAGACTAGTAGCCACTGCTGCGAAACATTTGATATCCTCTTTATTATTCAACGGATCAAAAATCAAGTAGTCATTGAGTTTTTGAAACAAAGCAAAATAAGCAGAAGAAGTATTAGGCGCAGCATAAATATAATGCAATTTTACATCCTCCTTATATTTACCAATTACAGAAGCCAAACTATCTTCAAAAATATCATTCGTAATTACATTCGCTTGAATAGATCTTACTAAAGCATCAACATCAGCCTGTAATTTAGTCTGCTTTATTGTTAATTCTTTTATTTTCTTACAATCTTCAGAGCCATCAATAGAATAAGACGTTGAAAAATCGGCATACGGTGCCTTGACAACTACCAATTCTGTAGAATCAATAGAGAAATTAATTACTTTATTATCTATTCTAAGTCGATAAAATTCAGGAGATTCAGGAGAAGTATATTTGAAACTAAAAGTTCCATTTTTCTTCAATTTAACAGAATCAAGAGGAACAATGCCCTCAAGGCCTGAAGCTTCCAAGTACAACATTTTATCTTCAGCTCCAGAAATGTTTCCCTTTACACTAAACTTTGGACCGGTATCACATCCATTTAATAACAACAAAGCAAAAATTACCGAAAGTATTTTTCTCATATGACGCTTAATTTTTTCAATTTGCAAATATAGTTCTTTTCAAGATTACTCAAAGTATTTTATAAACTTCTTCAATTTTGAATAAAAAAAACAAGTTGAAAGCAACTTTTCATCTCATTTCCAAGATATTAGAATGATAATTATATATCTTTGCACGAATTTTGAAAGAAAGATATAGATAAAACAATTTTTATGATTAACCCAATTGTTAAAACAATCGAGTTGGGAGATGGAAGAACCATCACGCTCGAGACGGGAAAATTGGCAAAACAAGCGGACGGATCCGTTATGCTTCGCATGGGTAATACCATGTTATTAGCTACTGTTTGTGCCGCTAAAGATGCAGTTCCCGGAACCGATTTTATGCCTTTACAGGTAGAGTATAAAGAAAAATATGCCGCTTTCGGTCGTTTTCCTGGTGGTTTCACCAAACGAGAAGGAAGAGCATCTGACAATGAAATTTTGACCTGCCGACTTGTCGACAGAGCTCTTCGTCCTTTATTTCCTGACAATTACCATGCAGAGGTATACGTCAACATTATCCTCTTTTCTGCCGACGGCATCGATATGCCTGATGCCCTTGCAGGTCTTGCAGCATCTGCAGCCATTGCCGTATCAGACATTCCGTTCAATGGTCCTATATCTGAAGTCCGCGTAGCTCGTGTCAACGGGGAATATACCATCAACCCGACCTTTGAGCAATTAGCAAAAGCTGACATGGACATCATGGTTGCAGCTACTTACGAAAATATTATGATGGTAGAAGGTGAAATGAGTGAAGTGTCAGAAGCTGAACTTCTAGAGGCGATGAAGGTTGCTCATGAAGCCATAAAAATACATTGCAAAGCTCAAATGGAGCTTACAGAAGAAGTTGGCAAAACCGTAAAACGCGAATATTGCCATGAAGAAAATGATGAAGAGCTAAGAAAAGCTGTTCACGAAGCTTGTTATGCCAAAGCCTATGCAATCGCAGAATCAGGCAATAAAAACAAACATGAACGCGAAGATGCTTTCAAAGCTATTCGTGAAGAATTCAAAGCAACATTTAGTGAAGAAGAGCTAGCTGAGAAGAGTGCTCTCATCGACAAGTATTATCATGACGTAGAAAAAGAAGCTATGCGCCGCTGCATCCTAGATGAAGGAAAACGCCTTGACGGACGCGAGACTACTGAGATACGTCCAATATGGAGTGAAGTTGGTTATTTACCAGGACCTCACGGATCTGCCATCTTCACAAGAGGTGAAACTCAATCTCTAACTTCCGTAACTCTGGGTACCAAATTAGATGAAAAAATCGTTGACGATGTGTTATGCCACGGAAGAGAGCGCTTCTTATTGCACTACAACTTCCCTCCTTTTTCTACTGGAGAAGCTAGAGCACAACGCGGCGTAGGAAGACGAGAAATAGGTCATGGTAATTTGGCTCACAGAGCACTTAAAGGTATGATCCCTAACAATTATCCATATGTAGTAAGAGTCGTATCCGACATTATGGAATCGAATGGTTCTTCTTCTATGGCTACAGTATGCGCAGGTACATTAGCCTTAATGGATGCTGGTGTAAAAATCAAAAAACCTGTATCTGGAATTGCTATGGGATTAATCAAAAATTCCGGAGAAGAGAAATATGCCGTATTATCTGACATTCTAGGTGATGAAGATCATCTTGGAGACATGGACTTTAAGGTTACAGGTACAAAAGATGGCATCACAGCAACTCAAATGGATATCAAAGTTGACGGTTTATCATTTGAAATATTGGAGCGTGCACTTAACCAAGCCAAAGAAGGCCGCATGCATATCTTAGACAAACTAGTAGAGACTATACAAGAACCTCGTTGTGAGTTGAAAGATCATGCACCAAGAATAGAAACGTTGACTATTCCTAAAGAATTCATCGGTGCTATTATTGGCCCTGGTGGAAAGATTATCCAAGGTATGCAAGAAGAAACTGGTGCAACCATTACCATTGAAGAAACAGATGGTGTAGGCAGAATAGAGATAGCAGGAACCAATAAGCAAGCTATCGACAGTGCTATCCGTATCATCAAAGGCATCGTTGCCGTTCCTGAAGTTGGTGAAGTATACAAAGGAAAAGTACGTTCTATCATGCCTTATGGAGCATTCATCGAATTCTTACCAGGTAAGGATGGCTTATTGCACATATCAGAGATAGACTGGAAACGTCTTGAAACTGTAGAAGAAGCAGGCATCAAAGAAGGGGATGAAATTGAAGTTAAACTAATTGATATTGATCCTAAAACAGGAAAATTCAAACTATCAAGAAAAGTATTACTTCCCCGACCTGAAAAGAACTAAAGAATAAATTTATTCTTTGCATATAATTTTAAATGCTTGATTAGCCTAGCTAATCAAGCATTTTTCGTTTCTATAAAAGTAGTAGGAGAATCAGTTTCTCAATGGGATAAAAAGAGAATCGGAAAGTACCCCCATACTTTCCGATTCGAAACAGTCAAAAATCGACCTTAATCAATTTATTAACTTAACACAGGGGCAAAGATATGAGAAAAAATTCTTTTGAATAAACTTTTCTACCCAAAACTTACTTCTTTAACACCTAAAATAAAGAGAATCAAGAAAAAGCACACAAAATTAAACCAACATAAAGTTGAAAAATCAGAAAGAAAAAAGTTGAAAAGAATATAATTCAGGAATATTCAATAATCGGAAGTTCTCCCGTTAAAGCCCCCAAAGCACTAGCTGCAAGAGCCTTCATTTCATCTTCTCCAGGATAAACAACAACAGGAGCTAAAAAAGTAATACGTTTTTTTAAACGTGACACAACATAATCAGAGTGAGCTATCCCTCCAGTCAACAAAATGGCGTCTATTTTACCACAAAAAACAATACTCAATGCTGCTATACTTTTAGCTACATTATATATCATTGCTTCCATCACCAGATTAGCTTTTTCATCGCCATTCTCTATACTTTTTATTATGGCGGCTACATCTGTAGTTCCCAAATGAGCAGCTAATCCCGCTCTACCAGAAATACGTTTCTTTAATTCTTCATGAGTAAATTGTCCACTAAAACATAAATCAATCAATCCACCCGAAGGAAGAGTTCCCGCTCGTTCGGGAGAGAAAGGTCCGTCCCCATCAAGGGCATTATTAACATCAACAGCTTTACCTTTACGATGAGCTGCAACAGAGATCCCTCCACCTAAATGGCAAATTATCAAATTTAGATCTTCATATTTACAATTTTTCTCTTTTGCATACCGCCTTGCCACCGCTTTATGGTTCAATGCGTGAAATATCGAAATACGAGGTAATAACGGAGAACCTGTAAGTCGAGCAATATCATCTAGCTCATCTACGACTCCAGGATCAGCCATAAAAGCTCTACAATCAGGTATTTTAGATGCCAAATCTACTGCAATTAAAGCACCTAGATTGCAAGCATGAGAACGCATTGCCCTAAGTGTATCTCTCTGCATCGCATCATTTACCTCATACACACCTCCCTGAAGAGGTTTCAAAAGCCCTCCACGCCCAATAACAGCATCAAAATCAAAAGAAATATTATTTGCTTCCAACTCTTGCAGAACTAACGATTTACGAAAATCAAACTGATCTATTACACGTTCATAATAGTTGAGTTCCTTTACATCATGCCGTATATTACTGACAAATACAACCTGCTCCGCATTAAAAACCGCAATTTTCGTAGAAGTAGAACCTGGATTTATTGCTAGTATCTTCATAATTAATAATTATTTAGAAGCAAGACATGCCATTGCTAAGCTGTTGTATTTGGACAATCCAGAATCGCTCCTTGAAGTTAATACAACAGGAGCAATAGGACCTTGCAATATACCTGCAACATCAGCTTTAGCAAATAAAGTCATCGCCTTATAAAACGTATTTCCCGTTTCAATATTTGGGAAAATAAGTACATCAGCTTCACCTTCAATAGGAGAAGCAATACCTTTAATTTCAGCACTTTCTCTTTCGCACGAGGTAAGTACGTCAAGCGGGCCATCTATTATTACATCACCAAATTCTCCTGCTTCTGCCAACTCAACAATATTAACATAATCTAGTGAATGAGGAAATTTTGAACTAACCTTCTCCGTACAGTGTATTAACGAAATTCGTGGCTGAGCAATACCAAACGTGTGGCATGCATGTATAGCATACCAAATCATTTCTATACGCTGCTGAAGAGTTGGTCTCGGAATAACTGCTGCATCTGAAAAGAATAATAATTTATGGTAAGAAGGAATTTGCATAACAGCAAGATGAGTTAAAATTTCGCCCGAAGGAAGAAGTCCTTTATCCTTATCAAGAATAGCACGCAACAAAACATCAGTATTAATAATTCCTTTCATCAAAATATCAGCTTTCTTCTCATGAATAATCCTCACCGCCTCAATGGCTGCTTTCTCCGGATCTTCAATATGCACCACTTTTACATATTCAGAATATTTCGCTAATCTAGTATATTTCGCTAAAACACCTGAGTTCCCTATCAGTAAAAATTCAGCAAACCCCTCTTCTATCGCACGAGCCAATGCATATTCCGTATTAAGATCATCCGGACATACCACTACGACTCTTTTCCGCTGCTCAAACGTTCTCAAGTGATCCGTTAATTGACTAAAATTCTGAATAGGTTTCATAAAAGTTCCATTTTTAGCAAATATCAGAAAATTCATTGAATAACAGAACATCAGTCAGACAAAAAGGATACTAAAAAGCAATGCTTCTGACAAAAAATAATTGTTTCGCAACAGAGGCCTCATACAAATGATGGAATTATCATTTTTTGTGTATTTTTGCATCAATCAATAACAAGCGATAATTATGAGTGAGCTAATATTCCCTCCATATTTACAAAAAAAAGATAAAATAGTAATCATATCTCCCTCTGGTAAAATAGACAAAAAGCTGTTGACTGGTGCGCAAAAAAGACTAAGTGATTGGGGATTTGATGCATCACTAAGTAAACATGCCGCAAAATCATGCGGACAATATGCAGGAAGTATTAAACAACGCTTGGAAGATTTACAAGCAGCTATGGATGCCAAAGATGTAAAAGCAATATTCTGCAGTAGAGGAGGATATGGCACCATACACCTTATCGAGAAATTAGATTTCACTCTATTCAAGAAATATCCCAAATGGCTTATCGGATTCAGTGATATTACTGTTCTACACAATCTGTATCAAAAAGAAAATTTTGCCTCACTACATTCACTTATGGCGCGCCATCTTACTATTGAACCAGAAAATGATCCATGCTCTTTACATCTAAAGAATATTTTGGAAGGCAATTTACCACAATACTCTTGCTCCCCTCATAAATTAAACAAAGAAGGGAAAGCATCCGGCACGTTAAGAGGTGGGAATTTATCCGTTTTCTATGGACTCAGAGGAACTAGCTACGATATCCCTCCTAAAAATAGTATTCTATACATAGAGGATGTGAGTGAACGTCCTCACGCCATAGAAAGAATGATGTATAACCTCAAACTTGGAGGCGTTTTGAAAGAGCTCTCCGGACTTATTATCGGACAATTTACAGAATATGAAGAAGATAACTCTTTAGGAAAAAAGTTATATGAGGCTTTAGCAGATTTGGTGCAAGAGTACAATTATCCTATCTGTTTCAATTTCCCCGTTGGGCATACTACACAAAATCTCCCTCTAATTAATGGTGCTCAAGTAGAGCTTATTGTTAACAAAAAGAGTGTTGAACTGAAATTTAAACCCAATACTCCGAAAGAGTAAAAAAATAAATTGTAATTTTGAAACTAAATTAAATACAAAGGCAATGAAAATTATCTATACGCTTCTACAAACAAGCCTGCTATTACTTACCATATCTGCTTGCGGAACAAATAATAAATCAGCGGGAAAGACGGAAGAAAAAACAGCTAAAGTTATAGCTCCGAAATTTAATGCTGACAGTGCTTACCAATATGTAAAAGCACAGGTTGATTTTGGACCACGTGTTCCTAACACATCTGCACATGTAGCCTGTGGGAATTACTTAGCTAATAAGCTAACAGAATTTGGTGCAACTGTGACCAACCAGTATGCCGAATTAATTAGTTACGACAAAAAGATACTAAAATGCCGCAACATAATAGGTTCATATAAACCTGAAAGTAAAAAACGAATTCTTCTCTTTTCTCATTGGGATTCTCGCCCATGGGCAGACAACGATCCTAATGAGAAAAACCACCACACTCCTATTTTGGGAGCAGACGATGGTGCAAGTGGCGTTGGAACATTACTTGAAATAGCACGTTTAATTAATAAGAAACAACCGGAATTAGGCATTGATATCATATTTTTTGATGCAGAAGATTATGGGGCTCCTGAATTTTATCAAGGAGAACATAAAGAGGAATATTGGTGTTTAGGCACTCAATATTGGGCAAAGAACCCACATGTTCAAAATTACAATGCCCGTTTTGGGATTTTATTGGACATGGTAGGTGGCAAAAATGCAACTTTTTATAAAGAAGGGTATTCCCTTAAATATGCTAAAAGTGTAGTCAAGAAAGTCTGGAAAAAAGCGCATGAACTAGGTTACGAAAAATATTTCATTAATGAAGAAGGAGGATTTGTAACCGATGATCATTATTTCGTTAATAAAATCGCCAGAATTCCAAGCATTGATATTATACCAAGTGATAGGAAAAGTGAATCTGGCGGATTCGCTCCATACTGGCACACATTGAAAGACAATATGGATATAATAAATAAAACTACATTGAAAGTGGTTGGTCAAACAATTTTAGAAGTAATTTATAACGAAAAATAATAAGAATAATGACTATTAATGAGTTACAAGATGAAGTGATTGCAGAATTTAATGATTTTAGTGATTGGATGGATAAGTACCAATTATTAATTGATTTAGGTAATGAACAAAAATCTCTCACTGAAAAAGATAAAACCGAGCAAAATTTAATTGAGGGCTGCCAAAGTAGAGTTTGGCTTGTTGCTGATAATATTGACGGGAAATTAATATTTCAAGCAGAAAGTGATGCTCTCATTGTAAAAGGAATTATTGCTCTATTGATAAAAATAGTATCGGGACATACACCCGAAGAAATATTAAATGCAGATCTTTATTTTATCGAAAAAATAGGACTAAAAGAGCACTTGTCTCCGACACGCAGCAATGGACTTTTAGCCATGGTAAAGCAAATGAGAATGTATGCATTAGCATTTAAAGCAAAAGAGGGGAAATAAAAATTTCTCCTCTTTTAATTTATTCTTTTCAAACAGACAAACATTTAGTATTCTATTCATCGTTTTTAAATTCTAGCAAATCTCCCGGTTGGCAATCAAGCACCTTACAAATAGCTTCAAGAGTAGAGAAACGAATCGCCTTAGCCTTCCCCGTTTTTAATATAGAAAGATTAGCAGGAGTTATATCCACTTTTTCGGCTAGTTCGCCTAAAGAGATTTTTCTCCTAGCCATCATTATATCCAAATTCACTATTATAGACATCTTATCTCTCCATTCTTTAAATCGTTAAATCTTGCTCCTCTTGCAAACGTAGACCTATTGCAAAAACCTCACCAACAAGAAGCGATACAATACCTAATACTAAAGTCAATACAGACAATAACTCTGATAAATGTAACGAATACCCAGGGATTGAGAGAGCTTCAGACAATTCTGAATTCGTTATGCATATAGAGATGACCGAACAGAAAAAACTCAAAATAAGAGCACCTCCCAAAAAACGAAGACGACGTACGTTTTTCCAATTAAAGATATCCGATTTATTAATAGAAATAATCAGCTTAACAAAAAAGACCACCGATATAATAGCAAAAATGAGCTCAAACAAGCCCGCAAGTCCGCTTCCTAACATTTCCCATAGATTAGGTTTCGTCTTTACACTTACAATCAGCTGATCATATAATGCGGGGACATAAGTCTTCGTTTTTTCATTATACACGGAATCTGAAAACGTAGCAAAATCGTCAGGCACTAAAGCAAGCATCTTCATGTTCATGGCAGGATTACTCAATATCTGATTTTTATCATGAGAACTTGTGGCTATTTTTATACCTGTAAAAAAGCCTTCCGAGAATTGATATAACGCATCAAAAACAGAATAGCCTAAAACCAGAACCACCAATAAACAAAGTATATTCAATCTCCGTTTCATTATATATACGTATTTCAATTCATGTCATTATTACCCATTATATTCTCTTTCCACTCACTAGCAAATATTCTTTTATTCATTAAAAGAAAAGTAGACAAAAACAACACGCCTGCTAGCAATAGCCAAATATAATAATTTGAGCCTAAAATATCTTCAGTATAATTAGCATCGGGATATTTAATATTAAGATAAACAGACAAGCTATTATTAATTACATGCATGAGAATACACGGTATCAAACTTGCTGTTTTATAATATATCCAAGCCAATATAACTCCCATAAGCCCCGCACCTACTATCTGTGCCGGATTTAAATGAAAGATTCCAAAAATCAAAGCAGACAAGAAAATAGCTTTAGTAGGAGTGTATTTCTGCAATAAGATTTTTGTTACCGCTCCTCTAAACAGTAGTTCTTCCAAGATAGGACCCAATAGCGCTATGCAGATGATTCCTAAACTACCAGCTTGTAATGCATCAAAAGAATCTTCCATCCAATCAGGAAGCCAAGACATAAAAGACATTAAATAATCTATTAAAAAAATAGCCGAAAGAGCCATTATTGAAGAATAGAGAAGATAATCCAGAGAAACAAAAGACCATGTTTTTTTCGATTTACTAATATAACCCGTTTTATACAAATAGGAAAACATGAGCAAAAAACCAATCAACATAGATGGAGCAAGAGATAGAGAATTGATTTCAGCCATATCTCCATGTTTCAAAAGAACAATAAGAACGGCTGGAATCATTGCCAAAAAAACACCTAGAATTTGGCAGACAAAATAAATAAGCACAAGCTTTATGGCTGTTTTCATATTAACTCTATATCAATGATACAAAGATATAACTTCTTCGGAATATATCTTCTGCAAAATTATACATATGCAACAATACCACCAACAAACATAGCCATCAATGAAATTGATACGACTAAAACACTAATACCTAATAATGATTTTTTCATAGAGGAAATTCTTTTTGTATTTGTAATTCGATATTTTTTTATTGTTTTTCGATATGCAAATTAAAGTATAATATTTGAATCACACAAATAAATTATCGAAAAACGATAAAAAACAAATCTTTTTCAATATAAAAAAAGAATTTAAAGAAGGATCAAGAAGCAATAAGTTATATGTAAATATATTATTTAAATAAAAGAAGAGCAGAGTATTAACCTAGAATATCTTCTACCATAGCAGCATCTACGTGAAGCTGAGCAATCAATTCATCCAAGTTCGAGAACTTCATCTCCAAACGTATACGCTTCACAAAAAATAGTCGGATAACACAATTATAAATATCTGAATCAAAATGAAGAATATGAACTTCAACACTACGATTTTTCCCATTATCAATGGTAGGACGATAACCTATGTTCAGCATTCCAGCATAAAACTGCCCCTGAACTTCAACCCGAACAGCATAAACTCCATCCGCAGGTATTATTTTCTCAATCTCTTCAACATCAAGGTTGGCAGTTGGGAAACCGATCTTACGCCCTACTCTATATCCACCAACAACAACTCCTTGAATAGAATATTCGTACATCAAACATTTAGCAGCCATATCAACAAGGCCTTCTTGCAGATAATTACGAATAACAGATGAACTGATATTTATACCATCCATTCTACATGCTTCAGCTAGCACAACATCCATTCCAATCGTTTTGCCATAAAGTACATATTCATCAAACCCTTCACTGCGATTATATCCAAAACGATGATCGTACCCAATAAGTAAAGTATGCACGTTATACTGCTCTTTGAGAATCCTTTTCATAAAATCATAAGCAGTTAAGTGAGAAATTTCAAGAGTAAAATCAAGCATAATACAGTAATCAATGCCCGTTTGCTCTAAGAGTTCAATTTTCTCATCAGCTGTAGTCAGTAAATCTGGACGATAGTCAGAATTCATCACCCTACGAGGGTGTACAGGGAAAGTAATCAGTGCCGAACGCAATCCTTTTTTAAGAGCAACATTCTGAACCTGATTGATTAAAAATTGATGTCCAGCATGCACACCATCAAAAAAGCCTATACTAGCGACACATGGTTCACAAAGATCAGTTATCGAATGAATTATCTGCATTTCAGAAAGATTTATTTAAAAAGATGGCTCCAATCCTCTCCAGCTTTAGGAGTATAAGTAGTTATACCAAAAGATTGTGCAACAAGACAATTAGCAGAAGCATCATCAATAAAAAAAGACTCTTCTGGCAATATCCCTGTCTCTTCAATCAAAGTGCTAAATATCTCAGCCTCAGGTTTAGCCTTATGAAGCTCAAATGATAAAAACATTTTTTCAAAATAATCCTCAACCCTAAAACCCTTATAAGAAAAAGAATTTTTACAAGCCCATTTCCAATGTATTTCATTCGTATTGCTAAGAAGATAAACCACATAATTTTTACGTAGTTCAAGCAAAAGATCTAGTTTAAAAGTAGGAATCCCAATCAAAAAACTATTCCAGGCAGCGTCTATTTGCTTATCAACAATTAGCTTTCCAGCCTGTTCTCTTACAGCATTGCGAAATTCTGAAGCAGTGGTCAAACCTTTCTCAAAATCCATAAAAAAACCTTGCTGACGGTACGGATCAATAAACTCATCAACATTTAGAAAACCTATTTTTTTAAAGTTATCAATACAGCGTTGTCTATCAAGATCTATCAATACACCTCCAAAATCAATAATAATATTTTTTATTTTTCCCCTTTCCATTTATTAATCTTTAATTAGTTATACGCCGAATAAAACGAAATATTTCTCCCACCCATAAAACAAGAGAGGAGGATGCTATAATCGCCCCCCAAGTAGCCCAATCAAGAGGCTCAGTACGAAATATTTCTCCACCAAATTGTACAATACAAAATTGTCCCGCCAAGATAAGCAAAAGAACAATCTCCATACCATAAGATTTATTAATTCCTTTAAATGCAGAATTAGTTGTTCCGAAAACTCTCACATTAAATAAGTTCCAAAACTGCAACATGACAAAAAAAGTAAAGAACACAGTAAGGTTATACGTAGTTATTTCTCCTTCTGAATTTGTGAAATAATGAATCATCCCCATGAGTAAAAGCAAAAAAGTCAAGCCAACTCCAAGGATATTATATTTCATGCTCTTAGTAATAATAAATTCATTACTAGTACGAGGTTTCTCTAACATGACGTCCTCATTCGGAGGAATAGATGCTAAAGCCAAAGCCGCAAAAGTATCCATAATTAAATTTACCCACAACATTTGAGTGACTGTTAATGGAAGTTCTGAACCAATAAGGGGAGCAAACAGCACTATTAGCAAAGCGACCAGATTAATAGTCAACTGAAAGACAATAAAACGTTGTATGTTTTTGTAAAGCGAACGTCCCCACATTACAGCGACCCCAATGCTATTAAAAGAATCATCAAGTAAAGTAATATCACTAGCTTCTTTCGCAATAGAAGTACCTGATCCCATAGAAAGACCTACCTGAGCGTGATTTAAAGCTGGAGCATCATTTGTACCATCTCCTGTTACAGCAACCACAGCTCCAGATTTTTGTAAAAGCTGAACGAGCCTTTGCTTATCAGCAGGCCTAGCCCTCGACATAATCTTCAAATCGACTACTCTCTTTAAAGCCTCTTCATCGCTCAAACTCGCGAAATCAGAACCTGTTATACAATTATAATTTGTATCTTTAGAAGTCCATAAGCCTATCTGTCGAGCTATTTCGACAGCTGTTCCCGAAGTATCACCAGTCACTAATTTTATTAAAATACCAGCAGACTGACATTTAGAAACAGCAGCCGGAACATCGCTTCTAATCGGATCTGAAATGGCTACAATACCTAAAAAAGAAAAGTCGGTATCTTCCACAAGAAAATTAAAATCTCTATCAGTATTTTCATCAATTATCTTATAAGCAAAACCAAGTGTGCGCATGCCCATATTTTGATAATTAAGCAGTGCAGAATCAATGGTAGATTTACACTCATTCTTATCTATAGCTTGCTCAAAGCAAACAAGCTTAGATTTTGCTAATACAATTTCGGGGGCACCTTTAATATATAGAACTTTCTTCTTACACATAGAAGAGTCTACCAACGTTCCCATAAATTTTCTTTCGGTAGAAAACGCCAGCTGATCAATAATATGTGCATTCTCTCTTAATCTCAAATAATTTAAGCCTTTACCATTTAACCATAATAGTAAAGCAACCTCCGTAGGATTACCTATACCTTTAAGTACATCTCCATCATTGTTTGACTCTTTCAAGAAAGCTGTTGAATTTGCAGCAATCCCTTCAATTATCAAAGAGCTTATTTCATTATCATCTAATTCTGAACCATTTCTCAAACCATAAAAATCGGTCTTATATACTTGCATCAGATTTTGTGTCAACGTTCCCGTTTTATCAGTGCAAATAACAGTAATCGCCCCCATTGTTTCACAAGCATGCATTTTACGAACAAGGTTATTGGTTGCCAACATTCGACGCATGTTCAAAGCCAAGCTCAAAGTCACACTCATAGGAAGACCTTCTGGGACAGCTACCACTATCAAAGTCACAGCCATCATAAAATACTTCAGAACTATCCGCAATACATCTAAATATTGGGAAACTTCATTTACTTCATTAACAGAAAAATAATGAAACAAATCTCTTGAAACAAAAACAATAAAAGCAAGAATAGCAACAGAAAAACCTGCCTTACCAATGAAATTGGCTAGTCTATTCAATTGAATATTTAAAGGGGTTGATTCTAGATTTTGTTCAGTACTCTGCTTGGCTACTTTTCCATATTCAGTAGCATCTCCTACTAAAGTTACCATCATAAGCCCATGACCATTTAACACGGTAGTACCTTTCAAAACTTTATAAGAAGGATAAGTAGCTTCAAGATCGAAATCTGATTCAAGAATCGTTTTATCGACAGATAACTCTCCTGTAAGGGTAGACTCATTCACCTCCAAAGAGATAGCTTCTATCAAATCACCGTCAGCAGGAATTTCTTCACCTGTTTCCAAAATCACAAGATCTCCAACCACAATTTCCTTCCGAGGTACTTCAGTCATTTCGCCAGAACGAAGAACTTTAACGAGAGTATCTTCATTGACCAAATTTAATAAATCAAATTTCTTGTTAGCATCATATTCAAAAAAGAAACCAATTCCTGTAGCTAAAAGTATTGCAGAAATAATTCCTACAGTTTCCGCATACTCATTTTGAAAAATAGATATACCTAAAGAAAGGAAGGCTGCAAACAACAATATGCGAACGACAGGATCCTCAAATTTCTCCCAATAGAGTTTCCATAAAGAAAGGCGTTTCAGAGGCGTAATAAGATTAGTACCATACCGTTGTCGGCTAATTCTCACATCATCTTCACTGAGCCCGGAATGACGGTAAGTATCATTTATTGTAGTCATAAAGAAGAATACTCATTATAATTCTGCAAAAATACAACATATAATTTAATTATCAGAAGAAAACAAAAGCTCTTATCAGCTATCAAGCCTAAAAATCAGATTTACAAGGTTTATAACAAAAACAAAGTAGTAAGTTTTCTTGTTTGAAAGAATACAAACCATAACAAGAAACTGATATGAAATACATTTGTATAGCATGTGATTATGTCTATGATCCCGAATTTGGAGACCCTGAAAGTGGAATAGAGCCAGGAACAGCCTTTGAAGATATTCCAGAAGATTGGATATGTCCTATGTGCGGAGTAGGTAAAGATGATTTTGAAAAACTAGAAGAGTAGAAAATATAAATAACGGAGTACTGGCAAATAGGAATAAAAAACCAACACCCCGCTATTTATCTATGAATAGGGAATAAAACTTATATTTTTTAAGAAGCCTTTTTTTCTTTCACATCGCTACTGGCTTCCACTACATTTACAACATAATCTCCTAGCTTCTCACACTCACCTATTATATCCATATAATACACTCCCATCTGATAATCGTACTCTTTATTATTTACATCTAATATATTTTGATTTTTCAGTTGGTTACGATAATTATTCATCTCATTCTCTATATTAAATGACTTATTCACATCAATATTTTGATGAGAGGCTTTCTCTAAGAGAAGAATCATTTGCGATAAAGCTTCGTTTGAAAGTTTAAACATTAAATGAATATGTTCATATTGTTTTTCCGTAAAATCAAGATTAGTCTGCCGCTTGCGATTAATGGTCCGTGCAAGATTATAACAGCTATCCCCTATACTTTCTATCTCTGTTACTTCTCTCAACATTGCCCTAATTTGTAATTTACTTTCAGAGCTCAATTTTCCATCAGATACTTGATTCAAATAATTAGCAATTTCGAGTTCCATATTATCACTAATATTTTCGTATTTTTCAACACGACTAAACAGCTTATTAAAATCATCATCTTTTTGTGTGTGCAATAAGTCCTGAACCATCACAAACATTTTATGTGTTCTTTCAGAATAAAGATTTATTTCCTTACGAGCTTGCAATATTGAAAGTTCAGCTGTTGAGAGTATTCCATTAGGTATAAAACGCAAACGATATTCTTCTTCATCTTCTTTTTGATGGATAAGAGAACAAACTGCTTTTTCGATCCACTTCACAAACCAAATCATAAAAAAGACATTGCAGAGATTAAAAACAGTATGAAAAGCCGAAAGTTTAAATGAAACGGCAACATCAGGAGAACTAGGCATATAAGTATCGACTAGCCAAGAGATAGCTCCAGTAAAAGGATAAAAAAGAAGTAACATCCAACAGACACCAAAAATATTAAAGATAAAATGGGCTAGGGCAGCTCTCCTTGCTGAAGAATTAGCAGCCAAAGCTGCAAGATTGGCAGTAACTGTTGTGCCTATATTTTCACCTAAAACTAAAGCTGCAGCCAACTCAAAAGGGATCCAATTCATAGAGCACATCACTAGCGTTATTGCCATTGTAGCACTAGAGGATTGCACGATGATAGTCACAATAGTACCCAAAAGCAAAAAAAGCAGAATAGAAAAATAGCCCATATCAGTATAATTCCGAATAAAAGCTAGCATTTCAGGATTAGCCGCCAAATTAGGTACATTATCTTTTAAGAAGGCAAGCCCCATAAATAAAAAAGCAAATCCAAAAATGAATTCACCGAAAGACTTGCGCATACTTTTCTTAGAAAAAATCAAAGGAATAGCAACACCTAATAATGGAAGAGCAAACATAGAAACATCTACCTTAAAGCCGAACAGAGAGATAACCCAAGCGGTAACAGTAGTACCAATATTAGCCCCCATAATGACACTGATAGATTGTGTTAATGTAAGCAATCCTGCATTGACGAAACTAACAACCATAACAGTCGTAGCAGAAGAAGATTGGATCAAAGCCGTAATTAGTAAACCGGTTAGAACTCCAGTTACACGATTCGTGGTCATTGCCGTAAGGATGTTTCTTAATCGATCACCTGCTATTTTTTGCAAGCCTTCGCTCATTATCTTCATCCCATACAAAAACAATCCCAAAGAGCCTATTAGCTTTAAAAAATCATAAAAAGAATATTGCATCACTAATTCATTTGATGGTTATTTGTCTTCTAAGTAATAATGTAATATATTTAACCATCTTATTCATAATCGGAAACACATAGATGAAACAGATGATACAAATATATTGCAAAAATAACAAAATTTATAAAGACTGCCCCATAGGGAGCTCTCTTTTGAATATTTACAAAGGATTAAATCTGAATTTTCCTCATCAAGTAGTAAGTGCCAAAGTTAATAATCGTTCTGAAGGGCTTAACTTTAAAGTATATAACAATAAGGATATAGAGTTTTTAGATATAACTGACCCTTCGGGTATGCGCACCTACGTTCGTTCTCTTTGTTTCATCCTCTTCAAAGCTGTCAACGATATTTTTCCTGATGGAAAACTCTATGTAGAACATCCTGTATCAAAAGGCTATTTTTGCAATCTCTCTATAGGAAGAGAGATATCCCTAGAAGATGTGGCAATGATAAAAAAACGGATGCATGAAATTGTTGAAGAAAACATTCCATTCCATCGAACCGAATGCCATACAACAGAAGCCGTAGAAATTTTTAAAGGAAGGGGGATGGAAGATAAAGTTAAGCTTTTAGAATCATCAGGTTCTTTGTATACTTACTATTATACATTAGACGATACAGTTGACTACTATTATGGCAATCTTGTGCCTCGCACAGGGTATGTAAAAATATTCGACCTTGTCAAATACTATGATGGTTTATTGCTCCGCATTCCAAGCAGAGAAAACCCAGAAACTCTTGAAAACGTAATCAAACAAGAGAAGATGTTGGATGTCTTCAAAGAATACCTTCAATGGGGAACTATAATGGGGCTTACTAATGCAGGAGATTTCAACATAGCTTGCCAAAAAGGATATGCAACCGATTTAATAAATGTAGCAGAAGCACTCCAAGAGAAAAAAATAGCACAAATTGCAGATACAATTTATCATCGTGGAGAAAATGGGAACAGAACAAAGCTTGTACTTATTGCCGGACCATCTTCATCTGGTAAAACCACTTTTAGTAAGAGATTGTCTATACAGCTAATGACGAATGGGTTAAAGCCTCATCCCATATCTTTAGACAATTATTTTGTAGACAGAGAAAAAACTCCCCGTGACAAAAATGGCAACTATGATTATGAATCACTTTATGCACTTGACCTCGAATTGTTCAATCAACAACTAGGGGCATTACTCCAAGGAGAAGAGGTTGATCTTCCCCGATTTAATTTTGCACTGGGTAGAAAAGAATACAATGGTGACAAATTAAAAATAGATGATCATACCATTTTAATTTTAGAAGGAATTCATGCACTTAATCCTGAACTCACCAAGCATATTAGCGATGCAAACAAATTTAAAATATATGTCTCTGCATTAACCACCATTTCGTTAGACGATCACAACTGGATCCCCACAACGGATAATAGATTACTTCGTCGTATTATACGCGATTTTAATTATAGAGGATACTCAGCTCAAGAAACCATTTCGCGTTGGCCAAGCGTTCGGGCAGGAGAAAACAAGTGGATATTTCCTTACCAAGAAAATGCAGACGTAATGTTTAACTCCGCCCTACTTTTTGAATTTGCGGTTTTACGTCGTTATGCTGAGCCTATATTAAGTAATGTTCCACGCAATAGTGAAGAATATTGCGAAGCCTATCGCTTACTCAGATTCATAAAATACTTCACCCCTGTACAAGACAATGAAATTCCTCCAACATCCTTATTAAGAGAATTTTTAGGAGGAAGTAGCTTTAAATATTAAAGAAGATTATAACCTGACAAAAAATCTCTACCTAGAGTTAAAGACAATGCCAGAGACAATTAAAGCTAATCCGAAATATGTAGATATTGCTATTTGCTCGCCAAGAAATAGATATATAAAGAAGAGAGAGAGAAAAGGAGAAAGATAACAAAGTTGGTTAATTAATGCAGGGTTATGACTTGTTCGAATAGCATAACCAAAACAAACAAAAGGGATCCCTATTTCAAAAGCCCCAACATACATACCAGATAATATACCGGCTATCGAGTTAATGCCAATACCAATGATAGTTGACGCAATAATAAGATAAAAAGTTCCCAAAAGGAAACATGCAAAAAGTGCCACTACAGCATCAACATGCTTTGTTTTATTCGTTGCAATCCAGTATGAGGCCCAAAGGAAAGCACTCAACGCCGCAAGTAATACACCAAATGCGGAGACAGATTTCCCACCAAAATCATGACCTGAACCAATAGAAATAAACGCAACGCCCACAAGAGAAAGAAACATACCAACGTATTTTTTTCGAGCGATAGGTTTTCTTGTAAATAGAGACAACAAGACAAGTAAAACAATAGGCCAAGTATAGTTTATTGGCTGTGCTACTTGTGCAGGCAGTAAGTCATATGCCCAAAACAAAACTAAATAATACACTACAGGATTTAATAATCCCATCCACGCAAAGCGCTTCCAGTCTGCAAAAGACAAGCGCTGAACTAATGTCCATTTTCTCTGTAACAAAACCGCACTAAAAAAGAACAGTAAACCAGTAAGTGAGGCTACTAAGAGTAATTCAAAAGAACTTAGATATTTTAAAGCAATTTTAAAAGCAGAAGCAACCGTCGACCAGCTTAGCACTGCTATACCGGCAGCGACGATTGCTTTGTGTTCTTGTTTCATACAAGCATTATCTAAGTTCTTCTACCTCGTCGGTTGTTAATGGTATCTTTTTACCCAATCGACGAGCCCCTGTTTCAGTAATTAAATAATCTTCTTCATTACGAATACCTCCAAAATCTTTATAAGTTTCAAGTTTTTCATAATTAATAAACTCAGCAAATTTATTTTCCGCTTTCCATAAATCAATTAATTCAGGAATGAAATAGACCCCCGGCTCTATCGTCAAGACAAAGCCCTGTTCAAGAGGACGAGCTAAGCGAAGAGATTTACGCCCAAATTGAGTGCTCTTAGGCTGTCCATTATATCCTACCCAGACTTCACCTAAATTTTCCATATCATGCACATCCATTCCCATCATATGCCCTAGACCACACGGAAAAAACATAGCATGTGCTCCCGCCTGAACAGCCTCAGACGAATCACCTTTCATTATTCCCAGGTCTTTCAATCCATCACAGATAACGCGAGCAGATAATTCATATACATCCTTAAAAGACACGCCAGGACGAAGAGCAGAAACCGCAGCTAAATGAGAAGCTACTTGAATATCATAAACTTCTTTTTGGCGAGTAGTAAATTTTCGATCAGCAGGTATTGTCGAAGACATATCACCAGCATACCCCATCGACGTTTCAGCACCAGCGTCAATCAAAAACAAATCACCCGATTTAACCGTATTCCCATGATAGTGATTATGTAAAGTTTGCCCATTTACTGTAGCAATAGTAGCAAAGGATAAATCACCTCCGGCAGCAGTTGCTACAGCTTCCAAGGCAGCCACCACCTCATATTCCTTCATCCCTGGACGAAGTATCTTAGTAGCAGTAATATGCATATCTGCAGTAATATTACAAGCCTTTTCTATCTCAAGAATCTCTTCAGCTGATTTATAGTTACGTTGATTCACGACTGCCCGGATAAAATCAACAGAAGCTTGTTGTTGAGCTACTGGAACATTTAACCATTCCAATAATTTCAGTTTATGCTCCGCACGATAAGGAGGTAAATAATGAATAGTTTGCCCTTTCCGTTGAGCCTTTAACAAATATTCTTTAATAGAATCCGAAGGCATCGTTTTTTCAACCCCTATCAATTCACTTTTTTCTTTTATAGTTGGTTGTGTCCCCATCCATACAATATGATCGATGGTAAGTTCATCCCCAAAAACAACTTCTTTATCTTCGTCAATATCAATTATAGCTGAAAGACCTGAAAAAGAGAGACCAAAATAATATAGGAAAGTCGAATCTTGTCGATAACGAAATGTATTATCTGCATAATTCAACCCATATTCATCATTTCCCAGAAATAGCAAAACACCAGAGCCTAAAGCCTTTTTTAACAACGCTCTACGTTGTATATACGTTTCTTTAGAAAACATAATTTTTCATTTATAAGTTAGTCCAACAAAGATAACCCTTTTTATTAATTTTGGCATTTATCTATTTACAAAATATCGATTTAAATCGTTACTTTTGTAGCAAGATAACATACGTAGATAAAGAAAGCATTATGGTACAGAGTTCCCGTCAAACACAGTCGCAGGTACAGCAACAGATGCAAACCCTTTCACCTCAACAAATTCTAGTGGTGAAGTTGCTGGAACTTCCTACTGTAGAACTAGAAGATCGTGTACGCGCAGAACTGCTAGAAAACCCAGCTTTAGAGGAGGGGAAAGAAGAAAAACTTACAGACGAAGCTCCTACCGCTGAAGTTCAAGACAATGAGGCTGACACCAATGAATATGATTCTTTAAACGACTATCTCACTGAAGACGATATTCCTGACTACAAATTACAAGAAAATAATCGTTCTAAAGGTGAACAAGCAGAAGAAATTCCATTTTCAGATGTAGTTTCATTCTATGAAATTCTAAAAGAGCAACTTAGAGAAAGGAATCTAACTGAACAGCAAAAAGAATTAGCTGAATATATTATAGGCTCATTAGATGACGATGGGTTATTAAGGAAATCATTAGAGAGCATATGTGATGAATTAGCCATTTATGCGGGAATAAACACCAATGAGCATGAACTTGAAGAAGTGCTAAAAACAATTCAGGATTTTGATCCGGCAGGTTTAGGTGCCCGCGACCTACAAGAATGCCTTAGTATACAAATTCAGCGAAAAGAACCTTCTCCACTTAAAGAAACAGAGCTTAATATTATTGAGAAATGTTATGAAGAATTCACACGAAAGCATTGGGATAAGATAATGCAAAAGCTAAATCTTAATGAGAAAAAATTTAAAGAGGCTATTGCCGAAATAACAAAATTAAACCCGCGTCCCGGAAGCTCTTTAGGTGAAGTAATCGGACGTAACATGCAACAAATCATACCTGATTTTACTGTAGAGACTTATGACGATGGAAATATTATTCTCAACATAAACAACCGTAATGTTCCTGAATTGCGAATGAGCAAAGACTTCACTAATATGTTAGAAGAACACACTAAAAACAAACAAACAAAAGAGGCAAGAGAAGCCATGATGTTCCTCAAGCAAAAGCTAGATTCTGCTCAAAATTTCATTGAAGCAATCAAGCAGCGTCAAAATACGTTGCAAACCACAATGCAGGCTATTATAGACCTGCAACGTCCTTTCTTTCTTGAAGGAGATGAATCACTTCTTCATCCTATGATCCTTAAAGACGTAGCCGAAAAAACAGGACTTGATATTTCCACTATATCCAGAGTAAGCAATAGCAAATACGTACAAACCAATTATGGTGTGTATTCTCTTAAATTTTTCTTCAACGATGGATATACCACTGAAGATGGCGAAGAAATGTCCGTAAGGGAAATACGCAAAATTCTAAAAGAATGCATTGATGAAGAAAACAAAAAGAAGCCGCTAACAGATGATGAATTAGCTGATATATTAAAAAGTAAAGGCTACCCTATAGCTAGGAGAACCGTTGCTAAATATCGCCAACAACTCAACATACCAGTAGCCAGATTAAGAAAATAAAAAAAAATTAACTGCAAAAATATTATGGAAGAGCACCTTATTACAGATAAAACATTAATAAAAATTGCACGAATAATCTCGTCAATTCTTACCCCATTTTCTATCCCATTCATAGCATTTCTTATCCTATTCCTTTTTTCATATCTCCGAATCATGCCCCTAGCTTATAAATTGATTGTGCTAGGAATTATTTATTGCTTTACGATATTAATGCCAATGTTAACAATATTTCTATTCCGAAAAATAAATGGCTTTGATGCTAAAGAACTTACTGAGCGCAAAAAGCGTTATATACCTTATATATTAACAATAACATCTTATGTCTTTTGCCTACTAATGATGCGCAAACTAAACATACCATGGTATATGTCTGGTATAATTTTAGCATCATTAATAGCTATGAGTATAAGTATCATAATAAATTTAAAATGGAAGCTGAGTGAACACATGATTGGCATGGGAAGTATTGTAGGAGGGTTAATTTCATTCAGCGCTCTATTTGGATACAATCCTATATGGTGGTTATGTGGATTTTTATTAATATCAGGCATATTAGGGACAGCCCGCATTATCCTTCAGCATCACACAATAGGAGAAGTACTAAGTGGATTCCTTTTAGGCTTTATATCTACATTATTAGTATTACACCCTAGTATTAATATTATATTTAGATTTTTGCTATTTTAAGTATATATAAATGATGTATAATTTTAAAACGTATCATTATGAATTTTCCTGAAGAATTAAAGTACACAAAAGAACATGAATGGATTCGCGTAGACGGAAATGTAGCCTATGTAGGCATAACCGACTACGCCCAAGAGCAACTAGGAGATATTGTTTTTGTTGACATACCTAGTATAGGAGAAAAACTAGAATACGGTGAAGTTTTCGGCACCATTGAAGTAGTTAAAACAATATCAGACCTCTTCATCCCTGTAGCAGGAGAGATCCTAGAAGAAAATAAAATGCTAGAAGAAAAACCTGAACTAGTAAACCAAGACCCTTACGGTGAAGGTTGGTTAGTCAAGATTGCTCTTTCTCCAAACAGTGACTTCAGTTCGCTATTAGACGCTAAAGAATATAAAAAATTGATTAACGAATAAACCAATAACATGACTCCACTTGTTAGTATAATCATGGGTAGCACATCTGATCTTCCTGTTATGGAAAAAGCAGCTCAGCTACTAAACGATATGCACATACCTTTTGAAATAAATGCTCTTTCAGCACATCGCACACCGGAAGCTGTCGAAACATTTGCTAAGAATGCGCATGCAAAAGGGATTAAAATAATTATTGCTGCTGCTGGCATGGCTGCTCATTTACCAGGAGTTATTGCTGCCTCCACAACATTGCCAGTAATAGGTGTTCCTATAAAATCAACATTAGATGGTATGGATGCATTATTGGCTATAGTACAAATGCCTCCTGGCATACCTGTAGCAACAGTAGGAATAAATGCCGCTCTTAATGCTGCAATTCTTGCTATTCAAATCTTATCTTTAGAAGATAAAGAATTAGAAACCAAATTTAGAGCTTATAAAGAGGGGCTTAAAAATAAAATAGTAAAAGCCAACGAAGAGCTAAAAGAGGTAAAATATGAGTTTAAAACAAATTAAATGGATCTATTTAACTATTCTCGAAGAGAATCATCGAAAGTCATTGTTGGCAATATAATTTTAGGCGAAACACAACCTATTCGCATACAATCAATGACTAATACATCCACGCAAGATACTGAAGCCTGCGTGAAACAAGCAAAAAAGATCATTGATGCTGGAGGTGACTATGTACGTCTGACTACACAAGGGATGAAAGAGGCTGAAAACCTCAAAAATATAAATGCAGAACTAAGAAGTCAAGGATATATGAATCCATTAGTAGCTGACATTCATTTCACACCTAAAGTAGCAGATGTAGCAGCTCTATATGCAGAAAAAGTACGCATTAATCCTGGCAATTATTTAGATGCACCTCGTACTTTCAAACAAGTAGAATACACCGATGAAGAATATGCACAAGAATTATTAAAAATTCGGGAAAGATTTGTGACTTTCCTAAACATTTGTAAAGAAAATAACACAGCGATTCGCATCGGAGTTAATCATGGTTCGCTTTCAGATCGCATCATGACCCGTTATGGAGATACCCCAGAAGGAATGGTAGAATCTTGTATGGAGTTCCTTCGTATTTGTGTTGCCGAAAATTTCGCAAATGTAGTAATCTCAATAAAAGCTTCAAATACAGTAATTATGGTCAGAACCGTAAGACTACTTGTTGAAGTTATGGAAAGAGAAGGAATGCAGTTCCCATTACATCTAGGAGTAACCGAGGCTGGAGACGGAGAAGATGGGCGAATAAAATCAGCATTAGGGATTGGCACATTACTAGCAGATGGCTATGGAGATACAATACGCGTATCTCTAAGCGAAGATCCAGAAGCAGAAATACCTGTTGCAAAAAAATTAGTAGAACATGTCAACCTCCGCTGCGACCACCCTTATATACCAGGATTAGCAGCAAAAGAATTTAATTATCTTTCACCTGTTCGAAGAAAAACGAAAGCCGTAAAAAACATAGGTGGCGAAAATACCCCTATTGTTATAGCTGATAGAATGGATAATAAATTTAGTATAAACCATCAATTTATCCCTGATTACATTTACGCTGCAAGAACAATACCATCCCAGATCGAAGAAGGTCCTGAATATATTCTCGATGCAGACATATGGGAAACAGAAAAAGATAAATTTGATAAGACAGGAAAGAAATGCTGGCCTGCTTTCAATCACACACAACTATTAGCGATTGGAGAATGCCAATCCGAACTTAAATTTTTATTCATGCCATATATGGCATTAACTGATGAAGCTATTGCCTGCCTAAAAGTACATCCTGAAATAGTATTGCTTTCTCAAAGTAATCATCCTAATAGAGTCGGAGAGCATAGAGCATTTGTACATCAATTAATAAATGAGAAAATTGACAACCCAGTTGTGACATTCCAACATTATACAGAAAATCAAGTTGAAGACTTCCAAATAAAATCAGCTGCAGATATGGGACCATTAATAATAGATGGAATCTCAGATGGAATATTCTTATACAACCAAGGAGAGATCAATCATGATATCATAGACACGACTGCTTTTGGTATCTTACAAGCAGGACGAGTACGAACTAGTAAGACCGAATATATATCATGCCCTGGATGCGGACGCACGCTCTTTAGCCTACAAAGCACTATTGCTCGCGTAAAAGCTGCAACATCTCACCTAAAAGGACTCAAAATAGGTATCATGGGATGCATCGTAAATGGACCTGGTGAAATGGCCGATGCAGACTATGGCTATGTAGGTGCAGGAAAAGGAAGAATAAGTTTATATCGAAAAAAAGAGTGTATAGAGAAAAATATACCAGAAGAAGAAGCTGTAAACAAACTCATCGCACTGATCAAAGAAAACGGGGACTACATCGAGGAAAATTAGTAAGAAATATCCTTGTTTAGGCATTCATCTCAAAATGCTTAAACAAGGATATCCAATAATTCCTTTAAAAAATCAAGTCCAAAGAAAGAACAACTCCATTACCATAAAACAAGATTTTTACTTTCCTGTTGCCGCAAGAATCTGATTGTACTCTTCTCCGGTAGACAATATTTTTACAGCTTGTTTCAAATCATCATCATCTTTCAATTGTTGTATTATACTACCCCGTTGATAATAATAACGTTTAATAATTTCCACAGATATCATATTCCTAATATCTTTAGAGAAGTAATTTAAATCGCGATCAAGATTATGAGTAAATTTCTTCTCTAATGTCTTAAATTCATTGGCGGTATCATCCATATAACCTTCAAACTTAGCCGCTTCCTTTAAACTTTTAAGAATTTTCTCACTCTGCTGATCATATTTAAAATCTGAAGCCTTTACTAAAGCTTTAAAATCAGCATAGTCAGCATTTGATAAGACAAACTTATCAGGAGTAGATATTGTAGAATGTTTTAAACAATACTGAGTTGCATAATTGAATATTAAGTTATCATCAATTAGATAAAACAGAATATTAGGCATCTTTTGAGGTTTAACAACTATATCGGGAGTAATTCCTCCTCCATCCCGTACCTCACGCCCATCAGCAGTGTAAAACACATTAGTTAAGCTATCTGGCAATCGACCTACGCTTCCATCTTCATTTCTATGTTTATAATCAAGAGCTTGCACACAACGCCCACTTGGGATATAGTATTTAGAAGTTGTAACTTTCAGCGTTCCTCCATACGGCAATGAACGAGGAACTTGGACCAATCCTTTACCAAAAGTTCGAGTACCAATAATAACAGCTCTATCAAGATCTTGAAGCGCTCCTGCTAATATTTCAGACGATGAAGCCGTACGACTGTTAACAAGCACAGCTATAGGGATCTCTGTATCTAGTGGTTCACGCAAAGTTTTATAAGTATTACTAGCCTGCTTTATTTTCCCTTTAGTAACTACTATCGTTTTGCCACGCGGGACGAAAAAGTTAATAATTTCAACTGCTTGATCAAGTAACCCGCCGCCATTACCGCGCAAATCAATAACCAATGCCCCCATACCTTTCTTTTTTAAATCAAGAAAAGCCTTTTTAAACTCTTTAGAGGGATTACCTGAGAAACTACTCAAATTAATATATCCAACCTTATGATCACTAAGAATTCCTGCATACGGAACAGTGGGTAGCTGTATCGACTTTCGAACAAGAGTAAAGTCTAACCTTTTTTTAGTTCCAGGTCTTTCCACCTGCAAGTTAAAAGCTGTACCAACCTGCCCTCTAAGCATTTCACTCACTTCTGAATTATTTTTTCCTGCCAGATCCTTACCATCTATTGCCATCAAAATATCACCAACCTTCAGCCCAACTTCCGCTGCCGGCATACCTTCATATGGCTCAGCTATAACAGAACGCTTAAGTTTTGAATCATACGCTATTACAGAGCCAACTCCACCATAAGAGCCATTAATCATTTGTTCCAACTCATTTTTATCCTCCTCAGGAAAATAATTAGTATAAGGATCTAAAGACATTAACATCGCATCGATCCCTTCACGAAGAGTTTTATTCGGATTAATTGTGTCTACATAAAACATATCAAGCTCTTTCACAATAGCATTAAATATCTCGATGTTTTTAGCTAACTGAAAGCTACGGCTACCTCCATTTCTAAAACTAAAAAAAGCCGCGATCATCAAAGCAAACACAATCACGACAGCACTCTTTCTATTTAGGTATCTTTTCATATTTACAATTTAGAGTTGATCTACAAATAAACAAGAAAACAAGTCAATATCTATAATATCTCACTAATATTTAACTTTATTTCATCCCATTGTACGCCAGGAATAGTAGTACCAATAACTTGAATAACATTTCCAGAAAGGATAGAAGCAATTTTCGCACATTTAGGCAAAGAACAACCATTAGTTAAACCATACAAAAAACCTGCTGCAAAATAATCCCCAGCTCCTGTTGTATCAAGCACTTTTCCTACAGGCAAAGCTTCAGCCTCAATGGTGCTTGTTCCCTTACGAATATAAGATCCACGAGCCCCAAGTTTTACAACAACAATACTACACATTTTTGCGATTTCCTCTAAAGCTTCTTCAGGCTCCTTACCCGTAAAACTTCTAGCCTCTTCTTCGTTTGCAAAAAGTATATCTACATATTCTTTTACCAAAAACGAGAAAAAGTCAAGATCAGCTTCCACAATATTATAGCTCGCCATATCTAAGCAAACTTGCAACCCAGCTCTTTTAGCAAGGCGAATAGCTTTTAAAATCATATCATGATCTTGCACTAAATAACCCTCAAGAAAAAAATAGGTATATCCATGAAACATCGAAAATGACAAGTCTTCTGCCCTCAAAGTTGAAGCTGCTCCAAGGTATGTTCCAAAAGTACGTTCCCCATCGGGTGAAATAAATGTAGAAGCAACTCCCGAAGGAAGATCCCCAATCAATAATTTTTCCTCAATTCCATTTTTATGAAGATTTTCCCTATAGAAGCGTCCATATTCATCATCTCCAACTTTGCCAATAAAACCTGTTTTAGCCCCCAAACATGCCAACCCCAAAATAGCATTACCAGCAGATCCTCCTGTTGCTAAATGTGTATCCATGTTATTAAAACGTTCATTAATTTTTTGAAGCTTAAATTCATCTATCAACTGCATACTACCTTTAGGTAATTCCATCTCGGCAAGAAGAGAATCATCATTCAAAGTTGCAAGTACATCTACAAGGGCGTTACCTAATCCTATTATTTTGTCCATTTCATTTTTTTTTTTGCAAAGATATTGCATATTTCAAAATATCCTATTACTTTTGCATCGCAATTGAGAAAACATTCTTCGATAGCTCAGTCGGTTAGAGCATCTGACTGTTAATCAGAGGGTCGTAGGTTCAAGTCCTACTCGAAGAGCCAAATCAATTGTAACATTCTTCGATAGCTCAGTTGGTTAGAGCATCTGACTGTTAATCAGAGGGTCGTAGGTTCAAGTCCTACTCGAAGAGCGAAAGTTTGCCTTAAAAGGCAAACTTTTTTTGTTATTATTATCTACATTGCCATAGCCAATGTCAGAACACTAACACGTAAGTTAGAAATTCCATTAAAAGCTGATGCACAAGCTATTATGGTGGCTCCAGTAGTTAAAACATCATCAATAATTAAAATATGCTTTCCCTCAAAACAAGAAGGAGAAGAAATCAATTCAAATATACCACTTACATTTTCCCAGCGTTCAAAATTCGTTTTTTTAGTTTGTGTTTCTGTGTCTTTTATCCTCGTAACAGCTGCCAAATTAACACTTATACCAGATACAGCTGCCACTCCTTTTGCAATCCAGTCACTCTGATTATACCCACGTTTAATTTTCTTATCAGGATGTAAAGGAACAGGAATAATCACATCTATTCCCTCAAAGAAATGTGAACAGCATAACTCTGTAGCAATAAAACGCCCCATTGTTTCTCCAAGTTTTTTATTTCCCCGGTACTTCAAATCATATAAAATATTTTTATAGTCACTTCCTTTTAAATAAAAGAAAAAAGAGGTAGCACGTTCAATACGAATTTTACCCCAGAAAAGACGTTCAGCAGGGTTTTCCGGAAAAAAGTGATAACCTGTACGAGGCATATCCATATTACATTTTACACACAACACTTCTTCAGCATCAAGGAGAGGATTTCCACAGACAACACAACAGCGAGGAAAGAAAAGAGCAAAAATGGATTTAATCCACTCTATCATATTTTTATTCAATTCAAAATTATCAAACGAAGATAGAAGAAATACCCAAACAAAACAAAAAGAATAAATGAAATATAATATTTTACTATCTTTGCTCATATAAAGACATAGACCTATGGAACATCCTCTCCTACAATTTCGCTACTGCCCCAAATGCGGCTCAAATCATTTTTCTATTCATAACGAGAAATCAAAAAAATGCATGGCATGTGGGTTTACATATTACTTTAACCCCTCTTCAGCAACTGTCGCTTTTATTCTAAATAAAGAAAGCGAACTACTTGTATGCAAGCGAGCGAAGAATCCAGCCAAAGACACATTAGATTTACCAGGTGGCTTCGTCGATATGAATGAAACAGCAGAAGAAGCTATTAGCAGAGAAGTCTTTGAGGAAACTGGACTTAGCATGCAAAACGCTACTTACCTTTTCTCGCTACCTAATATTTATGTATATTCTGATTTTTCTGTTCATACACTTGATTCATTTTTCTTATGCCAAGTAGAAAAAACAGATATCTTAAAAGCCATGGACGATGTTGCTGATTCTTTTTTTATACCTTTAAAAGAAATAGAGCCTACTAAGTTTGGATTAGATTCAGTGCGTAAAGGAGTTATTCGCTTTTTAAAACTGCTCAACTCAGATTCTACAACAATAAAAGTAGGATGAACAACAACTTAGTAAGAAAAGACAGATTACTAGTGCCAAATAAAGTAGTTAAAGACTGTCAAACTAAACAATAAGTAATCTTATTTCCAACAAAAACAAGTATTTTTGTAAAAAGCTCTAATTATGAAAAAGAAATTTATCCAAATCATATTTGCATTCATTTGTTCCTCGTCTATTACCATATTGGCACAGACTAGCAATATATTGCCGCCCACCCTTCAACTATATGAAACAGGAAAAAGACTTTTTGAAGAAAAAAACTTTGCTGCTGCTATCTTACCGCTACAAAACTTTGTAAGACAAGCCCCTGAGTCTTTTAGTTTTCAGGAGGCCGAGTATATGTTGGCATGCTCTTATTATGAATTAAAAGATGTCAATAGTATTACTATACTAAGAAGTTATCTAAAGAAATACCCCGATTCTCCTCACAGCAATAGAATATATGCTTTGATAGCTTCACACTATTTTTTTGAAGAGAAATATGACGAAGCATTAGCTATATTTAATTCTGTACATCCTAATTTCTTAAGTAAAGAAGAACAAGCTGAAATGACTTACCAGCTAGCTATATGCAATTTAAAAACAGGTAAAACGCAAGAAGCAGCTATAAGATTTGCAACTTTAAAAACAATAAGCAATAAATATAACCAAGACTGTCTATATTATACTTCATATATACGATATACTCAACAGAAATACGAAGTGGCTCTTGATGGTTTTCTTCAACTACAAAACAACTTAAAATACAAAACTTTCGTGCCTTATTACATTGCGCAAATCTATCTTATTCAAAAGCAATATAGCAAAGCTAAAGAGATAGCAAAAGGCTACCTAAAAAAAGACTCTCAAAACAAACACAGTATTGACATGTATAGAATATTAGGAGAATCCTATTACTATTCAGAAAACTACCAACAAGCTACAAAATTTTTCCAAACATATCTAAATTCTCTGAATATAAAACCACAACGAAACATTGTGTATATGCTAGGATTAGCATATTATAAAACCAAAGTGTTCTCAAAAGCAGCTGCAACCTTGGGTGAAATAACCACAACACATGATGAATTAACTCAAAATGCCTATTTACATATGGGACTCGCCTATTTACAACTTGCTGAAAAGAATAAGGCACGTATGGCTTTTGAACAAGCCGCTGCAGACAACACAAACTTAAAAATCAAGGAACAAGCAGCTTATAACTACGCACTCTGCATACACGACACCTCATTTTCAGCATTTGGAGAATCCGTAAATGCTTTTGAACAATTTTTAAATGAATTCCCCAAATCTCAATATACGGAAGAAATAAACAGTTACTTGGTAGAGGTATACATGAATACGCGAAACTACCAATATGCCTTAAAATCTATCGATCGGATCTCAAATCCAGGTATGCGAATAATGGAAGCTAAGCAGAAAATATTATTTCAGCTAGGTCTTCAAGCATTCACAAATAGCTCCTTTGAAGAAGCTATGAAATATTTTACTAAGTCTATTAGCCTTGGGCAATACAATAGAGAGACAAAAGCTAATAGTTTCTACTGGCGAGGTGAAACTTTTTACCGCCTGCACGATCTACTAAAATCTAGCAACGATTTTAAAGAATACCTATCTATATCCAAAACGGTCAGCTCTAAAATGTATCCAATCGCACATTACAACTTAGGCTATATCAATTTTGAACAAAAAAACTATTCGCAAGCCGAGAATTGGTTCATAAAATACATAAATTTAGAAAAAGAAAAAAACAGCCTAACACTTGCAGATACATATAATCGCATTGGTGACTGCAATTTTTATATTCGCAACTTTAGTACTGCTACTGAGTATTATTCTAAAGCTGAAAGTATGAACACCTCTAATGGGGACTATTCATTTTATCAACTAGCAATTGTCTCTGGTTTACAAAAAGACTATTCAGGCAAAATAACTCTATTAAATAGGCTCATGGGCAAATACCCCTCTTCGCCTTATATCACTAATGCACTTTATGAAAAAGGTCGTTCTTATGTACAAATGAACAATAACAAACAAGCTATTAATACATTCAAAGAACTCGCACAAAGATACCCACAAAGCCCCATCAGTAGAAAAGCATCCGCTGAAATAGGACTATTGTATTACCAGGATGAAGATTACTCTCAAGCAATTAAAGCATATAAAAATGTAATCACTCAATATCCAGAAAGCGAAGAGGCTGAATTAGCATTGCGTGACTTAAAATCCATTTATATCGACACAAATCGCATCAGTGACTTTACAACACTAGTTTCTTCCTTACCTGGGAACATGCATGTCAGCACTAATGAACAAGATTCTTTAACTTATGTAGCTGCTGAGAAAATATATATGAGAAAGAATATTCTACAAGCCCAAAAGAGTTTAAATAGCTATCTTGAGAAATATCCCAATGGGGCCTTTAAAATAAATGCTCATTATTACCTTTGCCTTATCGGTGAAAAACAAAGAAACGATAAAATGGTTTTAGATCATTCCGCTGAAATTCTAAAATATCCGAATAACCAATTTGCAGAAAAAGCTTTAATTTTTAGATCCGAAATCTTATTTAAACAGAAAAAATACAATGAAACACTGGAATTATATAAACAGTTACAAGAAAGTGCATCAACTTACGAAAATCGTTCATTAGCCCAAGTGGGCATATTACGTTCCGCGTATCTCAGCAATAATGATTCACAGACCATAGATGCAGCCAACAATCTATTATCAGATCCTAAAATAAATCCAGAATTGAGAACTGAAGCAACATATGATAGAGCTAAATCTTACTTAAAGTTAGGAACTGATAAAAAGGCAATGACTGATTTACGCACGCTATCAAAAGATACACGCAATATATATGGAGCCGAAGCTAAGTATCTCATTGCTCAAAAGCTATATGATGCAAAAGAATATGAATCCGCCGAAAAAGAATTGCTTGACTTTATAGATAAAAGTACTCCTCACGCATATTGGCTTGCCCGAGGCTTTATCCTTCTCTCTGACGTATATGTTGCAATGAATAAAAAACTAGATGCTCGACAGTATCTACTTAGTCTACAACAAAATTATCATGCAGATGATAATATTAAAAGTATGATCAAGAATAGATTACAAAAACTTAACAAATAAAAATCCATGGAAAACAATAAAATATTGGCACACTATTTTAATAGCCTACTATTCTTTATATTACTATTCGCAACAAAGTCAGCGGTAGCTCAGAATTCACCTAAAGATACTACGATGAATCGCACGGTTATTGTTGAACAACAATACAATCCAAAAATTGAAAGTGTGAACAAAATAAATATATTACCCCAAATAGAGGAACCTAATATTTCTAAAAAGGATGTAAAATATGACGAGAACAGTCAGCCTATAAAAACATTTTCTCCAAGAGAGATGGGAGTTTATATGACCAAAGAAAAACAAAAGATAGAAAAGTTTGGATATGCTCGATTAGGCTATGGAAATTACAATAATATTGACTCTAGGTTAAACTATCTTTTCATTCTTTCTCCAAAAGATAGATTAACCATTTCAGGGAATATGAATGGAATGAATAGCAAGCTAACCAAACCCCAAATTACAGAAATAGAACAAAATAAGGAAAAATGGAATTCACGTTTCTATAGAGCCCAAACTGAAATCAACTACTTGCACCAATTTAATAAAATCAATTTAGATATTTCGGGCCAATTACAACAGGAAAATTTCAATTATGCCAACAATATCATGAAAATTAAAACGACAGACAAACAAAAATACACATCAGGAAATATACATTTTGGGATCAAATCGACGAAAGAAACGCTACCTTTTCAGTTTGCCGCAGAAACAAACATGTTATTTTTCAATAAGCAATACAGCATTTCCGGGAAAGCAGCTAAAGAACGTATTTTTAGAACGAAAGCAAGTGCTATTGGCAGCATTGATGAGCAGCAAAAAGTTACTGTGATAGCACAAATGGATAACTTCTCATACTCCTCACAATTTAAGAATTACACATCACTACTCCTTAATTCATTTTATGAATTAAGGAATGATGATTGGTATTTAAAACTTGGAGGGCATCTAGATTTAGCTTTTAATTATGGAAAAGACATCCAAATTTCACCCGATTTAGCAATAAATTATATATTTTCAGATTCATATGTTTTATATACAGAAGCCAAAGGAGGTAAGACATTTAACAGTTTCTCTCGCATGAGAGAAATGCACCCATTCAGTGATCCAGAGATACGCATGACGGATTCTTACACCCAACTAAATGCTACCGTAGGATTTAAGGCAAGCCCCATACCGAACTTCTGGTTTAACCTATACGGAGGTTATAAGATAGTTCTTGATGATTGCGCTCCAATATACACTATTGATCAACAAAACATTTCTTTTACTCAAGGGAAAAGCAAGAATTTTTTTTCAGGCGTGGATTTCTCATATGAATATAAAAGCCTTGCAAAACTTTCTATATCAAGTAAACTTTTCTCTTGGAAACATACTGCTAAATCTTTATTAACTCAGAAACCTAAGTCTGAAGTTTCGATCAATGCAAGTCTACAAATCATCCCTAAGCTAAAATTAGATCTAGGGTCTCAATATATCCAATATAGCACATCACAAGTAAATATAAACAATTCTAACACGTCTAGCTACAAAATGCCTAATGTCATAAACGTTAAAACCGGATTCACTTATCAGCTACTTCCACACACATCAATATACGCTCAATTTGACAATTTATTAAATAAGAAATACCAATACTACTATACTTATCCTACTGAAGGCATTAACTTCCTAGGTGGACTAAGCTTTCATTTCTAAGTTTTACTTCATAAAAAAAAGTATTTTTTTGCAAAAAAGAATAGATTCTCTATATATTATAAGGTGGAAATAGATGTTTTTTCTACTTTTGCGAGCGTTACTAAAAAGGTAATTCTCGTTTTAAAAAAGAAAGCATGCAAAAAAACCTTGTCATTGTCGAATCACCGGCAAAAGCAAAAACAATTGAGAAATTTCTTGGAGAAGACTTTAAAGTCCTCTCGAGTTATGGGCATATAAGAGATTTAAAGAAAAAAGAATTTAGCATCGACGTAGAAAAAAACTTCGAACCTAAATATGAAATTCCAACTGAAAAAAAGAAATTAGTTGAAGAGCTGAAACAAGAATCTAAAAAAGCAGAAACTATATGGTTAGCATCCGATGAAGACCGCGAAGGAGAAGCAATATCATGGCACCTTTACGAAGTTCTTAAATTGAAGCCAGAAAACACTAAGCGAATTGTTTTCCATGAAATTACCAAAACTGCCATACTAAAAGCAATACAAGAACCTCGCAATATAAATATTAACCTTGTCAATGCTCAACAAGCACGTCGTATTCTTGATCGTATTGTTGGATTTGAACTTTCCCCCATACTATGGAGAAAAATAAAACCGTCACTATCTGCAGGACGTGTGCAATCTGTAACTGTACGACTCGTTGTAGAGCGAGAACGAGAAATACAATCATTCAAGCCGGAAGCTTCCTATAAAATAACAGCGACTTTTCTTGTTCCAGATACAGATGGGAAAAACGTAGAGATGAAAGCCGAATTAACTCAACGTATAAAAACGAAGCAAGAAGCTTATGACTTTTTGCAGAGATGCAAATCTGCAACATTTACCATAGAAGACATTAATACTCGTCCTCAAAAGAAAAGTCCAGCGGCACCATTCACCACTTCTACTTTGCAACAAGAAGCAGCTCGCAAATTGGGATTTACAGTAGCACAAACCATGATGGTTGCCCAGAAACTTTATGAATCGGGACTCATCACTTATATGCGTACAGATTCTGTTAATCTATCAGACTTTGCCACTGCAACATGCAAAGAAGCCATTACCGAAATAATGGGAGATAAATATGTCAAAAGCCGTCACTTTGCTACTAAGACAAAAGGAGCTCAAGAAGCTCATGAGGCTATTCGCCCAACCTATATGGAAAATCAGTCTGTTGATGGTTCTGCACAAGAGAAGAAATTATATGCACTTATATGGAAACGTACTATAGCCTCACAAATGGCTGATGCCGAACTCGAAAAAACCACTGCAAGCATAGGAATCAGTAACTCCGAAGAACGTTTTAGCGCATCTGGAGAAATTATTAAATTCGATGGTTTCCTTAAAGTTTATAAAGAATCTTACGATGAAGACAAAGAGCAAGAAGATGAGAGTCGATTGCTTCCCCCACTACACAAAGGACAAGAATTAAAAGGAGAAGATATACTAGCAACAGAACGCTTTACTCAAAGACCTGCACGCTATACCGAAGCTAGCTTAGTACATAAATTAGAAGAATTAGGAATTGGTCGTCCTTCAACTTATGCACCGACTATTTCAACTATCCAAAAACGTGGATATGTAGAGAAGAATAATAAAGAGGGAGAAGAACGAGAATACAATGTATTATCTCTAAATAAGGGTGAGATAAATGATACTATTCATTCAGAAATAACTGGGAGTGAAAAGTCTAAGCTATTCCCAACAGATATAGGTATAGTGGTCAATGATTTTCTCACAGAGTATTTCCCTGAAATTTTAGACTACAATTTCACAGCTAACGTTGAAAAAGAATTTGATGAAGTGGCTGATGGAGAAAAACAATGGACTGAAATAATGAAGAATTTCTACAAAGGATTTCATTTCTCTGTAGAATCAACATTAGCTATAAAAACAGAACATAAAATTGGCGAACGGATGTTGGGAGAAGAACCCGGAACAGGTAAACCAATATCTGTAAAAATAGGTAGATTTGGTCCTGTAGTACAGATCGGCAGTGCTGAAGATGAAGAGAAACCACGATTCTCACAGCTAAAAAAAGGAATGTCGATAGAAACGATCACTCTAGAAGAAGCACTTGAATTATTTAAATTACCAAGAACTCTTGGTGATTTTGAAGAAAAAACAATAACCGCAAGTATAGGACGTTTTGGACCATATATCCGACATGATTCAAAATTTATTTCTTTACCCAAAGGTTTAGATCCTCTAGAAGTAAGTACTGAGGAAGCTATTGAGCTAATAAAAGCAAAAAGGAAAGCCGAAGCTGAAAAAATAATAAAGACTTTTAGTGGAGAAAATGAACTGCAAGTATTAAACGGGCGATATGGACCATATATAGCTTACCAGAAATCCAATTACAAAATACCTAAAGACATTAACCCTAAAGATTTGGACTTAGAAAAATGCTTAGAATTAATAAAAGCGCAATCAGAGAAATCTGAAAAATCTACAAACAAAAAAAGTTCAAAAAAGCAAAGCACTACAAAGACAAATACAAAAAAAACGAGCAAAGCAAGCGCGAAAAAAAGTAGTAAAACGACAACAAAAAAAGCTGAACCGCAATAGAAAAACAGCATAAAAAGATTATCAAGTAGAATCTATAAAATACAATATCTAAAAAAAGACCATTCTAAATAGAGTGGCCTTTTTTTAGATATATAAATAAAATTACATTCTATCAGGGACTTCAATACCAAGCAATCCCATACCCAAACGAATCACTTTAGCTATATTTGAAGATAACATAACACGGAATAATCTTATAGATTCATTTTCTTCTCTAAGAACACTAAAATCATGATAAAATTGATTATATTCTTTAACCAAATCATATACATAATTTGCAATAACAGAAGGAGTATAATCATCACCTGCTTGTTTTACAACAACAGCAAAGTTTGCTAACATCTGAACTAAATTCTCTTCTTTAACATTTAATTCAATTGAATTTATAAATCTATTCGGTAAAACAATTCCCATTTCAATCGACTTACGAAGAATTGATTGTATACGAGCATAAGTATATTGTATAAAAGGGCCTGTATTTCCATTAAAGTCGATAGACTCTTTAGGGTTGAAAGTCATATTTTTACGAGCATCGACCTTCAGAATAAAATACTTAAGTGCACCTAAACCAACAATTCTTGAAATGTCAGCTGCTTCTTCTTCTGTACAAGCATCCAATTTTCCCAACTCATTCGAAGTTTCCTTAGCTGTCGTAATCATCTCCTCAATCAAATCATCAGCATCAACCACTGTACCTTCTCTCGATTTCATTTTCCCTTCTGGCAATTCCACCATTCCATAAGAAAAATGCACTAAACTCTTTCCCCACTCAAAGCCTAACTTATCCAGTAGAATTGATAAAACTTGAAAATGATAATTCTGTTCATTACCCACTACATAAACCATTTTATCGATAGGAAAATCAGCGAAACGTAATTTTGCAGTTCCGATATCCTGAGTCATATAAACAGAAGTCCCATCTGAACGCAGCAAAAGTTTGTGATCAAGCCCTTCTTCAGTTAAGTCAGCCCAAACCGAACCATCCCCTTTTTTGTAAAAGAACCCTTTATCTAAACCTTCTAAAACTTTTTCCTTTCCTTCGAGATAGGTATTAGACTCATAATATATTTTATCAAAAGAAACCCCCATCCTACGGTAAGTTTCATCAAATCCAGTATATACCCACTCATTCATCATTGACCATAAAGCTCGTACTTCAGTATCTCCAGCTTCCCATTTCAATAGCATTTCACGAGCTTCAGTCATCAATGGAGAAGCAGCCTCTGCCTCTTCCTTGGTCATTCCTGTTGCAACGAGTTCGGCTACTTCAGCCTTATAATGTTTATCAAATGCTACATAATAGTCACCCACTAAATGATCACCTTTCTTCCCCGAAGATTCAGGAGTTTCTCCATTACCATATTTTAGCCAAGCCAACATTGACTTACAAATATGTATACCTCGATCATTTACAATATTAGTTTTAATTACTTTATTTCCATTAGCAGCCAAAATATTCGCCAAAGCATTTCCTAACAAATTATTGCGCACATGCCCTAAATGAAGAGGCTTATTTGTATTTGGAGATGAATATTCAATCATAACCAAAGGCGATTTTTCATCCACATCCACCAAACCATAATGATCATCAAGATGAATCGAATTTAATAAATCAATCCAGGCTGCAGCATGAATACTCAAATTTAAAAAGCCTTTAATAACATTGAAAGAAGTTATCATTGGCTCATTTTCCTTCAAGTATATCCCAATTTCACGAGCAGTATCTTCAGGAGACTTACGAGAAATTTTTAAAAAAGGGAATACCACTAAAGTAAAATGCCCTTCAAATTCTTTTTTTGTATTTTGCAACTGTATCTGCGAACTCGAAACATCATGCCCGTAAAGTACTTTTAGAGCAGCAAGAACGGATAAGGCTAATTTTTCTTCTATATTCATAATATAAGTATTTCTTGCCGCAAAGATAAATAAAAAAGGAGACGTAAATACGCCCCCTTTCCAAATTCTTTGTACAACAGAGTTTATTTAATAGCGTCTGACAATTCTGCACCAGCTTTAAATTTAGCTACTTTTTTAGCTGGAATAGAAATAGATGCTTTTGTTGAAGGATTAATACCTGTTCTAGCACTTCTTTCGCTCACAGAGAATGTCCCAAAACCAATTAAAGAAACTTTGTCTCCAGACTTTAAAGTCTTAGAAACTGTTGAAATGAAAGCATCAAGAGCTTTCTTGGAATCTGCTTTGCTCAAATTAGATTCAGCAGCAATAGCACTAATAAGTTCAGCCTTATTCATAATACGTAAATGATTAATTAATATATATTACACAAAAAGATCATCATAAATGCCTCACAAATATAGAGTAACAAATTAAATTATCAAATAAAAATATAAAAAAAACACGCAAAATATAGAAAAAGAATAAATACAAGGCTTTTTTTCTCTCTAGGAACAGAATTTATTCGTACTTTTGCCCTATTCATTGCACTTTACCAACAGATAAAGACTAAAAAAATATGATGCCAACAATCACAAAGAACCTGATAATAATTAATATATTATTTCTGCTAGGAACAATTGTAGCCCAAAGTTATGGGATAGATCTTACCTATTATTTAGGTCTCCATTTCTTCATGGCCGACAACTTTAATTTAGTTCAACTATTCACATATATGTTCATGCATGGAGGCTTTACACACCTCTTTTTTAATATGTTTGCAGTATGGATGTTTGGTCGAATTCTAGAACAAGTTTGGGGGCCAAAACGTTTTCTTTTTTATTACATTTTATGCGGAGTTGGAGCAGGAGTTATTCAAGAATTAGTACAATTCATTCATTATGAAGTAACGTTATCAGCATTCGACAGCATAAACACAGGCACTGCGATCATTCCTATGTCAGAATATTTAAACCTGATGACAACAGTAGGAGCTTCTGGATCCGTATATGCTATTTTGCTTGCTTTTGGTATGACATTCCCGAATCAGCAAATATTTATCTTCCCTCTACCAGTCCCAATTAAAGCTAAATATTTTGTTATAGGATACGCGCTTATTGAACTATATTCAGGTTTTGCCAATAGTGCGAATGACAACGTTGCACACTTTGCACACTTGGGAGGTATGATTTTTGGATTTATTCTTATAATGTATTGGAGAAAAAAAAACAATAATGGCACATCTTATTTCTGAATTAAAAAGTATATTTCGTAAAGGGAATATTTATATTCAGCTAATCTTCATAAATGCTGCAATATTTATATTCACTACATTACTTTCTGTTTTTCTACAATTATTTAATCAAAACACAAGTCAAATATTTGAAACATTAGAGCTTCCCGCTTCCCTCTCACGTCTAGTAACCCAACCATGGTCTATCATTACCTATATGTTCATGCATGCAGGCATTTTGCATATACTATTTAATATGCTGTGGTTATATTGGTTTGGGAATCTATTTTTATATTTTTTCTCGTCGAAACATTTGAGAGGACTGTACTTTTTGAGTGGAATTTGCGGAGGGCTTTTCTACATCGCATCATATAACATCTTTCCATATTTTGCTTCTTCAGTAGCTTCTTCGACAATGGTCGGTGCATCTGCCTCTGTACTTGGAATTGTTGTTGCCACAGCATACCGAGAGCCAAATCATCAAATACAGATTTTCTTATTTGGCACTATTCGTTTAAAATATATTGCACTCATCGTGATACTTAGTGACTTATTATTCGTTACCTCAGGAAATGCAGGAGGGCATATAGCACACTTAGGCGGCGCCTTAGGAGGTTTGTGGTTTGCTTCTAGCCTCAAAAGAGGCACTGATATAACAAGTTGGATAAATAAATTACTAGACACCATTACAAAGATATTCAGCAAAAAAACATGGAAGCGTAAACCCAAGATGGAAATACACTATAACCGTGATCCTAAAGATTACGAATATAATGCGAAGAAAAAAGCACAATCGGATGAAGTAGATCGCATTTTAGAAAAATTAAAAAAATCTGGATATGACAGCCTAACTACAAAAGAGAAGAAACTACTATTTGATGCCAGTAAAAGATAAAAACAAGAAATGAAAAGTCTTGGAAGATTGATTATTCACCTCATCTTAGCTATTAATGTTTTGTTTATTGCATTAATGTTGTTAAGTGCTTATAGCCCATACATAGAACCAGACAAGCATCCCATTCAATCATGCTTAGGTTTACTTTTTCCTGTTTTCATTTTAATAAATATCTCTTTTTTTATCTTCTGGATCATCGTTCAATACAAATTAGCTCTATTCACTTTTATAGGATTTGCTTGTTGTTATACCCAAATAAGAACATATATCCCAGTCAACTTTTCAAATAGTGACCCACCTAAAGAATGCCTAAAAGTATTATCCTATAACGTCATGGGATTTAATAACTTGAAATTGACGAAAGGTGAAAACCCTATCTTAGCTTATATGAAGGATAGCAAAGCTGATATAATCTGCATACAAGAATATGCCTATTCACAAGATAAAAGATACGTTACTCAAAAAAAAATAGAACAATATTTGCAAGCATATCCATATAAAAACATACAAAATATCGGAGAAAAAGAAAGCACTAACAAGATTGCATGCTATTCTAAATATCCAATATTATCTTCGACTGTTTTAAGATATAAAAGTGCATATAACGGATCAGTAAGGTATGAGTTAAAAGTAAAAAATGATACACTAACTCTCATAAACAATCATTTAGAGTCCAACAAACTTACAAAAGAAGATAAAGTAATTTATGAAGAGATGATAAATTCCCCTGAAGCGCAAAAAGTAAAAAGTGGTAGTAAACTATTAATCACCAAACTAGCTGAAGCATCTGCTATAAGAGCATTGCAAGCTAGAAAAATACACAATGAAATAACCTCTTCGAAACATAAGTATATCATTGTATGCGGAGATTTCAATGATACTCCAATATCGTATACACACCGTATTATAGCTAAAGGATTAAAAGAGGCATTTACTGAATCTGGAACAGGATTAGGTATTTCTTACAATCAAAATAAATTTTTCTTCAGAATTGATAATATTTTGATTAGCAAGAACTTTAAAGCATACAAATGTACTGTAGATCATTCCATAAAAGATTCGGATCATTATCCAATCTGGTGTTATATATCAAAACAACAACTAAAACCAATCTAAACAATGAAAAAAAAAGTGATACTAATTTTAATGCTATCTTGTATGATTAACTCTAACATAATAAAGGCAGATGGAAATCCATTTCTATCTGAGTTCAAAACAAAATTTGAGGTTCCTCCATTTGACAAGATCAAATTAGAGCACTACGAGCCCGCTTTTAAAAAAGGAATTGAAGAACAAAATATAAATATTCAAAAAATTATAGATAACAAAGAAATACCAACATTTGAGAATGCAATACTTGCCCTAGATAATAGCGGTCCTATTTTATCACGTGTCAGTGCCATCTTTTTCAATATGACAGATGCTGAAACAACAGATGAATTAACTAAACTTTCAATGAAGATTGCTCCTCTTTTATCTGAACATAGCGACAATATTTACTTAAATGCCAATCTGTTCAAAAAAGTAGATATTTTCTATAAGCAAAGAAAAACTCTTAAACTCTCTAAAGAACAACTTCGTTTAGTAGAAGAAACATATAAAAAGTTTATATATGCTGGCGCTAACCTAAGTGAAGCACAACAAGAACGTCTAAAAAGCATAAATAAAAAACTTTCAACTCTAGGAATCACTTTCAGTAACAACATATTAAACGAAAACAACTCTTTCAAATTAATAATTGATAAAAAAGAAGATTTAGCAGGGCTACCCGAATGGTTTTGTCAAAGCGCTGCAGACGAGGCTAAGGCTAATGGAGAAGCAAACAAATGGATTTTCACCCTCCACAACTCCAGCCGTATACCATTTCTACAGTATGCCGAAAATAGAGCAATGCGAAAAAAAATATATCTAGCATATATTAATAGAGGAAATAATAATGATAAAAACGACAATAAAAAAATCATCACAGAAATTTTAACCCTCCGCTTGGAGAAAGCAAAATTATTAGGATTTGACTGTTACTCAAACTTTGTATTAGATAATAATATGGCAAAGAACTCCGCAACAGTGATGTCTTTTCTCCAAAAATTATGGAGCTATTCCTTGCCAAAAGCAAAATCAGAAGCAATAGAATTGCAAGCAATAATGGATAAAGAAGGTGAGCACAAAAAACTCGAAGCATGGGACTGGTGGTTTTATACAGAAAAATTACGCAAAGAAAAATATAACTTAAGTGAAGAAGAAATTAAACCCTATTTCCAGCTAGAAAATGTACGTCAAGGAGTTTTTTCTGTAGCCAAACAACTTTATGGAATTAGCATAACTCCATTAGCTAATATCCCTGTATACGACCCTGACGTAGAGACCTTTGAAGTAAAAGACAAAGATGGCTCTTATCTTGGAATTTTCTATGTTGATTATTTCCCCCGAGCAGGAAAAAGTGGAGGCGCTTGGATGAGTAATTATAGAGAACAACAAAAAGGTGTACGTCCATTCATATGTAATGTGGCAAGTTTTACAAAACCTATAGGAGAAATACCTTCACTACTCACCCTTGATGAAGTAGAAACCTTATTTCATGAATTTGGGCATGCACTTCACGGACTATTATCTCAATGTAACTATGCTGGAGTATCAGGAACTAATGTTGCAAGAGATTTTGTTGAGCTTCCTTCTCAAATAATGGAGCATTGGGCTACCGAACCAGAAGTACTTAAAATGTATGCAAAACATTATAAAACAGGGGAAATTATACCCGACTCAATAATTAACAAGCTTGTTAAACAAAAGCATTTCAACCAAGGATTTATGACTACCGAACTGTTAGCAGCTGCTATTCTTGATATGAAACTACATAACCTAACTGAAACAAAAGATCTAAACGTAGCTAGCTATGAAAAAGAAACAATGGATAAATTAGGGCTAATACCTGAAATTGCTCCTCGATATCGCATAACCTATTTCAATCACATCATTGGAGGATATGCTGCAGGATATTACAGTTATTTATGGGCAAACGTTTTAGACGCTGATGCTTTTGAAGCGTTCAAAGAGCATGGAATATTTAATAAAAGCATAGCAAGCCGCTTCCGGCAGAACATTTTAGAAAAAGGAAACAGTGAAGATCCAATGGTATTATACAAAAAATTTCGTGGAAGTGAACCTAATATAGATGCGATGCTAAAAAATAGAGGAATGAAATAATAATAATAAATTTTCAACAAATAAATTATATTTAACCACCCTCAAAGTTAAGGTCAAATCAAATATAAATCACTTATAAAAGATAAGCTCCTTCAAACTTAATTAAGTACAAAGTAGCCTCCATAAGCCAAATATTTACTCTTGATTATACCTTAATGTGAAAAAAAAGCTATATTTGCAGCCTTATATGCAAAAGAAATTAATATAAAAGTAAACATATAAATTAAAAGTAAAATGCAAAACAAAGGACTTGTTAAGGTTTTTGCGATATTACTCACATTAGTGTGTGTATTTTATCTATCCTTTTCCTTCGTTACTCGCTACTACACAAACAAAGCAAAAGAGTACGCGAAAGGTGATCCCAAAATGGAACAGAACTATTTAGACTCTCTCTCAAGTGAGAAAGTTTGGTTAGGTAATTACACGCTAAAGCAATGCCGTGAAATGGAGATAAGCTTAGGACTTGATCTTAAGGGAGGAATGAATGTTATTCTGGAAGTTTCAGTTGCTGATGTTGTCAAAGCATTAGCAGATAACAAACCAGATGAAGCCTTCAATAAAGCTTTAGCTGCTGCCACGAAACTACAAGCAAGTAGCCAAGACGACTTTATCACCTCATTTGTAAAAGAATATCACAAGCTAGCTCCAGGAGCTCGCTTATCAGAATTATTTGCTACCCAACAACTGAAAGATTTAATCACTCAAAAATCTTCAGATGCTGAAGTCGAAAAAGTCCTAAGAGAAGAAGTGAAAATCGCTGTAACTAACTCATATAATGTACTTCGAACCCGTATTGACCGATTTGGAGTTGTACAACCCAATATCCAAAGTTTAGAAGATAAAATGGGGAGGATCATGGTAGAATTACCAGGGATTAAAGAACCCCAACGAGTAAGAAAATTGCTTCAAGGATCTGCCAATTTGGAATTCTGGGAAACCTATAATTCAAAAGAAATTATCCCTTCTCTTCAAGCTGCCGACGCTAAGCTTCGTGATATACTAAGCAACGAAAAGGCAGACTCTGCTAAAACCAATTCGGCTATAAAGATTAAAGCTACCGCAACAGCAAAAGCTCCAGTGAGAAGTGCAGCAGACAGCCTTGCAGCTGCGTTAAAAGGAGAGACAAACAAAGCTGCAGAAGCTGCTAACCTAGAAGCGATAAAAAAAGAACATCCACTTGCTGCTATTTTGCAATTTAACACAAGCGGACAAGGTCCGATTGTAGGATATGCGAATTATAAAGATACAGCTAATATCAATAAATATTTGGCTCTAAAAGAAATCGCAAACGAATTTCCAAAAGAACTACGTTTAAAATGGGGAGTATCTGCTGCTGACTTTGACCCGAAAGCTCAAACATTTGAACTTTATGCGATCAAATCTACAGAAAGAAATGGCAAAGCACCTCTTGAGGGAGATGTAGTAAATGATGCTAAAGATGAATATGATCAATGGAACAAACCTGCCGTAAGCATGGAAATGAACCAAGATGGATCTAGAAGATGGGCATTGATGACCAAACAAAATATTGGTAAATCTATTGCTATTGTATTAGATGGATATGTATATTCTGCACCAAACGTTAACTCAGAAATTACAGGTGGACGTTCTCAGATCACAGGACATTTCACTCCTGAACAAGCTAAAGACTTAGCTAATGTTCTTAAATCAGGAAAAATGCCTGCGCCAGCACATATTGTACAAGAAGACATCATTGGACCATCCTTAGGACAAAAATCAATCAATGCCGGTGTATTTTCTTTCGTTGTTGCACTTATTTTATTAATGATTTTCATGTGTCTCATCTATGGAATCATACCGGGAATGATTGCCAACAGCGCCTTAATACTTAATTTCTTTTTCACTTTAGGTATTCTATCTTCATTTCAAGCAGCACTAACTATGTCAGGGATAGCAGGTATGGTGTTATCATTAGGTATGGCTGTTGATGCAAATGTGCTTATTTATGAAAGAACGAAAGAAGAGCTAAAAAGTGGTAAAGGGTTAAAGAAAGCCCTATCTGATGGTTACTCAAATGCCTTCTCTGCCATTTTTGACTCTAACTTAACTTCTATCATTACTGGTATAATTCTTTTCAACTTCGGAACCGGACCTATTAGAGGATTTGCAACCACACTAATCATTGGTATCACTGTTTCATTCTTCACCGCAGTATTCATCACTCGTTTGGTGTATGAACACTTTATGGCTAAAGACAAGCTAAGCAATCTGACTTTCACCTCTAGCTTATCAAAAAAGTTATTAGTTACTTCGAAATTCAACTTTGTAGGTGCTAACAAAAAATCATTGATCATTGTAAGTGCCATTATATTAGTTTGTTTAGGATCATTCGCAATCCGAGGATTAAGTCAAAGTATTGATTTCACAGGTGGACGAAATTTTCAGGTTCAATTTGAAAAACCTGTAGAGCCTGAACAAGTACGTGAACTTATCGCCCAAAAATTTGGTGATGCTACAGTCGGTGTCATAGCCATCGGTACGGATAAAAAAACAGTTCGTATCAGTACCAACTATCGTATAAACGACGATTCAAACTCTGTTGATTCCGAAATAGAAGCATACTTATATGAAGCATTAAAACCAATGCTTACTAAAGATATTACTCTTAAAACATTTACAGATCGCGATAATCATAATGGAGGCAGTATCATTAGTTCACAAAAAGTAGGTCCAAGTATTGCCGATGATATAAAGACATCAGCACTTTGGTCCGTATTGCTCTCGCTAATCGCTATTGGTCTATATATATTATTACGTTTCCGTAACATAGCCTATAGTATAGGATCAGTAGTGGCTTTAACCAGTGACACAATTATGATTGTTGGAGCCTATTCTCTACTATGGGGCATCGTGCCTTTCTCTCTTGAGATAGACCAAACCTTTATTGGAGCAATCCTTACTGCGATAGGATATTCGATTAATGACAAAGTGGTTATCTTTGACCGTGTAAGAGAGTTTTTTGGCCTCTATCCTAATAGAAATCGCAAACAATTGTTTAACGACTCCCTTAACACAACCCTAGCTCGTACTATCAATACATCATTAACAACGTTAATTGTATTGCTTTGTATCTTCATACTAGGAGGTGATTCTATTCGAAGTTTTGCTTTTGCAATGATTCTAGGTGTTGTAATCGGCACATTATCTTCATTGTTTATAGCTTCTCCGATTGCTTATATAATGATGAATAGAAAAGGTACTCACTCAGAAGAAAAAGAATAAACAATTAAATCTGCACATAAATAAAAGAAAGGCTTTTCGTTAAAATACGAAAAGCCTTTCTTTTTTACCATCCTTGTAAAACAAAAAAGCATCTATTAGACAAATACTAAAAGATGCTCTAATGTAGCCTCGAGGGGAATCGAACCCCTATCTAAAGTTTAGGAAACTTCTATTCTATCCGTTGAACTACAAGGCCATTGTGATTCAGTTGCAAAGATAGTTCATTTTAGCAATTCAGCAAGACCGATATACAGAATGTTTAAAAAAGAAAGAAAAGCGAGACAGTAAATCATCAGACTGCAGACTTTTTTCTTAAGCATTACATAAGAGGCAAATAGAAAGAATATACAGCCTAAAAAGATTAGAATGAAAGATTTAGTTAGCAAATCCATATAAAACATCAGATTAAGGTGAAAAGATTTTGCTAAGTCACATAACTTTGCGAACTTTACCGCAATTTAAGAAGCCATTTTGAAATAAATCTGTTTCAAAATGAAACTGCAAGAAATAACCCTAAATAATTAATGAAAAAGTTATGGCAGACGAAATGAAGGTTAAAGAATTGGAAAAGGTCGTCGTTCGTTTTTCTGGCGACTCTGGCGATGGAATGCAATTAGCCGGCAATATCTTTTCCAACCTATCAGCCGTACTTGGAAATGACATTTCAACATTTCCAGACTATCCGGCAGAGATTCGTGCCCCACAAGGAACCCTCAGTGGAGTATCAGGTTTTCAAGTACACATTGGAGCAGATAGAGTTTTTACTTCTGGTGATAAATGTGATGTATTAGTTGCCATGAACCCTGCTGCACTAAAAACAAATGTAAAGTTTCTCACTCCTCAATCGGTAATAATCATTGATACTGACACATTTACCAAAAAAGATTTAGAAAAAGCTCTTTACACCACTTTAGATCCTTTTACCGAGCTCAATATTCATAACCAAGTTATAGAAGCTCCCATATCATCAATGTGCAAAGACAGCTTAAAAGAGAGTGGCTTAGATAACAAAACAGCTCTTCGCAGCAAAAACATGTTCGCATTAGGTTTAGTATGTTGGCTATTCAATAAGCCACTAGAACATGCCATGCACATGCTTCAACATAAATTTTCCAAAAAACCTTCTATAGCAGAAGCTAACATTAAAGTATTAACCGATGGGTACAATTACGGTCACAATACACATGCTTCCGTTTCTACCTATCGCATAGAAGCTAAAGGACATAAAGCCAAAGGTTTCTACACAGATATCAATGGTAACTTGGCAACCTCTTACGGACTAGTTGCTGCTGCAGAAAAAGCAGGTCTAAGCCTTTTTTTAGGTTCTTATCCTATTACCCCAGCTACAGACATTCTACACAATTTATCAAAATTGAAAGAACTTGGAGTAATCACAGTACAGTGTGAAGATGAAATTTCAGGTTGCTGTAGTGCTATCGGTGCTTCTTTTGCAGGATGCCTTGCTGCTACATCAACTTCCGGACCAGGAGTCTGCTTAAAAAGTGAAGCTATAAATCTTGCAGTAATTGCTGAACTTCCACTGGTTATTATTAATGTACAGCGCGGAGGTCCTTCGACTGGGATGCCAACTAAAAGCGAGCAAACAGATTTAATGCAAGCAGTATATGGACGCAATGGAGAAAGTCCTTTGGTAGTTATCGCTGCTACATCTCCGACCAACTGTTTCGATTCTGCCTACATGGCTGCCAAGATAGCATTAGAACATATGACTCCGGTTATACTTCTTACAGACGGATATATAGCTAACGGATCTGCTGCTTGGAAAATTCCTTCATTAAAAGACTATCCTTCTATCAAGCCTCCCTATGTTACACCAGAGATGCAAGAAGAATGGAAACCTTACCGACGTGATTTGAAGTCAATGGTTCGTTATTGGGCTATCCCTGGAACAGAAGGGTTCCAACATCGTTTAGGCGGACTCGAAAAAGATTATGATACAAGTGCCATCTCTACCGATGCAAACAATCACCAAAAAATGACACTTAGCCGCCAAACTAAAATAGACTATATAGCCAATTGCATACCAGAGCAAGAAGTTTTGGGTGACAAAGATGCCGAACTATTAATAGTGGCTTGGGGAGGTACATACGGACACCTCTACTCTGCAATGGAAACAATGCAGAGAGAAGGTAAGAAAGTAGCATTAGCACATTTTCAATACATTAATCCTTTGCCTAAAAACACTGCTGAAATTCTGAAAAAATATAAAAAGATAATTGTTGCGGAACAAAACATGGGACAATTTTCCACCATCTTGCGTGCAAAAGTACCCGGTCTAAATATATATCAGTTTAATAGAGTAAAAGGGCAACCTTTCAACGTGTTAAGACTTGTAGAAGAATTTACTAAAATATTGGAGGATAAGTAAGATGAGTGAACTAGAATTTACACCTAAAGATTTCAAAAGCGACCAATATGTACGTTGGTGCCCGGGCTGTGGAGACCATGCACTACTCAACTCTCTGCATAAAGCAATGGCTGAATTAGACATTGCTCCTCAAAACGTTGCTGTCATTTCAGGTATAGGATGTTCTTCTCGCCTACCTTATTACATGAACACTTACGGATTTCATACTATACACGGACGAGCAGCCGCTATTGCCACCGGCGTAAAAGTAGCCAATCCAGAACTTAGCGTATGGCAGATATCTGGAGACGGTGATGCACTCGCTATTGGAGGTAACCATTTTATCCACGCTCTGAGACGTAATGTGAACATGAATATCGTATTACTCAACAATCAAATATACGGTTTAACAAAAGGACAATATTCACCAACTTCACCTCGAGGATTTGTATCTAAATCATCCCCTTATGGAACTGTGGAAGATCCATTTCATCCTGTAGAGCTGACTTTCGGTGCACGTGGACGCTTCTTTGGACGTTGCGTTGATGTTGATGGTTCTGCATCTGTAGAAGTACTTATTGCTTCAGCCAAGCACAAAGGTGCTTCTGTAGTAGAAGTACTTCAAAACTGCGTCATTTTCAATGATGGATCTCAATCCCTTGTTGCCACTAAAGCTAATCGCGCCAAGAATGCAATCTACCTGAAACAAGGGGCACCTATGATATTCGGAGAGAATAATGAATTCGGATTAATGCAAGAAGGATTCGGACTCAAAGTTGTCAAATTAGGAGAAAACGGTATAACAGAAAAAGATCTTCTCATACACGATGCTCATTGTGAGGATAATACTCTTCATCTCAAACTGGCTTTGATGGAAGGACCTGATTTCCCCATAGCATTAGGCGTTATCCGTGACGTAGAAGCTCCTTGCTATGATGAGTGTGTGCATGCCCAAATTAAAGAAGTTCGAGCGAAGAAAACAGATCATTCATTAGAAGAACTGCTTATGAAAGGCGATATATGGGAAGTTAAATAAAAAAACAAATTCCTAGAAAAGCTCAATATAGCATAGAATAAAATCTCCCTGTTTGAATGCACTCCCTTTTAAAATCAGAAAGGAAACATTACAAACAGGGAGATTCTCTTTTTAATAACAAAACGCGTAAGCTAGATGCAAACAAATACAGATCAACACTAGTTAACTATAACATCAGAGCTAATGCTTCATTACATTATAAGTTATTTGAATTATATTATAAGTTATCGCAATAACATATAATGTAATTCAATCCTTATTCTATCTACTCTTTTTCACCATAAGCCAAATCACCCGCATCCCCTAAGCCGGGAACAATATACGAATGTTCGTTCAATTCAGGATCAATTGTAGCACACCATATAGTGGTAATATCTTGAGGAAACACACTAGCAATATGGTCCACAGCCTGTTGACTAGCAATGACCGAAACAACATGAATTTCAGCAGGATGTCCTTTAGTCAACATTGCTTGATAACTTAATTCCATTGAGCCACCTGTAGCAAGCATAGGGTCAACAATGATCAACGTTTTATCATCAATACGGGGAGAAGCGATATATTCTATATGAATATCAAATTTAAGTGTATCCTTATATTTACGGTAAGCAGACACAAAAGCATTTTCAGCGTCATCAAAATAACTAAGGAAACCTTGATGAAAAGGAAGACCGGCACGAAGAATAGTGCTAATAACCAAATTATTATCAGGAGTACTCACACTAGCAATGCCCAGGGGAGTTTTAACATCCTTATCAGAGTAAACAAATGATTTGCTCATTTCATATGCCATCACTTCGCCAATTCTCTGAATATTCCGTCTAAATCTCAATCGATCATTCTGTACATTTACATCTCTTATCTCCGCCAAATACTGATTCAGTATTGAATTTGTCTCACTGAAATTAATTATTTTCATATATGTTCTTGCTTTATATATCTGTTTACGCGCTGCAAAGTAACATATTATATTCCCAAACTGCAACATCTAAATTGCAGTTTTTGTTATGGATATATAAAACAAATTCAATTAAAGAAAAATTTCTTTAATATAATGTTTGTTTTCAAATAAAGTATTACTTTTGTAACGGTTAACAGGAGAAAAACTAAATCAATAGAATTTTTCTTCTTTTAAAGCACATATTACTGCAAAGTGAATATAATAATTAAGATAACAATACCAATTTAACTAATTTCAAAAGAAAATGGCAAATTTAGATTTAAGCAAGTACGGTATTAGTGGTGCAGAAATTGTGCACAACCCGTCTTACGAGACATTATTCGCTGAAGAAACAAAAGAAGGTCTTCAAGGGTATGAAAAAGGTCAAGTAACAGAATTAGGTGCAGTCAATGTTATGACAGGTATCTACACTGGCCGTTCTCCTAAAGATAAGTTTTTTGTAAAAGACGAAACCAGCGAAAACACTGTTTGGTGGACTTCAGAAGAATACAAAAATGACAATAAACCTGTCACTCCAGCAACTTGGAAAGCATTGAAAGAAATAGCAGTAAAACAACTTTCAAACAAGAAGCTATTTGTAATGGATACTTTCTGCGGAGCAAACGAGAGTTCTCGTATAAAAGTACGCTTCATCATGGAAGTAGCATGGCAAGCTCATTTCGTGAAAAATATGTTCATCCGTCCTACTGAAGAGGAATTGGCTAACTATGGCGAACCTGATTTCGTTTCATTTAATGCTTCTAAAACTAAAGTTGAAAATTTCAAAGAACTTGGTTTAAATTCAGAAACAGCTACAGTATTCAACTTGACTAACAAAGAGCAAGTTATCATCAATACTTGGTACGGTGGCGAAATGAAAAAAGGTTTGTTCTCATATATGAACTACCGTTTACCATTAGCAGGAATGGCTTCTATGCACTGTTCTGCTAACACTGACCTTGATGGTAAAAACACTGCTATCTTCTTTGGATTGTCAGGAACAGGTAAGACTACTTTGTCTACAGATCCAAAACGTTTATTAATCGGTGACGACGAACACGGATGGGATAATGAAGGCGTATTCAACTTTGAAGGTGGTTGCTATGCTAAAGTTATCAACCTTAGCGCAGAAGCTGAACCAGATATTTATGCAGCCATCAAACGTGACGCTCTTCTTGAGAACGTAACTGTTGATGCCAATGGTAAAATTAATTTTGAAGATAAAAGCGTAACAGAAAATACTCGCGTTTCTTATCCTATTAATCACATCAAAAATATCGTTAAACCTGTTTCTAAAGCTCCGGCTGCTAAGAAAGTAATCTTCCTTTCTGCTGATGCATTTGGCGTATTGCCTCCTGTATCTATTTTGAATGCAGAACAAACTAAGTATTACTTCCTTTCTGGTTTTACAGCTAAACTGGCTGGAACAGAACGCGGTATTACTGAACCAACTCCTACATTCTCTGCTTGCTTCGGTGCTGCATTCTTGTCATTGCATCCAACTAAATATGCAGAAGAATTAGTGAAGAAGATGGAAAAATCTGGCGCTAAAGCATATTTGGTTAACACAGGTTGGAATGGTAGTGGTAAACGTATTTCTATCAAAGATACTCGTGGTATCATTGACGCTATCCTAGATGGTTCTATAGACAAAGCTCCTACTAAGACTATGCCTTACTTCAGCTTTGTTGTTCCTACAGAACTTCCAGGTGTTGCTACTAACATTCTTGACCCACGCGACACATACGCTAGCGCTGATCAATGGGATGAAAAAGCAAAAGATCTTGCTGCACGTTTCATCAAAAACTTTGGCAAATTCACAGGAAATGAAGCAGGACAATCTTTGGTTGCTGCTGGTCCAAAACTCTAAATCTGAACACAAACTATCAGATATTCAAAGGCGGTCTCTTATGAGAGATCGCCTTTTTTCATTATATAACAATAACACCAAAGTAACTCAAGACAAATACATGTCTTAAAAAAGAGGATAAAAAAAGTCCGGCAAATCAAACTTACCGGACTTTTCAATATTATAAATTCTAAAATTAGCTTTTAGAAGAACGTTTACGTTCATTTTCATCTAATAAAATTTTACGCATACGCATAGACTTAGGAGTCAGCTCAACATATTCATCTTCTTTAATATACTCCAACGCCTCTTCAAGAGAAAACTGCACAGGAGGAATAATACGAGACTTATCATCAGATCCAGATGCACGCATATTAGTCAACTTCTTAGATTTCGTCACATTAACAACTAAATCAGTTTCCTTGGTATGTTCTCCTACTACCTGCCCGGCGTACACATCATCTTGTGGGAAAATAAAGAAACGCCCACGATCTTGCAATTTGTCAAGAGCATAAGCAAAAGCTGTCCCTCCTTCCATCGCAACAATAGAACCATTTGTACGACGTTCTATCTCACCTTTATAAGGTTGATATTCTTTAAAACGATGAGCCATAATTGCCTCACCTGCAGAAGCAGTAAGCACATTTGTACGAAGACCTATAATACCACGCGAAGGCATGTTAAATTCAAGATTTATACGTTCACCGGTATTCTCCATGCTAACCATTTCACCTTTACGGCGAGTCACCATATCAATAATTCTGCTAGAATATTCTTCAGGTACATTAATAGTCAACTCTTCTACAGGCTCACACTTCTTACCATCAATCGTTTTATATAATACCTGAGGCTGTCCAACCTGCAATTCATACCCTTCACGACGCATCGTTTCTATTAAAACAGATAAATGAAGTACCCCACGACCATAAACAAGCCATTTGCCATCCTCTTCACTTTTATGCACCCGTAAAGCTAAATTCTTATCTAGCTCTTTAACTAAACGATCATTAATATGGCGAGAAGTAACAAATTTACCATCTTTACCAAAGAAGGGAGAATCATTTATACTAAACAACATACTCATTGTCGGCTCATCAATAGCGATAGGTGGCAAAGCTTCCGGATTCTCAAAATCGCAAATAGTATCTCCAATTTCAAAATTCTCAATACCGACCAATGCACAAATATCTCCAGAACAAACCTCACTCGTCTTCGCGCGTCCCAAGCCTTCAAAAACATGCACCTCTTTGATTTTGGACTTTACAAAACGGCCATCTCTTTTTGCCAAAGAAACATTCATTCCTTCTTTCAATATCCCCCGGTGTACACGTCCCACAGCAATACGTCCAGTATATGAAGAGTAATCAAGCGACGTGATTAACATCTGAGGAGTACCTTCCAATTGCTCAGGAGCAGGAATGTTTTCTATAATACAATCAAGTAAAGGAATAATATCAGATGAAGGTTTCTGCCAGTCAGTACTCATCCAACCATTTTTAGCAGAACCATATATTGTAGGGAAATCAAGCTGTTCCTCTGTTGCGTCCAAACTAAACATTAGGTCAAAGACCATTTCATGCACCTCATCAGGGCGACAATTAGGTTTATCTACTTTATTAATAACAACAATAGGTTTCAAGCCTATCTGTATTGCTTTTTGTAGCACAAAGCGAGTTTGAGGCATCGGGCCTTCAAAGGCATCAACCAACAGAATACAGCCATCAGCCATATTAAGTACTCGTTCCACTTCTCCACCAAAATCGCTGTGCCCCGGAGTATCAATAATGTTGATTTTAGTCCCTTTGTAGTTAATAGAAACGTTTTTAGAAAGAATTGTTATACCTCTTTCACGTTCCAAATCATTATTATCCAGAATAAGTTCACCACTTGTCTGATTGTCACGAAACAAATGCCCAGCTAAAAGCATCTTATCAACAAGTGTAGTTTTCCCATGATCGACATGGGCAATAATTGCAATGTTCCTAATATTTTGCATATATACCTATTATTTGGCTGCAAAGGTACGAAAATTGGAATACAAACCATTGGAATACAAAAAATAATATCTATCTTTGCACGCTCAAAGAATATTTATATATATCGAAAAATCTAAGAATTATGTATTTAGATGTAGCTAAGAAAAAAGAAATCTTTGAAAAGTACGGAAAGTCTAACTCTGATACTGGCTCAGCTGAGGCTCAGATAGCATTGTTTTCATACCGTATTTCTCACCTGACTGAGCACATGAAGCTCAACAGAAAAGATTATAGTACAGAAAGAGCTTTGACAATGTTAGTAGGAAAGCGTCGTAGATTGCTTAATTACTTGATAGACAAAGATATCGAGAGATATCGTGCTATCATCAAAACTCTTGGTCTTAGAAGATAATCCTATCTTCTTAAGGAAAGAAAAAAAGCCATTCTTAAAATTAAGAATGGCTTTTTTGATAGAAATATTTATTAACTCAAAGAAAAGAGATATTTATTTATGATTATAAGCAGTCAACATCCATACCATCTTTTCTTGTTCTTTCAAGTAATCGCTCATTAAAGCAACCGTCACTTCATCAGCAGCCGCTGATGCCTGGGCCAATAAATTACGTTCTTGAGAAATAAAATATGCATAAGTTTCAAGAATATTACCCAATGCCTCATCACCGTTAGTAACTCCATCAAGTTCTTTCACTTTAGCAACTTTAAGATAATCACTAAATTTGCTAACAGGAGTTCCGCCCAACATAAGGACACGTTCCGCCAATTCATCAACCTTTTCAGCGACATCTTGGTACAGTTCTTCAAACTTAGCGTGCAACACAAAAAAGTCGCGTCCTTTAATATTCCAGTGAAAACCACGTAAGTTGGTATAGTAAACCTGAAAATCAGCAAGTAATTGCTGCAAAGACGCTACGACACTTGCTACTTCGCTCTCATTCAATTTGATATAATCTAACGTTTTCATAATTATTTGTTTTTATGTTTTATAATTGATTTAATTTCTTTTCTATGTTGCAAAGATAACTCGTTCCAGAATCGTCACCAACTCAAAAAGTCTATGCCCCAATAGAGATTATCTATCACCCTATATCGCCAAAAGCGATATGATAGAACAACTATTCATAAGCAAAAAAAAATCAGCTCGTAAAACATAAAATAAACAAGAATAATATCTAAAGAAAAAAAAGAATAACAAACACAAAAGCAAACATTATTATACAAGCTTCATAACATCAACACAATAATCAACTCACAACGCCACGGCTATCTGTATTAATTAAAAAGCCTGTTCAACCGTTCACTATTTTATGAAAAGCAGTTTTCAATAAACCCGTAACATACTGCTCAGGACGATATTCAACAATCGTCTGACCAGCAACCAAAGCGTCTACCATATCTCTATCAAAAGGCAAATAAGCTACAACAGGGATCTTTTCGTAAGCACACCAAGAATTAATTTGCTCTGTGATCAATGGATTCAAAGTACACTTATTGATAATCACATAAATAGGGAGTGAGTAATTACCGACCATTTCAACCGTTCTCTTTAAATCAGAAAAACCAGAAAGAGTAGGCTCCGTCACTATAACTACTTTATCAACTCCTGTTATAGTCGACAAAACAGGACAACCAATCCCCGGAGGACCATCTAGAATAGTAATATCACATTCTTTAGCAGCAAGTACGTTCCTACTACGCGCACGCAATTCGTTCACCATTTTACCTGAGTTCTCCTCGCCAGGAGCCAGTCGCCCATACACCATATCACCATAACGGAACTTCCCTACATATATCCTACTTTTATTCATGGGTAGCATAGTAATGGCGCAAGCAGGACATTCGTGAAAACAAAGAGCGCAACCATCACATGATATTTCATCAACCATCGCTTTGTTATTTTGCACTGCCACAGCATCAAAACGACAAATCTCCTCACAGCGTCCACAGCCAATACAAAGTTCGTTATCTACCACTGCATGCTTGCCAGAAACAAAAGCGATTTCTTCATCATGCGAAGGATGAAAAAGCAAATAAAGATTTGATGCATCAACATCACAATCAATTGCCATCACTTCACGAGCTATTGACATAAAAGCAGCACTTATACTTGATTTTCCAGTCCCGCCTTTCCCACTAATAACGGCTATCTCCATTTCTCTATTAATTTAATCGATAACTGCTTAAATAAACCATTTAGTAAAGCATATTCATCAACAACTATTTTCCCCTCAGAATATAACCGAGCCACTTCCTCATCAAAAGGTATTTCAAGAAGTAGATCAATAGCCTTCTCTTTTAAATATTCATAAACTTGATTGTCTCCCAATCCAGCTCGATTAACAATCACCCCAAAAGGTTTACCAATCGTATTAAGAGTTTCCACAGCTTGTTTCAAATCGCTCAAACCAAAAGGAGTCGGTTCCGTCACTAACACCACATAATCCGCTTTAGCAACCGTCTGAACAAACGGGCAAGAGGTTCCAGGAGGAGAATCATACAAATGATATTCAAAAAGGTCAGAAAACAGTTCACCTACAGCCAATTTAATAAGTGGAACAGGAGATGAGATCCCAGGCTTCATTCGCCCTTCAGCCAAACAAACCTTCCCCTCATACTCATAGGTAGATATTTTACCAACCATAGTAGAAGAGTCACTGATTGCTCCGCTTTTACAAGCAATACTACATGCACCACAACCATGACATAAATCATTCAAAAGACGAATATAATGAGACGAAGCTACATGAAGAATTGCATGATATTCACAATACTCCGCACAACGACCACAAAACAAACATTTCTCAACATCAATAACAGGACGGTAATCGGCCACAATTTGTTCATTAGCCAATATTGTGGAGAAAAAAGCCATAGCATTAGGCACCTCAACATCACAATCTGTCAAAGAGGTCTGGTATCCCAAATCATTAAAAGTACGAAACAGATTAACCGCAACAAACGTTTTACCTGTCCCGCCTTTTCCACTAGCTACAGCTATTTTCATTTATGATTACAGCTATTGCTTCCGGTAACCAAAGAATTATGGATAAAATCTTCCACCAATTCTCTAGGAGCTTTACTAACAGCACCTACAAAAACTTCAATTCCTTCTTTACGAAAAAGCTCTTTTGCCTTTTCACCCATACCACCAGCTATTACTATTTTCACACCATGGCTTCCTACCCAAGCAGGATAAAGCCCGGGTTCATGAGCTGGAGGCACAATTATAGCTTCATTTACAATCACACCATTCTCAATATCCGCCATATAAAAAGACTCACAGTGTCCAAAATGGGCGCATAATAATCCACCTTCCGTAGGTATTGCAACTTTATTACTCATAATTTTATTATTTTTAGTTTACATTTAATTCTTAAAAAGCCACTCCGTTCAATGATTTAATAAATCAATAATACTTTGAATATCTTTTTTATCCTTCAGCAAAATCATTTGAATATTCAAATCAGATAATAAAGATTTTATTTTTATTCCAAATTCTCCTGATACAACCTTTTCAACATTACAAGAAGCAATCTGTTGAACTGCTACCGGACCAGCCCCTTCCTCCGCTGTTTTTCCTTCATTGGGTATAAACACCGTTTCTTTCGACTCAGTATCATAAATCACAAAAAAAGAACAACGCCCAAAACGAGGATCTAAAAAACTCGTAAGCGTATCACCTGTACTTGTTATAGCTATTTTCATATCGTGTATAAATTAATAATTCATTACTCATGACAACAATGTTTACGCTTACCGCCCGTCTTTCGTTTACAACTACCACGTCCGCAAAAAACATGCGCCGAGACCTTAGTCTCATTCATATCGTCTGGTCTTCCATCAAAAAGAGAGATATCGGTAGCACCGCATAAAGCACAATCCACTTCCATCACATCCTCTTCTCTCTTATTAAAGTAACATCCACAAATATTGCAATGCAACCAATCACTATCAAGAGAGACTTTCCCTCCTTCAATGATAATTTTACGGCCTTCAACCATTGCTTGAGCTACCTTTTCTCTTGCCGATATATATATACGAGTCAACGTCGGACGAGAAACACCCATCAAGGAAGAAGCATCCAATTGATTATACTTTTCATAGTCGCAAAGTCGCAATGCTTCATATTCTTCATATAACAAAAAAACAGCTTCACTCCTTTTCAGTGAAGGAGAAAGCCCATAGGGTCTAAACCCTGAAACATTCGGTATTCCGGCAATTCTTCTTATTGACTTAGGTCTAGGCATATCATATTTCTTTATATTATCTGCAAATATAATGAACTATTGTTCATAACTAAAAGAAAAAAAACACTTTTAACATAAAAAAAACAAGTATAAAAGTAACAGATAATACGAGAAGCGGCATTTTAAAAAGATCAACATAAATAGCATCCACAGATGCATATTTATTTAACGAAAATTGTTCTAAAATAAATATTTGATTATTTTTGTCGCTAGTCAAAACAATAAAGACACAAAAATGGAAAATACAGCTAATACAGACACAACAAAAATTGTTGGAGAAAAAATAAAAACACTCCGTCAGAATTTGTCTATAACAATAGAAGAATTAGCTCAACGCTCAAACCTCACTACCGAACAGATAGAGCGCATAGAAAACAATATAGACATTCCATCTTTAGCTCCTCTTATCAAAATAGCCCGCGTACTTGGCGTCAGACTAGGAACATTTCTGGATGATCAGGATGAAAGCGGTCCTGTGGTATGCCGCAAACAAGAAGCACAAGAAACAATTAGTTTCTCAAATAACGCAACACAGTCTCGTAAACATATGGAGTACCGGTCTCTTTCAAAATCAAAGACAGATCGGCATATGGAACCTTTTATGATAGATGTAGCGCCAACTCAAGGCAGTGACTTCATTCTCTCATCGCATGAAGGAGAAGAGTTTATCATGGTTATGGAAGGTACAATGGAAATTAGCTACGGCACAACAACCTATCTTCTGGAAGAAGGCGACAGCATTTATTATGATTCGATTGTTCCTCACCATGTGCATGCCTTCGAAGGACAAGCAGCAAAAATATTAGCTGTTATATATACTCCTATATAAAAAAGTCAGCAGTAATAAAACATGCAATTATCTAATCGAACCTTAGGTCAATGGCTTGAACATTGGGCTTCTGAAACACCGGAGAAAGAATACATTGTATACTCCGATCGAAATCTTCGTTTTACTTGGTCGCAATTCAACAAACGAGTAGATGAAATGGCCAAAGGGTTAATCGCTATAGGGGTAACCCGAGGAACTCATGTAGGCATATGGGCAGCCAATGTTCCGGATTGGTTGACACTTCTCTACGCTTGTGCAAAAATAGGTGCAGTATACGTAACGGTTAATACTAGTTACAAACAAGCTGAGCTAGAGTACTTATGTCAAAATTCAGACATGCATACCTTATGCATTGTAAATGGCGAAAAAGACAGTGACTTTGTGCAAATGACTAACTCTATGTTACCGGAGCTCAAACAATGCGAACGTGGTCACCTTAAAAGTGAGCGATTCCCCTATATGAGAAATGTAATCTATCTAGGGCCTGAAAAACATAGAGGCATGTATAATACAAGCGAATTGCTCCTATTAGGTAACACAATCCATGATGAGCGGTTGGCGACAATAAAAGCTGAAATTAATTGCCATGATGTAGTCAACATGCAATACACTTCCGGAACAACGGGTTTTCCAAAAGGAGTAATGCTTTCACATTATAATATAACAAACAATGGATATCTAACAGGAGAACATATGAAGTTTACCTCTGAGGATAAACTATGCTGTTGCGTTCCCCTTTTTCATTGCTTTGGAGTTGTTTTAGCCACAATGAATTGCCTTACTCACGGGTGTACACAAGTTATGGTTGAACGATTTGACCCTTTACTGGTACTAGCCTCCATACATAAAGAACGTTGTACTGTGCTCTATGGGGTGCCAACCATGTTTATAGCTGAACTTCATCACCCAATGTTCGATTTATTTAACGTATCAAGTCTCCGAACAGGCATCATGGCGGGATCACTATGCCCTGTGGAATTGATGAAGCAGGTAGAAGAAAAAATGTACATGAAGGTCACCAGCGTATATGGACTAACCGAAGCATCTCCCGGAATGACTGCTACGCGCATAGACGATCCTTTTGAAGTTCGCTGCCATACTGTAGGGCATGACTTTGAGTTTACTGAGGTTAAAGTTATAAATCCCGAAACAGGAGAAGAGTGTCCTGTAGGAATACAGGGAGAAATGTGCAACAGAGGTTATAACACCATGAAAGGATATTATAAAAACCCAGAAGCCACAACTGAAGCAATTGACCCAAACGGGTTTCTGCATTCAGGCGATCTCGGAACAATGGACGAAAACGGGAACTATCGCATTACCGGTCGCATAAAAGATATGATTATCCGGGGTGGAGAAAATATCTATCCGCGTGAAATAGAAGAGTTTCTATATAACCTCAAAGAAATTAAAGACGTGCAAGTTGCAGGTATCCCCTCACCTAAATATGGGGAAGCAGTAGGGGCGTTTATTATCCGACATAAAGATTCTTCATTATCTGAAGAAGATGTCCGTGATTTTTGCAGAAATAAAATCGCACGTTATAAAATCCCTAAATACATTTTCTTTGTAAATGAATTCCCAATGACCGGAAGTGGAAAAATACAAAAATTTAAACTAAAAGAAGTCGGAATAAAACTCTGTAGAGAAAGGAATATTGAAATTATTTAAGTTCAAAAACATGCTCTTTCCATCTCCTTAAGAAACAGATCATTACGACATTTGACGTTATTATTTATAAAAAAAAACTATACTCTTTGTAGCACTATTCATAATCTTCTATCTTTGCACTAGTTATTATTAAAATAAACATAATATGTCTTCAGAATTATTCTCTACTCTGCCCTACAAAGTGGCAGACATTAACCTTGCCGATTTTGGTCGCAAGGAAATCGATCTGGCAGAAAAAGAAATGCCCGGGCTTATGGCTCTTCGCGAAAAGTATGGAGAATCTAAACCATTAAAAGGAGCTCGCATAATGGGTTCACTACACATGACTATCCAAACAGCAGTGCTTATTGAAACACTGGTTGAACTTGGTGCGGAAGTGCGTTGGTGCTCTTGCAATATTTATTCCACACAAGATCATGCTGCTGCAGCTATTGCTGCAAGTGGTGTTCCTGTATTTGCATGGAAAGGAGAAACTCTTTCGGAATACTGGTGGTGTACTCTTCAAGCATTAAATTTTAATGATAGAAAAGGACCAAATGTCATTGTTGACGATGGTGGAGATGCCACCATGATGATTCATGTGGGTTACGAAGCAGAAAGCGATGCTTCTATTCTTGACAAAGAAGTGCATGCAGAAGATGAAATAGAGCTAAATGCAATATTAAAAAAAGTACTTGCACAAGACAATGAGCGTTGGCATCGCATCTCACCCGAGATACGTGGTGTATCAGAGGAAACAACAACAGGTGTTCACCGCCTATATCAAATGCAAGAAGAAGGCAAATTACTTTTCCCAGCCTTCAACGTAAACGATTCGGTAACAAAATCTAAATTTGACAATTTATACGGATGCCGAGAATCATTAGCCGACGGCATTAAACGCGCCACTGACGTAATGATCGCAGGTAAAGTTGTCGTTGTTTGTGGCTATGGCGATGTTGGTAAAGGCTGCTCTCATTCAATGCGCTCATACGGTGCTCGCGTTTTAGTAACAGAAGTAGACCCAATCTGTGCTTTGCAAGCAGCTATGGAAGGCTTTGAAGTGGTAACAATGGAGGAAGCATGTAGCGAAGGTAACATTTTTGTGACAACAACGGGTAACATTGATATCATCCGCATTGACCACATGGAAAAAATGAAAGACCAAGCTATCGTTTGTAACATAGGACACTTCGACAATGAGATACAAGTTGAAGCCTTGAAACAATATCAAGGTATTAAACATGTTGACATCAAACCACAAGTTGATCGTTACTTTTTCCCAGACGGGCATAGTATCATCCTCTTAGCTGACGGACGTCTAGTCAACTTAGGCTGTGCAACCGGACACCCATCTTTCGTTATGAGTAATTCATTCACTAACCAAACATTGGCGCAAATAGAGTTATTCCAGAAAAAATATGAAGTCAACGTATATCGTTTGCCGAAACATTTAGACGAAGAGGTGGCGCGTCTGCATCTTGAAAAAATCGGTGTAAAACTGACTAAGCTAACAAAAGAGCAGGCTGATTATATCGGTGTTTCCGCTGACGGACCTTATAAAGCTGATCACTACAGATACTAAAATACAATTGATAATCGGGCTAATTTAACTTCTAATTAAAGCCCGATTATCAATTCCTTTACCTTACAAAGATCTCTAAAATTAAACAGATTAATCTAAGATGAAAAAGTTACTCCCTGATCTCATTGTTATTCTGGCTTTTATAACTATCTCATGTGCATACTTCTTCCCGGCCGGGATAGAAGGACGAATTCTTTTTCAACATGACACCGCTGCAGGAGCAGGAGCAGGAGAGGAAGCCAAAGAATATCACGAACAAACCGGAGAATACACACGGTGGACAAATTCACTGTTCGGAGGAATGCCTACTTATCAAATTTCGCCGAGCTACAATTCAACAGATACTCTAAAGGTCATTGAGAAAGTATACCATCTATTTCTCCCTAGTTATGTATGGCTCATCTTTATCATGATGCTTGGCTTTTATATTCTCTTAAGAGCCATTGGTATCTCGCCTTGGCTAGCTGGATTAGGAGGAATCATCTGGGGATTTTCATCATATTTTTTCATTCTTATTTCGGCAGGGCACATTTGGAAGTTTATCACACTAGCCTACATTCCACCTACAATAGCAGGGATAGTCCTCACTTATCGAAAAAAATATCTACTTGGGGGAGTTTTAACAGCTCTTTTTCTTGCACTACAAATATTATCGAATCATGTGCAAATGAGTTATTATTTCCTTTTTGTTATTCTACTCATGGCAGGAGCCTTTTTTGAAGAATCATGGAAAAACAAAGAACTACCACACTTTTTCAAAGCCAGTGGCATACTAGTTATCGCTGCCCTTATTGGCATTTCGGCCAATCTGTCAAACCTATATCACACGTATGAATATAGTAAAGAGACAATGCGTGGTAAAAGCGAATTAAAAGCAGAAAGTCACTCGAAAAACCAAACGAGTAGCGGACTGAACCGTGATTATATTACCCAATGGAGCTATGGCATCGGAGAAACATTCTCTCTACTGGTGCCCAACATAAAAGGTGGTGCTTCAATCCCTCTGTCGCAAAACAAAAAAGCGATGGAAAAAGCAAACCCAATGTATAGCAACATTTATGCCCAACTAACTCAATATTTTGGAGATCAACCGGGTACATCCGGCCCAGTATATGTCGGTGCCTTCATCCTAACGCTATTCATATTAGGACTTTTCATTGTAAAGGGGCCTATGAAGTGGGCACTTCTTGGGGCAACCGTACTCTCTATCTTGTTAGCATGGGGTAAGAACTTTATGGGATTCACCGATTTCTTTATCGATTATATACCCATGTACAACAAGTTCCGTGCTGTATCGTCGGCACTTGTGATTGCTGAATTTACCATCCCATTATTAGCAATACTGACATTAAAAACGATCTTTGATAATCCACAAATCTTAAAAGAAAAATTAAAATATTTATATATAAGCTTTGGCTTAACAGGTGGTTTTGCCCTCTTATTTGCTTTGGCACCACGAATGTTCTTTTCTACATTCATTCCAGCACAAGAAATGGCTGCCCTAAAGCAGGGTATACCCGGAGATCAATTATCTCCATTGATTAACAATTTAGCAGAAGTACGTAGCTATTTGCTTACTTCAGATGCTTGGCGTAGCTTTTTCATTATAATTATAGGTACAGTTCTACTGCTAGCCTACAACGCCAACAAGCTAAAAAAAACATGGACTATTGGAGCCATAGCCATACTTTGCTTAGGAGATATGTGGATGGTCAATAAGCGGTACCTAAATGATGGACAATTTATTTCTGCTGACCAACGGACAGAAACTTTCCGAAAAACACAGGCTGATGAAATAATCCTGCAAGATACAGCCTTAGATTATCGCGTGTTGAATTTCGCAACCAACACCTTTAACGAAAACAATACTTCCTATTGGCATAAAAGTATAGGAGGATACCACGCAGCTAAGCTTCGTCGCTATCAGGAAATGATAGACCACCACATCATGAAAGAAATGCGATCTGCTTATTCTGCGATAGCCGCCAAACAAGGAAAAATAGATAGCATAGATGGCAACTCTTTCCGAGTACTAAACATGCTAAATACCAAATATTTCATATTTCCAGCTGCGAAAGGCAAAGTATTCCCCCTCAAGAACCCTTATGCATATGGAAATGCATGGTTTGTGAACAGAGTACACTATGTGAACAACGCTAATGAAGAGATTGATGCGCTAGATTCTGTTATGCCAACAGAAACGGCAATAGTCGATAAGAAATTTAAAGATCAACTTAATAATATAACAGAAAGTGAGAAAGATTCGACATCAAAGATCCGTCTCATAGAGTATAAACCTAACCAACTAAAATACGAAAGCTATAATCCTCATCGTGCTATTGCTATTTTCTCCGAAATATATTACCCAGGATGGAAAGCAACAATAGACAATAAACCGGTCGAAATAGCACGTGCCGATTATATACTAAGAGCTATTGACATCCCTGCAGGTAAACATACTATAACCATGAAGTTCGACCCTGACAGCCTGCACGTAACAGAAGCAATTGCTTATAGCGGGCTAGCAGTCCTATTCCTTGGAATTATAGCCCTGTTAATCAACTATAGGAAAAGACTTCAATTCAAAGAGTAAAAAAGAAGAGAGGTTGCTTAAACCTACTATTAAGCAACCTCTCTTCTCTAATATGAGAATTATTAAATTTCATTTAAGTAAAATCCTTATCCATCTCATCTCCCATCTTTTTAGCAGAAAAAGAATCTTGGATAAAGAATTTACTTCTTCAATAAGCGTTTACTAAGATAGCGAACTGGGTACCAGACTGAAAGAAAACCGACAGAAACCACTGTCACAAAAACAAGAACAACATCCGTAAAATGAACATTTACAGGATAAGCGTCAACAACAAAGCCGCCGCCGCCACCTAGCGATATAATACCAAATTGCTTTTGAAGAAAGCAGAGAATAAGCCCTAAGAAAACACCTATAAAAGCACCCAAAATAGAAATTAAGCGCCCTTCAAAAAGAAATATTCGCGAGATAAGGCGATCATCTGCACCTAAATATCGAAGAGTAAGTACATCTTCTTTCTTATCAAGAATAAGCATCAACAAAGACCCTATCACATTAAAACACGCTATCATCAGAATAAAGGTCAAGAAAAGATAAGAAATCAGCTTTTCTATTTCCATAATGTGGAAAACATCAGCCTGTTGCTGATAGCGATCCTGAACGACATAACCATTTCCCAATTTTTTTTCTATTTTTTCTTTTGCAGCGGCAACATTAACATCTTTCTTTAGTTTTAATTCAATTGCAGATACCTCTGAATCATAATCGAACAACGACGGGCAAACGAAAGAGAAGTTAAAATGTAGTGGTTATCATACTTTTGTTGATTGACCACAAAGACAGCTCCCGGAGAATATAAATACTCCATATTAAAGGAAGTAGCAGGGTTACTCATGTTTATTTTCATCTCACGTTTAGGAGCATATACCTGCAACGGGTCAACAAATTGTATTCCAGTGCCCAAAGTAGAGACAAGCTCGATTCCCATAACGCCATAATCAACAATAGAGTCATGCAATATGAAATCTCCATTTCCATACAGTATACTATCAATAGCCGTCAATTTCTCAAAATTATCTTGTACTCCTTTAATTACAGCCATAACTTGACGGTCTTTATATTGCACCATCGCATTTTCTTCCAATGTCTCAGTAAAAACAGCGATTTCAGACATTTTTTTCAATTGGAGAATAGCTTCGTTTTGAGAATCAAAGACCTTTCCCTCAGCAACAGTAATTTTCAACTCCGGATCAAATGCAGTGAAAAAACTAGCGACCATATCCTGAAAGCCATTAAAAACAGAAAGGGTGCACACTAGCGCTAAAGTAGCAAGTGATACACCACAAACAGAAATTGCCGATATAATATTAATGGCATTATGCTTCTTTTTGGAAAAAAGATAGCGCTTAGCTATGTAAAAAGAGAAGTTCACTTCAATAAAGAGTCTATTTTCTCTATATAATCCAATGAATCATCCACAAAGAATTTCAATTCGGGAATGATACGCAATTGATGCCTTACCCTTGTACCAAGTTCATAACGAATAGATTTCGTGTTCTCATTGATATTCTTCACCAACTCCTCACTTTTTTCAGAAGGAAAAACACTCAAATACACCCGGGCAACACTCATATCAGGACTAATACGCACAATACTTACCGATACCAAAATACCCGGCATAGCTTTAGCTTGCAGCAAGAATATATCACTTAATTCTTTTTGCAACAAACGTGAAATCTTATTTTGTCTGGTTGTTTCCATTTTATCAATTATTATTTATATCTCTTAATCCCGAATCTACTTTTTACGAATGATAGTTAAACCATCTCTCAAAGGCAATATAACCTTTTCCACTCTTAAATCTTGAGCAACATAATCATTAAAAGCTTTTATACCTAAAGTTTGATGATCAGTCGTCTCTTCTTCCAAAACATGCCCATCCCACAAAGTATTATCAGCAATTATATAACCACCTGAAGATAAACGAGACAAAGACATTTCATAATACGCTATATATTTCCTTTTATCTCCATCAATAAAAACCAAATCAAAAGAGAGATTTAATTCAGGTACTAGTATTAATGCATCACCTATGTAAAATTTTATTTTATCCGCATGAGGTGATCCCTCAAGCCAAGGACGAGTAAAATCTTCTTGCTCATCATTTATTTCAAATGTATGCAAGAGTCCCCCCTCACCTAAACCTTCAGCTAAACAAAGAGCGGAATAACCACTGTACGTTCCTATTTCAAGAATCTGATGCGGACGGATCATTTCCACAAACATTTTCAACATACGCCCCTGCAAATGACCGGAAGCCATACGGGGACGTAGTAATCTCACATGTGTATCACGATAAAGAGCTTTCAAATAATCACTCTCTTGATCAATATGATTTAGAATGTATGCTTCAAGCAATCCTTCCGTAAACATTATCTTTCAACAAATGTGGGTAGCAAGTAATCTTTAGCCCTTGCAAGAACAGTTTTCACCTTATTAATTTCTAAGAATGAAGTTCCTCCTCCTTCACCAAAGCTACCACTCAAATAGGCTACCATATCACTTTCAGCCAAACGTCCCTCTTTAAGCAACAAATCCAGGGCAGAGAAAAAATAAGCTTGGGCATTTACCTTTTCTTCTAAGTAAATAGGCAAAACTCCATAAGATAGAGATAATAAGCGCATTGTTTTATCCCTATAACACATTGCCAAAACAGGATACTTACCACGGAAAGCAGCCAAATAACGTGCAGTCCGTCCTGTATAGCTATCTGTGATAATAGCGCGAATATTCAATCTTGAAGTTGCTTTCACCGCCTGTTTTGCTAAGAAAGCTGTCACATCATCGCTTTCCAAAGCAAGAGGAATACGGATATCATTTTCTTCCAATTTATCTTTTTCTGCTTGCTCAGCTATTTTAGCCATCGTCTTAACAGCTTCTACTGGATACTTTCCATAAGCAGTTTCCCCACTTAGCATAAGAGCATCAGTACGATAATAAATAGCGTTAGCAATATCTGTTACCTCGGCACGCGTAGGACGAGGATTATTGATCATCGTATGAAGCATCTGAGTAGCAACGATCACAGGTTTTTTAGCCAAAACACACTTGCGAATCAAAGTACGTTGGATACCAGGTATTTTTTCTTGCGGTACTTCTATTCCTAAATCTCCACGAGCCACCATAATTCCATACGCAACTTCTAGGATCTCATCAATATTGTCAACCCCTTCTTGGTTTTCTATTTTCGCAATAATTTTTATATCACTATTATGTTCGTCCAAAATAGCTTGAATATCAAGAACATCTTGTTTATTACGAACAAAAGAGTGAGCAATAAAATCAATATCTTTCTCTATTGCAAAAAGAATATTTGCTCTATCCTTATCTGTTAAAGAAGGCAAATTAATGCGTACTCCAGGTACATTTACACTCTTACGACTACCCAAAGTCGCTTCATTTTGAACCTCACAAAACAACGTTCCGTCATGTTCTTCCATCACTTTTAGAGCCAAATCACCATCATCAATCAACACATCTCCACCAACGTGAACATCTTTTACAAAATCAGGATAGGATACAGCGATACAATCACGGGTTGTTTCCAAAAAAGGATCCCCAACAATTTTCACTTTATCGCCTATTTTATAAGGAATTGGCTCTGAGCAAGCTGTAGTTCTAACCTCAGGGCCTTTAGTGTCCATAAGAATTCCAATCTTATTTGACACCGTTCTTACATTATCAATAATATTTTCGATGCCTGCCCTATCAGCATGAGCTGTATTGAGACGTACAACATTCATACCAGCATCATACAGTTTTGCAATAAAATCAACATCGCAACGACGATCAGAAATAGACGCAACTATTTTAGTATACTTTTTCATAAAATCTTTATCAGAATATTATAATACTTAATTTTATTTTCCCATCAAAGCTTCCAGGGCCAATCGATAAGAATTAAGCCCAAAACCACAAATCACTCCTTTACATGCACAAGCTATCATAGATACGTACCTATATGATTCACGCGCATGCACATTAGAAATATGTACTTCAACAACCGGTGCAGTGACAGAACGAATCGCATCCTGCAAAGCAATCGATGTATGTGTATATGCCCCGGCATTGAAAATAATGCCATCCACGTCAAAACCTACCTCTTGTATCTTATCAATCAATTCTCCCTCCACATTCGATTGATAATAGAAAAGTTCCACCTCTGCGTACTTTTCTCTCAACACAAGCAAACATTCTTCAAAAGAAACACTCCCGTAGATCGTTGGTTCACGCTTACCAAGAAGATTTATATTAGGACCGTTAATTATTTGTATTTTCATAACACAATCTTTATGTTTTTAAATACCTTTGTTGTTAAGAACACTATTTCAAGCTGCAAAGGTAGAAAAAAGAAATGATATTAGATAGAAAAAAACAGGAGAAGGAAAAGGAAATAATTAAAAAATACCTGCAATATCTAAAGTTAGAGAAGTCATTGTCTATCAACACAATAGAAGCATACAACAGTGATTTAGAGAAACTTATAACTTTTTTATCAAACGAACAGATTGAACTTCTGCAAACCACTTCAGAAGATTTAGAACGTTTCATTGCCGGATTACATGATATAGGAATTCATCCCCGTTCTCAGGCACGAATTATTTCCGGTATAAAATCCTTCTTTCACTTTCTGATAATGGAAGATGCAATAGAGGTAGATCCGGGAGAACTCATCGAAGGACCTAAGATCGGTTTTAAGTTACCCGAGGTTTTAAGCATAGAAGAAATAGATGCTATTATCGCAGCCATCGACCTCAGCAAAAATGAAGGACAACGCAACAGAGCAATATTGGAAACGTTATATAGTTGTGGGCTACGAGTATCCGAATTAATCACCCTCAAACTTTCTTCGCTCTATCTTAAAGAAGAGTTTATTAAGGTAGACGGTAAAGGAGGCAAACAACGCCTTGTTCCAATTTCTCCCAAAGCTATCAAAGAGATAAAGCTGTACTTGCTCGACAGAAATAATCAGAATATAAAAAAAGAAGCAGAAGATTATCTATTCCTTAATCGAAGAGGAGGACAACTATCAAGAATTATGATCTTCCATATAATCAAAGAATTAGCAGTTATTTCCGGAATAAAAAAGAGCATAAGTCCTCACACATTCAGACATTCTTTTGCCACACATTTACTTGAAGGAGGTGCCAATTTAAGAGCCATACAAGAGATGTTAGGGCATGAATCTATAACAACAACAGAAATTTACACTCACATAGACAGAAATATGTTAAGGAGTGAAATTATAGAACACCACCCACGTAATATTAAATACAGAGAAGAAAAGAAAAATCATCCTGAACTATAACAAGGAAAAGTTTGTTTACTAACAAAATGACTCATATTGAAGACTTTTTCACTTATGATTATATTAAATTATGATAAAAACAGGGTTGAAATTGCCGAGATACGTAAGATTTAATATCTTTGCGTATCTTTCTGGCACATGCTTTGAAAGCCTATGAATAGACGAAATTTCAATTACAAACATTTAATTTATACCTAAAATGATTAAGAAGTTGTATTTGCCGTTACTTATGGCTATGGTTGTTGCACTTTCATCGTGTAGCAAAAAAATGGGTGAATTGTCATCTGATTATTTCACTACGACTCCCCAAGTTTTGGAAGCAGTAGCAGGTAAGGTTCCCGTGACTATCAACGGAAAGTTCCCTGAAAAGTACTTTAACAAAAAAGCTATTGTAGAAGTAACTCCCGTATTAAAATGGGACGGAGGACAAGTTAAAGGACAGCCAGCCGTATTCCAAGGAGAAAAGGTAGAAGGTAACGATCAGACTATTTCTTACAAAATGGGCGGAAGCTACACTATGAAAACTTCTTTCGATTATGTTCCAGAAATGGCTAAATCTGAACTATACCTAGAATTTAGCGCTAAAGTTGGTAAAAAAACAGTTTCTATCCCTGCTGTTAAAGTAGCAGATGGTGTAATTTCAACATCAGAATTATTAGGAAACACTTTAAGCAATGCCAATTTAGCTAATGGTGATGATGCTTTCCAACGCATTATAAAGGATGCTCACCAAGCAAACATCATGTTCCTTATCCAACAAGCAAATCTTCGTTCAAGCCAATTGAGATCTGCCGGAGTAAAAGAATTCAAACAACAAATTTCTGACGTAAACGCTGCAGACAACAAAAAAATCAACAATATTGAGATTTCTGCTTATGCATCTCCTGATGGTGGAATGGACCTAAACACTAAATTGGCTGAACATCGTGAATCTAACACTTCTAAGTATCTAAACAAGGAACTTAAGAAAGCAAAAGTAAACGCTACTGTTGATTCTAAATACACAGCTGAAGACTGGAAAGGTTTCCAAGAACTAGTTTCTAAATCAAACATACAAGATAAAGAACTTATCTTGCGCGTGTTGTCAATGTACCAAGATCCTGAACAAAGAGAAAGAGAAATCAAGAACATCTCTTCTGTATATAAGAACTTAGCAGAAGACATTCTTCCTCAACTAAGACGCTCTCGCTTAACATTGAATTATGAAATCATTGGTAAATCTGATGAAGAAATTGCAAAGCTTGCTGATACTGACGCTAGTAAGTTGAACCTCGAAGAACTTCTTTATGCTTCAACTCTTACCAATAACAATGCAAAAAAAACAACTATATTTACTAAAGCAACAAAACAATTCCCTAACGATTACCGTGCATATAACAACCTTGGTAACTTAGCTTACGAAGCAGGCAACATTGCTAAAGCAGAATCTTTCTACAAGAAAGCTGCTAGCATTAAAGCTGCTCCTGAAGTTAACATGAACCTTGCTCTTGTTGCTTTAACTAAAGGTGATAAAACAACTGCAGAATCTTACTTAGGTAAAGCTGCTGGCGCTAAAGAACTTAGCGAATCAATGGGTAACCTATATATTGCTCAAGGTCAATATGAAAGAGCAGTAAACTCTTTTGGAAGTGCTAAAACAAACAGCGCTGCTTTGGCACAAATCTTAGCTAAAGACTACAACAGAGCAAAAAGCACTCTTGCTAACGTTAAGAATCCTGATGCATACACAGATTACTTAATGGCTATCTTAGGTGCTAGAACAAATAACACTGCTATGCTTACAAGCAGTCTAAAAAGTGCTATCGCAAAAGATTCTTCTTTGGCAAAGAAAGCAGCTACAGATCTAGAATTTGCTAAATATTTTACTAACGCAGATTTCTTGAGCGTTATAAAGTAAAAAGTATATCCCTATATTGTCATTAAAAAAGAGTTATTTACCACACAAATGGTAAATAACTCTTTTTTTTTAATGACAAAAGCAGTACATTCGCAAAAAAAAGAATGAATAAGATTAGTCTTTTATTAATTCTATCATTTTGCATTTGGGGATGTAATAACTCTCATACAAAGAAAACCAATATAGAAGGAGAGATTAAAGGATTAGGTAACGATACCATTTACCTTTACGGAACAGATGACTTATCTTCTTTTATAGATACTATCTACACCAATGGAGATAAATTCTCCCATTCACTATCCGTTGACACTCTGACTTCCGGTAAATTACTTTTTAACGGCCAAACAGAAATTCCTATTTTCTTAAATAAAGGAGATAAAATAGCAATTAAAGGAGAGATCAAAAATCTAAAAAATCTCCAAATATCAGGAAATACATTCAATGAGGAACTCTCAAAATTCGAGCAAACAATTGCAAAAGAGCAGTCTAAAAGCATTATAAAAAATAAAGCCGAAGAATTCATCAAGAAGCATCATTCCTCAATCGTAAGTACTTATCTACTTAAAAAATACTTTCTTCTAGACAGTGCTCCTAATCTAAACAAGATAGAGCAACTCATCTCAACGATGGATGGCAAATTGCAAGATGTCCCTATGATTAGTGCTTTCAAGGCTTACATCAATGAAGCCCAAAAACTAGAAATAGGCAAAGAAGCTCCTTTCTTCAGTCTCCCTAATCAAGAGAATAAAAGAATTTCTCTTCTAAACATTAAAAACAAATACGTTTTAATACATTTCTGGGCTTCATGGAGTGACTCTTGCCAGCAAGTGAATCATGAGCTACGAAAAATATATAAAGCTTATAAGAAAAAGAAAAACTTCACAATGATCGGTATTTCACTTGATGTCGATAAAAAAGCATGGAAACAGAGCATAAAGAAAGATACATTAAGCTGGCAACAAGTATGCGACTTTTCAGGATGGGAATGTGCTGCAATTAAGCAATATGCAGTAGAGAGTTTGCCTTACTATTATTTGATCTCTCCCAAGAGAAAAATATTACTAAAAGAACAAAACTATAAAGAACTAAAAACGAAACTGCAAGAAATCGTAAAATAGATTTTACCCATTGATTGCACATAAACTACTATAAGCTAATGCTTGTCAAATTATTCGGAGCAGCTGTTCAAGGAATAGATGCCACCGTTATTACCATTGAAGTAAACTGTTCACGAGGGTGTATGTTCTACTTAGTTGGACTCCCCGACTCTGCAGTAAAAGAGAGTCACCAACGTATTATATCGGCTTTACAAGTCACCGGATACAAAATGCCAACCAGCAATATTGTAATCAATATGGCCCCTGCTGATATTCGCAAGGAAGGCTCTGCCTACGATTTACCTTTAGCCATCGGAATGCTTGCCGCGAGCGAAACAATCCATTCCGAAAAACTATCCCAGTTTCTACTAATGGGAGAACTTAGTCTTGATGGAAGTATACAACCCATTAAAGGAGCCCTTCCAATAGCCATCAAAGCAAGAGAAGAGAAGCTAAAGGGAATTATTATCCCCAAACAAAATGCAAGAGAAGCCGCCGTAGTTAACGACATAGAAGTCTATGGAGTCAGCAACATAAAAGAAGTTATTCAATTCTTCAACGGAGAATGCTCACTAGAACCCACAATCGTTGATACCAGAGAAGAATTTTATGCACAACAAAATATCTACGACTCAGATTTCTGCGATGTAAAAGGACAAGAAAATGTAAAACGAGCCTTAGAAGTTGCAGCAGCAGGAGGACACAACATTCTGATGATAGGAGCTCCCGGAAGTGGGAAATCAATGATGAGCAAACGATTACCCTCAATTCTCCCGCCCCTCTCATTAAAAGAGAGTCTGGAAACCACCAAGATTCATTCCGTCGCAGGCAAACTAGGTCGTAACTCATCATTAATATCCAAACGTCCATTTCGCGACCCACATCATACCATTTCTCAGGTAGCAATGGTCGGAGGAGGATCATTCCCACAGCCTGGTGAAATAAGTCTTGCCCACAATGGTGTTCTTTTCTTAGACGAATTACCTGAATTCAACAGAAGTGTACTCGAAGTGCTTCGACAACCTTTAGAAGATAGAAGAATAACCATCTCTCGTTCCCGATGGAGCATTGAATATCCAGCCAGCTTTATGTTGGTTGCTTCGATGAATCCATGTCCTTGCGGATATTACAACCATCCCACAAAAGCATGCGTTTGCAGTCCTGGACAAGTACAAAAGTATCTCAATAAAATCTCCGGTCCTTTGCTAGATCGCATTGATATCCAAATAGAAATTGTACCTGTGCCATTTGACAAGATGTCTGACACCCGACAAGGAGAGTCTAGCAATGCTATACGTGAACGGGTAATTAAAGCACGAAAGATACAAGAAGAACGCTTTAAATCCTACTCAGGCATTCACTGCAATGCACAAATGACCAGCCGACTTCTAAGCATGTACGCACAGCCGGATGAGAAAGGCTTTGCTCTTTTAAAGCAAGCCATGAAACGCTTAAACTTATCTGCTAGAGCCTACGACAGAATATTGAAAGTATCTCGCACCATTGCTGATCTTGAGGGAAGTATAAACGTCCTCCCTTCTCACCTCGCTGAAGCCATAGGATATCGGAATCTCGATAGAGAAAACTGGGCAGGATAAACAGGCACAATAAAATTACAGCAAATTCTAAGGTCAACTCACTTCAGTAAGAAGATAAATTTCAGTCTACTCAATTTTGCAATAAGCGTAATTAGAAGACAACCTTATTTAGGATTAGTAGATTTTTCAGTCAACCACCTATACAAAGAAACTAAATCAAGGTCAACCATTTCTAGGGTAATACAGTAATACACAATAAGTCAGTTTCTACAAAGTGAAACAAATCGTTTCAAACTGATAAACAAATTGTTTCATCTCAATGTACATTTAGTTTCATTGCATTGAAACTAAATGTATCCCTATATGAAACAATCAAGCTTAATCGCTCTATCTGCAAACTAATAAGCGATGAAATTAAGGTAAAAGGCGCTTTAAATGACAAATGAGTAAGTTACCCTCTCCATCATGCAAATGCATTCCATTCCCCTCACAATAGCGAAAGAGCTTACAAGTGCTGCACTCACCCTTCTTGAGCCATTCACGATTACGAAAATTCTGAAAGCGATTATTCCACACATCCATAAAATCATCTTTATAAATATTCCCTTGGTGAAAATCACTCCGAATGCTAGGACAAGCAGAGATAGAGCCATCAATTAATACAGAAGCAACACTAACTCCTGCATTGCAAGCATAAAACGAGTCACGCACTTCGCTTTCATAACCTCCCAAAAAGCCTTCACAAGCATAATTAAGATGAATCTGTTGTTCTTTTCGTGTATGCTTGATGAATTCCATCAAACCGGTAAATTCCTCATTGCTCAATTGGAGCTCTGGATGCTGAGCAGCACGTCCAACCGGAAAGATAGTAAAGATTCTCCAGTGTCGAACACCAAGACTATATATAAAATCCTTGAACTCAGATAAATAACGATAATTTTTATGATTCACACAAGTCACCACATCCCATACAAGTTCCGGCTCCATAGACAGCATTTTTATAGCCTCCGTTGCTTTCAGAAAGCTATCCCGATGCCCGCGAAGCCAATTGTGTTCCTCTTCGAAGCCATCCAGACTGATAGTGATAGCATGCATTCCGGCAGCCAACAGCCCGTCCAATCTTTTTCGAGTAAGATAAAGTCCATTAGAAACGATTCCCCAAGGATATTCTCGTTGATAAAGAGCCATGCCCACTTCTTCCAGATCATTCCGCATCAAAGGTTCTCCACCAGTAATTATAATACTGACTTTATGTCTCTGAACATGAGGAGTAATAGAATCAATAACCGCCAAGAAATCCTCAGCTGGCATATCTTTTTCATGTGCTAGTTTCTTGCAGTCACTTCCACAGTGTTTACAAGCAAGATTACATCTCAGTGTACATTCCCAGAACAGTTGACGAAGTGGATGTAATGAAATAGTATTTTGGCGCACTTTACGGGCTATTTCTAAACCGATGCGTTTGCGTAGTGAAAGTTCAATGTTGCTCATATCTATAAATTCTTCTGACTTAGTCTAAAGCTTCATCTTTCTCCAAAGTTATAGTCACCTCATTTTTTGATTCACCCATATACCAACCAGAACCTTCAGTAGGCGTTGTTGCCTGTATATCCACTGAATCAGTTTTAAATTTACCGCCGTTTTGAACTCCGTCAATATCCTCGGCAATAAGACGAAACTTTCCTTCAGACGTTAAGCTTTCTTTAAAAAGAACTTCTCCTGAAGCATCAGTCTTTAAGGTATCTAAAGCCCTAGCAGGCGAAAGGCTTAGTTCCTTTACAATAACTTGAATACCAGGGATCGGCTCTTTTTGAACATTAACAACCTTTCCCTTTATCTCAAACCTAGTATAAGGCTGCCCATACATAACCTCCCCACCATTACTGTTATCATCACAAGCGGAAAATCCAAGAATAAGAAGTAAGCCACTTAAAAGTCTGTTGCACCAGCGCAGCCATTGTTTCTGTAAATTGTATAATTTCATAAGGCTATAGAATTAATAGTTATCTAATAAATACAAAGAAGTCAAAAGTATTGCATCAAATATAGGTATATTTTTTTATACATATGAATTTCTCTTATATTCACCGGGAGTAAAACCTGTTACGCTCTTAAAAAGCTTATTAAAATAAGATATATTATTAAAGGATAGATGGTAAGCAATCTCTTTTATAGGCAGATCATCTATAATAAGCATAACCTGAGCTTTCTCTATTTTCTTTTGATTTATATATTGTACAGGAGTACAGTGGATCTCCTTTTTAAACAACTTTATAAAGTGATCATCTGTCAGAAAACAGATATCAGACAATTGCCGAATAGATATTGGTTTATTCAAGTTCTTCCGAATATAACGCAACACCTTCAAAAGCCTATTATCCGTGACCTCAATTTTCAATTCCGCCGTCTTTAAAAACCTTGAGAAAAGCTGCAGCAAGATACCTTTCGTCTCTATTATCAAATAATGCGGTAGGTGTTGATTTTCTGATATGTTTCTCAATAAGGTTTGCGAATTATCATACAACGATGGATCATATAGTTTCAATGCACGATTAGGATTTATCTCCAGCAAACGTTTAACCAACAGCACATCCGTAGGTGTAGATTCTACTTCAAAAGGAAAATTTAATTGTTCAATATAACTAAAAGCCTCCGTTTGCTCTTCATAAACATGCACATAATATAGCGAAAAGTACCCATCACACAAATAGCTATGCAAAGTAAAGGCGGGAATCATATACAAATGATTCGGCGTTAAAGTGTAAACTCCACTAGGTAATATTACTTTAGCACTACCATCTTCCACCCAATAAAGTCTTGTAAAAGGGCTACTCACATTAGTCCAGTTCCAATCAGCATGATGAATGGCATGACCTATGCTCAATAAAATGAGACTTAAAGATTCTTTCTCTCTAACCATTTAGTGTTTTTCCTTTCTATACTTTAGCGAAGATAAAGTTATTATTTAGAGAATCACCTGAAATCAAAGCAAAAATACCAAAAACAAGGCAATATCTTATCGAAATAATATCAATTCGCCTATTTTATATTACACTCATTGATAGACTATTAATAACGATTATGACATAGCAGCGATTCGACAATAACGATATTGTGTTATAATCCATCGAGATAGTATAACAATTATAAAGATATATCCATTATTTTTGTATTATCGAAAAAACACCAAAATATTTTTTATGAGAAAAATACTATTTGTTACCTTATTAGCAATCTCATTAGGGCAGCTTAGCTTCGCCCAGAAAAGAGAATCTTCTGTAACTTCCCCTACAGAACCAATGCAAAAGGGCAGGTTCAAAGCAACATGGAAATCGCTAGAACAATACAAGGTGCCCGAATGGTATCGCAACGCTAAATTTGGGATATGGGCGCATTGGGGGCCTCAATGCCAACCCGAACAAGGCGATTGGTTTGCTCGGTTCATGTATATCGAAGATAGTCCTGACTACAAGTGGTTTGTAAAACACTACGGTCCTCCTTCTAAATTTGGCTTTAAAGACATCATACACGATTGGAAAGCAGAGAAATGGGATCCTGAAAAGTTAGTCAAACTCTATAAGAGAGCTGGTGCTCAATATTTCTTTGCAATGGGCAACCACCATGATAATCTCGACCTATGGGATAGTAAATACCACAATTGGAACTCAACAAAGATAGGCCCCAAAAAAGATATTTTGGCAGGATGGGCTAAAGCTGCTAAACACAATGGACTGCCTTTCGGAGTCAGCATTCACTCTTCTCACGCATGGACATGGTATGAAACATCTCAAAGATCAGATAAAAAAGGCCCCTATGCAGGAATTCCTTATGATGGGACACTTACCCAAAAAGATGGAAAAGGGAAATGGTGGGAAGGCCTAGATCCACAAGAATTGTATGCACAAAATCATAAGTTAAGCAAAAATAGCCAAAATCCGAGTACCATTCACTCTCAATGGAACTGGGCAAATGGCGCATCCATTCCAAGTAAAGAGTATTGCGACAATTTTTATAATAGAACTGTCGACATGATTAATAAATACAACCCTGATCTACTCTATTTTGATGACACAGCCCTTCCTTTATGGCCTATTAGTGATGCCGGACTACGCATTGCCGCTCATTTCTACAATAGAAATATCAAGGAAAAAGGAAAACTGGATGCCGTCATTTTTGGTAAAATCCTTACCGAAGAACAAAAGAAATGTTTAGTGTGGGATGTTGAACGAGGTGCTCCTGATAAAATTCAAAAAGAAGCATGGCAAACTTGTACTTGTATTGGAGATTGGCACTACAAACGTTCTATATATGACAACAATGGCTATAAATCGGCAAAGACCGTTATACAAATGCTTGTTGACATAGTCAGCAAAAATGGTAATTTGTTACTCAATATTCCTGTGCGAGGGGACGGTAGTATTGATGATAAGGAGATAGCCATTTTAGAAGAGATAGGAGAATGGATGGATGTAAACAAAGAGTGTATCTTCGACACAAGGCCTTGGATCATCTTCGGAGAAGGTCCTGACGCCAATAAATCAAACCCAATGAAAGCTCAGGGATTTAATGAAGGGAAAAACAAGTACACCTCAGAAGACATTCGCTTTACTCAAAAAGGGAAGACCTTATATGCTATTGTTATGGAATGGCCCGAGGATGGTAAAGTAGCAATCAAAGCATTAGGAACAAATTCACCTTACTACCCCAAAAAGATAAAGCAAGTAAAATTATTAGGAAGTGGAAAAGTTTCATTTACACGCGACAACAATGGATTAAACATTATTTTACCAAAACAAAAAATCAATAATATAGCATTAGTCCTAAAAATTAATGATTAGAGCTGAATATAACTATGAACACAAAAGAAACAGGATATCAAGTTCAAGAATATAATAAACCTGTAAAGCGGTATTGCCAAACACTTAACTTGAAAGATTCTCCCGACTTAATAAAAGAGTATATTAAAAGACATAGCGAATCTCAGCATTGGCCTGAAATAAATGCAGGAATTAGAGAAGTAGGGATTCTTGAAATGGAAATATATATATTAGATACTCGCTTATTTATGATTATTGAAACCCCTCTTGATTTTGAATGGGAGCCAGCAATGAAAAAGCTGGCAACCTTACCTCGTCAAGCCGAATGGGAAGAATATATGTCGATTTTCCAAATATGCAGTCCTAACGCCACATGCTCCAAAAAATGGAAACTCATGGACAGAATGTTTCATTTATATAAATAAAACAAAGTATTAACCGTAAAAATAGTTGAAACAAGAAACAGAAAGTGTAACCAAGTATTAAAGAAATAGGCAGATCAAAGATCCACCTATTTAATAGTAAGAAACATCATCTCGTTATGCTCGCCAAAGTCAACACGAGATTAGTTTAATCATTATTATTCAAAAATATGAAAAACACATTAAACAAAGAAAAGATAAATCTTTTCTTAACAAAAAACACACCCCTAAAGGTGTATTTTAGATTTTTTTTATTTTTTGCTATTGGGCTACAGTTATCTACAACTGCTTTCGCTCAAACATTCCATGCAAATGGTAAAGTTATAGATTCCAAAGGCACTCCTATAATCGGTGCTAATGTGTATGAAAAAGGTACCAAGAATGGTACAATTACTGATTTAGAAGGAAACTTCTCCGTCAACGTAAAACAAAACTCTTATTTACAAATATCGTACATTGGGTTTATCTCTCAGGAAGTAAAACCTACAAGTAATATGACTATTATTCTCAAAGAGAATTTAGAGGCTCTAGAAGAAGTAGTCGTTGTAGGTTATGGTACACAAAAGAAAGTAAACTTAACAGGTTCTGTCACTAGTGTATCTTCCGATGAGCTACAAAACCGCCCTGTCACCCAAGCATCTCAGGCTTTAGCAGGCTTAGCCAGTGGAGTCACGGTCTCTCTTTCTTCGGGACGTCCAGGCAATGACGGAGCCTCTATTAAAGTTCGTGGAATGGGAACTTTCTCAGGAGCGGGCTCTGATCCATTAGTTCTTATAGATGGATTATCAGCTTCTATAAATGATATTGACCCTAATAATATCAAAAGTATCTCTGTGCTGAAAGATGCAGCATCAGCAGCCATCTATGGAACACGCGCTGCCAACGGCGTTATATTAATCGAAACCAAACGAGGGAAAAAAGGAAAAATCCAAGTTTCTTATAATGGTTATGCCGGATGGCAAAAAGCGACGGATTTACCGGATTTTGTTGATTCATGGGATTATGCTACGATGCTCAATGAAGCTAATATAAACCAAAATAAAAGTGCCACTTATTCGGCAGAAGAAATTCAAAAGTTTAAAGATGGTACAGATCCCGATAATTACCCAAACGTCAATCATTTAAAGGATCTGCTCACATCAGGATCAGGGTTTCAGACAGGACATAATGTAAGTTTCATGGGTGGTGGTGAAAAAAGCACTTACCTACTATCTCTAGGATATCTACATCAGGATGGTATTGTAGCCCAAAACAGCTATGACAAGTACAACTTTCAACTAAATATTGACAATCAATTAGCAAAAGCCTTATCATTGAAAGCCAACATTAGCGGCTATGTAAGCAATACAAAAGAACCGCGAAGCGATGGCAGTATGACCAGTATGATAGGCTATACTGTACGCGAAGGTTCTATTTATGCAGGGAGAAAATCTGACGGCACATATGGATATCAGGACAATTATTGCCCTGAAGGTTGGATGGACAGTAACTCCTTTACAAACAATAAGAGTAATCAATTTCTGGGTGGTGCCGAATTAGAGTGGAAGCCATTGAAAGATTTTTCCATCAGTGGTAAAGCTGGTTACAAATATTATAATTACTATAATAAAGACTACGTTTCCGAATTAGTATATGACGCTAACAAAAAATATACACCCAATAGTTTAACGGTTTCAAATGGATGGAATTCTTTAGTTACCCTGCAACTCATTGCAAAATACAACAAAACGATTAAAGATCATAAATTTAATATTTTAGGAGGTATCTCGCAAGAAGAATACAAGAACAATTGGGGAAGCGGCTACCGTAAAGATTTCCCAAATGATAAACTATATGAGCTAAATGCAGGTTCTAGTACCGGACAAACGGCCACAGGTTCTGCAACGGAATGGGGCTTACGCTCATTCTTCGGACGTATTAATTATTCATTCAAAGATCGTTACCTACTCGAGGCCAATGCCCGTTATGACGGCACTTCTCGCTTCCCGTCAAACAAACGTTGGGGACTTTTCCCTTCAATATCAGCGGGATGGCGTCTCTCGGAAGAAGCTTTCATGCAAGATATTAGCTGGTTAGATAACTTAAAGCTCCGTGCATCTTGGGGAAAACTAGGTAACCAGAACATTGGTAACTATCCTTATCAAAACACAATAACATTAGGACAGAATTATCCATTTGGAGGTACAATGTCTTCTGGTGCACGAGTCACTACTTTAGCCAATTCTAACATTAGCTGGGAAACAACAACAGTCACCGACTTAGGAATTGATCTCACCATTCTGGATGCAAAACTGGATATTGTCTTTGATGTTTTCAACAAAAAGACAGCTGACATCTTATATAATATCTCAGCTTCCAGTGTTTTAGGTATGACCCCTTCTGAAGTAAATGCTGCATCTGTTAAAAACACAGGTTTCGAAATAATGCTTAATTATCATACTAACATCGGAAAAGTAAATATTGGCATTGCCCCTAACTTCTCTTACACAAAAAACCAAGTAACTTCACTTGCTAACGGGCTATCTCAAGATATTAGCAGCAACTTGTTTGTAGGCAAGTCATTGAATGCTATTTACGGTTATGTAGCTGATGGCTTATTTGTTGATCAAACTGATATTGAGAACTATCCAGATCAACCATATTCAGCCGAGCCTGGATTTATACGCTACAAAGACATTAGTGGTCCCGATGGCGTCCCTGATGGAAAAGTTGATGCTACTTACGATAGAAAGGTGATTGGTTCGAGCCTCCCTAAATATTCCTATGGAGTCACTCTTTCTGCCGATTATGAAGGATTTGATTTTTCTATGCTCCTGCAAGGTTTAGGAGGATATAAACAACAAATGGGGTCCTATCAAGCTTATGCTTTTTATAATAGTGGTTCCATTCAGCAATGGCAAATCGATAATCGTTGGACCGCCGAAAACCCTGATCGGAATGCCAAATACATCAAACTAACTTCTTTGAGTATGGGAGCCGGTACGATCCAAAGTTCTACTTATTGGTTGAAAAATGCAACTTTCTTACGTTGTAAAAACCTCCAACTAGGATATACTTTCCCAAGAAAAACCTCAGAAAGATTAGGCTTAGGTCAATTAAGAGTTTACTTCAGCGGACAGAATCTCTTTTGTTTAAATAGCTATTACAAAGGATGGGATCCTGAAATGTACCAATCTACAGGCGATGCACCTAACTTCTATCCGATTACAGCTGTTTACACATTTGGTCTGAACATCAAATTCTAACATTAAATTCACTAAGCAATGAAAAATAAATTATTCAAATCAATAGAAACTTCATTCTTGGTTGTAATAATGACCAGTATGATTTTAGCTTGCTCAGATATATTTGATAAACAACCATTAGACCAAGTATCCGATGCTACTTTTTGGAAAACTGAAAGCGACGCTACATTAGCACTTACAGGGTGCTACTATACTGGTGGAGGAGGATGGAGAGGCGAAGATTTTTGGACACCAAGAGCACTATTGTATCTTGACCTAATGGCTGGCGATGGATCAGAAAAAGAGGGCATCCCCGACATGATGACTGATGGAACTGTATATTCAGACTATTGGGTCGTTAATTCATTCTGGAAACATGCTTATGAGAAAATCGCTGCATGCAACAATTTCATGGATCATATCGAAAATTTTCAGATGGATGCAACAAAAAAAGAGATGTATAAAGCAGAAATTAGAGCTTTAAGAGCATATGAATATTTCAACCTAGCACTCTATTATGGAGATGTACCACTTGCTACAAAAAGCCTTTCTTTAGACGAGGCTAATAGCATATCACGTACAGGCAAGGCTGATGTTTGGTCATTTTGCGAAACCGAGCTAAAAGAGAGTAGCGCTATATTACCAGAAACTCGTCCTAGCGATGAGATTGGACGAATGATCTCAGGAGCTGCTCTCGCCTTGCTGGGACGCTTACAAATGGCTGAAAAGAAATGGGGTGACGCTGCCATAACATACAAAAAAATTATAGACCAAGGAGTCTATGAAATAGATCCATTATTTAATGAAATATTTACTGAGTCTGGTGAGAATAGCAAAGAAATCATCATGCGTTCTTGTTATCTACAAGACGATTATGGACATGTAATGTTACAATATCTTTATCCTGAAACTTGGAGTGGATGGCATCAATTTTCTCCATATAACGAACTAGTTGAAGATTATGAGTGTATAGATGGTAAAACGATTAATGAGTCTCCGCTTTATAACGAAGACAAACCTTATGAAAATCGTGATCCACGTATGCTTTATACTGTATTGATTGGTGGATACTCTAGTTTTAAAGGCACAGTATATAATGCTACTCCAGGCTCTTCTTCAAGCGATAGATATGGAAAATACAGCGCATGGACAGGTTACTGCATCCGAAAATTTATGGATGAAAATTTCGATGGTAGCTTAATGAATTATGGAGCTGACTTTCCTATTATTCGCTATGCAGAAGTGCTACTCAGTTATTTAGAATCCAAGCTAGAAGCCGGAGAGACAATCAATCAGACTCTACTTGATTCAACAATTAATAAAGTTCGTGGACGTGACTGCGTTAAAATGCCGGCAGTAACAGAAACCGATCAAAGTAAGCTACGCAGCATTATTCGCCGTGAACGCCATATTGAGTTAGCTTTTGAAGGAGTACGTTATTTTGATATACTTCGTTGGGGTATTGCAGCTCAGGAACTCAACCGTCAATTTCACGGAATGAAACTGACAACGGATCCTAGCAATTATACAGACTTCGATGTTGACGAGAACGGCTACGCCCTGGCTCAAAAAAGGAATTTCAAAGCGGGTATCAATGAACTTTGGCCTATTCCATTGTCAGAAATTGAAATCAATTCCAATTTAACTCAGAATACAGGATACTAAGTCTTTATTTCATTAAAAAAAACACCTTCTTGCAGAATTTATTCATTGGTATGATTACTCTGCAAGAAGGTATTATCTATAAAGCAAGAAATACAACTAAAATTCTTCTTTAATTATTTTTTTCTATCCGTATACGAGCATCTACAGCCACTATATTATTCTCTGTGGCAAGAAGTGGATTAATATCCATTTCTTTTATCTCGGTAGCAAAACGAAGTAAAGTAGATAATCGGACAATTATTTCAGCGAATTTATCTTCATTCACACCTTTCTGACCTCTAGTTCCCTGAATAATTTTATAAGCACGCAATGAATGAATCATCGAGTAAGTTTCTTCATAAGAGAGAGGAGCCAAACCGGAAGATACATCTTTCAACACTTCCACAAAAATACCTCCCAAACCACAAAGAACAACATGACCAAACTTTTCTTCGTATTTAGCACCAATAAATAATTCCGTGCCTTGAAGCATAGGTTGCACCATCACCGCCTTTGCATGAGGAATATTCATCAACCGATCAAATTCCAGTAATAAATGTTCCTTGCTTTTTACATTTAGGACAACGCCCCCAACATCTGACTTATGAACAGGTCCAACCACCTTCAAAACAAGAGGAAAGCCACAGGTAGAAGCAAAATTAAGAATTTCGTCCTTTCTGTCGGAAACCAGTTCATCAACAAGAGGGATCCCCGCTGAACGCAACAAAGCCTGTACATTATGTGGTTCAATATATCCATTTTCAGGAATAGAATCAATGATACTACGAATAGCAGGTACATCAACACCCGACAATTCTATTTTATTATCAGCGGGTTTAGGCGCATTCATAATACGCGCTAAAGCCGTACCTAATGTTACCTCATCCGCAAAATTCACATGCCCTTTTTGCAAAAACTCGCTCACCTCTTTACCTGCAGTATGAATAGAAGGAAGTACAGGAAAAACAGGCTTCTTGCAATGCTTAATCTTTTCATGCAAACGGTTATACATGTCAAACATAGTCACTAATCCTGGCGTTCCAAAGATAGCCATAATAGCATCTATATTATCAAACTTATTTTCGCAATAATCTATGGCTATGTCAAGATTATCAGGTGTTCCGGTAGCAAGCACATCTATCGGATTACCAACAGAAGCTCCCGGAAGAAGTTTATCCTTAAGCTCATCCGCCAAAGCTCCTTCAAGCTTGGGTACATTCAATCCTCCTTTAGACAAAGCATCAGTCAACATGACTCCCGGACCTCCCGCATGAGTCACAATTGCAAAATTATTACCTTTCAATTCCGGAAGAGTAAACACACAACCCACTGTAGTCAATTCCTCACGAGAATAACAACGCACAATACCCGCTTTACGAAATAAAGCTTCCACAGCAGAATCGGGACTGGCAATAGCTCCGGTATGCGATGAAGCCGCGCGGCTACCATTTTCCGAACTTCCAGCCTTTATTGCAGCAATACGACACCCCTTCCTTATAAGCGAAGAAGCATGTAGTAAGAGCTTATCAGGATCTTTAATACTCTCTATATAAATAAGTTTAATAAGAGAGTCCTTTGTTCTATCAAAGGTATCATCCAAATACTGCAATACATCCTCAACAGCAATCTGACGGGCATTACCTACCGACCAAACAGAGTTAAATTGAAGTCCCTTTACCACTGCCGATTCCATAATAAAAACAGCCGTAGCCCCTGAACTTGAGATAAGGTCTACCCCTTTCGGACTCAGAGACGGAACTGGTTGAGTAAAGAGACTATGATGCCAAATATTGAGCAAACCGATACAATTCGGTCCAATGAGTGAAGCCCCATATGTATTCACGATCTCCAAAATACGGTTTTCAAGAACAGCACCTTCATGCGTTTCTTCTCCGAATCCAGCCGACAAAATAATAAACGCTCGCGTGTTTTTTTCAGCGGCTAATATCTCCACCACATCAGGACACATAGAAGCCGGGATTGCCAAAACAGCAAGATCAGTATTCGGTATATCCATAACAGTAGCAAAAGCCCGTACACCTTGCACCTTACTTTCTTTAGGATTCACTGCTCTCAGCTCACCTTGGTATTCACCTTCAATCAAATTTCTAAGTATAGCGCCACCGGGTTTATGCATATTATTTGATGCTCCCACCACTACTATACTCTCCGGATGTATTAATTGTTTTGTTATCATAACTAACTTATTTCCCTTTCTGATAAACAGACGGAGCTACTCCAAATTGATTTTTAAAACACTTACTAAAATAGAAAGGATCATCAATCCCCACTTTATAAGAAACCTCCGACACAGTTAGTTTAGCTGTCAGAAGAAGTTCAGCTGCTTTTTTCATACGAATAATACGAATATATTCATTAGGCGAATGCCCTGTCACCCCTTTTACCTTTTTATAAAACACTGTCCTTCCAATACCCATTATGGATGCAAACTCGTCCACAGAAAACCCTGCATTAGCAATATTCGCTTCCAAAACAGAGTGCAGCTCATCCACAAATGCCTTATCACGTTCCGAAGCACAAATAGCAGAACGCATAACACCCGGTTCTTCTGAAAATTTCACGCGCAACTTTTCCCGTTGTTCCAATAACTTAATGATACGTGCCAACAACAATTTAAGACTAAAAGGCTTAGAGAGATAAGCATCAGCTCCACTCTCAATTCCCTCAAGATGATTCTCAGGCAAATTCAAAGCAGTAAGAAGAATTACCGGAATATGACTAGTATCAAAATCTAGTTTTAATTTCTTAGTAACCTCAAATCCATTCATCCCAGGCATCAATACATCACAAACAATCAAGTCTGGTTCAGAGTTTCGTGCCATCTCAAAACCGATAATCCCATTTTCTGCCGTAATAATTTCAAAATAGGTTCCAAGCTCTTCCTTCAAATACAGTCTTACATCATTATCATCCTCAATGATAAGTATTTTCTGCTGATTTAGCGGAAAAGAACTAGAAGAAAGTGAGGACAATAATTCTCCAGAATCCTCAGGTAAAATGGCACTCTGATGCTCACAAAGCAATGCATTATTACGCACCAGAAAATCCTTCTCTTCATAAGTTTTGGTATCTAAAGGCAAAGTAACCACAAAGACAGAGCCACCTCCAGGATTCTCCTCATAAGCAATAGTGCCTTTGTGAACCGATACCAATTCATGAGTAAGATGTAAACCAATTCCCACACTATCACCGGAGAAGTTGCTTTGCATAAAGCGATTAAACAATTCATTCCGCTTGTCTTGTGGTATCCCTACTCCCGTATCACTTACTCTCACAACAAGACTGTTTTTCTTTGCATCAACATTTACCATCAAACAGATTCGCCCCTCCTGAGGAGTATACTTAAAGGCATTAGATAAAATATTATAAACTATTTTGTCTAATTTACCTTTATCTATATACATCTTGTATTTACTTACTGAAGGAATAAATTGAAAATCCATCTTTTTAGATTCAGCAGTATCACCAAAACTTAGAAATATCTCATAAAGCATAGCAATCACATCCGTTTCTTCCAATGAAAGAGCTAATTTATTATTCTGCATCTTTCTGAATTCAAGCAATTGATCAATCAACCTCAACAGGCGATTAGTACTTTTCTGCATTGTATGAAGTGGATGTAACATTTCTTGTGACGTAATATTCAAACGCTGCATCCGCTCCAACGCACCCTGAATAAGAGTGAGTGGAGTACGAAATTCATGAGAGATATTAGTAAAGAACATCAATTTGTACTCCGTCAATTGCTTCTCTATCTGTATCTTATTATGCAAACGATTGAAATTACGAGCCACACGAAAAGCGACAAAACAACCTCCTGCAATAAATAAAGCATAAATAAGAAAAGCCCAGAAAGAGAGATAGAATGGAGGATCAATAATTATTTTTAATTTTGTTACGCCCTTATTCCACACACCCGAACCATTACAAGCTTTTACTTCCAAATCATATTCACCATACGGCAAAATTTTATAAGACGCAAAATTTAGGGAAGAAGGGACACTCCAACTTTTATCATAATTCAACAGCCGATACGAGTATTTTGTCTGTCCCGCATCCGCATAATTAAACGAAGAAAAATCAATTACAAATGAATTTTGATTAGCGCGAAGATGAACTTCATCAGAATAAGGCATAGACAAGGAAAGCGGAGAAGAATTACCGGGCATAATATTCATTCCATTCACATTAAGGTTAGTAAATACCACAGGAAAAGAAAAAGAATACTTGCGAACAACAGTCGGATTAAAAACCACAAAGCCATAATTAGAGCCGAAGAGCATATCTCCATTAGCACACACACAACCGGAATTTTCCGTATATACATTTCCTTGCGGATAGGCAGAGAAAAAGTAATTCTCAAATGTCTTTGTCTCTATTGTAAACTTAGATATTCCATATTCTGTAGCAAACCAGACATGCCCTTGTTTATCCTCGGTTATAGACTGTACAATATCATTAGAGAGTCCATCATGCGTGCTATAATGTTCAAAATCTAACGAAGCATAATTCCCTTTCAAAGGTTTACAAATACTAAAACCGGCACCTGATGTCCCAATCCAGATACGTCCTTTGGTATCAGCCAGCAAGCAACGCACCTCATTACTTTTCAACTTTCCATTAGCATAATTATAAAAATAATATTTCTCAGGAGAAGTTATAAGTATATCCGGATCAAACACATATACTCCTTCACTTGTGCCGATCCACATCATCCCATTCTTATCTTCACTAATAACTCTAATCTGCCTCTGCCCATACGTTTTGTTCAAATAGTGATTAAAACGATAACCTTTATCAGTTTTCACAGCCAAATCTAATCCTCCGCCAAATGTACCGATCCACATTCTATTCTTTTTATCTCTATAAATAGAAAAGATATTATCATTTGCAATTGAGTGAATATCAGATTCCTCATGTTTATAACAAACCCCGTCAATAAACAAACCATCTCCACGCGTACCCATCCAAATTTTTCCTTCTTTATCTTCCTTTACAGCATAAATATTTGAATGAAAGTCATTTTTCGCAGACTTCAGATGAAGTAAAGAATCGTATATATAGAGTCCTCCCTTACGAGTACCCATCCAAATTTCTCCTCCTTGAAGTTTTGAAACCATTCGGATCGTATTCGAACGATCAAGCAAAGATTCATCTTCAGGAAAAAAACGATATGAACCCTCATTTATAACAGAAATACGAGAAATCCCCGAAAATTCAGAACTAACCCATACTTCTCCCGAACGATCTTCTGCTACATTCAGCAAATAATCCGAACCAATATGCCTCAGCCCATTCATGCCTGCTGTAAAATGATTCAATTCATCTTTTGCAATATTATAAGCAAAAAGTCCGTTCCCATAAGTTGATATCCAAATAATATTTCTGGAGTCATGCACTATATGATAACGTTCGAAATCGATATAGCCCATCTTTTCCGAAGGAATAAGACGAAATTGTTTTTGAGTAGTAGTGTGTGCATTAATATACCACACCTTACCGCTATGATTATAAACCCAAAAATTCTGTTTATTATCTATAGAGAAAGATGCCAATTTCAAATCTTCACCAAAGAGTTCCGAGTCAGTTTTAAGTTCCCGTTGAGTAAAATCATAACTATAAACACCCTCAGAAGTCAATATGATCCATCTATCTTTTAGTAAAAAACAACCTGTCACTAAGATATTCTTAGATTGTGAAGATGCAAGTTTGCGCAATGAAGATGTCGATTGATCAAAAAGAAAAATCTTATTATCTTTAGTCAAAAAATAGACCTTATCCTGAAAACAAATTGATTGGTAAAAAGCCTCTTTTCTAGCTATAATAGAAGTGGTTTCACCAGAGACTTTCGTTAAACCCTTCCTTGAACCAATCCAAATATCTCCATTCTTTCCTTCAGAAACAAACAGCACACCATCATCAGGAAGCTTTCCATTTGAGGCTTTATAGGTAATCGAAGAAAAACCTTTTTTAGCATCGTAGATAATTCTCCGGCATCCATTTCCATCATGCCAGATCCAGACATCTCCGCTTCGAGTGAATATTTTCTTTGAATACTTTTGCTTAAATTCTCCACAACCTGTAAAATCAACGAAACAAGCTTTTCTCAAATCATAACAACTAAATTGTTCAGAAGAAAAGGATATCCACAGAAATCCATTTTTGTCTTCATCCATATCATACACACGACGGTCCTGCAACGAAAAAGGATTATCTACAGAAGGGTAAAAAGAGAGAAAAGAATTTCCATCATAACGACTCAAACCATTCAAGGTGCCCAGCCACATAAAACCTTTACTATCTTGAAAAAAAGAACGAACAGAATTATTTGGGAGTCCGTCAGCAATAGTTATCTGTTTAGAACGAATTTCAATGGAAGCAGAAGCTTCACGAACACATATCAATAAGAGAAGAGCGATCAGAAATTTTCTCATGTGTTTCAAATTAAGGATTACAATTACGAGACAAAAGTAACAGAAAGAATGCTGACTTTTGTCTCGTAATGAGATTTTCTGAAAAAAAGGAGAACAAAAATTACTCCATTCTAAATATTTCCTTTAATGGAATACTTACAGGAGAATTATCGGGATTCGTTTCCATTATATCAGCCATATAATCCCACCACTTCTGAACAATAGGGCTACTTCCCATATCTTGAGATGATTCATCGCCCTTCACTTTTTGGCAAGCAAACAAAATATTAGTTTCTTTATCCCAATAAATAGAATAATCATACACTCCGCCATCAGATAACATTTTCTTCAATTCCGGCCAGATAGCATTGTGTCTCTTCTCATACTCTGCTTCGCACCCCGGTTTAAGATACATTTTAAAAGCTTCTCTTTTCATAGTGTGTTTTCCTTTCTTTAATTATTATTTTAAATTGATATACACAGGATTATCCCTGTCACAATAGATTTCTCCATTTTTATATTTCAACTCCGCAACTTGTAAACTAGAGCGACGAGTATCAGGTGTATCCACTTTCGCTGCTGCGCCAGTACGTCCTGGATGAGTAAAATAAAAGATATAAGCACGCCCATTATTCACGACTACATCTGCATGCTGTCCTTGCGTTCCGTCATCAAGTCCATTTCCTCCTCCTTGAAGTATGTTTTTTGGCTGGCGCATCCAATTCTCCATATCATTAGACGAATAAACACCCAAGCCATCCCAATTATCAACAATCATGAAATATTTTCCTTTCCATTGAAAAACCTTGGGTCCTTCACCTCGACGATCCCAAATAGCTTTCCCATAATTTTTCCAATTCACAAGATCCTTACTTTCAGAATAGTAAATGGATTTATTATCTCGCTCATTATTATAATACATTCTCCACAATCCGGCAGATGTTTTAATCAATCCGGCATCAATTACTTTATCAGAAGCTAACTTCACCTTAGCTTGAAATGTCCAATCGATCAAATCCGTACTGGTCAGATGCACAATTTCCCGTTCATGCGCCCAGTCAGTAAACGTTCCAGGCACAATAGTAAGAAACATGTGATAAATTCCTCCTTCTTCTATTACATCGGGAGCCCAATAAGTATAATCTTTACCACCATAAGTTATTTTTGCATCACAACGATATTTCCAAGTAGCACCACCATCAGTAGATTCGGCTATTCCAATTGGAGTACCATGTACCCAGTCCACTCCATGAGTCTCTTTCATATTAGCCCGGCGATTAGTATAAAACATAAACCAACGTTGCTCCTTCTTATTCCAAATGAGCGTAGGATCCGCCGCTCCATCAAATTTAGGATCACGAAATAACGGTTTATCAGCCGCCTTATATTCTCTGTTTAGAGCCTTCTTATCAACATAATTATTCAAGGAGAAATTCGTCAAAGCATTTAAGCCCTGAATAATCGATTTGCAATTCAAGATTGCTCCATTATATCTCGTATGTACTCCATCCTTGTAAAACGCTTTTGTCTTCTCCTCTCCCATAGCTTCAAACTTCTTGGCAGAGATATCGTTTAAATCAATAAAAGAAACACCTTCATTACGAGCAACTTCGGATGCCCACGCAGTATACCGATCCGTAAAACGCTTCATGTGACCGTCCGCCCATCTATTCCCGGGAGTAGGCGATAGGATAATTACATTTGCTCCATGCGCCTTTGCCTGCCTAACAAAAATACGTAAATAATGTCCATAAGTAAAAACCTCCTCCGGACCTCCTGTTCTCTCCATTATAACCGTTTGGGATTCTTCTCCGATACCTTTTAAAGAAGCTCGTGCCCTTCCTGTATTCAACGGACCACCATCATTATGCCCAAATTGAATAAAAAGATAATCTCCTTTCTTTATTCCTGGTAACACTTTATCCCATAGACCTTCTGTAAAGAAGGTACGACTACTACGCCCTCCTAAAGCATGATTCTCCACAGAGATACGACTTCTATCAAAAAAGTAATCAAAGAAATCTCCCCAACCCCACATATCACCATCACCTTCACCTTTGCCATTTTTGACAGTTGAATCACCAATTAAAAAGACAACCGGTGCTTGTTCATTTTTACGAGTACTTCCTGCAATGATCTGATTCCATCTATTATCAAAGATACTAAAAATAGGTTTATTCGTTGGCTGTTCAATAGAATAAAACTGCACAGCACTATCATTCATCTTTGGATGTTGTTGCTTCAAAAGATTTATCATTTCCGCACCTGCCCAAATCACAGGACCATAACCATGAGCCGCATAGACATTAACCGGACGATAATAATAATAAGCCGGATCAAAGGCCATCCCCGTACCCACACAAGTGCCTTCTACCTCTCCCTTTGTATTTATCTTTGTGGCAACAGCATGCCAGCCCAGTTGTGCTACCGGACCATAAGCCAATGCGTCAATCCATCCTTTATTGATAGCATGTGCAAAACAATATACATAAATCGCCGTAGCCGAAGTCTCTAAATAAGAATCATTTCTATCAAGTAATTGATGCCAAAATCCTTCACCACTCTGACAGGCAGCCAATCCTCTGATATGAGCACGAAACTGTTTCAATACATCTTCATAGCCTGGATGACTTTTAGGCAAAACGTCTAGCACTTCCGTCATAGCCAGCAAAGCCCATCCATTAGCTCTCGCCCAATGAAAAGCAGGATGATCTTTCATTCCTTCAACCCAACCATGTCGATACAATCCCTTTTCAGGAACAAACATCCGTTTAGAGAACTGCAATATCTGCTTTACCGCTTCATTATAATATTTCATCTCACCCGTTAATCTTCCCATTTGAGCTATTGCAGGGACAGCCATAAACATATCATCCAGCCAAACTGTATTTTTCTGCGGACGATTACGAGCAAAAGTTCCATCACTCAAGCGGTACTCTCTATACATAATATAATTCATATAGTTGTCAATCATCGGCCTCAAGTTCATTCTTCTATCAGCTAACTGAGCTTTAATCATTGCAGCGCACATCGCCCCTGCATCATCTAGAGCATGTGGAGTAACAACTTGCCTCATCTGAGGATCAATCACTCCATACTGATTCAATTGCTGTTTAAAATAAGGTACCACCTCTGACAAAAAACGAAAACGTGTCAGTGCATAATCGGTATATGCTCGATCACCAGTACTTTGACCAGCAGAAAGCATACCCGCATAAGTCACTCCCCATTCATAACTAGCTAAACGAAACAATCCTTTACTCAAAACAGAATGAGAATCAATCTGTTTATAATCGGTAATACATTTTCCTGTCTTCTCATCAACCACTCTAGCCGGAGTAGCTTCATCAAGATAATGTAGCACCCTATCCATATCTGTTTTAATATCTTCGATAGAAAGCATACCATAAGGAACCCTATAGTTGGGTTTTAACAAATGCAAGGGGGTGTTTGTGTCATTAACTAATATTTTTTTCTTGTTTTGTGCTAAACTAGGAGTCATCCCTATAAAGAAGAGAAGTCCTGTTAAAATTAATAATTTCTTCATCATAATCATCTTAGTAATTTTCGTATTATTTAAGGAGTAATTTACTTGAATTGATAACCACGAAAAACTCCTGTTTTCAGATCAGGTCCAAAATAAAAGCCCGGCTGCGTAGGTTGATTATAAGCTACATTCTCAGTAGCAATGCTTATGCGATAAATAGGATCTTCAAGAAAAGTATGAAATCGATATATTGTAGGAATAGTCGAAACATAAAGCCGCAATGCTGTATTGTCTGCTGTGCGTAACAAGACTTCTTCACGCCAATCTCCAATAACATCCCCTTGTAGGCAAGGAGTTGCTTTTGTTCCATTATTCGACAAACATCCTTCAAAAACAGCTAACGGAAAGCATTTACCGCTCTTCCAGTTATATTTGCTCACTACATTTTTATCTAAAAGTTCGCGTAACAAATCACCATTCCACCAAACAGCCATATTCATAGATAAATGATGCATATTTGGATTTACCACTTCTCCTTTAATATTTCTGATACCCTTGGAATCTGACGACCACATCTCAACCCCCCAGTTTGTTGGATCAATATCCGCCGCCATGGCACGTCCCACATCTGTCGGACTCTTTACCTGCCATGATATCTCGCCGGTAGCCGCATCACGAAAAGAAGAGCCATCCCGTTTGTTTTCATGACAATCCCAAACTTGAAGTTTAGCAGTTGAAGGATCAAACTGAGTCATGTGCAGCGCATCACCATGCCCCATACCCGTAGAATAAAGTCCACGTCCATCATTATCAATAGCACAAGCTCCATACATAATTTCATCGCAACCATCTCCATCTACATCCCCTATACGAAGATTGTGGTTTCCCTGTCCGGCATATTTAATCCACTCCGGCTTATTACTATCAAAAACCCAACGTTGTTTCAAATCTTTGCCATTCCAGTCGAAAGCAGCCAAAACTGTACGAGTATAGTAACCACGACACATCACCACACTAGGATGCACTCCATCCAGATAGGCCACACAAGCCAAAAAACGATCACTTCTATTTGCATGATCATCTCCCCATCCCATCACATCTCCACGCTCCGGTACATAATTAGTCGTATACAAAGCCTCACCAGTCAGTCCGCTAAAAACCGTGAGAAACTCATTACCAGTCAGTATACGACCATTTTCATTCCGATAGTCAGCCTTTGCATCCCCAATCACCTTCCCTTTACCATCAACTGTTCCGTCCGATGTCTTCATCACTACCTCAGCCCGATTGTCTCCATCCAAGTCAAATACCATGAACTGCGTATAATGTGCTCCGGCACGAATATTTCTCCCCATGTTAATGCGCCACAAACGTGTACCATCCAATCGGTAACAATCCAAAAAGACAGGACCTGTATATCCATTCTGCGAATTGTCATGCGCATTAGAAGGATCCCATTTTAAGATAATCTCATATTCTCCGTCCCCGTCTACATCGCCAATACTCGCATCATTGGGTGAATAGGTAAACTCTTGTCCCGTCGGAGTAATTCCCCCTCTTGGTCTATCCAGAGGAATATTCAAATAACCAATAGGCGCCTTTGCAGCAAGTGAGAAACTGCCCTTCGGCAAAATCTGTCCCTTTATTGTCACCGCCTCAACTGTATAAAGAGCTTTAGTTGACCCAGTATAACTATCTCTATAAAAAGTACCTTCCGTTATTGGTTTCTTATTTATTTTTTTGCCATCCCGATACACATTAAAAGAAGTATTCATCGGGTCAGAAGAGAGATATCTCCATGAAACAAATACTGTGGAAGTTGATTCACGCACAGCTACCACCCCACGTCCTAGACTCTCTCTTTTTAACTTTGAAAAATCATAGGCAGGTTGGGCAAAAATACTGCTCGCTAACATAAGAGCAAACATTGCTATCCATATACATTTCCTTTTCATCATTGAATATTTTATATTTTAATCATAATACATTCGCATTATTGACCACATCTGTTAATACAGGAGCATTTTCAAAGACAGAAGTATAACCATCAGAAAACATTTTATTTCAAGAGTAGACTTAAAAACATTGCTCTCATTATTATTTATATAGATAGAAAGTATGGAGGTAAAAAGCGTGTTTCATATCTATTAATCAGATTTATTTGGTGAACAAAAATAGTTTTTTTAGACTCATTTTCGCCTATAGGTCTGTACAATTGCCTGTAAATACGTTCAAGAGAGAAGGAATCTTTTTTATTCTATTGAATTTCTATCTATTTTTGAAAGATTGAATTTTACCAATAAAAGAAAAAATAACAATACCTTATAATTAAGTACCAAGATGATCACTATCAACCGAGCTTACTCGATCGTATTTCTATTACTCTGCACAATCGGACTCCATGCCCAGAATGAAGTGCAGCCTTCAGGATTAAACAGTAAACAGTTTGCCAAGTATTGGCGGGTAGAATCAGAATCACCAGACTATAAAATCACTTTCTTGAATGATACAGTGGAAATGTTCGCTCCTAAAGGCTTAACTCTATGGAGAAAAGAAAAGATGAGCGGTAATGTGACCATTGAATACGACGCTTGCATCATGAATGAAGGGAAACCCGGTGACCGCCTCAGCGACTTGAATTGTTTTTGGATGGCAAGCGATCCGCTATATCCTGACAATATCTGGAAACAGGCGAAATGGAGAAATGGCGTGTTTAAGCATTGTTATTCCTTGCAGATGTATTACATGGGATACGGAGGTAATCACAACTCTACTACCCGCTTTCGACGATATGACGGAAACTATGAACGAGCAGAGAAAGAACATCAGTTACCTGCTATCCTAAAAGAATATACCGACGTTAAGCATCTTTTAAAAGCGAACCAATGGTATCACATCAAAATCACCTGCATAAACAATAGAGTTTGTTACTATATTAATGATGAGCGTCTGATTGATTATCGGGACCCAAACCCGCACCGTTCAGGTTGGTTTGGTTTCCGAACTACTCTGTCCAGAGCACGGATTACAAACTTTAGCTATAAAGCCCACCCGACAGATGATAGCACAATTTCTCTTAAGTGGATAGGCGATACACCTTCTGTAAACACAGCGGTAAGTTTCGGTGTACCTTTTGCCAAAGGAAAGGTCTCTGCCAATGAGAAATTCTCTCTTGCCACTGCCAGAGGAACAAAAATACCTATTGACAATTGGAATCTGGCTTATTGGCCGGACGGCTCTATCAAATGGGGAGGCTTCGCTGCTGTTATCCCTTCATCAACAGAAAAACTAACACTCTATATTGGTAAAAAGGGACTTTCAACAGAGCATAAGAGAGAAGATAAATTTACATCCAAAGCAAATAAAACCTGCAAAAAAGGAAGAAAAGATGAACAAAGATTCACTAATTCACTAACTATACAAGAATCGGCTGACCATATTATCATCGACAATGGGATGCTAACCACTTTCTTATCAAAGAAAGGCAAATGTATTTTCGACAGTCTAATCTACAACAAAACCCGCATTGCTGGACCTGCCCAACTTATCTGCCAAACAGAAAGCAAAATAATTGATGGAGCCAATGAAAATTTCCTAAATGGAGCAGATTATAAAGAGCAGGTGTGTTATACCAATTATCGAAGTGAAATAAAGAAAGTAACAATTGAAAGTCAAGGCAAGATACGAGCTGTCGTAAAGATAGAAGGAGTACATAAAAATGCCGAGCGAGAATGGCTACCTTTTGTTGTACGCCTCTATTTCTATGTCGGTAACGAACAAATAAAACTAGTACATAGCATTATTTATAACGGCGATCAGCACAAAGACTTCATCAAAGGGCTAGGGCTTACCTTTGATGTACCACTGCGTGAAGCGTTATACAATAGACATGTTGCCTTCGCTGGAAGCGGAAATGGTCTATGGAGCGAACCTGTTCAGCCTCTTACCGGACGGCGAACAATAAAGCTGAAAAGTGATAGAAATATCTACCGGGAACAGATGGAAGGAAAACGTATTCCTGATTACCAAGAATTCAATTCTATGAATCAAGACCTCATCGATCATTGGGCATCATGGAGCGATTATCGGCTGTCGCAATTGAGCCCTGATGCCTTTAGCATTCGCAAGCGAGCCAACAACAATAACCCATGGATAGGCACATTTTCAGGAGACCGCTCACGTGGTTTAGCTTTTGTTGGTGATGTAAGCGGCGGATTATCCGTATGCCTGCAAAATTTCTGGCAATCGTATCCTTCATCTATTGAAATACAAAGAGCACGAACAGCTCATGCAGCACTTACCGTATGGTTATGGAGCCCCGAAGGTGAGGCAATGGATTTGCGCCATTACGACAACGTGGCTCACGGACTCAATGAAAGCTATGAGGATGTACAAAAGGGATTAAGCACTCCTTACGGTATTGCCAGAACCAGCGTATTGATGCTTTGCCCGCAAATCAATTATCCAGGCAAAACACAATTATCGGCTTTAGCTTCCAATCTTTCTGTTAGCAAGCAACTAATTTGTAGCCCTGAATACCTTCAAAGACAGCATGCCTTCGGTATATGGAGCTTGCCGGACAGAAGTACGCCTACACGCAATCAAGTAGAGGATCAGTTAAATGCCTACATTGATTATTATCAAAAAGCCATCGAACAACATAAATGGTACGGCTACTGGAATTATGGAGATGTGATGCACACCTACGACCCTGAACGTCACGAATGGAGATATGACATTGGCGGATTTGCATGGGACAATACCGAACTGGCATCGAACATGTGGTTATGGTACTCTTTCCTACGCACAGGACGCGCCGATATCTGGCGAATGGCCGAAGCCATGACACGACATACCACGGAAGTAGATGTCTATCACCTAGGCCCCAATGCCGGACTAGGAAGTCGCCATAATGTTAGTCATTGGGGATGTGGCGCCAAAGAAGCCCGTATCAGCCAGGCTGCCTGGAACCGTTTTTATTATTACCTCACTACTGATGAACGCAGCGGAGATCTGATGACAGAAGTAAAAGATGCCGACCAAAAGCTATATACTATGGATCCGATGAGACTTGCCCAACCTCGCGAAGAATATCCTTGTACCGCTCCAGCACGATTGCGTATCGGTCCCGATTGGCTGGCCTATGCCGGAAACTGGATGACCGAATGGGAACGTACCCGAAATACAGTTTACCGTGACAAGATAATAGCCGGAATGAAAAGTATTGCCCAACTGCCCAACGGGCTCTTCACCGGACCAAAAGCTTTGGGTTTTGACCCCGCAACCGGCATTATCAGCTATGAAGGTAACCCGAAAATGGAAAATACCAACCACCTGATGACCATCATGGGAGGATTCGAAGTAATGAACGAGCTAATGGAGATGATCAATCTTCCCGAGTGGAAAAAGGTTTGGCTGGATCATGCCGCACACTATACTAAAAAAGCATGGGAAATCAGTCACTCTCGATTTCTTATTCCTAAGCTTGCTGCTTATGCCGCTTATCAAACTTCTGACCCTAAACTAAAGGCACAAGCATGGAACGAGTTAATGCCTAGAAACGGTAAATACCCCTGGAAGCCTCTTCAAATGAAGAAGATTCTTCCGCCAAAAGTCCTTTCTCCCATTGATGAAGACACATCCGTAAGCACCAATAGTGTTGCTACTTGGGCTATTGATGCCATTTATATGCTGGAAGTCGCTCCTCCGGATGAATAAGGCTTGACCTCCAAGATATATATAAAAATAGAAGATTCAATTTTTCATCGAATCTAACCTTGAAAATATTATTCATTACACTAAATCATTATTAAGCTCATGAAAATCACGACTTTATTAATCGCAGCATTTATTAGCATACAGCTCTTCGGTCAAGAAAAATTTCCTGATGGAACGCCTATTCCCGATTGGTTCAAAAAGAATGATATAATAAACATCAAGAATATTGAGCATAAGTATAACATCACAGATTACGGTGTAACCGATGACAGTACACTTTTACAGACTGATAAGATTCAGGCAACAATTGATTTGGCCGCAAAGAATGGCGGAGGTCTTGTTATTATCCCTAAAGGAACATACTTAAGCGGCGCTCTTTTCTTCAAGCCTGAAACTCATTTGTATCTAGAAGAGGGAGCTGTTTTAAAAGGTAGCGATGATATCAGTAATTTTCCCATTAAACTCACGCGCATAGAAGGGCAAACCCTTAAATATTTCTCGGCCCTGATAAATGCCGACGGCTTACATGGCTTCACCATCTCTGGCAAGGGTACTATCAACGGCAATGGTTTACGCTATTGGAAATCTTTCTGGCTACGCAGAACAGTCAACCCCAAATGCACCAATATGGACGAACTTCGCCCCCGTTTACTTTATATTTCAAACTGTAACGATGTACAAATATCTGGTGTGCATCTAAAAAACTCTCCATTCTGGACTACACATCTATACAAATGCAATAGGGTAAAATTACTCAATCTCCATATTACTTCCCCGGCAAAACCAGTAAAAGCACCCAGTACGGACGGAGTAGACATTGACGCATGCAGCAACGTGTTGATTAAGAACTGCTACATTTCTGTCAACGATGACGCCGTGGCATTAAAAGGAGGTAAAGGACCGTGGGCAGATAAAGACAACACCAACGGTAGCAACCAAAATATTATTATAGAAGACTGTACTTACGGATTTTGCCACAGTGCTCTGACCTTCGGCAGTGAGTCTATACACGACCGCAACATCATTCTTCGTCGATGTACAGTGAAAGATGCCAACCGCCTTCTTTGGCTAAAGATGCGTCCGGATACACCACAAAGATATGAATATATACTAGTAGAAGATATTACCGGAAACGCTCAAAGCTTTTTATATATAAAACCTTGGAAACAATTCTTTGATTTACAAGGAAGAAAAGATACGCCAATATCTTACTTAGATAATCTGACAATGCGTAACATCAACTTTGAATGCAATGTATTTTTCAATGTGAACAAGTCAGAGCAATATGTACTCACCCACTTCAACTTTGAAAACCTAACAATCAAAGCTGAAAAAGGTGAGTACGATAAAAATTTGGTCCATCCCTTTATTCTAAAAAACGTAAAAGTGACTCAATAATCAAGCATTATTATGCTAAATTTACCCCATAAGAAGATACTTATAAGTCATCCTCAATAGAAGTAGATTTAGCATAAGCACTTGGTTTGGCTTCAAAGAAATCCGTTTTTATCAAATTAGCATTACTATATTGAGAAACCCAAGACATGCTTTGTGGCTCTTCTTCATAACCTTCAAAAAGAAACCCAAAGCCCAGATTATCAGAACGAAGATTAGCCAAATATTTAATATAATCAGAGACCATCTCTTTGGTCAATCCTTCAATTTCATCACCAATCACATGGTCGCCCCAAGCTATCTCTTGCAAAGCACCCTCTTTTATCATTTCCCGAAAGCCTTCTACCGCCTGAGTAGTGAAGAGTTGAGGCTCCTCTTTCTTTAGTTCCAGAATAACAGAACGGAAAAGCCATAAATGAGTGTTTTCGTCACGATTGATATAACGAATCTCCTGCACTGAACCCGGCATTTTACCATTCCTTCCCAAATTATAGAAGAACATAAATCCAGCATAAAAGTAGATACCTTCAAGGATATAGTTGGCTACCAGCGTTTTCAATAGCTGTTCAGGCTCTTTATTAAGTTGAAACTCATTATAAATATCGCCAATGAATTTATTTCGTTTCAACAAAAACGAATCATCTTTCCATTGATAAAGAATAGAAGAACGTTCTTCGGGGGAGCAAATGGTATCCAGCATATAGCTATAAGACTGTGAGTGAACCGCTTCCTGAAAAGCTTGAATGGTAAGGCAGAGGTTGACTTCATTAGCTGTAATATATTCGCCTACATTGGGCAAATTAGCCGTTTGTATGCTATCCAGAAAAATCAAGAAAGAAAGAATCTTATCATAAGCCACCTTCTCGGCACGACTCAAATTGCGGTAATCTTTCACATCCTGACTCATATTTATTTCTTCAGGAATCCAGAAGTTATTCATTGCCTGCCGATACCAATTAGATACCCAAGCATATTTCATATTATTAAAATCGTTCAGATTTGTTGTATTTCCGTTTATTAAGCGACGGAACATTACATCCGTGTCTCCATGCTCATTAAAGAGCGCTTTCTTATTTAAAGTTGCCATTGTTATAATCGTGAGTTAAATTAATAAATGATACTATGCCGAACAGGTTTCACATTCTTCTACTTCCAGAGACTTACTACGTACGTAATACAATGTTTTTACACCCCGTTCCCATGCATGTAGATATAAATCAAGTAACTTCCTGAACGTAAACTCTTGTGTGATATAAAGATTTACCGATTGAGCCTGATCCAGATGCCTCTGGCGAATACCTGCAGCATCAATCACCCAACGCTGATCAATTTGATGTGCCGTCTTATAAAGCCAGAACGTTTTATCATCGAGCTGCGGAGCTACCCGCGGTACGATGCTTCCCTTCTTCTCTTCAAGAAAATATCTATTCATCACCGGATCAGTACCAGCCGTAGTACCAGCAATAATGGAAGTAGAACTGGTTGGAGCAATAGCCATGAGATATCCGTTACGCATACCTTGCGCATGAACTCTACCGGCAAGCTCTTTCCATTCCTCAGAAACATACTGGCGTAAGCTAAAATACTCCCCATTGTGCCAGTCGCTACCTTCAAAAAAGCCATAAGATCCTTTCTCTACTGCTAATGCAGAAGAAGCCTCTATTGCATAATAATTAATCCGTTCATACAAACTATCCATAAAAGCTAAATGCTCATCACTCTCCCAACGAATTCCTTTTTGTGCCAAGAGGTGATGATAACCACTGGTTCCCAAACCAATAGGACGCATCTTCTTATTCGTAATTTCAGCATAAGGAATGGGATAGTAGTTCAAGTCAATCACATTATCAAGAGCACGAATAGCCGTATGGATGGTATCATGCAAATCGGTTTCACTTTCGGTATCAATATTACCCAAGACAAGTGATCCAAGATTGCAAACCACAAAATCTCCTGCTTTTGTTTCTTCCACCACAATTTCATTGCCATCTTCTAAGCGCACAGAAGTCTGTACCTGCTCAATACCGCGTTGATTTTGGGCAATCTCTGTGCAGAGATTTGAACAATAGATCATTCCTTTATGCTTATTAGGATTTAAGCGGTTGACCGTATCTCTATTGAAAAGAAAAGGAGTACCTGTTTCGACTGCCGATTTAATAATCAGCCTCAACATATCTTTAATCTTGATTGTACGTTTAGCTATCCGATGCTCAGCTACACATTCATTGTATCGTCTTGCCCACTCGTCTCCATAAAAATCTTCAAGAGAATATCCTTTTATAGTAAGTATTTCATGAGGACACATCATGTGCCATTCACCATCGATATTATCACGCACCATCTGCCAAAATAAATCGGGTACACAAACTCCGGGGAATATATCGTGAGCCTTCATGCGATCATCTCCATTATTAGTTCTTAATTGCAAGAACTCAGGCATGTCTCTGTGCCAAATATCCAGATAAATAGCTACCGAACCCTGACGAACACCTAATTGATCTACTGCTATAGCCGTATCATTACAAAGTTTGATCCACTTAATAATACCTCCAGCAACTCCTTTAAATCCTCGAATATCTGAACCTACGGCACGAACTTTACCAATATAGATGCCCATACCTCCACCATATTTCGATATCTGAGCAAAATTATTGATCGTACGATAGATACCCACTAGGCTGTCTGGCATAACATCTTCAAAGCAACTAGATAGCTGACTCAGAGGTTTACGAGCATTGCTCATAACAGGAGTTGCCACTGTTACTTTCAAAAGGCTTAAAATATCATAGATTCTTTTTGCCCAATAAACCTTTTTATCACCTTCAGGCATAGCCAAATGCATGGCGATTCCCATAAACATTTCTTGAGGTCTTTCTAAAGGATTATGAAAATGGTCACCGATAAGATAGCGTTTACTTAATAAATGAAGGCTACTATATGTCAGCAAAGAATCGCGACCGGATTCAAGAAAAGTCTCTAACTCTGCAATCTCTTTTTTTGAATAATTCTCCAATATATAACTCCCATAAAGCCCTTCCTCCGTCAAATATTTCAATTTACTATAAAAAGAACTCAGTTTAAGTCGAGCTTCCTCCAAGGTTATCTTTCTTTCAAGTTGAACACTCAACAAACGAGAAGCTACAAACTCCCAATTTGGAGCTTCAGGAGTAATTAGTTCAACTGTTGCTTTAATTAAAATCTCAAGCGCATCGACATTCTCTTTATAGAAAGACCGATATTTAGTATAAAGTAGCGTAAGTTCATAAGGTTTCGTTGAATATACAACCTGAATTTCCTTTAACAAAGCAATCAATTCATCATCCTGAATTGTAATTTTAAACTTATTAATAATTTCTCGATACTCCGATCTTTTTTCCCGATAAAGGATGTATGCTTTTGCCACTTGGTAGTGTCCACGTTGCATTAAAGTCATTTCTACCAGATCTTGTATTGTTTCAACATCAACGCTTTCTCCAAACTCGATTTTTGATTCAATATCCATACAAATTGTATGAAGTTCTTCTTCTGTCACATTTAAATTTAAGCCCATAAAAGCTCTCTTTATGGCTAATTTAACCTTATCAAATGTAAAATCTTCCATCTGACGATTACGCTTTATTATTTTCATTTTAACAGTGTTATTAGTGTTATTGTAAGCAACTGCATGTAGAATGAAGAACAACGAAACTATATAATATTGTTTAGAACGAATCAAAATAAAAATCCTATTGTTTGTTAATACGAACAATAGGATTTTCTAAACTTGAACCTACTAGAAAGCAAAACAGTCAAATAAAATAAATGAATAAATTTAGAGTTTAAGCGGATAATAAGGCTTTCAAAAAAAGCATCTTAACTAAAAATCACCAACCGATTGTATCCAGGTTTCCGACATCTTCTCGTGCCCCGCCGGCGTTGGATGAATTCCATCCCAAATCCAATAAGAGTCAGAAATTGCAGGATACTTGTAATATAACTCATCAAAAAGTTGCTGGTAGTTCAGAAAGGTAGCATGATAGTCTGATGCTATTTTCTTCACAACTCTAACAGCCTGTCGTACTAAGCTATCCCGCAATGCAAAATTTGGCTTTTGAAACATACTACCTGACTTAAAAACAAAAGGAGAGCATAACACTAATTTCAATTGAGGATTTTCTTTTAGAGAAGATTCTATTAACGAACGATAACGATGTTCCCAATTGGCAAAATCAAAGCTTTTCTGATTACTACTCAAAACCTGATCAATATCATTCGTGCCAATTAGTATAGACAGAACATTCGGTTTTTCATCTATCACATCTCTTTTCCAGCGTTTGTTCAAATCCCTTAATGTGTTCCCACTTATCCCACGATTAATAAAATGATAATCTCGCTCTGGATACATGCCCATATAATGAGCAGCACACAGATACATATACCCACTTCCAAAGATATGGTTCTGATCCCAATGATTGCGCTCAGCAGAACTTTTACTTCCGCCGCCGCCCCAATTGCCATCGGTTATAGAATCTCCAATAAACAAAACTTTAGTCCCAACACTTCGATTGGTAATCGCTTTATACACCTCTCTAGCCAACACAGCAGCCCCTTTAGGATTTGGATGAATATTATCAGGGAAAAGCTCTTTCATTCCTTCAGTAGGAGTATGCAAATCAATAACAGTAAGCCCCATTTTTTTCGCAATCTGATCTATCATAGGAATAACTTCATTCACAATAATGCTGTCATTTATTCCCCATTGCACTGCATAAGCTTTTGCCGGATAGCATAAATAAACCTTAGGATGAGAAGAAAGAGAACGAAAAGCGTTCACCATCGTTTCCATATCAATAGGATAATCTTTTTTAAACCGCCAGTTCTTTGGTTTTGTATCGTTAGTACCTAACTTTATCACTACAACATCAGGCAGATAATTCAAAGCATCCTGAAACATAGTTTCTTTCATATAAGGACGATCACCCTTATTCAAGAGAGTACGCGCACTAAAACCGAAATTTTTCACTTCATATTCAGTACCTAACATACGCCCAAGCATTACCGGGTAAGTATGGTTTTCACGATCTTTAATGCCTGCGCCAAAAGTAATGCTATTGCCCACACAAGCAACTTTTATTCTAGCTTCTTGCGCTGATGAATGCAACAGAAAAAAAGACATAAGAAATAGCAAGACAAATAATTTTCTCATAGTATTCAATATTTATAATTCAAAAGTACAAATTGCTAGGTAAACTACCAATAGAACCGTCAGCTATCCTCAGTATCCAAATAAATTAGCATGAAACAGACAGAACATGCATCATCATAAAATTCATATTTTGAAGCTGATTAGACATTCAATTATATTTATTAACTCCAATCCATATTCTTAAAACAGTATTAAAATTAGGTATTATATTTAGTAAATAAAAAAGCCAAATAGATATTTGTCTTGCCCTGGAAAAAAGTAGTTCTTCTTTAATTTAGTTTAAAAACGGCATACTCTAGCATTTATTCTTTGTTGAATACATGTCTTTAAACGGATAACACATCTTTCTTCATTTTATTCTTGTTCTGATTTAGAAACAAAATCAATAGAAATATGTCATGATACAATTATTGTTTACCTAAAAAGCAATCTCTCACCACTATTTCTTGGGTAATACATGCATCCATGATAGCCAAACAAAAAAAGCGGTCAACTTAATAAATAAATTGACCGCTTTCTATCGATAATTTCTTTAATTAATATCCATAATTTTGATATGCTTTCTTAGCAGCATCATCTAATGGATTCGCCTTTTCATCAGTCATTAAGTCAAGCAATGTCTGAGCAAAAGGTTTAAAAGTATAGCATGGCTTAAAGAAGCCCATTCCATTACCTGTTTCTCCAATACCATTAATCAAATTGTCAGAAGTGTCCCAAAGGCCTGTTAAAGTAGAAGCCAATTGATTATGATAAATGATACGATCAGCCTGCCATCCAGAATGATGAAGATTTTCATAATAAACCATTTCTGAATTTAATTCACGAGCTAATTCATTCAAAATAAAATTTGCAAATCGATCCTCCGTTGTAGTAGCAGTCGCAGGATATTGCTCTGCTCTAGAATGTTCAGAAGAACCATCCCAATATGATTCATCGACTTTCATCTCGTTAGTCATATTCTTTATCACTGTATATGGCCATTGCTGTTCATTCTTTGCCAACTTTTCATACCCGGGTTGCAAACGTGCCAATACTTCATCACGAGTCTCGCCATTTTTAAAAGCTGCACGATCGCGTACTTCATTAATGTCTGCTATGGCCGATGGATAATCCTTTTTATATCCATATGCAGCAGCACGAATTAGGTAAGTTTCAGCTAGACGAAAGATAGGTATATCTCGTGATGATTCATAATACTTATAGGATGCTCTATCAGGATCATCATATTTCAAAGTAGCTGGACAACAAGTAGAAGATAATTTATCTAATCCGGTATAACTAGCTGCATTATAAGTATAACTACTACCATCTGACTTAGTCGGAACACGATAATAATATTTATTACCATCTTTAATCCAACGAGCCATAACAACAAAAGGTTGAGCCAAAACCTTCTTTATATCAAGAGCGGTTTCCTTCGTATTCTCTACAAAAGCAAAGGCAATATCACCTTTACCCATTTTATGTTCACCAGCCACAGCTTTACGCCCACCCCAAGATTCTCTATTATAATCAGGCAAAACATTTGCGTTAAAATAGTTTGCCATATCTTCAGTCCACGTATAAGTTACATTCTTACTTGCGTTATAGGCATAATAATCTACGTTTGCAGATGGAGATGAGGAGGATGATCCACCACGAAGAGCTGTTGTATATTCTAGATGAAACGATTTCTGATAACGCGAATCAGCTTGCTTATTAACATATAAATCGAACCCAAAATCATTAGTAAACGCAGTTCTTGCAGCTGATTTCGTTGGATATTCCCAGCAAAAATCAGGTATCCCCCAAGCAGCATTCACATAATCACCTCCAAAGAAATAAGGCATCCGATTTCCATAACGCCCATTATCAGCAGATCCTATCTGGCCATAAACACAAGAAAGAATTAGCTCTTTACTATTTTCATTGGAATAATCACCTAGAGGATGAGCAAATAATTTTCCATAATCAGTTTCTAACTCATAATTAGTATTCTTTATTACTTGAGTTGCATAATAAACACACGAATCAAGATCTGTTGAAACATTTCCTTTGTATAACAACCCCAAATAAGATTTTTCATTTGAATTGTCAATACTACCATCAGCATTACGCCCATATTCAGTCGTCCCATATTTAGATCCTTCATATCTCTGTAAATACAACTTTGCTAAGAAATGTGCAGCTGCACCTTTTGTCTCACGACCAAATTCTGCGCCCAAGTTTAATTCACTAACATCTGGAAGATGTTCATACGCATATCTCAAATCACCAATAATCAACTTATAAATATTCTCTGATGTTTCGCGCTTATATGAATAATTGTTAGGCAAAGATGTAGTGTAAGCCAGTGGAACATATATATCACCATATAAAGTATTCATTATATATAAGCAATAAGCACGATTAAACAACGCTTCTGATAGACGAAGAGCCGCATAATCAGCACTCGTGGCAAATTTACCTGAAGCCTTACCCCCTCTAATGGATTCAATAGCTCTATTACAATTATTAATAATAGGATAATAACCCAATAATGATTTCGAATATTCACCACACAAGCCATTAGCATTAGTTGCAACTTTACTTGTTGAAGTCCATTCACTGGGTGAATACATTCCAACATTTGCATATTTTGTAGTAATGTTATCGAGTCCAATTTCTAAAGAATATGGTCCTTGTTGATATTGTTTAGTTACACGTAAAGCATCGTATGTCCCTACTATCAGTTGCTCCAATCCCTGCTCTGTCTCAAAATAATCTTGAGTTATCGTGGATACCATCTTTTCTTCGAGGAAGCTATCTGAACAAGACGCACTCCCTAAAACAATCATAGAAAGTAAAATATATTTCTTCATAATAATATGCTATTTTATGAGTTCTTTTAAAAACCAATTCTTAAACCAAAAACATAACTACGCGTAAGAATCGTGTTATTTGTTTGTCCTCCAATATAATTGGTAGAGTTTGTGCTCTTACTCCATCCCGTTGTATCATCTGGATTAATACCTGCTTTAACTAGCTCGCCACCAAATATAAATGGATTTAAAACCTGTCCATAAATAGAACAACTAGAAATACCCATTTTAGCCAACCAAGTCTGAGGCATAGTATATGACAAAGCAATATTTCGCACTATGACCATGTTGCCTTTAGTATAACTCATATAAGCGCTATAATCGGTATTCGCTTCTCCTCCAGAACGCAATTGGGGATATTTACCACCAGGATTAGTCTCACTCCACACATCCTTCTCTACACGGCGACCATATGTTTGCAGTAAACCATAATATAGATTACCCATACGAGCATAGGTGAATGAATTAAGTTGCCAATTTTTATAAATAAATGTAGTAGTGAAACCACCAACCCATTTAGGTTGGAAAGAACCTAGAAAATGATTATCATCACTATTAATCTTCCCAAAGCCATTATCCATATAAGTAACTTTAGAACCATCAGCTAATGTCACCGTCTTAGAGCCTTCCGTTCCCTCTGGAGCTTCAATAAAATCCTGATCAACCAATTTAGCTTGCCCAGGAAACATCGTTATACCGTTTGCCTTATAAACTGCTAGCATTTTCCGATCCTCTGCTGTATTTTGCCACAAACGATCATATTTATAAGTCCATACTTCATCAATAGGCTTCCCTATAAACCAACCATTAGCAGTGTCATCTACTTTACCCGTAGCCAACTTTACAATTTTCTCTTTATTAGTAGAGAAAGTAAAGTCAGTTTTCCAAGTAAAATCTTTAGTCCGAATATTTGTTGTAGACAAGGTTATTTCTAAACCCTTATTCTGTGTTTTACCCACGTTAGATAAAATTTGAGTATAACCGGTCATTAAAGGAATCGAGCGATTTAATAATAATTTTGAAGTATTTGAAATATAATATTCAACAGAACCTGTTATACGATTATTCAAAAAGCCAAAATCAACTCCCAAATTGGTTGAAGCAGTTTTTTCCCATCCAAGATCTTTATTAGGCAATACAGAAGCTTTTGCTCCAACAGTGTTTGAAGATACCGCACCCTGTCCAAATGGAATATTAGCCCAACCTGATACCATAGAACCACTTGTTTGATATGATCTTACAGAAGCATTACCTGTTACACCATAACCTACACGTAATTTTAATTGGCTTAACCAGTTAACATTTTCCAAGAATTTCTCCCGATTCATCTTCCATCCTAAAGCGGCAGATGGGAAGAAATCCCATTTATTACCTTCAGCCAGCATAGAAGCACCATCCCAACGAGCTGTAACAGTCAATAAATATTTATCCATTAAGCCGTAATTAGCACGCCCCATATAAGAAGCACGTTGTTGTTCTCCAAATGAAGAGCCAAAACCGGCCTTAGAAGTATTAGAATCACCAACACTATACCACAAAGCAGTAGGGAATTTGTTTTCATAAGCACGTACGTTTAATCCTTCTGAACGATAATATTCAGCAGACTGCATCAAAGTAATCCCTAAAGAATGAATTTTATTAAAAGTTTTATTTATATAAATCAAATTCTCCAAAGTCCAAGACAATTTTTGGCTATGGTTATCGTAAGCAACATTAGGAGCAGTAGGTGCAAACCCTAATGGATTAGTAAAATCATTACCATAATAACTACCTTCTCTAGAGTTACGATACTGAGTTCCTAAATTCGTTCTCCACTTTAACCATGGTAAAATGGTAGCTTCCGCAAAAGAATTCAACATTACTCCATAATAGCGCGTTTCATTTGTTGCCTGATTTATATTCAATAAAACATTATGTTCAGAAGGCCCATCGCTCGGTGAAAGAAGCTTTCCATCTTCATCATAAGCAGGCGCATAAGGCATTAAGCTAAGTGCTAATCCATATGAGTCTTTCGCAGTAGTATTACTAAAGTTACTTACAATTCCATAATTTTTAATAGAATGGCTAGCATTAATACCCATACCTACTTTTAACCATTTAGTAGCTTGAATATCTCCATTGATATTAACAGTATATCGTTTATAATCCTGATCTTTCATCGGAGATTGTTGATCCAAATAGGCCAATGACATATATAATGTCGATTTATCAGTGCCAGCAGACAAAGATATCTGATGGTTTTGAGTAACAGCGGTACGAGTTACGTAATCAGTCCAAGGCGTTGTCGGTACCTTAGAAGAATCATAAACTGGTACCAAATCTTTATAACCTAAGACATCTTTCTCATACTGTGTAGCCTCACGGAGTACAGGAGTACCGTCTGCATTAAACTGAAAAGCAGCATTAAAATTCGGTCTCAAATAAGGATAATTTGCAACTTTTCCAAAATAAGCATCTCCATCAATGTCTGGATCAGGAGCATTACCATATTTACCAGTATATGAACCTGCATTAATAGCAGACTGACGATTCCAATCAATTAATTGACCAGAATTCATCCAATCAGTCATTGAATGCATTTTTGAAAACGAAACTGTACCATCATAATTAATAGTAACCTTACCTGATTTTCCCTTTTTGGTCGTAATCAGAACAACACCATTCGCTCCACGAGAGCCATAAATAGCCGTAGAAGACGCATCCTTTAATATCTCCATCGACTGAATATCATTGGGATTTACATCAGCAATAGAAGCTGCTGCCATAGGAATACCATCAATCACATACAACGGATTATTATCAGCATTAATAGAACGAGTACCACGAATACGTACATCTCCGAGTTCACCTGGACGGCTATTAGTTGTAATATCTACACCAGCAGCTTTACCTTGCATCGCTTGCAATGCGTTTTGAACCGGACGTTCTTTTATTGTTTTTTCTGAAACTTGTGTTAAAGCTCCTGTAACATCACTTTTCTTTTGGACACCATAACCAACCACAACTACCTCATCTAATGTTTCAGCATCTTCTTTCAATATAATTTTTAAAGTGGTTCTTCCTGAAACAGGAATCATTTGAGTAACATAACCGATGTAACTCACTTTTAGTTTAGCGTTGGATGCTACATTAGTTAAAGCGAAATTACCATCTAAATCAGTAATAGTACCATTCGTCGTACCTTCGATTAAAATATTAGCGCCAATGATAGGCTGATTGCTTTGATCTAAAACAACACCTTTTATTGATTTACTTTGAGCAAATGCAACAGTCGGTGTTAAAGAAAAAATTAGCACAATAAAAAAAAGCTTTGGAAATAATCCTAAAAGCTTAAACAGCTTTTGTCCCTTTTTGTTGTCTTTCATAAATATAAGTTTAACGATAAGAAAATTAATGAAATTAATTTTAGAATAAAATCTTAAAACTTTAATTTTAAGATTCATTGAGCTCAATTCTTGAAGTCGATGTATTAACTATTATTCATATAGTTGCCATATTAAAATTTAAGATTTCGTAAAACAAGGTTGCAAACATCATCAATTTCTAAATAAAAGTGAATGGAAAAGCGTACAGATACATAGATTTTTCTTCTCAACAGCATTATTAGACTGTTGATTTTGATCTAATACTGCACAATATGATTGTAGAGTTTTTTTAAGTGTAAATCTTTAATTCCTTCAGCGACAAAAGATGCTACTTGTTTAGCCCCTGCTTCTTTGGTATGAGTGTCGTCATGAGAGCCGTCAGGTTTGGAAAGATCCTCTCCCGGAACAGTCCACATATATAATTCTTTAGATTTATCCGGACCTAAACTAAGAATCAGATCGCGCGTTTTCACATTAATATCAATCATTGGAACTTTGTATTCGTGGGCAACTGAGCGGATAATTCCCGGATAATTTTTCAAGCGATTATCAACCAAATTACCATGTTCATTAAAAGTACGCATCACAATGGGAGTAAGCAACAATGGATTTGCTTTTTTAGCACGCGTCTCTTCAATGAATTTTATTAAATTTTTTCGAAAATCTGCTGGTGAAGCATGACGTTCCGGCTTCGTAGAAGTATCATTATGAGCAAACTGAATAAAAACCCAATCACCTTTCCGCAAATCGGCTACAATTCCTTGCCAGCGTCCTTCATCAATAAAAGATTTAGTACTACGCCCTGCTTTCGCTCGATTTACAATTTCAACCTTATCATCAAAAAAAGATTGAAGCATCTGTCCCCAACCCCGTTGCAATGTTTTAGTAGTATCATAAGTCTGCGCCGTAGAATCGCCTGCAATAAAAACTTTCACGGGTTTAGCTGCTTGGACAGAAACTGAAATAAATAAAAGGATAAAAAATAAATAAAAATTTCTCATAGTAATAGTACTTAAATTCATAACACAAAAATAAGAAGAGTCACCTCGAGCAGCAATGGATATTTGTACAAGTGAACTCTAATGAATTATTACGTATTATTTTCCATTCTCCCATATCAACACGAAATGCTATCTTTGTCCAAAAAGAAACGAACAAGTTCTTAAAATGTAATACATAAAAACACTTATTTATATGAGAAAAATAACCTTCATTTTCCTTCTTTCAGTAACAAGTGGTTGGCTATCAGTCCTTAAAGCGCAGGAGAACATCGTTCGAAGTGAAGTCCTAAAAACCCTAGTATCTGTAAACGATTATTTCATGAGTAAATATTCCGATTGTACCTTGCCGTCAAAAACAGACAGAGTACGTCCAAGCAATATATGGACTCGTGGAGTATATTACGAAGGATTAATGGCACTCTACAGCATCTATCCTCAAGAACGTTACTACAATTATGCTTATGAATGGGCCAGCTTCCATAAATGGGGAATGCGAAATGGAACAACAACCCGCAATGCCGACGATCAATGCTGTGGACAGACCTATATTGATCTATATAACATCTGCCCCTCTTCTCCTAAAATGATAAAAAATATCAAAGTTTGCATGGATATGTTGGTTAATACACCGCAGGTAAATGACTGGACTTGGATTGATGCTATACAGATGGGCATGCCTGTTTTTGCTAAACTCGGTAAATTAACCAGTGATCAAAAATATTTTGATAAAATGTGGAACATGTACATCTATTCCAGAAACACACACGGAGGTAATGGACTATTTAATCCTAAAGAGGGACTTTGGTGGAGAGATCAAGATTTTGATCCCCCTTATAAAGAACCAAATGGCAAAAATTGTTATTGGTCGAGAGGAAACGGATGGGTTTATGCCGCTTTAGTACGCGTGCTAAACGAAATTCCTCAAGATGAAAAACATAGAAGCGACTATCTCAACGATTTCAAAAGTATGAGCAAAGCATTGAAAGCATGCCAACGTACAGATGGCTTTTGGAATGTAAGTTTGCACGACTCCGGGAATTTCGGAGGAAAAGAAAGCTCGGGAACTACTCTCTTCGTTTATGGAATGGCTTGGGGAATACGAAACAACATATTAGATAGGAAAGAGTATCTCCCTGTGCTACTCAAAGCATGGCAAGCACTGGTTAAGGATGCTGTTCATCCAAGCGGTTTCCTAGGTTATGTGCAAGGCACCGGTAAAGAACCGAAAGATGGTCAACCGGTTAGCTACACAAATATACCTGATTTTGAAGACTACGGAATAGGGTGTTTTCTCTTAGCAGGTTCTGAAGTATATAAACTCAAATAGTATTTATTAACTGGTTGATTAATAAACTCACGCAGGTAGAAAAATGGCAGAAGATGGCTTACAATCTAAATAGATTGATAACAGTATATGGGTATTAGTTTGTCATCGGCTTAGGTTTTATCTTCCTGCGTGTTTCTCTCTTTTCTTTTGTATGCTATAACAAACAAGAACATCCCCATGTTTTGACCAATAACATGGGGATGTTCTTATGTAAAACATGGGGATGTTGTCAACTCTTTAAGCAGTACTTAAAAAGAAAAGATTACTAGGACAATAAGAAAGGGTAACTGATACTTAAATCTTATAAACGAGTACCCCTGCCGTAGGAATCACAACATTCCCTATCAAGACTTTCGCATTAGTAGGAAGAGTAAAGGTATACGGCTTATCAGAATAGTTAAGTACAATACCAAACCCGTTTCGATATTCCATTGTTATTCCATAGGGAAGGTTCATCACAGGGATCTTCAAAAGTGAATATAATTTTTTAAGCACAGCGACTTCTAGACTTCCATCAGTTGAATCAACACCAACATAGGTAACCGTTCCTTTTCCCAATCGGCGAAATGTTATTGCAGGTTTACCTGCATAAAACTCTTGCAGATAAGTTGCCCAAACTTCCGTTCCCTGATCGGGAATAAGTATCTCCCCCCACGTATTCCATTCGTAATTCTTATCTTGCATTTCCACTACGCCCGGATATTTGGGCAGTAAAAGGTCATAGAAGTCAAGTTTATTGCCTGTTAACTCACTAATAAGAGAACCAAAGGGCGCTTCAAATAATCTGCCTGAACGATCTTTCTGACCTGTACGACAAGTAAGTACCAAATTCCCTCCTTCAGCAACATAATGTTTCCATCTATCAACTAACTCTTTATCCGCCAATTGATAGGCCGGCGCAATCATGACGGGATATGAAGCAAAGTCCTTTTCTTCGGTGATAAAGTCAACTGGAGCTCCAAAAGATTTAAGAGGGCGATAATACTTTTCAATATGTGACATCGTATTCCAAGTCTCATTTTGCTTCTGACGGGCAATACTCCAAGCATTTTCGGGATTAAAAAGAATAGCTGTTTTCCGCTTAAGATATTCTGTCGGTTTCTCCTCCCGAGGAGAATATTCTTTCCGCAGTTGCCTGATTTCTTCCATAAACGTTTCATATTCATATCCTCCTGGAGTAACTGTAACACCATCTGTACCCACAATACCATAGTGATATTGCTCAGTACCATACAAAGGTTGACGATAACGATAAGTACAGACAAAATCACTTCCTCCGGCAAATACACTCCATAGCCACAAGCGAACAGCACCCGGAAGAGGTTGCGGATTAATCCTTCCCCAATTGACCTGACCCGGTTGTAGCTCCATCACACCATAAGTTCCTTGAATAGGGCGAAAGAAGTCATTTGCCAAAGCGATACGAAGCGGATTCCCAACTCTATATCCCCGACGACCGATACCCTCATCCTCTCCATACACCATATAACGAGTATATGATACAAAATCCAAATCTTTACTTCCACCAATATGTCCTTCTTCATAATTAGGAATATAATTCGTAGTAACCCATTGGTTTTTGGCGTATTTCTTAATCAGCAAACATTGTTCATTCAGAAACTCATTCGTCACTCCTGCTGCAAAACGACGATAATCCAGTATTTGATGATGGTTCATAAACATCTGCCTGGTTTTAGGCAAAGTAATTTCATCAAACGAAGAATATACTTCACTCCAGAAAGACGTTCCCCAAGCCTCATTAAGTGTTTTAATACTATTATTATATTTCTTGCGGAGGAAATCACGAAAAGCCTGTTCAGCTTTAGCACTGTAATCAAATTGCACAGCCGGTTCATTATCTAATTGCCAACCAATTACGCGAGAATCATTTCCATAATGCTCAGCTAGCTTTTCAATCATCTTATAAGACAATTCTCTATAAAGGGGCGATGCGAAAGAAGCATGTTGACGAGCTCCATGATCAAGCACTGTACCATCTTCATTGCGCAGCAATATTTCCGGATATTTTCGGCTAAGCCATACCGGTGGCGTAGCAGTTGAAGTACACAATATTACTTTCAAATGATGCTTTGCAGCAAGAGCCACAGCACGATCTAGCCATGCGAAGTCAAAAGTTCCTTCAGAAGGTTCAAGTTGTGCCCAAGCAAACTCGGCAAAATGAGTAAACTCAAACCCTAGCTCATGCATTTTCTTAAAATCCCGATCCCACTGACTTTCATCCCAGTGCTCAGGATAGTAATAGACTCCTGTTAGAGTAAGATCCCTATCTTTAAACCATTGTTCAGATGACGAACGCTGTGCATATAAATCATTAAGCAGCAAGACAGCAAAAGAAGTCAGTAGTAAAATTCGTTTTATCATCTCCATTTCTATTTATTTCGATTACTGTATTGAAGTAGAGACTCCAGAACTCTATGATCAACCTCAAAGGCTGTGCCGTGACGAGTCCCTTTAGGAAAGACAACCTTATCGGAAACATCTTCCCAATGAATACGATCTTTTGAGCGAACAGCCCCGTATTTATGATCGCGATATTTATCAAAATAGACGTAAAGATAATCTCCAACCAACAAGGGTGCCGGACCTTCAGCCCAATAATCACCCGTAATAGGTGCTGAAACATTTACCGGAAATCCATTTTTTATATCTTTAGTCTTAGTCACCCGAAGATTTTTCTCGGGAGGATTAGAATTCTCATTCTTCACCACCATAATCAATTCATCATCCGTGTCCTTCACTATAGCAGCATCAATCACACTAAAATCGGGATTAAAGAAAATCTTAGTTTTAGAGAATTTCTTGAAATCTTTAGTTGTGACATAGTAGATGCGATGATTCAAGCCTTTTTCACTCTCACTCGTTGCAACCTCTTTATGTCGCCCGGGAATCGTTGTTGCCCAAAAGATATAATAAGTTTTTGATGGTTCGTCGTAAAATAATTCCGGCGCCCAACAATTATGGGCCGTAGGTTCATGCATCATCACAGGAATCGCTTTTTGTTCTGACCAGTGTAACAAATCTTTTGAAGAAGCATAACCTATAATCCGATCGGTCCAACTAGAGGTCCATACCATATGAAAAGTACCATCAGGAGAGTGACAAATGCTAGGATCACGCATTAATTTATCCTTTCCCACATTGGGAATAAGAAAAGATTCGCCCCCATTCAGAGCATCCCATTTAAGTCCGTCTCTACTATAAGCCAAGTGAAGCCCATCTTTGCTATCATTAATGAAATAAGAAAATAAATAAGCTTTGCTTTGCCCCCAAACGGCAACCAAGGAAAAGAATATAAGACAAAGGAAAAGAAAGATTTTCTTCATAATACAATCATTAAAATTTATACAAAAATAGAATAGACAAATATAAATGAACCAAGATGAAAGAAAAAACTATAAACAAGAAAACACAACCTAGTTTTAAACAAAAAACTGTATTATTGTACAGATAACTATAATAACAAGGCATTTTATACGAAATTCTATCTTTGTGTACATGTTTCTAGGATGTATAATCAGGAAACTCCCTAATTTAGCTTTCGTATTTTAAAGTAAATATTATGCAGAAACATTTTTTTACATTATCTTTTTTTATTGCTTTCACTACAAGTCTATGGGCACAAAATGTACTTGATATTACCGGAAAATGGAAATTTCAAATTGACAGAAATGACCTGGGAGTGAAAGAGCAATGGTATAAGAAAACATTAAGTGACGAAATAAACCTTCCGGGATCAATGCCTGAGAAGCTCAAAGGAGACGAAGTTAGCATACATACAAAATGGACAGGAAGTTTATATGACAGTTCATATTACTTCAATCCTTATATGGAAAAATATCGTATCGAGGGAGATATTAAATTACCTTTTTTTTTGACACCCGACAAACATTACGTGGGGGTGGCATGGTATCAGAAAGAGGCTATGATTCCATCTAATTGGAAAGGAGAACGAATTTTACTTTATCTGGAACGACCTCATATAGAAACGACCGTATGGATTAACGGACAAAAAGCAGGAATGCAAAACAGCCTTTGTGTTCCTCATATATACGATATAACAAATCTCATTAAAAGAGGGAAATGCACTATATCCATAAGAGTGGATAATCGCATTAAAAAGATAAATGTAGGACCAGATTCGCATAGTATAACCGATCAGACACAAGGTAATTGGAATGGCATTGTAGGCAAAATAAATCTGCAAACAACTCCAAAAATTTATTTTGATGATATCCAAGTATATCCTGACCTGGATAACAAAAAAGCAATCGTAAAGATGACTTTGAAATCAACATCCGCAGCAAGTAGTTCGGCAAGAATTTCTCTGTCAGCTACAAGCTTCAACACAGATAAAAAGCAAAATATCCCGAGCATAACACAAACATTCAAGATAAAAGGCGGACTTCTAAACTGCGAAATGGAATTGCCAATGGGCAATAATGTGTTAACATGGGACGAATTTGATCCGGCATTATATATGCTAAATGCTGAGATAACAAGTAAAAAAGGGAAAGAAAAAAAGAAAGTGCAATTCGGGATGCGAAAATTCAACATCAAGGGAAAGTGGTTTTATGTAAACGGTAATAAAACAATGCTTCGGGGAACAGTAGAAAACTGTGACTTCCCACTAACGGGTTATGCTCCCATGGATGTGAAAGATTGGGAACGAGTTTTTCGCATTTGCCGTAACTACGGACTCAACCACATGCGCTTTCATTCTTACTGTCCACCGGAAGCAGCCTTCATTGCTGCTGATTTAGTCGGATTTTATTTACAACCTGAAGGACCTAGCTGGCCAAATCACGGCCCCAAACTAGGATTAGGACAACCCATCGACAAATACCTCATGGATGAAACTATCCGCTTAACAAAAGCTTATGGCAATTATGCTTCTTATTGTATGCTTGCTTGTGGCAACGAACCTTCTGGACGCTGGGTAGCCTGGGTAAGTAAGTTTGTAGACTATTGGAAAAAAACTGATCCACGAAGAGTATATACAGGAGCATCAGTTGGCAACAGTTGGCAATGGCAACCCCATAACGAATATCACGTAAAAGCAGGTGCTCGCGGACTCAATTGGGCAAAAACAAGACCTGAATCCGAATCTGATTACCGCGGAAGAATAGACACAGTAAAACAACCCTACGTATCCCACGAAACGGGGCAATGGTGTGCTTTCCCGAATTTTAATGAGATCAGAAAATATACCGGAGTCAACAAAGCAAAAAACTTCGAGATTTTCCGAGACCTGCTTGCTGATGGGAAAATGGCTGATAAAGGAAACGATTTTATGATGGCTTCCGGTAAGTTACAAGTCTTATGCTATAAAAATGAAATAGAGCGTACGCTCAGAACACCTGATTATGCAGGATTTCAGTTATTGGCCCTTAATGATTATTCAGGACAAGGAACAGCCTTAGTAGGGATGCTTGACGTCTTTTTTGAAGAAAAAGGATATGTTACTGCCAACGAAGTCCGCCGCTTTTGTAGCCCAATTGTACCTTTAGCTCGTATACCTAAATTTACATATAAAAACAATGAAACTTTCATTGCAAATATTGAGGTCGCCAACTTTTATAAGACCCCACTTCAAAATGCAAAAACAGTATATTGTATCAAAGATGAATACGGTAAAGTCTATGCGCATGGAACATTAAGTATTAAGGATATTCCTATAGGTAACTGTTTCCACTTAGGAACAATCCGGTATTCACTCAAGGATATATCTTCTCCTCAAAAATTAAAGTTGGAAGTACGAATAGAAGGAACAGAAGCTGTAAACGACTGGGACTTTTGGGTTTATCCGACAAAAGTTGAGATAGATACAAAAAATATCTATGTTGCTGATTCTTTAGATGAAAAAGCGCAAAAGATATTAAAAGAAGGAGGAAATGTTTTAATCACTGCTGCCGGAAAAATATCCTATGGGAAGGAAGTCGTTCAATATTTCACTCCTGTCTTTTGGAATACTTCATGGTTCAAGATGCGTCCACCGCATACCACAGGCATTTGGGTAAACGACAAACACCCTTTATTTAAAAACTTTCCGACAGAGTATCACAGTAATCTGCAATGGTGGGAGCTACTAAACAAATCTCAAGTTATGCAGTTTACTGAATTTCCTGAGAACTTTGAGCCTTTAGTACAAAGTATTGATACTTGGTTCATTAGCCGGAAAATAGGAACTCTTTTCGAAGCTAAAGTATTAAATGGGAAAGTAATAATGACAAGTATGGACATTACCAGGAATCTAGAAAAGCACATTGTTGCCCGCCAGATGTATAAAGCAATTATCGATTACATGAATTCAGACTATTTCAGACCGAAATATAAAATTAAGATACAACAAATACAGAATTTATTTACTAAGAAAGCACCTAAAGTAAATTCTTATACAAAAGATTCTCCTGATGAATTAAAGCCAAAAAAAGGAGATAAAGGTATCTAACAAAATACATAATTATAGCAGCAATGAAAACATCTATACTTATTGTCTGGGCATTAGCTACAAGCATAATGTCACAGGCACAGCAAACTAATTTTTCTTTTTACTTCAACAACAAAAAGAAAAAAGAGAACAAAGAAGCTATCAGAATATCTCCTCAATGCATATTTTCTGATAGCATAGGGTATGGGTATGACTTGCAGCCCGCACCTAGTGCGAAAAGCAATCGCCCTTTCTATTTCTCAGTCAATGTACCGGATGGTAATTATAAAGTCACAGTGACATTAGGCTCTAAGAAAAAGGCAGGAGAAACAACCGTTAGAGGAGAGTCTAGGAGGCTTTTCATCGAAAATCTCTCTACAAAAAAAGGAGAATTTATTACACGTTCCTTTATCATAAACAAAAGAACTCCACTCATTGCTAAAGGCGAGTATGTAAAAATCAAACCTCGCGAAAAGAAAAAGCTAAATTGGGATAACAAGTTAACTCTTGAATTTAATGGAGATTCCCCTCAATTATCTGCGATAAATATAGAGAAAGTAGATACAATACCAACCATCTTTCTATGTGGTAATTCTACTGTAGTAGATCAAGATAATGAACCATGGGCTAGTTGGGGACAAATGATCCCGCGCTTCTTTAACGATCAGGTATGCTTTGCTAATTATGCAGAATCAGGTGAAGCTGCTAATACTTTTATTGCGGCAGGCAGATTAAAAAAAGCGTTGACGCAAATGAAAGCAGGCGATTATATTTTCATCCAATTCGGACACAATGATCAAAAACAGAAAGGACCGGGTATAGGAGCTTATTATTCATTTATGACTAATCTCAAGATCTTCATCGATAAAGCTCGTGCAAAAGGAGCACATCCGGTATTGATTACCCCTACCCAACGACGAAGTTTTAATTCGGAAGGAAAAATAACAGATACCCATGGAGAATATCCTGACGCAATGAGATGGTTGGCTCACAAAGAAAATATTCCTTTAATCGATCTAAATGCTATGACGCGCATTCTTTATGAAGCAATGGGAGTTGAAAAAAGTAAAAAAGCATTTGTTCATTACCCCGCTAAGACTTTTCCAGGACAAACAAAAGCATTAGCAGATAACACGCATTTCAATCCATACGGCGCTTATCAAATAGCCAAATGTATTATCGAAGGAATGAAGCAAAATCATTTGCAACTTATTAAATATCTTAGAAAAGATTACAATTCCTTTGATCCGTCACACCCAGACAAACTTTCATCTTTTCATTGGAATGCCAGTCCGTTTACCGAGATAGAAAAACCCGATGGAAATTAATCAAGCCCCACATTAGTATATGAAAAAAATAATACCCATTACATTTGTTCTCTTTTTATTATATTCTTGTATATCTCAACCTAAAAGCAGTGACATTCCAATCTTGAATGCAATAAGTTCAGGTGAAACAATTGACTTGTCATGGGCAAAGGAAGTGGGAGCTAAACAATTTCCTGAAAAAAAGAACAATATTTTCAAAGCAAATGACTTTGGTGCAGTGAATGATAGTAACATCATCAGCACACAAGCTATACAAAAAGCGATTGATGCTTGTAGCAGTTCAGGTGGAGGAATAGTAACCTTTGACCCGGGATATTACCAAACCGGAGCTATATTCATTAAAGCGGGAGTTAATTTTCAATTAAATAAAGGAGTGACGCTACTTGCTAGCAATAATATCAATGATTATCCTGAATTTCGTTCACGCATAGCAGGCATTGAGATGGTTTGGCCCTCAGCAGTTATAAACATAGTAAACACTAAACTAGCTGCAATGTCGGGCAAAGGGACAATAGATTGCAGAGGAAAAGTGTTTTGGGACAAGTACTGGAAAATGCGAAAAGAATATGAAAAAAAAGGGCTTCGCTGGATTGTAGACTATGACTGTAAAAGAGTGAGAGGAATTCTTGTTTCAAATAGCTCCGATGTCACGCTCAAAGATTTCACTTTAATGAGAAGTGGCTTTTGGGGAATTCAAATACTTTATTCAAAACATTGTACCCTCAACAGCTTAAGTGTCAATAATAATATTGGAGGACATGGCCCCAGTACTGACGGCATAGATATTGATTCTTCCACACGCATTCTTATTGACAGCTGTGATATAAACTGTAACGATGACAACATTTGCTTAAAAGCAGGAAGGGACGCTGACGGTTTGAGAGTAAACCGAGCCACAGAGTATGTGGTAATACGTAATTGTATTGCCCGCAAAGGTGCTGGTTTGATTACTTGTGGGAGCGAAACCTCAGGAAGCATAAGATATGTACTAGGTTATAATTTAAAAGCATACGGCACTTCTTCCACTCTTAAACTAAAATCGGCGATGAACAGAGGAGGCGTAGTAGAACATATTTATATGACAAATGTAACAGCGGACAGTGTACAATACGTGTTAGCAGCAGATTTAAACTGGAACCCTAGTTACAGCTACTCCAAACTACCTACGGAATATATAGGGAAAAAGATTCCGGAACATTGGAAAATCATGCTGACTCCAGTAACTCCTCCTAGCAAAGGTTATCCTCACTTTAAAGACGTATATTTGTCAAATGTTAAAGCAACGAATGCAACTCAATTCATATCTGCCTCTGGATGGAATGATTCGCTAAGACTTGAAAATTTTACAGTTTATAATTTGAATGTACATGCCCAAAAAGCAGGCATTGTTGCTTTTACCCACAATTTATTTATGAAAAATATAAATCTAAAAATTGACGATCAAAGCAAAGTAACATTCAAAAACAATACTAAGCTCACCAAAGAAATTCATTATGAATAAAAGAAAATACGCAGTTACACTCCTTTTTCTTCTCATGATGGTTATCTCTACCTACGCAAGAAACGATAAAACCTTTCAACGAATAGTACAAGGAAGCCCCGAAGAGCCTGTTGTTTTGGGCTGTGAATACCCTGAATTCGCTTTCCATTTTCCGCAAATGGCAGGCAATTTTCGCTTAGGCATACAAGATAGAGGTGAGAGCAGTTGGATTAATGACAGTAAAAACATCATAGTAACGGAAAAGAAAGGCAAACTTACATATGAAGTCAAGCACAAGTTGCTAAAGAACGGGAAATTGATTATTCGTGTATCAGGATTGGCAGATAGCAACGGACTTATCATGGAAATTGAAAGCAAGGATACTCCTCCCACTTTACAACTCATATGGTCTTTCGGAGGGTGTTACGGAAAGATATTAGCTGATAAAAGAGATAGCCGAATGAAAGCAATATACTGTAAAGACAATGTTTTCAGTATAGAAGGGAACTGCTTCACCTGTTATTATGGAGAAAGCATGAAACTTAAAGTTATTCAGGGAGTTACGCCACCAGACTCTGAAATCAGGCTCTCTGATGCTCACCAACAAGAAACACCTATGTCCTTGTTTCAATCAGGGAAAATAACAGATGCACCGGCATTAAGTGGTTCAACTCCTATGCTAAAAGATAAGAAGCTTTATTTCTCTTTTTATATTCAGAATAAAAAAGCTGATTACAATTATTTCATGTTGCCCACGCTCTTCTTACAAAACTTCAATCAATAACTCAAAAGCATGCAAATTCAATCAACAACTTTTAAAAAGTGGATATTCATATGCTATTCTTTATTAGCTACGATGAGCTGTTTTGCACAAGAGTACAAAATTTGGCAGTTTCCTAAAGAAAAGATACCTGCCATCGATGGAAATAAAGATGATTGGCAGATGATACCGGAATCTTATGCCATCACAATTGAGCAAATGAAAGAAGATGAAGGGAAATATACAAAACCTGATAAATCAACCTTAAATATAAAAGTAAAAGTAGGTTGGTGTGCCGGGCTTAACCGCTTGTATTTTCTTTACGAAGCATACGACAATTATTGGAGGTTTAGTGAAAACAGCCTGAGTACTGATATTTTTGAAGTAGTCATTGATGGAGATTGTTCCGGTGGCCCTTTTATTGATCGATTCTATCCTGATAAAAAAGCGGATGTATGGGAAAAATGGTTCAATTTTCACGGTTGCCAAGCACAAAACTATCACATCTTTACCCCTGCTCATAAAGAAGATTGGTGCATGTTATGGGGTCCGCAAGTCTGGCTTAAACAGAAGCCTTATGCCGATCATGCTTACCAATACTCATTTAAGGAAGGCGAAGCAGGTAAACTAACGTTAGAGTTTTACATCACACCTTTTGACCATGCAGATGCTTCCGGGCCTGAGAAATCAACTCCCAGCATCTTACAGGAGGGGAATAATGTGGGACTGTGCTGGGCTGTAATTGACTATGATGCAAACCCAAACAGTAAGGATGGGTTCTGGAACTTATCAAACGAACATACCATGTATGGCAATGCCGATTATTTAGTTAAGATGAAACTAATGCCTCTTGAAAAACAGAAATAACAGTTAATATGAAGAATCTCATTCTAACTTTTCTCGCACTCAGTTGTTGGGTAAACATTATAAACGCCAAAATCTACAATATCAAAGAATATGGTGCCAAAGGAGATGGAACAACGATTGATTCACCAGCGATCAATAAAGCTATAGAAGAAGCAAGTAAAAATGGAGGAGGAAGTATCTATTTCCCTGCAGGAAAATATGCATGTTATTCTATTCGACTACAAAGTCATATCACTCTCTATTTGGAATCAGGAGCCGAAATCATTGCTGCTTTCCCTAATGAAAAAGAGGGCTATGACATTGCCGAAGCTAATCCAAACATAAATTATCAAGACTTCGGACATAGTCATTGGAAGAATTCTCTCATTTGGGGTATCGGGTTGGAAGATATTACAATTTGCGGATCAGGTCTTATTAATGGCAAAGGATTGACCCGTGAAGAGAGTCGACTGCCGGGAGTTGGAAACAAAGCCATCAGTTTAAAGCTCTGCAAGAATATAATTGTAAAAGATATCTCTATGCTCCATTGCGGACATTTCGCTATACTAGCAACCGGAGTGAATAACCTTACTATTGACAATCTAAAAGTAGATACTAACCGAGATGGATTTGATATTGACTGCTGTCGCAATGTGCGTATCTCAAATTGTAGTGTAAACTCTCCTTGGGATGACGCTATTGTACTGAAAGCTTCTTATGCATTAGGCATCTTTCAAGATACAGAAAATATAACAATATCCAATTGCTATGTATCCGGCTTTGATAAAGGAACAATGCTTAATGGCACTTATGAACGTAATGAACCACAAGCACCCGACCATGGCTATGTTACAGGGCGTATCAAATTAGGCACGGAATCTAGTGGAGGATTTAAAAACATTACCATTGCCAATTGCATTTTCGAACGTTGTCGCGGATTGGCATTGGAAAGTGTAGACGGAGGACATCTAGAGGATATAGTGATCAACAATATAACCATGCGCGATATTGTCAATGCACCAATATTTCTTCGTTTAGGAGCACGCATGCGCAGTCCACAAGGCACTCCCGTAGGTACAATGAAGCGAATTCTTATTAGCAATATCAATGTATTCAACGCCGACTCTCAATATTCCTGCATTATCAGTGGTATCCCTAACGCTTACATTGAAGATGTTACGTTGAGCAACATTCACATATATTTCAAAGGAGGATATTCTTCAAATGACGCCACACGCAACCCTCCCGAACAAGAAAAGGTATATCCTGAACCGTGGATGTTTGGCACCATTCCTGCATCCGGTTTTTATGTTCGTCACGCTCGTAACATCACCTTTAACCATGTAAAATTTCATTTTGCCACCCCCGACGAACGTCCTCTGTACGTCACAGACGATGCAGAAATCATCAAGAAATAGAATAGCAAGGCGTTTTATTATCCTTTTGCAATAAAAGAACGGTATAAAACTATTATCTTTGCCCGTTGCAAAACGATAATAAAACTTCTATATATGGATAAAAAGTTCAAAAGAACAACCGTCACTTCTGCATTACCTTATGCTAACGGTCCTGTTCATATTGGCCATTTAGCAGGCGTTTATGTACCTGCGGATATTTATGTACGTTACTTACGTTTGAAAAAAGAAGAGGTGTTATTCATCGGTGGATCCGATGAACATGGAGTACCTATTACCATTCGTGCAAAAAAAGAAGGCATCACTCCTCAGGATGTGGTCGACCGTTACCACTCTATTATCAAAGAATCTTTTGCAGAGTTTGGTATTTCTTTCGATATTTATTCTCGCACATCTTCCAAAACTCACCATGAGCTGGCCTCGAACTTTTTCCGCACATTATATGACAAAAACGAGTTTATAGAAAAAACCTCGGAGCAATATTACGACGAAGAAGCTCACCAATTTCTCGCAGATCGCTATATTACAGGAGAGTGTCCTCACTGTCACTCCGAAGGTGCTTATGGCGACCAATGTGAAAAATGCGGAACCTCTCTCTCTCCCACAGACCTAATCAACCCCAAAAGTACTATTAGCGGTAGTAAGCCGATAATGAAAGAGACAAAACATTGGTATTTACCTCTTGACAAACATGAGACATGGTTGCGCAAGTGGATATTAGAAGAGCATAAAGAATGGCGTCCTAATGTCTACGGGCAATGTAAAAGTTGGCTAGATATGGGATTGCATCCTCGCGCGGTAAGTCGCGATCTTGATTGGGGCATCCCTGTTCCAGTAGAAGGTGCTGAAGGGAAAGTACTTTATGTTTGGTTTGATGCTCCAATAGGTTACATCTCAAATACTAAAGAATTACTGCCGGATAGTTGGGAAACTTGGTGGAAAGATCCGGAAACACGATTGGTGCATTTTATAGGGAAAGATAATATTGTGTTCCATTGCATCGTATTCCCTGCTATGTTAAAAGCTGAAGGAAGCTATATCCTACCCGATAATGTACCAAGTAATGAGTTCCTCAATTTAGAAGGCGATAAAATATCAACTTCACGCAACTGGGCTGTCTGGTTACATGAATACTTAAAAGATTTTCCTGGCAAACAAGATGTGCTTCGTTATGTATTAACAGCCAATGCTCCTGAAACAAAAGACAACGACTTCACTTGGAAAGATTTTCAAGCACGTAACAATAATGAATTAGTAGCTGTTTATGGCAATTTCGTGAATCGCGCGATGGTCCTTACCCAAAAGTACTTTGAAGGAAAAGTTCCTACTATTGGAGAGCTTACGGACTATGATCAGGAAACATTAAAAGAGTTTGTAAACGTAAAAGCCGAAGTAGAGAAGTTATTGGATGTATTTAAATTCCGCGACGCGCAAAAAGAAGCCATGAATCTTGCCCGTATCGGAAATAAATATCTTGCAGACACGGAACCTTGGAAATTAGCCAAGACGGATATGGAGCGAGTTGCCACTATTTTGAATATCAGTTTGCAATTGGTAGCCAACCTAGCTATTGCGTTTGAACCTTTCTTGCCTTTTAGTTCTGACAAACTACGCAAGATGATCAACATGAAGAGTTTTGACTGGACAGAATTGGGACAAATTGATTTGCTTCCTGCCGGACATCAGCTCAACCCATCGGAGTTACTTTTCGAAAAAATAGAAGATAACATCATTGAAGAGCAAGTGCAAAAACTGCTTGATACAAAGAAAGCCAACGAAGAAGCTAACTATAAGGCTAACCCCATACGCGCCAATATTGAATTTGATGATTTTACCAAGCTTGATATACGCGTAGGAACGGTACTAGAATGCCAAAAAGTTCCTAAAGCCGACAAACTACTTCAATTCAAAATAGAAGATGGATTGGAACAACGGACCATTGTTTCTGGCATAGCACAACACTACAAACCAGAAGAATTGGTTGGCAAACAGGTGTGCTTCGTGGCTAACCTTGCTCCTCGCAAATTAAGGGGAATAGTAAGCGAGGGCATGATTCTTTCTGCTGAAAACAATGACGGTAGCCTTGCTGTAATCATGCCGGAAAAAGAAGTAAAACCGGGTAGCGAAGTTAAATAACGGACAGCAGGACCAATGCACTCTTTATTTATAAAGATGCTTTGCCGATTGCCTGTATTTTATAAATAAAGCCATGAAGGAGCAATCGTTAAAACAAAAAACAGTCGGAGCTTTGCTCTGGAACTTGCTGGACCGTATGGGACAGCAAGTTTTACTGTTTATTGTCGGCATCATTGTTGCCAACATTCTCTCTGTTGAAGATTACGCTCTTGTTGGCATGCTAGCCATTTTTACAGCAATAGCTAATATTGTACTCGACAGTGGTTTTAGTTCTGCATTAATTCGTAAACAAGATGCGACAGAAACTGACTATAATTCAGTGTTTTACTTCAACTTGTTTGTTAGTATAGCACTTTACATCATACTTTTTACCACAGCACCACTCATTGCCGATTTTTACAACCAACCATTATTATCTAATCTTGCCAGAGTAATCTTTTTAAGTTTGCCTTTTAATTCATTAAGCTTAATACAAACAACCTTATTGAATAAGAAAGTGCAGTTTAAAACATTGACCAAAGTAAACCTCATTTCTTTTTTAATCTCAGGATTTAGTTCCTTAGCAATGGCATTCGGAGGCTTAGGAGTTTGGACCCTGGTATGGCAACCGGTTATTCTAGCATTCTCACGCTCTGTTCTCCTTTGGCTATTAAGTAATTGGAGACCTCAACTACTCTTTAGCATAGCAAGTATTAAATCACTATTTAGCTTTGCTTCTTCCCTTTTATTAGCGAGTTTAGTGAACTCTGTTTTTACAAATATTTATTCTGTAGCAATCGGAAAGCTTTATCCTACCAAACAGTTAGGATATTATTCTCAAGGAAATAAGATAAGTCTGATGGTCATAAGCTCCATCTATTCAAGTCTACAAACAGCAACCTATCCTATTTTTTCAAGTATCCAAGACGATAAAGAACGCAGCCTACGCTCTTATCGAAAGACAATACGTTTCACCGCTTTTCTAACTTTCCCTCTAATGATTGGACTCGTCGCCATTGCCCGACCATTTATATCTATCATACTAAAAGCAGAATGGGCTGGTTGTATTCCCTTCTTTCAATTAACCTGTCTAGCGGGAATTTTCACTATATTGACCTCAATTAACCAAAACTTCATTAAAGTGCATGGACGTTCAGACGTCATTTTTAAATTGGAAATTGTGAGAACGCTACTTATTATAACGGGATTAGCATTTTCCATACATGAAAGTGCACTTTTTATGATTGGATTACAAACAATTATTCAAGCCTCTATCTACCTCATAAGCATTATATATATAGGGAACATTATTCAATATAGTTGGATAAAGCAGTTAAAAGACATATTTCCTTATCTAATGATCTCTTCCTTTATGTGGGGATTATTGCTCATTCCCAACTACTATATAAATTCAAATTATATATTGCTACCTCTAAAGATAGCATTTGGCATTATATTTTACTATATTACAAACAGATCTCTGGGCTCTAAAATACTTGCAGACACAGTCGAAATTTTATTTAAACATAACAAGAAATAAAATGAATTCATCAGCTATAAAAGTTAGTATTATCATGTTAGCGTATAACATTGACAAATATGTGGAAACAGCAATAAAAAGCATCATTCAGCAAAAAACGACTTATCCCATACAACTTGTCATAGCCGAAGACTGTAGCACCGATAATACTCTTGAGATCTGCACTCGATATAAGAAACTATACCCTGACACAATCACTCTAATAAAGCATAAAAAAAACGCAGGATTACAAAGAAACTTCATGGATGCGCATCAACATTGTGAAGGAGAATACATTGCAATTTGTGATGGAGATGATTATTGGATAAATAAGAATAAGCTCCAAAGAATGACCGATTTCATGGATGCAAATTCTGACTTTGCTGTCTGTTTCCATCGGGTAATTAATTATTATGAAGAAAATGGAAGCAAGAGTTTTTCCAATGGCAAGCAGAAGCAAATTACCAATATAGTAGATCTAGCGAAAAGTAATTTCATCACAAATTCATCTTCTCTCTTTAGGAGAAGCTATTATCCTGAAGTGCCGGAATGGTTTTCTCAAATCAGCTTGTGCGATTATGCAATGCACATGCTTAACGCACAGCATGGCAAAATATACTATTTCAAACAACCGATGGCAGTTTACCGGAAGCATAGTAAAGGGATCTGGAGTGAGAAAGGTGCCGAAAAAAGAATAAATAGTGCCCTATATGTAAGAGAATTACTGCTCCATTTCTTCATCAATCAAGAAAAAACTTATAATGCACTGAGAAACGCATACCTCAATATTGCCTTAGGACTGATTCGCTATTACCATTCCGTCAATAATCAAATGATGGTAATAGATACTCGTAAACGTATCTTGCAATATTATCCGGAATGGTCTATTGAGAAAATTGAAGAGATGGAGATACAATCCAAACCTAACATAACAAAACAGTTGGAGCACCTCTTATTAACTACATTAAAGCTCGGGCGCGCCTTAGTCTCAAAATTAATACCTGTTCCTAAAATCCGCTAACACAAAAAAACGGAAGATTACATTACGCGCTTCAAAGCATCATCCAATAGCCCATTATTTTGAAGTATTTTCTCTACGAATTCACGGAAAGCACCAAAACCTCCATGAGCAACAGTCACGTAATCGACTTCCTTCTTTATATAATCAGGAGTATTAGAAGGCGAGCAGCTAAAGCCTACTTTGCGCAATAAGTGAATATCATTAATATCATCGCCTATAAAAGCAATGTCTTTCAGCGTAATTCCCAACTCTACACACAATTCACGTGCCTTTGATAATTTATCATTCACCCCTAGATAACAATGCTTTATCTTTAATTTATCAGCGCGTTTCTGAACAATCTGTGTCTGTTCTCCTGTCATGATAGCTACCGGAATATCAAATTGGCGAAGAAAAAGCACTCCCCACCCATCTTTCACCGAAAAACGTTTCATCACATCCCCTTCAGCAGTATAATACATACCACCATCCGTCCACACACCATCAATATCTGTAATCACTAACTTAGGTAATGCCATAATTTCTTCTACTCCATTTCAATATTGTCACAATAAATAATCTCATTTTTTGCAATTGGCGTCTTCACCCTTTTGCCTATAATTAAGTCCTTTTGCGCCCATCGAAAGCCATCACCCGGACTCAACAAGTGAAGATCTTCCTCTGAAACAATATCCCCAGGCTTTAATGCCTTATTTGTTGCAATAGAGCGTTCAAGCTTCACTTTAGTAGGAGTCAAGGTATCATCTAAATAAAAATCTTCCGTACCCAACCAACGCTCAGCTATTCGTATATCGCGTATCATGCGATTTACACCTTCCGGTCCTAACGAACCCAACTGATCAGTCCCCTTCATATGGCGATCAATCGTTATATGTTTTTCTATAATTTCAGCACCCATTCCCACAGCTACGACCGGAGCAGAGATACCAATGGTATGATCCGAAAAACCAATACGATACTCCCCGTAGTGCTTCTTCAAATAAGTAATCGTTTTCAAATTCAATTTATCCGGATAAGTAGGATATTGCGATACGCAGTGAAGAATAGAAATATTAGAATGATAGCGATTAATCACCCTCAAAGCATCATCCAAATCCTCTTTATTGCTCATGCCGGTAGAAAGAATCATCGGTATTTTTGTCTCTGCCATTGCCTCCAATAGAGGTAGATTGGTAAGATCTCTACTTGCTACTTTAAGATAATCGGGAACAAAAAGTTTTAGTAATGAAAGACAGCCTCTAGAACATAACGTTTCCACAAAGTCTAATCCTAAACTTTTAGCATGCTTATAAACCTCAAAATGTTCCTCATCCGTAAGCTCTAAAAAAGCACGATGCTCTCCGTAAGTACCGCCAAAAGAGTGAGGCGAATCATAAATACGATTCATTTGTGAGTCGGCAAGCTCCTCACTCAGATCTCTCTTTGTCATCTTTACCGCATCCATAGGACGAAGTTCTATGTCAAAAACGTCCTCTTTAACCGGACGAGAGACCAAATCTACAATTAACTTAGCAATGTCGACAGATCCATTATGGTTCTGTCCGATCTCTCCTATAATATAGGTACTTTTCATCACTTTTTATTTTTCATTTATTACAATGTTCTCTAGCATCCGTTGACGATACTCGTCACGAGATTCTACCAAGCGAAGTAACGCTTGCACACTTCCATCGGTTTCTTCACGAAAAGTCGTATATAATTCCTGCAATAGGGTAAAATCTGCCATTGTATCCAATGTAAAACGCAAATCAAAACGCCCTTCCAGATAGTCAGGGAGAGGCAATAATTTTATTGAGAATTCTTCCGGATGAGTATACATATATATCGTAACATGTTCAATATATAATTTCTTCTGTGTTACACGAGCAATCCGTTTTAAAGCATCGATAGTAGTTAGCTCAGCAAACAGCCCCAAATGAGATTTAATCGTTGGTCGCCCATCCGAAAAACCATATGCAACATAATCAGCATGATGCAGCATATATTCATCGAAAAGACATCTAAACGTTCCTACTTGCAAGAAAGGATTATCAGAACACACACGTATAATACGCTCCAACCCGAAAGCTTCCGCCGCTCCAATAAAACGATTCAAGACATTATCTTCATCCCCCCGAAAACAAGCAATACCTCGCTCATGTGCAACCTCTGCCAACACATCATCTTGTGGGTGATCAGTGGTAGCCAACACAACCAGCATATCAGGACAAGCAACCTTAATATTATCAATCAAAATATCAATAATACGCTGTCCTTTATAAAAAGGCAATAAAATCTTATTATGTAAACGGGTAGAGCCTGTACGCGCCTGAATTATTATTCCATCTTTCATATTTTCATCCTTTTAAACGCATCTATATAAGAACCCGGAGTTATATTGATAATCTCCTTACCTTTTTTGCGCGAATAAGCTTCCAAAACAAAATATGCTTTAAACGCCACATACATATGATAAAGAATCGTATACAGATGTGCACTATTCAAATCTTCCTTTTGCACTTTAGACGCCTGTGACTTGTTTTGGTCATAAAAATGTTTCTGATGCATCAGCACCTCATTTTCATCCGTGACCGTAATCTCAGGTAACCAAGAATGATCAGCTCCTGCCAGATAAATTTTATCAAACGGTAGTCGTAATCCAATAGTAATGGAAGGTATTAAAACATTATGTGGACGCGGAACTCCCAATCCTTTTGTAAAAATCAAATCGCACCATTTCTGAAAGCCTTCAATAGGAGTAGTATTATAAGGATATATTTTTATATTATTGTTATTAGCTAGAAGAGATTGCCAATCTTTATTTTTATATGCGCGAACAGGAATAAAGAGACTCATAGGCCAAGTTGTTTTCTCAGCCATAGTGCCAAAAAGCTGTAAACGCTTTTCTGGTACAATCCAGAACAAAGGGTCAGCTATGAGGTAAAGTTCCGGCCGCAATTGTTCAAACATCGGAGAGGTAACACAAAAATTGACAGCCAACAGAGTTTTATCACGAATAAACTCAGCAGATTCGGTCACCGTAGTGTTTAATGAGGGACCATTAGCCAAAATCAGTAACTCTTTTGTGTTCTTAAAAGAAACAGGAAGATTAGTTACCCATTTCGACTGCAGCATAATCTTTAGCATACTAAGGAAACTTTGCCATGCTTGTTCCATGAATCTCATCACCTTCTCTTCCATACATTTCTAATTATCTTTCGCAAAGATAGAGACTTTATACTTTTTATACTAAAAATTAAATGATTTTATAGACAGAAAGCTTCAAAAGCTGTATTTTTGTCAAAACATTCAGCTTACTTATGAGGGTACTATTAATAAACACTTCGGAGCGAATAGGCGGTGCCGCTGTTGCAGCCAGCCGCTTGATGGAATCACTAAAGAATAATGGAATAAAATCCAAGTTGTTGGTTCGTGACAAACAAACTGAACAAATTAGCGTTGTGGGATTAAAGCAAACTTCGCTGCATCTTTGGAAATTTATATGGGAACGTATCATCATATGGAAAGCAAATAAGTTTAAGAAAAATAATCTCTTCTCAGTAGATATAGCAAATACTGGCACAGATATTACCTCTCTACCCGAATTTAAAGAAGCCGATGTAATCCATCTCCACTGGATTAATCAAGGTATGCTTTCGCTTCGTAACCTGCAAAAGATACTGAATTCGGGCAAACCAGTAGTATGGACTATGCACGACATGTGGCCCTGTACAGGTATTTGCCATCATGCACGCGAATGCACTTCTTATCATAAAGAGTGCCACAATTGTCCTTATATATACGGAGGAGGAAGTAAAAAGGATTTATCGTACCGCATCTTTCATAAAAAACAAAAATTATACAAAATTGCGCCGATTTCTTTTGTAACTTGTAGTCAATGGCTCGAGAAACAAGCGGAAAAAAGCGCCCTTCTGTGTGGACAACGCATCATCAGTATTCCTAATCCGATCAATACCAACCTGTTTAAACCTCATGATAAGAAAGAAGCCAGACAGAAACACATGCTACCCGCTGATGATAAATTGCTGCTATTCGGTTCCGTAAAAATCACCGATAAGCGAAAAGGAATAGACTACCTCATTGAAGCATGTAACATACTTATAAAGCAACATCCAGAACTAAAAGAGACAGTAAGTGTAGTTGTTTTCGGCAATCAATCTGCTCAACTAGAGAACATGTTACCCTTCCGTGTCTATCCGCTCAATTTTGTTAGCAACGAACATGAACTAGTGGACATCTATAACGCAGTCGACCTCTACGTAACTCCTTCTCTTGAAGAGAACCTACCAAATACCATTATGGAAGCAATGGCTTGCGGCGTACCTTGCGTAGGATTCAACATAGGAGGTATACCCGAGATGATAGATCATCTGCACAACGGCTATGTAGCCCAATATAAATCATCCGAAGATTTTGCCCACGGCATTGAATGGGCTCTTTCTGAAGCAAATCACAGCACTCTTTGTGAACAAGCTTGCCACAAAGCAGTCAGCAGCTACTCGGAAGGTATTGTTGCAAAAAAATATATTGAATTATACAATAAGATAACAGGAAAACATGCATAACCACCACACCCCTGTTTTTTCTATCATCACCGTAACTTATAATGCTGACAAAGTATTAGAAGATACTATCTTGAGCGTCATTTCGCAGAGTTATCAACAGGTGGAGTACATTGTTATTGATGGTGATTCAAAAGACAATACCCACTCACTGATTGAAAAATATCGAGATAAAATTCACATCCTTGTCAGTGAGCCGGATAAAGGGATATATGATGCTATGAACAAAGGAATCAAACTTGCTACAGGAGATTACCTATGTTTTCTGAACGCCGGAGACACTTTCCATGAAAACTCCAGTCTACAACAAATTGTAGAAGGACTTAACAAAAAAAACAATGAGCTGCCTGACATTATTTATGGAGAGACAGCATTAGTAGATGCACACAGGAATTTTATACGCATGCGCCGCCTATCTACCCCAGAAAAGCTCAGGTGGAAAAGCTTCAAAAAAGGAATGCTTGTCTGCCATCAAGCATTTATCGCTAAACGCTCTCTAGCAGAACCTTACGATCTGAATTACCGTTTCTCCTCTGATTTTGACTGGTGTATTCGAACTATGAAAAAAGCATCAATGACATATAATACCCATCAAACACTAATAGACTATTTAGAAGAAGGAATGACCACGCAAAACCGCCAAGCCTCCTTGAAAGAAAGATTCCGCATCATGGCACACCACTATGGATTTATTAGCACCTTGGCTTATCATGCATGGTTCATCATACGTTTACTAAGTAAGCCTGGACAATAGTTCCTCCATGCCTTCGGAGCCCCCTTTTTGAATCACATTAATACGACGAGAAGAATTCACCTGCACTTCTTTAGGATCAATCAAATAAATTTCGGCCGAACGAGGAACATAGTCTAAAAGTCCCGCTGCCGGATACACATTCATTGAAGTTCCTATAATAACAAATATATCCGCTTTCTCAGCATAACTAATAGCTCTTTCCATCTCCGGAACTGCCTCACCAAACCAAACGATAAAAGGGCGCAATTGTGAACCGTCTCCTGCCAAATCACCCATTTTCACTTCATACTCGTCTTGTTTTAATTCTTTAACATATCTGAGATCATTAGGATTATAGCTTGAGCATACTTTTGTCAACTCTCCATGCAAATGAATCACATGCGTGCTTCCTGCCTTTTCATGTAAATTATCCACATTTTGAGTAACCACAGTTACGTTAAAATATTTTTCCATTTCAGCCAATAGTTCGTGACCATGGTTAGGCTTTACAGTCAGCAATTGAGCACGCCTTTCATTATAAAAACGAATAACCAATTCAGGATCAAGTCGATAGCCTTCAGGCGTAGCCACCTGTTCTACGGGATATTTTTCCCATAATCCGCCGGCATCTCTAAAAGTATTAATACCACTCTCAGCACTCATCCCAGCTCCGGACAATACAACCATTTTTTTCATAACAGCCTCCTAATTAATTACATTTATCAGAAACAGACAACAAATGTAGAAAGAATAATTTGCTTATCTTCATCCCTAAAGCAAAATATACCTCATAAACTTTTAAGCTAAGAACATAAAGCTGCATTACCAAGTGTGTATAATAAGAAAAATTAAATACTTAAAACGAGAATCATTCAAATAAAACACTTACTTTTGCCATTCATTAATTTGCAAACGACTGAAAACTAAGGGCTAACCCTTTCGAAGCAGTCTACAACAAAAAAAATATGGATAAATTTAGTTATGCAATCGGCCTTGGCATAGGTCAAAACTTGTTAGGAATGGGTGCTAACAGCATCGCAGTAGAGGACTTTTCTCAGGCAATAAAAGACGTACTGGAAGGAAATCAGACAGCAATCAGCCACAATGAAGCACGAGAAATCGTTAATAAATATTTTGCCAAACTAGAGGCAGAGATGAGTGCAGCAAACATTGAGCAAGGCAAAGCTTTCTTAGAAGAAAATAAAAAGAAAGAAGGAGTAATAACCTTACCTAGCGGATTGCAATATGAAATCATCAACGAAGGAACAGGAAAGTTAGCCAAGGTGACTGATCAAGTGAAATGCCACTACGAAGGAACACTAATGGACGGAACCATGTTCGATAGCTCTATCAAACGTGGACAACCTGCAGAATTTGGTGTTAATCAAGTTATCCCAGGATGGGTTGAAGCTCTTCAATTAATGCCTGAAGGATCTAAATGGAAACTATACATACCTTCTGATTTAGCATACGGAGCACAAGGAGCAGGTGAAATGATACCTCCACACAGCACACTAATATTTGAAATAGAATTAATTCAAGTACTATAATAAAAACTAAAAGTAAAATGAAAAAAGTAAGTATTTTTATGGCTATTGCAGCAGCATTGAGTCTTGCTTCTTGCACAGCTCAAAGCCCTAAAGCTAATTTAAAGTCTGATGTTGACTCTTTGTCTTATTCTTTGGGTCTGACTCAAACTCAAGGTTTGAAACAATATCTAGCCGGTAGAATGGAAGTCGACACTACATACATGAATGAGTTCATCAAAGGTCTGAATGAAGGCGCAACCAAATCAAGCAAAAAAGATCTTGCTTACCTTGCAGGCTTGCAAATTGGCCAACAAATCAGCAACCAAATGGTAAAAGGTATCAATCACCAATTGTTCGGTGAAGATTCTACCCAAACCATCAGCAAAGAAAACCTCCTTGCAGGATTCATTGCAGGTACTCTTGGAGAAAAAACTTTGATGACTATGGAAGAAGCTCAAAAATACAGCCAAACAAAAATGGAAGTAATTAAGAGCAAAGCTATGGAAACTAAATACGCTGACAATAAAGCTGCCGGAGAAAAATTCTTAGCAGAAAATAAAACTAAAAAAGGCGTAGTTACCACCCCAAGCGGACTACAATACAAAATCATAACAAAAGGTAGAGGCGCTATCCCTGCTGATACTTGCAAAGTAAAAGTAAACTATAAAGGCACGCTAATCGACGGAACTGAATTCGATAGCTCTTACAAACGTAAAGAGCCGACTACCTTCCGTGCAAACCAAGTTATCAAAGGATGGACAGAAGCCCTAACTATGATGCCTGTAGGTTCTAAATGGGAAATCTATGTTCCTCAAGAATTAGCTTATGGCTCAAGAGAATCCGGAAAAATCAAACCATTCTCTACGCTAATATTTGAAGTAGAATTACTTGGTATAGAAAAGTAAGAAGATTAAACTTTTATACTAAATAGGTGCAAAACAAGTCTTTTGCACCTATTTTTTTGCTAATTTAGGTGTATAACAAATAAAAGAATAGCAAAACTTGCTTTTTTCGGTCTTTTATATATAAGAATAAAAATAAATATATATATTTGCTTACTATTTGATAAAAACAGATATTAAAATTCATTATTATGGAGAAAATAGACAACCTTGACAGGCAGATTCTTGAAATCATATCTCAGAATGCCCGTATTCCGTTTAAAGATGTAGCCGCTGAATGTGGTGTTTCCAGGGCTGCCATTCACCAACGTGTACAGAGATTGATAGATCTGGGAGTCATCATTGGATCAGGATATCATGTTAACCCCAAATCTTTGGGTTATAGAACTTGCACCTATGTGGGAATCAAATTGGAAAAAGGTTCTATGTACAAAGATGTTGTAGCAGAATTACAAAAAATCCCTGAAATAGTGGAATGTCATTTCACAACGGGACCATACACAATGTTGACCAAAGTCTATGCTTGCGATAACGAACACTTAATGGAGTTACTCAACAACAGAATGCAGGAGATCCCGGGAGTAACAGCTACCGAGACACTAATTTCTTTAGAGCAAAGCATCAAAAAAGAGATTCCTATCCGCACAGAAAAGTTACTATAAAGCTTTTTTTTGCAGTTAGCAGCAACTTACATCTTACTTCTCTTGCATATTTCAGCAAAATAACTTAATTTTGCACCACAATTCAAGAGAATTGAGATTTGCGGGCTTTTAGCTCAGTTGGTTAGAGCAACAGACTCATAATCTGGAGGTCCTTGGTTCAAGCCCAAGATGGCCCACAATACATAAAGGAGAGAAAATTAATTAATTTTCTCTCCTTTATTATTTTATATCTACGACACAGACAAGAAGCACCCTCCCAAACGACACCAAACTATAAAAACAGAAAATAAGAAATGACTAAGAAACAAGTGGGTCTCATTCTTATTATATTCTGTTAAACAAATCAAATCTTATCTATTTAAGGACAAAAAGCGAATACAATAAGGAGAACATTCCCATTGTTTGCTCGTTTCTTTTGTTATCTTTGCATTGTGTACGTAAACGATAAACCATTTATATATTGAAATGATATGAAAACAAACTATGAAATCCGTTACGCTGCGCATCCTGAAGATGCAAAAAGCTATGACACTAAAAGAATCCGCCGTGATTTTCTTATCGAAAGAATATTTTCAGTTAATGAAGTAAATATGATCTATTCCATGTACGATCGTATGGTCGTAGGTGGGGCTATGCCTGTTGTTGAAACACTGAAACTGGAAGCTATCGATCCGCTAAAAGCTCCTTTCTTCCTCACTCGTCGTGAACTAGGTATCTTCAATGTAGGTGGTCCTGGTATTGTTAGAGTCGGCGATGCAGTCTTTGAACTCGATTACAAAGAAGCTCTGTACTTGGGATCAGGTGATAGAGAAGTAACTTTTGAAAGTAAGGATGCAGAAAAACCTGCTAAATTTTACTTCAATTCACTCACTGCCCACAGAAATTACCCAGATAAAAAAGTAACAAAGAAAGACGCTGTAGTTGCTGAAATGGGCTCATTAGAAGGTTCTAACCACCGCAAGATCAACAAAATGCTTGTAAATCAAGTATTGCCTACTTGCCAACTTCAAATGGGAATGACCGAATTGGCGCCTGGTAGCGTATGGAACACCATGCCTGCTCATGTTCACTCTCGCCGAATGGAAGCATATTTTTATTTTGAACTTCCAGAAGATCAGGCTGCATGTCACTTTATAGGCGAAGTAGACGAAACCCGTCACGTATGGATGAAAGGAGAGCAAGCTGTTCTCTCTCCTGAATGGTCTATCCACTCAGCTGCCGCCACACATAACTATACTTTTATTTGGGGTATGGGAGGTGAAAACCTTGATTATGGTGATCAAGACTTCTCTTTAATCACTGATTTAAAATAATTAACTGACTGTAATTTTTTAATAGCTATAAAAATGGTAAATTTCTCATTAGAAGGTAAGATAGCACTCGTAACAGGTGCTTCTTACGGGATTGGCTTTTCCATTGCAACCGGATATGCTAAAGCCGGTGCTACTATCGTATTCAATGATATCAAGCAAGAATTGGTAGACAAAGGATTAGCTGCCTATGCGGCCGAAGGTATCAAAGCACATGGATATGTATGCGACGTTACTGACGAAAACGCTGTAAACGCTTTAGTTGCTCAAATAGAAAAAGAAGTAGGCGTTATTGATATTTTGGTTAACAACGCCGGCATCATTAAGCGTATTCCAATGATCGAAATGAGTGCAGCCGACTTCCGTCAGGTTATCGACATTGATCTCAATGGTCCGTTTATCGTTTCAAAGGCTGTTCTACCTTCTATGATCAAAAAAGGTCATGGAAAGATCATCAACATCTGCTCTATGATGAGTGAACTTGGCCGTGAAACAGTTTCTGCTTATGCTGCTGCCAAAGGCGGATTAAAGATGCTTACTCGCAACATCGCATCCGAATACGGCGAACACAACATTCAATGTAATGGCATTGGTCCGGGATATATCGCCACACCACAAACCGCTCCTTTAAGAGAAACGCAAGCTGATGGATCACGCCATCCTTTTGATTCATTCATTATTGCAAAGACTCCTGCTGCGCGTTGGGGTACCCCCGAAGATCTTATGGGACCAGCTGTGTTCCTTGCATCTGATGCATCAAACTTTGTAAACGGTCACGTACTCTACGTGGACGGAGGTATTTTAGCCTATATAGGTAAACAACCTAAATAATCAAGGTTTACATATTTACAAGGAGTTAAGCTTATCAACTATTTTGATGGTTCTAACTCCTTTTTTATATCCTAAAATGTTACATCACTTATATTCCATTTTCATGAAAAAGTTTTTTTATCTATTCTTAGCAACCTTGTTCATTACCTCGTGTGCAGAGAATAAAACTGTTACAATAACAGTGACCAATCCTACTTCCCTTGATCGCAACAACGAGATGGTAGAGGTAGAAATGAGTGAAATAGATGCCAAACTAAAACTTGCCGATACTGCTCAGATCATAGTTCTTAATGCTGCAGAACAACAAGTTCCTTATCAAATTACCCACAATGAAAAACTTATTTTCCAAGCAAATGTCCAAGCAAAGGGTACAGCTCTTTACACTATTCGTACTGGCACTCCGAATGTATTTAGCGTAAAGGCTTGTGGCAAATATTACCCAAAACGTGTGGACGATGTAGCTTGGGAAAATGATCTTATCGCTTTCCGTACTTATGGCCCTGCATTACAAGCAAGTGGAGAAAAAGCATATGGATACGATGTATGGGTAAAACGGGGCACCACCGATCCGGTTGTCGAAGCCCGCTATGCTATGGAATTGAATCCCAAAACCGAAGCAAAGATAGATAGCCTGAATAAAGTGAATCCTAAAGCAGCAAAAGCTCTACGCGCTGCAACAACTTACCATGCTGACCATGGCAACGGACTAGATTGCTACAAGGTTGGACCAACTCTTGGAGGAGGAACAGCTGCACTCATGTCAGGAGATACTATAATCTACCCATATTGCTACAAAACACAAGAAATTTTGGATAACGGACCACTACGCTTTAGCGTAAAGCTCGTATATAATCCACTAACCGTAAAAGGAGATACCTCTGTTGTAGAAACCCGTATCATCACTCTCGATGCAGGTTCACATCTAAACAAAACAGTTATTTCCTACTCTAATCTAAAAGAGACTACTCCTGTTGCCACAGGTATCGTTCTTCACGAACCTAACGGAGAAGTAAAAGCTGATGCAAAAGACGGTTATATCACTTATGTAGATCCTACTGACAATGCGAACAACAACAATGGAAAGATCTTTGTAGGAGCTGCTTTCCCTGCTAACGTAAAGGAAGCCAAAGCTGTTCTTTTCTCTGCTAAAGAAAGAGCAGAAAGAGGAGGTGCTGATGGGCATGTACTTGCTATTAGCGACTATCAACCAGGAACAGACTATACTTATTATTGGGGAGCAGCTTGGAGTAAAGCTGACATCAAAGATGCTGCCGAGTGGAACAAATATGTTGCGGAATATGCACAAAAAGTACGCAATCCGCTAACAGTCACCCTCAAATAATTGTAAGACAGAAAAATTGCAATAATAACAGCGAAAAGCAAGCCTGCCAAAATTCCTTTTTTAGCTTAGAAAAGAGTTTTTGGCAGGCTTATCTTTTTTATTTCTCTTCGTCCTCGGCTTCTTTATTAATCTTTCGATCCATGCATACGAAACCTGCCCCTTTTACGCTTCTCGCAAAATTAGGGTCAGCCTTAAAGCAAACACGAGTAACCCAAACCTTTTTTACCGTGCATTCTTCCGGGTTTTCCATCCCCTCACTACTAACGCCCGCATAGAAAGTACCTAAACCTTTAATAGTCACATTCTGACCATCCTTAAGCAATGAAGCGATCACATCAGGCAATTGTGTTAATGCAGACAAAGCATCTCCATTTGTCAACGCACTTCTCTCAGCCATCTTATTTGCTATTTTGAGGGAGTTCGCTGCATTTCTCTGCAAAGCTTTAGGAGCAGCATAATATAAAACTTTCTCTTTCTCCCCTGACTTATCAACTTTCTTTCTTACAACATAATTAATTGGCATATTTATCGTTCTTTGTAGAGTTTCCGCATCAAAGCCGTTCGAAGCAAATGTTTCTCCTCTTGTTCTTTCATTAAGATAGTGAGTTTTAGAGATCAACACCCCCATGTCAGTACTACCAACACCCGGGTGTAAGGCATGCTAACACCCGGGTGTCAGCACATTTTAAGCAGAACAAATATAAGAAAAGAAGAAGAGAATAACAAATAGAGAAGCTGTTAAGGAATAGAAGACAACAAAGGTATTCGCAACAAAAATTTAGGGATATGCGAAAAACCGTATATCCCTAAGTATGAAGCCTATTTAGATTTAATACCGCAACCTATAGCCTTGGTGAAATCAGGGCTTACCTTCTTACCGCTCAACAAAGCATCTACCGCATTTGCTAAATAAGGAGTTTTTACCGCAGAAGCATCTTCATAATTGTCATCAATGGCTCCGATATAGCGAACGATGTTTCCTTTTTTAGTTTTCTGCAACAAGAAAACATGCGGAGTACGAGTCGCCCCATAAACGGGATAGACCTTTTGGCCGTCATCAAACAGATATGGGAAAGTAAATCCAGCCTCCTTAGCACGCTTCTGCATCTCTTCAAAACTATCGGCAGGCAGTGCAGCCGGGTCATTAGGGTTGATAGCGATTACGGGATATCCTTTCGCCTTATATTTCTTATCCAAAGCCACAATTCTTTGCTCATAAGCTTTAGCATAAGGGCAATGATTGCAAGTAAACACTACAATGAATCCTTTTGCCGTTGGAAAATCGGCTAAAGAAACCATCTTATTATCCACATTCTTTAATTTAAAGTCAGTAGCTACATCGCCCACTTTATAACCCTGAGCGGAAACACCCGCAACAGCGGCAAAAACAAATGCTATTAAAAGAACACTACGTTTCATTGTTTTAAAAATTTAGTTGTTAATACTTGAAGTTCATCATATGTAAATGATTTCTCGTGAAACTCTCTTTTATCGCCTTTCACAATAAGTGTGGCAGGCAATGCACCGCTCCAAGTAGGATCGACCTTGTTAATCCAACTATTAGCATCTGGGTCGCTTAGCAGAACCACAGAAGATTGCACCTTTCTCTTTTTCATAAAAGGAATAACCTGAGAGTTTATCTTTGATTTGAAGTCCATACTAATAAGGACTACTTTTACTTTTTTAGAAGCATATTCTTTGCCTATTTGATCAAAAAAAGGCAACTCTTTGATGCAAGGGATGCAATAAGTAGCCCAAAAGTTGAATATATAGGTTGTATCATTATCCGCTTTGGGATGCAGCATAGGTTCCAATTGAGAATAATTGTAAACCGGGACTTCTACACCTTCAAATTTAACGACTTGCTGGGCCTTGATACTAACGGGCAAAGTAAGGCATAGCAATACAAAGAGAGGTATTATAGACTGTTTCATGATTATTAGAAGTATTAAGATGATAATATGGCAAACAGATATGCTATTTCTGAGTTTCTGAAAAGCAAAAAGTTGACTACATTAAAATAATAACAATATTTGTTCTCGAAAAAACAGAATCAATAACTTAAAAGAACTTATAATTTTATAATAGAGGGAATAAAAGCATTTCTGCAAAATCAACAATATTTCATACGCGAAGGTCGCGATAAGACAATACAGAGAATAAGGACTTATTTATCAAAAGACTCTGCTGCATCAATGTTTCTTTGTAAGCCTGAATATTTGGCTCTTTTCACCGCACTACCCTTAAAGAGAATACGATATTGCTCTTCGGTGAGTGCATGCCAATCGTTTTTAGTCATCCGCATAAATTCCGGAGTAGGTTGTAACTCAGGTGTGCTACAAGGAGTAGCGCAATTGGTCCAAGGACAAACACGCTGACACTCGTCACAGCCATAGATTCGATTTCCTAACTTAGAGGCATACTGAGATGGAATGTCACCACGGTTTTCAATAGTAAGATAAGAGATACATTTGTTGGCATTAAGTTTATAAGGGGCTTCAAAAGCTTGTGTAGGACAGGCTTGTTGACATCGGGTACAGTTGCCACAACGATTTCTCTGCGGAATATCATAAGCAAGATCTATATCGAGAAACAATTCACCTAAAAAGAACGAAGATCCGGCAAAAGGGATAATCAATTGGGTATTCTTACCGATCCAACCAAGTCCTGCACGCCAAGCCCAATAGCGATCGAGTACAGGTGCGGTATCGCAAAACACACGACCATTAACAGGAGTAATGTGCTCATCAATATAAGCAAAGAGTGTATTCATCTTTGCCCTCATAATGTCATGATAATCTTTACCGTAAGCATACCAAGCAAACTGGTACTGATCATCAGCAAGTTGCTCTTGAGGATAATAATTCAACGCAACAGAAACGATGCTACGAGTGCCTTCCACCAACAAACGAGGATCACAACGTTTCTCTACATTGTTAGCCATATAAGCCATATCTCCATGATGACCGGTAGAAAGCCACTCCCTAAAATGTTTCTCTGCTTCAGGGGTTATAGGTTCCGCAGGAGCTATGCCACAGGCAGAAAAGCCGAGGCGCAAGGCTTCGGCTTTTATCTGATCAGCATATTCTTTTTGAGAACTCATGACATTACACGTTACAATTATAACAGTTTAAATTCGTAACCCTCTTCTAATAGAAATTCAATCGAACGAGGCAAAGCATACTGTATATTATTCCACGATTTCACAGAATCATGAAAAGTAATGATAGAACCATTACGAGCATATCTCATAACGTTAGCTAGTACTTGCGGACCTCGAAGTTTCTTGCTATAATCACGTGTAACCAAATCCCACATCACTATTTTATAACGCTGTTTCAACAAAAAATACTGCATCCAGGTCATGTGACCATGAGGAGGGCGAAAAAGATCTGTATGCATCACTTCATTTGCTTTCTCCACATTGGTCATGTATTTTTTTGCCAAATATTCAAAACCACGGATATGATTAAAAGTATGGTTTCCCACACGATGCCCTCGTTCTACTACCATTTGGAACTCTTCAGGGTGTTTACGTATGTTATCACCCACCATGAAGAAAGTTGCTTTAATATTATATTTATCTAAAAGGTCGAGCACCCAGGGGGTTACTTCAGGAATGGGTCCGTCATCAAAGGTTAGATACACAGCCTTTTCTGCCGGATCCATTCGCCATAAAGCAGTTGGGTATAGAGCCCGAAAAAATTGCGGTGGTTGCTCTATAAACATTTTATTTACTTTTCATTCGTGCCACGTACATGCTGAACAGTTCATTAAGTTTGTCAGAATAATGTGTTGTTTGCTTTGAACCATATGTTTTCATAATCTCTACTTCACCCTTCAACAAAGAAAAATAATAAAGAAATTCTTGACTGGAAATAGCCAGCTGATGATCATCCATGCTCAGATACCAAATCATATATTCAACAGACTTATTTGCCAAAGCATCCATTATTCTATCACCCTCTTGTTTTTTACCCAATTGATAATAAGCCTCAGCAATGACATTAGCACCATTCAGGCGATCATAAGGAACATTAAAAGCAGGAATCTTTTGTTCACAATATTCCAAAGCTTTCAAAGCTTTATCTTTTTTGCCTTCTTTCAGAAGCTGGGCCACCAATGTAGCAAAAAGACGACGGTGAGTATAGCACATGCGCATCGTATTTTCTTCAATATAAATACCCGGCTTATCAATTCCTCCAAACTTAAATTTGTGCATAAGGTTATCATACATCTTCTCACTATCTATAGTAGCTCCAAGTGCTTGTGTATCAAATGGAGTGAAACGATAAGCCAAACCTTCTTGCACAAAGTGATTATCCATATTTAGATGATTTTCAGAGCCAACAGTAGTAGCCATATAAATAGGGCGTTCCCAATTTGCATTAGCAAGCATTTCGAGCATCATCAGTTCACTCTTGTATAATGCTTTCTTTCCTTTCAAAGAAATATGCATATAATCAGGAATAGAATCACCTAAAGCGCCAGGTATTTTCATTCCTGAGCGACGAACAGCCTCTTTATCAATCTTGATAACGATACTGTCAGTTGGTATCACATGCAATCCTTCTTTATCAGAACGTACCCAATGTTTCAGAATATTTTTCAATTCATAAGGATTATCACCAAACTCTTTGCGTACATCTATGCTTGCTTCTGGATTATTCTTATTAGAATCGGCCTGTGCATAAAGAGCATCAATCTGTTTCTTTATCTCTGGACGGATAGGAACATATTCATTTGTACCTTCGACATACTCCACACGATCCCATGTAATAGGTAACGATGGAGAGTTATAAGCCGGACGCTTCATCTGATCAATATACCAGTCTGTTTGCAGATAACTCAAGTTACAAGTACGAGCATCTGTACGGACACCTTCTGTTTCCTGATTATACCACAATGGGAAAGTATCATTATCGCCATTGGTATAGATAATAGGGTTACCACTCTCCTGCAAAGACATAAGATAATTTTGCCCAAAATCACGACAAACATATCTACCTGAACGATCATGATCATCCCATGTTTGTCCTGCCATTTGTATCGGAACAAACAAACAAGCTACTGACGCTAGAATAGCAGCCGGCAATTCTTTCATTTTTGCGCGATCTTGTAATAGCTTAACGATACCTGCCACTCCCATACCAATCCAGATGGCAAAAGCATAGAAAGAGCCCGCATAGGCATAGTCTCGCTCACGAGGCTGACCAGGTGTCTGATTAAGATAAAGTACAATAGCTATTCCAGTCATAAAGAACAAGAAGAATACAACCCAAAATTGTTGCACCCCTTTCTGTTCGCGATATGCCTGCCATAGCAAACCTATTATACCCAATAATAAAGGCAAACAATAGAACACATTATGCCCCTTATTATTTTTCAAATCCTGTGGCAATAATTGCTGATTGCCCACCAACATATCATCAATAAAAGGAATACCTGTGATCCAATTACCATGTTCTATTTCACCGCTTCCCTGAATATCATTTTGTCTACCAGCAAAGTTCCACATGAAATATCGCCAATACATAAAATTTAATTGATAAGAAAAGAAGAACTTGATATTTTCCCACTGTGTAGGTATATTAACCATTACCGTCTCACCACATTGGTCGTAAGGAACATCATATCCCTTAATATCCATCCATCGCTTATACCCAGCAGTATGCTGACTACTATACATACGTGGGAAGAACATGTTTTGTGCATATTCATATCCCGCACGTTCTGGAATTTCAATATAGCTATCTTTCTCATTAGGAGATGTTTTCTCTTTGCGAATATATTTGGTATCGCTTGTTGATTCACGCGGAACGCAATAACCATCTTTCCGATCGAGAGCTACACGAGAAGAATAAGCAGGTCCGTAAAACAAAGGTCGTGTACCATATTGCTCTCTACCCAAATATTCACCTAAAGTGAAAATATCCTCCGGAGAGTTTTGATCCATTGGTGGATTAGCAACTGAACGGATAACAATTAATGCATAAGAAGAATAGCCTATCATGATCATCATCATGCTCAATAAAGCAGTATTCATCGTACGCGCACTAACTTGATATTTGGTATTTATCTTTTTAGCGAACAGATATAGCCCCAGCCCTCCTAATACTATCAACCCAATAATAATACTGCTTGCACCATGTCCATAGAACGGTATTCCCAATAAGCCTATTGTAGTAAGGAAAGAAATATTCATACGGGCACGACTACCTTCAGTATAACTTTCATATACACCCCAGATAATTACAGCAGCCAATACGGCAACGTATACGATTACACCTGTATTAAAAGGCATACCAAAGCTATTGACAAACAAGAGTTCAAACCAACCTCCAACTTTAACGACACCTGGCACTATACCATATAAAACAGCAGCAACTAATACGCCAGAGCCGAGTAAAGCCAGAAGGCTACCTTTAGCATTTGCATGCGGATTTTTCTTGTAATAGTAAACAAGAACAATAGCCGGCAAACAAAGAAGATTTAGTAGGTGCACGCCGATACTCAAACCGGTAAGATAAGCAATAAGGATAAGCCAACGGTCGGAATGTGGTTCATCTGCTACATCTTCCCATTTCAATATTAGCCAAAAGACAATGGCTGTGAATAAAGAAGAAAAAGCATACACTTCACCCTCTACAGCACTAAACCAGAAAGTATCGCTAAAAGTATAAACCAATGCGCCTACTGCTCCGGAACCTATAATGGTTACAATCTGCCCGAGAGTAATATTATTTTCATCTTTAATAACAAGTTTTCTTACTAAATGAGTAATACTCCAGAATAGAAAAAGAATACAAGCCCCACTCATCAAAGCACTCATCGTATTCACCATCTTGGCTACCAAAGCCGGGTCACTTACAAATTGTGTGAAAAGATTAGCCGTTAGCATAAAAAAGGGAGCACCAGGCGGATGTCCAACTTCCAACTTATAAGCTGTGGTAATAAACTCGGGACAGTCCCAAAAACTGGCCGTGGGCTCTATTGTCATACAGTAAACGGTAGCGGCAATAATAAATATAAGCCAACCCGCAATGTTGTTAACGGTTTTGTACTGTTTCATTGAACTATATTTGTTTATTCATTAACATGTTACAAGCCGCAAAGATAGTTATTTGAATGAATAATGAACAAAAATATTTCAGCAAATAGGTGTTAAGAATAAGTAATTAAGAAAGTCTGTAATGAGCTAATGCTCATGCTTCCCCAAAATACGATGAGGTAAGCCACCGTGTCCTAGCAATTCAATAGGACAATGAAAGTTACGCTCCAACCATTCGGGAGTAATGCCTGTATCTGGGTGATAATGAAGAGTTTCATTAACACAAGCTATAGATTTTACATTTTGAAGTACTGTTCCGATATCATGACTAACCAAAATAATTGCACAGTTTTGATTGATCTCCGACAAAAGTTCATACAAGCGGGCTTCAAATTGTTTATCAATATAAGTGCTTGGTTCATCTAGTATCACAATCTGAGGATCAGAAACAATGGCGCGTCCCAACAAAGCACGTTGCAACTGGCCACCACTAAGCTGCCCTATAGCTCTATGCTCGAGCCCGTTGAGCCCCATGCGCATAATTACATCGCGTACTTTATCACGATGAGCATGAGTAAATGATCCCATCAACGACTTTTTTGAACTAAGCCCCGACAAAACAACTTCTTCTACAGAAATCGGAAAGTTTCGATCAATACTATTGTATTGAGGCAGATATCCCATAGAAATGGCATCGACTTCTCTACTGTCTTTATAGAATTTAATTTTACCCGCTGAAGGACGCATCAGACCAAGAATTGTCTTAATAAGAGTCGTTTTACCTCCACCATTAGGCCCGATGATGCCTAAAAAATCTTTTTCAAAAACAGACAAATTTACATCATGCAGCACAGTCCGATTTTCATAAGCAGCAGAAAGCGACTCTATCTTGATCAACAAAGAATTATTCTCGTTCATTGGCATAATGATTTTGCAATGTGTATCATTTCTTTCTCCCAGTCATAAGCAAGTGGATTTATAGATACGATCTTGGCTCCTGTTTGCTTAGCTACTATTTCTGCATTACGGTGATCAAACTCAGGTTGTATAAAAATAACTCTAACTTTTTCTTTTTTAGAAATATCAATAAGCTCTTTCAAATGAGCAGGCGAGGGTTCTTTTCCACCCTCTTCAATAGAAATCTGTAACAAGCCGTAATCACGAGCAAAGTAAGAAAGAGCCGGATGATAAATCATAAAAGCATGATCAACCTGAGAGTGAGAAAATAGATCACGAATAATGTTATCAGTAGAATCAATGCGATGCCGAAGTGAAGCGTAACGTTCAAGATATTCAGCTTCATGCTCTTTATCTAAAGCACAAAGCGCTTTAAAAGTATTTTGAGCAATTATACGAGCATTTACAACAGAGCTCCATATATGCGGTTCTACCCCACCAACATGTTGGTGATCTCCATGATCATGCTCTTCAGTATGTATCACTTCCACCCCTTTTGAAGTATCAAAAACCCTCATGTGAGGTGCGTTATCTGTTAAACGATCCATCCATGATTGTTCGAAAGCAATGTGTCCGATACGAAGATAAGCCTTACTATTGGTCAAACCAACCAATTGCCGAGGAGTAGGATCGTAAGTTTCAGGACTACTTCCTTTAGGCACCATGCTTTTCACCATAAAGTTATTCCCGCCAATAGCTTCTGTAAAGAAGCGTTGTGGTTCTATAGTAACCATAACCACAGAATTTTCTTTCTTTTCTCTTTTTGCCCGACTAGTACATCCAAACAAAGCAATCAATAGTAAAGAACAAAATATATAAAATGACTTCATCATAAAAAAATTGTTGTTATCAAATAAAAAAGTGATCAAAGGAGTTATTAATCACAGTTTCGTTGCTCTCAAAATTTCTCGTTTTCCTCCCGGAGGACCAGGCAAGCGTTCTACTACAAACCCTACAGATTGCAGCATCCGCCTCACTTCTCCTTTAGCACAATAAGTAACCAAGATAGCACCTTTATTCATACTAACGTATAAATGTTCAAATAGTTGAGTGTTCCACATCTCCGGCTGTTTATCAGGAGAAAAGGCATCAAAATAAATAACATCAAAACAGTCTGTAGTGAAGGCACTCAAAGAGAAAGAGGGCGATGTAAAATCTTTTTGCTCTTTTTGCAAGATAAAGTTAGGTGTTATCTCCACCTCTCTACCCCAATCGCTCGAATGAAGAGTTTTCAATAAAGGATCGGTGCTATAGTTTAGTCTACAGATAGTTTCCCAAGACAATGGATACAATTCTATTCCACAATAATATATTTTTTGATGCTTATTTTGAGATTCCAACAGAGTTAGATAAGCATTTAATCCTGTTCCGAAACCAATCTCAAGTATACGGGGAGATTCTTCTTTAGAATAAGATAACCCCATGTTAATAAATATATGCTGGGATTCTGTTAAGGCCCCTTTCACAGAATGATAATGTTCCTCCAAAGCAGGAACAAACAAAGTTGAGCTACCATCTGCCGTCAACTCTACCACTCGTTGTGTATGAGATACAGCATCCCTAAAATCTGAATTAACTTTCTCTTCCTTCATCATCAACCAACAAACAGGTTTATAGCACCTTCAAGCGCCAGCAGCATAAGAATATAGCGGACTAATTTCCCGACAAACATAGAGGAAGTCGTTAACCAAATATTACTCCTCATAAACCCTAAAGCCATAGCAATAACCTCTCCTACAAAGGGAAGAAAAGCAAAGAAAGCCATTAAAGATCCTTTGCCATGCAAAAAATGTTGCATCTTCAATACCTGCGTGCGCTTCACCCTAAAATATTGCTCCATCCAATTCAATTTACCAAGACGCCCAATATAATAACAAGACATTCCACCAATGGTATTTCCTAATGTTGCAGAAAGAATGCAAAAAGTTGGATCAAGTCCGGCTTTCACTAACGCAACCAAAACCAACTCGGAGCTAAAAGGCAGGACACTTCCTGCTAGAAGAGCAGACAAAAAGAGCCCACAATACCCCCAATCAATCAATAATTGCACAAGCTCTTTCACAAAAACATCCATAAATTAAAACAGTATAAAAAGATTAAAGAGAAAAGGGAAAAAATAAAGAATAGATAGGATGCTTTATTATTAGTCAGAACAAAAAGATGCCCCACCAAAATACCAACTCCCACAGGTAGTATAGATAATAAACAAGCTATATGCGCCGGTTGCAATACGAGGAGTACAAAAAAACAAAAATCTATTAAAATGAGAAAACGTAAATAAGAACGAGTACGAATCTTATCTTGATAACTCGTTACAAAACAATGTATAGAGCTTACAGCATACAAGATAAATAAAAAAGCTGCGGTTAGTATATCTGGCAACGGAACAGTCGCAAAATCAATTGGTTGAAATCGCATCAGATCAATAAAAGGCTTATAAAAGAGCTCCATTTCACCATAATAATAAGCATGGGCAAAAAGAAACCAATAAGGCATAATCCATCCCAATAAAGCCGCAAAGAAACTTCGCATGTTCAATGATCGCAAGTTATACGCTCCTATAAGCCAAACAGGAATCAGAAAAGCCAATTGGGGGAATAGCAAACTGCCAATTCCCATAAAAACAAAGGAATGAAACAAGTAAGCTGAAGATCTATGACACTGATAACTCTTAAATAAAAAATAAATGGATAAAAGAAATGCTATCGCAACAAATTCTCCAACATGCAGTTGTTGCAAAAAAGGGCAAACTGCGATAAAAACAAAATAAAGTGATGTCTGCACCGAGGCTCTAATATAAATAATGGCAAAAGCATTATTCAATTCTATTAAAGAATAACCTACAACTGCATAGAGTGTGAAACTTACTAACTTATTAAACCAAAGAGGAAGAATTGTCAAATCAACTAGTTGAAACAAAGAATAGCTAGCCTTTTGTTCTACCAAGCCGGGCATAAGTAAAGAAGCCAAAATCCAACAGATTATGGAGATAAAGACAGCAACGGGAAGGGTAAACCTTCCCGTTGTCACTCTCTTTTGTAGATTATTTCGTCTCACTATAAATCAAATCCGATATCACGTCGGAAATTTTTCTTATCAAAACTGATTAAATCTGCTACTTTATAGCTTTTTTCGAGCGCCTCTTCTTTTGTTTCACCATAAGAACAAACAGCCATTACCCTACCACCGTCAGTAACGATACGTCCGTCCTTCACTGTAGTTCCGGCATGAAAAAGCAAGCTATCTGTCGTCTCTGCAAGGTTAAAGCCTGTTATTGGATACCCTTTAGTATATTCTTCCGGATAGCCTCCACTAACAAGCACAACGCAAGCAGCAGCACGAGGATCAAGTACCATTGTTTTCGTATCAAGGTTGACATTATAAACCCCCTCAAACAAATCGACAATATCACTTTGTATTCGTAACATTACACTTTCTGTCTCAGGATCACCCATACGAACATTATATTCTATAACCATCGGTTCACCCTGAACATTTATCAAACCTATAAAAATAAAACCTTTATAAAGTATACCTTCTTCACGCAAGCCATCAATCGTAGGTTCAATGATGCGTTCGCGTACTTTATCCATAAATTCCTCATTAGCAAACGGAACAGGAGTTACACTGCCCATACCTCCCGTATTGAGTCCTTTATCTCCTTCACCAATTCTCTTATAATCTTTAGCTACAGGAAGTATTTTATAATGTTCGCTGTCGGTCAGTACAAACACAGAGCATTCAATACCACTCAGGAATTCCTCAATAACCACCGTAGCGCTAGCTTGCCCAAACATTCCTCCCAACATATCTTTCAATTCCCTTTGAGCTTCTTCCAACGAAGGGAGAATTAGCACTCCTTTACCTGCACACAAGCCATCAGCTTTCAGAACATAAGGTGCAGATAAAGTTTCCAAGAAAGCCAATCCTTCATCTAGCGTTTCTGTAGTTATACTTTTATAACGAGCAGTAGGAATATTATGACGTGCCATAAACCCTTTGGCAAATTCCTTGCTCCCTTCTAACTGAGCACCTTTCATAGAAGGCCCGATAATAGCAATGTGTTGTAACATGATATCCCCCTTGAAGAAATCAAATATACCTTGAACCAGAGGATCTTCAGGACCAACCACAATCATATCAATCTCACGTTCTAGAGCAAAGACTTTCAACGCCTCAAAGTCGGTTGTTTTGATATTAACATTCTCACCTATTGAAGCAGTACCGGCATTACCGGGCGCAATATATAATTTCTCTACTTTGGAGCTTTGGGCTATCTTCCATGCCAAAGCATGTTCCCTACCTCCAGAACCTAATAGTAACAAATTCATAATTAAATACTATTTATTATTAAACTACAGATTATCTTCAAAATATCTGGTTATTTTTTCGTGTAAATGAACCCGATCTCTACCAGCCACGTTATGCTTATGTCCTGGGTAAATAAAGAGGTCAGGATAGGTACGTGCATCCACACAAGCTTTAATAAACGAAAGTGTATGTTGTGGTACACAAGTATCATCATGATCATCATGAATAATCAACAAATGCCCTTTAAGATTTCCTGCAAGATTTTTCAGATTACACTCTTTATAGCCTTCAGGGTTGCTTTGCGGAGTATCCATATAACGTTCTCCATACATCACCTCATAATAAGACCAGTCAATTACAGGTCCTCCGGCTACTCCCACTTTAAAAATATCAGGGTAACGGAGTAACAAGCCAACCGTCATGTGCCCTCCAAAGCTCCAACCATGAACTCCTATACGATTAGCATCAATATATGGCAGACTTTTCAAATATTCTATTCCTTTAACCTGATCTTTACTTTCTTCAATTCCTAAATGTCTGAACGTGCAATTTTCAAATTTCAACCCACGGTTTTCACTTCCACGATTATCTAGCGTAAACATTATATAGCCCTTGTTAGCCATATAAACAGCCCATCCTCTAGTTCCATGTTTCCATCCATTAGTAACCATTTGTGCATGTGGACCACCATATACATATACGATAACCGGATATTTCTTCGATGGATCAAAATTTGATGGTTTAGTAATGCGATAGTATAAATCTGTGACCCCATCAGCTGCTTTAATCGTTCCTGTTTCAAAAGTCGGCATCACATAATCAGCAAAAGGATTTTTTGCTGTCAACAAATTAAAGCTTTTACCATTTAATGTATTTACAACATCAATATCACGAGGAACATTAGGAGCAGTATACTTGTCGATTACATATTTTCCAGAAGCGCTAAGCAAAGCAGAATGAACTCCCTCTTGTACACCAATACTCTTTCTTTTACCCGTCTTTAGGTTCACACGAAACAAATTACTTTGCAAAGGAGATACTTCTGTCGATGCAATAATCAACTCTTTCTTGTTTCGATCAAACCCAATCAACTTCTGCACTAACCAGTTTCCTGAGGTTATTTGCTTCAGCAATTTGCCAGTAGTATCATACAAATAAAGATGATTAAAGCCATCTCTTTGACTCTGATATATAAACTTATGATCATCCCAAGGCAAGAAAGTGATAGGATGGAGAGGCTCTACATATTTAGGGTTTGTTTCTTCCAAAAGAACAGTAATCAAATTGCCTGTCTCAACACTATATTGACACAATTTAGAATGATTTTGATCTCTATTCAGCTCAATGAGGTAGATACTTTTCTCATCCGGAGCCCAAGATATATTTGTAAAATACCTATCCGTTGGATCTCCAACATTAAGATAAATCGTTTTCTGCGTATCCGGATTATAAATTCCAACAGTCACTTTATGGCTAGTCATGCCTGCCATTGGATAACGAACATTATTAACCTCACCTACCCTAGCTGTAATATCTACAAGAGGATATTGAGAGACCATACTCTCGTCCATACGGTAAAAAGCTAACAAATCACCTTTGGGACTCCAAAAAGTTCCTTTAGTTATGCCAAATTCGTTCCGGTGCACAGACTGCCCACACACAATCCCGTCAGGCTCATTGGTAACCTGTTGTGTCGTTCCATCACCAGTTGTGACAAAGAGATTATTATCAATAGTGAAAGCCAAGGCCTTGCTATGTAATTCCCAATCTTCATTTTTAGCTTTTTCGTTGCGAGGTTGCGTCCATTCTATTTGCTTAGTATCTATATTAAATAATATTCGATATTTAGAAGTAGAGAGCAATAATAAATCATTGAAATTACGATTATCCTCCATGCTATAAGGAAAATCCACTGTATAAAAATGCTGAATCTTACCTAATTTATTAGACTCAAGAACATCATTTACATCCTTCCGGCTAATTAATAATGTTTCTTTCCCATTGCGAGGATCTATCGCTTTCAGGTCATCTATTTCTGGTTTTATACAAATATCACCACACCACTGTAAGCCGTATAAATTTTCAGCATACCGAAAGCTTTCCCCACCGGGAATAAGTTCTTCCAAAGTAGGCATTTTTTTCTCTTGAGCCATCAGCATAATAGTAGAAGTAAAAAATAAGAAGTGAAGAACGAAAAGAAATCGAACTAATTCACTTGTACTCTTTCTCATTTTCATATTTAATACATTAATCATTAAAACCGGATTTTATGTGTGGTTTCTTTTCGACTGTTATTTTTTTAAACTCTTTGTATTTACCCCCAAAAATCTGATACTTACGAAATTCGCATTCAAGTGGTCCATTGAAAAGTGGTACTTTACGACTAGGTTTCAAGCCTATTTGATCAAAGCACTCCTCCCGATAACTCAAAATCCAAGCATCATTATCACAAAAAGCATGTTTCAAACGTTCTCCAATCATTTGGTACAACCCTAGTAAATCTCTTGTAGAAATACGTTCTCCATAAGGAGGATTAGTAACTATAACCGATTTATTCTTAGGCTGCTCAAATTGCTGAAAAGGTTGAAGTTTCAATATCACATCTTTTGATACACCAGCAGCCTTCACATTATGCATAGCTATTTCATTAGCCTTAGGGCTGTTATCATAACCATATATCTTATGTTCGAACTCACGTTCCTGAGTATCATCATTATAGATAGCATCAAACAGTTCTTGATCAAAATCCACCCATTTCTCAAAAGCAAATTCTTTTCTAAATACCCCAGGAGCAATGTTTTTAGCAATCAAAGCAGCTTCAATAGGAATCGTTCCGGAGCCACACATCGGATCGATTAAATCACATTCACCTTTCCAACCTGTCATTAAGATCATACCTGCTGCTAGAACTTCATTTAATGGGGCTTCTACTGCTTCTTGACGATAGCCACGTCTATGCAAGGACTCTCCCGAAGAATCAAGTGAGAGTGTACAATGCGTTTGAGCAATATGAATATTCAGTAGCACATCAGGTCGATTGATACGAACCGACGGACGCTTTCCATTTAAATCACGGAAATAATCCACAATCGCATCTTTTACCTTATAGGAAACAAATTTGGAATGACGAAATTCTTCGCTAAACACAACAGCATCAACAGCAAAAGTTTTTTCCACATCCAATATTTCTTCCCATTTTATAGCCTTAACTTGTTCATAAACTTCATCAGCATTTTTAGCTGTAAAAGACTTAATAGGTTTTAGAATCCGGATAGCTGTACGGAGGCAAAAATTAGCCTTATACATCATTTCTTTGTCTCCGGTAAAAGAGACCATACGACGTCCTATTTGAACATTGTTAGCCCCTAATGCCATTAATTCCTCTGCCAATACCTCCTCCAAACCTTGAAAAGTCTTGGCTATCATCTCGAATGATTCGCTCATGTTTATTTACGTTGTTACTTTAATATATGAAGTTATTTCTTCGCTTTCGTTTGTACGATTCTGGCTCCTGATGGAATATCTTCAGTCACCCAGATATTTCCACCCACTGTAGCATCATGTCCCACAGTTATGCGTCCCAAAATAGTGGCATTTGAATAAACAATCACGTTGTCTTCTAAAATAGGATGACGAGCGATTCCTTTGATCGGTTTTCCTTCAGTATCCAAAGGGAAACTTTTCGCACCTAACGTTACTCCTTGATAGAGTTTCACATGATTACCAATAATACTGGTAGCCCCTATAACTACACCTGTTCCATGATCAATGGTAAAATGAGTACCAATTTTTGCTCCAGGATGTATGTCAATACCAGTTTCGCTATGAGCCATTTCAGTTATTATGCGGGGAATCAGAGGAACCTCAAGCAATAGTAATTCATGCGCTATGCGATAATTACCTATAGCTTTTATAGCCGGATAACAAAAGATCACTTCATTAAAGCTTTCAGCAGCCGGATCTCCATTATAAGCAGCCTCAACATCCGTTGCTAGAATTTTTCTCAGCTCCGGAAGTTTACTAATGAATTGAGCCGACAAAAAAGCAGCATTTTCTCTTTTTTGATCAGTGCATGAACACTTTTCATCGCAAGCAAAACATAACCCTGCAAGTATTTGCTCTGAAAGCAAATCAAAAAGTTTTTCTATATTTACGCCTATATGATAATTGACTGTACGGCTATTGACCGTTGAATTTCCATAATATCCAGGAAAGAGAATAGAACGAGTAAGCTCTATGATGTCGTACAATACCTTTGCTGAGGGCAAAGGCTCACCATCTTTATGCAAATGAAACAGTCCTTTGTATGATTCACTATCCGAAAGTTCATCGACTGTCTGTGTCAAAATGTGAGTAAAATTGAATGGACTCATTATGATATCCTTTATTATATAATGTTGGCAAAGGTAAGAATTATTACGAAAATAGCAATCAGAGAGAAAAGATATATTAAATTCTAAAAGATAAAAATAACCTGTTTATAGTATAAAATTACCATCTTTGTGGTATTTATAAATGGCAAAATAAGGACGATCTTTGTTATATATTTTAGAACTAAAAATTAAAACTATATAGATATGGTAAAGATAGCAAAAAAATTAACCGATTTAGTGGGTAATACTCCACTATTAGAGTTGAGCAATTACAATGAGAGCAAAGGACTTAAGGCCAAATTAGTAGTAAAATTAGAAAGCTTTAATCCTGTTGGCTGTGTTAAAGAACGCATTGCATTAGCTATGATAGAAGATGCTGAAGCGAAAGGGACTCTAAAAGAAGGAGTTACAATTATAGAACCAACCAGTGGCAATACCGGCATAGGATTGGCTTTTGCTTCAGCAGCAAAAGGCTATAAACTGATTTTAACGATGCCCGACACAATGAGTATTGAAAGGCGCAATTTACTAAAAGCTTTTGGAGCCAATTTGGTTCTAACTCCCGGTACAGCTGGGATGAAAGGCGCAATTGCCAAAGCAGAGGAGGTAAGAAATGAGACACCTAATTCCATCATCTTACAACAATTTGAAAATCCTGCAAACCCGGCCATTCACGAAAAAACTACCGGGCAAGAAATTTGGCGAGATACAGATGGGCAAGTCGATGTATTTGTTGCAGGAGTAGGAACAGGAGGCACTATCAGTGGAGTAGGTGCCGCACTAAAAAAACATAACCCAAAAGTAAAGATTGTAGCCGTAGAGCCGGCTGATTCCCCAGTACTTTCAGGAGGTGCTCCCGGACCACATAAGATCCAAGGGATTGGTGCCGGATTTATTCCCAAAATATACAACCCGGAAGTAGTAGATTTCATCCAGCAAGTTAAAAATGATGATGCTATACGCACTAGTCGTGAATTGGCTACTAAAGAGGGACTTTTGGTTGGAATTTCTTCAGGTGCCGCAGTATGGGCTGCAGAACAATTAGCAAAACTGCCCGAATATGAAGGGAAAACAATTGTTGCTTTATTGCCAGACACAGGAGAACGATATTTATCAACTGTTCTTTATGCTTTCGACGAATACCCTCTATAAATTTAGCTAAAAAGCAAGAGAGCAACCAAAGCTTTTGTTATTTATAAAATGCCCCGAAGAATTTTATTTAAACTTTTCGGGGCATTTCTCATATTCATAATCAGTTTGAAATAACATGGGTATTATCTATGATGAGGAGCTCCATATTCTTTTGCAGAAACAAAGTCGATAGGTATCTCCCAAATCTTCACATTTTTCACAGCAGGATCAGAATAAATAAAATCTCTGTCGATATAATGCTTCATAATAATATCCAGTGCCTCACGTTTTTCAGAAAGATCATCCAGAAAGGTCACCCTACCCCTGCAAATCACACTTTTCGCTCTCATTCTGTAGCTACATGCAACTTTAGGATGCTGAAAGACAAGTTCATGATCTATACTAAAAGTGATACATACATGATCATTTTTCGCTAACATATCGATGCTATTTCCTTCTGGACCTGAATGCAAGTAGATAACTCCATCCCGATAACCAAAATTCATCGGAATAACGTAAGGATTTCCTTCTAAATCAGTCAACCCAACATAACATATATCACAACGAGCAATTATACTTTCCACTCGTTCCTTATCATCAATTACAATAGTCTTCATAATATAAATCAATCCACCAAACTAAAATCCAACTGCTTCTTTTCAAGGTTCGCTCTTGTCACTTTAATTGTTATAGCATCGCCTAAACTATAAACATGATTTTTACGACGTCCGCGTAAGCAATAATTTTTCTCATCGAACTCATAATAATCATCTCCCAAATCACGAACCGGGATCATACCCTCACATTTGTTTTCATTAAGTTCTACATAAAGCCCCCATTCCGTAACTCCGGATATTACTCCGTCGTAAACTTGTCCAAGATGATCGCTCATGAACTCTACTTGCTTATACTTAATTGAAGCTCTTTCAGCATTAGCAGCAATCTGTTCCATGTTAGAACTATGTTCGCACAAATCTTCATATTTGGTTTCGGAAACAGTCCGACCTCCAGCCAGATACTTAGTCAATAAACGATGTACCATCATGTCCGGATAACGCCGGATAGGCGATGTAAAATGTGTATAATAGTCAAAAGCCAATCCATAGTGACCGATATTATGAGTAGAATAGCGTGCCTTTTGCATGGCACGAATAGAAACCGTTTCAATGAGATTTTCTTCCTTCTTCCCCTGTATGTCATCTAGTAAATGATTGATCGACTTTGATACATCACTTTTAGTTCCGGTAGTACGTATTTTATAGCCAAAACGAGCAATGAACTGAGATAGATTTTCCAGTTTTTCAGAATCAGGCAAGTCATGAATACGATAAGGCAGCACTTTAGCTTTTTTACCTTTAGGCACTTTACCGATTTTCTCAGCAACAGTTTTATTTGCAAGCAACATAAACTCTTCAACTAACTTATTCGCATCTTTTGATTCTTTAAAATAAACGCCCAACGGTTTGCCATTCTCATCAATCTCAAACTTCACTTCATAGCGATCAAAGTTTATCGCACCTGCAACAAACCTTTTCTTCCTAAGAGATTTGGCTAAAGCATCCATCATTAAAACCTCATTCTTAAAATCACCTTCCTTCGTCTCAATAATCTGTTGTGCCTCTTCATAAGTAAAACGACGATCCGATTTAATCACTGTATGAACAACACGAGAGTCTTTTACTTCTCCTTTCTCTGTCATATTAAAAATAACAGAATAAGCCAATTTTTCTTCATTTGGGCGAAGAGAACAAATAAAGTTACATAATCTTTCCGGTAGCATAGGAATCGTGCGATCTACCAAATAAATAGAAGTAGCTCTTTTCTGAGCCTCTTTATCAATAATGCTATCCTCTTTTACATAATGAGACACATCCGCAATATGAACCCCAACCTCCCACAATTCATCATTGAGTTTGCGAATAGAAAGTGCGTCATCAAAATCTTTAGCATCCTTAGGATCGATAGTAAAAGTAGTTGTTTTACGAAAATCTTCACGTAAAGCAATCTCTTCTTTAGATATTTCGGCAGGAATTTTATCTGCAGCCTTTTCAACTGCATTAGGATAAATATAAGGTAATCCGAATTCTGCTAAGATAGCATGCATTTCAGTAGTATTATCTCCTGCTTTCCCTAGTATATCAAGTACCTGACCGATAGGATTTTTAGCTTTATCAGGCCATTCAGTCACTTTTACAATCGCTTTATCTCCAGTTTTACCACCTTTGAGTTTTTCTCTAGGAATAAAAATATCATTAGCAAGGGTACGATTCTCAGTAACCAAGAAAGCATAAGACTTTCCTACTTCCAAAGTTCCAACAAAGGTATCGTTAGCTCGTTGTAATATTTCAAGAACTTCTCCTTCAGCATCGTGATTTTTACGTTTCGCATAAAAAGCAATCCTTACTTTATCATTATTCATAGCATGAGCCGAATTTCGTTCTGCTATAAATATAGGATCTCCACCTTCCTCAGGAATAAAAGAGTTCTTACCATTACTTTTACGCAGAAAAGTACCCGTCATCTGCGTGCCATGATCATTTAATTTAAACTTATTTTTATCTATCTCAACTAAGTAACCATCCTCTTTCAACTCATCAAGCAAATCAATGCAAAGCATTTTCAAAGGATGCGTAGTTAAATGCAGTTCGGAGAATATATATTTCAGACTAAGTATCTCAGTAGATTTAGAATGGAAAAAATTGATAAGCAGTTTTGCTAAATCTCTCTTTTTCATTCTTTTGCCGGCTTTTTTTTCTTTATTCTTTGCCATGTGTTCTTTGTTTTATAAAATATAGACTATACAAAGTAAACAAATAATCGATTAGACAAGTTCTTTATTCGGTTAAAACTTAGTATCCAGGTTGAAATTAGAGTTAAAATAAACAGAAAAACTAATTTAAGTATATCTTTGTAGCCCATATTAAATATATTAAGTGTGTATAATGAGTAGCATTTTAGTTACCGGAGCCAGTGGATTTGTTGGCAGCTTCATCGTAGAAGAAGCTTTAAAAAAAGATTTTTCAGTATGGGCAGGCATACGCGCCTCCAGCAGCAAGAGATATCTGCAGGGAGAAGGGCTAAATTTTTTAGAATTAGATTTTGCTCATCCCAAGACTCTTAAAGCTCAATTATTTACTTATAAAAGCAAGTTCGGCAAAGGATTTGACTATATTGTCCATTGCGCAGGAGTAACCAAATGCAAAGATCAAAATGATTTTGATAAAGTAAATCACCTGCAAACCAAATCTTTTGTAGATACACTTATAGAGCTTGAGATGGTACCCAAGCAATTTATTTACATCAGCACTTTGAGTATTTTTGGTCCTATCCGCGAGCACGATTATTCTCCCATCAAGGAAGAAGATACCCCCCAACCCAACACAGCTTATGGGATAAGCAAACTAAAAGCCGAAGCTTATATCCGGAGTTTGCCAAACTTCCCTTACGTTATATATCGTCCTACAGGCGTCTATGGCCCACGGGAAAAAGATTACTTCCTAATGGCAAAGTCCATCAAAGCATATACAGACTTTTCCGTTGGCTTCAAAAGACAAGACTTGACATTTATCTATGTAAAAGATATAGCCCAAGCAATATTTCTCGGAATAGAAAAGAAGGTATCTCAACGTAGTTACTTTCTAACTGACGGAGAGGTATACAATAGCCGCACTTTTTCAGACCTAATACAAAAAGAGTTGGCTATTCCTTTTGTAATACACATCAAATGTCCATTAATTGCTTTAAAAGTTATATCTTTGCTCGCTGAATTTTTCGCGACTCTTTTTGGCAAGAGCAGTACTCTAAATTCAGACAAATTTAAAATAATGAAACAAAGGAACTGGCAGTGTGACATAACTCCAACAATTAAAGAATTGGGCTATAAACCCGAATATAAATTGAAAAAAGGAGTAAAAGAAACTATTGCTTGGTATAAAAAGGAAAGATGGCTCTAGATTTATTTAAAAGAGTAGACACCCGAAAAGGTTTGTTTGCTGTAGAGAAGGTTACATTAATCTATGATTTGCTAACCTCTATATTAATACTTTATCTGTTCCAACGCATGGACCATCCGTTGGAGATGTTAAGAGACAGAGTCGTTATTGCCGGTGCTACTTTCTTATTGATGTACCTTTACCGGATGGCGCCATGTAAATTTACGGCGTTCGTACGAATGGCTGTTCAGATGAGTTTACTATCGTATTGGTATCCTGATACTTTCGAGTTCAATAGGCTATTTCCTAATCTCGATCACTTGTTTGCCTCAGCCGAACAATGGTTATTCAATAGCCAACCAGCTCTATTATTCAGTTCCCATCTACCTCAGATGTGGGTTAGTGAACCTTTCAACATGGGCTACTTCTCTTATTATCCAATGATTTTAACTGTAGCTTTATTCTACTTTTTCTATAAATTTGAATTATTTGAAAAGTTCTCTTTCATACTCGTTACTACTTTCTTCATCTACTATATCGTTTATATTTTTTTACCAGTAGCCGGCCCGCAATTTTATTTCCCTGCCATTGGTTTAGAAAGTGTAACGATGGGACACTTTCCCCCTATTGGAGATTACTTCAATCATCATGCCGAATTACTTCCTGGGCCTGGTTTTCAGCATGGATTCTTCTATAATTTGGTTGAGGGCTCTCAGCAGGTAGGCGAACGTCCTACAGCTGCTTTCCCCAGTTCACACGTAGGTATTTCTACTTTACTGATGATCATGGCTTGGCGTGGTAACAAAAAACTCTTCGGTTGCTTAATGCCTTTCTACCTTTTGCTGTGCGGCGCTACAGTATATATTCAGGCTCATTATTTGGTAGATGCAATTGCCGGATTCATCTCAGCCTTTATCTTATATATATTAGTTACTAAAATGTATAAGAAATGGTTTGCCACTCCTATGTTTAAGGAGTAGAAAACATTCGCTAAAGGAGATAAATTACATTATAAGTTATTTCATTTACATTATAAGTTATCACAATAACTTATAATGTAAATATGCATCTAGTCTAAAGTTACACCAGGAGTAAATTCTTCAGGAGAGACAATCGTATCGAATATCTCAAACAACTCTTTTACCGACTCGGTGCGAAGCATCGCAATACGCGTATCTCTAAAATTTGGAATACCTTTAAAAAGAGGAGTAGCAGCTAGATGGCGACGGATATGAATAATCCCTCTTCTTTCATCCAAACGCGCAACACTGCTCAGCACCTCTTCACGCAACACTTGCATCTTCCATTCAAATGATAAAGGTGGAAGTTCTTCTCCCGTTTCCATGTAATGCTTCACCTCTTTAAATATCCATGGGCGGCCAATACTACCTCGGCCAATCATAACAGCATCCACTCCATAACGATCGAAACACTCCTTTACCCGTTGCGGAGTAGTTACATCTCCGTTACCTATGATAGGTATATGCATACGAGGATTATTTTTCACTTCACCGATCAGGTTCCAATCAGCTTCGCCACTATACATCTGAGCTCTAGTACGCCCATGAATTGTCAATGCCGCAATGCCACAATCCTGCAATTGTTCTGCCAATTCCACAATAATTTTATGATCAGCATCCCATCCAAGGCGAGTTTTAACTGTAACCGGAATTTTCACTGCATCGACTACTGCCCGAGTTATTTCCAGCATCTTCGGTACATTTTGCAACATACCCGATCCGGCACCTTTACCAGCTACTTTCTTTACCGGACAGCCAAAATTGATATCCAATATATTAGGATTTGCTTCTTCTACAATTCGAGCGGCATCCACCATCGGACCAACCTCCCGACCATATATCTGAATAGCCACAGGGCGCTCTTCATCGCAAATAGTGAGCTTCTCTGTTGTCTTATTGACGTAACGTATCAACGCATCACTTGAGATGAACTCGGTATAAACCATATCGGCACCAAACTTCTTGCACATCAAACGAAAAGCAGGATCTGTAACATCCTCCATCGGTGCAAGAAATACGGGTTGATTGCCCAATTCTATGTTTCCTATTTTCATAATCTACTATTATTTAGACTGCAAAAATAGAGAAAAAAGCCTACCTTTGCAGCCTGATGTTCTAAGTTTTAAATATGAAAAGCGCCCACTTCCTTTACCATAAGGCTAAGCAGCAAGATGTTAAAAACTCTAGAATCCATATTAATTTGAAAATAAAATGATAAAAGACTTTGAAATAATGGCTCCTGTAGGTTCGCGGGAGTCGCTTGCCGCAGCTATTCAGGCAGGAGCTGATTCTATATATTTTGGCATCGCAAACCTAAACATGCGTTCGCGTTCGGCAAACACGTTTACCATAGATGACTTACGTGAAATAGCCAAAACATGTGATCAACATGGGATGAAGAGTTATCTTACCGTAAATACAATTATCTACGACAACGATCTCACATTAATGAAGCTCATTGTGGATGCCGCCAAAGAAGCAGGTATCTCTGCCGTAATTGCAGCAGATGTAGCTGTGATGAATTATGCCCGCAGTATCAAGCAGGAAGTACATCTTTCTACTCAACTGAACATCTCAAATGTGGAAGCGCTCAAGTTTTATGCACTATTTGCAGATGTAGTAGTATTAGCTCGTGAGCTCACCCTTGAGCAAGTGGCAGAGATTTATCAACATATTAAGGATGAAAACATCTGTGGTCCCAATGGTGAACTTATCCGCATTGAGATGTTTTGTCACGGAGCACTGTGCATGGCAATATCCGGCAAATGCTATCTATCTCTACATGAAATGAATAGTTCGGCAAACCGGGGAGCATGCACCCAGATATGCCGGAGAGGTTACTCCGTAAAAGATAAAGATACCGAAATTGAATTAGATGTGGATAATGAATATATCATGTCTCCCAAGGATCTCAAAACCATTCACTTTATTAATAAGATGATGGACGCCGGCGTTCGGGTATTCAAGATAGAAGGACGTGCACGTGGTCCTGAATATGTGCGCACGGTAGTAGAATGCTACAAAGAGGCTATCAGCGCTTACGTAGACGGGAGTTTTACCGATGAAAAGATTGAGGCATGGGACGAACGCTTGCGAACAGTTTTCAATCGTGGTTTTTGGGATGGATATTACCTAGGGAAGCGTTTAGGTGAATGGAGTAAGAATTATGGTTCCGAAGCTACAGAGAAAAAAGTGTATGTGGGTAAGGGAATCAAATATTTCAGCAATATCGGAGTAGCCGAGTTCCTTGTTGAAGCGACTGATGTAAGAGTCGGAGATAAACTATTAATCACAGGTCCAACTACCGGTGCCGTCTTTACTACTTTAGAAGAAGCCAGAGTAGATCTGAAACCTGTAGACGTAGTAAAACAAGGAGAGCATTTTTCATTTAAGCTGGCAGATAAAATCCGTCCTAGCGACAAACTCTTTAAACTAGTATCTCCTGAAGAGTTAAAAGCTGCTAGAAAGAAAAGAGAATCTCTATAACCGTAGATCATATGGATAAATATATTTATGAATTGACACTGAAAGTTCGCGATTACGAATGTGACTTGCAGGGAATTGTCAATAACGCTAATTATCAGCACTATCTGGAGCATACTCGACATGAATTTCTTACGTCTATAGGGGTTAGTTTCAGTAAGCTTCATGAACAGGGAATAGATCCGGTAGTAGCACGTATCAACATGGCCTTTAAAACTCCTTTAAAGAGTGAAGATGAATTTGTGTCTAAGTTATATCTAAAAAAAGAAGGCATCAAATATGTGTTCTATCAAGATATTTTTAGAAAAAGTGATAACAAAATTGTTATTAAAGCAACTGTGGAGACTGTCTGTCTGGTCAACGGACGCCTGACTCAAAGCGAACTCTTTGACCAGATCTTTAGTCCCTATCTAGCATAATGAACAATGATGAAATAGTTTACAGCATAGCACTCACTCAAGTCCCAGGAATCGGAACAACGTGGGCACGAAATTTGATTAATGCAGCGGGGAGTGCCGCTAATGTATTTAATCAACGAAAAGAATTACCGCATTTAATGAAAGGGATTACTCCCCGGGTTGTTGAAGCATTGAATTGCCCCAAAGCATTACAACGAGCAGAAAAAGAGTATGAGTTTATCACAAAAAATCATATCCAATGCTTTACTATCAATAACGAAAACTATCCCAGTAGAATGCGCGAATGTGATGATGCCCCAATAATCCTCTTCTACAAAGGAAATAACGACTTAAACATGCCCCGAACCATAAATATGGTAGGAACCAGGCATGCTACAGATTACGGAAAACAAATTTGCACTCATTTCCTAAACGAACTTAAAGAACTCATTCCTGACATATTAGTAGTAAGTGGATTAGCTTATGGAATTGATATCAACGCTCATCGAGCAGCTTTGAGCAACAACATACCAACAGTAGGCGTTTTAGCTCATGGACTAGACCGCATCTATCCTTCTGTACATCGAAAAACGGCTGTGGAAATGCTCTCAAATGGTGGTTTACTCACTGAATTTATCTCGGGAACAAATCCTGACCGCTATAACTTTGTGAGTAGAAACCGCATCGTAGCAGGTATTTGTGATGCAACAATTGTGATAGAATCCGCAGCAAAAGGAGGTTCACTCATCACCGCTGATATTGCAGAAAGTTATCATCGCGACTGCTTTGCCTTTCCCGGACGAGCAAACGACGAATATTCAAAAGGATGTAATCAGTTAATTCGAGATAATAAAGCAATTCTAATTCAATCTGCCGAGGACTTTGTACGTGCTATGTGCTGGGATGAAGATAGCCAACCTAAAAAGAGTGAGAATATTCAACGCTCTTTCTTTCCCGAGTTAAGTGAAGAGGAACAATCTATTGTGACTATCCTGGAAAAAGAGAACCAACAGATTAACAATTTAGTGGTCACCACCAATATTCCTGTACACAGAATGAATGCACTACTATTTGAGCTAGAAATGAAAGGAATAATACGAGTATTAGCAGGAGGCATGTATCAGCTACTTAAGTAATGAGCAAAAAAAAGGAGTCACGCCTGACTCCAACCTTTGTTAACCTTAAATCTAATACTATGAAAAACACAGTGCAAATATAAGGGCCTGTAATCATTACACCAAATAAAACCGTTATTCGTATTATTCTTTTAGCTATATTTCACAAATATTCAATGTTTGCGCACACAAATATCATTTTGCACACATCTTACCAACAATAGATTACATATAGATATTTAAAATTGATCTAAATCAATTTCTCTCATGAAATATAAATGAGCTTTTGCGGCATAAAATCTAATCCCACAAAAGAAATCAGAGAGAAACCAAAACGCTTATCCTGTCTATATTATAATTTAAAATAAGAAAAGAATATATTAAAAAAGGTCCTCTACCAATTAATTCAGCAGAGAACCTTACTTATATATGAACTAAATATTGCTTTTAATCTTTCAACTTAGCAACAATAAATTCACGATTCAAACGAGCAATGTTACTAATAGAGATGTTTTTAGGACACTCAGCTTCACAAGCACGAGTATTAGTACAGTTACCAAAGCCTAACTCATCCATCTTAGAAAGCATCGCTTTTGCACGGCGAGCAGCCTCTACTTTACCTTGAGGTAAAACAGCTAACTGACTAACTTTAGCAGAAACGAATAACATAGCAGAACCATTCTTGCAAGCCGCTACACAAGCTCCACATCCAATACATGAAGCTGAATCCATAGCCTCATCAGCTACTTCTTTCGAGATTAAAACAGCATTAGCATCTTGAGGAGCACCAGTGTTAATGCTAACATAACCACCAGCCTGTATAATCTTATCAAAAGCAGTACGATCTACCATCAGGTCACGGATAACGGGGAAACCGGCAGAACGCCAAGGTTCTACAGTAATTGTATCACCGTCATTAAAACGACGCATATACATCTGACAAGTAGTAGCACCGGTAGCAGGACCATGTGGATGTCCGTTAATGTAAAGAGAGCACATACCGCAAATTCCTTCGCGACAGTCATGATCAAAAACAATCGGTTCCCCTCCCTCGTTAATAAGATCTTCATTCAGAATATCGAGCATTTCGAGGAATGAAGTATCACCCGGGATATCTTTCATTTGGTATGTTTCAAAACCTCCTTTGGCTTTAGGACCCTTTTGACGCCACACCTTAAGCGTAAATGATATATTTTTTTCCATTGTATGTTATGCTTTATAATTACGGGTTTGTACCTTCACAAACTGATAGTCTAAATCTTCCTTAACTAATTCCGGAGCAGAATCTTCGCCTGTATATTTCCAACATGCTACATAAGAGAAATTCTTATCATCACGAAGAGCTTCGCCTTCAGGAGTTTGATATTCTTCACGGAAATGACCACCACAAGATTCTTCACGATTCAATCCATCTGTAGCCATTAACATACCCACTTCAATGAAATCGGCTAAACGAATAGCTTTTTCCAGCTCAACATTCAATTCGTTTACATCTCCCGGAATACGTACATTTGCCCAAAAATCTTTCTTCACTTCCTTAATGCCAGCAAGAGCTTTCTCTAAAGATTCTTTAGTACGACCCATACCTACAAAATCCCACATAATGTGTCCAAGTTTTTTGTGGATAGAATCAACAGAATGTTTACCATTAACAGCTTTAATTTTGTTGATCTTTTCAACAACAGCTTTTTCTGCTTCAACAAATTCAGGTAGGTCTGTAGAGAAACGAGGAACTTGAATTTGATCAGCAAGGTAATTCTGAATAGTATAAGGCAATACAAAATATCCATCAGCCAATCCCTGCATTAAAGCAGATGCACCTAAACGGTTAGCACCATGATCAGAGAAGTTGCACTCACCGATAGCAAACAAGCCTGGTACAGAAGTCATCAATTCATAATCAACCCAAATACCACCCATCGTATAGTGAATAGCCGGGAAAATCATCATAGGTGATTTATAAGGATTCTGATCAGTAATCTCTTCATACATATCAAACAGATTACCATAACGAGCACGAACAACATCCTCACCTAAACGTTCAATGGCATATTTAAAGTCCAAAAAGACAGCAAGTCCCGTATTATTTACGCCAAAGCCCGCATCACAGCGTTCTTTCGCAGCGCGAGAAGCAACATCACGAGGAACAAGGTTACCAAAGGCAGGATAACGACGCTCCAAATAAAAATCACGATCTTCATCCGGTATATCTGTAGGCTTTTTCGTCCCTGCCTGAATAGCTTTAGCGTCTTCTAATTTTTTCGGAACCCAAATACGTCCATCATTACGAAGAGACTCTGACATCAGTGTCAATTTAGATTGCTTATCACCATGAACAGGAATACAAGTCGGGTGAATTTGCGCATAACAAGGATTAGCGAAATAAGCTCCTTTCTTATAACATTGAATAGCTACAGAGCCATTAGATGCCATTGCGTTAGTCGACAAGAAAAATGCATTTCCATATCCACCAGTACCAATGACTACAGCATGAGCAGAAAAGCGCTCAACTTCACCAGTTACAAGATTACGAACAATAATACCACGAGCGCGTCCTTCAATAACAACAAGATCGAGCATTTCATAACGAGTAAAAAGCTTTACCGTTCCTTTATGTACTTGTCTACTAAGTGCAGAATAAGCGCCTAACAATAACTGTTGTCCGGTTTGGCCTTTAGCATAAAAGGTACGAGACACCTGCGCACCACCAAACGAACGATTATCAAGAGTGCCACCATAATCACGAGCAAAAGGAACACCTTGTGCAACACATTGGTCAATGATCGCATTTGATACTTCAGCCAAACGATATACATTAGCTTCGCGAGAGCGATAGTCGCCTCCCTTTATTGTATCATAAAATAAACGGTAAACAGAGTCACCGTCATTTTGATAATTTTTAGCGGCATTGATACCTCCCTGTGCAGCAATAGAATGCGCACGACGAGGAGAATCTTGAATACAAAAATTAAATACTTTAAATCCCATTTCGCCCAAAGAAGCTGCAGCAGATGCTCCTGCCAAGCCGGTTCCCACTACAATAATGTCCAAACGACGTTTATTAGCAGGATTTACCAATTTTTGATGAGCTTTATAGTTACTCCATTTTTCAGCCAAAGGGCCTTCAGGAATCCTTGAATCTATCTTAGTCATAATGCTTTAACAATTTAATGATTTACAATTTTCTATTACTAACAAGCTCAGGCTATCAACGACTTAATAAAAAAGACGATAACGACCAGGGCGAAACCGCCAACAATAATTGTTGAATAGATATTGGAGATAAGTTTCCAACGTTCAAACCATACTTTGTTACTCCAACCCATTGTTTGCAAAGAACTCCAAAAGCCATGAGTAAGATGAAGCCAAAGGGCTCCAAGCCAAACCAAATAAAGAACAACAAATACCGGAGAGGAGAATGTCTCTCTAATAAGTAATGCCCCATCTTGAGGATCTACATTAGGAAGTACGCCTGTAAGTTCATTAAACTGCATCTTATACCAAAAATTAGCAAAGTGCAAAACGAGACCGAGTATCACAATTATTCCCAAAACGAGCATGTTCTGCGACGCCCATTCTACCGATTTAGGTCTATCGACAACAGCATATCGCTCACTTCCACGTGCTTTTCGGTTCTGCATTGTCAACCAAAATGCATAAACAATGTGCACCACAAAAAGAGCAGCAAGGCCTGTTGTAGCAACCAAAGCATACCAATTTGCTCCCAAGAACTCACAAATCACGTTGTAAGCATCTTCGCTGATGATTGCAACCAGATTCATCGCCATGTGAAACGTTAGAAAAAGGATAAGTGCGAGTCCCGTAACACTCATCACTACTTTCCTTCCTACAGATGAATTACTTAACCACATAAATGAATGATTTTAAATTATTTAATTGTTAGAACTATATTTTTGATATCAATGCCTCATTTATTGCGCAAAAGTACATGAAATGCATTGATAAAGCAAACAATTAAAGAAATAATTCTTTAATCGAACCCCTGTTTATAAACAGATTAAAGCAGATAAAGAGAAAGCTATCCATCTTGAATATCCCAACTCCTACAAGCTTTTAATCTTAGACTCCTCTTTCAATAAACGTGAACGAAGTTCTCGAGGAGAGTGCCCAAATGAAGATTTGCAAAAATGCGCAAAATGAGATAAACTATCGAATCCATATTTGCTACTTATCATTCCTATCTTTTCTTTCGTATTTTGCAAATCATCTAAAATAGCCTTCCGTTTTCTATTAAGCATCCATTCATATACAGGCTCTCCGTACATATTCTTAAATATTCGACGGAACGTAGTTGTAGTATATCCTCCCAGATGCGCGAATTCTTCAACCGTTTTTACTTTTGTATAATTTTGCAAAACAAAATAGTGAAAACTTTCAGTATAAGTACTTATCGGATAAAAAAACGCTTTTAATTGAGGCATAGGATAATAAGAAGTTATGATAAAAATCATCTCTTGACACTTTATATTCACATATTTGGAACAAATATATGCCTCATCTAAATACTCAAAGACATCCTTCAAGAAGGAACTTAATCGAGGAATTGCACAAAGAGGAGTATACGTTATAGGAGCTTCAGAATTCTCTATTATTTTGCGATAACGTTCTTCGCAAATCAAAGGGAGTTGAGTAAACCAATAGAGCAAATACTCTACATCAGTAAGCGCTAGAAGTTCTAATTTTGAATTAACCGCTTGAAGAATAAATTCTCCTTTTCTTAAAGTAGTACCCGGGTATTCCTCACTGTTAATTAAAAGTTCTCCCTCAAGTAGAAATATAATACAATTATTAATGCACTTATCTTGTGGTAAGTGATAGCCCTTAGTCAAAACATGACGAACAAGAATATCGCCAGAAACATCAGGGCATTGAGAACAATCATTGAGGCTTTCACAAAGCTTCTCTTTCATTACCAATAGTAGCGGATTTTGTAATAGAAAACAAAGATATATTTTTTGATGATACGGATTTAACAAATTAGCATATCTTTGCAAAACAACCAGATAGAAATGTATATGAAAACTTTTTTTATATTCTTCTTGTCCATTATTTTATTCTCTCATAGTGCTTATGGGCAAAATTGGGATATCAACACTTTAGATAGAATAAATAGCATAGATGGAAAATTTGTCCGCAATTTCAGCAAGACAACGTCAAAAACAACTCCTTACATAGTAGTAGGTATTCCAAGCATGATGGCTCTCTACGGAATAATCAATAAAGATATAAAATTACAAGAAGATGCCCTCTATCTAGGCACAAGTGTCATTGAAGCTATCAGTATCAGTTATGGAGCAAAGCATATTATAAAACGAAAACGCCCTTACGAACGCTACCCTCATAAAATTGAAGCCCAAGAATATCCCAAAAGCTCTTCCTTTCCTTCTTCTCATACAGCATCAGCCTTTTCTCTGGCAACTTCTCTTAGTATAAAATATCCCAAATGGTACATTATTGCACCATCTGCAGCTTGGGCTTGCTCAGTTGGTTTTGCAAGAATGAACGAAGGTGTTCATTATCCTTCAGATGTTTTTGCCGGGGCTATAATTGGAGCTGGATGTGCAATCGTAAACCTATATATTAACAAGCAATTAAAAAAATATCTGCTTCCTCAAAAGAAAAAGCAGATAAATTATTAATAAGTATTTGAGATTATTCCTTAGGAGTTAGTATTTTCTCATACTCATTAGATGTTAATATTTCAACAGCCTTTTGCATACTTTCATTCGTAGAGTTCATAATTTGAAAATATTCATTCATATCCCACAAATCACGGGCAATTAACGCTTTTAGCTGTATCTTTAGCAGGGGCAAAGATTTATCATATTGATTCGCATCAAATTTTATGTTCTTCTTATCAGCAAGCTCTCTCATCTGAGAAAGTAATTTCTCATTGATTTCAAATTTCTTATTAAAATCATCAAATTTCTTATACTTAGCCAGCAGTTCCTTTCTATTATTATCTACAAACTTCATAACAGTCTGTAAAATAACCCCTTGAGCCGTTAAATGTTGATGATAAGTAGTATATTTAGTTGTATCAATCGGAACAAAATAATCAGGCATGATCCCACCGCCACCATAAACCGTACGTTTCAATTTCTTTGTTTTGCACTTTAAAGAATCAGGGAAATGTATACTGTCGGCACTAAGCATCTCGCCACTATTATAACGATTAATGAGATCTTTATTATAATTAATAAATCCTTTCTCCCCGTTCATATCATTTTGATCTTGTTTATATGGCTTCTGAATGCATCTCCCGGCAGGAGTATAATACCGAGCTATAGTCAAACGAATCATAGATCCATCCGGCAAATCAATAGGTCGCTGAACCAATCCTTTCCCAAACGAACGGCGCCCTACCACAACTCCTCTATCCCAGTCCTGCAAGGCACCTGTCACAATTTCACTAGCCGAAGCAGAAAATCCATCTACAAGAACAGCCAATCGTCCTTCCTTTAAAGCACCAGTCCCTCGGGCAAAAAATTCACTCCTTTGAGCATTCCTTCCTTCAGTATATACAATTAATTCCTTTTGCTCAAGAAATTGATTTGCCACATCTATAGCAGCATTTAAATATCCACCTCCATTGCCTTGTAAGTCAAGAATAAGACTTTTCAGCCCTTTCTTCTGAAGATTTTTAAGTGCTTTACTAAATTCTTCAGCGGTAGTCGCACCAAAACGATTAATGCGGATATAACCAATACCAGGCTGAACCATGTAACTAGCATCTAGGCTATGAATAGGGATCTTATCTCTAGTCACAGTAAATACAAGCGTATTTGCTATTCCTCGTCTAACAATCGTCAAATTTACTTTTGAACCTTTCGGACCTCGTAAACGATTCATTATTTCCTCAGTACTCATCTTTACACCAGCAATAGCCGTATCATTCACGGCAACAATTCTATCACCAGCTAATATTCCAACTTTTTCTGAAGGTCCTTTGCTCACAGGCTGGATTACAAATAAAGTATCTTCAACCATATTAAACTGCACCCCGATACCTTCAAAATTACCAATAAGAGGCTCATTCATTTTTTTAACCTCCTCAGCATCCGAATAAGTGGAATGAGGATCTAATTGAGCCAACATTCTAACAATTGCTTCCTCTACCAATTTATTTTCATCCACCTTATCTACATACAAATTAGCAATAGCAAGTTCTGCCATCTGTAATTTACGTAAAGGCTCCGTGTTATAATTTTGTCCTAAGACAGAGCTAAAATGCCCTAATGCAACAAACACTAATAATATTATAAAGAATGCTTTTTGCGAAATATCTTTCTTCCTTTTCATATATTCTATTTTAATAATTCCAGTCCCTCAGGTATAAACTGGCTAATATCTTTATTATAGCTAAGTAACTCACGCACAATAGTAGAACTTATACAAGTCAATTCTGGCTCGGTAAATAAAAGAACTGTTTCAATACCTGCTAATTTACGATTTATATCAGCGATTGTTTCTTCATACTCAAAATCCTTTACGGTACGAATTCCTCGAACAATAAATTTAGCATCTACTTTCTGTGCAAAGTCAATTGTCAAACAGTCATAAGACAGAACTTTTATACGCGGCTCATTTTTATAAAATTTTTCAACCATTTCTACGCGTTCCTGTATTGGGAAATAAGTATTTTTATTTTCATTAATACCAATTCCTATTACTACCTCATCCATAAATGTAAGTGACCTGCTGACCACAGAATAATGCCCAATAGTAAACGGATCAAATGTACCGGGAAATATTGCTCGTTTCATAGTTATGCTATATCTTCTTCTATAACCAAATTATCAATAATAAAATTCTGTCTCTCCATCGTATTCTTACCCATATAAAAAGCAAGTAGTTCTTTTACTAAATCATTTTTACGGAGGGTTACGGGCTCTAACCGTATATCTTTACCTATAAAATGGCGAAATTCATCGGGAGATATTTCACCTAAGCCCTTAAACCTAGTTATTTCGGGATTAGGCCCCAGCTCAGTAATAGCTTTTAGGCGTTCATCCTCAGTATAACAATACATCGTATTCTTTTTATTTCTTACTCTAAATAACGGAGTCTGTAAGATATACACATGCCCTTTCTTTATTAAATCAGGAAAAAACTGAAGAAAAAAGGTTATTAAAAGCAGCCTAATATGCATTCCATCCACATCCGCATCAGTAGCAACAATTACTTTATTATAACGAAGGCCTTCAATACCATCTTCTATATTCAAAGCTGCCTGCAAAAGATTAAACTCTTCATTCTCATAGACAATTTTTTTGGTCAAGCCAAAAGAATTCAGTGGTTTGCCTCGCAAACTAAAGACAGCTTGCGTATTCACATCACGACTTTTGGTGATAGAACCACTAGCTGAATCTCCCTCAGTAATAAAGATGCTTGATTCTTCCAGATCTTTACCTTTTGTATCATTCAGATGAATACGGCAATCTCGCAATTTCTTATTATGTAGATTTGCCTTTTTGGCGCGTTCCCGTGCCAGTTTAGTAACCCCTGCTATAGCTTTACGCTCTTTTTCAGAATCCTGAATCTTCTGCAACATTATCTCAGAAGTTTCATGGTTGATATGCAAGTAATTATCCAATTCTTTTTTCACAAAATCACCGATAAACTTACCAACAGAAGGACCATCAGGCGAAATATCTTTAGAGCCAAGCTTTGTTTTAGTCTGAGATTCAAAGACCGGTTCTTCAACTTTTATACTAATAGCACCAATCATACCACTCCGAATATCAGCATAATCAAAATTCTTAGCAAAATATTCTTTTATCGTCTTACCTAAAGCCTCCCTAAAGGCACTTAAGTGCGTCCCACCCTGAGTTGTATGTTGACCATTTACAAATGAATAATATTCTTCACCGTATTGATTACTATGAGTTAAAACCAATTCTATATCATCTCCTTTCAAATGAATAATAGGATAAAGAGAATCAGTAGTCATGTTTTCATTCAACAAATCAACCAAGCCATTACGTGAATAAAAACGTTTCCCATTAAATATAATGCTTAGCCCTGAATTAAGAAAAACATAATTCTTTAATAGCGGTTCAATATATTCCGTTCGATATTGATAATTTTTAAAAATTGTATCATCAGGTATAAACTCTGTCAATGTCCCATTATCTTCTACGGTTCCAGCGATTGGACATTCTTCTACAATATTCCCTCTCTCATATGTAACGGCCTTTTGTTCTCCCTCTCTAAAACTACATACTTTGAAATAGCTAGATAAAGCATTTACAGCTTTTATACCAACGCCATTCAAACCAACAGATTTCTTAAAAGCTTTAGAATCGTACTTTCCACCTGTATTCATTTTAGAAGAAACATCAACAACTTTCCCTAAAGGAATTCCTCTACCATGATCACGAACAGATACTTTACCTTCAGACACAACAACCTCAATAGTCTTACCATAGCCCATCATATACTCATCAATAGAGTTATCCATCGCTTCTTTCAGAAGAACGTAGATACCATCATCTGAATGCGAGCCATCACCCAATTTACCAATATACATCCCTGGTCGGCGACGAATATGTTCTTTCCAATCGAGTGTTCTAATATTATCCTCAGTATAAGAAATTTCTTGTTGCATATCTTCGTTAAAATCTTCCATAAACAGTATATTTTGGTTCTAGTCTATAGTGACTTTTAGTCTATTTTTTTCACAAAAGCACGACGGCGTTTATGCTGTTCTGTTTTAAAGTATTCCCATTGAGCTTGTACCTTGCCATTCATTTCAAGCTCCGGGTTGCTCTCCGCAAATATAAAACCTAAATTCTGATAAACAGGTATTAAATCCGAAAATAGCAACGCATTAACACCTTTGTTTTGATATTCCGGCTTTACTGCAACCAATAATAAATCAAGCACTTTAGCACGTCTCTTCATAAACAACGCTTTCAATAAATAATACCATCCAAAAGGTAACAATCGACCTTTAGCCTTTCGCAAGGCTTCTGAGAGTGAAGGCATTGATATGCCAACAGCAATCAGCTGATCATTTGCATCGGTCACTAATGTTACCATACGTAGATCAACGATAGGAAGATACATTTTCACATATTGATTTATCTGTCCCTGTGACAAAGGAGAATAACCGTATAAAGGACTATATGCCTCATTCATCAACTCAAAGATAGCTTGTCCATACTCATTAGCTATTTTCTTTGCAGAAGTAAATTTCTTTATTTTCAAATTATACTTGCGCTGTATCAAGTCTGATATGCGTTGATGCTTCTCTGGTATTGCATCTGGTATATATATTTTATATTCTACCCAATCAGCATCTTTCTTATATCCTAATTGTTCCATGTGCTTAGGATAATAAGGATAATTATAAGTAGTAGCCATAGTGCTTAATTGGTCAAACCCCTCCACTAGCATTCCTTCAGCATCAAAATCAGTAAAACCTAAAGGACCTTGTATATGCTCCATCCCTCTAGCTTTTCCCCACGCCTCTACTGCTTCCAACAAAGCTCTAGAGACTTCTATATCATCAATAAAATCAATCCATCCAAACCGAACTTCTTTCTTATTCCAGATACTATTAGCCTTAGTATTAATAATAGCAGCTATACGCCCTACTAATTTCCCTTCCTTATAAGCAAGAAAATAATCAGCCTCACAGAAATCAAAAGCTGCATTCTTTTTCTTATTGAATGTATTCAGCATATCATCATAAAGGTCAGGAACAGAAAAAGCATTATTTTTATAAAGGTAATAATTAAAACGAATAAATTTCTTTAATTCTTTCTTATTAGATACCTTTTTTATTGTTATTGTCATAATTGTATTTTAATATATTATAGAGTGATATTTCTCAGTTATGCCATATAGATAAGTATAGTGGTATAGGCAAGGTAACACAGAATAAGAATTCCTCCCTCTACTCTCGTAATAGTTCGTTTTGCGAAAAAGAGCCCAAATAACCATAGCAGAATACCCGATCCTATAAGTGAAAGAAAATCAAAATTAGTGACTCCTCTTAGATGTAAAGGAGTAATAGAAGCAGTACATCCTAATACGAAAAAGATATTAAATAAACTGCTACCTATAGCATTTCCTACAGCTATTTCTGGATTTTTTTTCAAAGCCGCAACAATAGATGTAGCTAACTCTGGAAGAGATGTACCGCCCGCCACTAAAGTAAGAGCAATAACTGATTCACTAACACCTAACCCGCGAGCAATGCCACTTGCCCCATCTACAAACCATTGCCCTCCAAATATAAGAGCACATAAGCCTCCTATTATATATACTACAGATAGCCAAACAGGTATTAATTTTATCTCTTCTTGAGGTACAATGTTCTTTTCATTATTAGAGGCAATGGCAAAGGCATAGCTTATAAAAATAACAAAAAAACAAAGCAGAATCAATCCATCTGTTACACCAAGCACATTTTCGCTGCCTTTATCAAAAAAAATATCGTTTGCACATATTGCAAGAACAACAGAAGAGAGAATAGATAATGGTATCTCTTTACGCAAAGTATTGCGTGTTATAACAATAGGTGCGAACAAAGCTGTACAACCAACAATCATCAACGTATTAAAGATATTGCTACCCACTATATTTCCTACAGATATATCCGCGCTACCTTTAAGCGCAGAAGAGAGGCTAACCGAAAGCTCAGGCGTTGAAGTCCCAAACGCAACAATAGTCAGCCCTATAACAATGGGAGATATTTTAAATCGTTTAGCCACAGAAGCAGCTCCATCCGTCAAAGCATTAGCTCCTAAAAGAATAAGGATCAACCCTCCTATAAGAAATAATATATTCATAGTTTTTCTGTATTTGCGTGCAAATATAACGATTCTAGTAAACAAAAGCGGAAAAACAGAGTTATTTCATATCCTTTCATTAAGTCCAATAATCATATTAAGACTAATATAATAAGGTAAAAAAGCCTATAACAAACAGCTTTAAACGATAAAACAGAACAGAATCAGAACACAAGATAGATAAAAAACAAAAGGAAACGAAAGGAAAAGTCATATTCAAAAGGGATCAAAACATATGCCAGACGCAGTAAAGGCAAAAAAGCAAAAGAAGAAAGAGATAAAAGCAACCCATTAAAGAATAGAAAACATGGGGATGTTATTAGGTACAACATCCCCATGTAATGGTGCAAAACATCCGGATGTTTTGCACCATTACATCAGATCTACTTATCGTTTTGAATGCAACAAGAGGAACAAAACACTACTTCAGCTTTGAAAGTTCAAAGCTATTCTCCTCAAACTGTTATTTATAAAGGAGAATTAATACCTTAGATAGGAATTATTAGATTAGGATAGTCAACTTTATTTCTCGACTTAGACAATTACCATTCATTACTAAAACTCACTAAAGAGTTACACCCATTAGATAATAAAAAAGGCACTGCTTTCATCACGAAAGCAGGCCTCTCTTGCCGTGCGTGTGTTATATTCAAGAGTAGAATTTACTTTTTTCTTGTCACAGTATATAATATATTACCTTTCTTATCTATCATGCGCAAATCAAGTTGATGCTTATCCACAGAACAAACAGAGAAACCTGACTCCGGACTACAGAACATAGTCCCTTCTATTGGATAAACTTTTCTAGCTCGAGAGCCTGAAGAATTGACCACATAATCTATCGAACTACCTTTCATTCGAATGTGCTGAAAGTCATGGATATGTCCACATACATATATGTCAACTTTATGCTTACGTAAAATAGGATCTAAACGAAGCTGCATATCAGCACGCTCAGAGTTAGATTTAGGCGTTTGTGCATAAATAGGATGGTGACCTGCTACAATAATCCAGTCCTCTTTAGCTACTGTCAAGACAGAATCAGTCCAAGCCAATTCTTTTTGCATGTCTTGCTTATAAGCATCGGGATACTTTATACTGTCATTACGGTATTTATCTATTAAAGGAGTCGTGTCTAACCAAAGAATTCTAATACTAGTTCCCTTTTCTGAAAAAACTTTAGTGTAATAACGTGCTGGCATATTCACCGACGACTCACTTTTGAATAATCAAGTACAGCTTGTGTATTTCCCCGATATTCGTGATTACCCAAAGTGGGAAACCAGTCAATCATCAATTCAGGGTGACTATAAATCAGTTCATAATTAGTCATCCACAAAGGATCATTCACACTTTGAACACCTTCAAAATGATGAATATCTCCAGGAGCTAAGACAAATTCGGGACCTATTTCTTCAGCCATTACTCCCATTAATTCGGCTATTGGCTTTTGATCATAATATCCATTTCTTCCTAGATCATTAGCTATATAAAAATTATATTTATGATCAAATATGGAATAATCAGTAATCTGTGCTTTTACTGAGACAAAAGACAGTATTGCAAAAAACACAAAAAGAATTCTTTGTTTCATCTTCTTTAAATATAAAATTCAATTAAAAATTTATTTTAAAACCGGCATTAACCTTCGCCCCATAATACTCTACTTGCATTGTACGTTCTTTTGTTCCTTCATAATAACGTAGAGGTTGATTAAGCAAGTTATTTGCTTCGGCATAAAAAGTATAGTGCTTAGCAAATGTATAACTTGCGTTTAAATCAAGGTAATTAACCGCGTCATAATATCGATCATAAAACTTCTCTTTGCCCATCTTATCTATAAATGAAGAAGCATAATTATAAGACAGACGAACATTCAGACCCTTACGCTCATAATATAATGAAGCATTAGCCGTATGTTCAGGAGATCCCGGCAATCTTAAACCTTTCTCATTCTCTCGTCCCTCAAAACTGAAATTATTCACACGAGTATAGGTATAAGTATAATTTCCATAAAAACCAAAATTCTTCAATGCTGGCGCTATAAATCCAAAATCACGTTGATAAGCTAATTCCACCCCTAAAAGATTTGCATTTCCTGCATTTTTAGGTTGAGTAAATTTAGTATAAGCAACTCCGTTATAAGTATAATCCGTAAGTCTTTGATCTACAATAAAATCATTAATCTTTTTATAAAAGACCCCTGCGCTAATTAAACCTATACTTTTGAAATAGTAATCGGCACTAAAATCAAGGTTATAAGAAATAGTAGGATTCAAGTCCGGATTACCCATGCTGAGTTCATCATCCTTAGAGACTGTTACATTGGGAACCAAATCTGAATATTTAGGGCGAGCAATAGTATTGGTAAATGAAGCACGTATCTTAAAATCATCATTCACATCGTATTTCATTAATAAAGAGGGCAACACATTCAAATAATGATCTTTAGCCTGGGGAGTTACTGTCATCTCTTTCTCTTTTGCATTGTAATTCCTGCCAGTATATTTTAGTTGCGTATTTTCTAATCTCACCCCAAACATAAGTTTCCACTTTTTGCCTAACTTTTGATCAAAACGCACATAACCTGCTGTGACAGTTTCTTTTGCTTCAAAGCTAGCTGCCACTTCAGACAAATCTTGTTTCTTTTTAAAAAGAGAAACATTGTTGAGATCAAGGCTACCTACATATTCCTTACTAATAAAATTGCCTACTTTATATTTACTGCCTGGCATAAATCCATCACGGTTCTCATTTACCATATGCCCTAAAGTTGTTGATTGAAAGGCGGTTTCATCTAGAGGAGTATATTTGTAAAAATCTTTCACTTTATCTTTACTCTTAGCCGTTACTTTACCACCAAATTTTAGTTTATTATTGAAGCTTCCTTCACGTAGAGGAAGATCAAAATTTAAAGTAAATTTTAAATCTTTTTCCTGAATATCGCCTTGCTCTTCAGTAACTTCTTTGAGACTAAAATCATTATCTAAAACCATTTTAGAGCCACTTTGAGGAGAATAGAAAGGCTTGCGTTCATCGCTTAAATCAGGAATAAATTTCTGCTTCTTTAATACATAATCAATATAGCGTTCATTTGGTCTCTTCTCACTTGCCTTAGCATAAGAAGCATTCCAATCCATATTCAATTTCCCAAATAAATGCTCACCACCTAATGTAAAGTCCATAGTGCGCTGACGTTCTAAACGTGCATTCTTATTATCAGGAGTACCTGCTTTAGTTTGTATACGAACATCTGCTGTATTATCCACACTCTCTTCATTGAGATCTTTTAGCGTAAGCCTATATCTATTTTCCCAGTCATTCCTATTATTAAAAATACCTTTAAAATAAAATTTATGATTTATACTAGCATTCCAATTTAGAGCAGCAGAATAGCTTTGACGTTCACGAGTTACATAGTACTGACGAAGTTGATAATCACTCACATAGACTTCTCCATCATCGGTATGCTTCCATTCAAACTCTGTGTTATCGGAACCCGATGGAGCATATTGATATGAAGCAGACAAGATAACTCCTAGCTTATTATCAAAAAAATTATCACCATACGTAAAAGCTAAATTCGTTTGTGCTTTATCACTCACCCAGTTCCATCCAGAACCGGCAGTAGCCGAAATGATTCGCTTATAAGGAGAGTTTTTGGTAACCAAATTAATAGAACCACCAATAGCATCAGCATCCATATCTGGTGTAATCACTTTGTTTACTTCAATTGTCTGAATCATGTCCGCAGGAATAAGATCCAACTGTACATCTCTTGTACCTCCTTCTGCGGAAGGTAAACGATTACCATTAATGGTTACCGAACTAAGATCAGCCGAAGTGCCACGTACTTGTCCAAAGCGAGCTTCACCCTGATCATATTGCACGTTAATACCCGAAATACGTTTCAAAGCATCACCTATATTCGAATCAGGAAACTTTCCTACTTGATCAGCAGATACTACATTAGTAATACCCAAATTACTTTTTTGTACATTAATAGCACGATTTTGCCCTTGCAAAAAGCCGCCAACAACTATCTCTCGAAGCTCAACACCTTCTTTCAAGGTCACATTTCTTTCTAATGTTTTTCCTTCAGAAATGGTAATCGTCAATGCCACAGGATCATAACCCACATAGCTAACTTTAAGAACATAAGTACCCGGAGATAAGTTAGGAAAAGTATAAAAACCATTAATATCACTAGTAACACCGGTATGCAGTTTATCAATATAAATAGAAGCTCCCGGCAAGAACTGCTTAGTGTTATCCACTATTCGACCACGAATAGCCCCTTTTTTGGTAAGGTTTTCATTTTCTGTTGCAAAGGAAAGGCTCGTTATACTCGCAAAAAGAAAAATAAACGAGATTAATTTGGTTACTCTTTTCATAGAACTAATGTAGCGTTAATTATTGCTGCAAAAGTAATTTATAAAAATTACCTTTTTTTTACAATAAGCTTAACATCAAGTAACAAATACGCTACATTTCTGTTTCTAAATCACATTTCGTACAGTTTATAAGTACCTTCTTACCTGAATTCAAAGTTGTTGCAAAAAAATAAGTTTCTCCTCCATCAAGCAGATTTAGCCGCTTTCTTATTTCTGCAACAGAGGCTGGAAAATTGCGAACAGAGATATTGGCTTTTTTAATTTCGGTAAAACGTTTTCTAAATTCTTTTTTATTAAAAGAGCATAAGTCTGCTACACGAAACACTCTTCCTGGAAAATCTCTAACCAATATGTTAGAAGTGTATAAATGACTATTAGGATGTAATTTATTCACTTTATAAACAGAAGCCAGATATTTAAAAGCCCCAGCCTTCATTATAGAAGCATTAGGCTCATATAAATATTCTCCTAAGTCCTCTTCATAAACGCAGTTACTTTCTTGTTCCTGAGAGTGTTTAAAAGAAAAAATTTGCTTATTCTCATTTTGTAAATTCACACATTGAATTAATGGGTCCTTAATTAACTCCTTCCCCACAAGAAGCAAAAGTTCTTTGCACTCATTATTTACAGAAACAATGTGTATTTCAGAGGTATGAGGCATTGCATGCATAACCTTTGTAATATCTAACATGGGGGAAAGTTTTATTAGAATTCTTCTTGCCTTATTTAATAATAAATATTGAAGCTCACTTACATCAGGAGTACAATCTTCTATTGCAATGGTTTTTCCTCCATGCTCATTTCTACGGGCAGGATCTATAAAAATGCAATCCACAGCCTCCATTTCTTCCAAAAAAGAGATAGCATCAGCATGCTTTACCTGAATATGATCTAAGTGCAAAAGGTGATAATTATAAATAGCTAATTTACATAAAGATTCTTGTTGCTCCACATATATTATTTTCTCAAAACGAGAAGAAAGAAAAGCGCAGTCAATACCAAATCCCCCAGTAAGGTCAACTAAAGATTTTCCTTCTACTAAACTAGCTTTATAACGAGCCGTAGCCTCCGATGAACATTGTTCTAGCGGCAAGTGATTTGGATAACGTAGCTCTTGTACCTTACTCCATGATGGTATCTTTAATGTCGCAATTTGCCTACCCGCAATCTGCGTGATAGCAGTAGACATATCTACGCCCGGAAATTTAGTAGCTCTCAAAGCTAACTCCCGTACATCCTCATAGCGATGCGTATTTATAAAAGCTAACGTTTCTTGGCTAATTTCCATAACTTCTATTTGATCTTTAGCATAATATTCAGGAGCAAAAAAGGCATTATCGGTTCCCCAAAAGAATGTTTAGTAGAGTAACAACAAAATATCAGATCTCTTTATTAGACTGACTATTCACAAGAAAATCCAAATTAGGTGCATGATAAAGAGATGACTTCAATATTTTACCATCTTCACGGCAAACAGGTTTACCGTCTTTCTCTAATTTGCTCATATTGCTTTCATGAACAGCATCAAAAACACGTTCAAATTCTTCTTGTAAACCGTGAGAAACAACTGTTCCCAAAAGAGTGTAGGCTATATCTGCTAACTCTTTTGCTACAGCTCGTAAACGAGCATCATCTGAATCGTTAGCTATCTCATACTCCTCTTTATACTCTTCCACTTCTTCACGCATTATTTTCAAACGAAGTTCATATACTTTTTGCGGAATCCGCAATGTAGGAAGAGTATTAACACATAGCCCAAAAGAACGATGAAATTCTTCTACTTGCTTTAATTGCTTTCTCATTAGATACAATTTATTAAAAATAAAAAACCCTCAAAAACTTAATGTTTTCAAGGGTTTCATACTATTTTAAGTTGTCCTACGAAGATTCGAACTTCGACAAACAGAACCAAAAACTGTTGTGCTACCATTACACCATAGGACAAGCTCAGACGCTTTCTCTTAAAAAGCGATGCAAAGATAGTAATATAGCCCTAAACATCCAAATATTAAAGCCTATTTTTTATTTTGCAATGATCAGATAATAGTTTTTCTTCCCTCGTTGAACCAACAAATATTTATTATCAAGTAAATCAGAAGAAGTTATAAGCTGATCAAAAGTAGCTAGTTTTTCTTTATTTAAAGAAACGCCTCCACCTTGCACCAATTTTCTCATCTCACCTTTTGAAGCAAAAATAGCAGCATCATCAACAAATAAATCAACAGCTTTATCCCCTGTCAACAGTTTCTCTCTAGAAATTTCAAACTGAGGTACTCCTTCAAATACTGCTAATAGAGTTTCTTCATTTAATTTTTTCAAAGCTGAAGAAGTAGAATTTCCAAAAAGAATTTCTGATGCTTCTAAAGCTGTATTATACTCATCTTCAGAGTGTACCATAATGGTAACCTCTTTAGCTAAACGCTTCTGAAGAACTCTTAAATGAGGAGCTTTAGTATGTTCTTCTATAAGAGAATCTATCTCTTCCTGACTTAAAGATGTGAATATTTTAATATAACGAGCAGCATCATCATCACTCACATTTAACCAAAACTGGAAAAACTTATAAGGCGAAGTATATTTAGGGTCCAACCATACATTACCCGATTCAGTTTTACCGAATTTACCTCCATCCGCTTTAGTAATAAGAGGACAGGTCAAGGCAAAAGCTTCTCCACCATTTGTACGGCGAATAAGTTCTGTCCCTGTAGTAATATTACCCCATTGATCAGAGCCTCCCATTTGTAGTTTACAACCTTTAGCTTCATATAAATGAAGAAAATCATATCCTTGTAATAATTGATAAGTGAACTCTGTAAACGACAAACCATCACGAGATTCACCATTCAAGCGCTTCTTAACAGAATCTTTCGCCATCATGTAATTCACCGTAATATGCTTACCAACCTCACGAACAAAATCAAGAAAAGAAAAATTCTTCATCCAATCATAGTTGTTCACTAGTTCAGCCTTATTAGGTATATCAGAATCAAAATCCAAGAACTTAGCTAGCTGCTTTTTTATGCATTCTTGATTATGTCGCAAAACCTCTTCGTTCAATAGGTTCCTCTCAGCAGATTTGCCCGAGGGATCACCAATCATACCAGTCGCTCCACCAATAAGTGCCAACGGTTTATGACCAAAACGCTGAAGATGCTTCAACATCATTACACCACACAAATGGCCAATATGTAAAGAATCAGCTGTAGGATCAATACCTAAATAAGCACTAACGTGTTCTTTTGTTAACAATTCTTCTGTTCCTGGCATCATATCATGCACCATTCCTCTCCACCTCAATTCCTCTACAAAATTCATATTGGACTTTACTTGATTTACAATTTTCATTGGATGAAATATCTTTTTATTAATAATAATATGCTCTATTAATGAAAATTTCATTAAATTTATAGACAAAAGTACGACTCTTTATTTGAACAAGCAACTCTTACTATCTAAAAGGTTATACAAAAGAAATAAAAGAACAACTTAAATACACCCAAATATATTTTTGATATTTGCTTGAACTTGATTCATCAATGTATCCAAAGGTACACCTAACGATTCTGCCACACGACTATAAAGAAAAGAAATATCAATAGCACTTTCATCTGTTTCCAAAAAAACATGATCGAGAGGAATAGCGCGAAGTGATTCTTCCAAGTAATTTTCTCCAAAAGACAAATAGAAACCGTGCTTAACATACTCTAAAGCTAATTCCTTTTTCCCTCTAAACCCATGAATAATCCAAGGATTTAGAGGCTTCATTTCTTTTTTAAGCGCAATCAGCTCATTCGCAGAACGAACACAATGAATAATTAGTGGTTTTTGCAAACTATCAGCCAACTGTATCTGTTTTTTTAAGATATCTAATTGCAAAGATAAAGAAGGAGCAATACTCTTATCCAAACCCGCTTCTCCAATAGCTATAACGCGAGAATCATGAGCAAGAGTGAGTAAAGAATCCCATTTTTGAAGGTAATTATTATCCAGCAAATCCCATGGATGAATACCTATAGAACAATAGGTAACGTGAGAAGGCAATTCATTCCTAGTGAGCGTACAATTTAGAATAACTTTCTCAGGTGATGGAAATAAATAATGGGTATGTATATCTAGCAACTCCATAAAAATCAAGGTACAGGATCATAGCCAGAGCCGCCCCAAGGATGGCAACGTAAAATTCTTCTAAAGGCTAAATATGAACCATAAAAAGGGCCATATTTTTTTATTGCTTCAATGGCATACTGAGAACAAGTCGGAGTAAATCTACATGATGGAGAGGTCATTGGGGATATACACAAACGATAGAAATAAATAGGGAGCAACAATATATAAGAAAGTAATCGTTTCACACTGTTTTATCATTTATACGAACTAATAATAATTTCAACTTATTCTCTATCTCAGTAGATGAGAGTAAATCATCCGATAAATAAATAACAGCTATCGATAAATTTAGTTTTTTTTCTTCAAGCAATTTTAAAAGAGTATGCTTATTTTTACGAAAAGCTTCTCGGATTTGCCTTTTCACTCTATTACGATCAACAGCTCTTTTAAAACGTTTTTTAGGAACACTAATTAAAAGGGACAAACAAGGAGGTGCTTCTTGTTCACCTTTATTCATTTCCATAAATACGACACGCAAGGGATAGGAAGAAAAAGACTTCGCTCCTCCAGAAAACAATTTCTCAATTGCAATTTTACTATTCAGCCGCTCCGGTTTAGACAACGTATTTATGCCCATACATCAATATGGACGACAAATAACAGTGAAAGCTAAAAGCCTCCAATGCCTTAAAATGCCGACCTCTATCTATATTTATTATTTCGTATAATTACTTCTTATTTGCTTCTCTGATATAAAGTTCCAAAGCAGCAGTCATTGATGGAGCTTTTACATTTGGAGCTTCCAAATCAAGGCGTAATCCTGCATCACGAACAGCCTGAGCAGTAGTAGAGCCAAAAGTTCCGATCTTAATTTCCCTCTGGTCAAAATTAGGAAAATTCTTTTTCAATGAAGAGACACCTGATGGACTAAAAAACAACAACATATCATAGTCAAATTCCTCACCATCAAGGAAATCATTACTAACCGTACGATACATCACCGCTTCTGTATGGTTTATCTTACTCTTATCCAACAAATTCTTTATTTCATCAGTATGCACATCAGACATAGGAACAAAATATTTTTCAGAATTATGCTTCACAATAGAAAGTAGCAAATCTTCAAATTTTCCCGTCGCTCCAAAAAAGATCTTTCTTTTACGATACTGTACATATTTTTGTATATACAAAGCCACAGCCTCCGTAACACAAAAATACTTCATTGTATCAGGTATAACAATACGCATTTCTGCGCACAAACTAAAAAAATGGTCTATTGCATGGCGAGACGTAAAGATTACGGCAGTATGTTCCAAAATAGACACTTTTTGCTGTCTGAACTCTTTTGCAGAAAGGCTCTCTATTTTAATGAAGGGGCGGAAGTCTATCTTTACCCCATACTTTTCTGCAATATCGTAGTAAGGAGACTTCTCTGAAGCAGGTTTAGGCTGCGACACAAGTACTTTCTTAATTTTCAACGTCCTAAAATTTTATTAGCAATAAGTTATTAATTTGAACTAATACCCGATACATAACAATGCAGGGCAGAATTTCAAGCGCACAAAAGTACAAAATTAAAAGGAAAAGTCCATAAACATTATTAAAAAAAAGCTTTATCCATTTATACAATATCAAAATTTTAGTGGAAATTATCAATAAGAAACTTATTGATACAAAATAAAGCAAGCTCAAATCAAAATAAACAAGAAAAAGAGTGAAAAAGAATAAGATAAAGCCAATATAATAGATAATAGTAGCATACGATGTCATCCACAATTCTGTTTGATATTTATCAAAGAAAGCCCATCCCACAATATTATAAAGCAACCATTTCATTAATAAATATAAAAAACAAATTCCGACATAAAAAGCAACCAAAACATAGGAAGGAATATAAAGAATTAATGTTGGTTGTCGAGATACAAAAAAATCAAAAAGGCAAAGAGCAGAGAGAACACAGGTTTGCAAAATCAATAGCAATAAATGCCTTATATCTGCCGCCGTAGATACAGCAAAAATACTACTTCTATCACGATGAAGAACAAAATCTTTAACTTGCTGGACAAGATACTTTTTACTACTTGCCAAGACATAAGCAGAGATTAAGAAGCACCCCATAAGAATAGCAGAAACAACATCATCTCCTTTAAGGGTATATGGAACTTGAACGCCTTCAAAGCCAGAAACATGCTCTTTTAATGAATAAGCAGGAGCAACAGCTATAGAATCAGAGCTGTTTTCATAAAAAAGAGGTAAAGTATCTGCTTGCATAAGCGAATCATTATTTTGTTCAATATTAGTATGCAAAATGAATTCAGGCAAAATGGCATCTGTACTTAAACAGCGTATTGGTGTCATATTTCCGCAAATTTACGAACAGAAACGTCCCATAAAGGAAGCTCAAAAACTGTTTTTAAAGCTTCTTCTGGAGTAGTAGCTATATTCCAGATTTCAGCATGCTGAGGACGCATAAACTTCTCATCGATTGCTCTATCAAGCATTTCTAGAAGAGGGTCATAAAATCCATTCACATTTAAAATTACAATTGGCTTCAAATACAACCCTAATTGCTTCCAAGTAATAATTTCAAGCAGTTCTTCAAGCGTACCACAGCCTCCAGGCAAAGCAATAACGCCATCACTAAGAGTAGCCATTGTTTGTTTCCTTTCATGCATATTTTTCACTCTGATTAATTCCGTAAGCCCTGTATGATGCCATCCTTGGTCTATCATAAATTCAGGAATTACCCCTGTCACTTCACCACCCTTAGACAAAACAGCATCAGCGACAGTAGACATTAAGCCTAAGCTTCCTGCCCCATTAATTAGACGAACTTTTTTTTCAGCTAACAAATGCCCTAAACACTCAGCAGCTTGAAAATAGACAGAATCAATTTTTGTGCTAGAAGCACTATATACACATATAGAATTTATTTTATTCATGATCATTATACAAAGTTATATTTTTACTTTGCAAAAATACAGAAAGTTTAAAGATTTACATGAAAAATAGCGGAAGGTCATTCACATCGATACAAAAGTAACAGATAGAATGACCTTCCTATAAAATAAATAGCTGTAAAGCTACGCTGATTACAAACCAAATGCGACTTTTACCTTATCCACGTAATCTAATTTTTCCCACGTGAATAACTCAACCTCCATTGTTTTATCAGACAAGTAACGAGAATGGAAATATTTAGTCACCGTCTTCGGCTCACGCCCCATATGCCCATATGCAGCCGTCTCACTATAAATCGGAAAACGTAATTTTAAACGATCTTCAATAGCTTTCGGACGAAGATCAAACAATTGCTCTATCGTTTTAGCTATTTCCCCATCACTCAAAGCAACTTTACTACGTCCAAAAGTATCAACATAGATATTAATAGGCTTCGCAACACCTATAGCATATGATATTTGCACTAACATTTCATCTGCAACTCCAGCAGCCACTAGATTTTTCGCAATATGCCGAGCTGCATAAGCAGCACTACGGTCCACCTTACTCGGATCCTTTCCAGAAAAAGCACCACCACCATGAGCCCCCTTACCACCATAAGTATCTACAATAATTTTTCGCCCAGTCAAGCCGGTATCCCCATGAGGTCCTCCTATCACAAATTTACCAGTAGGGTTAACATGGTATGTAATTTCGTTATTAAACAATGATAGAATGTTTACATTACCTATCTGAGCAATAACTCTTGGCATTAATATATTAATAACATCTTTGCGTATAATCGCCAGCATTTCTTCATCACTCTTCAATTGAGCCTCTAAAGAAGAATCAACAGGTTGAATGAAATCATCATGCTGCGTAGAAACAACGATGGTATCAATACGAATAGGAGCACCATTATCGTCATATTCTATAGTAACTTGACTTTTAGCATCAGGTCGCAAATAGGTCATATCTTTACCTTCACGACGAATTTCAGCAAGAACTAAAAGAATCCTATGTGCCAAATCAAGAGACAATGGCATATAATTTTCAGTCTCATTTGTGGCATAACCAAACATCATACCCTGATCGCCGGCCCCCTGATTCATAGGATCAGCACGTTCAACGCCGCGATTAATATCAGCACTCTGCTCATGAATTGCAGAAAAGACTCCACACGAGTTTCCTTCGAACATATATTCGCCTTTAGTATAACCAATACGCTTTATAACGTTTCGGGCAACTTCTTGCAAATCTACATACGCTTCAGATTTCACTTCTCCTGCAAGTACTACCTGCCCAGTAGTAACCAAGGTTTCGCAAGCTACTTTAGAGTTTGGATCATAAGCCAACAACTCATCAAGTACAGCGTCCGATATTTGATCGGCCACTTTGTCGGGGTGTCCTTCAGACACCGATTCGGATGTGAATAAATATCCCATAATTAAATTGAATTATGATTTGTAAATTTAGAATGTAGTAGAAAAAGAGTAGATATGCAAAGCAGATGAGAATGTTATTTTAGCATTTTTTTCTGTGGTTGCAAGCTACCCAAATCTCTCCACATATCATTTCAGGTACAAAGATACTAATTCTTTGAAAAAGTAGCCACCCTTTTCACTTATAAATATTCTAAAAAAAAAGAGAAATAATTTTAGAAATAAAAGTTCTGTCTTTTCATTTATAAGAATTTGTTTTTCTATACAGAGCAAGCTTTTTATACAAATCAAGCATACTTTCACGCAACACGGGATGTAATAGCCCTGGCGCAATCTCAGCCAAAGGCTCCATCACGAATAGGCGTTGCTCCATTAAAGGATGAGGGAGCGTCAACTCTTTAGTACTGATCACGAAATCTTCATAAAGTAATAAATCTATATCAATTAAACGGTCAGCATAAACTCCTTGCATAGACTTTCGTTTACGCCCTAAAAAAGATTCAATACTTTTCGTTACATCCAAAAGTTCAAATGGGAGAAAAGCTGTTTCAACACAAATAGCCGCATTTAAAAAAGAATTATCCGAATCAAATCCCCATGGAGCAGTTGTATAAAAAGCGGATAAGGAAATAATATTCCCAATCCGCTCTTCTATATACTTTATAGCTAAGTGAAGGTTCTGTTCTTTATCACCTAAGTTAGTACCCAAGCCTAAATACACTTTCACCTTCACAATTTATTATTTATCAAGAATAAGCATCGCATCACCATAGGTGCCAAATCGATAGCCTTCTTGCAATGCTACTTGATAAGCATCCATTACCTGATCATAACCACCAAAAGCAGCTACAATCATTAAAAGCGTAGATAATGGCATATGAAAATTCGAAATCATACTATTCGCAACAGTAAAATCATATGGAGGAAAAATAAATTTATTAGTCCAACCTTCAAATTCTTTAAGATGCCCATCTGTACTTACAGCCGTTTCAATTGCACGCATCACAGTAGTACCCACTGCACAGACATTCCGACTCAAATCTTTAGCCTCATTAACGGCATCAACAGTTTCCTTAGTCACAAACATCTGCTCAGAATCCATTTTGTGCTTAGTTAAATCTTCCACGTCAATATCTCGAAAATTACCTAATCCAGCATGCATTGTAACAAAAGCAAAATCTATACCTTTTATTTCCAAACGTTTCATCAATTCTCTACTGAAGTGCAAATTAGCCGTTGGCGCTGTAACAGCCCCTTCATGTTTTGCAAAAATTGATTGAAAACGTTCAGCATCTTCTTCTTCTACCGGACGCTTTATAATACTGTGAGGAAGCGGAGTCTCGCCCAAAGCATACAATGCTTTCTTAAATTCATCATGAGGACCATCATATAAAAAGCGAAGAGTACGACCACGAGAAGTAGTATTATCTATCACTTCTGCAACCATCGAATCATCATCGCCAAAATAAAGTTTATTCCCAATACGAATCTTACGAGCCGGATCGACCAACACATCCCATAAACGAAGTTCTTCATTCAACTCTCTAAGCAAAAAAACTTCTATTTTAGCCCCTGTTTTTTCTTTATTCCCATATAACCGAGCAGGAAAAACTTTCGTATCATTAAAGATAAAAACATCCTTATTATCAAAATAGTCTAAAACATCTTTAAATGCTTTATGTTCTATTTCACCTGTACGCTTATGCAACACCATCAAGCGTGACTCATCTCTATACTTCGCTGGATGCAAAGCAATTCTTTCTTCTGGTAATTTAAACTTAAACTGCGAAAGTTTCATACTTATAGTCTGTTTATTTAATTTTCATCTTCAATATTTTGCTCACCAAGCCACTCCACAAATTTTTCAGGATCAAGGCAATCTTTCAAAGTTACCTCTCCTATTCTAGTACGCATAAGACCTGTTAAATGAGCACCACTATTCAATGCTTCACCAATGTCTCTAGCCAAAGCTCTTATATAAGTTCCCTTACTACAAATCACTCGTATCTTTATCTCAGGAAGATTACATTCAACCAGCTCTATTTCATCTATAACAAGAGTTTTCGGTTTCAGTTCTACTTCCTTCCCTTTTCTCGCCAGATCATAAGCTCTAACCCCTTCCACTTTACAAGCCGAAAAAGAAGGTGGAATTTGTTGTATCTCACCCACAAATGTTGCAAGTGTATCCTCTATCATTTTTCGAGTAATATGCTCCACAGGATATGTTGCATCAATCTCCTTCTCTAAATCAAAAGAAGGGGTAGTTGCACCTAAACAAAGTGTAGCAATATATTCTTTAGTATTATACTGAAACTCTTCTATTCTCTTAGTAGCCTTACCTGTACAAATAATCATCACTCCAGTAGCTAAAGGATCTAAAGTCCCCGCATGTCCTACTTTCAGCTTTTTTACATTCAATTTACGACTAAGCTGAGTACGTACCCTTGCAACCAAATTAAAAGATGTCCACTGCAAAGGTTTATTAAAATAGAGAACTTCTCCTTCTTTAAAATTCATCAAACGATATCTAAATTATAGCCCAACATCAACATCAGAAGGATTAACCCTCCGACAACTATACGATAATAACCAAAAGCCTTAAATCCGTATTTTGTTACAAAAGTGATAAAAAACTTTATCGCCAATAAAGCTACCCCAAAAGCCACAATATTACCAATAATAAGAGCCGAAAGATTGTCCATCAAAATTCGTGTGCCCCCATCAAGAAACAACTTAAGCAACTTATATCCTGTAGCAGCAAACATCGTAGGTACAGCTAGAAAAAAAGAAAATTCAGCTGCATTCTTACGCGTCATTTTTTGAGTCATCCCTCCTACAATAGTTGCCATAGAACGAGAGACTCCGGGGATCATAGCAATACACTGAAAAAGCCCTATATTGAATGCTTTTTTTTCTGTTACCTTCAAATCTTCTGTTCCTTCAGAAAATATTTTATCGCAGAATAACATAAAGATTCCTCCTAAAACAAGCATCACAGCTACAACTGTAACACTTTCAAGCATCTGATCTATTTTATCACTAAATAACAAGCCAAAAAATGCTGCAGGAATAAATGCAACAAGCAATTTCCAATAAAAATCAAATTTATATAAAATACGATTGCCGTAAATTTTCCATCGAGACATTAAAGGTTTCCCTAATACCCCTTCTGAGTCAAAGATACGACATTCATTAAGCTTAAAAAAGCGTTTCCAATATAAAACAACAACAGAAAGAATAGCACCAAATTGAATAATAACCGTAAAAGCCTTAACAAATTCTGTACTTTGTATTCCCAGTATATTTTGAGCAATAATCATATGCCCGGTTGAAGAAACTGGCAGAAACTCAGTAAGCCCTTCCACTATTGCTATCAAAATAGTTTGCAATATAGTCAAATCCCCCATCTTCTACTTCCTCACTTTAGGCTTATGTAACACCGCATAAATCATAAAAATAAACCCCAAGAAACAAACCACTGGAGCAACCTTTATGCGACGAACACTAAAAATATCAGATTGAAAAAGAGTTTCGGTAGAAGACGGACCTGTCATTAGCACAAAACCCAAAATAACAACCACCATGCCAATAGCCAACAAGATGAAGTTTATTTTATCGAAAGCAAACTTTTGTTTATCCATATTTTTTAATTTATATATAATAAAGAGTAGATGCTTTCATTCTCAAATAGCGATTAATTGAGAGATAAGCACACAAGAAAGTAATAACTATCCCAAAAGCCAAGACAGAGAGAGACACCAATAGCATTATATTAGGAGTAATAACCTTTATTAGTTCCGGCTCATAGGAAACCAGCCAATAAGCTGTACCCATTAACACACCATCCGCTACAACAGCAGCCAGGATGCCACTCCAAATATTTCGAGACAAAAAAGGTCTTCTTATAAATCCCCAACCTGCTCCTACCAATTTCATCGTATGAATAAGAAAACGTTTAGAATAAATAGCCAAGCGAATTGTATTATTAATAAGCGCAAAAGATATAAAGGTGAGTACTACAGCCAAAGACAATAAAACCAAACTTATATTACGTATATTTTCATTCACCGCATCTATTAAATCCCTTTGATAAAGTACATCTTGAATATTGATATTCCTTTTTATATTCTTCTCTATCTTAGCAATACTATCCGAATTAGCATAATCAGAATGTAATTTAACCTCAATAGAAGCAGTAAAAGGATTATATCCCAAAAATTCTTCTGGATTAGTCCCCATTGCTTCAGACTGTTCTTTCAATGCTTGTTTTTTAGAAATATAAACTGATTCTTTCACAAAGGGCTCTTCATTTAATTTCTTTTGCAACTTCAGAATATCAGCCTCTTTCATTTCATCACTAATTAAAATAGAGAAATTTATATTCTCACGCACGTAAACGGATAAATTATCAGCAGTCAAAACAAAAAACACTACTAAACCCAAGAGTAACAAAACTAACATCGTGCTAATACTTGATGTTACAAATTGCATATCAAAATAGGAAACCAAATTATTTCTATTTTTCTTCATTTATCTCTTCTTCCTGAATACATAAATCATTGAACTACTCTTCTCTTTTTTCACCAACGAACTGAACCATGCAAGCACGCCTACAAAAAGTCCCCTAAAAAAAGGAAAAGACTTACCTCGATACTTTTCACTTAACATTGAGATGTAAAAAGCATCAAAAGGCATCGGATGCCTAGCTGCAAGTATAAAACCATGCTTTGCTCCCCATTGTTGTATCGTAGCAGGTGTAAAATGCCATAAATGCCGAGGCACATCATAAGCAGCCCAATATTTTTCATATTTTTCAGCATCATAAGAAGCAGAATTTGGCACCGCTACTACAAGTATTCCTTTTTCTGTAAGAAGCTCTGAGAATCTAGCCCAAACAGTTTCCAAATGTTCTAAATGCTCCATTACATGCCAAAGGGTAATGACATCAAAGCAACCAGTAGGAAAATTCATTAATGCTGCTTCATCTTTCACATCAAGCATAAAATGCTCTTTTGCAAAAACACGAGCACCTTCATTTTTCTCAATAGCTTCCACTTCCCAGCCTCTCAAGTACATAGCGTTAGCAAAATAACCAGTACCTGCACCTATATCAAGAATTTTACCAGAACGTAAATGACTTTCTTTTATCACCAATTGAGCTTTCTTACTCAACATATAAGCCCTAACAAGATGATAGACATAATTTACTATCCCTTTTTTTGTATCAGAATGGGAAATATAATCAGGAGTTTCATAGTATTTACCAATTTCTGAATCCACAGGAGCATTTTGAGTGAAAATGAAATTACACTCCTCACATTTAAGCAATTCAAACTCTTCTTTAGAAGCATAAAAATCTATACAGTTGATATAGTGACTTATATGCATACTTCCGCAAAGCGGACAAATATCTATCGTGAGTTTATTCATTGACTTTATAACAAATTGAAATATAGCTTGCAAGGCCAAACTAAAATATACCTAAATTTGGAACAAAGGAACAAATTAAATATGACGTATAAGATATTCATTAAGGTCTTTTAATATTATAATAAGTAAAAGAATATAAAAACATTCATATATTTGCCAAAACAGGTAATTAAAGACGAAGTAAAATCATGAAAAAAACATTAAAAAAGTCCTATAACAAACAGATCGCAGGTGTATGCGGCGGACTAGCAGAATACTTTGGGATCGACTATACCATTGCTCGATTAGTCTATACTCTATTAACCATTTTTACAGCATTTTCAGGTGTACTTGTTTACATTATTTTATGGATAATTATGCCGGAACCAAATCAACAATAAATAAACCAATAAACACACAGACTAATAAATCACAAAATCTAAGTTTGAACAAAGATATAATGGACAGTCCATAAATCAAAGATGTAATTTATTAACCTGTGGCTTATTTAAAAATAAAAAGGCAATATATAATTTGTTGAATCAATCAACAGCTTCCCCTTTTAGCGTTGCAGAACTTGCCTCAGTGATTTTAACATTTACAAAATCACCAATTTTATGCAATCCTTTATCAAAAACTACGACTTTATTCTGCTCAGTTCTCCCCACCAATTGATCACGAGAACGCTTTGAAAAACCTTCAACCAAAACTTCGTAAATACCACCAATACAACGCTTATTCGACTCATAAGACAGACGGTTTTGTAATGCTATGATTTCATTCAAACGAGCCACTTTCACCTCTTCAGGCACATCATCAACTAAATGCTTAGAAGCATAGGTTCCAGGTCGTTCAGAATATTTAAACATAAACGCCGCATCATACGCACATTCTTCCATCAAAGAAAGCGAAAGACGATGATCTTCTTCTGTCTCAGAATGAAATCCCGAAAAAACATCTGTACTTAAGCCACAAGTAGGTATAATCCTTTTAATGGCAGCCACCCGATCCAAATACCACTCTCGTGTATATTTGCGATTCATCAATTTTAAAATACGAGAACTTCCACTTTGAACTGGTAAATGCACATGTTTACAAACATTTGGCATATCAGCTATAACTTGTAAAGTTTCATCACACATATCTTTCGGATGAGAAGTTGTAAAACGTATACGCACTTTGGGAGCATTTTCAGCCACAATGCGCAGCAACATTGGGAAAGTAATCTTTTCATTCCCCCTTTCAAAAAGATAAGAATCCACATTCTGACCAAGCAAAGTTATTTCTTTATAACCCTTAGATATTAAATCACGCACTTCATTTAAAATGCTCTCCAAATCACGACTACGTTCACGCCCTCGCGTGTAAGGAACAATACAGTAAGTGCAGAAATTATTGCAACCACGCGTAATAGACACAAATCCCGAAATATGATTACCACAGATACGAGAAGGAATTACATCCCGATAGGTTTCAGTTTTGGACAACTCTACATTTATAGCTTTCTCACCAGCCTCCACAGATGCTACCAAATCAGGTAAAGTCAAATAAGCGTCCGGTCCAACGACCAAATCCACATGATGCTTTTCTATCAAATCATCCTTTACCCGTTCCGCCATACAACCTAACACACCTACAATCAGATTTTTTTTCTTTTTTTTCAGATAATAGAAATGTTCTAATCTGTTTAAAATCTTCTGCTCAGCGTTATCACGGATCGAACAAGTATTCATAAAGACAGCATCAGCCTCATCTAGCGTTTTCGCAACAGAATAACCCGCCATTTGCATAACCGAGGCAACCACCTCACTATCAGCCACATTCATTTGGCAGCCATAAGTTTCAATAAACAACTTTTTGTTACCATCATCAGTTGTAGATTTAAAGTCTACTCCCGTTAATTCATTCATAAGTCAATTAAATTAAATTAGAAATTGCAAAGATACAGCTTCATTATCAATATATTCAGAAGTAAAACACTAAATATCTCCAATAAGATAAAAAAGAATGCCCTAAAACAACAATAACACAATTGCAGCTTATCTTAACTAGTATTACGAATGAAAAAGAGGATTATTCAAAGACATAAGCCGTATAATCAACCCAATTAAAAAAAACAGTGATAAATTGATGAAGTAAACCTAAAAACAATAAAATATTAAAGAACAAGCATCCTTAAGTTCAGCCTTTTAAAACAGAAAAAAAGAAATCAATGTGATTGTAGAATATTACAGTTTATAATAAATGTTAAGTTATAAGTATCTTTCCAAAACCAGACTTGCATAAATTAAATCAATTTCACATATTTGCATAATGAAAGAAAAATTAGATTTTTTCATAGTTAAGGTTTAGGTTAAAAAAACAAAGGGGAACTGTGAAGCTCCCCTTTTTCATTCTAAAATGTTGGTTACTACCAAATTAAATAAGTATCTTTGCAATCAAAATAAAAATAGCAAAAATGGGAATATTACAATTTCTATTAGTTATAAGCATTATTGGCATCGCGATAGTCAAACAAGTCAATAAAAAACTTGGAGAGGCCAACGAGAGCGATTCTACTTCCCGTATGCCTTCTAAAAAGGGGAAAAAACAAGTTAATTCAAACCCTACACTTCCAGAAAGTTGGGGACAGTGGTTCCCTGCCGAAGAACAGAGCACAAGACAACAAGCTGCAGCAACTTTGGAGACAGCAACCGTTTCATCAATGGCAGAAGCTGCACATCCCAAAAATCAAGCAGAAAAAAAAGCGTTTTCGAACAAAGAAGACATGAGCAAATTAGACTCACCACCGCCACAAAGCAACAATCAAAAGAAACTCGGTTTCTATTCCAAAGAAGATGTTCGCCAAGCCATTATTTGGTCAGAAATCCTCCAAAGAAAGTATTAGTAATCATTTCAAAGAAACTTAGAAAATATACTAAATTTTTATGGCATTCAATTTTATGACGGCAGCAGAAGCTGCAAGCCTTGTTAAACATGGCTACAACATTGGGCTAAGCGGATTCACCCCCGCAGGAACGGCCAAAGCCGTTACGGCTGAATTAGCAAAATTAGCAGAAACAGAACACGCCAAAGGGAATCCTTTTCAGATTGGAGTATTTACAGGAGCATCAACAGGAGATTCCTGCGATGGGATGTTATCTCGCGCAAAAGCCATCCGCTACCGTGCCCCCTATACTACTAACAAAGATTTTCGCACAGCAGTTAATAACGGAGAAATAGCCTACAACGATATCCACTTGTCTCAAATGGCTCAAGAAGTACGATATGGTTTCATCGGGAAAATAAATATAGCAATTATTGAAGCTTGTGAAGTAACTGCCGATGGAAAAATCTATCTTACAGCCGCAGGTGGTATTTCACCGACTATTTGCCGATTAGCAGATCAAATTATTGTAGAGTTAAATAGCGCTCATAGCAAAAATATGATAGGTATGCACGACCTCTACGAACCACTTGATCCTCCATATCGTCGAGAAATTCCGATCTATAAACCTAGCGACAAAATAGGTTTACCTTATATCCAAGTAGACCCCAAAAAGATTGTAGGTATTGTTGAGCTAAATAGACCAGATGAAGCTCGATCGTTTGCTGCTGCCGATCCTTTGACTGATCAAATCGGACAGAACGTAGCAGATTTTCTTGCCGCAGACATGAAACGTGGCGTCATTCCTTCAACATTCCTTCCTTTACAGTCAGGCGTGGGCAACATAGCCAATGCTGTTTTGGGCGCTCTAGGTAGAGACAAAACAATCCCAGCATTTGAAATGTATACTGAAGTTATTCAAGATTCTGTAATTTCTCTAATGAAAGAAGGACGTATTAAGTTCGGCAGTACTTGTTCACTAACAGTTACCAATGACTGCTTACAAGGTATATATAATGATATAGAATTCTTCCGTGACAAATTAGTACTTCGTCCATCAGAGATATCCAATAACCCTGAAGTTGTTCGCCGCTTAGGAATTATTTCTATCAACACTGCTATTGAAGCAGATATATATGGAAATACTAATTCTACTCATATCGGTGGAACAAAAATGATGAATGGAATTGGAGGATCCGGAGATTTCACTCGCAATGCTTATATTTCTATTTTCACCTGCCCTTCAATAGCCAAAGATGGGAAAATCAGCTCAATCGTTCCAATGGTCTCTCATCAAGATCACAGCGAACATTCTGTCAATGTAATCATTACCGAGCAAGGTGTTGCTGACCTTCGCGGCAAAAGTCCAATGGAGAGAGCACAAACTATTATTACCAACTGTGTACATCCCGATTACAAAGAGATCCTATGGGACTACCTCAAATTAACGGGACACAAAGGACAAACACCTCATTGCATACAAGCCGCTTTAGCTATGCATGCCGCACTTAATCGTACAGGCGATATGAAAAATGTTAGATGGGAAGATTATAAAATATAAGGCTATATATTTGAACTTTACCACATTCCACAAAGAAGCTCGCAAACTTTATCTTGAAAAGCGCGAGCTTCTTTTGTTTTCATTACATTTTGGTTCATAATAACAAAAGCGACTTCATGCCCATTAGCAGCATGCAAATAACCAACTAAAGTACTAATGCCGGAAAGAGAACCTGTTTTTGCTCGCACATTTCTCAAAGCTCGACCCTTCTTCATCCTATTTTTTAATGTCCCATCAATACCTGCTATAGGCAACGCATCTATAAGCTCTTTGTATATCTCTGGTTTAGAATAGGCATATTTCAGAAAAGCAAGCATTAGCTCAGGAGTTACATAATTATATAATGACACCCCACATCCATCATATATTTCATAATCATCAGGATCATAACCCAATTCATCTATAAAACCTTTAATAGCATCAACTCCATCTTTTGCAGAAATAAAGCAACTATCGACTCCCTTATGCCAAGCACCCAAATGATAAAACAAAGCCTCTGCAGATAGATTATCACTCTCTTTCAAGGCAGGTCGAAGCACTTCTGAAGTAGAGTGACTGTATTCTAGTAAAGATGTTACATTCGAAGGAAGCATTTTAAATCCACCAAAACATTTCATAAGTATTCCTTTTCTACACGCACGCTCCATAAATACATGCATAAAAAAAGACGCTGGTCTAGACACAGTCACCATTTTTTTCTTCGTACCACAAACACTGCCTGTTAACAGCAAATTATTACCTCCATTCATCCAATCTCTATCTACGGAAAAAGATTTATTCCCTTCAGCATTAGAAGTCATTTTATTAGTAACAGTATAATAAGAGGAAAAAGGTCTAATACGCACTTGAGGTATTTTGTTAGACAAACTCGAAGTAGCAATAACCTCAAGGCAACCTTTATGAAGCATTAGAGGGGATAACATTGGTTGAAATTCATAAGGCGCATCATCCCAACACCAACCAGCACCATAATATAACGAGTCCATAAAAGAAACATCACCATATATTTTTCCTTTCACTTTCGTCAAGCCAGTATCCTTCAACTCAGCGATCAATTTATCCATGTCACTATCCATAAACTCAGGATCAAAGCCCCCATGCACGTAAAGATCTCCATATAGTGTACCATTCCGACCTAAATGCCCGGTATAATACACTCTTGTATAGAATTTAGAACTCAGACCCAAACGAGCTAGATAAGCAATAGAAGTAATCAGCTTTTCTGTAGAAGCCGGGCGAGCCATTTTTTTATCACGATAAACATAAAGAGGTGCATCATCAGTAAGATCATAAATTGAAAGACCAACATCGGAAGTAGCAAATAAGTTACTGCTTAGTAAGCGATTCATACTAGAAGCAATTCCTTGTCCCCACATTGGAGACACACGAACAAACAAAACAAAACATATAAAAAAACAACTCTTTTTCATTCCCATGCTACTTTCAATATCATTTATTTGACCTATGATTCATAATGAGCTTATTTAAAAGCTCAATAAACTCATCCTCCTTAACTGGTAAAACAGCAACATACTTACTATAAGAATAACGTATAAGAAGAAAATGGGTGATTGAGAAACCCCCAATTTTCATAGAATGCTTCTTCTCCACTGAAAGTATATCCGTAAACGATATTCTTCGCTTTTTTACAAAACGCCCCAAAGATATGAGAAGAGTTCCATCTGTTGTTATAGTATAAGTTGTATGAATTAATTTTTCAATAAGCACAACTAAAAGCACAGCAAGCAGTAAAGCGGGTAAAGCAATTTTCTCCCATATAAAAAAAACGATAGCTAAACTTAAAAACAATACATAAAGATACTGATACCAAGTTATACGAGCATGAAAGACACGGTCCATAAATTTCAAATTTTGTCGGCAAGTTAGCTATTTTATGAATTTATACCAACGAAAAGCACAATGAATAAACTTATTTCGTAATTTTGCGAAACAGAACAATGTTGAAGCCTACTATTAATTTCATTTAGACGATTTGTTCATCTACTTTTAATCCAATGGCTCAGCAGGAAAAGTATAACATCATGATTAAGAAATACGATTTTCTAGTAATCGGTTCCGGTATCGCCGGTATGAGTTTCGCCCTTAAAGTAGCGCACAAAGGAAAAGTCGCTCTCGTATGTAAAACCGAACTAGAAGAAGCAAATACTTTTTATGCCCAAGGCGGTGTAGCATCGGTTACCAATACACTGGTAGACAATTTCAAGAAACATATTGAAGACACAATGATCGCCGGTGACTGGATAAGCGATCGGGCAGCTGTTGAAAAGGTCGTTAGAGAAGCTCCCGCACAAATAAAAGAACTTATCAGTTGGGGAGTCAATTTCGACAAAAACGAAAGAGGTGAATTCGATCTACACAAAGAAGGGGGACATTCTGAATTCCGTATTTTGCACCACAAAGATAATACTGGCGCCGAGATACAAGACAGCCTTATCGCTGCCGTGAAACAGCATCCCAACATCACCGTTCTCGAAAACCATTTTGCCATAGAAATATTAACTCAACACCATTTAGGAACAGAAGTTACCAGACAAACACCTGACATAAAATGTTATGGTGCCTATATCCTAGACCCAAAAACAGGAAAGGTAGATACCTATCTTTCTAAAGTAACCCTCATGGCTACCGGAGGAGTAGGGTCAGTATATCAAACAACTACTAACCCACTTGTTGCTACGGGCGACGGTATTGCAATGGTCTATCGTGCAAAAGGAACTGTGAAAGATATGGAATTCATTCAGTTTCATCCAACCGCTTTATACCACCCCGGTGATCGCCCCTCTTTCCTTATCACTGAAGCAATGCGTGGCTACGGGGCTGTGTTGCGCACCATGGACGGAAAAGAATTTATGCATAAATACGATCCCAGATTGTCACTTGCTCCACGCGATATCGTAGCGCGAGCAATTGATAATGAAATGAAAAATAGAGGAGATGATCATGTATATTTGGACGTGACCCATAAAGATCCCGAAGAAACAAAAAAACACTTCCCAAACATCTATCAAAAATGCCTTAGTCTAGGAATAGATATAACCAAAGAGTATATTCCTGTAGCTCCTGCTGCTCACTATCTTTGTGGAGGCATCAAGGTAGACCTGAATGGACAGTCTTCTATTGAGCATCTCTATGCGGTAGGAGAGTGCTCCTGTACAGGATTACATGGGGGGAATCGATTAGCATCAAATTCTCTGATTGAAGCCGTAGTCTATGCTGATGCAGCTGCTAAGCATTGTTTAGAAGTAATTGATAACTATAAATATAACACAGAGATCCCAGAATGGAATGATGAGGGCACTCGCTCGCCCGAAGAGATGGTCCTCATTACACAAAGTATGAAAGAGGTAAACCAAATAATGAGCACTTACGTAGGTATTGTACGTTCTGATCTGCGCTTAAAAAGAGCCTGGGATAGATTAGATATTCTATATGAAGAGACAGAGAGTCTTTTTAAACGTAGCTTCGCTTCCAGAGAAATCTGCGAACTACGTAACGTTATAAATGTGGGATATCTTATCATGCGACAAGCCATTGAACGTAAGGAAAGCCGTGGCTTGCATTACACGATTGACTATCCTCACGCTAAGAAATAGGGAAAATAAGAAAACAACATTCATAGAAGGTTATTAAAATTCTTTTATGAATGTTGTTTCAAATTATTAATACTAATCCTTTAATATGGATAAGATACTACAGAACCTTGCAGCAGTGCATTCATCCCTTGTTTATCAAAAACAGCATTTGCAAAGCGATCAAAAATTCCCATCCCATTATTTCCAATATCACCATTATCCCAATAGAAAGGTACCATACCATATTTTTTAGCAGTAGCAGTGACACTCTCCAGATAATATGCGCGTGATTCCAAATGATGCCCCAAAACATCGTTCACCAACGAAGACCTTCTGATAGCACCAAATTCGCCAAGAATAACAGGATATCCTTTATCCACAAAATTAGTTTTCATTAAAGCAAAAGTGGATTCCAAATAGCCTTCCTGTCCCCAATCTCCTACCAAACCATACTTTTTATAATCCATTCCCCAATAATAAATAGAAGAACTTCCGTTTAATGCAAAATCATACGGATCATAATAGTGCACTTCAACCATCATACGGTTTTGCACAACATCAATAGGCATCTTCATGTACTTCACTCCGTAAGCAATATTGGTATTATACGTTTGCACAATTAAGTTACGGAAACGATTCCGCCCACCTGTAGCACGTACAGCATCAATAAAAGTTTGATTATAAGATTGTTGCGCAGTATTATTCTCCGTAGTTGGATCTGAATATACATCTGCCACATGTACTTCATTTGTTCCGGCAAAAAGTAAATGTTCATCATAAGTACGAAAATTAATCGCAATTTGCTTCCATAAAGCCTGTTGCTCTCTATTTACCTCACCTTGCTTAGCCATAGTAGGGTTATTTTCAAGCCATCCTCCATCCCAATGAATATTCAGAATAACATACATATCATTATCAATACAATAATCTACTACTTCTTTTACACGAGCAAGCCAAGAATCCTTCACTTTATACGTTGCCCTATTTTCAATATAGCTATCCCATGCGCAAGGGATACGGACCGCATTAAAACCTGCTGCTTTTACCACATCAATAAAAGTCTTCGTGGTTTTAGGGTTATTCCACCCAGTTTCTCCTCCTAGATTAGCAGGAACTTCCATCGAATTACCTAAGTTCCATCCCAGCTTAATTTTAGAAGCTAAGGTCAGTGCATCATCGCTCATGCCCGTCTTGTCTTCTTCAATATAATCTGCTTTAGAATTATCAGGATTTGCATCTTGTTTAACCTTTAATACAATAGGTGAAGCACCTGATGAAGAAACAGTAAACTCAAGCACACGATCTGTAAGTAGATCATTTCCAGAAGCAGTTAAAGAAATGACAGCATCTCCTTTAGATGATTGAATAGAAGGTAAACACCAAGAACCTGCCGGGATATTTATATCCCATTTTCCACTACATTTAACAGAAACAACTTTCTCTCCTCCTTCATAATCAAAATGCAAATCTAAAGGAGAAGCAGACAAAAGAACTTCCTCTACAACAGGCTCGTCAGTACCTTTACTATTAGTACATTGTACGAATGTAACAAGCAATATCAACAATAACCATTTTCCCACATTTTTCTTCATTAGCATGTCATTATATAATAGATAAAGGGCGCTTAAAGTTCAATAAGCACCCTTATCATAAAAACAAATCTCCTACTTCTTCGTTTTTATAAACTTATAAACCATGTACTCTTTTTTAGATCCATCCTCATTGTAAGCAAGAGCCCCAAACCAAATAGCAGAAAGTTTCCCTGAAATATATTCTGTAGAGAAGATATCCCATTGTTTATTAGAAGTAGAACAAGTTATCCAATCCACAATTGTAAAATTCACATCCATACCCGCAAACGTAATGTTATCCCCAGATTTATCAATTACAAATGTCCCATTAACGGTCTCTCCGTTATCATTAGTAAAAGAGCTCGTACCATCTGCTGAAAAAGAAATCCTGCATTTATCAAAATTTTCAATCGCATTTGCTGTATATCCTGTCCAAGAAGGATAATCAGTGATTGATGTGAATCCATTCAATCGTACCTTCCATAAATTTCCCCAATCAAATGGAGTCTCTGTATCCAGTTTCCATACCTGAGAAGAACCTGAGGAAAGCTCATTAACAGCCATCACATCAAATCCGGTTTCAGCAACAACAAAATGATAGCATGTGTATTGTTTTAGAGACGGATCGCGATTCCCCATCCAAATACCATACGGTTTGCCAAATTTCATCTCTATTTTTAGTATCTTCCATTGGTTTTGATCAGTAGTAGTTGCATTTATCCATCCTCCAGCAATATAAATATTAGGCTTCACTCCCGAGAAAGTTATTAAATTCTTTTTTGCATCAAGAACATACGATCCTGTAGATTCAACACCATCATTATTTACATAGGAAACCGCTCCATTAGCCCTAAACGTTATTGAAGCTTTACTATAATTTGCTGTAGCCGAAGCATTAAAACCCGTCCAATCATCATAAGTAGTATTATCTATCCAACTAACATTCATCAATGACCCATCTAAGTTAGCCCAATTAAAAGGAGTTTGCTCCGAAAGTACCCATTTTTGAGAATAACCTTGGCATAATGCCTGAGCCTGATCTATCGAGAAAGTGAAATTAGGGTCCGGTTCATCTGCAGGAACATAATTGTTCGCATAGTCTTCTGATACATAATTCCAAAAATACCACCATGAACCCTCACTATTAGTTCGCATTACAGCCAAGCACAAGCGATCATTGGTTAACTCCACAATCTGCAAATCCTTGTTCCAGTTAGAAGCATTAGCTATATAATTATCCGGTCGCAAAATATATGCATCCGTAGTAGATAACTTAACAGCATTGATGTCTAAACTGTATGTACCAGATTCAAGTACACTCCCATCTGTTTCATAAACTTTCATATAAGGCCCATTTTTTAGGCTAAACTCCATCACTCGCCCATAATGCATATCAGCATCAGTGCTACCATTTGCGTTTCCTCCCGGAGCCCAATTCGTATCATAGTTATTAAAAGCCATATTAGAGTTTTTCTCTGTTGAAGGGTCTCCATAAGCCATAGCTCCAGTGGCTAAGCCATAAGAACCATTATCTACAATCCAACGTTTGGATTCGCCCACTCCTCCAGTCAACATCTTATAATATTCATTATTCACATAATTAAGATTTGTCGTAGTGAGATTAAGTTTAAAAGTATCTGCCTGCACATAGCCTCCATTAACCATTACACTATACACAAATGAGTACACTCCCGGAAAAGCTATCTGCACTTTATCAGTTACCTTAGTTGAACGTCCTACCGGAGTTATCCAAGAAGGAATAGCATTAGGAGTTAAACTTTCCAGTATGATAGTATTCGGATCTTGAGGATCTTGAGTAATGCTATATTTCAGATCCTCTTTAGACAATGTGGTACCAAGACTATAATCATCCGGACTGCAAGCTAAAAGCAATGGCAATAAGCCCAACATCAAGCACGCTATAATATTATTAATCTTCTTCATTTCTATTTTTATTTTAATTACCAACCTTGATTTTGCTTAAGAACACCTCCTGAAAGAGTTATCTGAGTATTTGGGATTTGCATAAACCCTCTTGTTTCTTTTATTTTATCCGCAGAGATAGTAACTTCATCAGCAGCATTACCACTCAACACACTTACGTTAGATTCAGCAATAGTAGCCGCTGCCACATCTAGTCCTTGACGAAGCAAATCCCAATAACGTATTCCTTCAAAAGCAAATTCCAATCTGCGTTCTTTCATAATTGCAGTCTGAGAAATAGCAACCTCGCCCAGACCAGCACGGCCTCTCACCTGGTCAAAATAATCCTGTGCATTAGCACTCCCTAGCTCAGCAGCCATCAAAAGTACATCAGCATACCGCATTACAACATAGTTCTGATATTGAGATATTTGGAAACTTCCCTCTCCCATCCCCGCAACATAATCAGTACCATCAGGAAGTGCCATCGGCGTGTATTTTTTTACAGAATACCCTGTATATTCTCTTTGAGTGGCTAAATCATAAGAATCTTCTATTCCCTCATTCTTAATATCAATTAAAGAAGAGACCAAACGTTCATCAGCACTACTAAAAGCATTCACTAATTTAGGGTTAACCGTACAAGCTCCCCAGCCTCTGCCGTAAGGTGCAAAACTAGTATTGCGCATTCCCATCATCACTAACCATGCATTTCCATCAAGATTACCATTATAATCTTGCGTCGTATTAAATTTTTGAGTAAAAATAGCTTCCTTATTGCCATCACCTGAGTAAGCCGACAAATCGAGTGTATTATTATCTTCATCAGGAACAGCTGCTGAGGGTTCGAAAAGCCCTTCAAAAGAGCCAACTAACCCAAAACCACCATGATCTATTACATCCTCAAGACCATCCAAAACCTCTGCCTTGGTAACCACTCCATCTAAATAAGAAGCACCATAATATCCTGTTGCAAAAAGATAAACTCGCCCTAGCATAGCCTTAGCAGCCCACTGAGTCGCTCTCCCATCGTTATCAGCAGCCCATGATGTCGAGTAAGCCGGATATGAAATATTAGCTGCCGCAAAAAGCAAATCTTCAACAATCAATTTATACATATTTTGTGGATCTTCCTGAGAAACATTATCTTGAGTCGGCGTTAGTAAAAGAGGTACATTCTCAAACAGTCGTACCAAATCAAAATACATGATAGCCCGCAAAAAGTGAGTTTCACCCTCAATGCGCTTTTTAGCAGCCTCATTGCCATCCCCCCATTGTACATTATCTATTTTTTGAAGCAAAGTGTTGCAACGAAAAATTCCGGCATAATAATCTTCCCATGTACCATTAAACATATTATTGTTTGAAGGAGATTGAGATATATCAAAACGATCTAACGCTTGATATTTCCGATCATCTGTATTACCCGTTCCCCCAAAACAGTTATCAGAAAGAACTTCAGAAGTGACATAAAAAGACAGATTTCCATTAGACGATGTTCGTTGGTAGCCATCATAACAGCCAACAAGTGCCATTTCAGCATCATCTACAGTCTTATAAAAATTCTGATCGAGTACATTCGTATAAGGTTTTACATCTAAAAAACTATCAGAGCAAGAAAAGAAGCTAAAGCCCAACACTCCGATTACCAGTATATTATATTTGAGTTTTTTCATAATCGTACTTAATATATATTAGAACTTAAGATTTACACCAAACAGATATGTCCGAGGACGTGGATAATATCCCAAATCAACACCAGATACCCAACTGTCCGTTCCATAACCTATTTCCGGATCCATGCCGTCATATTTAGTAAAAGTAAAAGCATTTTGAACAGAAGCATACAATCTCAATTGACTTAGGTTCTTCCATTTAATTAATTTCGAGAAATCGTAACCTAGAGTAATATTATTGATTCGTAAATAGTCTCCATCTTGCAGGTATAAATCAGAGAATTGCCAATTGATGTTAGATTCCGTAACACGTGGCATGCGATTAGAAGTCCCATCACCTGTCCAACGTTGAAGAATCGCTGTGGTATAATTGGCCTGTTTATTCGAGTGATCACGATATGACTGAACAATCTTATTTCCTATGACTCCATTGGCATTAATTGACAAATCAAAACCATTCCAATCAAATCCAAGATTAAAACCAAAAGTAAAGTCCGGCATTCCGCTACCTAGATCAACTTTATCTGCAGCATCAATCTTGCCATCTGCTCCAGAGACAATATTACCCGAAGCATCATAATGATTAAGATCTAAATACTTCACATCTCCAGGCTGAACATCTGTTTGGAGCACTCCGTTCCCTGCTGATTTCCACGCATCAATATCAGCCGGATTTTGAAAGACACCTCCTGTTCTATATCCCCAAAAATATCCGATAGGATGCCCATTTTGAGCTCTATAAAACTCCTCGGCATTAGCAAATAACATATTCGTTTGCCCATGAATAATTCCATCTTGTGTCGGAATATTGCCTACTTCATTTTTATTATAAGCACCATTAACAGCTATATTATAATGCAATTTACCAATCTGATCATTCCAGTTCAATCCCAATTCAAAACCCCTATTTTTTACATCGCCTCCATTAATATACGGCGCACCCGAACCTGCTGTAGCCAAAATAGGAGCCTGCACTAACCAATCCTTAGTCGTCTTAATGTAATAATCAGCATTCACCCCTAAGCGACTATTTAGTAAACGAGCATCAAAGCCGATATTTGTTTGCTCTGAAGTTTCCCATTTTATATTTTCATTAGACAATCTACTCGGGTAAGCTCCCGGCACATTTATTTTAGAGGTACCAAACGTGTAAAATGCGGCTGGATTTTTACTGGTAAATCCCGTAGAAGTATTGATTGGAGAAGCATACTGAAAATCATCAATATTTTGATTACCTACTTGTCCCCAACTAACCCGTAGTTTTAAGAAATCAAGCCAACTCTGAGTCGATGCCATAAATTTTTCAGTAGTAAGCACCCAGCCTGCCGAAAACGAAGGAAAATATCCCCAACGATGCCCTGTTGCAAATTTTGAAGAAGCATCAGCTCGCAACGTAGCGTTGAACATATATTTCTCTCTATAATTATATCCTAAACGCCCGAAATATGATACTCTTCGATAAACATTCTCCGGTTTACCACCAACAGTCCTAGTCTCTACCAAAGTTTTACCATCGTCATCTAAATGAGCTTTTCCTGTCGTATTATCCAGATAAGCATGAGAGAAATCATTAAACTGAGACAAAAGGTTCCAATTTGATGCTGACAAGTAAGTTCCTTGATATCTAACTGCTTCCATACCAATTAGTGCGTCTATCGCATGGGCTTCATTTATAGTAAAATTATAGCTTGCAGTATTTGTCCAAGTCATCGTATGCCCTTTACTCATGTTCTGATTAACAGTGGTGTGATCTTCATTATAAATAAATTCAGAAAAACGATATAGAGGTTTAAAACTCCTAAACTCTGAAGCGTAATAATTAATACCAAAAGTAGACTTCAATTTTAGATGCTCTATAGGTTCCAACTCTGCATAAACATCAGCCATCAGTTTTTGATTATTAGTCCGATTATTTGTAGTTGTCATCATTGCTCCATAAGGATTACCGTCTCCTTTATACCAGTCAGAGCTACTAGTATCATTATACGGACTATCGTATTTATTATTATCACTATATACAGGAGACAGAGGAGAAGTGCCAAAAGCAGCGCGAAGAGTGTTGTTGTACTGATTGCCAACTAAAATACCTGTATTCTTTATATAATTAAAATTCATGTGTTCTCCCACTTTCAGCACACCTCCGTAAAGCTTATGCTCAGTATTTACGCGGAAGCCATAACGTTCATAATTAGAAACATCAGCCCCTCCTACTATCCCCTCTTGAGAAGTATAATTAAGTGAAACAGCATAGATAGAAGCATCTGAGCCTCCATTAATATTTAGCGAATAGTTTTCCGTTTTCGCATCTTTCTTAAACATCTTATCAATCCAATCAGTATCTATTAAAGTTGGATCAGACAAATTACCATCTGAATTTTTAGTCCAAGTATATATGCCCGGATGTACTTCTGGGGAAAAATCTATTAATGAAGAACCTGAATTTAAAGCTTGTTCATTCATTATAGTCATATACTCATGAGCATTCAACATTTTAGCCTTGCGCGCCACATTTTGAACGCCATAATAAGCATCAAACGACACTTGCCCTTTTCCCTTACTCCCTTGTTTTGTTGTAACAAGAATAACCCCATTAGCAGCCTGTGCTCCATAAATAGCAGCCGAAGCAGCATCTTTTAGCACATCTATAGACTGGATATCTGCTGCATTTAAAACGGAAATATCTCCTTCTATGCCATCTATAATATATAAAGGCCCCGAGTTACCTACTGTACCCAATCCACGAATTGTTACTTTCATATCAGCTCCCGGCTGTCCGGAAGTAGAAGAGATATTCACCCCCGGAGTTTGCCCTTGCATAGCCTGTAAAGGACTTGTAGTATTCAATTTGGCTAATGATTCACCTTTAACCTGCGCGGTAGCTCCTGTATTCAGCTTCTTTTTCTGAACACCATAACCCACTACCACAACCTCATCAAGAAGTTTGGTATCTTCCTTTAACATCACATTCAGTGATACTTGCCCGGCATATTTTATTTCCTGAGAAACGTAGCCAATGTAAGAGAAGATCAATATATCTCCTTGTTTCACAGTTAAAAGATACCTCCCGTCAAAATCAGTTACAGTTCCGCTATTAGTGCCCTTAACCAAAACACTTACTCCTATTAAAGGCTCTTTATCTGCTGCAGAAGTCACAATACCCGAAAGAGATTTATCTTGAGAAGGATTTGCATGTAAGCCTATTGCAGGCAAAAGAAATAAAAATGCCAACACAATGCTCGACAAATGCACAGCTATGCATTTTTCAAAAAATGGTTTTCTCATGGTACATTATTTAATGGTTAACTATATGTGCGTACGCACTTTTATTCACAAAAAAAACTTTCATGAACCGATAACAAAAGTAAATGATAACACAAACACATTGCCACATATTTGTTAATCTTAGAGGGCATAATCGTTAACCACGGGGAATAAAATGTTACCACAAAGAGCACCATATGTTATCTTATGCTAAACAACACAAAAAAAAAGAGGAGCAAAAAAAATTAACTAAGAATATTTTCAGTATATTAGAGTTCATTTACAAAGCTTATGAAAGAAAACAAGGATTTAAATGACATACTGAATTATTCGATTATAAAGTTAAGTAAAACCCTTGATATCAAGATTCTAACTATAATAGAATTAATGGTTATTATTGCCGTAACTTTTCTTTTATTATATCTTATAAAAAAAGCAATTTACAAATCGAGACACCTCGATATAGGGAAAAAGTATTCTCTAAATAATCTCATCCGATATATCATAATAATCATTGCTTTAGGATGGATATTGCAGACACTAGGGTTTAATCTTAAAATAATACTGGCAGGTTCGGCAGCACTTCTTGTTGGTGTTGGTCTAGGTCTACAAAACCTCTTTAGTGATTTTGTTTCGGGTATTATTTTGCTCGCCGACTCCTCCATAAAAGTCAATGACGTTATTGATGTCAACGGGTTGGTTTGTGAAGTCAGAGAAATAAATCTTCGCACCACTCTCGTCTTAACTCGCGACGATAAATTTATCCTACTACCTAACACATTACTTACTAAAAATGAATTAATCAATTGGACACATTCCATCACTTCATCTCGTTTTGAAGTAAGTGTAGGGGTTGATTATTCATCAGACATAGACTTAGTGATGAACATCATGAAAGAAGTCTGTGAACAACAAGACGGGATACTCACCGTGCCTGAACCCTTTGTAAGATTCAATGACTTTGGAGACTCTTCTCTGCTTTTCACAGTCTACTTTTGGTGTGAGCACGTATTTCGCGTTGAAAACATTAAGAGTCAAATTCGGCATGATCTGTTCAACAGATTTCGTCAACAGGGTATTGGTATCCCATTTCCTCAACGAGTGGTTCATTTGCAAGAAAGCAAAGAAGTATGACTACTCAATAAGTAACCAAAACATTCTTTAATCAACTTGCAAAAAGGTTATAAAGTTGTATGAATAGCGACAATACAAGATAAGCAGTCAAAAAAATAATTGTTCTCCGCTGCTTCTTCACTTTCTTTTGTAATTCTGTAATTTCATTCTTATCCATAACTATTATTTATTAAGTTCGACAATTAATTCCATTGTTATTCATAACTGCATTTCAGTTCTATATTCATTTTCTCATTAATCAAAGTAATATTGATATAGCTTGGTGCCATGAATGATTTGTAAGGTATATACTCCGTATAAAGATTATACGAATGAGAATTTGCAGACTCAGACTCAATGATCGTATGTGTTTGCATGCTCGAAATGAAACCACTTTTATCCAAATTGACTTGCGTGGGACTTTTATCTTCTTTCTGAAAAGAAAAAAAAGGATGAGAAATGAACTTTGGTTTAACATTAAACATAAAACACCATTTATTATCTCTGATCCCTAAATATTGAACGTCGTGCAACTTTCTGAATTTTTGAAGGCAGACACCAAAGGGTATATAAGTAGCCAACTGTAAACTACGTTTAATTCGAACCTGCATTACACTATCTGGGATACATTCATTCTCTATTATTTGGAGCTTTTGCAGCTTAAATAGAATTTTAAAATTTCCAGAATAGTTGTGCAACCTACCCACAGAATCCACATAACTTATTTTAGCAAATACAGAAGTCAAATGTTTGTCAGAATAAGGCATTAGCATGCTCTTCTTTTTTTTCTTAAAAAACTTCTCAGCATCAAATGTACCTTTGACTACAATATCATCCAGATTATAACTTTTAGGTAGCAGTTGAACAACATGCTCCGTAGTATTCAAAAACCGAGAAGAAATTACAAGATGGAAGTGTTCATACCCTAAATAGCTAATTTGTAGCGTATCTCCAACCTCACAAAGAGAAGATTTGAAAGTAACACTCCCTACATCATCCGTCAACAAATGCCATTTATTATTGACGAAAACATCACAATAAGAAAGGGGAGCAGAAGACTCACCTGTCACTTTTAAACGAATAATATTGCTACCCAAAGAAGGAGTAACATAAAACACAAATAAAAAAATAAAGAACTGCTTAATCATGACATATTACTTTTTGCACACATTCAACTTATAACTTTCCCCTGTTTAATCCCAAAGATAAAAAGACAAAAACACTACAAGATTCTTTACACAGTGAACAAATGCTATTGATAGAAATGCCACTTTAAATCCTTTGTATCTATAATAAGAGCTAAATCCAAAAGCAAAAATCAGTCCAATAAAGAAAGTGGTTATCATATACCACATACTATATGTATGCATCAATGAAAACTGTAATGCACTTATAAGAATAGGTATGGAGATACTCTTTGTAAATTTACTTACCAAATAAATGATTAAAAATTGGCTGATGAAAGTTTCAATTAATGGACATATAATCCCCAAAAAAACAATATAAAATAAACCAATATGTAATTCTGGCCCCCCAATATCACTAAAAGATATTCCAAATAAAAATAGCAATATAATAGGAATAATTCCTATTAAATACTCCAATATAACATATAAAGGAATAGTTATATATAAAGGTTTAACTCCTAACCATTTATAATAGTAATATATTTTTCTTTTCTTCAATACTCAGTTCTTGCAATAATATTGCATTGCTTTGTAATTCTATCACAATTAAATTAATTTACAAAATTAACAATAAATTATTAATCTATGTAAGCATAAAACCAGCTTCTTTCTCTAAACTTAACCAAAATTTAAATTAATACATTTCAAGTTTATTATTCAATGCATCTTGAAGCGAACTGCTAAGCTTAGGTACATTAAGGATTCTCCAATATTCTGTAGTATAGTTATGAGAACAAGGCATTCCATAACCATTAGAATCTGTTTTCACTTTTTTCATCTCTGCTTTAGTCATATATGACCTATCAATCACATAGAATTCAGAAACAGATTCTATCAGTTGCATTTTTTTATCTTTCTTGTAATGATAGAATTTTTTTATATACTCTTTCCTATTCAGAAGGTTCATCCTAGAAATAAAATCATTTTCAAAGCGACTATTTTCTATCACAAAACTAGAAACGAGAGTACTCGTGTATCCAAATAAAGAAAATGATTTTTGTTTTTTAGGAGCCAAACGATCTAGCTCAATTTTCAATGAATTATTAGCATCATTAATACTCAAACTTCCAGCTTTTATACTATCCACAAAAATACTAGAGCCTATTATATCATATTTTTGTTTTACTTCTTCCATTAAAGAGAGACATTCTATGTATGGAATAGCAACAGAAATATCACTCACAGAAAAAGCTCTTTTTCTATCCAATTTTACTATTTTTTTGGACCTGAAAGAACGATATTGCAATAGTTTAAATTTAAGCTTCTTCTTTCTTAACGGAATGAAATACTCAACAATTCCATCAGAATAATATTTCAATAAAGAATCATTAAATTGATAACTTCTATAATATCCTTTCAAACAAATATAATCTGGTTGATCAGCATGTATAGTAACTTCATCAAGGGCATAGCTCATAGGAAGTAAATACAATGATTTCCTTTTTTGTAACAAATCAGAAGAAAATTCTAATGTCTTATAAGAAATCTGTTGCAAAGAACATTGCTGCTTTTTAGGCATATCTATATAAGGCAAAACACCATTTACATCTGCGGTACAAACAATACTTCCTTTCTCGTTAAGCAATTGCACAAAAGGAATAGGAGAATGATTTTTTTGATCCAAAACTTGGATCTGTGCTATCAAACTAAATCTAACAAATAAGAACAATATAAATAAAAAAAATCTCATAGTTTAAAGCAAAATCTTAGATTACTCTCTTATAATAAGAAACTTTTTAATGCTGCATTCTCTGAGCTAACCATAAATTAATATTTAATCAACTTGCAAAAAGGTTATAAAGTTGTATGAATAGCGACAATACAAGATAAGCAGTCAAAAAAATAATTGTTCTCCGCTGCTTCTTCACTTTCTTTTGTAATTCTGTAATTTCATTTTTATCCATAACTATTATTTATTAAGTTCGACAATTAATTCCATTGTTATTCATAACTGCATTTCAGTTCTATATTCATTTTCTCATTAATCAAAGTAATATTGATATAGCTTAGTACCATGAATGATTTGTAAGGTATATACTCCGTATAAAGATTATACGAATGAGAATTTGCAAACTCAGACTTTTAATATCAAATTCAATCCTTGCAAAATTAAAACTATTAAGAGTAAAAAATACTATAACAAGGATAACAATTCATTTTTCTATCAATATGATAATCAATACATTAATAAAAAAATAGATAACAATTTCATTTTATCACTTCTTCATTATAGCATTTCTAGTGTTAGGTTTATTTTTTTAAGTATGAAAGGTATAGAGTAACAACTTGTAAGAAAAATAACTTTTCTTTGAGAACTATTTCTATATTATATATGACTACGACTTATAGGAACAATAACAAAAAAATAGAAAGGGCTGAATCCAACACCGTGGAAACAGCCCTTTTAAAGTAATATTTCTATTATAAACTTAAAGTACTATTGAATCAACTTGTCTAGCAAAGGAATAAGCGATTTATCACTAGGGCGCAAAGCATCTGCAGAATTAATTGTACCATCAGGATTAATCATGATAAAGCGAGGAATAGCTGCTATCCCCCAATCTTTGCTAATCTTTTCATGTTGCTCTTTATTAGTTATAAATTGGGGCCATGCAGGAGCATCATCAGTTATCATCTTTTTCCATGATCCCATATTTGTATCTATAGAAATGCTAATGAATTGTATTTTAGGATTATCTTTATAATGTTCAACCAATTTTTCTAAATAAGGTATCTCTGCCTTGCACGGACCGCACCATGTAGCCCAAAAATCAACATAAAGTAATTTTCCCTTGTATTCAGCAAAATTATGCAGCTTTCCTTGTATATCAATAAACTCACTATTAGGTGCCTCGACTCCTGATTTTGTATTCTTCATGGATTCTATCTTGTAGCTATATGCCTTAATAACCTCAGGATTTCCAATCTTTTTATACGGTTCCCAGAAAAGATCAATATCATCTCCTGAGCAACGTTGTATCACATAATTCAAAATCATTACCTCAAGCTCTTGCTTTATCTTTAGGTTTTTCACATACTCATTGGCAATATTTACAAACTGCACCCCGTACATAGCCGGATCTTTTTCATAGACATTAGATATCTTACTTTGGACAAAAGCCGATATGAGGGAATAACGTTCATATTCAGGATCATTTACATCAATATCATTCAATATTGTTTGTATTTTCTCGTCAGATGCAATATCTATTCCATTAGCTTTATCATATGCACGCATCAATCCGATACGAAAACGCAGATATTCACAATCGTTCATTCTTTGCGCTAACGATGCCAATTCTTTCACTTTAATTTTTGTGACACCTTCTCTATAATTCGCATGATACTCATCAAGCATAGACAACTTTTCTTCATAATTTGCCAATGTCTCTTCAGTACCTCCTTTCATCGAAAAATATTTCGGATATGAATATCCTTCACCAAACTGGTTGATTAAGCGGCAGGCATCACTTCCCTCTCCACAAAAATCTACAATATTCTTTCCATTTTCTTGCAGCACTTTTATTTTCAGTGTATTTCCATTCTTCAAGTACAGATATTTTATATCCGAATTAATAGCAAGAAGATACTGCACGTAATTATCCCCAATCGTATCATTATAAGTATAATTACCATCAACATCAAACTTTGGCTGAAACATCTTCGGTGTTTTAGAATTTGAAATCGGACAGGCTATTATTATTTTCTTTTGCACAGCCGTATCAGCAACATTTAATTCAAGCAATTGTGCATGTAAAATGCAAGGTGCTATCATAAGCATAACTAGACTTACGAAAGCTAATTTTCTTTTTGTCATTATTCTAAATTTACATTATTGGTTCCACTTTATAACCCAAATTTCTCAGATCAGATATAATACCTTCTGAGCCTTTATAAGCAAATAAATGGGCAAGCCCTACAACAATCAGAGTAGGTTTTGCATGAATGATTTGTACTATTCTTTTCATCCATTTCATATTACGTCCTTTTACATCCATCAGACTAGAAGATAATCCTAGTGAATTATTGCCATCAGATAATTCATTTATAAGCTCTTCACCTTTACCAGTTTGATAAAGTTGCCTTAACTTTTGTATCCGATCAGATTTTTCACCGTACGTGTGGCAAAGCTTATATAGTTCATTCATTTTATCTGCAAGTGTCTGTTGTTTCAACGGCATTTTCTTCGCTTTCATTTTTTTCAAAATAGAATCTTGCACAGCAAATGGTTCAAGCATTTCAATAAGCTTGCCATCTCTTACAGCTTGTGCATGCAAATAATAGTCTATCGAAACAAATTCCTGTTGCATATTTTCTTGGGTAATACCAAGCATTTGTATGGAATACATCATCTGCATTATCATAGCTGCATATCCCGGACGCATATTCGAAACATACATCGGATATACCACCTTCATTAGCGAATCTATTTCAGCAGCTTTTTCCTCTCCCATTATTTTATCATAAGTACTGTCTGCTGGCAAAAGTATCTCTTCAGCTGTAAGTTTTGTTTTCTTATTAGATTGCGGAGATTGTGTCAACGCCTCTATCCCTGTATTTGAAGGTGTATGGTTCATATCCGTTTCAAAACATACTTGAGGTATTTCGGTATATATCCTCTCAAATCCCGGAATACTCTTCACTGTTTCTCCACGCATAATATGAAAACTGCCTAAAAGATATGACGGGCTTTTTAAGCCATTACCAGATATTTTAAAAAAAATAGCGTTGTTGTCTGCCGACTGGGCATATAACCCCGCCGGCAACAGCAGCAAACATATCAGTATTATTTTTTTTATCATAATAGTTTTATAAGATTAGTTTGCATCACGCATATAGCGTACACAGAAATAGTGAGCAAATGAAGTAGCGCTATGACGTTCCACCTTGTTAATATAAGGCATTATCTTACGATAAAAAATACATTCATTAATCTTTCTAGTATCTATGGTAGAAGTCCAATATATCCCTTCATCATATTGGCGATAAGTTTTTACATAATTATCAGTATCATTCCCATAACCCCATTTACATAATTCTCCACCAAAGCGCAAATTGAGCCCGGTACCTTGTTCAGCCGTTTGTATCATAAGATAAGATGCACCATTTCTCCAACCCTCTTTTTCAGTATCATAAGAGGACATCCCTAATGCCTTTTCAAGTTTTTTCCAATCATCATCTGAAGGAAGCCTCCAGCCTTCAGGGCAATTTTCTAATGCTTGTTCATAAGAATAATAATTCCCAAAATCTACCAAGTATTGTTGAGCCATTCCAAAGTCAGACACTCCAACAATACCAACCTCTCCCCATGGTTTCTCCTCTGTAAGATCATAATAAGGCGTACCACATTTCAGATTTTCAGCCATCCAATCTTGCGTTCCTATTCGAACCCATTGATATTCATTTCCCTCCTTATCTAGCATGGTTCCCATCGCTAAGGGTTTCACAGTAAGAGTTCCATTATCATCATCATCACAGGACGTGAATACGCCCATTAGGATCATTGTGATAAACATATAAAATATCTTTTTCATAATTTCACTTTTTAATCTATTACTTTTATTCCCATAGATTTAATAATCTCTCTCAAAAGATTGAATCTCTCAATAACCAAAGGATACCCAGCCATCATCTCCTCTACTTCCGATGGCGAATAGGTACAAACCGCATCAGTAAAGTATTCTAGATCAAAATGTCTCATAGCAAAATAATAATAATTATAATCTTTCCAGAAACCATGAGTCCGTGCCAAATGGTCATCTACCCCATATGGGATATCAAATTCTGTTTTACCCACTTGATAATATTTTTCACCATAACTATAGAATGCGGAAAGCTTATCTCCACTTAAGCGTTCAAGCTTATTTAAAACAATCTTCTTAAAAACTGTTGTAAAATAATCCTCATCTTGATATCCTGTATCTCCATTTGTGCTAATAGCGTAACAACGTGTTCCTAAAAGTTGTATCGGATGCGCCTCTACATCAGAATAGTAGTAAGGTACAACTATTTCCCATACCCCATTATTATTTTCCCATGTTGTTATAGAATCTACAATAAGGAACGAATAAGGTACTGCTTTACCCAAACGCTCAGCAAGCTTTTCCTTTATGAGATTTGCCGCACGCTTTTTATTTTCTGAACCTTCAATATATTTATAAGTATATCTATACGATATAGCTTCTCCAATTAACGAATAAGCTAGATCTACTAATTCGACATTCCAAATAGGGTTACCATATGCATCCATACCGTTTTGCTGTTTATACAATGTATCATTAAACAGCAAATAAGCACTAGTTTCTTTATAAAAATTCCTTCTCAATTCAGCCATTTCACTCTGATCACTTTCCGATGGGGCAAAAAGATTCTGATCAGCATAACTAGGCGACGTATCTTCTTCATCAGTACATGCTGTGAACCCTAATAGCACGACACTTAATGCAACATAAAATCTGATTTTTTTCATTTTGCGATTTATTTTTTGATTCAATAAACTTTCGATTTTACCACTTCCCTAAACGGACGTATATTACTGCCAATATTCTGTTGAAAATCTTTTACCGATTTGGGGATATCAAGCACCATCCCGCCGTCATCGGTAGTGAGTTCGTAATAATTCGTTTGCTGCGGAATTATTTTATTATTTATGCTAGCATAAGTAGTAAATGAATGCTCCACCTTGAAGACTTCAGGATAATTTTGATCTACTGCATAACGACGCATATCATACCAACGCTGCCCTTCAAGACAAAATTCTCTTTCCCTTTCCTCCCTAATATACTTCACTAATTCTTCACCTGTAAGAGCAATAGCATTGGCATTTTTCACACGATATTTCCGCAATTCAGTGAGATACTCCGTCGCATTTTGAGTTTCTCCTAACTGAGCACACGCTTCTGCGGCATTGAGGTAAGCTTCAGCAGAACGAAATAAAAATTGATCTGAAACTCCTTTATATATGCCAAGGCTCTTTTCACTGTTGTCTATTTTATGATAAGAAGGCTCATTACCTTCTCCATATTTAGTTTGAAAAAAAGTATACTTTCGAGTATCATCTTTATCATAAAGAGCATAAAGACGATCGGAAATCTTCCATACCGGAGAATATGGAGTGCCATAATAATCTCCACCCGGATGCGTATATAACAGACTTCCTAAGGTAGTACCTCCCATCGAAAACACATTTTCTACATTTGCCTTTGAAAGAGGAAAGATATCCTCCTCCATGCCATTCATCTGTTGAAGTTTGTTATTCTCTTTAAGTGAGAGTAACGCATATTTCTTTGCATTGCTCCAGTCCTGCATATATAATGCCACACGACTACGCAATAAATAGACAGCATTGATGCTTACTCTGTGAATAGACTGTGGTGAATGTAAGGTAGACAAATACTCTTCAGCATCATTTAGGTCGTTAATTATTTGATCATATACCTCTTGCACGCTATTACGTACATATTCTTTATCTTCTATATACTCTGTGAGTTTCACAGGGATTCCCGGAGTTGAAGCAGCAGTACTCGGCACATAAGGCTTAGCATACAAGTTCACTAACACATAATAATAGAGTGCACGCAGAAAATGAGCTTCACCATTCACCTTATCAGCTAATTTTTGTTCTTCCTCATCCTTGATAGCCAATTGTTTGGCTTCAGCCAAAATCATATTACAAGTCGCAATGTGCGTATAAGACAAGTTCCAATACAATTGCTCTGTACCCTCATAAGTGTTTTTTTGCCTATGGTCAAGATATAAACTTTGCTGCCAAGTAAAATAGGGATACATCAAATTTCTATAGTTCAAACGATCCGGATCTGTAGCAGGTGTTAGATTTTCGTCCAATTCATCCGACATGAAATGAACTGGTAAATAATTCGTATTATAAATCTGTATATAATAATTTGCATTAGCCACAAGACCTACACCAAGAAATCCACTACCTACAATCAGTTCGTCAAGATCAGTGAATGATCTTACGCGACTTAAGTCTTGCGAATATTCTTTAAGAAAATTACTCGAACACGAACTCAAAGCTAAGATTATGCCTACTATGAATGATATTTTTTTCATTTTTGTCTTCATTTTAAAATATAACATTTACACCAAATGAGAAACTTGGCCGTTCACTAAGTTGTATTGTCGTAAATCCTCCTTGCGTAGGTGTTTGTCCTTTAAGAGCAGGATCACAAATCGTAAATAGATTATAGCCTGATAATGTCAAAGCCAAGCGTTCAAGTTTCAAATGGCTCAGCCATTTTTTATCAAATTCATACGTAGCACTTATGCTCTGCAATTTAAGATAATCGGCACTCACCACTCGGATATTAGAATAATCATACATTTCCCAAGCACTCCGGGCAATAGGTTGACCATTTTCCTGATAAGTAGGGCGAATTGAATAGTGAAGATTATACTTTGTATAACTTCCACTGGTGCTTGGAATAATTGCCGGGATATTGGTTTTATTTTCATCACCCGGATTTTGCCAACGTCGCAAATAATCACGACTATAGTTACGGTCCGGACGTATATCACTGCTATAAACATTATCACTTACCGCACTTCCATACATTGCAAAAAGCCTGGTTTTAGCTCCTAAACTGTAAGCCATATTAATATTTGCATGCCAATTTTTATAACGGAATGTATTGGTAAGATTACCCTGTATGTTAGGATCTCGTTTCCCTGACGCCTCAAGCACTAAGGTATAAGTGTCATATTTGCTCAATCCATAAAGATCAGATACATTATTCTGGTAATCATCGAAGATTGGTCCTCCATCTACCGTACTAAGGCCTAAAAAGCGATAGCTATAAAATGTATTCACACTTTTACCCTTCACAAGTGCTGTCCCATTAAGGAAATCGCTCAATTCATAAGTCTGTGCATCCGGAAAAGAATTCAAAGAGTTTATAATTTTAGAAATAGAAGTAGAGAGCGTCCAACGAAAATCGCGGCTACGTAGAGGCGTATACGTAATATCAAAGCTATAACCTTTATTCGCCAAATCTCCTCCATTAATCACATAGCTTTCAATTCCGTTAATAGAAGAAATTCTCTTAGTCATAAATGCATTTTCAGTCTTTTTATAAAAGAATGATATTTCCATTCCCAATCTGTTGTTAAGAAGCAACATATCCATTCCGAGATTATAAGATTGCGTTATCTCCCATTTTAAATTAGGATTAGGATAAGAATGTATGGTAGAATAGTATGAATTATAATAGGCATTCATAGAACCTTTCTTAATAGACATCGTAGGTGATTGGTCATTAAGCATATTTCCTTGGTAACCATACGATGATTTCAAATTCATATAATCTATCCATTTGTAGTTGAATAAACCGATACGCTTTAAATCTAATGAGCCCGACAAGGACCATATCGGAAGAAATTTATCATTAGAGCGATCGCCAAATTTATTTGAGCCATCCACACGTCCATTGAGGTTAATGCGAAACATATTATTATATGCGTAGGTAAACGAAGCATAAGAAGATAGAGTTTTTGTCAGGTTATCCTTTATAACAGGTACATTGCTAGTCAGCCATGCTGCATACGAGGTATATACCGTAGGATCAATATTGGGCACAAAGGTTTTACCTCGATCTGGATAATAGCCTCTTGTAACATTTTTATAAGTAGTATATTTATCGTGATACATCTCCATTCCGACAGTGGCATCAATATGGTGTACGTTATCTCTACCAAAATATTTATTTGCGTCAAGCTGTAAGCGAACTGTATAATTACGATCACGGGTAGAGTTTTGAGTCAGTTCTCCCCCTTGTGGCATTAAAGATATAGAAGGCTCTTCTATTGTTTCCCCAAATTCAGAATAACGCAAACTAGACGCATAAAAAACTTTGTCTCCCCAATAACTCTCAATATTGGTATTTTGGTTAGTATATGATACAATTGCATTACCTCGAAGCCAGTCTGTAAAAGTAAAGCCCAAATTAGCATTGACCGTAAATGAAGATATCTCTTGCGTATTTGCACTATTATCTAACTCATTCTGTATATTATATTTATATGATTCTGTACTAGATATTTTCTTTTGGTAATAATAATAATGCCCATTTTCATCATAGCAAGGTATTGTACGTGATGTTTGATAAGCATATTGCACAGGGTTAATAGATGATTGCCTATTATTACGTTTATAGTTATAGCCTGTAATCGAGAACGAAGCCGTTAAAAATTTGCTAAACGTATTATCAAGGTGCATCGAAGCAGTATATCTCTCACTATCGCTGCTCTTAATAACATCATTCTCCTTGTTATACCCTAAAGATGCATAATAACGGGATTTTTCGGAGCCACCACTCAAGCTGGCTGTTTGCTGGCTAGACCAACTGTCACGGCAAAGGATATCAAACCAATCAGTATTTTGAGCTTCGAGTTTAGCTACACTGGAATTGAACTGTTCATTATTTATTTCATTGTTATACAGTTTGTTTAGTAATCCTTCATAACCCACAAGATTGATATCGCTACTATATAAATAATGATCCTGAGCCAACTCACGCGAAAATTGTACACGTTCCTTGCTCGACATCACATCTACCGAACGATCCGAATATCTCGGACGGCGTTTATAGTTCACATTCATATTATAACTAACCTGAGCTTTACCCTTATAACCTCTCTTTGTGGTAATTACAATAACTCCGTTTGCAGCTTTCACTCCATAAATAGCAGTGGCAGCAGCATCTTTCAAAACATCAATGCGTTCAATATCTTGAGGATTAATACCAGCAATAGCGTTACCTATCCGATTCACGTAATCAGGGTCATTTAGCTCTTCCGGTGAAATTTCTACAGGATCTTTCACTACAATACCATCTACCACCCATAGCGGTTCACGATTTCCAATCAACGTAGAAGTACCGCGAATTCGAATTTTAGGAGCAACACCTATTTCACCAGAGTTACTACTTACAATCATATCGGGTATTTTCCCTTCAAACATCTGATCAATGCTATTCACATCACTACGCAAAAGATCTTCTGCTTTGATTGAAGTAACAGCACTGGTTAAACTACGTTTATTCAATATCTGATAACCGGTAACTACTACTTCATCCAGAATACCATTATCTGCTAATGCTACGTTTTTGTTAAGAGATGAATCTCCCAAACGAACATTAATATCCGAAGTTTTCATACCAATATAAGAAAAAGAAACCCGACAAGCATCACACGGAATATTAATAGTATAACATCCATTAGCATCTGTAATAGAATGGTAATTGGTATTTTTAATATAAACATTTACGCCCGGTAATTCCATACCATCCTGATCTCTTACTATACCGCTCATTTCGCGCAACTTAGCCTCCTTTTGCTTTACTACGGTAACAAAATTTTCTTCTATTTTATAAGTGTAGCGAGAATTGCTTAATATACGATCAAGCACATTGGCAACAGTTTCATTATCACACTGAATAGTAACACTTGGAATATCTTTAGTCAAATTAAAATTATATATAAAATTGAGTCCAGTCTGATTCTTTATTTCATCAAATAATTTTTTTACACTTTCTGACGTCATATCCAAAGTAACTCTCTTTCTGGCATAATCTTGAGCGGATAAATTTGATTTCCAGGGAACTAATAAGACTAGGAGAAAGGCTATGATGAAAAACCTCTTTCCTGTTGCTTTCACATTTTGCATTTCATTCACTTTATTAATTATTTAATACTAGGTTCTCTCAGAATAATATTCTTCCCGATCATCTCAATTTCTAATCCAGTAGCATTCTGAATAGCTTTAAGCACAGGAGTAATAGAATCATAGCGATCTATATCGCCAGTAAAATACATCTTTCGGATATCATCGGATTGGAAGATAACTTTCATGCCATACCAACATGATATAGTCTTCATTAATTTCTCTAATGAACTATGCTCAAAAACGAATCGACCGCTATTCCATGATACATACATGTTGACGTCTACTGGCATAATTTCAGCCTTAGGAAGTTGTTTATTAAGTATCGCCAACTCACCAGGTCTCAACATCTGTTCTTTGCCTGTATTCGTAGTGACACTGATAGAACCTTTCACAAGAACCACCTCTGTACCTGTAGAAGTGTTTGTATTCACATTAAAAGAAGTTCCATATTCAGTTATTACCCCATTGGAAGTGACGACACGAAAAGAGCGTTTTTTTTCTTCAGCCACTTGAAAATAAGCTTCCCCCTCTAGGTAGACAGTACGATCAAGCGAATTAAAATGAGTAGGGTATTTCAATGTTGTATTATAGTTTAGATGTACAATTGTTCCATCTTCAAGAGTTAACCAATATTCGCTATCTGGAAAAGTTTGCAACTTATTATTCTTTTCTTCTACACTTTCCCCCTTGATCTCTGTATTCTCTTTCTTATCATCAATTTGATGAACGGATGTAGAAGTTGAGCGACTCTCTACCTTTTGTATATCTGTATGATTAAACTCTGCATTCAGGGTAACTTTCTCGCCATTTGGTAAAATCAACGCAGCTTTTTGTTTCCCCATCATATTAGAACGGGGCATACTAGCATAAATTTCTAAGGAGTTATCAGAATTATGATGGATGACATCATACAATTTAAGAAGCATCAATGCACCAACAATGGGTAAGATAAAAAAGGCAGCATAGCGCATTATATTTTGTCTGTAGAGACTTCGAATGCTAAAGTTTCTCTTTTGGAAACGCCGCCAAGCACGCTCTTCGTCCACCTCAGCATATTGCCCATATCGTTTGATAAAATCTTTCTTTTTCAATAGAGATTCAAACTTCTTTCTATTTTTCAAAGAGCTTTCCAACCAATACTCTAATCTCTGTTGATCTTCAGAAGATAGTGTACCCATCAGGTAATCATGAATAATACTATTAATACTCCTATCCTCCTGTTTTCGTTTTTTTTCCATTCAATTTGATTTAAATTACTTCAGAAAATACTCTTCAAATAAAATAATACTAGGAAAACCCATATTATCCTAATTAAAAGAATACTATTAAAAGACGACTATAAAGAAAAAACGAGGGACAAAAAGATGCTTTTTTTTTAATAATAAAATATTTTTGCTCTAATAATAGGGCTATAATAGCACAAAATGGTAATTATAAAAAATATAAAGAAAGTTCAAACAAGAAGTATTTGAAGCAGAAAAAAAGCGTTCTTATTCAGTTTCTTTCGTAAAAACGCCATTCCTCTCTTTTTCTGTGTTTTTACTGTTTCGATTGAAATATATAGGGCAGTAGATATTTCTTCATTGCTCTTACCATTCATATACATTAGAAAAACTTCCCTACAGCGTTTAGGCAACTCATCAATAGTAAGAAATAATTGGCGATAAACCTCTTCAGTCCATAAATCTTCTTCATTGCTTTCCCAAAGTTGATAAGGCTCATGCATATTGGCTACTTTTTGCAAATAGCCGCTCTCTACGTTTTTGTGCTTCAAATAATCTAATGAAGAATTACGTATCGAATTATAAAGATATATTCTAAAAGATGCGAGGGATTTGAAAGTTATTTTCTGTTCCCATAATTTAGAAAATAGATCTTGTGTGATGTCTTCCGCAGCATCATAATTATCAACAAATTGAGCAGAATAATTAACTAATGCCTTATAATAGTTTTTATAAAGCAGATGAAAGGTTGTTGCATTCAGCTTGTTAATTTGCTCAATATCCGTCAAATCGTTATGCATACTGGATGTTTTAATCACAAAGATATCATTAATAAGCATATTCGCAATTCTTTTTGTTTATTTTCATTTTGAATATCACAAGATAAGATCTGTTTTCAAGAACTAGTAGAAAGTCATTTTTGCGGGAATTTAATTATATTAATATTTACATTCACAAAGAACTTAGAAACAAATAGTGACCTGTTTTTTGTGATAATTACATTGAATTGTTTCAAGTCCGATAATGGGAAAATAACCTCATAAGTAGCTAAAAGCATAGTCAATAATCCCATAAGATCAATTTGTTTAACGCATTGATTTTATACTCTCATTGCATTGAAACTAACTGTATATTGAGATGAAACAATTTGTTTCACTCCATAGAAACAGAAAAAAGAAAAGATCTAAAATAAAAAAAACTCCTTAAAACCATTATTGAAAATGGTTATAAGGAGTTCCTTAATCTAAGTCAAAGCGACTGCTTAATAATTTTCTTTCTTTACTTCAAAATAAGATTGTGGATGCAAACATGCCGGACACGCTTTTGGAGCCTTAGTACCCGAATGAATATAACCGCAATTGCGACATTGCCAAAGCACTTCTCCCTCTTTTGCAAAAACAGAAGCTGTTTCAATATTCTTCACGAAAGCAAGGTATCTTTCTTCATGAGCTTTTTCTGCTTTAGCAATGTTACGATACATTCCTGCTATTTCACGAAAACCTTCTTCTTCGGCCACATCAGCAAAATGAGGATAGTCTAAACTCCATTCTTCGTGTTCTCCCGCTGCTGCTGCCTGAAGATTTTCAAGAGTACTACCAATAACTCCTGCAGGAAAACTAGCTGTGATCTCTACCATTCCTCCTTCAAGATACTTAAACATCCGTTTAGCATGCTCTTTTTCTTGATCTGCTGTTTCAGTGAAAATTGCAGCAATTTGTTCAAATCCCTCTTTTTTTGCAGCACTTGCAAAATAAGTGTAACGCATTCTTGCCTGTGATTCTCCGGCAAATGAATGCATCAAATTTTTCTCTGTTTGAGTTCCTTTAATACTTTTAGTCATAATCTTAAATATTTAGAGTTGAAAATCAACGTATTGCTTATAATAACGGATTGAACAATACAAATATACTAAATTATTTTGATTGGTAAATACATTTAAATGTGCTATAAAGCAAGTAGATAAAGTTTTTCGTACCTTTGCAGACTTCTTAAAATAACATAAATCATATATAAAAAAACAGTAAACTACTATTTATACAAATAATAACAATGAGAGCATTTGAATTTAAACCAAGACTACTGGTTACTTTAAAAAATTATTCAAAAGAAACATTTATGGCGGACTTGATGTCCGGCATTATCGTAGGTATTGTTGCTCTTCCTTTAGCTATAGCTTTTGGAATTGCTTCAGGAGTATCTCCGGAAAAAGGTATTATTACTGCTATCATAGCAGGATTTATCATCTCTTTGCTTGGTGGAAGCAAAATACAGATCGGAGGACCAACCGGAGCTTTCATTGTGATTGTATATGGAGTTATCCAACAATATGGAGAAGCTGGGCTAATTATTGCCACTATTATGGCAGGAGCTTTATTAATCTTGCTCGGTGCTTTTAAACTAGGAGCGATCATCAAATTTATCCCCTACCCTATTATAGTTGGTTTTACAAGCGGTATTGCCGTCACTATTTTTACAACACAGATTGCGGATATTTTTGGCTTAAGTTTTGGAGGAGAAAAAGTTCCGGGTGATTTTATTGGCAAATGGTTACTCTATTTTAAACATTTTGATACTATCAATTGGTGGAATACCATTGTTAGTATAGCAAGTATTGCAATCATCGCCTTTACTCCCCGATTCTCTAAAAAAATTCCCGGTTCGCTAATCGCCATTATTTTTATAACATTCGTTGTTTATCTATTAAAAAATTATGCAGGCATTGACAGTATCCATACTATTGGTGATCGATTTAGCATTAATGCCGAATTACCCAAAGCCGTAGTTCCTGTGTTGACATGGGAGTCAATGAAAGGTCTTTTTCCTGTTGCCATAACAATCGCTGTGTTAGGAGCAATAGAGTCTCTCTTATCAGCAACAGTTGCCGATGGAGTTATCGGAGATAAGCATGACTCTAACACAGAATTAATAGCTCAGGGAGCTGCTAATATCATTGCTCCGCTTTTCGGAGGTATTCCTGCCACAGGTGCCATAGCACGTACTATGACAAATATTAATAATGGAGGGAAAACACCTATTGCAGGAATCATCCATGCGGCTATTTTATTACTGATATTGCTATTTCTCATGCCTCTGGCACAATACATTCCAATGGCTTGTCTGGCAGGGGTGCTCGTTGTAGTATCTTACAATATGAGTGAATGGCGTACTTTCAGAACATTAATGAAAAATCCTAAGTCGGATATCACTGTTTTGCTCATCACCTTTTTCCTGACTATCATCTTTGATTTGACCATAGCTATTGAAGTAGGCTTAGTCATAGCCTGTTTGCTCTTTATGCGCCGTGTAGCAGAAACCACAGAGATATCGGTTCTTACAGACGAAATAAACCCAAACGAAGAACTAGATATCGCTGTGCATGAAGAAAATTTGATAATTCCCGAAAGTGTAGAAGTATACGAAATCAACGGTCCATATTTCTTTGGTATAGCAACGAAGTTTGAAGAACAAATGGTTCAACTCAACGACCGGCCTAAAGTGCGCATCATCCGAATGCGTAAAGTACCTTTTATTGATTCGACCGGTATACACAATCTAACAAATCTTTGTCGCATGTCGAAAAAGGAAAAAATAACCATTGTTCTTTCAGGTGTAAATGAAAAGGTACATAAAACACTTGAAAGATCAGGGTTTAATGATTTATTAGGAGAAGAAAATATCTGTGATAATATCAATATAGCTTTAGAAAGAGCTAAAGAAATTATTAACGAATAAATTCTTCTGAAAAATCAATAAGAAGCTGTGGCAGGGATGTTTTCTTTAGCAAGTAGAGAAACAATCCTGTCTAGCTCTTCAGGCAAAGCTTTTTCCAGATCATGGTCAGGAGTCTCACGATCAATGGTATAAATCATCACTTGCTTAGGAGCTATTTGTTTCACAGTCTCAAGCCATGGAAGCACATATTGATCAGAAGTGTTATCCATATTCCGTCCTTGATAACTTCCTTTTAAAAACATTGTTTGGATAATACAATTACCTTCAAATTTTTTAAGATTATCAATGACCTCCGAAACGGAATAGTTTTTAGCCGGACGATCAAGATATTGGATATAATCATCATTCACCGTATCAAGCTTCAAAATATTATTGTCTACCTTCGAAAGAGCAGTAAACACTGCCGGACGATGAATAAAGGTAGAATTACTCAATACACTTACTTTCGCTTTAGGAAAATAGGCATCACGTAGTGCAAGCGTATCCTCTATAATTTCAGGAAAATGTGGATGGCAGGAAGGCTCTCCATTACCCGCAAAAGTAAGCACGTCCGGAACAGGACCGGATACACTCATCTCTTTTAATTTATTTTCTAGTGCCTCCTTAACCTCTTTCCGAGTAGGCAAAGGATTCGACGCTTTATGTTCTTCATTAAATCCGCATTCACAATAAATGCAATCAAAAGAACAGACTTTTCCATCCGAAGGTAATAGATTGATTCCTAATGAAACACCCAATCGGCGGGAATGAACAGGGCCGAAAATAGGAGAAGGATAGATTATTGTTGGCATTCTATTTTGTTTTTACTCTTTAAAAAGGCTACAAAGATACATAAAATAAAGAACGACTAGAACTTATAACGCACTTGCATTTGAAAGTCAATCTTTTTATTACTATCTATCACATCCTTACCTGATCCAATCTGATCTCGATCATTATATTTTGTCTGCCCTATTTTTGCTAAAATCATCCATTTTTTATCAATATCATAACGAGTATTAACAGCTAAACGAGTACCTCTACCATAAAAAGAAGGAATAGAGAAAGAATAGAGCATACCCCGTTCATATGAATAGGTACGTGAAGAATAATCATCAGTATGAAACCAAACTCCATGTAAACCACATTTTAAAGGAAAATGATGAAAGGTATAAGATAATGTTTCAGTTAATTGAAGCCCTCTACTCTCCTTCACTCCCTGAGGATAGATAACATTATAGTCTACAACCGTTTTTAGAGCTAAATGATCAGATACAGAATAGTTTAACTGATAACGAAAGGAATAATGATGTAACGGAAGAACTTTTTTTATCTTATCCTCATCCCTATAATTTTTCTCTTTTAATTTATACCGACAACGTAAATACATCGAAAGATTATTATATGGAGAATAGGTGGTTTGTAACAATCCATCAAATCCTGACGATGGTTTATCTACTCCATATTTTAACCAAGGAAAAGAAAAAAAATCAATCGAACAAAAGAATTTCCAATAACGAAATGGAGTAATATCTCCGGCTAAATACCAACCATTTTCATTTTGAACAGCTCCTCCTTCTGAAAATGAACGAGCATACATAGCCCAATAATTATAAGCGTAATATCTATGAATAAGTACTAAATTAGAATTCTCGGACGGACTATATCTAATAATATTCAACATGGCAATTCCTCCGCTTTTTCCTAAACCCAACTCTCCAGAAAAGTCAAATCTATTTCGTCTGTATCTATAATCGAAACCTATGTTATAAAACTTATTTCCACGAATATTATACTTAGAATATTCTCTTATTTGAGGTTCATATAATTTATTAAAGAAATAATAAATACCTGTTATACCTAATCGAAAAGCATTTTTTGAATAAGTAAGATTACTTCCCATCATCTGCATTGTAAAAGCATTACGTCGAGAAGCTTCTTTTTCTGTTCTATGAAGTCCGGTTTTAGTTATAGAAGTTATACTGTCATCAGTTATGATCCCATCCATAGAACGATGAGAATAGAAAGAAGATAAAGTGAAACGATTAATAGCTACAGTTGCCGCTACCCCATGAAAATAATTATATTCGTCTGTTGATGAGTGTTTCTTTACTCCCCCACTCCTCATTCCTACAGTAGAAGCTGAAATTCTTTTTCCAAGCAAATAATTATTACTAATAATTAACCCTTGACCAAAGCTAAGTCGATAATTGCCCAAGGCCAAGGCTTTCAGGTTACGAATATTTTTTATAAAGAAATAGAACGAATAGTAATCATATCCCTTGATATTGTGCCTTGCAAAGAAAGGTTCACCGGCATCTTTTTCAGCAGTAATTCCCCAATATATATTTTCTTTATAATGGAACTTATAACGTAAAGAATGATAAATAGAAGGACCAAGATAAGAAGATTGATATCCTTTACGAGTATAAAAAGGAATATCAAAACGAGTAAGTAATTCATTTTTTCCTCTCGATAAGATTTTTTTTAGATTAGGTAAAGGCTCTTTCTTTTCAATGGGCTTAGCACAAACAAAAGGAATTAGATATTGAATCGTTTTTCGATCCATCCCATAAACTAATTGCAATTCATATAAAGTTTGCATAGGACCATCGATATAAACATAGGCCAATATGTTTTCTATCTGCTTATCATTCAAAAAAGGAAACTCTTCTAATTGTTCTTTTGTAGCACTGTTTAAATTAATAGGCTCCTGTATACGTTGAGAAAGCTCTTCTATTTCATCATCCCAATTTTTATCCTCCTCATCAGAAGAAACTTCCTCTAATATATCTTCCCAAGAATTTACGTTTGTGTTCTGCCCTTTTACATTAAAAATAGCCAATAGTTCACTAACTAAAACGGCTAAAATAGCCTTTTTACAATACATAGATTTAATTTAGTTCATTGTCCTGTTTTACTTTTCACACCGAAAGTAACTAAAAGAAGAAAAACCCACAACATAAACAATAAATATTATTATTTTTGCTGCATGAAAAGATGGCTTAACATACTCATAATTAGTTTATTTATTCTTCTGAATTGCTTTTCTATAAAAGCACAGAAGAACAATAATTCTACGAGCTATCTTGTGCCTGTTTGCGTATATAAAGGAGATACTATTCCTTGGATTCAGTTGCCACAGGTTTATATATTTAAACCTCTTAAATTTAAAAATGACAAAGAAAAAAGAAATTATTATCGATTAGTATATAACATAAAAAAAACGTTACCTATATCAAAAGAGATCAATAAAGCAATTATTGAGACTTATGAATATATAGAAACGTTACCCAATGAGAAAGCCAAACAAAAACACATTAAAAGAGTAGAAAAAGGGCTAAAAGAGCAATATACTGCGCGAATGAAAAAACTATCTTTTAAACAGGGAAAATTATTAATAAAATTAATAGACCGTCAATCTAATCAAACTTCGTATGAAATAGTAAAAGCTTTCATGGGTCCTTTTAAAGCAGGATTATATCAAGCCTTTGCAGGATTATTCGGAGCTAGCTTAAGAAAACAATATGACCCACAAGGAAAAGATAAATTAATAGAGCGTGTAGTATTGTTAGTAGAAAGCGGACAGATATAATAATTATCAAAAAGTTATTAACTGCTTAAAAAAATCCCATATTACAATACCTGCTGTAACAGATACATTAAGCGAATGCTTTGTTCCATACTGAGGTATTTCTATGCACCCATCACAGTGATTTATAACTTCTTGATTTACTCCTTTTACTTCATTACCAAATACAACAGCATATTTTTTAGTTCTGTCCAACTCTAAATGATCAAGCATCGTACTTCCTTCTGCTTGCTCAATAGAATAAACTATATACCCTTTATTCTTTAAGTTATTAACCGCATCAACAGTGTTATTAACATAAGACCAATCAACAGAAAATTCAGCTCCTAAAGCAGTTTTATGCATATCAGGATGAGGAGGAGTTGCAGTTATTCCACAAAGATAAATACTTTCTATTCTAAAAGCATCTGAAGTACGAAACACAGAACCAATGTTATGAAGACTTCGAATATCATCAAGTACTATAACTAAAGGTAGTTTTTCTACTGCTTTAAATTCTTCAGTAGTGATTCTATTCAATTCGGTTATTTTCAGCTTTCTCATCTCTATAATTTTATTAATAAAAAGTATTCTGTTGCAAAATTAATACTTCTGGTTGAAACTCCTTCAACTATAGTTAACTTCTCTGTTAATACCTGTTTAAAAGCTGTGAAAACAATAAGGAAAGAAAACTCAAAAAAGAACTTGTATTATTGATAAATCTATTTAAGAAGCTATAAAATGAACAATCCAAAAAAGATAGCATATATTTTCAATACAAACATAAACATACTTTTCAACGCTATTTTTTCTATTTATATCTCAAAGTTCTTAACTTTGCCACTTATAAACAAGCTGTTAATTAAACTTATATAAACCTCATTATCAATAGATAATAATAATTTAACTTGTTAATAAGGTATATATATATATTAATTATAAGCTAATAACTTAATAAACAAATATTAAAGTATTTTTTTGCCAACAGTATTAACCGACTATTATAACTATCATATATTCTATAAAATTAGACTAAAGAAATAATAAGATAATAATGAATAAAGAAGAGTGGTTGAAAAAAGGGTTTGTTAATGAAAAGATTGATTCGACATTAGATTTGAAGTCTGCCATTAATAAACTTAAAGAAGAAAAAAATGCAGTAATATTAGCTCACTATTATCAGAAAGGTGAGATACAAGATATTGCTGATTATGTAGGTGACAGCTTAGCATTAGCTCAATGGGCTGCTAAAACTACTGCTGATATTATTGTGTTGTGTGGTGTTCATTTTATGGGTGAGACTGCTAAAATCTTATCTCCTGATAAAAAAGTGCTAATACCTGATTTAAATGCAGGTTGTTCACTAGCTGACAGTTGTCTTGCTGATGAGTTTTCACAGTTTGTCAAAGACCATCCTGGATATAAAGTTATATCTTATGTTAATACTACGGCTGCTGTTAAAGCAGTTACTGATGTAGTGGTAACTTCTACTAATGCTAAACAGATTGTAGAAAGCTTTCCTAAAGATGAGAAAATTATATTTGGCCCAGATAGAAATTTAGGGAATTATATTAACTCTGTTACTAACCGTAGTATGTTGTTATGGGATGGGGCTTGCCATGTGCATGAACAATTTTCTGTAGAGAAGATTATAGAGTTAAAAGCACAACATCCTGATGCTATTGTTCTTGCTCATCCTGAATGTAAGAGTGTAGTGCTTAAATTAGCGGATGTGGTTGGTTCTACTGCTGCATTGTTGAAATATGCTGTTAATAGTAGTGATAAGTGCTTTATTGTAGCAACAGAGTCGGGTATATTACATGAGATGCAAAAGAAGTGTCCTCAAAAGACCTTTATACCGGCTCCTCCAAACGATAGTACTTGTGCATGTAATGAGTGTAGCTTTATGCGTTTAAATAGCTTAGAGAAGCTCTATAACTGTTTAAAATATGAGTTTCCTGAAATAGATGTAGATAAGGATATTGCAGAAAAAGCAGTGGTATCTATTAAACGTATGCTTGATTTGTCTGAAAAATTAGGTCTATAAGATAGTATTAAATAAAAAAATAGCATGCTAAGATTTAAATTAACATGCTATTTTTTTTATTTAATGCTTTGTTTATTTTTCAAGAGAGAGAATGAATTTGCAAAGCTTATCAACAGCTTGGGCACGATGGCTTATCTTGTTTTTAACTTCATTGCCTAATTCTGCAAATGTTTTGTTATATCCTTCTGGAACAAATATAGGGTCATAACCAAAACCTGACTCTCCTCTTTCTTTTGTGATTATTTCTCCTTTAATAGTACCTTCAAAGAAATACTTTTTACCATTTAAGATCAAAGAAATAACCGTTCTGAATTGTGCTTTTCTATTTTTTTCTCCTTCCATTACGGAAAGTACTTTTTGCATGTTTGCTAGAGAATTTTTATCTTCACCTGCATAGCGAGCTGAATAAACCCCAGGTTCGTTATTTAAAGCCTCTATTTCAAGTCCGGAATCATCTCCGAAGCAATTGAGTTGATAGTTATCATAAATGTATTCTGCCTTTAATAAAGCGTTTCCTTCAAAAGTATTTGCTGTTTCAGGAATATCTACGTTACAATGAATATCTTTTAAACTTAAAAGTTCTATTTTATCATTTAAGATAGAGGATACTTCTTCTATCTTATGGATATTATTCGTTGCAAATACTAATTTATTCTTCATCTTTATTTTATTTTAATGCGATCAAATCCTTCTCCATATACTCCTATTACAGAACTTTGAGAAATAAATGCATTAGGATCTATATCTTTAACTAAACGGAATATTTGAATAGACTGGCTTTTTTTTGCCATTACTACTAATACTTTTACATCGTTTTTACTATACCATCCAGTACCATTCAAAACAGTTACTCCTCTATGTGTTTCTGTAACGATTCGATCTGCTATTTGTTGGTAATCTTTTGAAAATATCAAAAATTGTACTGATTGTCGGGCACTATTTACTATCAAATCTAGTACATAACTAATAACCACTAAAGTGACAAAACCAAAAACAACTCTTCTCCAGTCATTGAATATAAAATAACAGGAAGAAATAATAACTACATCACAGTAGAGTATCATTCTTCCAAAAGTAACATCACGATATTTATTAACTACAGCGGCTATAATATCAGTTCCTCCGGTACTTCCATTGTTAATAAATACAGTTCCTAAACCAATTCCACAAAGAGTGGCACCAATAACGCAAGCCATAAAATCCTGACCAGGACCTATAACTTGAGTATTTCCAATCATTTGTTGAAATAGCCAAAGGAAAAATGTTAGAGTAAAAATAGCATAAGTTGTTTTAATGCTGAACTTTGGACCTAATATTTTAATAGCAAAGGCCATCAATACAGCATTAATAATAAAATAACTATATTGAATAGGTACTCCGGTTGCATAATAAATAATAGCAGAAATACCAGTAACTCCCCCGGTTGTAATTTGATAGGGAAGTAGAAAAGCTGCCCATCCTAATGAATAACTAATTAACCCTAGAGTAATAAGTATATAATCTTTAGACTCTATTAGGATGTCTGATTTTGAAAGCTTAACCATTGAATAATGATTTATTTATATTATAGAGTTAAACTACGACGTTTACTAACTTATTAGGAACAATTATTATCTTTTTAGGGGTTTTCCCTTCTATCCATTTTTGAGAACGTTCATCTTTTAATACTTTATCTTCAATTATTTCTTTTGAAGTACCAACGGGAAATTCTATATTAAAACGTGCTTTTCCATTAAATGATATGGTATAATTTATTGCATCTTCTTTTAAGTATTCTTCTTTCCATTCAGGCCATTGTGCATCACAAACAGAACTTTTATTTCCTAATGTTTCCCAAAGTTCTTCACTTATATGTGGAGCAAAAGGAGCAAGTAGAATTATTATTTGTTTAAGAATTTCTTCTTTGTTACACTTTAATGAAGTTAATTCATTAATACATATCATAAAAGCACTAATTGATGTATTATAAGAAAATTGTTCTATATCTCCGGTTACTTTTTTAATGAGTTTATGGAGAGATTTTAATTCGTCTTTTGTAGGCTTTTCGTTATTAACGATATATTTTCCATCTCTATTATAGAATAGTGCCCAAAATTTCCGAATAAATCGATGTACCCCATCAATCCCATTAGTATCCCATGGTTTAGATTGTTCTACGGGTCCGAGGAACATTTCATACATTCGTAAAGTATCAGCACCATACTTCTCAACAATCATATCAGGATTAACAACGTTGAACATTGATTTACTCATCTTTTCAACTGCCCATCCACAGATATATTTATCGTCTTCAAGAATAAATTCTGCTGTAGAAAACTCCGGTCTCCAAGCTTTAAATGCTTTAGTATCAAGAATATCATTTGATACGATATTTACATCCACATGGATAGGGGTGACTTCATACTTGTTTTTTAAGTTGAAGGAAACAAATGTATTTGTATCTTTAATTCGATAAACAAAATTACTTCGTCCCTGAATCATTCCTTGATTTACAAGCTTTTGGAAAGGTTCTTCTTTTATTGTAACACCTGCATCAAAAAGGAATTTATTCCAAAAACGAGAATAAATAAGATGACCGGTAGCATGCTCCGTACCTCCAACGTAAAGATCTACATTTTGCCAATATGCATTAATATTTGAATCTACTAACTTATTTTTATTGCGAGGGTCCATATAGCGAAGATAGTAAGCTGACGAACCTGCAAATCCAGGCATGGTATTGAGTTCTAAAGGAAATATAGTTTGGTTATCTATTTTGCTATTATCTACAACTTCTTTGTTTACTTCATCCCAAGCCCATTTTGTAGCATTTCCTAGAGGTGGTTCTCCTGTTTCTGTAGGCAAAAATTTATTAATTTCAGGAAGTTCTAATGGAAGTTTGCTTTCATCTATCATGTAAGGCATTCCATTTTTGTAATATACTGGAAATGGTTCTCCCCAATAGCGCTGACGAGAAAATATAGCGTCTCTTAAGCGATAGTTTACTTTTACGCAGCCTAATCCGCTATTTTTAATGTATTCTTTAGTTTTAGCTATTGCTTCTTTTATGCTTAGTCCATTTAATACCAATCCATTCTGAGCACTGCCGGGAAGGGGAGAATTCATCATTATTCCTTCTTTAGCATCAAAGCTTTCTTCGCTCACATCGCAACCTTCTATCAATGGGCGGATTTCAAGGTTAAAATGCTTAGCAAAAGCATAATCTCTACTATCATGAGCAGGTACTGCCATAATAGCTCCTGTGCCATATCCTGCTAGTACATAATCACTAATCCATACAGGTATAGCTTCGTTGGTAAGAGGATTAATAGCATAACTACCAGAAAAAACGCCACTTACGCTACGATCACTAATACGTTCACGTTCAGTGCGCTTTTTAGTACGTTCTAAATAGGCGTTTACTTCTGATTTTTTGTCAGGAGTAGTGAGTTGATTAACTAATTCACTTTCGGGAGCAAGTACCATAAAAGTTACACCAAAGACAGTATCGGCTCGAGTGGTGAATATAGTGAATTCTATATCACTGTCTTTAACTCTAAATTTCATTTCTGCACCTTCAGAACGACCGATCCAGTTGCGTTGTGTTTCTTTTAATGAGTCAGTCCATTCAACAGAGTCTAATCCATCAAGTAATCGTTGCGCATAAGCAGATACACGTAAACACCATTGGCGCATAACTTTTTGGATAACTGGATGACCACCACGTTCAGAGACTCCATCTACTACTTCATCATTAGCCAATACAGTTCCTAAAGCTGGACACCAGTTTACCATTGTATTACCTAAATAAGCAATGCGGTAATTCATTAAAGTTTCTTGTTGCTGCTTTTCGCTCATTTCTTTCCATTCTTGAGCTGTGAAATTTAAATCTTCACTACTAGCAACATTTAATCCTTCAGTTCCTGTATGTTCAAATTGCTTTATTAGTTTTGTTATAGGGCAAGCTTTTTGTTCATTATTAGAATAATAACTATTGAACATATTAATAAAAGCCCATTGAGTCCAGTGGTAATATTCCGGATCGCAAGTACGTATTTCACGATTCCAATCAAATGAAAATCCTATTTTATCTAATTGTTCCCGGTAGCGATTGATATTATTAACAGTGGTAATAGCCGGATGTTGTCCCGTCTGAATAGCATATTGTTCGGCGGGAAGTCCATAGGCGTCATATCCCATAGGATTGAGTACATTGAAGCCTTGAAGACGTTTATAGCGGGCGTAGATATCTGAAGCAATATAACCGAGTGGATGACCTACATGAAGTCCGGCACCCGAAGGATAAGGAAACATGTTTAATACGTAATATTTTTGTTTTGATTGGTCTTCTGTTACCTGATAAGTTTTTTGTTCTACCCATCTTTTTTGCCACTTCTTTTCAATCTCCCCGAAATTATAATCCATAGCTATTTTATCTTTATATTAGTGTAATATTTATTGTCTTAATTTCTACCTTATTCTGATTTAGTGGGCAAATTTACATGTTTATTTTCAGATAACAACATTGACTGATTAAAAAGCGTTGTTTAACGTGTTCATATCTCCGTTTAGCTGGCATTAGAAACTTATAATTGGAGATTTTTATCTATATTTGTTTTATTATTCATATATATAAAAAGAGGAAACTTATTGTGAACAATGATATTGAACTAACCCCTATGATGAAGCAATTTCTGGATTTGAAAGCTAAACATCCAGATGCAGTGATGCTTTTCAGATGCGGTGATTTTTATGAAACATATTCAACAGATGCTATAATTGCAGCAGATATATTAGGGATTACATTAACTAAAAGAGCTAATGGTAAAGGAAAGACAATAGAAATGGCAGGCTTTCCTCATCATGCTCTTGATACTTATTTGCCTAAATTAGTGAGGGCAGGGAAGAGGGTGGCTATTTGTGATCAACTCGAAGATCCTAAAGCTACGAAAAAGTTGGTTAAGCGTGGAATTACTGAATTGGTAACCCCTGGTGTATCCATCAATGATAATATTCTTAATTATAAGGAGAATAATTTTTTGGCTGCTGTACATTTTGGAAAAACGAATTGTGGAGTGTCGTTTCTGGATATTTCGACTGGAGAATTTCTTACCTCTGAAGGGCCTTTTGATTATGTAGATAAATTATTAAATAATTTTGGTCCAAAGGAAATTTTATTTCAAAGAGGGAAACGACCAATGTTTGAAGGTAATTTTGGCAATAAATTTTTCACTTTTGAACTGGATGATTGGATTTTTACGGATACTACTGCGTGTGAAAAGCTGCTGAAACATTTTGAAACGAAAAATTTGAAAGGGTTTGGAGTGGAGCATCTTAAAAATGGTATTATTGCTTCAGGAGCAATTTTACAATATTTGGAGATGACTCAGCATACACAAATAGGACATATTACTTCCTTGGCTCGTATTGAAGAGGACAAATTTGTGCGCTTGGATAAATTTACGGTCCGTAGTTTAGAGCTTATTTCAAGCATGAATGATGGTGGGAGTAGTTTGCTGAATGTGATTGATAAAACGATTAGCCCTATGGGGGCTCGTTTATTGAAGCGTTGGCTGGTTTTTCCACTTAAAGATGAAAAACCTATAAATGATCGTCTTAATGTAGTAGAATATTTTTTTAGGGAACCTGATTTCAAAGATTTGATTGAAGAACAACTTCATTTAATAGGCGATTTAGAAAGAATAATTTCCAAAGTAGCTGTAGGGCGTGTCTCTCCTCGTGAGGTAGTGCAGCTAAAAGTAGCTTTACAAGCTATTGAACCGATTAAAAATGCTTGTTTATCTGCTGACAATGCAAGTTTGAATAGGATAGGGGATCAGTTAAATCTTTGCCTTTCTATTCGTGACAAAATTGATAAGGAAGTCAATAATGATCCTCCTTTAATGATTAATAAGGGGGGAGTGTTAAAGAGTGGTGTAAATACGTCGTTAGATGAATTGAGACAGATAGCGTATTCAGGTAAAGACTATTTATTAAAAGTTCAACAACGTGAAAGCGAATCGACAGGTATTCCTAGTCTGAAAATTGGTTTCAATAACGTTTTTGGTTATTACATTGAGGTCCGAAATGTACATAAAGATAAGGTTCCTCAGGAGTGGATAAGAAAACAAACGTTGGTTAATGCTGAGCGTTATATAACTCAGGAACTAAAAGAATATGAAGAAAAAATATTAGGAGCGGAAGATAAAATTTTATCATTAGAAACTTCGTTGTATAATGAGTTAGTCTTGGCATTGGGAGAATATATTCCTGCTATACAGATTAATGCTAATCAAATAGCACGTTTGGATTGTTTGCTCTCTTTTTCCAATGTGGCTAAATTGAATAATTATATTAGACCGATTATTACAACTGATGATATGCTTGATATTCATCAGGGAAGACATCCGGTTATTGAAAAGCAGCTTCCTATTGGAGAGAAATATATTGCTAATGATGTGAAGTTGGATAGTACTACACAACAGATTATCATTATTACCGGTCCTAATATGGCTGGTAAATCAGCTTTGTTAAGACAAACTGCTTTGATCACTTTGTTGGCTCAGATTGGCTCCTTTGTTCCGGCTGAGAGTGCTCATATAGGAATGGTTGATAAAATTTTCACCCGCGTAGGTGCTAGTGATAATATCTCAGTAGGAGAATCTACTTTTATGGTTGAAATGAATGAGGCTGCTGATATATTGAATAATGTTTCTCCTAGAAGTTTGGTTCTTTTTGATGAATTGGGTCGTGGTACTTCTACTTATGATGGTATTTCCATTGCATGGGCTATTGTGGAATACATCCATGAACACCCTAAAGCTAAAGCTCGTACACTTTTTGCTACTCACTATCATGAGTTGAATGAAATGGAGAAATCTTTCAAGAGGATAAAAAATTATAATGTATCTGTGAAAGAAGTAGATAACAAAGTTATCTTTTTGCGTAAATTAGAACGGGGTGGGAGTGAGCATTCTTTTGGTATTCATGTAGCTAAAATGGCTGGTATGCCTAAAAGTATTGTAAAACGAGCTAATGATATTCTTCTTCAATTGGAAAGCGATAATCGAAAACAGGGTATTTCCGGAAAACCTTTAAAAGAAGTAGGAGAGAAGAGAGAAGGTATGCAACTTAATTTTTTCCAGTTGGATGATCCTATTCTTTGTCAGATTAGGGATGAAATACTAAATCTGGATGTGAATAATCTTACTCCGATTGAGGCATTGAATAAACTAAGTGATATTAAGAAAATAGTCAAAGGTAAGTAGTAGAATTAATAAGAACTTTTGCAATTACTTTATAATAAATGGGTCTATAGTTATCTTAGAAGATTAACTATAGACCCATTTATTATTTTGGCTATTTCATTTTATCTAATTTTTTGCCTGAAAGAATGAAAGTTATACCTATGATAACAAAGGGTATACTAAGCCATTGTCCCATATTCAATGTCATTCCATTTTCAAAATTTACTTGATTCTCTTTTAAAAATTCAATGAAAAATCGGAAAGTAAATATTAAGGTGAGGCAAAGTCCAAAGAAGAATCCTCTATGAAGCTTTTTACTATAATTTTTATATAAATACATTGTGATAAGAAAAAAGCAGAAATAAGCTATTGCTTCATATAGTTGTGCCGGATGGCGGGGAATCATGTCTTCTCTTTTAAAGATAAATGCCCAAGGAACGTTGGTAGCTTTACCTATAATTTCCGAATTCATTAAATTAGCAAGACGAATGCAGCAGGCAGTGATAGGGGTTGCTACTGCTATCATATCTAGCACATCAATATAGTTTAATTTAGTTTTACGAACATAAAGCCACAAGGCAATTATTAATCCTATAGTACCGCCATGGCTTGCTAAACCTGTATATCCGGTAAATTTCCATCCTCCGTTAGGTAAAAATTTGATGGGAAGTATCATTTCGGTGATGTGAGAAAGATAATAATCAGGCTCATAAAATAAACAATGCCCTAATCTAGCTCCAATAAGGATACCAAAAAAACAATAGAAGAAAAGAGGTTCAAACTTCTCTTCAGCAATTTTTTTATCGCGGTATTGATAATGTACTACCATATAGGCTAAGAAAATACCTACGGCCCATAGTAGTCCGTAATATCTTATGGAAATGGTTCCGAAAAGCTTAAAAATCTCCGGATTTGGATCCCAAGTAATTGTTGCTAGAAGATAATTCATCATATTGTTTATTTCTTTTCGTTTAATTTTCTTATTACTCTTGCCGGATTTCCCACTGCAAGTGAATCAGCCGGTATATCTTTTGTAACTACTGAACCGGCTCCAATTACGGCCCGATCTCCAATTGTAACTCCAGGGCAAATAGTTGAATGTCCTCCTATCCAACAGCGTTCGCCAATGGAAACTGGTTTGCAATCTTCCCATTTATCTCGTTCATCAGCTTCTAGTGGATGTTGTGCAGTATATATATGCACTCCTGGTGCAATCATTGTGTGAGCTCCTATAGTCACTTTTGCTCCGTCTAGAATAACAGCTCCAAAATTTATGAAAACTTTATCTCCTGCATAAATATGGTCGCCATAGTCACAATAAAATGGAGGTTCTATATGTAGATTTTTTGCTGAATTAGGACAGAGTTCGTTGATTACACTTTCAAATTTATCGGTATAATATTCTGTAACATTTAGCTTGTGGAGTATTTTTTTTACCTTGGTGCGTATAGATATCATTTCTTGACTGTGTGCATTATAATGCTCGCCATCAAACATTTTTTGTTTTTCTGTTTTCTCTTTATCCATGGGTTATTTTTTGAATTTGAGCGCTATTTTTTTGTAAGTGGGCATATCAACACCTTCTTTTTCTCCCATTTCTATCATTTCAAATAATAGTCCCTGTATTTCCGATTCATGTCCTTGTTTCATATCTTTTTGCATTGACGCTGTGCTATCGGGATCTAACTTATCTATTACTTTAAGATTATAAGTAACTAAATCTTCGTTGAATGAAATGCCTAATTTTTCGCCTAATGCAGTGCTTTCTTTAGATAGATTAATGAAAGTGTTTCGTACTTCACCCTCTTTTTGTAATTCGCCCATTGATACGTTATAATAAGCCCCGGTGCATGCCATGGCCGAAATAAACGACCATTTAATGAATGTATCTCTGTTTATATCAGACGAAATATCAGTCTTTATACTGCTTTCTTTAAGATCTTTTTGGATGGCTTCAAGTAATTCGAGGTTTACAGTAGTTGCTTTATGGGCTCCAAATACAATACGAAAGATGTTTCCCATTTGGGTAATTTCTCCCGGAGAAGAAACAAAGCCTACAATATAAATACATCCATCCAGTACGGTAACTTCCGGTATGACTTTTTGTATTTTAGGTCCTGTTCCGTAGACATTTAAGATTGGGATAACGATTGTATCTTTATGGGCTGCCTTTTTTATTAATTCAATAACTGAACTGATAGAATAGCCTTTAACACAAACAAATATAACGTCAGCTTTTCCTGTATATTCTTCGGCAGTACATGCAGAGATAGGGATATTGTGCTGACCCTTTAGCCCCGATTTTAATTTTAATCCTTCATTTTGTATGGCAATTAAATGTTTTCCGCGAGCAATGCAAGTCACATCTTTTCCTGCTAGCCATAAAAAAGCAGCTATATTGCCACCTACTCCTCCGGTTCCTACAACCAGATATTGTAATCCTGTTTTCTTTATACTGCCGCAATATGGACAGCGTTCTTTGCTATTTGTCTTATTCATTGTTTTATTCATATCATTGTTATTAAAACGCTAGTTTATCAAATTCAGAATAATTGATTTTGGATACTCTTTTATGAAAACTAGCTTTAAGTTGATTATAAATAATTACTTATGCAGACGGAGCATTATCAAGTTGTAGGAAAGAGAAAGCTATACATTAAATCTAAAGTGCATTACATCTCCGTCTTCTACTATGTATTCTTTGCCTTCTACATTGAGTTTTCCTGCTTCTCGAACAGCACTCTCTGATCCGTATTTTATAAAATCATTATATTTAATTACTTCAGCGCGGATAAATCCTTTTTCAAAATCAGTATGAATAACACCTGCGCATTGTGGTGCTTTACTTCCTTTTAAATATGTCCATGCACGAACTTCCTGAACACCCGCGGTGAAATAAGTTTCGAGATTTAGCAACTTATAAGCGGCTTTGATAAGTCTCGCTACACCAGATTCTGTTAATCCTATTTCAGAAAGAAACATTTCTCTTTCTTCGTAGGTATCAAATTCAGCTATTTCTGATTCTATTTTAGCTGCTACTACGAGTATATTAGCATCTTCATCTTTAACAGCTTCTTGTACCATTTCTACATACTTGTTACCATTTACGGCACTTTTTTCATCTACATTGCAAACGTAGAGAACTGGTTTACTGGTTAGTAAGAAAAGCTCTTTTGCTATTTTTTGCTCGTCTTTTGTATCGAATTCTACTGTACGAGCCGATTTTCCCTGCTCTAAAGCTTCCTTATATTTTAGTAAGACTTCATAAGTCTGTTTAGCAGTCTTATCTCCTCCAGTTTGTGCCTGTTTTTGTACTTTTTGTATACGATTCTCTATGGTATCGAGGTCTTTTAGTTGCAATTCGTAATCAATTATTTCTTTATCGCGTACAGGGTTTACATTCCCATCGACGTGAGTTACATTATCGTCATCAAAACACCTCAGTACATGAAGGATTGCGTCAGTTTCGCGAATGTTTGCCAAAAATTTATTACCAAGCCCTTCACCTTTGCTTGCACCTTTAACCAATCCGGCAATATCAACAATTTCTACAGTAGTAGGTATTATTCGTTGAGGATTGACCAATTCTGCCAGTTTATTTAATCGTTCATCCGGAACAGTAATTACGCCTACGTTTGGTTCTATTGTACAGAAAGGAAAATTAGCTGCTTGTGCTTTAGCATTTGACAAGCAATTGAAAAGAGTTGACTTCCCTACATTCGGAAGTCCGACTATACCACATTGTAACGCCATCGTTATTAATTATTCTTTAATTTTTAAGTATTAATGAGGCAAAAGTACGAATTATTAGGTGTAAAGCAAAGAATTTTGTAATTCTTACTATGTGAATAGGGTAGGGAGGAGGTTCTTTTTTAGACTAATATTTCAGCATTCTGTTTTGGGAGAATTTTCGATTTCTTTTAGATAGATATTTTATAAGGCTTTTTGTGTTTCACATGGCACAAAAAAGCCGAATGGTTAGTTCGGCTTTTATTAGAGTTTTTGATAATTAGTAAGATAGCTAATTAGAAATTTGTCTTAGCTATCTTACTTTTCATTTTGTTAGGTTATTGAGAGAGTTTGTTTTTTAATAATGTGTTAATTGATTGTTTTAATTTTTATTGCAGGTTAGGGGTTTCCATTGTGATTGTCATTTCCGGATTTAATATGTATTCGGATTTTTTCTTGTTCCATTTATAATATTGGGTTGTTACGTTATTGCCTTCATATATATAACGGATGCATAAGTCATTCTCCCAACAATCTTTTAAATTATTCCATTTCATGGTTTCGTTTTGGATCATGCGTTTTTGCATATCGTATTTATAATTGTATTTTACGTAGTTGGACAAGTTACTTCCATCTTGTTTGTAAACTGTTTGTCCAATTAGAAGACCATCTTTCTGCTCAGAATTATAAATTAGATTATTATCATTTCTTGCAGATGTGGTTAAGCTGCATAGCATTGTTAATACTAACAACGTGGCTAATTTAAAAAAAACTTTTCTTTTCATGACTATATACTGTTAAGGTTGATATATCATATTTCTATTACTTATATCTAAATACACTGCAAATATAGATATACTTATGACATTATTGTATTTATATTGTATAATAATTATATATATGTCAGTATTCCATTTTTTTTAATCTTCCATAATGCTAATTGAAATGAACTAAAAATCACCACGAATTGATTTTCGATTATGGATAGTAATCGATAAGTGTTTTAACTGCTTATTTATATTTCTTTTTGCAACAAAGTTAAATAAAGTTATAGCTTTTATTTTCTGCTTCTGAATGCTTCTATTTCCTTTAAATACAGTCTTTACAGGGCTTTATTGTGGGATACATCTTTTGTGTTTTGGATATAGACGGATTTATTATACTATATTTTATACTTACAAACTTGACTAAATTGTATTATTAGGTTATAATATGTAAGTTATGGCATAAAAAAAAGGCTATTATTACTCTTTATATAGAGATTTAATAGCCTTTTTATATATTATTTGCTCTTATTCTTATAATCTATAAGAATGATATTTTTACTTATATTGGGGTTAATGAGCTTCTAACCAGTTCCTTCCCCAACCACAATCGGCTTTTAAAGGTACATGCATTTGATAAGCTTGTTCCATCTCTTTAATCACAATTTCTTCTACCTTTCCTTTTTCATCTATAGGTACGCTAAAGTTTAATTCATCATGTACCTGTAATATCATTTTTGATTTCAGATTTTCTGCTTTGAAACGCTTATTTATACGAGCCATAGCTACTTTTATAATGTCGGCGGCACTACCCTGTATGGGTGCATTAATGGCATTTCTTTCGGCATATCCTCTAACAACAGCATTTCTTGAATTGATATCAGGTAAAAAGCGCTTTCGATGGAAAATGGTTTCTACATATCCTTTTTCTCTAGCCACTTCAATGCTTTTTTCCATATAGGTTTTTACTTGCGGGTAAGTGTTAAAGTATCCCTCTATTAATTCTTTGGCTTCTTTTCTATCTACATTCATTCGTTCTGCCAAGCCAAATACTGATATTCCATATATAATTCCAAAATTAGCTGTTTTTGCTTTTCTTCGCATGTCGGAAGTTACTTCTTTAATATCTATTTTATAGATTTTTGCAGCAGTAGCAGCATGAATGTCATGTCCACTAAGAAAAGCATCAATCATATTTTTATCTTGACTTAAGTGGGCCATAATTCGCAATTCTATTTGTGAATAGTCGGCAGAGAAAAATTCGCAGTTGTCATCTGGAATAAATGCTTTTCGGATTTCTTTTCCATCTTCATCGCGTATGGGAATATTTTGTAGGTTCGGATTACTTGAGCTTAATCTTCCTGTGGAGGTTACCGTTTGATTAAATGAAGTATGGATTTTCCCTGTTTTGGAATTAATAAGTAATGGGAGAGCATCTATATATGTTCCAAGTAGCTTTTTTAATCCTCTGTAATCTAGGATTTTTTCTACAATTTTATGTTTATGCCTCATACTTTCCAAGACTTCTTCTGAGGTAACGTATTGCCCCGTCTTAGTTTTTTTTGCTTTTTCGGTAATTTTAAGTCGATCAAATAATATTTCTCCGACTTGTTTAGGGGAGGCAATATTAAATTCTTCTCCTGCGTAATGGTATATTTCTGTTTCTAGTGCTAATAATCTTTTGGTGAAGTTTTCCGAAGTTTGTTTTAAGGCGTTTGTATCTAGTCGTACACCATTACTTTCAATATCTACCAAGACAGGGACAAGCGGCATTTCTATTTCATAAAATAATTCTTCTGCATCATTACTCTTGAGCTCTTGCTCTAGGATGCCCTTTAGCTTTAAAGTTATATCAGCATCTTCGCAAGCATACATATATATATTTTCAGGAGAAAGATCGCGCATGTTTTTTTGGTTCTTTCCCTTCGGTCCAATTAATTCATCAATGTGTATGGTTCGGTAATTTAAATAGATTTCAGCAAGATAATCCATCCCATGTCTTAATTCTGGTTGGAGTACATAGTGAGCAACCATTGTGTCGAAAAGTTTTCCTTTTACTTTAATTCCGTAATTTTGTAATATGAGTATGTCATACTTGATATTTTGCCCTATCTTCAATGATTCTTCGTTTTCAAATATTGGTTTGAATTCATTTACGATATTTAACGCTTCTTTACGATCTGATGGGATTGGAATGTAAAATGCCTGATTTTCGGAATAGCTAAAGCTCATTCCAACTAATTCTGCTTTCATTGGATCTGTTCCAGTGGTTTCAGTATCTAATGAAAGATTTTTAACTGTAAGTAAATTTTGAATTAAATGGCTTCTTTTCTCTTGATTATCAATGAGTTGGTAGTCTATATGTGATATATTTAAGCCTTCTAGATTCGTTTTAAATTCCTTTTCTGTATCATCGGGCGAAAATACTTCAAAGAGATTGCCTTGAATTGGAGCATTTATATCCTTGTTAGAGGATGATTTTGTTTTATTGCTAGAACCATTCTTTTGAACTTCTTTTTTAAATACTCTATCTATTAAAGTACGAAATTCCATCTCTTCGAAAATTTTTCTTAGTGATTCTTCGTCTGCTTGCTCTCGAATGAGAGTATCCATATTTAGTTCGATCGGAACATCTATTTTTATGGTTGCCAAAAATTTAGAGAAAAGGATCATCTCTTTATTGTTTTCTACTTTTGTTTTGAGAGCTCCTTTCAATTCTTGGGTGTTTTCTAAGAGATTCTCAATGCTTCCGAACTCTGTGATGAGTTTTTGTGCCGTTTTTTCTCCTACTCCTGGACAGCCCGGAATATTATCTGAAGAATCTCCCATTAATCCAAGCATATCAATGACTTGAGTAGGAGATTGAATATTAAATTTTGCCTTTATTTGTTCAACTCCCATTATATCGAATTCTTTGTCTCCATATTTAGGTCGGTACATAAAGACATTTTCAGTCACCAACTGTCCATAATCTTTGTCTGGAGTCATCATGTAGGTTATGATGCCTTGTTTGCCTGCTTTAGTAGCTAATGTGCCAATTACATCATCTGCTTCAAAACCAGATACTTCAAGAATAGGAATTCTATATGCGCGAATTATATCTTTTATAATAGGTACAGATAATCGTATTGCTTCTGGAGTCTCTTCACGTTGTGCTTTATATTGTTCGTAGGCCTCGTGGCGAAAGGTTGGCCCGGCGGGATCAAAAGCAACTCCTATGTGTGTTGGTTGTTCTTTTTTGAGTACGTCTTCTAAAGTATTTACGAATCCTAATACGGCCGAAGTGTTAAATCCTTTTGAATTTATTCGTGGGTTTTTAATGAAAGCATAATATGCTCTATATATAAGTGCATAGGCATCTAATAGAAAAAGTTTGTTATTTTGATTCATCTTTTAGCGTTTTTTCAGGGGTAAAAATACAAAAAAATACGGTATTAATTGTTTTATTATTACTTTTGTATCCAAATAGTATTTTTATGGATGTCCTGTCTATTATAAAGATCCCCATTAGCGATGAACTGGTAGATTTTAAAGATCTATTTGATGATTCAATGTCTAGTTCTAACCCTTTACTTAATAGTGTAATTGAACACCTTAGGCAAAGGAATGGAAAGATGATGCGTCCTATTTTATTGCTGCTTGTTGCTAAGTTGTATGGAAAAATAACCAAATCAACTTTGCATTCGGCTGTTTCATTGGAGCTTCTTCATACGGCAAGTTTAGTTCATGATGATGTAGTTGATGAAAGTACTGAGCGCCGTGGTCAATTATCTGTTAATGCTGTTTTTAATAATAAAGTTGCCGTTCTTACCGGAGATTATTTATTGGCTACATGTTTGGTACAAGCAGGGAAGACAATGGATCACGGTATTATCGAGGTAATATCAAGGCTTGGACAAGATCTTTCTGAAGGAGAACTTTTACAGCTTTCTAATGTCAGCAATCCAGTTCTTTCTGAAGATGTTTATTTTGATGTTATTCGTAAGAAGACAGCTGCATTATTTGCTACGTGCACTAAAGCCGCCGCTTTGTCTGCTGGAGCATCAGATGTTAACGTAGAATATGCCCGTCTTTTAGGTGAATATATAGGTATTTGTTTTCAAATTAAAGATGATATCTTTGATTATTTTGATAGCAAAGAGATAGGAAAGCCTACGGGGAATGATATGCTTGAGGGTAAATTGACCCTTCCTGTTCTTTATGCTTTAAATCATGTTCATAATGAAGAAGCTGTTGAGCTAGCCGTAAAAGTTAAAGATGGTACAGCTACGGCGGATGATATAGCCCTCCTTATTGATTTTGCAAAGCAGAGTGGGGGAATTGAACATGCTAAAGAGGTGATGGCTGAATACAGGAAAAAAGCATTAGATCTATTAATTCAATTACCAGAATCTGCGGTGAAATCATCGCTGATTACTTATCTTGACTATGTCGTTGAACGGGATAAATAAGAAATGCCATGCTTCTTTGATAAAATAGCACGGCATTTCTATGAATTCTTTTAGAAGAATTTAATTTCTTCTCCTTTAATTTCTGAAAGTAAAATATTAGCTAATCTACTTGTTCCCAATCGGAAGAGATTATTGTTTAGCCATTCTTCACCCAATATTTCCTTCACTATTGTGTAGTATATAAGAGCATCATTCACGTCATTAATTCCTCCAGCTGGTTTGAAACCTATTTTATTTCCAGTGAGATCATAATACTCTTTTATAGCCTGACACATTACTAAAGCAGCTTCAGGAGTGGCTGCAGGTTGTTGTTTTCCTGTAGAGGTTTTTATAAAGTCGGCACCTGCATACATGGATAAAAGAGAGGCCTTTTTTATGTTCGAAGCGTTACCCAGAGCACCGGTTTCAAGGATTACTTTCAAATGCTTATCCTTGCAAGCTTCTTTAAGTTCTTGTATTTCTTCACACATTGTTTCATAGTCTCCACTTAAAAATTTACCTACTGAAATTACAATATCTATTTCATCAGCTCCTTCCATGATTGCCATAGCAGTCTCAGCTATTTTAACCTCTATAAAAGTTTGTGAGGAGGGGAATCCGGCAGATACACAGGCTATTTTAACGTTTTCAATTTCTAAAGTATCTTTTACAACTTGCGCAAAATTGGGATATACACAAATTGCCGCCACATTATTTAATTCTGCAAATTCTTCATCGAATTTGTTGACTTTTTCCGTAAACCTCATAACACTCTCATCGCTATCAGTGTTATTCAATGTTGTTAAGTCAATACAGTTGAAGAGTAGTTTCTTTACTTCTTCAGTATTATTATCTTGAACTTTTTTCTCTATAAGATTGGCTATTTGCTCTTTTATATCCTCATCTTTTAGATTTGTGTTGTATTTAGCTAATGTAGCATCATACTTGTTTTGAGTAGCTTCATTATTTTCCATCATCGTTTAATTTGGGGTTGTTTATATGTCTTTTATTATCTCTTTTTGTTTTCTTTTCAAGATTTCGAGTAAATTCTTTAGTTAGATCTACTCCGGTTTGGTTTGCAATGCAAAGCAATACCCATAGAACGTCAGTTAATTCATCGGCAATATTTTCTTTTTCGCCTTCTTTAAAAGACTGTTCTCCATATTTCCGAGCCATAACTTTAGCTAGTTCTCCAACTTCTTCCGTTAGGATAGCCATGTTTGTGAGTTCGCTGAAATAGCGTACCCCATAGGTCTTTATCCATTCGTCTACTTTTTTTTGAGCTTCCTCTAATGTCATTATTCTTTGTTTTTAGTATCCATACAGATAGTTACCGGACCGTCGTTTAGTAATTCTACTTTCATATCGGCACCAAACTCTCCTGTACCTATTTCTTTGCCGATTGTTACTGAAAGTTTTTCGCAAAATTCCTTGTATAGTGGGATGGATATGTCATGTTTTGCAGCTTTTATATAAGAGGGCCTATTCCCTTTTTTTGTTGAAGCATGGAGCGTAAATTGACTAATAACCAATATATTTCCATCTATATCTAAAATTGACTTGTTCATAACTCCATATTCGTCATCAAAGATACGAATATTTGCTATTTTCTTACATAGCCATTCTATGTCTTCTGTTCCGTCTTTTTCTTCAATACCTATGAATACTAACAATCCTTTTTCTATGGCTGATTTGCATTTCTTTTCTATGGTAACCGAAGCATGCGTAACTCGCTGTATGACTACTCTCATTTTTGTTTTTAATCTGTTTATTGAAGCAAATGTACAAATAAAAAGAGAAAGGATTCCTTCTAAGATGACTTTATTTGCTTTAATGAGAGGGGGTTGAAGGTTAGCTTATATTGTTTGAGTGCAGCAAAGATGTTTTCTGTTATGATTGAGGGAGATTTTTATATATAAGAAAGCTCTATATAATAGTTATTCGTTATTCTTTAACTAAATGTTTTAATATATTGCTATAAAATAGTCTGTTATTCCTTTGTTTTATTGCGTTCTTTAAAATAATCTGTTACTATTTTAGATTTTGATTCGCCAATGACTTTAGAGAGTTCTTCTTGTGATGCTTCTTGTATGCGTTTTAAGCTTTTAAATTCTTTGAGTAGGCTTGTTTTTGTTTTCTCGCCGATACCTTTTATCTCGTCAAGGGCAGAAGATACTTGTCTCTTGCTGCGTTTATCTCTATGGAAAGTGATAGCAAAGCGATGCACTTCATCTTGAATTTGTTCCATTATTCTGAATAAGGGACTTCCTTGTTTTAGTCCAATAGTTTGAGGAGGGAACCCAAATAATAACTCTGAAGTGCGATGCTTTTTATCCTTTGCCAATCCTGCTATGGGTATCTCTACTTCGATTTCCTCTAATGCCTGTTTTACAGCTCCCATTTGCCCTTTTCCTCCGTCGGTGATAATGAGGTCGGGTAGGGACTTTTCCTCTTCTTTAAGACGCTGATAACGCCTTTTTACGACTTCCTTCATGGAAGCATAGTCGTCGGATCCTACAACAGTCTTAATGTTGTATTTTCTATAGTCGTTTTTAGATGGTTTGGCTTTTTTGAAAACAACACATGCTGCGACCGGATCTGTTCCTTGGATGTTAGAATTGTCAAAGCATTCTATGTGCATAGGAAGGTTGTCAAGATGTAGCTCTTCCTGTATTTCTTTCATTAAGCGCATGCTTCTTTGCTCTGGGTTGAGCTTTTCTGCTTGCTTCATGCGGTCTGCTTTGTATTGCTTAACATTGAGCAGTGATAAATCGAGTAGTTTCTTCTTATCACCTCTTTGTGGCACTGTGAAGGTTATGTCGTTTAAGTCCATTTCTATGTTGAAAGGGACTATTATTTCTTTCGATAGACTTTTATATCTTTCTCTCATTTCTATTATTCCTAGAGAAAGCAATTCTTCTTTTGTTTCATTTAGCTTTTTTCTATATTCAAATGTAAAAGCTTGATTGATGGCGCCGTTTGTTATGTGAAGATAATTAATAAATGCAGATTTTGTGCCATCTTCCTCGATAGAAAATACGTCTATATTATGAAGTATTGCACTGACTACTTCTGATTTTGCACGATAATTTTCTATCAGTTCATATCTCTTTTTGACCTCTTGAGCTTCTTCAAATTTCATTTCAACTGCTAATTCTTGCATCTGTTGAAGTAGCATCCTGCTAATTTCTTGCGTATTTCCTTTTAGTATTTCTTTTATTTCCTGAATATTTTTCATGTAGCTGTCATGCGATTGCAATCCAATACAAGGACCTGCGCAGTTTTTTATATGATATTCCAAGCATACATTGAACTTTCCGGCACGTATGTTTTCAGGGCTGAGGTTTAGATGGCAAGTACGGATAGGATATAAATGCTTTATTAGATCTAATAAAGCATACATTGAAGGCACGTGGCTGTAAGGTCCATAATAAGAAGATCCGTTGCGGATAATCTTTCTGGTTTTGAAAACTCGTGGAAAGTATTCATTTTGTATGCAGATAGATGGGTAGGTCTTATCATCTTTAAGCAATACATTATAGCGAGGTTTATACTTCTTTATTAGATTATTTTCTAATAATAGGGCATCTTCTTCCGAGTTAACGACAATGTATCTGATATCAGCTATTTTACTAACTAATACTCTTGTTTTTCCAGGTTGGTGCTCTTTGCTAAAATAAGAGTATACTCTTCTCTTTAGGTTTTTAGCTTTTCCTACATAAATAATCACCCCTTCTGTATTTAGGTATTGGTAAATGCCAGGTCCCTCAGGCAAATTGAGTACTATGCTTTTTAGGTATTCATTTGTATTTAATTCCTGGTTTTCCATTTTATTTCCTGAATAGAGATAATACTGTAGTTCGATAGTATCTAATTTGAAGAGTACTCTGCGCTAAAGCTTTTGAGGGGCTTAGGCGCAGAGTTTTTTGGGCTTGTTTATAAACTTAACACAGATTCGACTTCTATGTCTTTATCAAATAAAGATTTTCCTTTCAGTTCCTTTAGTTCGATAATGAAGTTTACGTATATTTTTTTAGGGCTTAATCTTTTTACTAAATCACAAGAAGCTTTCATTGTGCCTCCTGTTGCTAGCAAATCATCATGAAGCAATACAACGTCATTTTCGTTGAGTGCATCTTTGTGTATTTGCACAGTGTCTTTGCCATATTCTTTGTCGTAGCTTTCTTCTATCGTTTCTGCAGGAAGCTTTCCTGGTTTGCGGATAGGTATAAAGCCTGCACCTAGTCGCGTTGCTAGTATTGGCCCCATAATGAATCCTCTAGATTCAATTCCGATAACTTTTGTTATTCCTTTGTCTTTGTACATGTCGTACATTAAATCCGAAAGGAGTTGCAGACATTCCGCATCTTTAAATAGAGTTGTTACATCTTTAAATTGGATTCCAGGAATAGGAAAGTCTGGAATGTTTCTAATGCTTTTGATAAGCTTTTCTTTGCTCATAATCAGTTGTTTAATTCATTTCTTTAAATGTATTGTTTCACGTGAAACGGATGCTCTATCGTCCTGATAGAACCAATAGTACGTTGATATCACTGGGAGAAACTCCCGGTATTCTGCTTGCTTGCGCTATTGTTTCAGGATCAATCTTTATAAGTTTTTGTCGTGCTTCAGTTGAAAGAGATTGTATGTTGTCGTAGTCAAATTTACCTCTGATTCTAATACTTTCTAGTCGTGACAATTTGTTCGCTATCATACGTTCACGCTCTATATATCCTTGATATTTTATCTGAATTTCGGCAGCCTCTATAATTTCTTCTTTTCTACTATCATCTATTTCATCGATGATTTTATTGAAAGCAGGTATATGTTCTGCTATATTTTTAATTGTTATTTGCGGACGATTAATCAAATCAATTAGTTTGCAACCATGTCTTAATGGAGTGGTCTCTAATTTTTCAAGAGCGTCGTTAATAAGCACTGGCTTGATCGAATAATTTTTAGCAAAGTCTATGATATCATCAATTATTTCCCGTTTCTTTTTCATAAGGAGATATCTTTCTTCTTTTGCCAATCCTAGTTTCCATGCTTTTTCTGTTAACCTCATGTCTGCATCGTCCATTCGAAGTAGTATACGATATTCTGCTCTAGAAGTAAACATACGATAAGGTTCATCTACTCCTTTAGTAACAAGATCATCGATTAATACACCGATATAGGCTTCATCTCTTGCTAGTGTAAAAGGCTCTCCTCCGTTGCAATTTATATGTGCATTAATTCCGGCTATTAATCCTTGACCTGCAGCTTCTTCGTATCCGGTAGTACCGTTCACTTGTCCGGCAAAAAATAGATTCTTAATTATTTTCGATTCCAACGAATGTTTTAATTGAGTTGGATCAAAAAAATCATATTCGATAGCATATCCCGGACGGTATATTTCTAGATTCTTAAAAGCAGGTATTTTTTTTAATGCCGCAATTTGAATGTCAAGTGGGAGTGAAGAAGAAAAACCATTAAGATAAAGTTCTTGGGTTGTTTCTCCTTCGGGTTCAAGAAATAATTGGTGTTGTTCCTTATCAGGAAAAGTCACTATTTTAGTCTCTATACTAGGGCAATATCGTGGACCTATACTTTGTATTTGTCCGTTGAAAAGAGGAGATTGCGCTAATCCTTCTCGGAGCACATTATGTACTTCTGCGTTAGTATAGCATGTCCAGCACTGCAACTGTTTAAGATGCCGAACACTTGTATTCATGAATGAAAACTTGTGGAAGTCGTTTTCTCCATCTTGAATGGACATTTGGCTAAAATCAACGCTTCTACCGTCAATTCTTACCGGAGTTCCTGTTTTCATTCGGCCAGACCTAATCCCGTGTTTCACGATTGATTCTGTTAGTTGCAATGAAGGTGGTTCGGCCATTCTTCCGCCTGGAAGTTGGGTTTTCCCCACGTGCATCAGTCCATTTAGAAAAGTTCCAGTTGTGATTACAACTGATTTAGCGTAGAAAGTGACGTCCCAGAATGTTACTAGTCCAACAATTTCTCCATTTTCAACGATAATCTCTTTCACTGTATCTTGCCAGATACTCAGATTTTGAGTATTTTCCAAAACATCTCTCCATGCCCATATAAATTTATTACGGTCACACTGTGCTCTAGGACTCCACATTGCAGGCCCTTTAGATCGATTAAGGATACGGAACTGGATAGCTGTTGTATCGGTTATTAAGCCCATACACCCTCCAAGAGCATCTATTTCTCGAACGATTTGCCCTTTTGCGATTCCTCCTACGGCTGGGTTGCAGCTCATTTGAGCAACCTTATTCATATCCATAGTGATAAGGCAGGTTTTTGAACCTAAGTTAGCAGCGGCAACGGCAGCTTCACAGCCGGCATGTCCTGCGCCTATCACAATCACATCATATTTAAATTCCATTGATTTACTGTTTATTAAACGCTGCAAAGTTACATGTTTATTTCAGTATTACCATACAGCCTGTTTAAAAAGCAAAACAAACCTGTTTTGAGATTTGTTGTTGCTGATTTTAGAGAATCTACTAAAATGTTTCTAATAGCTTTACTCAGGGCGTTTCTGGTTGAAAGATTTATTATGCACTTATTTTTGTCTGGCGTATCTGTTCAATTTGCTATTGCAGAATATGGCAATGCTAAACTTAGCTAAATACTAATGATGATGTGAATATGCACAGGTCTTTTGCTCGACTAAAGAAATCAGATTAATTCATTTGCATTAATGATATACTGTGAATGCGATTGTTTTGCTGTGGTTTTATTTTCTCGTAAGGCTTTGTAGATGCTTTTTCTTTCATTCCATTTCCTTTAGCAAAGGCTATAACTAGTGAATCTTATGGCATTGATAATTGATTTCAATTGCTGTTTTTTATCGTTTCTCACACGCAGACCGTATAGTCTCCACATGCAGTCTCTAGAGATTCCAGGTGGAGACTATATACTCCCCGTTCGAGAAACGATAAAAAAATCCCATCCCATACGCTAGAAGTATAGGTTGCTTATGGTTCTTTATACTGCATTTTATACTAGTTAGACGGATAAACAATCTGTTGTATTTATTATTTAAATAATGCAAAATATAGACCTTTTATCCTTAGTAGGATAGAATAACTTTTTATATTTGTCATAAATTATTTTGTAATTTATGAGACTTGGTGTGAAGTATCTTTTAGGGGGTTGTTTTTTGTGTTATATGCTTGTTTCTTGCGTGAGCGAGCATCACTCAAATCAACTACTAGGCAGTGTTGATTCTATGCTTTCTAGTGATCCGCATGGAGCTTTGCACCTTCTTAAAACAGTAAATCGATCTTCTTTGTCTTCAGAAGAGGATTTTGCTTATTATGCTTTATTGATGGTTCAGGCGACCGACAAGAGCGAACTTAAACTGCTTCCTTGCGATTCATTGGTAGATGTGGCACTTCGTTATTATGATAAAGGAATAAATAGGGCTAAGGCTTTGTTTTATAAAGGGCGTATTTTATCAGATATGGGCTTGTCAAAGGATGCAATAGGATACTACTTTAAGGCATTGCCAGAGTGTGGTACGGATTATACTGGGGTTCGATTGAAAGGTATGATACATGAAGATTTGGGGGATATCTATTTCGACCAAAATTTATATCAAGAAGCCTTAAGGCACCTTAATACTGCCTTGAGATATTACTCTTCTATTCAGGATAAAAAGGCTATGGTATATGTTTTAAATTTTATTGGAACTGTCCATATTATGGAGAATAGAAAGCCTGAAGCACAGCGTGTATATCAAAAGGCGTTGCAAATTTCTTTACAAATAGGAGACTCAGTTTCGATCAGTAACTCATTCGATGGCTTAAATATATTCTACGATAATTTTGGTGAACCAGATAGAGCTTTGAATAATGTTTATAGGGCTTTGAGCTATGTGCCTGCAGGCAAAGATAGTTCTAATCTCTTTTTTTCTATTGGAAGTTTATATTTGGAAAAAGATAATATAGATTCTGCTGAATATTATTTGACTAAAGTCTTTTATTGTGATAACATAAAAAGGAAAGCTGCCGCTTATGATTGTTTGTCTGTTCTAGAAGAAAAACGAAGTGATTATAAAAAAGCTTTTTTATATCTTAATAAATATTCTGAGATCATAGATTCATTGTTCGTTAGTGATAAATCGTCCCAAATAGAAAAACTCGGTTATAAATATGAAACAGAGGCAAGGATAGCAAAACATAAAGCAAAGACGGTAGAGCTTATTATTCTCATTGTATCGTTATTTACCATTGCGATCCTTGTTCTAATTTTGGTTATGCAACAGATTAATAGGCGGAGAAAAATTGCTAAGCTTATTTATGAACAGCAAATTCAGAAAGTTAATACTGAAATAGACCATTTACAAGACCGCATTAAAGACAATGAAGCTTTAATTATTCGCTTTCGCGAAAAACAACGCGAGTATGAATCTGAGATAGAACGCAAGCAAGAAGAAATAGAAGAGATGGCCTCTCAAAAGCATGCACTAAGAAAGAATCTTTTTTATCAAACAAGTATTTACTCTGAAATAAAACTACTGGCTGCTCAAGATAGCTCTGATAAGCAGCATATTAATGTTTTGCCTTCTTCATCGCGCAAGTTACTAGAAGATACTATTTTTGCTCTTTATGCTGAATATGTAACTGATTTATCTACTAAATACTCTTTTTTGACAAAAGATGACTTATTTTTTCTTTGCCTTGAAAAGGCAGAGTTGAGTACTTTTGTAATAGCTCTCTGTTTTGGCTATGCTGATACCAAATCTATCAATCAAAGGCGTTATCGGATTAGATTAAAAATGGCTTAAGATTAAATTGTTATCCTGGAATTGGTTAAATATTGGCTAATAGAGTAGATCTTCATGAGAAGAAATATTTTTGTAATATTTCTGTGGCCTCCAATTGAAAATACAATAATATGACCAATTTTTATGTCATATTTGCCAATTATAGTGATAAGACTAATAATAAGTTTATATTTGTTGCTAAAAACATAGCAATTAAGTAATAGTCATTATGGCTTTGTATAAAAAAATAAATATTTTTCGGAGATTTATCTTACAAAATTTGACTAAAGGTATTGGTCATTGTGACAAGATTTGCCTTATAACTTTATCCGATAAGACAAATCCTAAGAGAATACTAATAATCAGACCCAATCATAGATTAGGCAACCAGTTACTTACAACTCCAATTATTCAGGAGGTTATAGAGCTGTTTCCTAATTGCAAAATAGATTTGTTAGCCAAAGGGAATATAGCCTCTATTGTATTCAATAATTATACAAATATAGAAAAAATAATATCATTACCTCGAAAACCTTTCAAAGAGCTGTTTCAATATTTGCTGTGCTGGATAAATATAAGGAGACAACGCTATGATATTGTGATAAATGTCGTTAATAGTTCATCTTCAGGTCGACTCCTGACTAGATTATCCAATGCAAAATGCAAATGCTATAGTAATGAAGAAAATGATTCTATGACAAAGAACACAGATTACCAGCATATAGCTAAAGCGCCGGTTTATAGTTTACGCTCTTACTTATCCAAAGTCGGAATTACCACTAGTAAAGAGCTTCCATCATTAGACCTCCGACTCTCTCCAAAGGAAATATCTGAAGGAAAGAGAATACTCGACACGCTTATTAGTAATAAAGACAACAAAACAATTTGCTTATTTACATACGCAACTGGAGAAAAATGTTATTCCAAAGAATGGTGGTTAAACTTCTACGCAATTTTAAAAGCTCAATACCCTCATTTTAATATAATTGAAGTACTTCCTATGGAGAATGTATCTCAAATAGCATTTAAAGAACCTAGTTTTTACAGCAAAGACATAAGAGAGATTGGTGCAGTTATTGCTAATACGGATATTTTTATAGGAGCAGATAGTGGAATCATGCACTTAGCTAGCTCAGTAAAAACGCCTACTATCGGCTTGTTCTCTATTACCAATTTGGCTAAATATGCTCCATATAATAATAAAAATAAGGGTTTAAACACCAATAACCTTTCTATCAATGAATTGGTTAGTGAAATAGACAGCGTACTTGCTGCCTATTAAAGGACACCCTGAGATGTAATTTAAACTTTGTCTGGTTATATTCTAGCTAATTTAATACAAGGGATCAAAACATCTTTAATGCCTCGGACTTTATGATTGGTCAGAATACTCAACCAAAAGTTGGCACCCTCGCTTTCAGGAATATACATACCTATAAGCTCTCTTCGACCATTTTTGTTGATAGCGCGTGTTACACTGCTCTGCTTTTGCTCCGGTCTCCATTCACCCGTTTACTGCTTCGATCGTTACGCTTATTTCAATCTGACCTGACGCGCTTGTTCTTCTAGATTAGACGAAATCTCGCCTTCTAAAAACTCTTTTAGTAAGAATCCAAGACGCCATCTTTTCCAGTGAGTGGTTCTCCACTAAGAAGTTGTGCTAACGCCTTTTCGTGCATTAACTGCTACTCTTGATTGTTTTATCCATAATGCAAAGTAAATTGTTTTTTTGAACAGAATTCAAATTGCAATCTGACTCTGGATAAGCCTAATGCTATTCCTGCAAAAGTAACTGTCATCCAAATGCCTTAGTTTTTAATAAACGAATTTTTGTTTTATCTGTGTTGATGCTAAACTTACTAGCTAAGAAAGACTAATAAACTGAGGTCAAAAGTAAATTGTTATTGCTCTTTTGATTAATTGCTTGAATATCAGTAATTTAATAAAATGAATTGTTATCCTTGTTATGCTGTTTTTAATGTTTTGAGCTTTAACTTTGCGGTATTCATTTATAAATTAATGCGAATATGAAAGTGAGATCATTTATTTTATTCTTTTTTCTATTACTGCTCCCTTTATTACATTTAGCAGCTTTTTGTGATACAAATTATTCTCACATAGAAAAATCTGTGGTTAGACATATTCATGTTGAGCTAAATCGTAATAAACCTTCTAGGACTAGGGCTCCGGAATTAATCATTTCGGGTTATTTGGAAAGTAATTCTCTTAATCTTTCTTTCAATCAATCATTTAGGAAGATGAAGATTCGTATTATAGATATTAGTGGTAAAGTTTTTTTTGATGATTTCTTAACAGGAAATCACCTTATAACTTCGCTTATTGATGATTTTTCTACTACTCTTTATATTGAAATCGGTAGTGGAGAGGTGAAGATTACTGGAGAAATTGATATCGATTGAGATTGTAATAATTACTTGTTGGTTTGATAATAATGCATTTATCTGTTTGTTTGATAGCTAAGTTTTAACTAGACTAACTTAGCTCTAATAAAATAGGGTGTGTTTAAAAGTTGCACACCCTATTTATCCTCTTAATTAATGGAAAGGAAAACTATAATTCTATTGTTTAATTTATAAAAGTAAAAAAATGAAAAAAAGAATTTTAAAAAATGCTTTCTTCTTATTTGGTACATTTTTCTTCTTATTCTCGTGTTCAGACGAAGATAATGTCACCAATGAAACCTCAGCTATGAAAGAAAATGCTGTTCAGGTTGTTCAACTATTAGGTAATGGGAATGTCAAACCTTTAACTAGGAGCGATAATGTACCTACTGAAAATTTGGCATTAAAATTTAGTTCAGAGCAGACTTATGAGGCAACGCTTGAAAAGTTGGAGGGCATGACTAAGGAAGAAAGGATGGAATGGGAACGTCAATTTCCTTCTTTTCTGTCATTAGAAGCAGTTTATAATGAAGCGATGGAATATGCGGCCGATTCTTTAGAAGATTCTGAATTATCGTATCGCAAATTTAAAGCGAAATATTCGAATTTTCTTTATTTTCCTGAATATAAGGAAGATCTTGGTGCATATTTACCTGTGTTATCTGATGATTTAAGATCTTCTTTAGATGTACTTTCAACCGTCGTAAATTCTAATGGGCTTGTTGTTGTTGGTAATGAGGTAAAGAACATGAAATTAGATAGTTCATATTCTGAACTTCAGAATTCTGGAAGAGCTTATTATAGCAATACTGAGAAAAGTGAGGTTTATCTACTATCTCCAATGACGAGAAGTTCAGCTATAGACTGGAATACTATATCATATGTTGATGCAAATGATTATAAAAGTTACATGCTACTGCATAAAAATAAGCAATATATTGGCGCGCAATATGAGTCAGGATGGAGAAAACGTGGAAAAGGGAAAAAATTAAATTTTAAATTTGGGAGAAGGTTTAAAGATAATCGTATCGTTTGGCATAGTGAAGTTTCTTTTAGAAAGCATGTTTGGTTAGGTTGGGTAAATTATAGTAGCAAAACATCTTTAAATGGTACAATTTTTTATTATGACAATAACCATCTTATTGGACAGCAAACAATCGAACACTCAGCTAATGGCAGTTCTTCGCATGATGGGTATGGAGCACTTCAGTTTGTAATCTATAAAGGGCATTTTGATGTACCAGAGCTATTAACAATTCCTGTATATGCATATTATTTCCCTGAAATTAGAGGAACTGCTTCTATTGACTTTAGGGGATTCCCTAGTACGGAATATTATACATGGAAAATGACATATAAAAATGCAGGAAAAACATCTCCTCTTTAATTCAACGAGACAATGAAAAGAATTATTTTATTTTTGTTTGGTATCGCATTCTTTGCAATGAATTCTAATGCTCAATGGGGCGTTAAAACTGGCTATGCTATGTCAAAGTCAACTGGTAGGGATGCGCGCTTTATGCCTGCTTTTTATGTGGGAGGTTTTTATGATATAAAAGCATCGGAACACTTTTATATTCAGCCTCAGTTATTGTTCTCTGCTGAAGGATCCAAATATCGAAAAGGAGGTACTACATACATGACTACGCATGCTTATTTTGCTGAGTTACCCGTCTTGGCTTCTTACAGAATTGATTTGTGTAAAAATAGTCGATTGAATTTCAATGTAGGGCCTTATATTTCTCTTGGTTTATTTGGTAAAACAAAACACGGTCAAATAGAAGAGAACACCTTTCAGTCAGGAATTGAGCGTGTTGACTATGGTATTAAGTTTGGTGTAGACTACGAAGTTGCTCACCTAGTTTATTCTCTTATGTATAAACAAGGTTTGCAAAGCTTTGATATTTATGGAAAAGGTAAGTCAATAGGCCTGTCTGCTGGTATAGGATATAAATTCTGATCTTTATAATTGGTTGTTTCTATATATACTACTGGGTGAAAGCATTGTGGAGTTTAGGCTTCACAGTGCTTTTTTATTGTTAAGTGGTATAAATAAATGGTGCTGATTCATGTTCTTTAAAACAATATTCTATTATTTTGTTACATCATTGAAACAATGCACTCCTATGAGGCGTTGAAAAGGTGTATATGCGATTGAATAATGATAAGATAGAAAATAAATAGAGATGAAATCTGCAGTGTTATTAATAACAATTGGTACACCAAAAAGCTATAGTGTACCGGATGTGAGAAAGTATCTTTCTCATTTTTTGAATGACCCTTATGTGATTAATATACCTTGGCTTTGGAGGAAAATTTTGGTTAATTTGATTATTGTACCTTTCAGAGCAGCTAAATCTGCTACTAAGTATCAGCAAATATGGACTGAAGATGGCTTTCCTCTGTACGTCTATTTGAAGAAAGTGCGAGATCAGTTAGCCAATAGAATGGGAAGTGATGCTGATGTATGGTTTGCTATGAGCTATGCTTCTCCGTCTATTGAAGAAGTGTTAAAAAGGATGGAGAATGAAGCTTACGAACAGGTTACGGTTGTTCCTCTCTTTCCAAATTACGCGAATTCAACGACTGGTAGTATCTACAATAGCGTCAATAAGGCTATAAAGCTTTGGCGTAGAGAACCGCAATTGAATTTTATAAAGTCTTATTATGATCATCCATTATTTCTCGATGCGTGGGTGGATAGGATAAAGGGTTATAATCCTGATGGTTATGATCATATCTTGTTTAGCTTTCATGGACTTCCACTGAGCCATTTACCTTCAAAAACTCAAATTAACGGAATAAAAGTAAAAGAAGTGCCTAATTACGATGACTATGAAAAGGTCTGTTATCACTTCACTTATTTGATAGCTGAACGTTTAGGATTGAAAGAGAAGCAATATTCGTTGGCTTTTCAGTCTAGAATGTCTAAACGTTGGTTGCGACCGTTTACTGATGAACGTCTTGTTGCTCTGGCCGAGCAAAAGCAAAAGGTATTGGTAGTAGCTCTTTCGTTCGTTGCAGATTGCCTAGAAACAACGCTTGAACTCGGTGAAGAGTACAAAGAGATATTCTTTGCCCACGGGGGAGAAGAATATCAATTGGTAGATAGTCTTAATGATAATTCTAAGTGGCTGGATGCACTAGAGAATATTGTGATGGAGAATTCTTCTCTTTGATAGAAAGACTAAAACTATTTGTGAGGTGGATTATTCTACTTCAATATATCTAATGCTTTATTTTCGGCTGCTTCCATGATTTCTCTTTCTCCTGGTCCTTTGTCATTAATACCGCAAAGGTGAAGAATACCGTGAATGATAGTTCGATGCAGCTCTTCCTGATAAGTAGTATTAAACTCTTTGGAATTTGTCAATACAGTATCTAAGCTAATGAAAATGTCTCCTGAAAGTTTATTTCCCTCACAATAATCGAAAGTGATGATATCTGTGTAGTAATCATGCTTTAGATATTGTTGGTTTACTTCTAATATTTTTTCATCTGAACAGAAAATATAAGCGATTTCACCGATTTTTTTCTCATAAGATGCAGCAACTGTCTTTATCCATTCAGTTGTCTCTTTTTTCTTGATATCTGGCATCTTGATGCCTTCTGTTTGGTAAGTTATGGCCATAATGTTGATATTTTAATAGAAGAATAAATAACTCATAAGGATAGCGGCGATAATACCCGCAAAATCGGCTATCAGTCCGCAAGTAACAGCATTCCGTGTCTTGCTGATACCTACACTGCCAAAGTAAACAGCGAGAATATAGAATGTGGTATCTGATGCTCCACGCACGACGCAACTTGCTCGACCAACGAAAGAATCGGGGCCGAATTGTTTCATTGCGTCAATCATTAACCCGTTGGCTCCACTGCCACTAAGAGATTTCATCAGAGCGGTGGGAAGCGCTCCAATAAAACTGGTGTCAATCCCAAAGAAGCCTACAAAAGACCCGATTCCACCGACTAATATGTCCATCGCTCCGGAAGCTCTAAATACAGCTATTCCCACGAGAAATGCCACGAGATAGGGGATAATACGTACAGCAGTAGTGAATCCTTCTTTTGCACCGTCTACGAAAGAGTCATATACATTTATCTTTTTACGTAATCCGGATATGATAAATCCGACGATAATCAGAAACAGTATAATATTAGCTATCAAAGTGGAATAAGTTCCCATATTTTCACGCGAGAGGGTCGTGAAGAAGTAAATGATGATGCCAAAGATAGAGCTTAGTCCTACCAAAAATAGGAGCATATTTCTGTTTAGTAGATTAATTCGTTGATAAAGGCTTACGGTGATAACTCCTGTTAACGTTGAAATAAAGGTGCTAAGTAAGATTGGGATGAAAATGTCTGTCGGTTGAGCAGCACCCATTTGAGAGCGGTAGACCATGATACTAATAGGGATTAGCATGAGCCCAGACGTGTTAAGCACTAGAAACATTATCATTGAATTGCTGGCGGTATCTTTCTTTGGGTTGAGTTCTTGAAGTTCTTTCATTGCTTTTAATCCCATAGGAGTGGCGGCATTGTCCAAACCTAGCATGTTAGCAGAAAGATTCATGAAAATCGACCCCATTACAGGATGTCCTTTGGGTATTTCGGGAAATAATTTGCAAAATACCGGACTGAGCCATCTGGAAAGTGCATTGATCAGTCCGCTGTTTTCTCCTATTTTCATGATTCCTAACCACAGAGAGAGGATTCCTGTTAGTCCGAGGGATATTTCAAAGGCATTTTTGGATGAATCAAAAGTGGAGTTTATGATTTGAGTAAAAATCTCTGTGTCTCCTAAAAAAATGAGCTTTCCGATTGCTACAATAAAAGCGATGACAAAAAATGCGATCCAAATGTAATTTAAAACCATAGTATGCTCTTTGAATTTTTTACAAAATTAGGAATATGTTTTCATTTATAACGGCTTTTTTAGGTGTTTTTGTCAAATTGTTCTTTTTGCTTAATGCTAAATAGCTTTATGGTATGTTTGCCTCAAAAGGTTAAAAGCACTTCTTTAACCGTTTGCGTGTTCATGTTTTTCACTTTTCTGGGAGATTATCTGAAAATAATCATGTATTTTTGCCTTCCATTTAATAGTAGCTATGGAAGAAGATTTTGATATACGCAATCAGCAGCTCTTAAGTAGAGAGCGAGATTATGAAAATGCTTTGCGTCCTTTAAGTTTTCAGGATTTTAATGGGCAGGACAAAGTTGTGGATAATCTGCGTATTTTTGTGAAAGCTGCCCGTTTGCGAGGGGAAGCTTTAGATCATGTGCTTCTGCACGGCCCTCCTGGTTTGGGAAAAACAACTTTATCTAATATTATAGCCAATGAGCTAGGGGTGGGCTTTAAAATTTCATCCGGTCCGGTGCTTGATAAACCGGGAGATTTAGCTGGGGTATTGACTAGCTTAGAACCTAATGATGTACTTTTTATTGATGAAATTCACCGTTTATCTCCTGTGGTGGAAGAATATTTATATTCTGCGATGGAAGATTATCGAATTGATATAATGATAGATAAGGGGCCGTCGGCACGAAGTATTCAAATTGATTTAAATCCTTTTACTTTAGTGGGTGCGACGACTAGAAGTGGTCTGCTGACAGCACCTTTACGAGCTCGTTTCGGAATTAATCTGCATCTGGAATATTATGATGATGATGTGCTGAGTGGTATTATTGAGCGTTCGGCAGGTATATTAAATGTACCTTGCTCTATTCCGGCAGCTGGCGAAATAGCTTCCCGAAGTAGAGGAACACCTCGTATTGCTAATGCTTTACTTAGGCGTGTGCGTGATTTTGCACAAGTCAAAGGGTCAGGCTCTATTGATAAAGAGATAGCCGACTTTGCACTTGAAGCTCTGAATATTGATAAATATGGGCTTGATGAAATAGACAACAAGATTCTCTGTACCATTATAGATAAATTTAAAGGCGGACCGGTGGGGTTGACTACTATCTCTACTGCTTTGGGTGAAGATGCGGGAACGATTGAAGAGGTGTATGAACCGTTTCTTATTAAAGAAGGTTTCCTGAAGCGCACTCCTCGTGGCCGAGAGGTTACCGAGTTGGCTTATAGTCATTTAGGAAAGAGTCTATATGATGGCAACGTGAGAACTTTGTTTGATTAAATAATATTTTAATATACTATGGCCGGATTAAAATCTTTGGTTAAAGACACTGCTATTTATGGCTTAAGCAGTATTATTGGACGTTTCTTAAATTATTTGCTGGTTCCTTTATATACCATGAAATTACCCGCGGCATCGGGTGGTTATGGAGTGGTCACCAATGTTTATGCGATGACGGCCTTATGTCTTGTGTTGCTAACTTATGGTATGGAGACGGGGTTCTTTTATTTTGCAAACAAAAAGGAAGAGGATCCGCTTAGAGTTTACTCCAATTCGCTGATTTCAGTCGGATTTACTTCTTTGATGTTTATTCTGCTCTGCTTATTATTTCTTCATGATATCTCTTCTTTTTTGGGATATGCTAAGAATCCAGAATTCATTGGAATGATGGCTATTACGATAGCTCTTGATGCTTTTCAATGCATTCCTTTTGCCTACTTGCGGTTTAAAAAGAGGCCAATCAAGTTTGCAGCGATTAAAATGTTGTTTATTGCATCTAATATTTTTCTGGTTCTCTTCTTCTTAGTTTTATGCCCTTGGTTGTCTATTCATTATTCTTGGGTGGTATCCTGGTTTTATGATCCTAATTATCAGGTAGGATACATTTTTATGGCTAATTTGATTTGCATTAGCATACAGATGTTAGTTCTTATTCCAGAGCTTACCGGATTTAAATATATTTTTGATAAAGCTTTGATAAAGAGGATGTTATCTTATTCTTTCCCGATATTGGTATTGGGCATTGCAGGTAGCTTAAATCAGACTATTGATAAATTGCTTTATCCTTTTTTGTTTGCAGACCGACAAGAAGCGATGTCCCAGCTTGGTATTTATGGAGCGGTGAGCAAGATTGCTATGATTGTGGCAATGTTCACTCAAGCTTTTCGCTACGCATACGAACCATTTGTATTTGGCAAAAATAGAGAAGGGGATAACCGTGAGATGTATGCTTCGGCTATGAAATATTTTATTATTGTAGCCCTTCTTGCTTTCTTAATCGTGATGTTTTATATGGATATAGTGAAACATCTGATTAGTTCTGATTATTGGGTTGGTTTGAGCGTAGTAGGTATCTTAATGATAGCTGAAATATTTAAAGGTATTTATTTTAATCTTTCTTTTTGGTATAAATTGATCGATCAAACTCGTTGGGGTGCTTATTTCTCTATAATAGGCTGTGTCATAATCGTACTGCTCAATATTTTTTTGGTCCCTATATATGGTTATGTAGCTTGCGCTTGGGCTGGAGTGATAGGTTATGCGGTGGTAACGTTCCTTTCTTATTTTGTTGGGCAAAAGAAATACCCTATAACTTATGATTTGAAAAGTATCGGCGCTTATGTGCTTTTGGCTGTTATGCTTTATGCGGCATCAGAATTGATTGTAATCAGTAATCTTATTGTTCGCTTAATATTTCATACATTGTTATTGTTTGTTTTTCTTGCTTTCATTGTGAAGAAAGACCTTCCGTTAAGTCAGATTCCCATTATTAATCAGTTAGTAAAGAAGAAATCATGAAAGCACCTAACCGAAGTATGTTTGTGATTAAGAGATTCCTGAAGGAGTATCTTGATTTGAGAAAAGATAAAGATAATGAATTGGCAACCGTTGAATCTATTCGTAGAGGAGTGGAGTTTAAAGGAGCGAATTTATGGATTCTTATCTTTGCCATATTTATTGCATCTCTCGGTTTGAATGTTAATTCTACAGCGGTAATTATAGGTGCAATGCTTATTTCTCCCTTGATGGGACCTATTATGGGAATAGGGTTATCTGTAGGGTTGAATGATTTTGAATTGATGAAGCGTTCCCTAAAGAGTTTTCTTATAACTACTACTTTTAGTGTGGCTACTTCTACATTTTATTTTCTTATTACTCCATTTACGCAAGTACAGTCGGAATTGTTGGCTCGTACTTCACCGACTATTTATGACGTTTTAATCGCACTTTTTGGTGGATTGGCGGGGGTGGTGGCATTATCTACGAAAGAGAAAGGAAATGTAATTCCGGGTGTGGCTATTGCCACGGCATTAATGCCTCCGCTATGTACGGCAGGTTTTGGATTGGCTAGTGGAAATTTTGTTTATTTTTTAGGAGCTTTTTATTTATATTTTATCAATTCAGTTTTCATCAGTTTGGCTACTTTCTTAGGAGTTAGAGTAATGCACTTTCATCGCAAAGATTTTATTGATAAGAATAAAGAACGTACTGTACGACGCTCTATTGTTTTTATCGTATTGCTGACTATGTGTCCGGCTATTTATTTGACGTTTAATATTGTTAGAGCTACTATATTTGAACAAAAGGTGAATCGTTTTGTCACAGAGCAACTTAATTTTCCTAACACTCAGGTCGTTGATCAAAAGATACGTCATAGAGGAGATACTACTGAAATAAGAGTCGTTTTGATCGGAGAAGATGTACCAGAAGCTTCCATATTTATTGCTCGTAATAAATTAGAGGATTATGGCCTTGTTCAAACAAAACTTCTTGTGGTTCAGGGAATGAACAATAACGGAGTAGATCTTTCTTCTATACGTGCTATGGTAATGGAGGATTTTTATAAAAGTAGTGAAGAGCGTTTGAAAGGGCAACAGGAGAGAATAACTTCTCTAGAGAATAGTTTAAATAGCTATAAATTGTATGATGAATTGACTCAAAGAATTGTTCCTGAATTAAAGGTGTTATATCCTTCGGTAAAGGCACTTTCCATTGCTCGTACTATAGAGACAAGGGTTGATTCCATGCGTATGGATACGATTACGCTTGCCGTAATGAAATTTTCCTCTAAACCTACTCAAAGTGAACGTGACAAAATTACTGAATGGCTCAGAGCTCGTGTGGAAGCAAAGCAATTACGCTTGATTGTTGAAAAAGACTAGAGAATAGAAATAGAAGAATAAACTTGTAAGTGAATACCATGAACCTGAAAACAACTCGTATAAGAGGACTAAATTTTTCTTTGGCTCTTTTTTTTAAGTATGGCAAAATAATATTTTTGAGTATTTTCCTATTGGGAGTAGGTGCAACTACTGTTGTTACACATGCTCACGAAGGAATGTGGATGCTTGGGAATCTAAATAAAGATACTCGTAAAGCAATGAAAGACTTAGGTTTGAAATTGTCGCCTAAGGAGTTGTATAATCCTTCCAAACCTTCATTGAAAGATGCTGTGGTTAGTTTCGGAGGTTTTTGTTCCGGGGTGGTTGTTTCCAATGATGGTCTTGTACTCACTAATCATCACTGTGGTTTCTCGGCTATACAACAGCATAGCTCGGTTGAGCATGATTATCTTAAAAATGGTTTTGTGGCTCGTACGAAGGAAGAAGAGTTGTCCAATCCTGAATTATATGTTCGCTTTTTAATCCGTATGGAAGATGTAACTAAACGAGTTCTTGGAGTGATTGTTCCTGGTATGAGCGAAACGGATAGAAGGGTGGTTACTGACTCTGTGATGTTGGCTATACAGGAAGAGATCCATGCCAAAGATTCTACTCTTGTGGGAGTGGTTGATCCGTATTATGCCGGCAATGAATTTTGGTTGTCTGTTTATCGGGATTTCAATGATGTCCGTTTGGTATTTGCTCCACCTTCGTCAGTTGGTAAATTTGGCTGGGACACAGATAATTGGGTTTGGCCTCGGCATACTGGAGATTTCTCGGTATTTCGCATATATGCTAATAAGAATAATCAACCGGCGGATTATTCTCCTGATAATGTGCCGTATCGTCCTGAATATGTAGTACCTCTTTCGCTTGATGGTTACAAAGAGGGTTCGTTTTGTATGACTCTAGGATATCCTGGAACGACAGAGCGTTATTTGTCTTCATTTGGGGTAGAGGAGATGATGAATGGCTTGAATCAGGCTATGATTGATGTACGTGGAGTGAAGCAGGCTATTTGGAAACGGGCGATGGATAAGGATGAAGCAGTTCGGATTAAATATGCTGCAAAATACGATGAAAGCTCTAATTATTGGAAAAATAGTATTGGGAGTAATGAGGCGATTGTGAATTTGAAGGTACTTGAAAAGAAACGTGCGATGGAAAACTCTCTTAAACAATGGATACGGAATACACCTGCTGAGCATGATTCATTGCTTCATTTGCTTTCTTCGTTGGAGCTGAACTATAAAAGTCGCCAAGAGACGAACCGTGCAATAGCGTATTTAGGGGAATCCTTTATGAATGGGCCTGAGCTTATTCAATTAGGTTTGGAAATACTTAATTTCGATTTTGGTGCTGAAGAGAAGTATATTGTCGCTAAAATAAAAGGTATATTAGAACGTTATGCAAATCTTGATCTTAATATTGATAAGGATGTTTTTGTTGCAATGCTGAAAGAGTATCGTACAAAGGTAGATTCTACCTATTTGCCTGAAATGTACCATTCCATCGCTAATGATTATGCTGGAAATGAGAGAGCTTATGTTGATTCTTTATATGCTCATTCTCAATTAGTTTCTCCCAAAGGCCTTAAACGTTTTTTTGATAGAGATACTACATATAATATCATGGATGATCCTGCAATCTCTCTTTGTATTGATCTTATTGTGAAGTATTTTGAGATGAATCAATCCATCGCTGCTGCGTCAGATAATATTGCGCATGAAGAACGGCTATATAATGCTGCTATAAGACGGATGTATGCGGATCGTAATTATTATCCTGATGCAAATTCCACAATGCGTCTCAGTTTCGGCACGGTGGAGGGATATTCGCCGAAGGATGGGGTGGATTATGACTATTATACTACTACGAAGGGGATTTTAGAAAAGGTAAAAACGCATTTGGGGAACAGTGATTTTGAAGTAGGAGCGGATGTTTTATCTCTATTGGCATCGAAGAATTTTGGAAGGTATGCTGATAAGAAAGGAGATATGAATGTATGTTTTATCTCAACAAATGATATTACAGGTGGTAATTCAGGGAGCGCAATGTTTAATAATAGAGGAGAACTGTTAGGGTTGGCTTTCGATGGTAATTGGGAAGCAATGAGTGGGGATATCATTTTTGAACCTAAGTTGCAACGGTGTGTTGGTGTGGATATACGCTATATTCTTTTTATTATAGATAAGTATGCTAAAGCAACTAATTTGATGAAAGAGTTTGTTTTTTCTTCCAAATAATGATTAATAACATGTTCTTTTTCGCAACAATCTGACTTTCTTATAGGTTGTTATACTATTGTCATTCAGTTACTAACACTGTTTGAGTGTGGCTGTATGCGTTTTATTTACTCATTATAAAATAGTAAATTGCCTATGAAAGTTCATGAATATCAAGCTAAAGACTTCTTTGCATCTTATGGCATTCCGGTGGAGCAACATATGCTTTGTTATAATGCGGACGAGGCTGTCTCTGCTTATAAGTCTTTAGGAAAGGAAAAGGCTGTGGTTAAAGCTCAAGTACTCACGGGAGGTAGAGGGAAAGCTGGAGGAGTTAAGTTAGCTTCGGATGAGGAAGATATTGCACGTAAAACTACTGAGATAATTGGAATGTCTATTCGAGGATTTCAGGTTGAGAAAGTTTTAATAAGCGAAGCAGTTAATATTGCGTCAGAATATTATGTTAGCTTTGCTATAGATCGTAACCGTAAGTCGGTTTTGCTTATGCTGAGTTCTGAAGGAGGAATGGATATAGAATCTGTAGCCCACAACACTCCCGATAGAATCTTTCGTTTTAGTATTGATCCGATGCTTGGAATACCCGATTTCTTAGCTCGCCAATTTGCCTTTACTCTGTTTGAAGATATTGACCAAGTCAATCAATTGGCGGCTATTCTGCAAAAACTTTATCGCCTGTTTCTTGAAAAAGATGCGTCACTGGCTGAAATAAATCCATTGATACAGACTGGGGATGGTCGCTTGATTGCTATTGATGCAAAAATGACTTTCGATGATAATGCACTTTTTCGTCATACTGATGTTTTGGATCTTGCAGAGCTGACCAAAGAAGAAGAACAGGAAAGGTCGGCCAAACAGAAAGGCTTTAGCTATGTTTCCTTGGAAGGGCAAATTGGCTGCATGGTCAATGGTGCTGGTTTAGCTATGGCTACTATGGATTTAATAAAGCTTTATGGAGGTAGCCCAGCCAATTTTTTGGATATTGGGGGAAGTTCTAATCCGGTGAAGGTAATAGAAGCCATGAAATTATTATTAAGCGATAAACAGGTAAGGGTTGTCTTGATTAATATTTTTGGTGGTATCACTCGATGTGATGATGTGGCAACAGGCTTATTAGAGGCTTTTAAACAAATTGAAACAGAAACGCCGGTTATTGTTCGCCTCACAGGCACAAACGAACGAGAGGGACGTTTATTGCTACAGAATACGCAGTTTTTAGTGGCTGAAACTATGAGTGAAGCTACGCATATGGCAGTGAAAATAGCATCTGAATCACATTAAAAACAAGAACATGAGCATACTTATTGATAAATCTACGCGATTGATAGTACAAGGTATTACGGGGCGTGATGGAGGATTTCATACTCGTAAAATGTTAGATTACGGTACACAAGTTGTTGGGGGAGTATCACCTGGCAAGGGAGGTCTTTCTGTGCATGGACTTCCAGTATTTAACACAGTGGCTGAGGCGGTGGAACAAACCAATGCTAATTCATCGATTATATTTGTGCCTGCCCGTTTTGCGGCAGATTCTATAATGGAGGCTGCTGATGCAGGTATTCAACTAATTATTTGCATAGCAGAAGGTATTCCTACTCTTGATGTTATTAAGGCTTATCGTTATGTAACGGAGAAAGGAGCACGACTCATCGGACCAAATTGTCCGGGTCTAGTGACTCCTGGACAGAGTTTGGCTGGTATTTTGCCTGGGCATATTTTTAAACCGGGGAGGATAGGAGTGATTAGTCGTAGTGGTACGTTGACTTATGAGGTAGTCTATCACCTTTCAATTGCGGGGATGGGACAATCTACTGCTATTGGAATGGGGGGCGACCCAGTAGTTGGTCTTTATTTTATTGATCTACTTAATTTGTTTGAGAATGATCCGGAAACAGATGCTGTGGTGATGATAGGAGAAATAGGAGGCAATGCAGAGGAATTAGCGGCTGAATATATTCGAAAGTATCTTACTAAGCCTGTAATAGCTTTTATTGCAGGGAAATCAGCTCCTGCCGGGAAACAAATGGGGCATGCAGGTGCTATTATATCAAGTGGATCGGGTACAGCTGTTGAGAAAATTGCAGCGTTAAAAACTGCAGGGGTTTTGGTAGCTGATGAACCTTCACAGATCCCTGAACTGATTCAATCTGCTTTAAATCGTAGATAGTGCTGAGTACAATTCTATTCAATTTTTTTAATAAGAGGGAATAGGGTAAAAAAAATCATGTATTTCTATATGTCGACTGAAAAGTACAAAGAAATGCATGATTTTATTTTGTTTTAGAGGCAATCATAAAGATTGCTTCTATTACTATTATACTCTATTTTTTAGGCTTTCTCCGTGCCCAGCCTTCTTCACTGAAATCAGGTCCCTTATCATCTATCAGTTTTTGCCAATCTTCTTTTTTCTTGGGTCCTCTTGCTGTTTCATATCCACGCTCTGCGCGATTAGGCTTAGTCCTGCCAGGACGTTCCGCTTTATATGATTTCGCTGTATCACCTTTTCTTGGAGAACTACTTCTTTTAGAACCATATTTCCGTCCTTCGCTTCTTGAAGAATTATCTTCACTAGCTATCTCAACAGAAACGTTACGTCCTCCAACGTTTGCTGTGTTTAGGCTGTTTATAACAGACTGAACTTTAGCATCTTCTATCTCAAAGAATGAGAAGTTTTTCATCAAATCAATGCGGCCTATCTGTACTCGTTTAGGAACGTTTTTATTAATAAGCTCTATTAGTTGGGCTGCAAAAAAATTGTCCATTTTGCCTAAGTTTATAAAGAGGCGAGTGTATCCAGCTTCCGCTTTTCTACTTCTACCACTCTCTTCGCTGCTTCGGCGATCTCTTTTTTCGCGGCTGTCAGTAGTTGGGCTTTGTATTTCTTCCCGGTTACGGTAATATTCTAAGAAACGGTTAAATTCCATAGATACCATGCGCTTGATTACATCTTCTTTGCTAAGCCATTCTAATTTTCGGTAAATAGCGGGCATGAAAGCTTCTATTTCTTCTTCGTTTACCTTTACCTTCTCAATATCATCAATAACTTTAATAAGTTGTTTTTCACAGATTTCTTTACCTGTAGGCATTGATCCTATGATGAACTTTTTTCCGATGATACGTTCTATCTCGCGCATCTTCCCTTTTTCACGCATATTAACTATGGCAATAGAGGTTCCTGTCTTTCCTGCACGTCCTGTACGCCCGCTTCGGTGGGTGTAGCTCTCGGTATCGTCAGGTAAACCATAATTGATAACATGAGTAAGATCATCCACATCTAATCCGCGTGCTGCCACGTCAGTGGCTACAAGAATTTGTATGTTACGTAAGCGGAATTTTTGCATTACAGCATCGCGTTGCGCTTGAGAAAGTTCACCGTGCAACGAATCTGCATTATAGCCTTCTTGCATTAGCTTATCAGCTATTTCTTGTGTTTCCCTACGGGTGCGGCAGAAAATAATGCCGTATATCTGTGGGTAATAATCTGCTATTCTTTTTAGCGCTGCGTATTTGTCTTTTGCTTGAACTATGTAAGCAATATGCTTTACGTTATTTGTGCTCTCGTTCTTCCGTCCGATAGTGATTTCTTTAGCATTGTGTAGATAGTTCTTGGCAATACGAGCTATTTCAGGGGACATCGTAGCCGAGAATAGCAAGGTGTTGCGATCTTGAGGTACATCTGCTAAAATTGTATTGATACTTTCAGTGAATCCCATATTGAGCATTTCGTCCGCTTCGTCCATGATGACGTTGCTGATCGTGGCTAAAGAAACCGTTTTACGCTGCATAAGATCAAGTAAACGGCCTGGTGTTGCCACAATGACATGTACACCCCTTTTTAGGCTACGTATCTGGCTTTCAATAGAGGAACCTCCATATACGGGAAGCACCTTTAATCCATCAATATATTTGGAGTAATCGTTCAAATCTCCTGCTATTTGTAAGCAGAGTTCCCGAGTGGGACATAATACAAGTGATTGTGGAATGCGTTTTTTTACATCTATTTTTTGTATGATTGGCAAACCGAAAGCGGCTGTTTTTCCGGTTCCTGTTTGTGCAAGAGCTACGACATCATTGCCCTCCCCTAGTAAATATGGTATCACTTCTTCTTGTACCGGCATAGGGTTCTCATACCCCATTTCTTTAATTGCTTTAAGTATTTCCGGGGAAACGCCTAGCTCTTCAAAATTCTTCATTAAATATTCTGTATATCTTTATAATTCGGCTGCAAAGGTACAGATATTTTTTGATATTTTTATTGATTGTTCAAAATAAAGAGTTCGCACTCTTAATTATTGATACAAAGCGATTTACATGCAAGAGGCAATTGGCTTACTCCAAGAGGATGTCTCTTAATCTTTGTATGTTTTCTTTCTTAATTTTAAGTCCTTTCTCGAGGTAGGTATTTACGTCTCCATATCTTCTTTCTATTTCATTTTTAGTTATGTTAAGAAAGCGCTCTTTAGCAGAGAATAACGTAGTGATTGCTATCTGTGAATTTGTGGGCAATTTACAGGCATATTGAGAAATGTTTTTAGGTATGCTATAATAGTCATTGCTTAATAAATAATCGTTCATAACCGTATCGTCATTTACTCCGAGTGCATTTAGTATTAGTGCTGAAACAATACCTGTACGAACTCTTCCGGCAGAACAATGAATGATTACAGGATAATTATTCTTATTGAGAAGTATTTCAAAGATTTTTTTGTATTCTTGTTGATAGTGATTTCCTAATATACGATACCATTGGTCTATAACCCGATTAATAGTGTCACACTTCGTTTTGTCCTTCTTGATAGCTATTAATAATTTATCTATGTTACCGGTAGCAATGGGGATGTGCACAACGTTGAATTTTGTTTGAATGGAGGTATCATTGCTCAACTCCTCTTTGCTTCGAAGATCTATAATTGTTTTTATGCCCATATTTCTCATCTCTTCATAGGAATATGTGCCCAAACTATCAATTGCTCCGGAGCGATAGAGCATACCCCATCGGAGTTTTTTATTTCCTTTGGATTGGTATCCTCCCATATCCCGAAAGTTTTGTATACCAGGTATATTAATGTTTCTAGTGGCTACTTTAACAGGATATTTATTATCGAACACCATCATGTAGTAGTAGCGTCTTTTAAGATTATCTGTGATGATTGTGAGTTGTTGGTCTGATATATTGGCCATAGCAACTGGTGTTTCTTCGGTTATTAAGTTTGGATCAGTTGAAGCGTAGACTTTCACTTTTCCTTTTATCAGAGGGGCGGTTTCCCATTTGATAATGCAATTGCCCACATTATTTTCTTCACAAACCACGGATATATTCGGTATGCTATTTGAGCAGGAGGGTAGCAAAAGAACAATTCCTAGCCAATTTAGTAAAACTCTATACATATATTTATTTTGAATGCTTTGGATGCAAAGATATAACTTCTGTGCACTTATGGTAATAACTTTGCGATTATTAGGAAATGAATAAATATTTTTAACGAAAAAAAGCTTATGAGGTTTATCATAGAGGATATTATACTATTCAAAAAAAGCCATAGAGTGATTTAAAACCTTAAAATATACTATGGGAAATGCATGACAATAGATTATAATAATAATATTGTGTTATTGAAAATATTAGAATAGCACTTTGTCAAAGTGTTATCTTTTGGATGCGCTTTTCCTTTTTTAGATGCTCTTCGTGAATTGTTTCAAGAATTTATAAACCTCTCTTGCAAGCGCTGTGTAAAATGAATATATAATGGTATAGAGTTATTCTTTTCTATATTTAATAGCAAATTCTTTAGATATGGAGTTGTTTAGGCTGAGGCAAACTTCTGTGGCAAAATCTTTACCACATTGAATAATTTTATCCCATTCTGATTCTCCTATTGTATCAAGATCACGGTAGCGGATATTGTATTTTAAAAGGCCGAAAATAAGTCCGGCATTGAAGTTATCTCCTGCTCCTATAGTACTGATAGCTTTAATGGGAGTTACAGGATATTCTTTTGCTACTTGGCTACTTCTTAGCGAAATATTACCATTGCCGGAGGTGTATAGGAAATTTGAACAATAGAACTTTATTTTATCTTTATAAATTTTATCTATATCCTCCATTTGATACATATACCGGAAGTCTTCAGCTGACCCTCGTACAATATTTGCATATTCTAAATTTTCGATGATAATGGGTGTCAGTTTCATCGCTTCGTCTTTATGCGTACTCCGGAAGTTCGGGTCATAATATACGATGGCTTTGCGATCACGTGCTATTTCTAATAATTCTGTTGTCTTATCTCTTAGTACGGGATTTAGAGCATAGAATGAACCAAAAATAACAATGTCATCTTCATTTATTTGAGGATAAATGACATCAAGTCGTTGTTTGGGATATTCTTTATAAAAAAGATATTCAGCATCGTTATTCTTATTTAGAAAAGCAAGAGATATAGGTGATTTTCCATCTGGGAACACATTTACATGATCTGTTGGTATATTGTTTTCTTTCATGAAATCGAGAATAATGTTTCCCACATGATCGTTGCCCGTTTCACTGATAAAACGAACGTCTACCCCCATTCTCCCTAAAGATATGATTCCATTAAAAACGGATCCTCCCGGTACAGCAGCCGAAGGTTTGTTGTTTTCAAAAATAACATCAAGTATTGTTTCTCCAATACCAATTACTTTACGCATAATTTTCTTGATTTTTCGCCTAAATAGCCGCCATGATGGCGCTTAGAATAATCTTCAATGGTGAAGCCTGTTTGCTTCATTGTTTGTACTACTAAGATGTCTCCTATGACAGTCATGATTGTGGTGGAGGTGGTAGGGGTCATACCTAATGTACATACCTCCTTGGGCTTTCCAGTACACAAACATACGTCGGACTCTTGGGCAAGTGGACTTTCAGGATTTCCCGTGATGACAATAAACTTTAGATGAGAGTTTAAATTGTGGGCCAATTGCGTTAATTCTACTATTTCTCGGGTTTTACCGGAGTTAGAAATCAACAGTAGTAAATCATTTTCTTGTAAAATACCCAAATCTCCGTGTTGTGCCTCACTGGGGTGAAGAAATACTGATGGTATACCTGTAGAGCAAAAGGTTGTGGCTATATTCATAGCTATTTGCCCGGCTTTTCCCATGCCTGAAGTTACTAGTTTGCCTTTTTTTCGATGTACTTGCTCTACAATGAGATCTACCGCTTTTTCATAGCTATCATCTATGGGTAGGCTCAGTACAGCTTCAGCCTCTTTTTGCAAGAGTTCTTTTATTGATTCAATCATTCTCTCGTTCTGTTGAGTTATTTTAGTAGAGCGGCCAGTTCCTTCAGAGAGTCTGCCACAGCATATGTGTCATGTTGTTGGGAACGGATAAAATTCTTTGTTTCCATCTCCTTAAGTACATTGACTAGAGAATTGTAAAATCCGTTGATATTGTAGAATATCACTTTCTTGCTATGGTAACCGATACTTGCTGCAGAAATAACATGAAAAGCCTCATCTAGTGTACCTATACCTCCAGGCAGAGCAACCAGAATATCTGATTCTTTCGTGATGATATCCTTTCTGTCGCTTAGATTTGTCGTGGGTATTATTTGGTCGGGAATTGAACTTGTACGTCCATTTGTTTCAATGATAGCGGGAACTACTCCTATTACTTTGCCGCCGTTCATTTTTACTGCCTGCGCGATGTGCTCCATCAATCCAAGGTTGGTTCCTCCGTACACAAGTGTCTTTTTTTCTCTTCCCATCCATTCTCCTAATTGACCTGTAGCCTCAAAAAAGTCTTGGTCAATATTTTCGGATGCGGAACAGAAAACTCCTATCTTTTCCATAAATGTTATAGTGTTATAGCTTGCAAATATCTGCAATTTTCTATAAACGGCAATAAGTTTTATTGTATTTTTGCACCCTCAATACAATAAGAGCTTAGAAAACAATGGATTACAATCAACATACGTTAGCGAACGGACTTCGCATTATTCATGAACCTTCAGCATCTCAAGTAGCTTATGCAGGCTTTGCTGTTGATGCAGGTACTCGAGATGAAAGAACTGAAGAGCACGGGATGGCACACTTTGTGGAGCACCTTATATTTAAAGGAACGACTAAACGAAAAGCTTGGCATATCCTCAACAGAATGGAGAATGTGGGAGGAGACCTTAATGCCTATACAAATAAGGAAGAGATGGTGGTATACGCTTCTTTTCTATCTCAAGATATTGATCGTGCAGTAGAACTGATGGCAGATATGGTGTTTCATTCTATTTTCCCTCAGCAAGAAATAGATAAGGAAAGGGAAGTGATATTTGATGAAATACAGTCGTATGAGGATAACCCTTCTGAATTGATTTTTGATGATTTTGAAGATATGATTTTTCGTAATCATCCTCTAGGGCATAACATATTGGGGGTTCCTGATGTTTTAAAAGATTTCCGTACTGAACATCTTGCAGACTTTACAAGAAGATTATATACTCCCTCGAATATGGTTTTGTTTGTACATGGGAATGTTAATTTTAAGAAAATCATTCGTATGGCTGAACATTATAGTAGAGACTTGCTTTCTGAGGGGCAAAGTCCTGATCGTCTACCTCCATCGCTTTATATACCTGAAAACCGAATAATACATAAAGATACTCATCAGGCGCACGTAATGATTGGCAACTTAGGGTATGATGCTCATAGTGATAAACGTACGGCCTTATATTTGCTTAATAATATTCTCGGTGGTCCAGGTATGAATAGCCGCTTGAATGTCTCTTTGCGAGAACGTCGAGGGTTGGTATATAGTGTAGAGTCAAATTTGACCTCTTATACTGATACTGGAGCTTTCTGCATTTATTTCGGTACGGATCTTAAGGATGTGGATACATGTTTGAAACTTACTTATAAAGAATTGAAGCGTTTGCGAGATCAAAAAATGACTTCTTCTCAGTTACAAGCTGCTAAGAAGCAACTTATTGGGCAAATTGGGGTGGCATCAGACAATAACGAGAACAATGCTTTGAACATGGCTAAGTCGTACTTACATTACAATAAGTATGAATCTTCCGAAGTGCTCTTTCAACGTATAGAAAACATCACCTCCGAAGAACTACTGGAGGTATCTAATGAGATGTTTGCCGAGGAACAACTCTCTACCTTGATTTATCGATAAGAGATTAGTTCTTGGATATACTCTTCTGTCCATCACTTTTGGCGTAACGGTGAAGAATACGGGTATGCGTGAAGGTCAGGAAGTGGTTCAACTCTACCTGAGTGACAAGAAATCGTCTATGCCCCGTCCGGTGAAAGAGCTTAGAGGCTTCAGCAAAGTCAATCTAGCTGCGGGAGAAGAGAGAGTGGTGACTTTTACCGTTGGTAAAGAGGCTCTTAGCTTCTTTGACGATACGAAACATCAGTGGGTAGCCGAACCGGGTCGTTTCGAGGCTCTTGTGGGGGCGGCCTCCGATGATATTAAAACGAGTGTGGCGTTTGAACTGAAGTAAGCAGCTAATGCACAATTCAAAAAGAGCCATCTTTGCCCCTTTATAAGGGTTGGAGATGGCTCTTTTCTTAATGGATATTTGTCACGGATCGACTCTTAGAAGCTGATTTTAGCTCCTAAAAAGTAACTTCTTGGGGCAGAAGGGCCGTAGATATACCCTGAATCTCTGTCAACGCCTTTGTCGAAATCTTTTTGATAAGCTTCTAAGATATTCTGAACACCGCCGTTTAGCTGTATGGTCACCTGATCTATCGGGATGTTATAAGCTAGCTTCAGGTTCATGTCGATAAAGTCGCGTGTGCGCTTAGCTGTGTCTATATCAACACCCGAACCAGCCATGTGTTGCACTAACATGCTACCAGTGTAGGTGCCAGATAGAGAAGCGGTAAGTTTCTTTATCGGATTCAGTGATGCGGTGAAATAGCTGTATGCATTAGGGGTGCGAAACATTTTCTTTTCCGTTTTTACATTTGCATCTTCACTCCATTCCTCCGGTTTTTTGTAGTGGCTTTGCTGAAGCGTTAATCCGCCCTGTAGCTGTAGCCAAGAAGTAAGCACGGCTTTGCCTTCTAGGTTTATTCCCATCACTTTGGCACCCGAACCGTTATAACGTTCTTTCACTGTATTCCCCTTTTCATCGACTTGATTTAGGCTTCTTAATGCGAACACATCCATCAGGTCGGTGTAGAAACCCTCTACTAATATGTTAGTTTGTACGTTTCCAAAAGTATGATACATATCAGCAGATACGCTAAAGCTGTTTGATTTTTCTTCCTTTAAGTTGTTGGCCAGGCGGATAACTTGCCGTTCACCTCCTACGATGGCTACGTGCAGATCTTCATCAAAAGCTTGTGGAGCGCGAAATCCTGTAGAATAATTAAATCTCAGGTTGATGCTCTTGCTCGGGTTGAATCTCAATGTTGCCCTAGGGCTGATGATGGCATGGTCAATCAGATTATGTTTGTCCACACGAGCTCCCACTAGCAGGCTCCAGCGTTCATTTTTCCATTCATTTTGCAAGAAACCGCTCCAGATACGAGTTTTCTGGCTGAGATAATGGTCGTATCCGATAGATACATCTTCCAGTCCGTCATAATTGAACTCCCCACCAGCAGTCAGTTCGGAAGGCATGAACAGCAACTTGTCAAAGTTGTACACAAACTGTGCTCCACTCACCGAAGTCAAGTCTTTGGTAGTGCCATACGCGTTCGGGTCCTGCTTGCTTCCATAATAGCTTTTTCTGTCAGTATGCTGAAAGGAAGAATAGACGTTTAGCCTACTTTTATTATTCGGTGAAAAGAGGTCAAAACTGATCCCTCCTCCATTAATGTTATGGTCTACTTGCTCGGCGATGTTAGCTTCATGAGCGGGACGATTCAGTCGGTCGCCTCCTCTGCGGAACTCTGTGATCCCGTGATATTCCAGCGTCAGCTTTGAGTAAGTACTTGTTTTGAGAAATGAGCGCATTCCAACGGTTTTGCTGCGCAGCTGAGGCAGCTCGGTATAGCCGTCGCCGTTATGATCATAACCCGAGCGATTGCGGCTCTGTCCATATACATACATGCCCGCTTTGCCGTCTTCAGTTACTAATGATGCGTTTAATGCGGTACTGTTATCAAATGTTCCACCGCTACCAATGGAAGTGATCGAATGAGAAAGCTCTCCTGAGTTGCGTACCGGATCTTTTGTGATAATATTGACCACTCCGCCAATGGCCGATGAGCCAAAAAGGGCTGAACCTCCTCCTCGTATAACTTCAACACGTTCTATCATGTTAGCCGGGATCTGTTCCAATCCGTATACTCCTGTCAATGCAGAGAAGATAGGGCGTGAATCCATCAGGATCTGAGAATAATGTCCGTCGAGTCCGTTGATACGGACCTGATTGAAACCACAGTTCTGACAGTCGTTCTCTACTCTCACACCCGGTTGAAAGCTCAACCCTTGAGCTAGACACTGCGCATTGGTTGACTCGAACAGCTTCGTATCTAGCACGCTCACTAGAGCAGGAGCCAGACGGCGAATGGTAGCGTTACGGTTGGCTGAAACCACAACCCCCTCCAATGCTACCATGTCCTCTTCAATTTCCATGTTGAGCTCTATGGTTTTTCCTTTTTTTAGCACTACCTTTTTAGCTGTAGATTTATAACCTACTGCACTGGCTTCTACCGTAAAAGTTCCTTCAGGCAGATTCTTGAGGAAGTAATGTCCCGATTCGTCGGTTACGGTACCTATGGTGGTGCCTTTCAGCGTCACATTGATGAAAGATAAATGTTCTTTCGTGTTCTTATCTATGATATGCCCATATATATTGGCATCCGAAGCTTTTAATTCAGGGCTATCCGCCAGTGCCGAAGTAACTGCACATAGCAAGCTCAAAAAAAATATCGTGATCTTTTTCATTTTGTTTTTATAATTATTTGGAAAAAAAGAAATAGCTGAGCAGAATCCATGAGGAGGATACCGCAAAGTTTGAAGAAGCGCACTTCACCCTTATTCGGGATTAAAATCATAATGCCAAACAATGAAAGGGCGAAGAAGAGCAAAAAGCCTCTTCACAACAATATGTCAGTTGACCAGTGGGGGAGCGCGGAGAGAGATTGTCCTGTCTTTGATCTTTTTGATTACTTCAAATTCAGGACGGATTAGTATTTTGATCGGTTTAAGAAAAAACAGTCCGAAAAGTACGATAAACAGCAGTGAGTGAGCTATCTGTATGTGCGATAGCGAATGGATGAATTGTACATCAGACGCATTTTTGTGATGATGTCCAGGAATTTTGCTGTCCTTATCGAAAGGGTGAGAGTGTACAATGGTTACTCCGTTGACGACATGTGAGTGGATAAAGACAGATACACTTCCGGCATACCAGATGAACAGTATCGGGAAGAATGTCTTGAAGAACTTTATACTCTGTCGTCTCATAAGTGAGAATTCGTCATTTAATTATGCTTTTTGAACGGAGTAGCAACTATATAACAGTTGAAACAATGTTGCAAAGGTAGAGCTTCGGCTGCTAACAACCAAACATAATCTTTCTTTTTTATTAATATTTGTGTCTGTACAAAGATAAGTAGCAAACGAAACCGTACAGCACATAAATCTTATTAATAAAGTTAATACTTAAATAAATAGGATTTATGTGCTGTATAAATTACTTTTGTGTTTCAATGTGGCTATGTGATGGATGTAATTGAAATTTTTAAGGAGATAAAATTAAGGAAGACGGCTCCTCGTGTTGCTATCATAACTATACTGAGTAACAGCCTTATGCCGCTTTCCGAGAATGAAATAAAGGCTGAGATGGGCCCTTTATATGATCGCATTACTTTTTATCGAAGTGTGCAGAGGTTGCTTGAGGTTCAGGCTATCCATCGAATTATTATAGATAATGCCACCGTGAAGTATGCGTTTAACAGAAATGTGCTCAGTCAGCTTCCTGCTCACGAGCATGTGCATTTCTACTGTACAAATTGCCAGACCACCATTTGTCTTGAGCAGTTACCTATTCAGAAATATCAGTTGCCGGAAGGTTTTGTTCAGGAAGAATCTGCAGTGTTGATAAAAGGCCTGTGTGACAAATGCTCTTCAAAGGATACTCTGTAGACCGGTTATTCTATTCCCTTCTATTTTCCTCCTGCGCTCCAAAATGTGCTGGTAATGTTGCAGAATTCCTTGTTTGCGCTCACCTTATATAGTTTTTGATTGGTGGTGGGTGATCTCAGACTTCCCAGATGCTCAATGTAAGGTCCCAGTTTGATGAATTGAAACCAACTAGCATCTATGTTTTCCGGCAATTTGCTCTTGCCTGAATACCATCCCACTTTTATGGCTTTTTGTTTTGTTTTTTGTTGACGCAAATACTTAGCCAGCCGTTCCACTTCATGAGGGGCTGCATCTCCTCCCATAAAGCAAATGCAGCTGATCTCTCCCTCGTACTCTTCGAGGAAAGCATTCAGTGTTTCCTCGGTAAGTGGTTTGCCAATGTCTTCCATCAGATAAGCACTGTGGCAACCCGGGCAATGGTTGGGGCAGTTAGAGATGTTGATGGCCAATGTCACTTCATCGGGAATCTCCTGAAAAACAATGTCATAATTTACATATTTAAGCATAACCGATTATTTAATTTCATTTCCTGCGTTTTCGTAAAACCTCTTGGCTGCCTCTTTCTGCCTGTTCATTGAGAAATTGCTCACCCGTTTCAGGTAACCTATGATGCGGGTGAGATAGTCCACATTTTTGCTGTGACATGCGGGGCATTCTTTCAAATAACGTTTGTCTATGTGGCCGCATTCATTGCATACGGTGTTGGGAACGTTGAATGTGAAATAGTTGGCTCCCTCTTTGGCGGCTATTCGGAGTAGCTGGCGATATTGCGGCTCACTCAGATGTTCGGCCAGATTCATGTGTAGGGCAGAACCTCCTGTGAGGTGTTCTATATAATCCTTTCCGTGTAGGCGGAACTTATCGATGATGTTTAGTGACTCGTCTTCTACGGCATAAAAGTAACTATTGTAGCATTCACGAGGCACAAAGTAATTGTCTTCCTTGTCCCATTTGGCATGTTTCACGCCAACGTTCTCTGCCGGAATCATTTCGCAGTTAAACAGTGTGTCTTTGGTGCGGTATTTTTTGTTGCATGCTTCGATTACTCCTAATACATCCTGTACGAACTTCTTATAATCAGGGTTGTCGTTAATTGTTAGCCCCAGGAACTCTGCGGCTTCGACCAAGCCATTGACCCCGATGGTGAGGTATTGACGGCTCATGTTGATGTACCCTGCGTCGAATAGAGGGAGCATGCCTTTTTGTTGCAACTGTTTCAGGTTTTCGTTGTAGGCCAGCTGTACCCGGTGCACGAGGTCGGTTACGTCTTGCAGATGGTCTAAGAAAGGAATGTTCTGTTTGAAGGCATACTGAATGCATCGGTTGAGGTTGATGGTAAGCACGCTCTTTGAACCCGTAGACACACCTCCGGCTCCAAGGGTATAGCTGAATCCGTTGTCTTGAATCTCATTTCTGAGTCGGCAGCAACTGCTCAATGAATCGGCATTGTCGCTCATGTAAGTAAAGAACGAATGTCCCTGAGCATACATTTCTGCGGTGAAGTCGCCATATTCTTTATCTTGCACATCGCCATCCTTGGTGAGTAGCGCCATTGTTTCAACAGGAAATGTGAGCACCGTCTTTGTTCTTTCGACGTTAAACCATTTCATGAAGCGTTTTTGCAGCCAGCTGAGCGAATCCCAATGAGGTTGGCTTCCGTCAGGAAAGAAGAAATTGCCGAATAGACTTTCAAAGTAAAAGCGATCGTAGTAAGCAACGTTCCAGAATACGGCCTGAAAGTTACGGGCTCCCGTGGGCTGATTAATGGAATAGACTATTTGTTCGAAACAGTCCGTTATCACCTTGTCCAGTGTGCGTCTTTTTAATGATAGATCAACGACAGTGTGTGTTTGTTTGTAATACTCCTTTCCATACTCTAATTGGATGAAATAATTGAGGTACATTAAAAATTCAGGAGTAGCGCAGGCTCCGCTTAGCATGCTTGATATCATAAAGACCATATTGACGAAGCCACCGCAGAAAGATTTCAGGTTAGTGGGCTTCAGAGAGTTGCCGCCAATAGAGATGGTGCCACTTATCAGCCATGGATACATGGTAACGCTGGCGCAGTAGTTGGCTAGGCTCGTTTCGTCATTTTTGTAGATGAAATGGTTGTTGAGGAGTTCCAGATATTTGTCGGCTACCTCTTTGCCATACATCTCTTTGATTCTGTCGCATAAGATTTTTCGGTTCAGCCGTATGAAGTTCGATTTGGGTAATTCGCCAATCAGTGTAGCTATGTTTTTGTTTTCCACATTAGCGTTGGCATCATATTTGCTTCCAGTGGCTGGATTTTCGGCTTCGCAATAGTCTATCAGGAATTTCAGTTTGTCTCTTATTTCACGGTCTTCCAAGTGTTTTTGTCTGTAGAGCATGAATGATTTGGCCTCCTTGAAATGCTTCTCTGCCATCAAGGCAATCTCCACCTGATTCTGGATATCCTCCACACTCATAAGGTCGATTATCTTGAGATGAGAAACAATGTTGTCTAAGATTGTATCTGTTGCCGTTTCGCTTACGGACTTAAAAGCCTTGCGGATGGCGCTTCGTATCTTTCCGATAGAGAAAATTTCCTTTGTTCCATCTCTTTTTGTTATACAAATATCCCTGTTTTTCATGACTATAAGTTATTTATAAATGTTCACTACATATTACTATCAGTGTACAAAAAAGATAGACTTTGTGGGATACGGAAAACTGAATATTCAAATATAGCAAATGAAATAAGTATACAATAAATCTCTTTTGCTTTATTCTATAGACTCCGTTGCTCTAACTCCCGAAAGCGGTCTTATGTACATTTTGTTTTGGCAGGTCTTCTGACTTATCTCTTTCTTAAAGCGCCTTCCCACAAATGATTGCAGTGACATTATGCTTTAAGTATTATGAGAATTACAGCAGCGGGTACTGTTATCGAATTACACGATATTCCCTTTTTAAACGAGCTGATAATAGCTCGTACCAAGACCTCACAAAGATATAATTTATTTTATAAATTGATTCTTTGTGTTTCTAAAACTTTTCTTTTTATGGAAACTTTTTATATTGATATTGCTATAAAGTTATCCGGAATAGTCTGCTAGAAGGCTTTTGGTAAAGTTTGTATATCTGATGAAATATTGTTTCAAAATGCGTAGAACTATTTCCTTGTTAGTAGCATGAGTTTGCATGTGAGCTATTACTTATTTTTTATTTCATTAAAAGGGCGATGTACGTTTGTAGACCAGAGCTTCTAAAGTTTGATTCTTTTTTAAGTTATGCTATCTACTTGGTTAGAATTTAGTCGTAAATGTTCTTCGGCTTTTATTTGCAAAGTAAATCCATAAAGTTTCTAATTGTCTGATTTATAGCTGATTGTTCTTTTTACATTTTCCATCTTATTGGTTATATTAAGTGAATCTTGTACCACAAAAATAGAGAATCGCTCAACATAATGCCCTACTGGAATGTTAATTATTCATTGATTTTATATGCTAAACAACAATACACATGCAGAATTTGAAAACTAAAACCGTTAACTTGAACGAGGGAATCTCTGAGAGTAAGAAGATAGAAATCCGTGATTATTTTTTAAAAACATGGGAAGTGGATGAGAAAATGTATACACAGCTCGTCGATGATACTGCTTTTAATCTGCGAGGAGACCCGTTGCGCCATGTCATTTTGTTTTATCTGGGGCACACGGCGGTTTTCTTTATCAACAAGTTGTTACTGGCTAAAATTATAGATACTAGGGTGAATCCTGTCTTTGAATCGATTTTTGCTATCGGGGTGGATGAAATGAGTTGGGATGACTTGGATGACAGGCATTATGACTGGCCTTCTGTTTCGGCCGTTCGCCTGTACCGTGAGGAGGTGAAGAAAACCATTCTGGAGGTGATTGACCGCACGCCGCTGAACCTTCCCGTGGATTGGGAAAATCCTTTTTGGATTATTTTGATGGGCATTGAGCATGAACGCATTCATTTGGAAACTTCGTCGGTATTGATACGTCAATTGCCTATTGATAAGGTGGTTGGCGGACGCTTTGGCCAAGTCTGTGAGGAGCGGGGAGATGCTCCTGTCAATGCCTTTCTGCCAGTACCCGGCGCTGAGATGAAACTGGGAAAGCCGATGGATCATCCGTTTTACGGGTGGGACAACGAATATGGAAGTCGGGTGGAGCAGGTAGAGGATTTTCGAGCTACGCAAATGTTGGTGTCTAATGGTGAGTACCTTCGGTTTGTTGAAGACGGCGGTTATGATGTGGAGGATTACTGGACGGAGGAGGGCTGGAACTGGCGAAGTTTCAGGCAGAGTCAGATGCCGTTGTTTTGGCGGAAGAGTGAACATGGGTATGTTTTGAGATTGGTGGCGGAAGAGATTCCGATGCCGTGGAGTTGGCCGGTGGAGGTGAATTATCTGGAGGCCAAGGCTTACTGCAATTGGCTGTCGGCAAGGGAGGGTAATACTTATCGTTTGCCCACCGAGGCTGAGTGGTATCGCTTGGCAGAGCATTGCAACATCTCCGATGCGGAGGGATGGAACGCTGTGCCGGGAAACATCAATCTGGAAGAGTATGCCTCGCCTTGTCCTGTGGATAAATTTAAGCAAGGCGATTTCTACGATGTGTCGGGGAATGTGTGGCAGTGGACGGAGACTCCGATCACGGGCTTTGCCGGATTTCGTGTACATCCCTTGTACGACGATTTCTCCACGCCTACTTTCGATGGAAAACATAACCTGATAAAGGGTGGTTCGTGGATCTCTACCGGAAACGAAGCGACGCTCCATGCCCGCTATGCGTTCCGTCGGCATTTCTACCAACATGCAGGTTTCCGTGTGGTGGAGTCGGAACGTCCGCTCGTAATAGAGAACGATGAATATGAAATGGATCCGGAGGTGGCTAACTCGTGTGAGAATAACTGGGGGGATCTTTTTGGTGCGAAGTCGAACTTCCATAATGATCTTGCTGCTCTTGCTTTGGCTGCCGTGAAAGATCGTGAAGTGACGGAGGTGCTCGATCTGAACGCCGATACCGGTCGCCTGGCTTTTGAGCTGGCGCCCTACTTTAGTCACATCACCGCCCTCGACTTTTCTGCACGCTTCATCCGCATGCCTATTCAATTGCAGGAAAAAGGCTTCGTGCGCTACATCGTGAAAGAGGAAGATGAACTGGTGCTCTATCGGGAATTGCTCCTTGCCGAAACAGGTCTAGCAGCAGGCAAAGAGCCTATTCTCTTCATGCAGGAGAACGCCAATAACATAAAGCCGATTTATACCGGTTACGATTTGATTATTGTGCCCAACTTATTGGAGGAGTTGATAAACCCCATTGCCTTTTTGGAGCACATACACGAGCGACTGAATGAGGGTGGAACGCTGATTCTTGCCTCTACCTACGACTGGGAAACGAATGCGATTGCTAAAGAGCACCGTCCAGGAGGCTTCAAACGAGATGGGGAACCGGTTACTTCATTGGAGGGCATCCAAGCCATCTTGGAGCACCATTTTGTCTTGGAAAAGCTTCCGGTGGACTTGACTTGTACGCTCCGGAAGAGCGCACGTTGCTCTGAAGTACGACTTTCTGAGGTTACTGTTTGGAGAAAGAAATCTTAGTGTGGGGGTGAGCTTGGCTCTTTATCTTAGAACACATCGATTTCCGCCGTTAAGCTTGAAAGGGATTGCTCCTTAAGCTCAACGGCGGAAACTTTTTACACATCCCCGATTTTCCAAAGATGTGTTGTCAGACTAATGCGTAAGCGAGATCTGCCCGATGTGCAATAATCAGTTAATTACATTCACTTAGTTATTTATCAGTTTCATGGAATTTTCGTTATACCGTTCGCCGATATGCGGGTAGCGCTTGAGGAGCGCCTCGATGGCTGCCAGATCAGTTGCATCCAAACTTACCGCTATCGCACCGGCATTTTCTTCTAGGTATTTGCGTCTTTTGGTTCCGGGTATCGGAATGATGTTATCTCCCTGTGCCAGCACCCAGGCTAAAGCCAATTGAGCAGGTGTACAGTTTTTCTTTTCCGCCAAAAGGGCAAACTCGTTTACCAGCCGGGTATTATTTTCCATATATTCCTGTTGGTAGCGGGGCAAACTTCTCCTGAAATCAGATTCAGCCAGAGTGTCTATCGTGATTGTATTGGTGACCAAGCCACGAGCTAGCGGTGAGTAAGGCACCAGGCTGATGCCCAGCTCGCGGGTGGTTTGCAATATCTCTTTCTCTACATCCCTTGAGAGCAAAGAATATTCGGTCTGAAGAGCGGCTATGGGGTGTACCGTATATGCTTTGCGGATAGATGCCGGCGAAGCCTCACTGAGTCCCAAGTAGCGAACTTTTCCTTCTTTGACTAATTCAGCCATTGCTCCCACAGTCTCTTCGATCGGCACATTCGGGTCAATGCGATGGGCATAATAGAGATCGATAGTGTCAATCTTGAGGCGTCGCAGACTTTGTTCTACTGCCTTTTTCACCCAAGCAGGTGAACCATCAAAGTACGTCTCTACGGAGCCACTGGCTCTTGCAATCCCGTCTTTAAATCTGAAACCGAATTTGGTAGCAATGAATACTTTATCCCTGTTTGGCACCAGCACTTTCGAGATCAATTCCTCATTGGCTCCGTTGGCATACATGTCGGAGGTATCCCAAAAATTGATCCCAAGGTCGAGTGCTTTCTCCAAAGTAGCAATACTCTCTTTATCATTTGTTGGACCATAAGCAAAACTCATTCCCATGCAGCCAAGGCCGATAGCCGATAGGTGCTCATCTGTTTTTCCTAATTTTCTGTATTCCATAATTTCAACTATTTGTTGTATGCAAAAGTAGAAATAGCAAAAAGGAATGATTTATAACAATCAAACAGAAAGTTATAGTATTCAAATATTAGAATGACGCACCTGACTGGGGGATGTGCCTGTATGCTTCTTGAAGAATAGGGTAAAATAAGAAGGGTATTCAAATCCTAGGCTATAGGCTATTTCGGAAACGCTCCAATCGGTATGTAGTAGTAATGCTCTTGCCTCCTTAGCGATGCGTGCGGCTATATGCTCTGAAGTGGTTTTACCGGTAATCTCTTTTACCGAACGGTTGAGGTGGTTTACGTGTACGGATAAAGATTGTGCAAAGTCAGTCGGTGTTTTTAGTTGCAAAGTAAAACCAGGGGAGTCAATCGGGAACTGTCGTTCTAACAATTCCACGAACAGCCCTGACACTCTTGTCGAACCATTAGAGTAGCTGCTGAAATTGGCAGCAGGATCAGCTTTCAGCGCTTCATGGATGAGCAGATGAAGGTAGCTGCGCAGAATGTCATATTTGTGTGCGTAGGTAGATTGCATCTCCCGAATCATCTTTTGGTAAATGGAAGAAATTTCGTCTATCTGTGCTTCATCGGGAAAGAAAATAGGATTGGCGCCAATCTTAAACAGAGGGGAATCCTGCAAGCTGTTCACTCGCTCGCTGTGCTGTATGAAAGCTTCGGTAAACAGACAGTACCATCCAGACTGTTCCTTGGATTGAATTTCCCATGAATAAGGTACAAAAGGATTGGAAAATAATACGGCAGGACGGTCTATTTGTACCCATTTATCTGCATAAAATATTTTTCCTGTACCGATGATGAGGCTTACCTTATAGAAGTCACGACGGCTGTAAGGCGAAGCAGCTGAACAGGTATCACGTGCGAAAATATTTATATGTCCCATGCCGGAACTTTCCAAGGGAACACATGTTGGGGCATGATCTGGCAATTTTTTATAAAAATCGGTAACATTTTCCATAACGCTCATATTCTGTATTTATAGTATTCAAACATTTACTCAATCGCTTGTGTTCAGCAAATCGTTTGTTCTTTCACCAAATTTATCAATATTTAGGACTATGTATTTGAAAGCCTATTTGCTTATTTTTATTCTTTATGATTCGGCTCGTTTTTTGAATAATAGTATTATGACAGAAAATATTTATTTTATCTATCTTTGCATGTTTTATGATTAGTGTATTACTTTAACAAAAGAAGTATGAAAATCAGAGAAGTATCTTTGAATGATGCTAAGGTGTTGAGTGAGATTTACAATTACTACATAGAACATACGGCAATAACTTTTGAAACAAGTCCCTTATCTGAAAAAGAAATGGGAGAACGTATCAAAAGTCTTACAGAGTCTAGGCAGCCTTATTATGTGGGTGAATTGAATGGTAAAGTGGTGGGGTATTATTATATGCATCAATGGAATGCTCGTTGCGCATATGCCTGCACAAAGGAGGTCACGGTATATCTTGATAAGGACTATACAGGGAGAGGGTTGGGATCCTTGCTTTATAAGCATATGCTTGAACGAGTAGACAGGGAGCGTACGCATATATTGCTTGCAGGTATTTGTATTCCTAACGAGAGCAGTGTGCGTTTGCATGAAAAATTCGGATTTGTACAGGTATCTCACATGAAGGAGGTAGGGAAGAAGTTCGGAGAGTGGAGAGATGTAGGGCACTGGACTTTACTTCTGAATGATGAAAAATAGAAAATCCTCTGATTGCAATCTTCTATTAGATTTGCAATCAGAGGATTTTTTTACTTTATAAGCGTTCTAAATATTACTTCCGATTTCCAAAAGAGATGTTATAGGTCTGATTCTTAAAGAATAGACTTGGCAATACCCATCTCTAATCCTCGAAGTTCTGCAAGTCCTCTGAGGCGGCCGATGCAGGAGTAGCCGGGATTGGTTTTCTTTTTCAGGTCGTCTATCATCTGATGTCCGTGATCGGGACGCATGGCGATGGATACTTGCCGACGCTGTTGTAGTTCCAGAAAAGCCTTCATCACATGATACATATCAACATCACCTTCTAAGTGATTAGCTTCGTAGAAATTGCCCTCTTCATCGCGTTTTGTGCTCCGGAAATGTACAAAGTTGATGCGGTCTCCAAAGGTTTTCATCATCGCTTCGAGGTCATTGCTACTGCTTACACCTAGTGAACCTGTGCAGAGACAAAGTCCGTTGGACTCGTTGGGTACAGCGTCAATTAATGCTTGAAAATCAGCCGCAGAGCTCATGATACGTGGCAATCCAAGGATGGAGCAAGGGGGGTCGTCGGGGTGAATGACGAGTTTTACGCCAGCTTCATCTGCCACAGGGGCTATCTGTTGCAGAAAGTAAATCAGATTGGCACGCAGCTTGTCTGCATTGATGTTCTGGTATCTATCCAACTCTTGTTGAAATTGCTTTAGAGTAAAGCTCTCCTCCGAACCAGGTAGTCCGGCGATCATATTGCGTATAAGGAGTAGCCTGTCGGCCTCGTTCATCTGGTCAAAGCGTGCTTTGGCTTTGCTCTTTTCGGCATCGCTATACTCAGCTTCTGCTCCCGGACGTTTCAATAGGAAGAGGTCGAATGCGACGAAGGCAGCTCGCTCAAAGCGAAGAGCACGTGAACCGTCGGGCAACTCGTAAGCTAAGTTGGTACGTGTCCAATCTAGTACAGGCATAAAGTTGTAGGTCACGATGTTTACACCACATTTGCCAAGATTACGCAAACTCTCTTTATAATTGTCGATATATCGTTGGAAGTCTCCTGTTTGGGTTTTGATATATTCATGTACTGGAACACTTTCTACCACCGACCATGTGAGCCCTACGGATTCGATGAGTTCCTTGCGTTTCATGATTTCTTCTACTGTCCAGACTTCTCCGTTGGGGATGTGATGGAGGGCATTGACAACACCCGTTGCTCCGGACTGTTTGATATCCCATAGGCTGACGAGGTCATTGGGACCGTACCAGCGCCAGGTTTGTTCGCTTAAATAAATTGATTTATCTTTCATTATTTTATTTAGTTTAATATTCTTTCTTTTGCCTTGACGCAAAAGAAAGAACCAAAGAAAAAGTCAAGGCTTCTTGTGCGGAGCTACTACGGTGTGGCTCTCCGCTACAAGCGATAAAACTCGCTTCGCTCAAACAGTATCGCTTGCTTTACGCTCCGTGCCCCGCCTCCGTTTTACGCTCTGCACAAGAGGCCGGGCTTGGGAGGAGGAATCGCTTTGCTTCGCTCGCTTCTTTATATTACATGGCGAATGCGTTGAAGCCTCCGTCTACTACGGCAACGGTGCCGGTTACGAAGCTGGCTGCATCGCTGATTAGGTATTGGATCGTTCCGCAAAGTTCCTCAGCACGTCCCATACGTCCGAATGGAGTTTGGCGGATAACGGATTGTCCGCGATCCGTATAAGTTCCGTCAGGGTTGGTGAGCAAGGTGCGGTTTTGTTCTGTCAGGAAGAAGCCTGGTGCGATGGCATTTACGCGGATACCTTCACCGAATTTGGTCGCAATTTCCGTTGCCATGAATTGAGTAAAGTTGGAGATACCTGCTTTGGCGGCGGCATATCCTGCTACTCGGGTCATGGGACGGAAGGCAGCCATTGATGAGAAGTTGACGATTGACCCCGATTTTTGTTCTACCATTGGTTTGAGGAATACTTGTGTAGGTAACACGGTTCCTGTAAGGTTCAGTTCCAGTACTTTTTGAAACTCGTTAACTTTGAGGTCGAAGAATGTACCTGTGGGGGCGATGGTCGCTCCCGGCATGTTTCCCCCGGCTGCATTGAGAAGAGTATCTACCCGTCCGTAGGCTTTGAGAATGTCTGCAAGGTTTTGCTCCAGAATGTTTTGATCGAGTACATCTGTTACCAAAAACATTGCTTCGCCTCCTTTGGCTTTTATTTCGGATACGATTTTGTCACCGACGTCTTTCTTGCGTCCCAAGATCACTATTTTAGCGCCCTCTTCTGCCAGATGAGCGGCGATTGCTTTTCCTAGAACACCTGTTCCACCAGTGATTACTATTACTTTGTCTTTTACGTTAAATAAATTTGCCATGATATTTAAATTTTAGAGTTATTCTTATTTGCTGAAAGTTTTTGAGCTTTCGTTAGTTACTTCATAAACGATTCATTCTTGCAAATGTAATCATAAAGTTGGTAATACGAGCAAGCTTTCAGGTCCCATATTGAATAAAAGGTCGATGATACTTAGATTGGGTAGAAAGCCGTGCCGGGATTCAAAGACCTGATAGTAAGGGGCAGCAATGAAATCTGGATCGGCGGTGACGAACTCTTTTTTGGGATGGATGATTTCACGAAAATCATATTCATCGGGTGCAAACTCGGTTTTATATTCTGAAGTGCGCTGGATATGAGGTTGAAGATCTAATAATCTGCATATAAGCTGGCATAATTCTTCGTTGAAATCAACCAAAAAGGTATATTCCTTTTCATAAAAAGGGCGCAGATCATCTTTGTAATATTCAAAGAAAGGCGTGTTATTATAAGCTGATTCGATGGCATTCCAATGCAGATGTTTCCAATTTCCATGGTCGGAAATACGAATATCTTTCATCGGACATTTTAATGAATCAGGTCGTACGGTGGGGATGGAGAGTGTTTGTATGCCTTCGGGTCCGGCTATGTTGCAACGGTTGCGATAGGTCTGTTTGATGTAATGGTCGTGTTGCTCTACAAATATATTGTCGTACTGTAATAGCTTGCTATAATATTCTATGGGTGCCAGATAGGCGGAGCTTAAATAAATAGTTTTCATCTTTTTTGTTTTAATGAATGGACGAAAAGAAGCGATTCCATCGATATCCTCTAAATGCTCCGGTATTTTCTTTTTTTGAGAACCAGATGAAAGAGGCTTTTCCTATGATATGATCTTTGGGTACCAATCCGAAAAGGCGAGAATCGGCTAGATTGATGGAATTGTCGGAAGCCACCCAATAGTAGTTTTTACTAAAGTAACAATGCCGAGTAGAACGACCGTCGACATAGAGTGTGTCGTTTATTACTTCGGCTTGTTTTCCTTCATGCAGCACTAAGGTATTGCGTAATAAAGTGATATTCCATGGAGTAACCTTTATAAATTTGCCTTTTCCTGGTATAACAAAAGGGTGCATCTCGTTTTTCCGTTTAGACTTTAGCGAGTGTATCCAACTTTGTTTTCCTAGTCCTAGAGCTTGTTGAAGCAGATAATATTCGTAGCGGCTGAAACTACGAACATTTTCTTTCTCGTTCTGTCCCATGAGCTGATTTCCTTCGATGGACAGCTTTGAAAGGAGTGAGTCTATTGATGATTCCTTTAGGCGTGGATAGACATAGAGTTGTTTCCCATCGGGAGGTGCTTGCTTGAGGGAAGAGACAGTGTTAAAGAGAGAATCTGTTAGTAAGGTATCTCCTGGTACTCCGATACAGCGGCTTATGTAGATGCTTCTTTTATCAATGATAGGCTGTGTGGATTGTGCCGGATTGTTGAATACGATAATTTGACCTCTCTTGACCGGTTTCTCCATCCAGCGATTGTAGGGTAGTAGGGACATAAACGGTAGGCGTAGACCATAACTCCATTTATTGACTAGTATTCGTTCTCCTTGGAAAAGAGAATTCTCCATTCCGGAGGAAGGGATGAGACAGGAAGTGAAGGCAAAATAGCGGAGCAGCAACGCTATTAGGGCTGCTCCGCTTAATAATATTATCCATTTGCCGGTTTCCCGTTTCATTATTTAATTAATTCACCCATTTGAAAATTCTGTTCCAACGTATTTTTCCATCAAACCAACCACGGTCTTTGTCGAGAGATAGCCATACAACTATTGGTTTGCCCACGATGTGATCTTCTGGTACAAATCCCCAATAACGGGAGTCTGCAGAATTGTGACGATTGTCACCCATCATCCAATAGTAATCCATTTTGAAGGTGTATTGGTTGGTTTTTACTCCGTTGATATAAATGCCGTCGTCTTTGACTTCTAATTTATTTCCTTCATAAGCGTGTATGCAGCGCTCATAAATGGCTAGATTATCCTCGGTGAGTGTAATTGTTGCTCCTTTTGAAGGTATCCAAATAGGTCCGTAGTTGTTGCGATTCCATTTAGTGTATAGATTTAGTGGGTATAGCTTGCCTGCATATTCTTCAGACTCCATTACAATCTTATAAATTAATTTCTTGTTAGCATTTAAGGTGTTGAGCATCTGTTTTGTCAACGGGAAATGATAAACGGGATTTAAAGCTCCTTGCGCATTTCTGCTATTGAGTCCCATCTGCAAAAGTTCCGGTTCCCATCCTTGATTATTGGTTATCATCATCTGGTCATCCTTGCTGATACCCAGTTCTCTTAACATTTCATCGGGGATATAAGGTCCTGTGGTTTGTACAAAGTAGTTGAATTGTACTCCTGGAGGATTTGGAGAAATTTTATTGTTAATGTACACTTGACCATCAACGATTTTGAGAGTATCTCCAGGTAATCCGAGGCAACGTTTTACATAGTTTTCTCTGCGATCTACCGGTCGGTAAACAACCTCCCCGTATTTTTGGGGATTAGATAATATGAGTTTTCTACCAGCAGCGTAGTAGAGATCGTAGACCGTGCGTTGTTCTTTGCGTGATAAGCTATCCATATTGATGCTGTTGGGATAGAATTGTTGTCCTTCTCGATAAGCTAACGAATAGAAATCTTCCGTTTGTTGATAATTGATTGCCACGGTATCTCCAGCTGGAAAATTGAAAACTACAATATCGTTGTGTTTTACTTTTCCAAGGCCTTTTACTCTTTTGTAATTCCAATGTGGCCATTCTATATATGATTTACAATTGAATATAGGTAGAGTGTGTTGTGCCAAAGGCATTGAGAGAGGAGTGTTTGGTACACGAGGACCGTAACTCATCTTGCTCACATATAGATAATCTCCTACTAAAAGTGATTTTTCCAAAGAGGAAGAGGGAATCTGATAGTTTTGGAAAATGTATATATTCACAAAGTAAACTGCCACGAGAGCAAAGAGGATGGCATCCACCCAGCTCATTACGCTACGAAAGAGAAGGTTTTCGGATTTACGCCAAAACGACCAAGGCACTTTCTTGGTGATGTAAGCATCGAAGATGAGAGGTAGGACGATCAATCCCAACCAACTTTGAACCCAAACAAGAAACAGCAGATACAGGGTAATAGCGATGCTGCACTTTATCCATTGGGTACGATTTGCTTTTTTCATTGTATTATAATTGTTTTAGTCATTCAAAAACGGAAATAAATCGCTCATGCCCAGGTAACCTTGCTTTTGGGCAGTATATTCAGCAGCCAATACAGCACCAAGTGCAAGCCCTTTACGGTTTTTTGCATCATGAGTAATGCTGATACTATCAGCTTCAGAGTCATAACGAATAGTATGTATGCCACAAACTTCTCCTTCGCGGATAGAGTGAATACCTAGTTCGCCTGTATTTTTGGCTTCTTCCTTTACCCAATGATCTTTACGGTCAATATTGGCCAAAATATCTTCGGCTAATGTAATGGCTGTTCCGCTTGGAGCATCAAGTTTGTGTATATGGTGCGTTTCGCTCATAGAGATGTCATAAGCAGGAAATTGGTTCATTATTTGAGCCAAATACTTGTTTACAGCAGAGAAAACAGCGACTCCTAAGCTGAAATTAGAAGCCCAAAAAAGTGTTTTCCCTTCTTTGCGGCAAAGTTCTTTGATTTCTTCTCCGTGTTCGTCTATCCAACCAGTACTGCCTGAAACAAGCTTAACGTTGGCTGCAAAAGCCTTCATGTAATTTTGGTACGCCACCATCGGATTAGTGAATTCTATCGCTACATCGGCCGAACGAAAGGCGGGAGATTTGAAATCTTCCTGATTGTCGGCGTCAATGATGCAGACAATTTCGTGTCCGCGGCTGAGGGCAATCTTTTCTATTTCTTTGCCCATTTTTCCGTAACCTATCAATGCTATTTCATTGTTATTTATGATTTGTAGTATATAATCTTTTCGACAAATAATTGACGCAAAGATAATTATTTAGATGGTAAGTTATTACTTTTGCAGTATATTAACGCCCTGTTAACAATGGAACAACTGCTACATTATGTATGGAAACACAAAATATTTCCTTTAAAAGAACTTAAGACAACTTTAGGATTGACAATTGAAGTTTTGGATTCAGGATTGCCCAATAGCAATGCAGGCCCTGATTTTTTTAATGCAAAACTTAAAATTGATGGAACTTTATGGGCTGGAAATATTGAAATTCATGATGCCTCATCTCACTGGTATCGTCATGGGCATGATAAAAATAAAGTTTATGATTCTGTGATTTTGCATGTAACGGGTAAGGCTGACTGTGAGGTATGTCGATCGGATGGAGAGTTGCTCCCTCAGCTAGAGCTTGATTGCCCTGAGTATGTACGTAGTCATTACGAAGAACTTTGTAATGCAGATATTCGTCCGTCTTGTTATTCTATTCTTCCTTATCTATCTAAACTTACGGTTCATTCATGGCTTTCTGCTTTGCTTTCAGAACGTTTTGAGCAAAAAACAAACTTGGTGCAAAAGCGTTTTCAGCAGGTGGATATGAATTGGGAAGATACTTTTTTTATTACATTAGCTCGTAATTTTGGTTTTGGACTAAATGGAGATGCTTTTGAAACATGGGCTAAGCAGCTGTCTCTTGGAGCAGTAGATAAGCATCGGGATGATTTGTTTCAGATAGAGGCGATCTTTTTTGGTCAGGCAGGTCTGCTTGATGAAAAATATGAGGGAGATGTGTATTATCAAAAAATGCAAAAAGAGTATCTGTATTTAAAGCATCTCTTTGAATTGCCACAAATAGAGGCTTCTTTATGGAAGTTTTTAAGGCTTCGACCTGGTAATTTTCCTCATGTTCGTATTGCTCAATTAGCTTATCTCTATTATCATAACAGGGGATTACTTTCTCAAATAATTGAGGTTGATAGTTTGGATCGGGTGCGCGAATTACTTTCTGTACGAACATCCATTTATTGGGAAAAGCATTTTCTTTTTGCTAAAGAATCTCCCACTCGAGTAAAATCGTTGGGAAAAGCTTCTATTGATCTTTTAATTATTAATACGGTTGTTCCTTTTCTTTATGCTTATGGCAAGCATAGAAATGATGATTCTCTTTGTATCTTAGCAGGTAATTATTTAGAAAACATCAAAGCGGAGAACAATTATATTACTCGTCAATGGGAAGCAGTGGGAGTCTCTGCTACTAGTGCTGCGGATTCTCAAGCTTTGGTGCAACTTCAAAGAGAATACTGTGATAAAAAGGAATGTCTTCGTTGTCGATTTGGTTATGAGTATATTAAGCATAAATAAGTCATCCTTTTTGAATGTAATATTCAATAGATATAGTATATTTGTTCGCTGAATTTCAAGCTCTAATAATTAAACGTTTAAGCGCTATGAATGCAAAAAGATTTGTACTCTGTTTATTCATGTTTGTGTTACTAGGAGGTACTTGTTTTATTTCTTGTGGAAATGCTGCTAGCAAAGTTTCATCAACAAAAGAAAAAGTGAATGTTACACAAGCTGATAAAGACTTTCAATCATTTCTAGAGAAATTCACTTCTAGTGCTACGTTTCAGTATACTCGGGTGAAATTTCCGTTAAAAACGCCTATTGCTCTTCTTTCTGCTGATGGGAATAGTGAAAAAACATTTCCTTTTACTAAAGAGAAATGGCCATTACTTGATGTTGAAATTCTGAAGGAGGAACGTATTACTCAAGAAGAGGGTGGGGTTTATGTTTCTAAGTTTGTCATTGATGAGCCTGCTCATAAAGAGTTTGAAGCCGGATATGAAGCGTCTGAAGTAGATTTGAAAGTTGTATTTGACCTGATTGACGGTGACTGGTATGTGACTGATTGTTATACAGCATGGTATAGCTTTGATCTGCCTATTTCAGAACTGAAAGCGACGATTGAACAAGTGCAGGAGGAGAATAAAGCATTTGAGGAGCTACATCCTTAAATTTTAGTATAGATGATTTTTCTTGCAAATTATGAGGCGGTCTTTATTTTTGATGAGACTGCCTTCTTTAATTTATATATACTTATTGTTCTAATAAGAAAGAAGATAAAATGAAGGAATTGTTAGTGAAGAAAATTTGCATTGAGAATGTGGAGGTCTCTGATCTCCCGATTTTGTTGGATAAGGAGAAAGTTGCTTTTCATTCGATAAATGAAATCAATTGGGAAGCATTTCCCTATCATCCGTCCGTCATTTTTCGTATTGCACATACTGAAAATGCTCTTTTACTCAATTATCGAGTAACGGAAAAAAGCGTACGTGCACGATATAGAAAAGATAATGAGGCGGTATGGACAGATGCCTGTGTGGAGTTTTTTGTTATTCCTGGAGAAAATAATGTCTATTATAATATTGAATGTAATTGTATTGGAACAATTCTTCTTGGTTCAGGTGTTACGCGAAATGAGAGAGAACGGGCTCCGCAAAATATCTTGAGTAGAATTAAACGTTGGTCTAGTTTGGGCAGAGAATCTTTTGAGGAATGTATAGCCGAATGTAGTTGGGAGGTGGCGTTGATTATTCCTTATAGTGTGTTTTATAGAGACAATGTTTTCTCTCTTGATGGAAGAACATTGAGGGCAAATTTTTATAAATGTGGTGATGAACTGCATGAACCTCATTTCCTTTCTTGGAATGCTATTAGTAGTCCGAAACCGAACTTCCATCTTCCTTATTTTTTTGGTAGGCTTTATTTTGAGTAGGTAGTTTCTTGTTCTCAACAACATAGTTGTTGTATGTAGCCTTATTCTTGCCATGGTATATAGTGATTTTTATTTGAGTAATCGTTCCTTTCACTTTTATTATTGATAAATAAGTGTAAAATATAATAGTAATTGACCGATAACAACTATTTTTGTAGCATGTTAAAAGAAAAATGTCGTAATGCAAAGCAACTAATTGAAAAGGCCTTGATTGGAACTGCTCTGTTTGCTATGTTCTATTCTTGTGCTAGTATAGGTCATCCTGATGGTGGACCTATTGACGAAACTCCACCACAGATGGTGGGGAGTACTCCTGTTGTCGGTGCACTCTATAATAAAAAGAAGAAAATTGTTATTGAGTTTGATGAATTTATTAAACTTGAAAAAGCTAATGAGAAGGTTGTCGTTTCGCCTCCTCAAGCGCAGCTTCCCGAGATTAAAGCTAATGGAAAGAAAATATCGGTAAGTTTGGAAGATTCTTTGAAAGCAAATACAACATATACCATTGACTTCTCTGATGCAATCGTTGATAATAATGAAGGAAATCCTTTAGGAAATTTTGCCTTTACATTCTCTACGGGAGCACTCATAGATACGATGATGGTTTCCGGCACTGTAGTTGAGGCTTCTAATTTAGAACCGGTAAAAGGGATCTTAGTAGGCTTACATACTGATCTTTCGGATTCTGCTTTTGTTAAGAAAGCCTTTGATAGGGTGGCTCGGACTGATAGTCGTGGTCATTTTTCTATTCGAGGAGTGGCACCAGGGAAATATCGTATATATGCTTTGCAGGATGTTGATCAAAATTTTGCTTTTACACAAAAAGGCGAGGCATTAGCTTTTAGTGACTCTTTGGTTATTCCGAGCTTTCAAGAACGTGTTCGTCAGGACACTACATGGCGTGATTCTCTGACTGTGGATACTATTATCAAAAAGAAGTATACGTATTACTTACCGGATAATTTTATTTTGCGGTCTTTTTTGGAAGAGATACATTCTCAATATTTAAAAAAGAGTGAGCGTTTATTTCCACATAAATTCTCTCTTTATTTTGCTGATAGAGCTGACACTTTACCTATTATAAGAGGATTGAATTTTGATGAAAAGGATGCATTTATTATTGAAAAGAATTTGAAAAATGATACAATTCATTATTGGATTAAGGATTCTTTGATTTATAAAAAAGATACATTGTGTATGAGTGCAACTTATCTATATACAGATACTCTGAATCAACTTGTTCAACGTACTGATACTTTAAATTTGTTACTTAAAAGATCTAAAGGAAAGTCTACTAAGAAAGAGTCTTCCAGAAAGAAAAAGAAAGGGCATGAAAATGATCCCGAACCAACTGTTTTTCTTAAGATGACTCCTTATATACCCTCTTCAATGGATGTATATGACTATATTAATTTTATTTTTGAAGAGCCTTTAAGTAATTATGATATTAAGGCTATTCATCTAAAAGAAAAAGTAGATTCGTTGTGGAAAGACGTACCGTTTATTTTTGAGAAAGATTCTATAGAGTTACGTCAATATAATCTGTTCTGTGATTGGGAGCCTACAAAGGAATATGAATTGACAGTTGATTCAATGGCTTTTCATGGGCTTTATGGCTTGTTTACTGATAAGTTGAAGCAAAATTTCAAGGTGCGTTCTTTGGATGAATATGGTGCTATTTTCTTTAATATATTAGGAGTCGATACGACTGCTTTCGTGGAATTGATTGATGCGCAGGATAAAGTTTTAAGAAGAGTTCCTGTTACAGATGGGCAAGCTGACTTTTATTACCTTAATCCGGGTAAATACTCTGCTCGTCTTGTGGAGGATGTTAATCATAATGGGATATGGGATACCGGAGACTATGCCACAAAACGTCAGCCGGAAATGGTCTATTATTATCCTCAATTAATAAATTTGAAAGCTCTTTGGCAGATAGAACAAGATTGGAATGTGCATGCAAAACCTTTAGATAAGCAAAAGCTGGACGAACTAAAAAAACAGAAACCGGATGAAGATAAGAAAAAAAGGAATAGAAAGAGGAATAGTGGCACTGGCAGGTCTACCAGATAGAAAATATATGCTGTTTTTCTTGCTGACGATATTTTTGCTGTTGCCTATCTCCGTAAAATCTCAGTGTGAAACCCGTAATGAAGCATTTAAATCGGGAGAGCATGTCATGTATGATTTATATTTTAATTGGAAATTTATTTGGACAAAAGCGGGCTATGCGAGTCTCACAACAAATGCTATGACTTATGCAGGTAAGCCTGCTTATCGTCTTAACATGATGGCAATAGGCAGTAAAAAGGCTGATTTCTTTTTTAAAATGAGGGATACGGTTACTTGTGTTATTGGCGAACACATGGAACCATACTATTTTAGAAAAGCTGCTGAAGAGGGAAGGAGATATACTGTTGATGAAGCTTCTTTTTCTTATAAGGATGGAGTATGTTATGTAAAACAAAAGAGAACACATAGGGATGGAAGAGTGGATTCATCTAATTATAATGATAGCCGTTGTATCTATGATATGTTAAGCATTCTTGCACAGGCTCGATCTTATGACCCGGCAGATTATAAAGTAGGACAGCGAATTCGTTTCCCGATGACTACAGGGCGAAAAGTGGAAGAGCAAACTCTTATTTATCGTGGTAGAAAAATTTTTGAAGCGGATAATGATACAACTTATCGCTGTATCGTGTTTTCTTTAGTTGAATATAAAAAAGGGAAAGAAAAGGAAGTGATTACTTTTTATATTACGGATGATAAAAATCATCTTCCTATCCGTCTTGATTTGTTCTTGAACTTTGGTTCTGCTAAAGCATTTCTGCGTAGTGTGAGTGGGAATAGACATCCACTGACTTCTATTATTACGCCGCAGTAATATTATTTAAATTTATCAAGAAACAATAAAAGCACAGAAAAACTCTGTGCTTTTATTGTTTCTTGATGTGTGATAATCAGGCGCTAAACTTTTAGGCTTCTGAAAAAACTTATTTATTAAGTCTCCATTCAGATTTCCCATCTTTAGTATCTTTTATTTCAAAGCCCAAAGCAGTCAATTCGTTACGTATCTTATCAGAAGTAGCCCAGTCTTTATTTGCTTTGGCTCGCATGCGTTCTTCAAGAAGCATATCGACAACCTTGCCGTAAGCAGTTTCCCGTCCGTCAGAAGAACCTATTTCCTCTTTTAAGCCGAGTATTTTGAAAAGGAAAAGTTGAAAAACATCTTTTAGTTCTTTTAGATCTTCTTCTGAAATAGTATTATTACCTGCTAGAATATTATTGATTATTTTGGTCCCATCAAATAGATGAGAGATAACAATAGGCGTATTTAAGTCATCGTTCATAGCCTCATAGCATTTGGAACGGATTCCTTTTACATCAACGTTTGATGTTGCTGACGCTTTTATTTTATTTAAGCCTTCAACAGCTTCCATTAATCGTTGCAATCCTTTCTCAGAAGCTTGTAAGGCCTCGTTGCTGAAGTCTACTGTGCTACGGTAATGAGCTTGCAAAATGAAGAAGCGTATAGTCATTGGGCTGTAAGCTTGCGTTAACATGGCATGCGACCCGCTAAAGAATTCATCAAGAGTGATAAAGTTGCCAAGCGATTTACCCATCTTGGTGCCATTTATCGTGATCATATTATTATGCATCCAGTAGTGTACCATATCATCTCCTTGCGAAGCCACAGATTGTGCTATTTCGCATTCATGGTGCGGGAATACAAGATCCATTCCACCTCCGTGAATATCGAAGTGATCTCCTAAATATTTTCTTCCCATGGCAGTGCATTCGCAATGCCAGCCTGGAAAACCGTTGCTCCATGGAGAAGGCCAGCGCATAATATGTTCTGGTTGAGCACATTTCCAAAGAGCAAAGTCGGCCGAATTACGTTTCTCTTCCTGACCGTCAAGTTCACGGGTCGTATTGAGTAAATCATCAATATTACGACCGGATAGTTTGCCATAGTGGTGGTCTTTGTTGTATTTTGGAACGTCAAAATAAACGGAACCTTTACTTTCATAGGCATAGCCGTTATCAAGAATTTCTTTCACCAATTGAATTTGCTCTATGATATGTCCTGATGCATGTGGTTCGATGCTAGGAGGGAGCACATTGAGTGCTTCCATCGTGTGATGGTAGCGATTGACGTAGTATTGTACGACTTCCATTGGTTCCAATTCTTCCAAACGAGCTTTTTTGGCCACTTTGTCTTCGCCTTCGTCGGCATCGTGTTCTAAGTGACCCACATCGGTGATGTTACGCACGTAACGCACTTTATATCCTAGCTGTGTGAGGTATCGGAAAAGTATGTCGAAGGTTATGGCCGGCCGGGCGTGTCCTAGATGGGCATCTCCGTAAACCGTGGGTCCGCACACATACATCCCTACGTGTGGGGCATGCAGGGGCACAAACAGTTCTTTCTTTCTATCTAAAGTGTTGTAAATCGTCAGTTGGTGTTCCATAACGCTTTTATTTATTTTTTGTGAATCACAAAGTTATAATAAATAGTTTATAAATTGTTTCTATTCCAACAGTTTTTCCCATTCATTATCGCTTAGGCTTTCCAATGGATTATTGTTTGTGATAAATGTTTCTGCTAGTTTTTTCTTCTCCTCTTGTAGTTGAATGATTTTTTCTTCAATGCTTCCTTTAGTGATGAAACGATAGGCAATGACCCGTTTGGTCTGTCCTATACGGTGTGCTCTACTAACAGCTTGCATCTCTGCAGCCGGATTCCACCACGGATCAATGATAAAGATATAATCGGCTTGTGTCAGATTTAGACCTACCCCTCCGGCTTTTAATGAGATTAAAAAAGCATTAATATCTTCGTTGCTTGAAAAATGCTGTATTTCTTCTTCTCGCTTATTAGTCGATCCGATTAGCATTGCATAACCCCATTTTCGTTCATCAAATGCTTTGGCTATTAGCTCTAAATGTTTCACGAAAGAAGAGAAGATAAGCACTTTGTGTCCTTCACTTTGTAATGTCTCAAAAGTATTTATTATCTCTTTTATTTTCCCTGATTCTTCGGTGAAATCAGGGAAAACCATTTGTGGATGGCATGCCAATTGTCTTAATCGCATGATGCCGTTTAATATCGTTAGATTGCTGCGCTCTTGAAATTTAATGTCGAGTAAAACATTTCGTAGGCTGTTTTTTTCTTTATTATAGATTGAATCTTGGTCTTCAGTCATGTCGCAATATAAAACTTCTTCTGTGAGCAATGGTAGCTCAGGCGCAACTTCATGCTTGCTTCTTCGTAAAATGAATGGCTCTATAAGGTTCTTCAATAATGCTCGAGCCGCTTCATCTCCCTGGCGTATAGGGGTTATAAAGCGCTTATTAAACTCGGCTTCTTTTCCTAGTAATTCCGGTTGTAGAAAATGAAATTGAGACCATAGATCTTTAAGAGAGTTCTCAATAGGGGTGCCTGTGAGTATAAGTTTATGTTTAGATCGGAGTTGTATAACTGTTTGAGAGGTTATGGAATCACTGTTTTTGATGTTTTGGCTTTCGTCTAATATAACATATTCGAATAGATATTTATTTAGTACATCAATACTGTTTCTCATGATGCCGTAGCTCATGAGAATTATTTGGTGTTGGTTAAATTTTCGGGCAGGGCTTGCTATCTTTACATGATTGACACCCGGATATTCATACACTGAAAGATTGGTGAAGCGAGTAGCTTCTCTCTGCCAATTATGAATTAAGGAGGTAGGCACTACAATAAGTGAAGCACTCTTCTTTATTGCTTTATTTGAAACCTCTTGTGGTAGTTTTCCCTCGTTTTCATCGCCTGCTTTTTCTCTCTTGCTCTTAGAAGTAGATTTAAAGGTATAAGTATGCTGCAATAAAGCTAGTGTCTGTATCGTTTTACCCAATCCCATATCGTCGGCTAAGCAACCGTTGAAATTGAGTTCGTTCATATGTACCATCCATGAAAACCCTTCTTTCTGGTATGGACGTAGTTTTGCATTAAATTCTAGAGGAGGTTCTAGTACCTTTTTCGGTAGGGTAACTTTCTTTTTTCTTTTTTTGTTAATTTCGATGGCGGACTCTAAAACCCCGATGAATGGGTGTCTTATTCTTATTTTTTCTCCTTGGCTTTCTCCTATCTCTAGTAGGTTAGAGTATTTGCTAAACCATTCTTCAGGCAGCATGATAATGCGTTTATCGGGTAGGATGTATTCACGAATGCCGGCTAATATATGTTTTCTGAAAGCTGTGAAGGGGATTCTTAACTGTCCTATGATTATGGTGATATGAAGGTCGAACCAATCGTGTTCATTCGTATAATCGTGCTCCATCTGCACCTCTTCCAGGCAATATTTGTAACCTGTCTTTTGGTTGATGAGCTTAAAATTTTGATTAATCGTTTCTTTATATTTCTCTATCCAATTAGATATAGAAACATTTTCTTTGTCTGAATGTAGGGTGAATTGTGTCTCATTAATTTGCTTTAAGCCCAAGTTTTCAAGTAGAGCTATTGCTCTTTGTTCATATGGAATATTTCGGTTGAAATATAGAATGTTCTTATGCTCATTTTCATCGCATGTCCATACTACTTTTGAGATCCGAGTGTTGGGTGAGAAATATTGTTCTCCATAGCGGAATGTTAATTCTATCGTTTTTTTTTCTGATAGATTTTCGCTAATAGTAAGTATGCTTTCATACTCCTTCTGTTCTTCTAATATGTTTAGCCCTGATGATATTACTTTATGATTCTTTATAGCAGGAGTTACAATCTTATCAATATATTTATTTGTGTGTGCCGAATCTACACAGACTGTTTTTTTATGAGTAAAAGGGAATATTCGAGAGGCTTCTATGTCCCTAAAAAGATGCAGCTCTCTGCCCATAAGTAAACAAGCAGGTGAATTGGTTAGTATAACTACAGGCTTTTTATCTCTTAACGACATAACTATCCCGTTACGCTGGCACTGCATTGCATAGCTGAACGTTTCTTGAGTAACAGTGAATTGAAAAGTTATTTCATTGATATATGGGGTTACTAAATAGGAATTATGGGCATATAAGAGATTACTGCCCGTTTGTTTCTCATAAAAAGGTAGTTTTTCTCTTGCGATCAATTCTACCATTTCAAGTAGTTTCTTTTCAATGTATGGGCGGATAATCTTCTTTAAAGTATCTCCAGATAATTTACGCAAAAAGTCACTACACCTTTTCTCCTTTGAATAGGCTCTCATTAAATATTTCTCTGTGTAATGAGAAGATATTTCAATAGCCTTTCGCTCCGATTCATTTATTTGTAAAGCAATTCCACGTGATGTATGAAATGCTTGCTCTATAAGATGAATTGTTTCGTTCTCTCTTTTCTCAGCGGTGTAGGGTATCAATAATGCACCCAATACAGGGTGCTGGGATAGTACGATGACTATTTGAGTTGAAGTTGATTGTTTTGTCACTATTTAAACATCTGTCTTTGCTGTGTTGCGTTAAGCCTGTTGGTTGAGAGAAATCATTTCTTCTATATATTGTCTATTGTTACATAAGCGTGGAACCTTATGCTGACCTCCTAATTTTCCTTTGTCTTTTAACCAATCATGGAAAAGACCTTTGCGAGCAGGTATTACTTCGAGTGGTTGTAGGGCAATGTCTTTCCACCGCTTGGCTTCATAATCCGAATTTACTTCTTTTAATGTGGTATCAAGGATGGATGCAAAAAGATCGATAGAATCAGGCTTTTTTGCAAACTCTATAATCCATTGATGGCGACATTTGGCATTTGAATCCATAAATACGGGTGCAGCGGAATATTCGCAAACTTGAGCTCCCGTTTCGGCACAAGCTTTAGCTAGACCTTTTTCAGCATTATCAATAATCAATTCTTCTCCGAAAGCATTAATAAAATGTTTGGTACGCCCTGTAATAACAAACTTATAAGGGCGATTATTTGTGAACTTCACTGTATCACCGATCATATATCTCCATAAGCCACAAGATGTGGAGATGACTAATGCATAATTTTTATTAAGTTCTACTTCTTCCAAGCAATATATCTTCGGATTTTCTTTTTCTACCTCTTCAAGAGGAATGAATTCATAGAAAATGCCGTAATCAATCATAAGCAACATTGCTGGGTCGGATAAGTCGTTTTGCGTGCCAAAGTACCCTTCGGATGCATTGTACGTTTCTATGTAATGCATCTTATCGGAGTGGATCACTTGTTTGTATTGATCACGATAGGGAGTAAAGCTAACTCCTCCGTGGAAGAATACTTCAAGGTTAGGCCATACTTCTTCAAGCGTTTGTTTGCCTGTTTTTTCAAGTATACTTTTGATTAGTACTAATAACCATGATGGTACTCCTGAAAGGCTTGTAACATTAGCTTTAATAGTACTATTAGCTATTGCTTCAATTTTGCTTTCCCATTCGTTCATTAAAGCAACTTTTTTGCTAGGAACGCGAATGAAATTAACTAATGGGTTGACATTTTGTATTAGAATAGCAGATAAATCACCAACTAAGCTGTGTTTTGAGTTTAGGTTAGGGCTGTGGCTTCCTCCCAATATTAATCCTTTTCCTGAAAAAAAACGACTTTCTGGGTTCATCCTGAAGTAAAGCGCTACAGCATCAGCTCCGCCTTTGTAATGAATGTCTTTGAGTGATTCTTTGCTTACAGGTAGAAATTTGCTTTTGTCGTTTGTTGTTCCTGATGATTTGGCAAACCATCGAATTTCGGAAGGCCATATGAGGTTCTTTTCTCCTTTACGTAAGCGTTCTACGTAAGGTTTTACGTCGTCATAAGTCTGTATAGGTAAGCGATTTTTAAACTCTTCATAGTTGGAAATAGACTGATAGTCATATTTTCTTCCCCATTCGGTATGGGCAGCTTCTTTGAGCAGACGATTCAATACACGATGTTGAATGTCGGCTGCTTCTGTTGTAAATAAGTCTATTTCTTTTAAACGAGAGTTAAAAAATTTACTTATGATTTTAGTGCTATTCATTATTGGTTGTAAAATAACGTTTGATGCTGCAAAAGTAAGCTTATTTATCTTTTTTTTCTATCTTTACCACGAAAATATCGTTAAAAGCTTATGAGAATAGGTATCTTGACTGCAGGAGGAGATTGCCCGGGTATTAATGCTACTATTCGTGGCGTGTGTAAAACAGCGATTCATCATTATGGAATGGAAGTGCTTGGAATACATAGTGGATTTCAGGGACTGATAGATATAGATGTTGAGAGCTTTACTGATAAATCTTTGTCCGGGCTGCTGAATCAGGGAGGTACAGTTCTCGGTACTTCCCGAGAAAAGCCTTTTAAGAAGTCAGGTTTGGCTTCTGGTATAAATAAGCCTGAATTGATCGCCGAAAATATAGAGAAACTAGGATTGGATTGTATCGTTTGTATAGGTGGTAACGGGACTCAAAAAACGGCTGCAAAGTTTGCTGATATGGGGGTTAATATTGTTTCTGTGCCTAAAACTATTGATAATGATATTTGGGGCACAGATTTTTCTTTCGGCTTTGATACGGCTGTAACGATTGCTACTGACGCTATTGATCGTCTTCATTCTACGGCTAGTTCACATAAGCGAGTTATGGTTATTGAAGTGATGGGGCATAAAGCTGGTTGGATTGCTCTCTATTCAGGTATGGCTGGTGGAGGAGATGTGATTCTTCTTCCGGAAATACCTTATCGGATGGAAGCAATTAATGAGACAGTAATGAATCGTCTTAAACGAGGAAAGCCTTACTCCATAGTGGTTGTTGCAGAAGGTATACTGACTGATGGAACGAAACGTGCGGCGGAGTATATTGCCCAAGAAATTCAATTGGCAACGGGTATAGAAACTCGTGAAACAGTATTAGGTTATGTTCAACGAGGAGGTTCGCCTACACCGTTTGATCGCAATCTTTCTACTCGCATGGGTGGACATGCCACTGATTTAATTGCTAATAGGCAATTTGGTCGTATGATTGCCTTAGTTGGCGATGAGATTACTTCTATACCTTTGAGAGACGTTGCCGGTAAGTTGAAATTGGTTGATGAAAGTCAAGATTTGATAGTGCAAGGACGTCGCATGGGGGTTTGTTTTGGTTAAACCTCGGTAGATTATTCTTTTGGTATGTTTTGATCTACACTTTCATTGGAGAGAGTGTCTTCTTGGCTCTCGATATTTTCAGAGTTTTCTTCTAAATTTTCTTTTTCTTCAGTTTTCGCATTCAGCAATGCTTTGTTTTCTTCTACACTTTTTAAAAAAAGGGGGTTAGTTCTGATTTTTTTTAGTGTCATTTGAGCCGCATTTTGTTGGGACTCTTTTTTTGAATATCCTATACCCGTTCCGCCTGATATTCTTTCTACAAGTACTTCTGTTTGGAATACCGGATTGAATTCCGGATCAAGAAACTGCTCAATGAGTTCAAATGAAATCTCCATTTTGTTTTTTTGTCCCCACTCTATGAGTTTTGACTTAAAATTAACCTCTTTACGCGATAATTTTTCAAGGTCAATATAGCGTTTTATTATCTTGTTGGCTACGAAACTCTGGCAGTGTTTATATCCCCGATCTATATAAATGGCGCCGATAAATGCTTCAAAAGCATTTCCGTACATGTAGCTATTGTGAGAAGATGAATGTGCAGATGATTTTATTAATTTATCTAGTCCTATCTCAACGGCTAATTTATTAAGGGTGTCTCTTTGTACTATTTTAGATCGGGTATTAGTCAAGAAGCCTTCCCTTTTTCCGTCAAAATGATGGTAGACAATATCTGCAACAATAGCATCCAAAATGGCATCACCTAAAAATTCTAACCGCTCGTTGTTTATTGGTTTGCCTTTCTCAGAGCGTAGAGAACTGGATTTATGTAGCAATGCTTGCTCATAAATACTAATGTTGTGTGGATAGAATCCTAGTATTTGATAAAAACAAAAATAAGACTCTCTGTCCTTTCGGAACAGGAGCCTTATTTTATCTATCTTATTACGTAACACGATTCTATTCTGCGTATTTTTTGAAAATAGCACAAGCATTGTGTCCACCGAATCCGAAAGTGTTAGATAAAGCTACATTCACTTCACGTTTTTGTGCTTTATTAAATGTGAGGTTAAGATTATAATCTATATTCTCATCGTTATCACCTTCAGTATAATTAATAGTGGGAGGTACAATGCCATGTTTGATGGCAAGAATACTTGCGATAGATTCTACAGCACCTGCGGCACCTAATAGATGACCTGTCATCGATTTGGTAGCGCTGATATTTAATTGGAAAGCATGTTCACCAAAGATTTCTTTGATGGCTTTTGCTTCTGAAATATCTCCTACAGGAGTAGAAGTTCCGTGAACGTTGATATAATCAACTTCTTCCGGTTTCATTTCAGCATCTTCCAACGCATTCGTCATTACCAATTTCGCGCCAAGTCCTTCAGGATGAGAAGCCGTTAGGTGATAAGCATCAGCAGATAAACCAGTACCGGCTACTTCTGCATAGATCTTCGCACCGCGCGCTTTAGCGTGCTCTAACTCTTCAAGAATAAGGCAGCCTCCGCCTTCTCCCATTACAAATCCGTCACGAGAAGCACTGAATGGGCGTGAAGCCTTTTGCGGTTCGTCGTTACGGGTTGAGATAGCATGCATGGCATTAAAACCACCCATACCTCCGGGAGTAATTGCAGCTTCAGCTCCTCCACTTACTATTACGTTTGCTTTTCCTAGACGAATCAAGTTGAAAGCATCGGCAATAGCGTTGGTTGAAGTTGCACAAGCTGAACATGTGGCGTAATTAGGGCCATGAAATCCATACATGATAGAAATCTGACCGGCAGCAATATCCGAAATCATCTTAGGGATAAAGAACGGATTAAATCTTGGTCCTTGATCCTTGTGTGTGTAATATTGAGCGATTTCTTCTTCAAAAGTTTTGATCCCCCCAATACCGGCGCCAAAGATAACGCCGATTCTGTTTAGATCTTCATTCTCTATGTCAAGCCCAGAGTCGGCAACAGCTTCTTTAGCAACAGCGACGGCATACTGAGTGTATAAATCCATCTTTCTTGCCTCTTTGCGGTCGACGTATTTAGTTGCATCGAAGTTTTTTACTTCGCATGCAAACTGGGTCTTGAATAGCGATGCATCAAAATGAGTAATAGGTCCTGCTCCGCTAACTCCGTTCACAAGATTTTCCCAAAATTCGGGAATGTTGTTGCCAATGGGAGTAATGGCGCCAAGACCTGTTACTACGACTCTTTTTAATTCCATATTTTTATGAAAACAGATTACTTTGCGTGTTCTTCGATATAAGAAACAGCGTCACCTACAGTTCCGATCTTTTCTGCTTGATCATCCGGGATAGAGATACCAAATTCTTTTTCGAATTCCATGATAAGTTCAACCGTGTCAAGAGAATCAGCTCCCAAGTCGTTTGTGAAGCTTGCTTCAGTAGTAACTTCTGATTCTTCTACGCCTAATTTATCAACGATAATCGCTTTCACTCTTGATGCAATTTCAGACATAACTTTAAGTTTTTAATTAATAATTAGTTTTATTTCTTTAAATTTGCGGTGCAAAGGAATAAAGATTTATTGTTCTAAGCAAATATTTGATTAATTAAATGCATTGTTTTGCACATTTTTCACTGTTTTGTGCATATACGGTCTCGTTATGAAGAGAAACATCGCTATTTTGGCTTCGGGTTCCGGCTCAAACGCCGAGAATATTATTCGTTACTTTGAAAATAATCCTTTATTGAAGGTGGAATTACTTCTTTCTAATAAGCCGAATGCCCCTGTTATTAGGCGTATAGAGGGCTTTGGTGTTACTTCTGAAGTGTTCCCTTTTAAAGAATGGAGTGATGCTACCGAAGTGTTAGCTTTGCTAAGACTACACCGTATTGATTTTATTGTGTTAGCAGGCTTTCTTTTACGCATTCCTGATGCTTTATTAAATGCTTACCCCGATAGAATTATTAATATCCATCCTTCACTTCTTCCTAAATTTGGTGGTAAGGGTATGTATGGTATGAAAGTTCACGAGGCTGTGGTAGCATCGGGAGAGAAAGAAAGTGGTATAACTATTCATTATATTAATGAGCATTATGATGAGGGAAATGTTATCTTCCAAGCATCTTGTGCTGTTTCTGCTGTTGATGCTCCGGAAGATGTGGCGGCTAAAGTGCACGAATTAGAGTATATTCATTATCCCCGAGTAATAGAGGAGACAATATTACAAGCCTTTCAATGAGACTAATCCATATTGTTTTGAAAATACACCTTATATTATTAAGGTGAAAATTACTTGGAATCGGACTCTATAATGATGTTATAGGCTTCTTCTTCTCTTCTTAACGGATAGTCGCCTCGTAATTGCTCAAATAATTCGGGATTCTTTTTTAAAGCGTTGTTGTCTCTTATGGGATTATATATTTGAAGCAATGCTTCTGTTCTATTATAAGTATGAATAATTTTTTTGTCGGGCTCCGGTGGTAGTATCTTGAAATTCGGAATAATGTTGAAATGTGCGCATAAAGCTTCCAAGGCCATTTGGGTGGCATTAGCTTTTCCGTCGGCAGAATATCCTGCGATGTGTGGAGTACCGATAAAAACTTTCTTTAGTAGCTCCAAGTTGATTTGAGGCTCTTTTTCCCATACATCAATAATGGCTTCAGTTATCATTTCCTCATTCAAAGCATCTAGTAATGTCTGGGTTTCAATAACTTCTCCGCGGGAGGTGTTGATGATAACTGGTTTACGCTTTAAGGATTGGAAGAACATTTTGTTGGCAAGGTGGAAGGTTTTGTATTCACCTTCAGGATGCAACGGGGTATGGAAGGTAATGATATCACATTCTTTTGCAATTACTTCTAAATCAGTAAACCCTTCCTTTCCTTCTTTCTTCTCCCGAGGCAAATCGTTTTTTAATATTCGCATCCCCAGTTTACGTGCCACCATTTCTATTTTGCTTCCTACATTACCCACACCTATAATACCTATTGTGCTAGAGCGGAGATTGATATTTCTTTCTTTTTGCAATATTAGTAACACTGATTCTATATATTGTGCTACTGATGCAGCATTACATCCGGGAGCATTTTTCCATTCGATACCTGCCTCATGGCAATAAGCAGTGTCTATATGGTCATAACCAATGGTTGCGGTTGCGATGAAACGAACCTTGCTTCCCTCGAGCAAATGTTTGTTGCATTGTGTGCGTGTTCGGATGATTAGTGCATCTGCATCATGTACGAGCTCAGGAGTGAAGTCTTTTCCAGAAGCATATATCACTTTATCAGCAATCTTTTCTATTGCCTTATTTATATAAGGTATCTTATTATCTACAATAACTTTCATAAATATCTTTGTTTTAATATAACAAAGTTACATTTTTTTCCAGTGAAGAGAAATTTATATCCTCTTATTATTTTTCTGATAATGCATTCCTTTCTTTTTCTTATAGTCTTCAAGATTATAACAACATCCCCATCTTTTGTCATAGAACATCCCCATGTTCATATAGACAACATGGGGATGTTCTGTTCAAAAACATGGGGATGTTTTGCCATGATAAGTTTGTTGATTTATAGATGTTTCTTTATTGTCAGTGATACTTATACCTAACTATAGTATGATAAGGACATATAGAGGATGGTTCATCTCTGTAATTACAAAAAACATTAAACGGTTGCTTGAATGGGAAATATTCCATAGTTTTGTCCCGTAATATTTATTTAAAACCAGTAGAACTTATGTCATTTAGTAAGCTTTGCAACGATATCTTCCTGAAATCTACTATGGATTATCATGTTGTTGATAGCGTAGATGCTCCAATGAAAAACCCTTACGAGATTAAAACGATTGAGTATTATCTTTATTTGAAGAATTGGATAGATGCTGTGCAATGGCATTTTGAAGATATCATTCGTGATCCTTTGATTGATCCAGTAGAAGCTTTGACATTAAAACGTAGGATAGATAAATCCAATCAAGATCGTACTGATTTGGTGGAACTTATTGATAGTTATTTCCTTGATCAATATAAATCGGTGATGGTCAATGCTGATGCAACAATTAATACAGAGAGCCCTGCATGGGCGATAGATCGTCTTTCTATTTTGGCTCTTAAAATTTATCATATGCATCAGGAGGTAGAACGCACTGATACTAATGAAGAACATTTAAATCAATGTAAGACCAAGCTAAACATACTTTTGGAACAGCAAAAAGACTTATCGTTAGCGATAGATCAACTAATTGCTGATATTGAGAGTGGTAAGAAATATATGAAGGTCTACAAACAGATGAAGATGTATAATGATCCGGCACTGAACCCTGTGCTTTATGCAAAGAAATAGTTAATGGCAAAAATTCTGATCATTCGTTTTTCTGCTATAGGCGATGTTGCGATGACTGTGCCTGTGTTGTACTCATGGGCTATGCAACATCCAGAAAATGAAGCCGTTGTCTTAAGTCGCCCTTCATTAGCACCTCTTTTTAGTCGTTTACCTGATAACGTTAGCTTTTATAGTGCGGATCTTAAAGGTAAGCATCAAGGATTTAGAGGACTTTATACTCTTTTCAAAGAATTGAGAATGTTGAACTTTGATGCTGTTCTTGATCTGCATAACGTTTTGCGTACAAAGTTTTTATCTCTTTTATTTAGGCTTTCCGGCATTAATGTATATACGATGGCTAAGGGGAGGTGGGAAAAAAGAAAACTGACTCGTCGCAAAAACAAGATTTTAGTTAATCAAAAAAACTCTTTTCAGCGATATGCTAATGTTTTTGAACAAGCAGGCTTCCCTGTTCTACTTAACTTTACTTCTATTTATGGACACGAGAAGGGCGATATTAGCCAGATTGGAAATGTGACAGGAGAAAAAGGCAATTTGAAATGGGTTGGGATTGCTCCATTTTCTAAGCATCGCGGAAAAACTTATCCTTTGGAACTACAAGAACAAGTTGTGGCTCACTTTGCGAAAGAAAGCAATGTTAAAGTGTTCCTGTTTGGTGGAGGCAAGGAAGAAGAAGATTGTTTTAAGAAATGGACTGATAAATATCCTGAAGTTGTATCTTTGATCGGGAAACTCACGATGAATACAGAGCTAGCATTGATGAGCCATTTAGATGTGATGCTATCAATGGACTCTGCCAATATGCATATGGCGTCGTTAGTGAATATCCCAGTAGTATCCATTTGGGGAGCTACACATCCTTATGCTGGCTTTATGGGTTGGAAACAATTGCCAACCAATACAGTACAAATGAGTGACTTAGCTTGTCGCCCTTGTTCGGTATTTGGCCAAAAACCTTGTTTTCGAGGTGATTATGCTTGCTTATATCGCATAAAGCCGGAAAGAGTGATTGATAAGATAGAGAGTATAATTCTTTGAACGCATGAAAAACTCTTTTTAGGATTTAAAATATTATTTTATGGATGTCGTTTGTAATATAGATGATAATTATACTAAGTATTGTGTTGTTATGCTGACTTCTTTATTTGAGAATAATAAAGAAGAAGATTTTGACATTCATATTATTGCTGGCGATTTATCCTTCTTGAATAAATCTATCATATCGGCTGTAGTAGAAAATAAATATGCTCAAAAATTACACTATTACTTAGTTGGAGATAGCTTGTTATCAAATTTTCCGATTTCTAATGGGCATATCTCTATCTCTACTTATTATCGTCTTTTTTTACCTTCTATTCTTCCTCAAAGTATATCAAAAATTATTTATCTCGATTGTGATTTACTTGTTTTAGGGTCGCTTAAGCCTTTGTGGGAGGAAAATGTAGATGGATTTGCAATTGGATGTGTTGAGGATATGTGGAGTGGGAAATCTGATAATTATACACGCCTTTGCTATGACTCATCATATTCTTATTTTAATGCAGGTGTACTTTTGATCAATTTGAGTTATTGGCGGCAATGTAACTTTGAAAAAAAGGCATTGGATTATATCCAAAAATATCCAGAGCGTTTGTTATTTAATGATCAAGATGTGCTTAATGCGCTCCTCTATAATCAGAAGAAAAATATATCTTTTAGATGGAATATGCAAGATGGTTTTTTTCGTCGAAAAAGAAGACTGCGAAAAGAATCTTGGAATGAATTAGATAGAGACTTGAAATCTCCGGTTATTATTCATTATACTGGAGCTAAAAAGCCTTGGCATTATAAGTCAATGCATCCTTATAAATCAATCTATTTTAGATATTTAGATTTAACCCAATGGTCTGGAGAACGTCCTAAAGTAAATTATCTTTTTTATTTTAATAGGCTTTTTAATGATGTAGTTAATTTTCTTGGATTATCTAAACCTAAATACAGAAGGGTCTAATGAAAAATTATGATTATTTGATTGTAGGCGCAGGTCTGTTTGGAGCTGTTTTTGCCAATAAAGCAATGGCGGCAGGGAAAAGATGTCTTATTATAGATAAACGTAAACATCTCGGAGGGAATATTTTTTGTGAGGAAATAGATGGCATTCGTGTGCACAAATATGGAGCTCATATCTTTCATACAAGTAATAAAGAAGTTTGGGAATATGTAAATCGATTTGTGGAATTCAATCGTTATACAAATTCTCCTTTGGCTAATTATAAGGGAGTACTTTATAATCTGCCCTTCAATATGAATACTTTTAATAAGCTTTGGGGGGTAAATACTCCTGCAGAGGCAAGAACTAAGTTGGAGGAACAAAGAGGCGAATATGCATCTATAGAGACTCCTCAGAATATGGAAGAACAGGCCTTGAAGCTTTGTGGAAGGGATATTTATGACATATTTATTAAAGGGTACACTGAGAAGCAATGGGGAAGACCTGCTACTGAACTGCCTGCTTTCATAATTAAAAGAATACCTTTTCGTTTCACGTATGATAATAATTATTTTAATGACGAATTTCAGGGAATACCTAAGGGAGGATATAATCTTTTAATAGAAAAATTGATAAAAGGGGCTGATATTCGTCTGAATACAGATTATTTTCAATCTCGTTATGAGCTAGACGCTTTGGCAGATAAAGTGCTCTATACAGGTTGTATTGATGAACTGTTTGATTTTGAATTAGGTTATTTGGAGTATCGTAGTCTTAGGTTTGAGCATGAACGTATGTCTATACCTGACTTTCAGGGAAATGCGGTTGTTAATTATACAGAGCGTTCTGTGCCTTACACTCGTATAATTGAGCATAAACATTTTGAATTTACTTCTCAACCTCATACTATTATCACACATGAATATCCACTAAATTTTGCTATTGGTTGTGAACCTTATTATCCAATAAATGATGCTTCAAATATGTTGTTGCTGCAAAAATATAAAGAGTTAGCAAACAAAAAAACTAATTTTTTATTTGGAGGAAGATTGGCTCAATATGCTTATTTTGACATGGATGATACTGTTGCTGCTGCTCTTGAGCTTGCGCGCATAAATTTTGATAAATAAATGCTGGCTATATGATTTGTTATTTGTCTAGAAATTATAAAGGAATAGATAACGCTGGAAATAAAGCGAAAACCGATATAGAAGAAATAATGGACGGGCTTTGTTTTAAAAATGTAGGTTTAAAACGAACGTTTTATACTAATAGTGTTGCTGCTTTCTTTTTTACATTTATGGGTATCTTGAAATTTCCTTTTAATATTCATAAAGGAGACGTGCTGATATTGCAATATCCGTTAAAAAAATATTATACATACGTTTGCCGATTAGCTCATATTAGAGGGTGTAAGGTGGTGACTGTTATACATGATTTAGGCAGTTTCCGGCGCAAGAGATTGACTACAGCTAAAGAAATTAATCGCTTAATGTGTTCAGACTATATAATCTCTCATAATGCTTATATGAAGCAATGGTTACAGGATAAAGGTTGTGATGTGCCGTTAGGAGAGTTAGAAATTTTTGATTATTTGTCTGAAAGTAATGTTGCAAAAAAAGAAATTGCTTTTCAATTACCTTGCAAAGTACTATATGTAGGGGCGCTTGCATCTAAGAAAAATAATTTTTTATATAAAATGGAGAATTACGTCAATTCATATAAGTTTGCTCTATATGGGAGTGGTTTTGAATTGGAATCCATAAAAGAGAAAGAGCGTTTTATTTATCGTGGATTTCTTCCTTTTGAAAAATTAATATCTACTGTTGATGGTGACTTTGGTTTAGTTTGGGATGGAGATTCTATAGAGGCTTGTACTGGAAATTTTGGCGAATATCTTAGATATAATAATCCCCATAAAACATCTCTTTATATTCGTTGTGGGCTTCCTGTTATTATTTGGGAGAAAGCTGCTATGGCTTCTTTTGTATCCAAACATAAGATAGGCTTTTGTATTGCGTCATTAGATCAGCTAGATAAGCTGCTAGCTTCTGTTAGTCAGGATGAATATGCTGAGATGAAAGCTAATGTTTTGCAGATAGGAGACCGTTTGTCTCAGGGCTTTTATTTTTCTAAAGCAATAAATAAAGCAATACAATCATTAAAATGATTGCTTTGTTCTAGCTTATTTAATTAAAAAGTAAATTAGGAATGACAGTATTACTAAATCCATCTTTTAATCATTTACGTAAAAGTATAGAATCTATCCCAGAACGTTTTGAGAATGAAGGGAAGATTATCTATCGAGGTAGGAATTTAATAAAAGTAATGTCGATTGAAGGGGTTGATATAAACGTGAAACGATACGCTATTCCAATGCTTTTTAATCGAATTATTTATTCTTTTTTTAGATCTCCTAAAGGCCGAAGAGCATTTGATTACCCTAAATTGCTTTTAGAGAAAGGCTTTCAAACGCCAATGCCGATAGCATATATTGAGAAAAGAAGATATGGTTTAATTCAACATTCTTATTTTATAAGTTTGCAATGCCCATATAAACGAAACTTTTATGAGTTTGGTGATGCTGATATTACAGAATGTACTGAAGTTGTGAAAGCGTTTGCACATTACACTGCTTGCCTTCACGAAGCTGGAATTCTTCATCGTGATTATTCTCCTGGTAATATTTTGTTTGACAAGGTAGAGGGCAAGTATCAGTTTTCTTTAGTTGATATTAATAGAATGAGTTTTGGCAAAGTTAGCATAAAGAATGGCTGTGCTAATTTTGCGAGATTGTGGGGGCAAATTCCTTTCTTTAAATATATAGCAAAAGAGTACGCAATAGCGCGTGGTGCTGATGAAGTTTTATGCTCTAAGTGGATTTTGGCTTATCGGAAAAAATTTTGGAAGAGATTTGCTAGAAGGCATGTGGTGAAGTATAACTTAAAGATCGAATGATTCTTTAGTGATGGCAGTATTTATTTCGTGTAAGATTTAATAAAACTAAATGCCTCCTGTATTCTTGATCATGAGTAAAATTCTGGGAAGTTGAAAAGCTAAATACGTTGTATTTGTTTTTGTTATATTATTGTTAATAGAGGTTGTATACATGTTAAGAATGTTTTTTTATACATATCTTTGATGTCTGTATACAATAACAATAATGTAAGGCAAAATGAGAAGTGCAGAAAAAATGAGATATAAGGTGCGACCGGAGTTAAAATCTTCTGCATTATTGAAGAAACTTACATGTTTGTTTGTAAAAGATAATATTTTAACGAATAAACATATTCTACTTCTCAGTTCAGTTTCTCCAGTAGATTTAAACACTTAAACATAAGTTTTTCGTGTTCTGATTCTCTATTGAAGAGAAGGAGAAGGTTTTGTTCTATAATTTAAATTTATGCGCATAGTACTATTCTGTGAAAATAAATATGCTATTGATATAGTATATCCTATACATCAAGAAGCATCTCACTCTCAAGAGAATAATTTATTATGGTACGTAGATAACCGTAAGATTCCAAATTTCCCTTTCTCTGAAAGTGTTAAATATACGAATTCTATTCAGGATATATTTGATTTCTCTCCAGAAGTTATTTTTGTTCCTGGAAATATTGTTCCTTATTATTTGCCTGGAGTTAAAGTTCAAATTTTTCATGGTTATGCAGCAGAGAAGAAGGATCATTGGATTATTCGACGTTATTTTGATACGTATTTTACTCAAGGTCCATTTTTCACCAAAGGGTTCTCTGCTTTAGCTAAAAAATATAAAGATTTTGAAGTCGTAGAGACAGGATGGACAAAACAAGATTGGATAAAGGAGCATTTGCATGCTTTTGATGAGGAAAGAGAGTTAATCTTATCTCAGCACCAAAGGAAACAAATAGTGTTATATGCACCGACGTTCTCTCCTTCTTTAACTTCCTTGCCTCACATGAAGGAGGCACTTATTCGTTTGGTTAGAGAGAAGGATATTGTAGTATTACTTAAGTTTCATCCGTTGACCAAACAAGAATGGGTTGAAGAATATAAATTATTGGCTGAGCAGGAGGAACATATTGTTTGGATTGATGATTTTAACGTAACAAAGTATCAATTAATCTCCGATGTGATGATTAGTGATACTTCTTCTACTGTGTACGAATTCTTGTTACTTAATAAACCGGTTGTTACATTTCGTACTATTTCTAAAGATATATATTGGACGAATATTGTTGAGGTAGATCAGTTGTCTGATGCTTTTGAAAATGTTCAGCACGATAAAGATGCTATTAAGAAACGTCAGTGGATTGTAGAGAATTATGATCCTTATTTGGATGGCAAAGTTTGTAAACGTATGTTGGAGGCCGCTGCTGACTATATCCATAGACATGGGGTTCCTAAAGAACGTAAACTTAATCTTTGGCGGAAATATACAAGTATAAAAAAATTTGGAAGAATTAAACGATAGTGATGGAAATGAAATCATATGTATTTCCCGGAAATATAGAGAGCGATATCTTGAATATTGCTGCTGAACAGATTCCTTATATGCGGACTGCTCAATTTTCTGCTCTGGTAAAAGAATCTGAGACGATGTTTTTGGATTTAATAGCTTGCGAGGGTGGGCGAGTGTTATTTTATACAGCCTCAGGTACTGCTGCAATGGAAGCTGTAGTAACAAACTTTGTTGCTCTTAAGAAAAAAGCATTTATTCTTTCAGGTGGCTCTTTTGGTCGCCGATGGAAAGATATCTGTGAGTACTATTCTTGTGTGAATGTTTCTTTTGAACTTCCTTTTGCTAAGGATGCTGATTATGAGAAGTTAGAGGCTGCTGTTGCGGCATCTCGTCCTGAAGTTTTTCTATGCCAACATCATGAAACATCTACAGGACAATTATTCGACTTAAAGAAGATCTCTGATATTTGTAAGAGATATAATGTTTATTTAGTAGTAGATGTCATTAGCTCTTTTTTAGCCGATCCTTTTAATATGGATGCTTTAGGTGTTGATATATGCGTAACTAGTAGCCAAAAAGGATTGAATATCCCTCCCGGTCTTTCTTTTGTTGTGTTAGGGAAAAGGGTCCTGAGAGAATCGTTTGCACATAAGGGATATTATCTTGATTTTAAAGAGAATTTAAAAAATCTAGAACGAGGCCAGACTCCATATAGTCCGGCTACAACCCTCTTTCTACAATTACATGCTCGTTTAAAAAAAGACGTTCAACTTGGCTATGATTCCATAGTAAATGAAGTAAGAGAAAAAGCTCTTTACTTTAGAAGCCTTTGTCAGAAAAATAATTGGGAAATGCCTGTAGAAGTTCCTTCTAATTGTATTACTGGTTTTTTTGTGTACCGGAATGGAGATATACTTTTTGCGGAGTTAATGAAAATGGGGATATACATTATGCCTGGAGGAACACCAAATTATTTTCGTGTATCTCACTTGGGAGTGCAGACTTATGAAGATCTTGATAGATTGGCTAGTTGTATAAAAGAGATAGAAAATCGTTAACCTGATATTTATGGAAAAGAAGAAAGTAAAAGTCTTTACTTCAGGAAGTTTTGACTTATTTCATGTGGGGCATCTTAATATATTAGAAAAGTCTGCAGCTTTAGGAGATGAATTGATTGTTGGGGTGAGCACAGATGAATTGATCGAAAAATATAAGGGAATGAAACCAATTGTCCCTTTTGAACAACGTTTTAAGATTATTTCGGCATTGAAATGCGTGACTAAAGTGGTTAGGCAAGTGAAGCTGACAGAGATTGCACAACTTCAGCGAGAAGAGATTGATATTGTGACGATTGGTGATGATTGGTTGGATAAATATTTGGAGGGCTTAGAATGGATGAAAGCCCAACCTAATAAAAAAGTGATCTATTTTCCTTATACTCCCGGCGTTAGCACTACCAGCATTAAAAAAGAGATAATAGACAGTACGAATCAGATTATTGAAGCTGCTTTACAGCGAGAAGCTGCTCTTGAATATAACTGGAAAGAAGACGAAAGAAAGTGAAGGAATAATTAATTTGTGAGCTAAATATGGTTAGATTTGTTACGGCCTTGGTTTCCTTCCAATAAGTTATGGAATATTTTTTATTTTTATAGAAATATGCCTTTTGATTATTGCAACCAAGTTGTTAGATGAGTAGATTCTATATAGTCGACCCTTAAAAAAACATATTTCTGCGAAGCATTTCTTATGGTAGTTGTTTCACTGATTCTTTTAAGAATAGGCAAAAAACCTTATGCTTCTTCTGAAGTTATATGCAGCTGCGGCTAATGTGGGGTTGATAGCTTTCCTAATAATCCTTTATAAAATCTCGTCCTAATCGATAATCAGTCTTCAGATGCCCCGATGCTTGCTTCTATTCTTGCACGCTTACAAAATAGTTTGTGTTTCTTCCTGTGTTGATAGTAGGCATTTGAGGCTTTTGGCGTATGAAGAATCAGTGTTTGTGTCCCGTTTATCTCTCTCTTGGTACGATACCCTCTGTCTCCAGTTAATCGCTTGATGCCTTTTCCCGTTAGCTGATACACCTGCTCCAAACTTTTTTCAATGGTATCCATCATATTAGTAATGAAAAGAGCTCGCACCAAGAATGACACCTGTGGCAGAACGTATGATGGAGATTTTGTTACCAAATTCGTACTTCTTGCGCCCTTTACTTTTACTGATGCATTGAACATTATGTTCATGGATGGAATAAATCTTATGGGAAGAATTACGACGTTGTAAAAGTATCTTTTCAAAGATGGATAGTAAATCATTATATGCTCGATTCTCCCTTGAATTAAGTTTGAAATCTTTGACTAAACGCCCGACAATGGGTGTAAGTGTCTGGGATCTTAGGGCTTTTTTCCGATCTTTGGGCTGATTACGAAAACGTTGATGCCGATAAATCTCTTTCAAAACAAATATGTATGACTGGCGTATAGGTCGATTTAATTCCTTTACAACCTTAAGCACTTTGCCAACTATCTTTTTGTTGAGTGAAAGTGAAACTTTCTAGCTAATTATTGAGTTTAGTGGAAAATGCTGTAAGTTTTCTGTTGCTTTTTGTTTTAACATTAATTGTCTCCTTTAAATTTTATATGTTGTTTTTTGTTTGTTCATTTGTATGAATTTTTAAAATAAAACATTATGAAAAAATTATTCTCATTGTTAATGATCTGTTCTCTGTTTTTATTTTCTTGCTCTCAAGATAATTTGCTAAGTTCTAATGATGATTCAGGCGCTAGCTATGCTCCAGTAACAACAAGGGGAGGATTATCTCCCAAATATAAACAACTAGGTTGGGGTATTGATATGACAGGAAATTACTTGTCTTTTGATGCAGTTAAAGGGCCTGTTATTGATGTTGCTAAATTTGAATCAGCTCCGAATCAAGAAAATCGTATTATTAGCATTCCTATACAAAGAACTATTGTAGCGAAATATTTTTATGGGAAGAATGCTACAGAATATACGGCAGACATGACATCTAAGTTAGATATTTCTTTTGGAGGTTCTGATGCAGCGACTAGGTATGAAGGAAAAAATCCTGTCTTTACTAATACTATAAGTGGAAGCTATGAAAAAAAACAGTCATATAGTAGTGCCTATACTTTTGTTGGCTATGATAAATGTATTACTGCTGGAAAATGTTATTTTTTAGAGACAAACCCTGAGATTTTAAGAAATTACCTAGATGATGGTTTTTTGTATAGTTTGAACCATAATACTGCTCAAACTGTAGTTAATGAATATGGCACACATGTTATACTGAACTGTACTTTAGGTGGAAGATTGAGCTTTATATATAAAAGTATGATATTGAAGAGTACAAAAGAAGTTATTGCCAAAGCAGGTGCTAATTATTCTTTTGAAAAGTTTGGTGTAAATACTAATGGGAGTAGTATTGATACTAAATTGGTAGAACAGAATTTAAGTTCATCTTTACGTGTTCAATCTTTTGGAGGGACAAAAGATATTTCTGTGAGCTGGGATTCTAAGGATGGAACTTTGTCGTCTTATTCGACAACAGATTGGAGTAATTCTGTGACTTTTGATACTGGTATTATAACTGAGATAAAAAATGTAATTCCGATTTATGATCTTGTTGCTGATCCCATTAAAAGAGCTGAATTAAAAATAGCTGTTGAAGATTATATAAAAAAGAGACAGTTAGAATTATTGGAACCTTTATATCATGGTTTTAAATCTTCTAAATATAATGATACCTTTGGTGCTGGAGAAGTAGGCTTGAAATATCTAGAAGATTATAAATACGATATAATTGGTGTTGAATGTTATGTACAGAGAGTTCGAACAGAAGGAACAATACCACTTTATCATGGTTTTAAATCTTCTAAATATAATGATAATTTTATGGCTGGTCCAGAAGGAATGCAAAAGTTGAAAGATTGGGGATATGATATTATTGGAATTGCTGGTTATATATTTGCAAAACAAATTCCTGGAACTGTTCCATTGTATAATGGCTGGAAAAAATCTAAATATAATAATACTTTAGGAGCGGGAGATCCAGGCTTAAATATCTTTGATAAATATGGTTATAGAAATATAGGATTACTAGGTTATGTATATCCTGCTGAAACTTATTGGCAATGATTTAGATTTATATTATGCAATTTGAAATAGGCGTCTGATAAGAATAGACGTCTATTTTTTCTTATTTCAAGGTTGTTTATATGAAATGTTATTAATTTATTGCTGTCCGATAAACCCCGTAATAGCCTATAAATAGTTCCCGAAATACTATAAGCGTTTCGGGTTCTTTTCTTCAAAGACAAGCTCCTCAATCAAAAAAGAGATGGTTCCGGAGGGTTATTAGTAACCGTATTCAAGTAAGTTTCCCTATCTTTTTCTGATCAACATGCGTTATAATACGAGCTTTATGAATGAGAGTTTCTTCTTTTGGTTGTTGTTTGGTGAAGCAGACCTGCTGTATACGTATTTCCATAAATCCATTAGGAGTCTGGGATATTGTATCGTTCAAAATACAGTCTTTAAGATTCCTCTTCATCTTGGTTACATATATCACTCCTTTTGGTGTCATCTGTTCAAGCTTGACGTAGTCGATATAAGCACGATTCATAGTCATAATATCGCTTTTACTTAATGATGTTGGATTTAACATGAAGGAATCGTTGGTTGCAGCGGAGGTGAATTTAATGTCTGAAGGTACACTTTCGTTAGCATGGGTTACGGTATGGACTTTTATGCCACCCTTCTTCTTACCTGTTTTAGGATGGCGTCCAACACCTTTAAAAAGCAGATTGGAGAATAACGATATAGTGGTAGAGTCTATTATTTGCAGACGCTTCATCCATTTGGGTTCATTCTGGAATCGGCTGTCCAAAGAAAGTTGATTATGATATGTTGCATATAAATCACGATATATACACTCAAATACAGCTTCAGGGCGTCGCTTGTTTGCATCGGACAATGTACTACGAGAGGTCATCATGAAAATACTCAAATGATTTAACTTACGAGCTTCCGCCTGCAGGGATGCGGTAATTTCACGTAAAGAATCAAAACGCATAATAACGGCATAAAGCATAACAAAGGTATGTGTCTAGCAATCGAACCGCTTTATATAATGTTCTCCACCTACTTCCCTACTAATCTTTAGATTTTTATCAAGTAATCTTATTATCTGACTATAGAGCGACTGTTCGCTAAAATGTGTACTTTTCCCATGGTTATTTATTTTTGTCTAGCAACAGCTAAATAACCACAAAGGGCTGGCTCCTGAAAAATGGAATCGGCCCTAATTTTATATGTAACTAAAAGTTTTATCGGACAGCAATATTATTAATTATAGATTGGGCATTATCCACTCAGAAAAATATCTTACTTTTGTAGCTCAATCATTATAACAGTATTTTCTGAGGTTGTATAAGAAGGATATGTTTTGCTTGTGCTTTTGAGTTTGCTATTTTTGTTCTTCATTCTACTTCAATGGATTGTTATTTATACCTTAAAGAATATGATTTAAGCTATGATCCTGTTTCATTCCATTTTAGACAGGAGAGGATAGTATTCTATGACCTTAGTTCACAAGCCATATTGATTCTTTCAAAGTGATTGTAGAAAACTTTTTAGTAAATATAGAAGCATAAAATGCAGACGAATAAGAAACCATTGGTAAGTATTATTGTTCCAAATTATAATCATGGAAGATTTTTGTATGAACGTATAGAGTCTATTTTGGGGCAAAGCTTTCAGGATTTTGAATTGATATTGCTGGATGATGCTTCCGTTGATAATAGTAAGGATGTTTTGTTGAAGTACAAAGATATACCTGCTGTCTCTCACATTTGTATTAATATAATAAATACAGGAAGTCCTTTTATACAATGGAAAAAGGGGTTAAGCCTTGTTAGAGGTGAGTATATCTGGATCGCAGAAAGTGACGATTTTTCTGATCCTCTCTTCTTAGAAAAAATGCTGTTATTAATGGAAAAGAATGAGGATGCTGTTGCTTGCTTTTCAGGATCGATACTTATAGATGAGGATGGGAAAATCCTTTTCAAAGATAAAGATTATTGGAGGAGATGTAAAAAAAAATATCTAGGTAAGCATTCTATATTTGATGGTATGAGCTATGTTAGCCACAATCTATATTGGAAAAATTATATATACAATGCAAGCGCTGTTTTGTTCCGTCATGATTGCCTGTCGAAGGTTATGGATTCTTCTTGCTTTAATATGCGATTCTGTGGGGATTGGTTGTTTTGGGTAGAGATAATATCTCAGGGGAAAGTTATTGAAGCCTATGAAAAACTTAATTATTTTAGGCAGCATCAGAATAGTACTACTGTAAAAGCTAAAACACAGGGGCAAAATATTCTTGAAGATATAGAAGTCGTGAGGCAGATTGAAGAAAGAATTTCGGATTTGGGACATTACAGAAAAATATTAAGACGTGGAATACTTTATAAAAAAATAGGTCGAATGAATGCCCCCTCTGATATAAAGAAAAAAATATATCTGAATTTAAAGGATACTTTAGATGGTGATATTTGTTCGTATTTTATTGAACGGCTAAATAAAAGCTTCAGCTGTATTCTTCCTTGGCTTTTAATTTCTTCAAGAGATCGAATGAGGTCTTGATTTATAGCCTAAGCTCGTATTTACGAGTGAATAAGCCGCTCAGATAGAAAAATGTTCTATCTTTGTATTTCAAACCATATAACAATAAGTAATGAAGGAATTCTTTCAACTCATGAGAAGATTTTTGGCACCATATAAGAAGTATCTAGTATGGGCTGTGTTTTTAAATCTACTATCTGCTGTGTTCAATATCTTTTCGTTTACTTTAATTATGCCAATACTGCGCATACTGTTTAAAATGGACAATGAGGTGTACAAGTTTATGCCTTGGGATTCTGCTATAGGACTGAAAGAATTAGTGGTGAATAATTTTTCTTATTATATTACAGAGATGATTGCCAAGAATGGTCCTTCACTTACTCTATTGCTTATTGGACTTTTCTTTGCGTTTATGACGCTGTTGAAAACTTCTTGCTATTTTTCCTCTACTGCTGTGATGGTTCCTCTGCGGACAGGGGTTGTACGGGATATCCGTGTATTGGTCTATTCTAAAGTGACGAATCTTCCATTAGGATTTTTCTCAGAAGAACGTAAAGGGGATATTATTGCTCGTATGAGTGGAGATGTAAATGAAATTGAAAACTCTGTGACGAGTTCGTTGAATATGTTAATAAAAAATCCTATATTGCTTCTCATGTACTTTACTACTTTAATTGTTACAAGTTGGCAATTGACTTTGTTTACTTTAGTAGTATTGCCTGGAATGGGATGGTTTATGGGGGTTGTAGGGAGGAAATTGAAACGTCAATCTTTAGAGGCGCAAGCTAAATGGAGTGATACCATGTCTCAATTGGAAGAGACGCTTGGAGGGTTGAGAGTGATTAAGGCTTTTATTGCCGAGAAGAAGATGGTTGACCGTTTTACGAAATGTAGCAATGAGTATAGAGATGCTACAAATAGGGTCGCAATGAGACAGGCTCTAGCGCATCCTATGAGTGAATTTTTGGGAACATTACTGATTGTAGTAGTGCTTTGGTTTGGCGGCTCGTTGATTTTAGGGCATAACTCGCCTATTGAAGCTCCTACTTTTATTTTTTATATGCTTATTTTGTACAGTGTTATTGAGCCTTTAAAAGAGTTTTCTAAAGCTGGGTATAATATACCTAAAGGATTGGCTTCTATGGAGCGTGTAGACAAAATTTTGGAAGCCAAAAATAAAGTTGTAGAACTTGCCGACCCAAAATCTCTAAAAGGGCTTGAAGAAGCGATTGAATTTGATGATATTTCTTTTAGCTATGATGCCAAAAAGGATGTGCTGAAGCATATTAACTTAACAGTTCCTAAAGGAAAAACTGTTGCTTTGGTTGGTCAATCGGGATCAGGTAAATCTACGTTGGTTGATTTGTTGCCTCGTTATCATGATGTTCAACTGGGAGAGATAAAAATTGATGGTGTAAATATTAAGGAAGTGAAGATTTCTGACTTGCGAGGACTCATCGGAAATGTTAATCAGGAAGCGATCTTGTTTAATGATACGTTTTTTAATAATATAGCTTTTGGGGTAGAAAATGCTACTATGGAGCAGGTTATTGAGGCTGCAAAAATAGCAAATGCTCATGATTTTATAATGGAGAAAGAAGAGGGATATGATACAAACATTGGGGATAGAGGTGGAAAACTATCTGGAGGTCAGAGACAGCGTATCAGTATCGCTCGTGCTATATTGAAAAATCCTCCGATATTGATTCTAGATGAGGCAACTTCTGCGCTTGATACGGAATCGGAACGTTTGGTACAAGAGGCTTTAGAGAGATTGATGAAAGATCGTACTACTATTGCTATTGCTCACAGGCTTTCCACTATTAAAAATGCGGATGAAATATGCGTATTACATGAAGGAGAGATTGTAGAACGAGGCAAGCATGAAGAATTATTAGCTCAAAACGGATATTATAAACGTTTGAATGATATGCAGACTTTATAATTATTTTCTTCCGAAATCAGCAGGTATTTCGCCCCATATTTTTGTTTCCCATTTTAAGATTGGGGTGGTATATTTATTTTCTCTGAGCCATATTTCTGCGCGCTCAATGAGTTTAAATAACTCTTCTGTCTCTGAGGTTCGTGGGAGTTTAGTCTTGCACTTTTTTTGTTTGACCCAGCTGATTGCATTAACACTATCGCTATAGATAGGCATATCAAATCCTTTTTGTTTTAATAAGGCTAAGCCATGAACGAGAGCTAGAAATTCTCCAATGTTATTGGTGCCTCTCATTGGCCCAAAATGAAAAATTTCTTGTTGACTAGCTACATGTACCCCTCTGTATTCCATGGGACCAGGATTACCGCTGCATGCAGCATCTACAGCTAAACTGTTTTCGATAATAGCTGTGGGAAGAGCTGCTGGCTTGTTCTTTGGCTTTGAAGGCTTTGTTCCTATATAGGCGTATGGAGAGGATGCAAAGGCTTTTTCTGCTTCTTCTTTACTATCAAAAGATTTGTATTTGGCATTTTCGTATCCTTTAGTTTGCAAAAGACATTCATTCCAAGTACTGTAGATACCTGGATTTACTCCATCCCATACGACATAAAACTTCTGCTTTGCCATTCCTATATTCTTATATTATTACGTAAGCAAAGGTACGATTATTTTTTATTCCCATATTGTACTTTCAATTGAATTAGATTCTAAGAGGCTTGATGCTGATATAGAGAAAGTAGAGAAGCTAAATAATTAAAAATGCTTCTGATATGACTCGTTTTATAGTGTAATTATTGTACTCTACACTATTTATGTTGCATGATTGCATCAATTTATAGGCTAATTGCTTATCTTTGCTTTGAACTAATAGCAATGCAGTAGATGATTCGTATTTTTTTAACTGGTTATATGGGAGCCGGAAAAACAACTTTAGGGAAAGCTTTTGCTCGTAAGATGAATTTATCATTTATTGACTTAGACTGGTATATTGAGGGTCATTTTCATAAAACGGTTCAAGAGTTGTTTCTTGAGCATGGTGAAGAAGGATTCCGTGAATTAGAAAGGAACATGTTGCATGAAGTGGCTTTATTTGAGAATGTTTTAATCTCTACGGGTGGAGGAACTCCTTGTTTTTTTGATAATATGGATTTCATGAATTCTTGTGGGAAGACCGTTTTCTTGAGCGTAAATCCTGATGTTTTATTCTCTCGATTGCGTGTTGCTAAGCAGCAAAGACCTATATTACAGGGCAAAAATGACGAAGAATTGAAACTTTTTATAATTGAAGCTTTGGAGAAAAGAATGCCTCACTATCTTAGAGCAAAATATATTTTTTGTGCTGATGAATTGGAAAATTTGAATCAAATAGAGAACTCTGTACAAAAAATGAAAACATTATTGGAGATTGTTGAATCGTGAAAATAATATTTTATGCCACATCATTTGAATACTAATAAGCAGTTTATGATAGGCAATGGCATTTTGGCTTTTGCTGTGATTTTTGTTGTTGTGATTTTTGTTTATATGAGTCTGAAGCTTCAACAGGATAAGAAAAGAGATAGAACTTTTATTGAGGTTTATGATATTGCATTGGAACGAGGATTTGTTGGTGATTCGCTGTCTGTTTTTGTAAATGATAGTCTTTTTCTGAAGACTACTGTAAAAAGTCAACCATTGTCACTAAAGATTAAGCGTTTTGCAGCACAGAGTGCGCTTATGATTGTAGATCATCGAACAGAAAATGTTTCAACTTTTGATTTAAGTGAAAAAGGCGGTAGTTATCGTTTTGAGAAAGATGCGGATGGTATAAAACAGTTAGCTAAGAAATAAATAAAGGTTCCCAATTAAAAATTTGTTTTATACTTTTTAAGTTCATTACGAAGCTCAAGAGCCTTGTTATCTGTTAGCATGTTAAGTAATTTCCAGAATTTTTCTCCATGATTCATTTCTTTGGTATGGCATAATTCGTGTAATAATACGTAATTTATTAAATGTTCAGGTAATAGAAGAAGAAAGTAGGATAGGTTAATATTCTGTTTAGCAGAACAGCTTCCCCATCTGCCACGACTTGAGTTGATTTTGACGCTTTCATAATGTAGCTGATTTTTTTCACTGAGCATGTAGAGCTTTGGTGGAAGGATGATCTTGGCATTTCGCCTTAAAGCCTCTTCTATAACTTTGCGCAACCATATTTGTAGTTTTTTGTCTTCAAAATTTGCATTTGTAGGGCAAATTATTTTCATTTTTCCAGGTTCGGAATGAGCTAGGAATCGTTCTTGGTTTTCTTGAATTAGTGATAATTCAAAAAAATCGGTTTGTATTTTATAGTCTAAATTAATATGAGTGGTTAGAACGTTCTTCTTACTAATTAATAATTTTTCGCGTAATTTTTCGATCGTAACTTTTACTTCCTTTAGAGAGGTTTTGGGAGGAATCGTTATCGTAATTTCATCATTTCTTGTACGAAAGATGAATCGTTTTGCTCGCGGATTTACATGTATTATTAAGCGCCCTAGTTCTTTGTCTTCTATTATTTGATCCAACTTCTTTGCTTTTTTATTAGAATTTCTGTACGTGTTGTAGGTGTACAAATTAATATATAAAATATTGAATGAGCAAGATAAATATTGTTTTGTAGAAAAAATAGTATATAGATGCAACTTTTTTTGTATTACTTCCGTCTAACTTAATAAAGAAGGAAAAGTATTGAAATGAAAACAAGTGTGAAAATTTTGTCGATATTGTTCTTTTTGAACATATTTTTGACCGGCTGTGATATTTGGGGCAATTATATCAAGCCTAGTAATAATTATATTACTCGTAATTACAAAGTGAAAGATTTTAGCAAAATTGATATTTCTACTGTAGGTAATATTTGTTTCCAGCAATCTGCAGATAGTACTAGATCTGTGAAAATATATGGTCCCGATAATATTGTAGCTCTTATGAAGATAGGAGTCAGAGATGGGGTGTTAGTTTTGAATATGGATAAGAAATATAAGTTGAGAAATGTGAAGAAAATGAGAATATCTATTACATCTCCATCTTTAACGAAGATTTCTTTTAAGGGAGTTGGAGATATGCTTATAAAAGACTCTCTCTTTACAAATTCTTTAGATGTAGAAAGTATGGGTGTGGGAAACATCGAGATTACATCGCTGATTTGTAAAGATCTAAAGGTCAAATCTGTGGGGGTAGGCAATGTGAAATTGAAAGGGGTAGCACAAAATGCTAGCTTTATGGTTAAAGGAATCGGTGATATAGAAGCTGATAATTTTAAAGCACTTTCTATAGAAGCATCTTCACAAGGTGTTGGGCATATTTCTTGTTATGCAGTAAAGTCTTTATCAGCTTCTGTAAAAGGTATCGGGAGCATAAGGTATAAAGGAAAACCTGAAAAGAAAAAGTTTTTTAAAGGAGGCGTTGGAAGCATAACATCATTTTAAATATATAGGATTATGAAATTATTTAGTTATTCTACTTTACTAGTGTTTACTTTATTGAGCCTCTCTTCATGTATGCAAGCTAAGAGAGTTGCTGGAAGTGGTAAAATTGTTAAAAAAGAAGTTAAGATCAATTCTTCTTTTAATACTTTAAAGCTCTTAGGAAGCCCGGACGTGATTTACAAACAGATTGAGGGAACTCCAAAAATTGAAATATCTTGTTCTGATAATCTTGTAGATTTGCTAGATATCAAGGTTAAGAATGGAGCGTTGCTTGTAAAATTTAAGAGCGGATTGAATATTTTTAATCGCGGAAAAGTAGAAGTGAGGGTTTATGCTCCCGCTCTGGAGGCATTTTCTATTCAAGGTTCTGGAGATATTTCGTTAATTAATGGGATCAAGACAGATAAAAACTTAGCATTCTCTATTCAGGGATCAGGAGATATTACCGGTAAATCTATTGTGTGTAGTGGCTTGAAACTTTCTGTTATTGGCTCAGGGGATATGGATTTAAATGATTTACAGGTAAATCATACTAGTGCAAATATAACAGGCTCAGGTGATATAGCGCTAAGCGGCAAATCAAAAAAATCTGATTTTAAAGTTACGGGGTCAGGTGATATTAGTGCAGTAAAACTGCTTTCAGATAAAGTTCATGTTGGCATTAGTGGTTCGGGAGACGTTTCATGTTATGCAACTGAGTTTTTGAGTGGTAGTGTCAGTGGTAGTGGTAGTGTGGGATATAAGGGGAGTCCTAGTATTCATTTCTCCAGAAAAGGTTTGTATAAGTTGTAATTATATAAAAGGGTTACTGCCTCTCGCAGTAGCCCTTTTTATCTTAGTTATTTATGAAAAAATTAAGAGAAATGAAACTTCACAGTTTCAAGTTGTTTTAATAAAGCACACTAACTATAATGTATATTTAAAGCAAATGAAAATTTTCTATTTTTTATTATGAATGTTTCTGTTTTATCGAATTTGCTATTCTTGCAATAAAATCACTACTCATATTTCCTGTGAAATTTATGACAGTGAAATGTTCCTTTTCGTGCATAAGCATTACTAATTCAATAATCCCTTCATCTTTCTTTCTTATCATAATCTGACAATTTTCTGATTTGTCACGAAAAGACAGAAATGGTTCGAATCTATTTGGCGTTCTTTTTATTATTTTTAATGCATCGCTATAATATGTTTTACCTTTTGTTTTAGAGGTAAGCATTTGCATACTCTTTAAATTTGAAATAATCTCTAAAATACCATTATCTTTCTTTGCATCACTTTTGAGAATCTCTTCCATCATTTTGGGACTAATAGTGATACAAGATAGATTTGAATCTGTTTCATGTTCTGTCATAAAACGTGTTGTGAAATCTTGTGCAGAGACACAACAAGCGAATGATAACGTTAATATATATGTTAAAAAAAATCTTTTTCTCATTTTTTTATCATATTAGCTTTCGGCGTAATGCTATCTGCTAAATGTTGATCTTGCGATTTATTGATACTCTCAGATAACATCATCAGAGCAGAAGAGACTTCTTTATATGCTATCTCAGGATCATCATACGTATCTGTATATGTTGCATAATTATAATCCAATTTATCATCGTCAAAGAAAGTTCTTTGAGCTATGTTGCCTAGAGATAATATAACTGCTATTACTGCTGCTGCTTTAAACATAGGCATAAATCTATTGATTATGGTTAATCGTTTAGCTTTTACAACAGGGGATTCTATTTCGGCTAAGATGCGTTTGTCGAAATCTTCTCCTAATCCAATGTTATGCTGTAGTTGTTGGTATACAAATATATCTTTATACTGTAGCAAATGAGAGGGGATTTCTTTACTTGTCATAAAGAAAGCTTGCAAATAAGCTTCTTCTTCAGAGGAGGTTTCGCATTGCCAATATCGTTCTAAAAGCTGTTCTATATTTTTATAATCCATATCTTTCTATCTCAGTATAGCGTTGTTTTACCTTTTGCCTAGCTCTGAAGAGATTCACTTTTACTTGTTCCTCAGTTAGGCTTAGTATCTTCGCAATTTCTTTGTAAGATTCTCCTTCAATGTCTCTTAGCTGAATAATCAACTTTTGCTTTTCTGGGAGTTTGTTGATAAGTTGATGAATGATTTTTAGTCGTTCTTCGTTTACCAATTGTTCGTATGGTCCGGAAGTATTAAAAGAGTTGGCTATCTCATTTGTTAACTCTACGTTTTGAGCTTCTTTTTTTTGACTTCTGTCTATTGCCAAATTTTTGACAATGACCATACAATAAGCTTCTATCGAATCTAATTGATTCCATTCTTCACGTTTCTTCCAAACCCGAATCATTGCGTCCTGCACAACATCCTCTGCTTCACCTTTGTCAAGGGTAATTCTAAGTGCCAATCGGAAGAGCTTGTCTTTCAATGGTAATATGTCGTTTCGGAAGCTGATCTCTTGCATCTCTATAATAATGACGGTTGAGTGTTTGGAAAGTTACAGCTTTACTTTATTTTTTTCTGATTTTATCTTTTATTCTTGTTCCTTCATTTGAATCAATATTGCTTGCCATGGTGATAATAACTTCTGAAACTCCTTCTTGTATAGCATTAAAAGCATTCTCAAGTTTAGGAATCATTCCTCCTTGTATTACCCCGTTTGCTACAAATTTTTTGAAATCATCGTAGTTGATAAAAGGAATCACACTATCGTCATCGTTTTCATTTTGGAGTACACCTTTTTTTTCAAAGCAATAGATCAGTGTGATATCGAAATTTATAGCTAAAGCTTTTGCTACCTCTCCGGCTATGGTATCGGCATTGGTATTAAGCATATTTCCTTCCCCGTCATGAGTTAATGGTGCTAAAACCGGAACGATGCTTTTATTTAGTAGTTCAATTATCATGTGAGCATTAACAGATTTTACATCGCCTACATAGCCGTAGTTTACTTCCTTAACCGGACGTTTTACGGATCTGATAATATTCATATCGGCTCCGGTAAGTCCCAAGGCATTTACGTTTCTTTGTTGTAAGCCAGCTACAATGTTTTTGTTTACTAATCCTCCATAGACCATAGTAACAACTTTTAATGTCTCCTTGTCTGTAACACGCCTACCATCAATCATTTTGCTTTCAATCCCTAGTTGACTTGCGATTTTGGTTGCAGAGCGACCTCCGCCATGGACTAATATTTTATTTCCTTTAATGCTGGCGAATTTATCTAGTAATTCATTTAGAGAAATTTCTTCCTCAACGATTTTTCCTCCAACTTTAATTATCGTTAATTGTGGCTTCATAAATGTGCTATTTTTTTGTTTCTCTTAATAACAAAGATGCGCTTTGTGTACTTTGATAATATGGACCATCACAAAGCAACAAAACGCATCGTTTATTCAGAAATGATTGTTGTTCTTTTACTCTAAGTATGTGTATCCATAAAGTCCAGAGCGATAGTTTGAAAGAAATTCTTTTCCTTCTTCTAGTGTAATCTTTCCTTCTTTAACTGATTTTGTAACCCAAGTCTCTAATGTGCGAACTAATTTTTTAGGATTATATTGCACATAATCCAGTACTTCAGCTACAGTTTCTCCATCAATAACTTGTTCTATATTATAACCTTTATCGTTAACAGAGACATGCACCGCATTTGTGTCGCCAAATAGATTATGCATATCTCCTAGAATTTCTTGGTAAGCTCCTACTAAAAAGACTCCCATGTAATATGGGTCTCGGCTTTTTAAACTATGTACGGGTAAATAGTGAGATACGTTTCTTGTTGAAATAAAGTTGTTGATTTTTCCATCAGAATCGCAAGTGATGTCTTGCAATGTTGCGGAGCGATCAGGCCTTTCATCCAAACGCTGTATAGGCATAATTGGGAATATCTGGTCTATAGCCCAAGAATCCGGTAGAGACTGAAATAGAGAAAAATTGCAAAAATATTTGTCTGCAAGTAATTTAGATAAGCCTCTGAATTCGTCAGGAGCGTGTTTTAATCCTGAGGTGATCTGATGTATTTCACGGGTGATTGACCAGTACAATCTTTCTATTTGTGCACGCGTTTTTAAGTCAACAATGCCGTGGCTAAACAAGTCTAGTGCTTCTTCACGTATTTGTTGGGCGTCATGCCATGCTTCTAATATTTTATTCTGATTCAGGGTGTCCCATATGTCATATAAATCTTTGACTAACTCGTGATCAGAATCTGTAATGTCAATATCATCATCCCATTCAGGTAATGTTGTCGTTTCTAAAACCTCAAAAATAAGGACAGAGTGATGGGCTGTGAGCGCGCGCCCACTTTCAGTGATGATATTAGGATGTGGTATGTCATTCTTGTTACTTGCATCTACTAGTGTTGAAATAGAGTCGTTAACATATTCTTGGATTGAATAATTGACACTGCTTTCGCTGTTTGAGGAACGAGTTCCATCATAATCAACTCCGAGGCCTCCGCCAATGTCCACAAACCCAACATTAAATCCCATGGCGTGTAGTTGCACGTAGAATTGTGAAGCTTCCCTTAAAGCTGTTTTAATCCGCCGAATCTTCGTTACTTGACTACCAATATGAAAATGTATTAACTTAAGGCAGTCTTTCATATCTTTCTTTTCAAGAAAATCTAAAGCCTCAAGTAACTCACTTGATGTGAGTCCAAATTTGCTGGCGTCTCCCCCGGATTCTTCCCATTTTCCACTACCTGAAGAGGCTAGTTTGATACGGATACCGATATTGGGAATTACATTTAATTGTTTTGCCATTTTGGATATGAGTTTTAGCTCATTAAGTTTCTCTACTACTAAAAAGATCCTTTTACCCATTTTTTGAGCCAAAAGAGCAAGCTCTATATAACTTTCGTCTTTATATCCGTTGCAAATAACCAAAGAGTCTGAGTTGGTGTTTATAGCTATTACTGCATGGAGCTCAGGTTTTGATCCTGCTTCAAGTCCTAGGTTGAATTTTTTACCATGGCTTATTATCTCTTCCACAACCGGACGCATCTGGTTTACCTTGATTGGATAGATTATAAAGTTCTCTCCTTTGTAGCCATATTCTTCAGAAGCTTGTTCAAAGCATCGAGCTGTTTTCTCTATTCGATTATCCAGTATATCTGGAAAACGGACTAGCATAGGGGCAGCGACATCGCGAAGCTGTAGTTCGTCAACTAATTCTTTCAAGTCAACTCCTGCTCCGTCTTTGCGAGGGGTGACTACGATATGTCCTTTTTCATTAATACCAAAGTACGAAGTTCCCCAACCAGTGATGTTGTAGAGCTCTTCAGAATCTTCAATACGCCATTTTCTCATTTCTCTTTCTGTAGTTGTTTAATAAATAATGTGGCAAAAATACGTATTAATATATTGTATTCAATAATAATTCTCTTGATTTTTTTTGCTAATATTTTGTATCAGAATAGATTATTTGTATCTTTGCGCCGGAAACGGATGAAAGGGGAGGGGCGATTAGGCTCCTTTTTTTGTACTTAATAATTGGTTCATGATAGAAAAAAGGACTGTTTGCCGAATTGTTGAAGAATGGCTTGAAGGAAAGGATTACTTTCTCGTAGAGGTAAGTGTTAGCTCAGAAGATAAAATAACTGTTGAGATAGATCATGCGGAAGGCGTATGGATCGAAGACTGTGTGGATTTGAGCCGATATATCGAATCTAAGCTTGACCGAGAAGAAGCTGATTATGAACTGGAAGTTGGTTCGGCGGGTATTGGTCAACCTTTTAAGGTACTCCAGCAATATCATATTCATGTGGGTCATGAGGTGGAAGTTTTAACTAAAGACGGAAATAAACTGATTGGCGTTTTGAAACAAGTGACTAAGGATCATTTTGTGATAGGAATACAGAGAAAAGTTAAAATAGAGGGCAGTAAACGTCCTAAGCTACAAGAAGAGGATGAGACTTTTACTTATTCAGAGATTAAATACACTAAATACTTAATTAGTTTTAAATAATATGGCCAAGAAAGAGGAAACAATCAGTTTGATTGATACATTTTCGGAGTTTAAGGAACTCAAGAATATCGATAGGACCACTATGGTGAGCGTACTTGAAGAGTCTTTTCGTAGTGTTATTGCGAAAATGTTTGGCACAGATGAGAATTACGATGTAATTGTAAATCCTGATAAAGGTGATTTTGAAATATGGCGTAATCGTGAGGTGGTAGCTGATGCAGATCTGACGAATCCTAATATGCAGATATCATTGACTGAAGCTCAAAAAATAGATTCTTCTTATGAAATTGGTGAAGAGGTTACGGATGAAGTAATTTTTGCCAAATTTGGGCGTCGTGCGATATTAAATCTTCGTCAGACGTTGGCTTCTAAAATTCTTGAATTGGAAAAGGATAGCCTCTATAATAAATATATTGATCAGGTTGGGACCATCATCAATGCAGAAGTATATCAGATATGGAAAAAAGAAATTCTTTTGTTAGATGATGAAGGTAATGAATTACTCTTACCTAAAACGGAACAGATTCCGAGTGATTTTTATCGTAAAGGAGAAACTGCTCGTGCTGTTGTTGCCCGCGTAGATAACAAGAATAATAATCCAAAGATAATACTTTCACGTATTTCTCCCGTCTTTCTTCAACGCCTCTTTGAAATGGAAGTTCCAGAAATAAATGATGGGCTTATTACTATAAAAAAAATAGCTCGTATACCTGGAGAGCGTGCCAAAATTGCTGTAGAATCCTATGATGATAGGATAGATCCAGTAGGTGCTTGTGTGGGTGTGAAGGGAAGTCGTATTCACGGAATTGTTCGTGAATTGCGTAATGAGAATATTGATGTAATTAATTATACTTCTAATATTTCCTTGTTTATCCAACGCTCTCTTAGCCCTGCTAAGATTTCATCTATTCGATTGAATGAAGAAGAACGTAGAGCAGAAGTTTTTCTTAAACCTGAGGAGGTATCTTTGGCTATTGGTAAAGGCGGTTTGAATATTAAACTGGCTAGTATGTTAACGGAATATACTATAGATGTATTCCGTGAATTGGATGAGGTTACTCAAGATGAAGATATCTATCTAGATGAATTTAGCGATGAAATAGATGCTTGGGTAATTGATGCTATTAAAAGCATAGGCATTGATACTGCAAAAGCGGTACTGAATGCACCTCGTGACATGTTGATTGAAAAAACTGATTTAGAAGAGGAAACAGTGGACGAGGTATTGCGTATTTTGAAATCGGAGTTTGAAGATAATTAGTTCTAGTAGTTAGTTCACTTCATGCTTCATTTAATGTAAACTATGACGATAAGGTTAAACAAAGTTACAAGAGATTTGAACGTGGGAATAGCAACTGTTGTTGAATTCCTGCAAAAGAAAGGGTACTCAATAGAGGCAAGTCCTAATGCGAAAATCACTGAAGAGCAGTATGCTATGTTGGTGAAAGCGTTTAGCACTGATAAAAACCTGAGAATAGAGTCTGAGCGTTTTATACAAGAGCGGCAGAATAAAGACCGAAATAAAGCAGCGGTTGCTATTGATGGTTATGACAATGCTGAAGTTGAGAATCCATCGGTGGACGATATAATTAAAACTGTCGTTCCAGAAGACGTGCGTCCAAAGTTTAAACCTGTCGGAAAGATCGATTTGAATAATCTGCGTCGAAAAAAAGAAAAGAAGGAGAACACTGCAGTAAAAGAGCAAAACACTGAAATAGAGGAAGTTAAAACTTCGAATCCTGAATTAGTAAAAGAAGAAGAAGTGAATATTGTTGATCCTGTCGCAGAAAAAGTAACAGAAGAAAAAGAAGTAGTGAAAGAATTAACTCCAATGGAACCTGAAATGATTAATGAGGTCCCTGAACCGACTGAGGAATTAAAAGAATCTTTAGTTTTGGAAGAGAAAGTTATTCCAACTTTAGAAAAAGAGAAAGCACAAAACGAAACTGCTGATGATTCTCAGCCTCATCCGTCATCATCTAATAATGATGATGAGGACGTTTTTAAAATTAGACCGACGGAATTTGTCTCTAAGATTAATGTAATTGGGCAAATTGATCTTGCTGCCTTGAATCAAACTACTCGACCGAAGAAGAAATCTAAAGAGGAAAGGCGTAAGGAACGCGAAGACAAAGATAAGGTTCGTCAAGATCAAAAGAGACAAATAAAGGAAGCAATCATTAAAGAGATTCGTCAGGAAGATCCGAAATCGGTGAAAGTCGTTTCCAAGGAATCTGCTGATTCTGGCGCTAAGAAAAAGCGTAATCGTATAAATAAAGAGAAAGTTGACATAAACAATGTCTCTTCTAATTTTGCTCGTCCTGTTCCTAATAGTGAAAAGAGTGCAAAATCTACTCAACATCCTGCTCACTCTAATTCTTCCTCTCATCCTAATAAGAATCGTAATACTAACGCTGGAAGAGATCGATTTAAGAAACCTACTCTTAAGCAGGAGGTAAGTGAAGAAGATGTAGCTAAACAAATTAAAGAAACTTTGGCTCGTCTAACAACTAAAGGAAAAAATAAGACCTCAAAATATCGTAAAGAGAAACGTGAATCGGCTTTTAACAGACAACAAGAATTGGATGATAAAGAAATGGCTGATAGCCGTATCTTGAAATTAACAGAGTTTGTTACAGCTAATGAACTTGCAAGTATGATGGATATTTCTGTTAATCAGGTTATCGGTACTTGTATGAGTATTGGGATGATGGTATCTATTAATCAACGCTTGGATGCTGAAACTATAAATTTGGTAGCGGAGGAGTTTGGATATAAAACAGAATATGTCAGTGCCGAGGTTTCTCAAGCTATAATAGAGGAAGATGATGATCCTGAAGAATTGGAACATCGTGCGCCTATTGTTACTGTTATGGGACATGTTGACCATGGTAAGACATCCTTGTTAGATTATATACGTAAGGCAAATGTAATTGCTGGCGAGGCTGGTGGAATTACTCAGCATATTGGTGCTTATAATGTGAAATTGGAGGATGGAAGAAAAATAACATTCCTTGATACTCCAGGGCATGAAGCTTTTACGGCTATGCGTGCGCGTGGTGCTAAGGTAACTGATATTGCTATCATTATTGTTGCTGCTGATGATAATGTGATGCCTCAGACAAAAGAGGCCATAAATCATGCTATGGCAGCAGGTGTGCCGATTGTGTTTGCTATTAATAAAATTGATAAACCTGGTGCAAATCCTGATAAGATTAAAGAGGAATTGGCTAACATGAACTTCTTGGTTGAAGAATGGGGGGGGAAATACCAGTCTCAGGATGTTTCTGCCAAGCAAGGCATTGGAGTCAGAGAATTGATGGAAAGAGTCTTGCTTGAGGCTGAAATGTTGGATTTGAAAGCAAATCCCAATCGTAGAGCGATGGGGTCTATTATTGAATCTACTTTAGACAAAGGACGTGGATATGTAGCTACGGTTTTGGTTTCTAATGGTACCCTTAAAATGGGAGATATTGTTTTAGCGGGAACCAGTTTTGGGCGTGTTAAGGCAATGTTTAATGAACGTAATCAACGTATAAAGCAAGCTGGTCCTTCAGAACCTGTTCTTATATTAGGATTAAATGGTGCTCCGACTGCCGGAGATACATTCCATGTTATAGAGACAGAGCAGGAAGCTCGTGAAATAGCTAATAAACGTGAGCAATTACAACGTGAACAAGGTTTGCGTACTCAGAAAATATTAACTTTAGATGAACTTGGTCGTCGTATTGCATTAGGTGACTTTAAAGAACTTAATGTGATTGTTAAAGGTGATGTGGATGGTTCTATTGAAGCATTAAGCGACTCATTAATTAAATTGTCTACTGAGCAGATTCAAGTGAATGTCATCCATAAGGCTGTGGGGCAGATCTCTGAGTCAGATGTCACATTAGCAGCTGCTTCTGATGCGATTATTATTGGATTCCAAGTACGTCCTTCTGCTTCTGCTCGTAAGTTCGCAGAACAAGAAGGTGTTGATATTCGCATGTATTCGATTATATATGATGCTATTGAAGAAGTAAAAGCTGCTATGGAGGGTATGCTCGCTCCAGTAGTGAAAGAAGTTGTAACGGCTTCTATTGAAGTTAGAGAAGTGTTTCATATTACTAAAGTCGGTACTGTGGCTGGAGCTATGGTTAAGGAAGGTAAAGTTAAACGTTCTGATAAGGCACGTCTTGTTCGTGATGGTATTGTAATATTCTCTGGAGCTATTAATGCCCTGAAGCGCTTCAAGGATGATGTGAAGGAAGTTGCTGTTAACTATGAATGTGGTATCAGTCTAGTAAATTTCAATGATTTGAAAATGGGTGATATTATTGAGACATACGAAGAAGTTGAAGTGAAGCAAACTTTATAAAGAAAAAGCACAAATGTGCTAATGTGCCAATATGCTTATGGCCAATCTATTTAGTGATTGGTTTTTACTTGGCATATTGGCACATTTTTTTAATAATAAGAATATGATATGACGTTGATTGATTGGATAATATTGTTCATAATAGCGATTGGTGCCTTTAAAGGATTCGTTAAAGGTTTTTTTAATCAATTGGGCTCTATTGTTGGCTTTATTGCAGGTCTTATTGCGGCGAAGGCTCTTTATGCTGCATTGGCCGAAAAGTTGTTTCCTGTTGTCACTAATTCCATGACAGTTGCTCAAATAATCTCTTTTTTGGCTATATGGCTTATTGTTCCTATAATATTCAATATTATCGCTTTATTCTTAACAAAAACAGCGGAAGCTATTGCTTTGGGAGGAGTGAATAGGCTTTTAGGGTTGTTTTTGGGAACTCTTAAAAATTTTGTAATTGTAATGTTATTAATAAGCTTAATTGAGTATATAGATACGAGTAATGTAATTCTGAGCCAAACAAAGAAGGTTGATTCAGTGTTATATTATCCCATAAGGAGTGTTGCAGGAGCTTTTTTCCCTGTGGCAAAGAATGTTTCGAAACAATATATTTTCAAATAAATTATGCAACAAGAAGAACCAAATAAATATGTAAAAGAATTCACTCAGGAAAAATATAAATATGGTTTTACCACAGAGGTGAATACTGATATTATTGAGTGTGGATTAAACGAAGATGTAGTTCGTCTTATTTCATTAAAAAAGGGTGAACCCGACTGGTTGTTGGAATTTAGACTGAAGGCTTATCGTCACTGGTTGACTATGGAAATGCCTACATGGGCACACTTACGAATTCCTGAAATTGATTATCAAGCTATATCCTATTATGCGGACCCTACTAAGAAAAAAGAGGGCCCTAAGAGCTTGGATGAAGTTGATCCGGAGTTGATTAAAACTTTCAATAAACTAGGGATACCGTTAGAGGAACAGATGGCTTTGAGCGGTATGGCTGTTGATGCTGTTATGGACTCAGTTTCTGTAAAAACGACATTTAAAGAAACCTTGATGGAAAAAGGTATTATTTTCTGCTCTTTTAGTGAAGCTGTGCGTGAGCATCCTGATTTAGTGAAGAAGTACCTAGGCTCTGTTGTCGGTTATCGAGATAATTATTTTGCTGCATTAAATTCTGCTGTTTTTTCTGATGGTTCTTTTGTTTATATACCCAAGGGGGTGCGTTGTCCTATGGAATTATCTACTTATTTCCGAATTAATGCTGCTAATACTGGACAGTTTGAAAGAACGCTAATCGTTGCTGATGATGATTCGTATGTTTCTTATCTTGAAGGTTGTACAGCTCCTATGAGAGATGAGAATCAATTACATGCTGCCATTGTAGAAATTATGGTACATGATCGTGCTGAAGTTAAATACAGTACTGTTCAGAATTGGTATCCAGGAGATGCCGAAGGAAAGGGAGGCGTTTATAATTTTGTAACTAAACGTGGTAACTGTAAAGGTGTTGGAAGTAAATTGTCGTGGACACAAGTTGAAACAGGAAGTGCGATAACGTGGAAATACCCCTCTTGCATTCTTACCGGAGATAATTCTATAGCTGAATTTTATAGCGTAGCTGTTACGAATAATTATCAACAGGCTGATACGGGAACAAAAATGATTCATTTAGGTCGGAATACTCGTAGTACTATTGTTAGTAAAGGTATCTCAGCAGGAAGAAGTGAAAATTCTTATCGTGGATTGGTTAAAGTTGCCGAAAAAGCAGAGGGGGTTCGAAACTATAGTCAATGTGACTCTTTACTCCTTGGCGATAAATGTGGTGCACATACTTTTCCATATATGGATATTCATAATGAAACAGCTGTAGTAGAACATGAAGCTACCACTAGTAAAATTAGTGAAGATCAAATATTTTATTGTAACCAACGTGGTATTAATACTGAAGATGCTGTAGGACTTATCGTTAATGGTTATGCTAAAGAAGTCCTAAATAAGCTACCGATGGAATTTGCTGTTGAGGCACAAAAATTGTTATCTATTTCATTGGAAGGGAGTGTCGGATAATTTTATAATAAATAAGTTAATCGTATATAATAATGTTAGAGATAAAAGATTTGCATGCCGCTATCAACGGCAAAGAGATATTGAGAGGAATTAATCTTTCTGTTAAACCAGGTGAAATACATGCTATAATGGGACCTAATGGTTCTGGGAAAAGTACTTTAAGTAGTGTATTGGTTGGTAATCCGATGTTTGAAGTTACCAAAGGAAGTATTGAGTTTTTGGGTAAGGATTTATTGGAACTTAGTGCTGAAGATCGTAGCCATGAAGGCATTTTTCTCTCTTTTCAATATCCAGTTGAAATACCAGGAGTTAGTATGGTTAATTTCATGCGTGCAGCAGTTAACGAACAGAGAAAATATAGAGGATTACCTGCTCTAACGGCAAGCGAATTCTTGAAGTTGATGCGCGAAAAACGTGCAGTCGTAGAATTAGATAATAAATTGGCTAACAGAAGTGTTAATGAGGGATTTAGTGGTGGTGAAAAAAAACGTAATGAGATTTTCCAAATGGCGATGCTTGATCCTAAGCTAAGTATCTTAGATGAAACAGATTCCGGATTGGATATCGATGCTTTACGTATTGTTGCTGAAGGAGTGAATAAATTAAAATCTCCAGAGAATAGCTGCATACTTATTACTCACTATCAACGTTTGTTGGATTATATTAAGCCTGATGTTGTGCATGTGCTCTACAATGGTCGTATTGTTAAAACTGCTGGTCCGGAGTTAGCATTAGAACTTGAAGACAAGGGTTATGACTGGATTAAGAAAGAGATAGGAGAGTAGTTATGAGTGTAGAACAACAATATATAGATCTTTATGCACAGTGCGAATCTATGATTTGTAATCACAGTGTGAAAGAGTTGAATGTTTTAAGGAAAAAGGCTTTTGCCGATTTTCAAAATTTGGGTTTTCCTACAAAAAAGCAGGAGAAGTATAAATACACTGATTTGAATAAATGCTTCGCTCCTGATTTTGGGCTTAATTTAAACCGCCTTGATGTACCAGTTAACCCTTATGAGGTATTTAAATGCGATGTTCCTAATATGAGTACGCTACTCTATTTTGTCGTTAATGATTCTTTCTACAAAAAAGAATTGCCTAAATCTCATTTGCCTGAAGGAGCCTTCTTTGGTAGTTTTAGAGATTTGGAACAACAGCGTCCCGAATTGCTCAGTAAGTTCTATGGAAAGCTTGCTGATACTTCTAAAGATGGTGTGACAGCTTTTAATACATCGTTTGTTCAAGATGGAGTAGTACTTTATGTTCCTAAAGATGTAGTTCTAGATAAAACAATTCAATTAGTTAATATTCTGCGAGGTGATGTTAACTTCTTGATGAATCGTAGACTCTTAGTTGTTCTTGAAGAAGGAGCCCAAGCTCGTTTATTAGTTTGTGATCATGCAATGGATCATGTGAATTTTCTTGCAACGCAAGTCGTTGAGATTTACTTGGGTGAGAATGCTATATTTGATATGTATGAACTTGAAGAAACACATACAAGTACTGTACGTGTTAGTAATACGTATGCAAAGCAGGAAGCCGGAAGCCGCCTTCTTCTTAATAATATGACTCTTCATAACGGTATAACTCGTAATACTACTGAAGTTACTTTAGCAGGTTCTGGTTCTGAAGCTAATATTTACGGAATGGCAATAGCAGATAAGAATCAACGAGTGGATAATCACACATTTATAGATCATGCCGTACCTGATTGTCAAAGCAAAGAACTCTTTAAGTATGTACTCGATGATCAATCAGTAGGTGCATTTGCGGGAATTGTCTTAGTACGCCCTGAAGCACAACGTACTAATGCTCAACAGACGAATCGAAATCTTTGTGTTACTCGTGATGCACGAATGTACACGCAGCCTCAGCTCGAAATATATGCTGATGATGTAAAATGTAGCCATGGAGCAACCATTGGGCAGTTAGATGAGAATGCTTTATTTTACATGCGTGCAAGAGGAATTTCTGAAAAAGAAGCTCGGTTATTACTCATGTTTGCTTTTGTCAATGAAGTTATTGATAATATTCGTTTGGACGCTTTGAAGGATAGATTACACTTGCTTGTAGAAAAGCGTTTCCGCGGTGAATTGAATAAATGTCAGGGTTGTGCTATCTGTAAATAACCAAAAGAAATAGAATGGATCTAACTAAAATAAGAAAAGATTTTCCAATACTTTCAAGAGAAATATACGGAAAACCTTTAGTTTATTTTGATAACGGGGCGACAACTCAGAAGCCCCGTTGTGTTGTTGATGCTATTGTTGAAGAGTATTATTCTGTGAACGCTAATGTTCATCGTGGGGTACATTTCTTATCACAACAAGCCACTGAGTTGCATGAAAGCTCTCGCGAAACCGTTAGGCAATTTATCAATGCCCGTAGTACAAATGAAATTATTTTTACTCGTGGTACTACTGAAGCAATTAATTTGCTTGCTTTTTGTTTTGGGGAAGAATTCATGAAAGAAGGAGATGAAGTGATTATCTCTACAATGGAGCATCATAGTAATATCGTTCCTTGGCAGTTATTGGCTGCCCGTAAGGGAATCAGTATAAAAGTCATTCCAATGAATGATAAGGGTGAACTTTTGTTGGATGAGTACGAAAATCTGTTTTCCGATCGTACGAAGATCGTTAGTATGACACACATATCTAATGTTTTGGGTACTATTAATCCGATAAAAGAAATGATTGCTACTGCCCATGCTCATGGGGTACCAGTATTAGTTGATGGTGCACAGTCTGTTCCTCATCTAAAGATCGATGTCCAGGAATTAGATGCTGACTTTTTTGCTTTCTCTGCTCATAAAGTCTATGGACCTACGGGCATTGGAGTACTTTATGGGAAAGAAGAATGGTTGAATAAATTACCTCCTTATCAAGGTGGCGGAGAGATGATTCAAAGTGTGAGCTTCGAAAAGACTACTTTCAATGAGTTGCCTTTTAAGTTTGAGGCTGGAACACCGGACTATATAGGTACTACCGGACTAGCCAAGGCTTTAGATTATATCTCTGCTATTGGCTTTGACCAAATAATGGAACATGATAGAGAATTAACGACTTATGCGATGCATCGTCTTAAAGAAATAGAGGGAATGCGTATCTTGGGAGAAGCAGAGCATAAAAGTAGTGTCATCTCTTTTCTTGTTGGCAATATTCATCATTTTGATATGGGAACTTTACTTGATCGTTTAGGGATAGCTGTTCGTACCGGACATCATTGTGCTGAGCCATTGATGCGACGTTTAGGTATTGAAGGTACTGTTCGCGCTTCTTTTGGACTTTATAATACGAAGCAAGAAATTGATTCATTGGTTGCAGGCATTGAACGAGTCAGAAAAATGTTTTAATAATTGCAACTTTATCTATGTTTGCTGCGTCTAACGAAGTAAATTATAAAATTAAGTAAACTATGTTATTGACTACTACTCCAACTATCGAAGGAAAACGAATTACCAGTTATTATGGTATCGTGTCAGGAGAAACAATTATTGGTGCTAATGTCTTTCGCGATTTTTTTGCTAGTATTCGTGATATTGTAGGTGGACGCTCAGGAGCTTATGAAGAAGTTCTTCGTGAGGCTAAAGATACAGCTTTAAGAGAAATGGAAGATCATGCTGCACGTTTGGGAGCAAATGCTGTAGTAGGTATTGATTTAGATTATGAAACAGTAGGTGGGAATGGGAGTATGCTTATGGTTACAGCTAGCGGTACTGCTGTTTTTGCGGAATAACTTTTAAAACTGTCTATTTTATAAAAGGAACATAAAGATGGAAAATCACCTTTATGTTCCTTTTATTTTTATACTTATCATAGGTCGTATAAGACCTATTTATTGACTCTTATTCCCACTTTGGCGGAGTTAAATTTAATAGATTACGTACAAAGAAGTCATAGCGTTTATGTTCTCCGTAGTCTCCCCCCATAGTATGGTTTGAACCAGGTATAACAACTAATTCAAAATCTTTTTTCGCTTTTATTAGTGCGTTAACGACTTGCATGGTAGAAGATGGATCTACGTTGTCATCCATCTCACCAACAACTAACATTAAAGGACGTTTCAGAAGGTGGGCATTTGCTACATTTGAACATTCTTCATACTGTTTTTCTATAGGATAACCCATCCATTGCTCATTCCACCAGATTTTGTCCATTCGATTGTCATGACATCCGCAAGAAGAATAGGCTGCTTTATAGAAATCAGGATATAAAAGGAGGGCATTTGTTGACTCTTGTCCTCCTGCAGAGGCTCCAAAGATACCTACCCGATTGATGTCCATGTATGGGTATTTATTTGCCGCTGCTTTTATCCATGCCATTCTATCCGGTAATCCCGCATCTTTTAGATTCTTGTAACAAACATCTTCAAATGCTTTGGATCTAAAAGAAGTTCCCATCGCATCAAGCTGCACGACAATAAATCCAAGCTCGGCTATACCAGACAAATACCAATTGTAAGTAAAAAAAGATTTTGGGGTATATTGATTTCCTGGTCCCGCATAGATATATTCTATGATGGGGTATTTTTTTGTTGGATCAAAATTCGTTGGTCTGATAATGATTCCCCACATATCAGTTTTACCATCCCTTCCTTTTGCTGAGAATACTTCGGGTGCTTTCCATCCGGATGCTACTAATTGGCTAATATCTGCAGTTTCTAATGGCATGATAACTTTCCCGTTTTCGGTGTCTCGAAGCACAGATATAGGAGCTTTGTTAACTAATGAATATGTATCTACAAAATATTTCATGTCTTGTGAGAAAGTTGCCTGGTGCATTCCCTCTTCCGGCGTGAGACACGTGAGTCCGCTTCCATCGAAATTGATGCGATAGTATCGAACAAGGTAAGGATCTTCATTGGCTACCATTCCATTGGCAGAGAAATAGATTATGCGATTCTGCTCATCCACGTGCACGACATCTCGTACATACCATTCCCCTTTGGTTATCTGATTCTTGACTTTTCCAGTGTGGCGATCGTATAGATATAGATGATTCCAGTTGTCACGTTCGCTCATCCAAATGATTTCGTTGCCATTGGATAAGTCTTTTCGGAAATAGCGGTTGTAGTTTACGAAAGTTTTGCTCGTTTCATTAATGATTGTTCTTACTGTACCCCCTTGGGCAGATAATTCTAATACTCTAAATACTTGATGTCCACGTTGATTATACTCGAATAAGATGTTTTTACTTTCTGCATCCCATTCCAGTCCTCTAACTTCAAACTGCTCATTGAATAGTTCGGTAGAAGGTACATGAGCCTCACTGCCATCTATATTAAAGATGCGGGGGCATCTGAAAGGAAGTGCATCGCCAGGTTTGGCATATTCCCTTTTATGTAATTTCGGCTGGAGTTGGTCTGTTGGTGATGATTCTACAAAATAGATATAGCGTTTTTCTGCCGGACGAACTTTCATTGTAGCTACTTTCTTTGAGTCAGGTGACCATTGGATATAAGTAGAATAAAATTCACCAGGTGAGCCATCAAAACTAAGTGCTTTTTCTTCTCCAGAGCCGTTATCCTTAATATATATATTTTGATTTTTTATGAAAGCAGTTTTACTTCCGTCGGGAGAAATAACAGGCTTTCCCTTACTTTCATCATTAGTTGCAGCCCAATAAGTTGTTTTAGTTTTCTGCGTCTCTCCTTCGTCTTTTAATAGATCTTTTTTCTTTATATAACTCCATTTATGTTCTTTATAAATAAAATGGAGAGTATCTAGTTTATTGTTTATTTGGAGTTTTTGGAGATTTAAATTATTAGCTTTTATTTTTTCTTGAGTTGCTAGAGAGAGGGATTTAGCTAATTTGTTATGATCAAAAAGTTTTCTTCTTTTTTTCTTGTTTGCATCTACTACTACATAGATCTTTCCTTCGGGCGTATCACGCACATACCAAAATTTAGTAGTATTGCCAATCCATTGAGGATGAACATTTGAATAAAGGACCTTCCCTTTCCACCGTTGGTTCAGTGCGAAAGCGCGTTGATAATCTTCTGTAGTACCTTGTGCATAGAGCATATTGATAGAAATTAATATGCCTATGCTCCATAAAATCATTTTCTTCATTTTATATTTTTCTATAGTTTCTTTTTGATTATATATTATTTAATTTTCCTATTCTACTTCCCATTCAAAAACTCCTGATGCATTCTTTTGAGGGAGTTTTACTTCTAATTTAATATTTTGAGTCTTAATAGGCTTGAAAGTAACTTCATTTCCTACTCCTTTTTCTATGCCGTATGAACAGGTGTTTTCTACAGTTTCCCATTCTCCAGAAACGTTCTTATAATAGAGTTTCCATGATTCAGGAACTCGACAGCCTCCCCATGGGGCATCGTCATACCAATAAACGGTAGATCGTGATATTATTTTAGGTTCTGTAAATTGGTAAGCTATCCATTCGGTTGTTCCTTCTTTGGGCCACCAATGATAATAAGGTACTGAACGGTCATCAGTATCTTTTGGCAGAAGACGATCGTTGATAGCGGAAATCGACTTTACGTTATGTGAAGCTGTGATTTTACTCTCAGACCCAATGGTAGGGGGAAGGCTTGCTCGTGTTGCATTCAAGTCATTAGGCAACCAAACAGCCATCTCTCCATTTCCCCGATGTGCCCAAGCATAGTAAGGTATTAAATTCAATTTTACATTTTTAGCGACCAAACTGCCTGTTTCGTTGTAGCTTAATGTTTGAGCATCGGTTTGGATCATGTAGACACCGTATTTATTTGTTGTCTTGGATGATTCCTCTTTGTTTGTATCTTGTACAGAAGAAAGGAGATCCGATTCATACATTACTTTAAACTTAGGTTTCTGATTGACTAAGATACTTAATACGCTAAAATCATTGTCGGGCCATTCCGCGCAATATACTAAAGGACCACGCTCAATAGATATCTTTCCTCTGTCAGCTTCTACTTGAGAATTTGCTTTTACTGTTCGAGGCTCCATATCAAAATGGATTTCAATAGAATCTCCTTTTTTCCATCTTCTATGAATGGTGAAATATCCTTTTTCGAGCTTTCCGGCTGCTTTATTACCATTAATTTTAATTGTATATCCTAATGTCTTCTTGTCAGCAAAGTGATAGAGATTACTTGGTACCACAGAACCTTGTACCCAACCTGGTATACGTATTTTAAGACTGAATTCTTGTTTCCTGCTAGGAGAGACTGTTAATTTGATATCTCCTGTCCATGGATAGTTTGTTTCCTGTTTTAGTATTATCTTCTTGTTTTGTACTTTTAAACTAGCTTCGTTTCCCATAAAAAGATTCACATAGATATCATTTTGATGAACAGCATAAACATATCCAGGTAATGACGGAATGAATCGGCATATATTTGATGGACAACAAGCACAGCCAAACCATGGTTGACGCTGGTGCTGTCCTATTGACTCCAATGGATTTGGGTAGAAAAAACTGCCTCCATCCAATGAAACTCCCGAGATGAGTCCATTATATAAAGTCCGTTCTAGTACATCATAATATTTAGATTCTCCATGAAGTAAGAATAGACGATGATTTAGATAGACGTTGCCTATAGCAGCACAAGTTTCGCAGTAGGCTGACATGTTAGGCAATTCATAATTCTTTCCGAAAGCCTCTCCATGGCTTGTTGCACCTATTCCACCGGTAATATAAAGTTTCTTACTTACAATATTCTCCCATATCTTATCGATGGCATGAATGTAATTGCTATCTCCTGTTAATGCTGCCACATCTGCCATTCCGGAATACATGTAGGCTGCCCTTACAGCATGTCCTACGGCTTCATCTTGCTGTATCACAGGCTTATGAGCTTGACTGTATTCATCTTTCCTCTCAGTATAACCTCTTTTATCTAGAAAAAATTTAGCTTCATCCAGATATTTCTTATCTCCTGTAACTAAATAGAGTTTGGCAAGTGCCATTTCAGCTATCTGGTGTCCAGGTACTACAACTATTTGTTCCGGTTTATCACCGATAGCTCTGCATACACAATCTGCATATTTGATTGCAATGTTTAGAAACTTACGCTCCCCGGTAGCTTGATAATGAGCTACGGCACCTTCAATCATATGACCTAAATCGTAGAGTTCGTGACTGAGGTCTTCAACCTTTTCCCAGCGCTTATTCCCAGCCCATTCGTGTGGATGTTTGGGGTTTTGTGTGCGTGCGGTATATAGATAGCCATCCGGTTCTTGCGCAGCTGCGACAATAACCAATACACTATCTATATATTTAGCTAATTTCTTATTAGGATATGTTTGCATTGAATAGCTAGCCCCTTCAATGGTTTTATATACATCTGTATCATCAAATGAAAACCCTTTAACCTCTATTGTGTCACTAGGATGGGCAGCCCTCTCAAAATTTAGATAACGACCCGTTTCCTCACATTTACTGAAAGCTAGTGGAATTGTCACTTCACGGCTAGCTTTTAACCGCTGCCCCCAAAAGCCATCGGTAACTTTTACAGCTGTAAAAGGTATGGGAGTAAAGGGATAGCCTGCATTATCATGCTGTTTTTGTGCGCTTGCTACAAGGCTAGTGGTAGCTAGTGTAATGGCGAATAATGTTTTTCTCATGATAAATATTATTTTTTAATTTATTTCTTGAAAGGGTGATCCTGATAAAAAGAAGCCAGAACTTCTTTTTCACTCAAAGTTCTACCATAGAATTTTAGTGAATGTAAATAACCGCTAAAAGGCCAATCGCCAATTGCTGTTTTGCCAAGTGTAATATATTGGTCTTTAGGCAAAAGTAATACAATATCTTTTTCTTTAATCTTTTTTCCGTTAAGAAATACCTTCTCTATATACCCATCGTAAGTGATAACCCAATGTTGCCATGCTCCCTTTTCTATTATTTCAGGAAATCCCATATCTTCAAACCATCCGAAATGGCATATTACCCCACAACGTGGTTCCGTACCGTTGCAAAGCATGATCTTTTCCAGTTCACCTTCTGATGATACGAGATCGGCTACACATTCATTTAGTCCAGCTTTCGGGTTCTGCACCCACGCTTCAAGTGTATAAGGTGCACTATCTCTTATTGTTTCAGGTAAGCTGAAGTTTGATTTAAACCATTGTGTGCTGTCGAAAGCAAAGGCTTTAAAATGATCTTTTGTTACGACAGTTAAAGGTGTTGTCTGTGCTTCGAACTTTCCTTCTCCAATACGATTATTTATCTTTTTTACAAACTTACCAATTTCATAATCATCTGCATTGATGTCGATGAATAGGGATGTTTCGCTATTTGATGAAGAAGTAGAACTTTTTGTCTTTGTAGGATTATCGGCAAATATCTTAAGATTCCAAATTGCACCAAACTGTCCGCCCTTTTGTCCCCCTGTTACCGTTAAGCGAACGTAACGGGCTTTTATATAACCGAGATCAACCATCGGGCTACCGGACAAACGATTTTCTCGTTTGTCCGTGAAGATTCTCCAAGTCTTACCGTTAATAGAAGTTTCTATGAAGTATTGGTAATAAGAAGTAGGATATTCGAATTGGGTCCAGATGCGTCGGATGGACTCCACTTTCTTTAAGTCAATTTCAATCCATTCTGTGCCACAAGTACGAGGTCGCCATAATGTTGCATTGTTATCATCTACAACGTATTCAGGCTTGAAGTATTTATTGTAATATGAAGAAGCTTTTACCGGTTTGCCAAGTGCAAGGTTCTTAGAAGGATTTGTTGACGGCTGTAAGCAACCTATTCCCAGATGGCTGGCAGCAACTTTTTCTATGCTTCCGTCTTCATCGAAGATAAGCTTGTCGACTGCAATTTGTCGATGCATACCTCGGGTCGATTGAGGAATGTTGTGCCTATGATAAACGATATAATAATCATCACCTTCTTTTAAGATACTATGGTGCCCCGGTCCATGAATAGTACTATCTGCATTAGTAGATAAGATTGGGTTGTTTTTTCCGAAAGTGAACGGGCCCATTGGTCCCTCCTTACTGGTTGCATATTGCACTCGGTATGTGTGGTCATGGCAAGAGCCCGATGAATACATAAAATAGTATATACCGTTTCTCTTGATCATAAAGGGTGCTTCAAAGAAATCCGTAGCCTCGGTGTTTGGGATTAGATGCGTTTGGGTAAAGCTTTTCAAATCTTCTGAAAACTTTCCTGCCCCACATCCAAAACCTTTGTAAATTCCCCAAGTTCCCCAGTAAAGATAAACAGAACCATCATCGTCAACAAATGACTGACCGTCAAGAGTAATGGCATTTTTTACAAATCGATCCGGAACTAATACTGTACCATCTTCTCCTAATAGATTGTGCCAAGGCCCTGTCGGATAATCTGAAACACCACAATAAATTTTGCAAGGCTCACAATAGTACATGTAGTATTTTCCATCTTTGCCTTGCATTACGTCCGGTGCCCAGATATGATAACTTTGGGGCCAGTTCATAGACACCATCGTCCAGTTTTCGAAATCTTTGGAAGTCCACACTACCGAAGGTCCTAATCCACCACCATTTCCATCGGTTGTTGCATAGATGTAGTAAGTATCGCCAAATTTCTTTATTGTAGGGTCGGCAAAATAACCTGGAATAATAGGATTTCCATTGCTTGGGCTATCCCAAGCCGTTTGTTGAGATAGAGCAGATGTGATATTACTAAAGAAGTAAATGAGTATGCACGAAATGTATTGTATCTTTTTCATTCATAAACGTTTCTAAGGATGAACTTTATTATACATAGGAAGCTCTACTTCATCAAAATAATTTAGTAACAACTGATACATCTCCGGATCATAGTTTTTTAATTTTTCTCTTCTATTAATTGAATTATGTACTCCGTTAGGCTTTTCTGAATATCGGTTGCAGTTGAAAAATGATTGGACGGTTTCTGCAAAATACTCTTCTTTGTTAGAGAGTGCATATGTGTTTTTCCATAACCCTTTTTCAATGGCATGTTTCATTACTGTCTCCAGTTTGTTATTAAAATCCGGCTCTATGCCAATGATTCCGACAGTATGTATTAAGTGAGCAAACTCATGCACAAGAATGTTTTCTCCTTGATATTTGTCACCCGGCAGGCAGATCAAATTTTCCTCTCCACAGCTTGAACTCAAATCATCTTCAGGTGCTCCACCAAATCCGCGGGCTCGTTTATTCCAATAGGCAATACTATCCGGCGAATTGCAAATATGAGCATACTCAGGAATATCACAGACCTCTTCTTTTTCACCAATAACCATAAAACGGCAATGCTTTTTTACCATATACTCTTTTATGTCTTTTCTTTTGGCAAGCATCCCTATGATAAGCTTTCGCGCTACCTTTAGTGCTTTATCATTGACTCTATCTGATGAGATGATTGCTATCCCATCAGCATCTAGATATTTTTTGTAGAAAGAAGAAACTCCTAAAGAATCTGGAACTTTGTCTAAACGCCCTGTTATTTGAGAGATATTTTTCAATGTTAGACCCGATTTGAGACTTTTGTTTTTTCCAAAGCTTGTTCCTCCGGTTAGGATCGTAAAGCATAGTATGATAAGATAAAAATTCTTTCTATTTTTCATGATGTTCTTTATTTTTTCGATGTTGTTTCTTTTTACAAAGCAATATAATATTCAGTAAAGGGAGTGATAGAATCGTACTATTTAGTGGAACAATAGTTCAAAAGGTCCTGTTTCATGATGACTCTTTAAATGTATCGTATTGCATTCCATAGTGTTATCACATGCTGATTGCTCGTTATTGAATAGTAATATTGAATATAAAAGTTGCTTTTACACTCTCTTTTCCTGTAGGAGTATATACCAAAGCTTGTTTTATGCTATACTGCTCTCCTTGTTTGCAATGTCCTGGATATTGTCCTATTTTAAATGACAGCGTCGATAAATTAAATTCAGAGAAGACCATAGCACTATTCCCCCATGAGCATATATCTCCTTTGGTATCAAACCAATGTCCAGGAGCGTTAGCTGTGGATTGTTGGCTAAGACTTCCATCGCTGTTAATCCCATTGAAAATAATATTTTTATTGAAAGCATTATTTAATTCTTGTTTCGTCAATGCTAAAGCATTACAAAGTTTATTCGCATCTATTTCAACTGTTTTTCCTGAATATTCTGTTGCACTAACAGGGAAAGTGATATTGTATGTTAGAGTAATATCTTGTGGTTCAGCAGAGGGATCAATAATAACTTGTCCATATACACTTGTTCCGCTAAATTTCACTTTATATGGCCATTGTTCATCATTACTATCGTCATCATCCCAAGCATGCCGCCAATGGCTGGTGGGCGCCCCGCTTACAACAAAATAGAGTTTATCAACATTGGCTGGGCTATTGAACACGGCCGTTCCTGTTTTGCTTGAAAATATGTCACTGTAGACACAGCTTCCGTCCTTTAAACAGGCTACAAAGCCATATCTCCAACCAGCTTTATCTAAATTTTTACTGCGATAGCCTGTGGATCCGGCTATCCCTTCAAAACTAGCTGTTATTGCACTTGCTTCGCTCGGGCTGTTTAAAGAGATAACATTATATCCATAGTTTTCTATACATTGAGTAGGTGCGATTGCAAAGTATCCGTCATTTGTTGCTATTAACTCACACTGACTACGCCCTCTATAGTTTTTGCCATATTCGCGTATATTGTCAATATCCCAGTTTACCAATTTGCGAGCAGCATCAAATATCTCATTATTAAATTCACTTTGGTTAATGCCTGTTATTCTTTTATATGTTTCAATAGGATCTTCCGGTTTTTGCGCCATACGCCATAGTTTTCCTATAAAATCGATACCATGCTTACTGCACCAGTAATCATGAATGAAATAATTGGAGTAGCGAGGTGCCTCATGCAGGATATGCTTGTAATGGTTACCTAAATATTGGTTAAAGTAATAACTGCTAAATTGCTCTTCAGGATACAGCTTATAAGCTTGCCATTGTGCGCATTGTTCCCAAAAACCATTACCTCCTTCTCCATTATTGCCAAAACCATATCGATAGCCTGGATTACCGGTTTTGTTGTCGCAATATACTTGATATTGAAAACAATGTCCCACTTCATGCGCTATTGTTGAACCAACGGGTTGGCATGTACTAGGGTTAACCCATAATGCTCCGATAACATCATCATAGCCGGAACCTGTAGCAAGCCACTCTGTTTGATATTTTAAAAATATCATCATTCGATATTTGTCTGTATTAGATTGACCGGGGATTACAAATTTTAGTTTGTTTACATTCTCATCATAGAATAACTCTGCTTTTTTTAATAAATCTTCTATGTCTACGCGCATGTTCGTTTCATTTATACTAGACGGATCTGTACCAAATCCTTTTTCCCAAAAGACAATCCAGTTTGTTGAGGATTTGGATCTTTCCCAACACCATGTACTTGTACTTTTTGTAAAATCATTATTGATCAGTTCTTTAGGAATGTAGACTTCTTTGCCTTTAATGTCGGTGGGATTCTCTACTTCAGTTTCAGACCCTTCTTTGAATGAGGCCTCTTTACTGCAACTAATTAAACTCACTAGTAAGCATACGGCGAAGTAAATTATTACGTTTTTTTTCATAAGAATAAAATTAAACTAATCATTTTATAGAATAGACTTGTAAGGGATTAATCGCTTTAATTTAATAAAAGGGTAGTCAGGCAAAATGACTCTAACTACCCTTCTTTATATCTGTAAAGGAGATCTTTACTCTAGTGTAGCTGTTATAATAAAGCGGAAGAAATTATTTTCATTCTCTGTATTTCTATAACCGATACTAATTGTATATTTGCTTCCTGCTGCAAGTCCTGGTGCTCTGCCGACATACAGCATCTCATCTCCATTTTTTGTATTTGCATAGAATGCAAAATTGTTGCCTCCCCAATTACATACAGCCCCTTGATTGTCCATCCAATACCCCGGAGATTCTGCCGTATAACTACTTGTAGTGTCCCATGCCGCACTGACCGGATCTACTACATACATATGAATAACTCCATTGGTTGCTTCTCCTGTATCTCCATTATAATCCAAGTTGGCTAAGAAATCTGCAACACTTAGTCCCATGCAAGTTTGAATGGTTTCTGCGTATTGGTTAAAATCAATGCCAAAAGAGGCATAATCACCATCAGGAATACTAATATTAGTTAGGATGATAGATGGGTCTGTAATGGATATGTTGAATGTGAAACGAACATATTCATCGTAGTTATTACCATTTATGGCAAAACCAACATTTAAACTGGCTAAACTTCCTACTGTAGCTGTTTCATAGGCATTAATATTAAGTGTTTTGTTTTCAGTATTTATATCGAGGCTAACCAATAGACTCGGATCATTTTCTTGGCAGATACCTCCAGCCGAATTATAATACCACCCGGTCGTACCTTTTGTCATACTTGTTTTGTTCCAGCTGTTTTTACTGGGAGTGATATTATAAAACACAACACTTCCGTTTTTTAAACCACTTATTACTTGCTCCACTGTCATGCCCATGTTTTCTTGGAATTTTTCGGCATAATCAGTTAGCTTTATGGTTTGAGTTTCAAAATGTCCTACGGGAAATTCAATCTCATTTGTGATAGTAGCATTACTATTTATCTTCAAATAAGGATTTTCATTTTCACTATAAACATGTTTACTTGTTGCATCTTCAATGCTATCTGTACAGGCAATAAAAGGCGAAAATAGACATCCTATTAAAGCGTATATTATACTTTTTTTCATATTAATTCGTTTTTATCAGATTTGTTTATTGAGCACTAGCACCGTAACCTGGATTTTGTATAAGCTTCATATTCCCATCCATAAAAGCTTTGGGAATTGGAAATATATCACAATGATTATCTGTTATATCAGTTTTTGCTTTTTTGCAAAACCATGATTTTCCATTATATACATTTTGGTTTTTATTCTTAATGCGAAATCGTACCAGATCTTGACGGCGGTGATGCTCGGCTACAAATTCCCAAGCTAAATCATCTAGCAAACCTCCTAATTCGATATCCTGACCTCCTTCTTCTTTTATTTCCCATTTATCAGTTTCACCCATTTTTCCTTGATTTTCGCGATACCCATATGTATATACGCTACCTCCTTTTAATTCTTCGACTGTACGTTTTGCTTTTGAAGGGTTATTTTTAAAAGCTCGTTGTCGAACTTGAGTTACAAGGTTGGCAGCATCCTGTTCTGTTTCGCCTTTATATCCTCCTAAACGTAGTAAACACTCTGCCTTTATCATGTAGGCATCAGCTAGGCGGAAGAAAGGAATATCATCATAAGAAGTACCAAAGTCGCCTGATAGTATTTCATATTTTATTAAGCGTCCTCCTTCAAAAGGATAACATCCGGGGTTGTCAATACTGTGTATTTCTTTTGTATAAATCAGTGGTTCGCTATCTACCATAATTGCTGCTCCACTTTGATCATATTGCTGTCCTAAAGTCCAACAAGAAGTATAGCGGCTGTCTTCTTCGTCGTAAGTGTTTAAAAATTGAGGTAGTACTGTACTTCCTCCTGTAGCCCAACCATTGAAGTTCCATACAGCTCTACCGGCTGTGTGTATCCACTTATTAGCATAATAGTTGCCACTAGCATACTTTTCAGCAAAAGGAATACCAAATATAATTTCTGTACATTTGGATATATCTTCTTTAAAGCAATCGGAATAATTAGCTGCTAACGAATATTTTGAAGTTTTGATAATTTCATTGATTTCGTCGATAGCTTTGCCATACCAAGATTTATCGGTAAAGTTATTGAACCAAGCATTATGATTTAGATACATTTTAGCCAATAGCATATTAACCGTTGCATCGTTGATTTGTCCCATGCCATTATCTTCTCCACACTTTCCTTTGATGTCATTCAGCTCAGTAATGATGAAGTCCCATGTTTCTTGAGGAGTTGCTTGCTCAGGTAGCCATCCGTCAGGGTGATCATAGGTTGTATCTAACGGGATGTTGCGAAATAAGTCAAATAACACATAATAATACAAGGCGCGATAACCTCTTAGTTGTGCCACAGCAGCTTCAGAAGTTTGTACCGACTTATTTGCTAATAACTTGTTACAGGCATTAATTCCGGAATATGCATAATTCCATTCAGTCCATATATGACCTATTTGAGAGTGAAAATCATGTTTATGCATGGAAACATATAGGTCGCCCCATCCAATTCCTATGCGATAAGGGGTACACCAAAGGTCAGATGATTCGCCTTGAATATCACAGTATCCGTTCCATCCCCAGTATAGATTACGTAAGTTACTGTATACAGGGGCAAACATACTGGCGGCATCTTTCTCCGAAAATTCATATTTTTCAGATGCGATAGTATCATAGATTGTTTCATTCAAATCAGTGCAGCTATTAAACGAAAATAGCGATGCTCCTAAAGTGAATGTTAATATGGCTTTATATATTTGAGTTTTCATATGATTATAGTTTTAGAATGTTACGTTAACACCAAAGGTAAATGAACGAATTACAGGATATTTGTCACGGCGGTCGATACCTGCATATGTTGCATTTCCGTTAGATAATTCAGGGTCGAGGCCATCATAACCTGTTATGCAAAATAAATTATCACCTGACAGATAAGCGCGTACTCCTTTTACATACTTATTCTCTTTTAAAGGAATTGTATACCCTAAGGTCATATTAGTCACTTTCAAGAAATCACCTCTCTCTAAATAATAGCTTACAATGGTTTGTTTCTGGGCAGACGATAGAGTGTATTGTCCTCCGTATGGTGCTTTTTGTACTGATTGGAGGCGATTATAGGCTATTGAATTGTTTTCGTAAAAGGTTCTTGGCTCATTTAAAATTTTAAATCCCAGTTGACTGGTCATCTGAATACTCAAATCAAAATTTTTGTAACGGAATGTATTGCTCCATCCTAAGTAAACTTTGGGAAGTCCTGTGCCTAAGTATTGGCGATATTGATCATTATTCAACATATTATCGGTGAACTCTTCTGCTTCTCCTGTTGTTGGGTTCTCAATTAACCATAACCCGTTCTCTGATACTCCTACTGATTTTAGTCCAAAGTAATGTCCAACAGCTTTTCCTACTTCCAAGCGATGAGTTGAAATACTAATCGGTTCGCCTAAGCCACCTGCATCATGTTCGTTTGCTGTTTCATACAGATCATTTGATAAACTTAGTAGTTTATTGGCATTATGTGATGCGGTTAGAGTTGTTTTCCATTCAAAGTTCTTTGTGCGTACAGGAGTGGCATTGATTGCAATTTCGATACCTGAATTGCGCATTTTTCCGACATTCGCTAACGTTTGAGAATATAAGTTTGGAGGTGTAGGTACGTCAAACCACCATAACATATCGGATGTTTTTTTAGTGTAAACGTCAATAGAAGCGCTTAAACGTTCATCAAGTACCGTTAAGTCCAAACCAACATTGTATTCTGTAGATTTTTCCCATTTCAAATCTCGATTTGGGTTAGAGGCTACAACTAATCCGGGTTTCCATTCTCCATTCTCATAATAATAAGAACTACCAAGGCTATATAAGGTGAGCGATTGATAGGATGCATTTGGAATAACTCCGGTAACTCCAAAACCTGCACGCAGTCTTAAATTATTCAACCATTGGAATCCTTTCATGAACTCTTCATTGCTGATGGTCCAACCTAAAGAAGCGGACGGGAAAGTACCCCATTTGTGATTTTCTCCAAATTTTGATGATCCTTCGCGACGTACACTAACAAGAGCATTGTATTTGTTAGCATATCCATAACTGACGCGTCCAAAGAAGCCAACCAGCGTATTGTCATTTTTATAACTCCCCATTCCGGCTTTTCCTTTTTTTAAAGCTTCTCCAATACCTAGATTGTTATATTGAAAAAAGTCATTTTGATAATCGTAATTATTGGCGTTAAAGCCTTCATTTACATTGTATTGATAACTGTAACCTACTAAGGCATTAAAACGATGTTTATCAAATTTAGTGTTATACTTTGAGGTAACTTCTAGATTATCAGTTTGACTATCATCTTGTGAATGATATGCATAGCCTGTGTGATTTTCCATTTTCTGACTAAAATACTTAGAGGTATAGTACCCTTTGTTATGCGCTTTCGAACGGCGAGTTGCTAACATAAGGTTTGTTTGCCATCCTTTTATTGGTTCTAAGGTTATATTACCTGTCATGCGTGTCCATTCAGTATCGTAATTGCCTTTACGTTCTTTAATCATTCCCACTGGGTTATAATAATAGTTAACCTGGAAATTTTCGAAATAGCTTCCGTCTTCATTCCAAATAGGCTCGGTAGGATTGTGAATAATAGCCTGTCTATAAATATTAGAAGCCCCATCATCGTTAGCATTTGTCGCACTATTTTTGTGAATACCTTTAACCATGTTGAAGTTAACTTTTAGCATATCATTCATCATCCAATGAGAGAGATCGAAGCTCATCTTCATTTCCTCATTATAAGTATCAATGATCACTCCTTCTTCTTTACGATAGTTAAAGTCCGCAGAATAGGTTGTTTTTTTGTTACCTCCACTAATATTGAAGTTGTGATTGTGAGTAAAGGCTGTACGGCTAATGGCATCAAGCCAATCGGTATCGTATCCTTTATCAGTAAAGCTTGTCATTCCTTGGCGTATTTCTTCGGCATTCATAAACTTAAGTTTTTTGCCGAATTTGGAAAACGAAGTATATCCTGAATAACTAGCTTGAGTTTTCTCTTCACGTTTTCCTGATTTTGTAGTGATAAGAATGACTCCGTTAGCTCCGCGTGTACCGTAAATTGCTGCTGCGGATGCATCCTTTAAGACGTCGATAGAGGCAATGTTCTCAGGGGCTACCGTCCCGAGACTTCCTTCAATGCCATCAATTAATATAAGTGGGGTTGAACTCCCGGCTAAAGAAATTACACCGCGTAGACGAATAGTTGATTCAGCATTGGGATCGCCGCTTCCTTTGGCTATTGTCAGACCCGCTATTTTCCCTTTTACAAGTTCTGCGGCATCTCCTATTTTTCCGATGCTGAAATCTTCTGCTTTTACACTGGCAACAGCACTAGTAATATCGCCTTTTCGCTGAGTGCCATATCCAATAACAACAACTTCATCAACTAACTCAGAATCTTCTATAAGAGTAATTTTTATATTTCTTTCTTTTACGGATATTTCTTGCGGTTTATATCCGATGTAAGATACGACTAATACAGCTCCGTAATTTTTAACGTTCATAGAGAACTCTCCGTTGATATTGCTAACCGAACCGTTCTTGGTTCCTTTCTCAATGATGTTAGCACCAATAATCGGTTCGCCCGATTTATCTACTACAGTCCCGGTTATTTTAATGGCCTGCTGTGCTTCTTCTTTTGTAGATAGAGAATAGGCTTCATCTGCTGCATAAAGCGGGAATGTTCCTATACTTGCTGCCAGAAAAACACAAGTAGCCATTTTCAAAAATCTTCTCTGTCGAAGATTCATTTTTTTTGAGGATGCGTTCATTTTCTTTTCAGTTTAAGATTATAATAAATAGGTTATTTGTTTACTTTCCATTCGATGATTCCTCCTGATTCTCCTTTTTGTAATTGAGCGGTTATTTTTAATCCGGAGGTGGTCACAGGTTTGAAGTTGAGTTTGTTGTAGCAATCTTTTTTCACTTCGTATGGGTTCTTATTTTCTACTTTTTTCCATGTATTTCCCTCTTTGTAGTAAAGCATCCAACTTGCCGGCACACGAAAATTACCATCATAGTGGTCGAAATCAAGCCAATAAACTTCTACGTTGGATACGGTTTTGGGGGTGTCAAACTCATAAACCATCGCTTCTAAACTTCCTTCTTTTAGCCACCAATAGAAGTAAGGCTTAGAAATATCCGAGGAACTTTTAGGCTCCCACTGATCGTTGACTCCCCATGCCAATTCTTTTCTAGAGATTGGTTCAGATTGTTTTTTTGATTGGCTGATTGTAAATGAGTGGGCTTGAGATGCAATGCTAGGTGCCGGAATGGGATGAGTATAGGTTGCACTTTGAGGTATCCATACGGTCATTTCGTCTGCTCCGCGGTTATTCCATGTTGAATAAGGAATGGCTGTTAATGTAACTTCTTTTTCTTTTCCGCTTGTTTCAACCTCTTTCCCTTTTCCTTTAAGTACCATAATACCATTTAGTAAATCTTTCTCAAATGCTGTCTCAAAAGAGCTCTCAGCGGGGATGTATTTGTTTAAAGCATGTCTATCGGATTGATCATAACCTTCTAAACAATAGACAATCGGACCACGCTGTATTGTTACTTTGCCTTCATCGTCTTTTACGTTTGAATTCGCTTTGATGCGGCGCACAGGCATTGGAAGATCCAATAATATCTGATCACCTTTTTTCCAAGTACGAACTAAAGTTATATATCCATCAGACTCTTTATAGGATTGCTCTTTACCGTTTACAGATAGGTTAATAGAAGTTGCTTTATCGGTGAAAGAGTAGAGATCAGAAGGAACGGGTGAATCTTTGGCCCATCCTGGTATGCGCAGTCTGATCGCAAATTTAGAATCTTTTTCAGGATTGATGGTTAATGCAATTTTCCCTTCCCATGGGTAGGCAGTTATTTGTTTTAATTCTATTGTGTTTGAGCGCGTATTAATGGAACTTTGGCTTTGAACATAGAGGTTTACATAAATATCATCATCTTGAGTGGCATATACATAGTTTGGAATAGAAGGCATGAAACGAGTAATGTTTCCTGGGCAACAAGCACATCCAAACCATTTTTGACGTTCATGTTCTCCCATTGATTCCAAAGGGTTATCATAGAAAAATTTATCTCCGCTTAATGATACTCCAGAGATTACTCCATTATACATGGCTCGTTCTACTACATCTATATATTTTGCATCACCTGTAGCTAGGAACATTCGTTGATTCCAAAAAACATTGGATATGGCTGCACAAGTTTCGCAATAAGCTTGATGGTTGTGGAGTTCATAATTGGGACCAAATCCTTCTCCTTGGGCTCTAGAGCCAATCCCACCGGTAATATACATTTTCTTTCCTACCATGTTGCTCCAGATCTTCTGTAGGGCATTAAAGTATGCATCGTCATGCGTCAAGGATGCTACATCAGCTACTCCTGAATATAAATATCCTGCCCGTACGGCATGTCCCTTTATTTCTGTTTGTTCTAAGATGGGCATATAATCCTGACTATATTCGCTGAGTTTATGTCCGTCTGTACCGCGTCCTGTTTCTTCTATGAAATATTTAGCTAGTTGGATATATTTTTCGTTTCCGGTAACGTTATAAAGTTTAGCTAATGCCATTTCAACAATGGGGTGTCCTGAGGGGACATGTTTTTGTCCTTTGTTAGGGCCGAACACTTTACAGATAAGATCAGCATTTTTTATAGCGACATTGAGTAACGTTTTTTTTCCGGTTGCTTTGTAGTGGGCAATCGCAGCCTCATATAGGTGTCCGCAATTGTATAGTTCATGGCTATTGATCTTTTCCCAGCGGTGGGTTCCCCACCATCCGGATAATCGGGTACATTTGTTAGTGACGCAGGTACAAAGATATCCGTCTTTCTCTTGTGCGCCTGCGATTAGTGCTATTACACTATCTAGATAAGCATCTAGACTTTTATCATACTTTACGGCAAGAGAATAAGAAGCCCCCTCTATTATTTTATATGGGTCGGTATCATCGAAGGAAAAATCTCCTTTTTGTTCCCCTTTTATTAATCCTGCAGCAAGAGCAAAATTATCGAATCGCCCATTCTTCTCACACTCTTTAAATGCTGAAGGAATGGAAACGATTCGGTTAGTCTCTATTCTTGGGGCCCAAAAGCTATCACTAAAATGGACTTGTGTGAATGCTACCTCTCTAATAGCAGCTTCAGGTTGTTCATAAGATGTGGTGCAAGATGATAAAAATAGCGTGCAGATGCAACTGATGAATAGAAGGTATTTGCCTTTCATGATTTTATGCTTTTTTTGTTAGATTCTTAATATATGTTTTCGAGATGCTTGCAAATTAATGAGAAAAAAAAGTCTGTTAATAGAAAAATAGTCTATGAGTATGCAAAAAATGTATTGTGTGTCATTTTAGTTGAACAATACTTAAACTCCCTTTTTATAGGCTTTTTTACGCTTATATTAGACTATATTTTTAGTTTTATGGATTATTTTGCGGCATCTGTTCAATTAAAAGTTTTAATATTGCAGGATTAACAAACTGTAATACTTCTCAGCTGTAATGAGAAAATATTTATATTTATTTGCACTACTCACAACTCTTTCTTTATTGACACTAAAGGCTGAATCCAACGCTTTCAGTTTTCGGCGTTATACTGTTGACAACGGACTTTCTTCTAATATTGTAAGAAGCATCCTTCAAGACAAACGGGGTTTTATTTGGATTGGAACAGAAGAAGGGTTGAATTGCTTTGATGGACAAACGATAAAAAAATATCTGAGTAACAATAACGCACCCTATACTCTTGGCAATAATTATGTTAATGCACTATATGAAGATAGTGAAGGGAAATTGTGGATTGGCACAGATACTGGAATTTATTTATATGAGTATGAAAAGGCTCAATTTTACCTTTTCAGACCTCAGACGAAAGCGGGTATAACAATAACTTCCATCGTAAATAATATTACGGGCGATAAAGAGGGCAATGTGTGGATTGCGACTTATGGGCAAGGTATTTTTAAATATAACTTGCTGTCTAGAAGGATAGAACAATATATGTTGCTCGGACAGCAAAAGAATTTTATAAACTATGTTTATGTAGATAAAGAAGGAGAGGTATGGGCTGCCCCAAAGCTTCCTAAAAAACCTTTGATGAAGTATAATAAAAAGAGGAATTGCTTTGAAAATTTTCCTCTGATGTTGGCATCGGGCGATAGAGAGTCTACTATACTGTATATTATACAAGCTTCGGAAGGAGAATTATGGTTGGGAACATGGGATGATGGTATCAGGAAACTAGATAAAAAAACGGGGGAAATAACGACTTATTTATCTCCGCAAGTTAAAGGAGGAGTATTGCATATACACAGTATAACAGAAGTGAAGAAAGGAGTTCTGATGATTGGGTCTGACGACGGATTAAGTGTTTTGAACACATCAACAGGTAGGCATCAGTTATTGACTTCGGATGAAACGGATATGACTTCTCTATCTAACAAATTTATCTATCCGATAATAAAAGATAGGGAAGGTGGAATATGGGTAGGAACATACTATGGAGGAGTTAATTATCTTTCTCCTAATAGTGGGATGTTTCAAGGATATGCTCATTCTCATTTTCGCAATTCGATTAATGGAGATATTGTAAGTCGTTTTTGCGAAGATAAGAAGGGAAATATCTGGATAGGAACGGATGATGGAGGGCTAAACTGCTATAATCCTCAAACCAAATTATTTAAGAATTATATGCCTGAAGTTGGTCGAAATAGTTTGTCGTATCATAATGTACATGCACTTTGCCTGGATGATGATAAACTTTGGATCGGTACTTATTCAGGCGGGCTGAATGTGATGAACCTGAAAACAGGACACTTTCGCCATTATAATACGGATGAAAAGGATCTCAGAACGCTTGACGGTAGCAGTATTTATGCTATTTTTAAAGATAGGGAGAAACGTGTGTGGGTAACTTCCATGTCTGGCGTGAATTTGTATCATCCAGAGACAGATGATTTTACGAGAGTGAAAGATTTTGGTTTTATGACCATTGACATCAAGCAGGATAAAGACGGGTATCTTTGGTTTGCTACTCAAGGGAAGGGACTTTTTCGTTATTCTCCCTCTAAAAATGAGTGGCGTAATTATATTCATGAAGCAGATGATGAGCATTCTGTTATCAGTAATTCTGTGAATAGTTTGTGCGTTGATTCTAAAGGTACACTGTGGGTGGGAACAGGAGATGGTTTGTGTTTCTATGAACCAAGTAAAGATGAATTTATTTCGGTTACTTTAAAAATACCAAGTAGTAATATTTGTTGCATTATTGAGAGTGACGGAGTTTTATGGCTGACAACTTCAAGAGGATTAGTCCGTTATGATCGGTATGCGATGAATGAAGATAACTGCCAGGTATTTACGAAGAGTGACGGTTTACAAAGTGATCAGTTCATTTTTAATTCAGGCTTGAAATCTTCTTCAGGTGAAATGTATGTAGGCACATTAAAAGGATTTAATACTTTTTGTCCGGACAAGATAAAAAAGAATGTGTATGTACCTCCTGTATTTATAACAAGTCTAGAGATTTTTAATAAAGAGATTCTTGTTGATCCTAATGGCTTGTTGCCTGTAGATCTCTCCGATTTAGATTGCTTACATTTGTCATACAAGAAGAATGTCTTTAGCCTTAGATATGCCGCACTTAGCTACAGTACCCCTGAAAAGAATAAATATGCTTATAAGCTTGAAGGCTTTGATGAGGACTGGAATGATGTGGGAGGCCAGACCAAAGCGACTTATACAAATCTGCCGGCGGGGACTTATATCTTTAAAGTGAAAGCTTGTAACAATGATGGACTTTGGAATGAAAAGGGAGCACAACTACGCATCGTTATCCATCCACCACTTTATCTGACTCTTGGTTTTAAAATAATCTACTTTGTACTTCTTGTATTGCTGATCTTCTGGGTGATTCGTTCTTTAGTATCTCGTTCGGAGAGAAGGCATAAAGAGAAGATTAAAGAGCTTGAGCAGAAGAAAGAGAAGGAAGTTTATGATTCTAAAATTCAATTTTTTACGATGATAGCTCATGAAATTCGTACACCTGTTTCATTGATTATCGGTCCGATGGAGAAAATCATGTCGGCCGATTCTTCATTATCAGGTGTGATTAGAAAAGAGCTTGATATTATTAATAGAAATAGCCAAAGGCTACTTACTTTGGTTAATCAATTACTAGATTTTAGGAAGGTGGAACAAGGCGCTTTTAGGTTAACTCCGGCAAAGTGTACTATTTATGATTTATTGAAAAATGTGTATGAACGATTTGATCCTTTATTGAAGCAGCGTGGTATCGAGTTTGTTTTTAATTGCTCTGACAAGGAATTTGAAGCAATGATTGATCCAGAAGCAATAACAAAAGCTGTGAGCAATTTGCTTACTAATGCTAATAAATTCACTAAAGATCATATCCTGTTGCAATGTCTGCTTGATACTAAGCAGTTATGTTTTCGGATTGAAGTGACAGATAATGGTTGCGGGATACCGAAAGAGGAGAAAGAAAAGATTTTTCAGCCGTTTTATCAAATATCTGCAGGCGCAAAGCCTGGTACGGGAATTGGTTTGAATTTGGTTAAGAGTATTGTTGAAGCGCATGGTGGGATGGTAGAGGTGATCTCAACTGTTGGGCAGGGTAGTTCGTTTATAATCACTTTACCTATGGAAAGTATGGTGTCTGATGTTGGGTATGGATCTTCTCTTTCTGAAAATGTTCCTTCAGTGGAGAATTTTGTTTTACAATCAGAGAACTCTCAAAGACATTTTGATGAGAATAACCTGCGTTTGCTTATTGTGGATGATAATGAAGAGATGAGAACTTTTTTAGCTGATAGTTTTTTGGATGAATATCAGATTATTACGGCAAAAGATGGGCTCGATGCCTTATCGGAGTTAGAGAAAGCTAATGTCAGTCTCATTATTAGTGATTTGATGATGCCTCGGATGGATGGACTTGCGTTTTGCAAAGTACTCCATGATGATGTGCATTATAATCATATTCCTATTGTTTTGCTTACTGCTAAAACAGATTTGACTTCTAAAATCGAGGGAATGGATATAGGTGCGGATATTTATGTTGAGAAACCTTTTTCTATTCAGTATTTAAGGGCATGTGTCAGAAATTTACTTGCCTCACGGGTGATGCTGAAAAATAAATTTTCTGAAATGCCTTTTGTGCCATTGAATAGTATTGCTGTGAATAAGGCGGAAAAAAAGTTCTTGGCGCAGATGAATGAAGTGATAGAGAAGAACTTTTCTAATATGGATTTTTCGGTCGATGTATTGGCAAAAGAACTTTGTATTAGTCGTTCGGGGTTGTTTGCTAAAATAAAAACAATGATGGATGTTACGCCCAATGAGTTGATACAGTTGGTTCGTTTGAAGAAAGCGGCGCAGCTACTTGCCGAAAAGGATATGCGTATAAATGAGGTGGCTTATGCTGTAGGCTTTAATAACCCTTCTTATTTTGCCAAATGTTTTCAGAAACAGTTTGGTCAAAAGCCGATGGACTTTGTCCTTAAATGGAAAAAAAAGTAAGCTGAATTGTTTATTTCATTAATAATCAATACTTTTAGGGAACTGTAACCTTTTAAAATATTGAATCTATGGATAGCTTACTCTTCTGGCTTATTCCTGTAGCCGCTATTGCGGCTCTTTGTTTTGCTTTCTATTTTTATAGAGAAATGATGATGGAAAGTGAGGGGACTCCTCAAATGGTGAAAATTGCTGCAGCCGTCCGAAAAGGGGCTATGTCGTATCTGAAACAACAGTATAAAGTTGTGGCATGGGTTTTCTTAGGATTGGTCATCTTATTTTCCATTATGGCATATGGCTTCGGTGTGCAAAACACTTGGGTACCGGTGGCCTTTCTTACCGGTGGTTTCTTCTCTGGTCTTTCTGGATTTTTGGGAATGAAAACGGCTACGTATGCTTCTGCTCGTACGGCTAATGCTGCCCGTACCTCTTTGAATGCGGGGTTGCGCATTGCTTTTAGAAGTGGAGCGGTAATGGGACTCGTTGTAGTTGGTTTGGGATTGTTGGACATCTCTTTTTGGTATTTGTTACTCAATTGGGCAATTCCTGCTGACGTGCTTACGCCTACTCATAAGCTTTGTCTTATTACAACTACTATGCTGACTTTTGGAATGGGAGCTAGTACACAAGCGCTTTTTGCTCGTGTTGGAGGAGGCATCTATACGAAAGCCGCTGATGTTGGTGCTGATCTTGTCGGTAAAGTGGAAGCGGGCATTCCCGAAGATGATCCTCGTAATCCGGCAACAATCGCTGATAATGTGGGTGATAATGTAGGTGATGTGGCAGGCATGGGTGCTGATCTTTATGAATCGTATTGTGGTTCTATTTTGGCTACTGCTGCTTTGGGAGCAGCGGCCTTTATACATACAGCCGATACGGCTATGCAGTTTAAGGCGGTTATTGCGCCGATGCTGATTGCAGCTGTGGGTATCTTATTATCCATCATCGGTATCTTTTCTGTGCGTACGAATGAGAATGCAACTATGAAGAATTTGCTTTCTTCGCTATCTATGGGGACCAATTTGAGTTCAGCACTTATTGTGGTTGCTACCTTCTTTATTCTTTGGTTGCTACAGCTTCAAAATTGGGCTTGGATTTCATGTGCAGTGGTGATTGGACTCGTAGTGGGTGTGGTCATCGGACGCTCCACGGAATATTATACTTCTCAGTCTTATGCCCCTACTCGGAAACTTTCTGAGAGTGGAAAAACGGGGCCTGCAACAGTGATTATTTCGGGAATTGGTCTTGGGATGCTTTCTACAGCTATACCGGTTTTGGCAGTTGTGGTGGGCATCATTGCTTCTTACCTTTTTGCGTCAGGTTTTGATCTTTCCAATGTAGGTATGGGACTCTATGGCATTGGTATTGCTGCTGTGGGAATGCTTTCTACATTAGGGATTACGCTAGCTACGGATGCTTATGGTCCGATAGCAGATAATGCTGGGGGAAATGCGGAAATGTCTGCTTTAGGTGAAGAGGTTCGCAAACGTACGGATGCGCTCGACTCACTTGGCAATACAACGGCAGCAACAGGGAAAGGGTTTGCTATTGGTTCCGCAGCTTTAACGGGACTTGCTTTACTGGCTTCGTATATAGAGGAAATTCGTATCGGATTGACTCGTTTGGGAACTACGGAGTTGGCTCTTCCTCATGGTGGAATCATTAGTACGGCTGAGGCTACTTTTACTGATTTTATGAACTATTATAATGTGACGTTAATGAATCCGAGGGTACTCTCCGGAATGTTTATTGGTTCTATGATGGCATTTCTATTCTGCGGACTGACGATGAATGCCGTGGGGCGTGCTGCAGGCCATATGGTAGATGAGGTTCGTAGGCAGTTCAAAGAGATAAAGGGAATTCTTACTGGTGAGACGGAGCCTGATTATGAACGTTGTGTGGCTATTTCTACTAAAGGGGCACAGCGTGAAATGATCTTGCCTTCATTGTTGGCTATCATAGCACCAATTGCTACCGGATTAATTTTCGGAGTCCCGGGAGTATTGGGTTTATTAGTCGGAGGGTTAAGTAGTGGCTTTGTTCTAGCTATTTTTATGGCTAATGCCGGTGGAGCTTGGGACAATGCGAAAAAGTACGTAGAGGAAGGTAACTTTGGCGGTAAGGGCGGAGAGGTTCATAAGGCGACAGTCGTGGGTGATACGGTTGGTGATCCGTTTAAGGATACGTCCGGTCCGAGTCTGAATATTCTTATTAAGCTGATGAGCATGGTCTCTATTGTGATGGCAGGGCTAACTGTAGCATGGAGCTTGTTTTGAGGTCGTTCTTGTCAAGAGCAGGTTTATGTATTATTAACTCTCCTATATTTTGAAGAGAACAAGCGGACTAATGAGTGATAACATTAGAAGATAATTCTGTTTCATTAGGAGTTATTTTGATAACAAGTAATGAAATGGGAGAAGTGAAACCGTCTTCCGGACAAAGTAAAACTATCTTATTGCGATATGTAACCGTGTTTTTGAAAAACGAAACGATCTTTTGAGCTCTTTTTTGATGGTCTTTAGACAAAAATAGGGGGGAGTAAACAATAAAAAGGGAGAGGCTTGAGCTTCTCCCTTTTTCTGTATTTTAAATTACATGTATTGTATGATTACGCTAACAAAGATGCTACATTTATCAGGCAAAATCAAGTGTTTAGCCTCTAAAGTTCCCCACAGGAGAGAAAATATGTATCTTTGTTCTTTAAATGTTTAGCGAATGTTATTACCTTACTTACATCAGGATTTGATTGAGGCAGGATGCGACGAAGCGGGTCGGGGATGCTTGGCTGGATCGGTATATGCTGCTGCTGTGATTTTGCCGAAAGATTTTAAAAACGAACTGCTCAATGATTCAAAACAATTGAGTGAACATAGACGGTACATGCTACGCGAAGTGATTGAAAAAGAGGCTATAGCATGGGCCATCGGAGTCGTTTCGCCAGCAGAAATTGATGAAATAAATATTTTGAATGCCTCTTTTCTTGCGATGCATCGAGCTGTTGATCAGTTAAGTACGATGCCGGAGCATTTGCTAATAGATGGGAATCGTTTTAAAAGTTATAATACTATTCCGCACACTACGGTGGTGAAGGGTGATGGCAAATATCTTTCTATAGCTGCTGCTTCAGTACTTGCGAAGACTTATAGGGATGACTATATGAATGCTCTACACAAAGAATTCCCTTACTATGATTGGGATCATAATAAGGGATATCCTACCAAGAAGCATCGTCAGGCGATAGCTCAATATGGTTCTTCGCATTATCATAGACTTTCTTTCAATCTACTTGGTGATGGGCAACTTGAGCTGCCTTTTCAAGAGAAAGTACCTTAGAACCATTTGATTTTTCGGAACACTACAAAAGCCAGAGCGGATAGTCCCGCTGATAAGATTACGATAAGAGCGAAAGCATGTGGCGTATGGTCAAGATGGATGTCTACATTCATTCCATAGAAGCTGGCAATAAGAGTTGGTACCATTAAGATAATGGAAAGGCTGGTCATGCGCTTCATGATGGTATTGACATTGTTCGAGATAATGGAAGCAAACGCATCCATTGTTCCGGTGAGAATGTCGCTGTAGATATTTACCGTATTGTACGCTTGTCTCAACTCAGTTATAACATCTTCCATTAACTCTTCATCCAGATATTCCGGTTCTTGAAAAATACTTTTTAATTTTCCAATCATAACTTCATTACCACGGATAGAGGTGTTGAAGTATACCAATGTTTTTTGTAGCTTCATCAGTTGCAGCAGGTCTTCATTACGGATACTGCGTTCTAGCGCTTTCTCTGCGGCAGTTACGTCATTGTTTATCTGCTTTAGGTACTTCAAAAACCATACAGACGAAGAGTAGATGAGGCGGAGAATGAGGTCGAATTTATTTTTTACGTTTAATCCTTTCCGACGGCTGTAATAGATAAAATCGGGCATAACTTCCGTACGGTGATAGCACACGGAGATAATGAGTTCATTATTTGTAATGATGCCTATGGGGATAGTAGTAAAAGGTATTCCATTTTGAGTACTTTGCATGGGTATACGCAGAATGGTCAATAGCCAATTATCTTCTGTCTCTGTACGTGGGCGTTCATCAACGTCTGCAATATCATTTAAAAAAGATTCGGGAACTTTAAGTTCTTGAGTTAGAAATCTCAAATCGTCGGCATCGGGGGATTCTACATTTATCCAGCCATTTGGTTGCCATTCTGACTTTTCTACAAAGCCTGCTTCACAATAAAGATACGTTCTCATTGTAGCCTCCTTTCGTTAGTTACGAGCAGAGGCATGAGAGAAGATGTCTCTGTTCGTTTTAATTAATACTTTTCGTGCACGTTCGCGGGTTTGAATCGTCCATTTTTTTTCTTTTCTATTTATAAAGCGGCGCAAAAATACATAAAATCAAATGAAATAGAACTTTTGAGCCGTTTTTTTATGTTTTATTGCTTTTATGAATGTAATTCTTTTAATTGGATTATTCTCCAAAGCGTGTTTTTAAATAGCTGCTAACTTGATATGCATCGGGTGTTTGCAGGGCTACACTTCCATGCGGGTAATATTTATGATACTTCCTGATCATAACTTGAAGGAAGGGTTGTCTATTATTTGTGCAGATGCCGGCCCGGATAGAATAACTAGAATGCATAGAAGAAAGCTTTTCATGTTCTTTGATTTAAAAGGTTTTTACAAAGTAAATAAAATTATCCGTTGCAGGTCACTCTATATCACTAACTTAACATAGATTAAATCTTTCTTTAATTAACTTTTTTGTAGCTTTGCAGTCTGAAAAGAGAAAGACAATTTAATTTAATATAATCATGAGTAAAAAAGCCCTTTTAATGATTCTTGATGGCTGGGGAATCGGTAATCACGGAAAAGCTGACGTAATATTTAATACTCCCACTCCTTATTGGGATTATTTGGTAAAAACATATCCTAATTCTCAGTTACAAGCGAGTGGCGAAAATGTAGGTTTGCCTGATGGACAGATGGGTAATTCTGAAGTAGGACATCTTAATATTGGTGCCGGACGTGTGGTTTATCAAGACTTGGTGAAGATTAATTTGGCTTGTCGTGATAACTCTATTCTGGAAAATCCTGAAGTTGTTTCTGCTTTTTCTTATGCGAAAAAGAATGCTAAGAGTATTCACTTTATGGGGCTGACTTCTGATGGAGGAGTACACAGTTCACTTGATCATCTATTCAAACTTTGTGATATAGCAAAGGAGTATGACATTGAAAATACCTTTATACATTGCTTTATGGATGGACGTGATACCGATCCGAAAAGTGGTAAAGGCTTTATTGAACAGTTGGACACTTATTGCAAAGCTTCTGCCGGGAAGATAGCATCTATCATTGGTCGTTATTATGCGATGGACCGCGATAAACGTTGGGAACGTGTAAAAGAGGCTTACGACTTGTTAGTGAACGGAGTCGGTAAAAAGGCTGATTGCATGTTGCAGGCTATGCAAGAGTCTTATGATGAAGGGGTAACTGATGAATTTATAAAGCCGATTGTAAATGCGAAGGTGGATGGAACAATTAAAGAAGGAGATGTGGTTATTTTCTTCAATTACCGTAATGACCGAGCAAAAGAATTAACTGTTGTCCTTACTCAACAAGATATGCCTGAAGTTGACATGAAGACTGTTCCAGGTTTGCAGTACTATTGCATGACTCCTTATGACTCTTCGTTCAAAGGAGTGCACATTTTGTTCGATAAGGAAAATGTGGAAAATACATTGGGAGAGTACTTGTCTAAAGAGAAGAAATCTCAGTTGCATATAGCTGAAACAGAGAAATATGCGCATGTAACGTTCTTCTTTAATGGTGGTCGCGAAACTCCTTATGAAGGTGAAGAGCGCATATTGGTTGCTTCTCCGAAGGTTGCTACTTATGATTTGAAGCCTGAAATGAGTGCTTATGAAGTGAAAGATAAGTTGGTTGCTGCTATAAATGAAAATAAATTTGATTTTATAGTTGTGAATTATGCAAATGGAGATATGGTGGGACACACAGGTGTGTGTGAGGCTATTGAGAAGGCGGTTGTTGCTGTGGATACTTGTGTGAAAGAGACGATTGAAGCTGCTAAGGCACAAGGATATGAGGCTATTATTATTGCTGACCATGGAAATGCTGACAATGCGGTAAACGAAGATGGTTCTCCAAATACAGCCCATTCGCTTAATCCTGTTCCTTGCATTTATGTTACCGAGAATAAAGATGCAAAGGTTGAGAATGGTCGTTTAGCAGATGTTGCTCCTACAATTCTTCAGATTATGGGACTTCAATCTCCTACGGAAATGACTGGTAAGGTTTTGGTAAAGTAATCTAATTACTTATTATATGTACTTAAGATGAGCAAATGAATCTTTCTAAAATTCATTTGCTCATCTATTATAAAAATATAACTAATAGAGATTTACACTTCTTGTTCGTTTTTAAATACGTTTCAATTAAGAATGAGATTATTGGTCTTTGAAGTGCTTCTCTTTTTTATCCTTGACATGAAATATGATTCAGATAGATGATGTTGTTGTGACCCTTGATATTTTGCGTGAAAAGTTTCTTTGCAATCTTGATATCTGTAAGGGGCAGTGTTGTGTAGAAGGAGATGCAGGTGCGCCTCTCGAAAAAGAAGAAGTGGCAGAGCTGGAAAAAGTTCTTCCTATTGTCTGGGATGATCTTTCACTTGAAGCTCGTGCCGTAATAGATAAACAAGGTGTTTGTTATAAGGATGAAGATGGTGATTTGGTGACTTCTATTGTCAATGGTAAGGATTGTGTATTCACTTGTTATGATGAAAACGGCTGTTGTTCTTGTGCTATTGAAAAAGCTTATAGAGCAGGGAGGGTTGATTTCTACAAGCCTATTTCATGTCATTTATATCCTATCCGAGTAGGAAATTATGCTAGTTTTAAAGCTATAAATTACCACCGTTGGAATGTTTGTAAGGCGGCTGTTCTTTTAGGAGAAAAGGAGAATGTACCTATTTACAAATTTCTTAAAGAACCTCTTATACGTAAATTTGGCCAGGCATGGTATGATGAGCTAGAAGAGGCTGTTAAAGAATTGAGTGAAAGAGGCTTAATCTAAAAAAACTAGAACTTACTTAGAATAAAAAAGGTGCCTAAACAAACTGTTTAGGCACCTTTTTTGGTTTTTATGCTTTTCTATTATGTATCAATATTAGCGTAAGTAGCATTTTCTTCAATAAATTCGCGACGAGGTCCTACATCTTCTCCCATTAGCATGGAGAAAATATGGTCTGCTTCAGCGGCATTCTCAATATTAACCTGTTTTAGCATTCTGTTCTCTGGGTTCATTGTTGTCTCCCAAAGTTGTTGAGCATTCATCTCTCCCAAACCTTTATAACGTTGAGTATGGATTGCTTTTTCTTCTCCACCTCCGTAGGTATCGATGAATTTTTGGCGTTGTGCATCTGCCCAACAATATTCTTCTGTCTTTCCTTTTTTACAAAGATATAGCGGGGGAGTGGCAATATATAGATAGCCATTCTGAATAAGTTGAGGCATGTATCTGAAGAAGAAAGTCATGATTAAAGTGTCAATGTGCGAACCATCGACATCAGCATCGGTCATGATAATAATTTTCTTATATCGCAGTTTTGCCATGTTAGCTTCTTTGCTATCATCTTCCGTTCCAATTGTTACTCCAAGTGCTGTATAAATATTGCGTATTTCTTCGCTCTCGAGTGCTTTATGGTACATTGCTTTCTCAACATTCAATATCTTTCCACGCAAAGGAAGAATCGCTTGAAATGCCCGATTACGTCCTTGTTTAGCAGTACCACCAGCTGAATCACCCTCTACGAGAAATAATTCGCATCTATCTGGATCACGGTCAGAGCAGTCTGCAAGTTTTCCCGGTAAGCCTCCACCTGACATGGGAGACTTTCTCTGTACCATTTCGCGAGCTTTACGTGCTGCATGGCGGGCGGTAGCTGCAAGGATAACTTTGTCTACTATGATCTTGGCTTCTTTAGGGTGCTCTTCTAGATAATAATTTAATGCTTCTCCTACGGCCTGATCAACAGCTCCCATGACTTCATTGTTTCCCAATTTAGTCTTTGTTTGACCTTCAAACTGAGGTTCTGCTACTTTTATTGAAATAACAGCTGTAAGCCCTTCGCGAAAATCATCACCTGAAATTTCCACTTTGACTTTATCTAGCATCTTAGAATCTTCAGCGTATTTTTTTAGCGTACGTGTTAATGCGCGACGAAAACCTGCTAAGTGAGTACCACCTTCTATCGTGTTAATATTATTAACATAAGAGTGGATGTTTTCAGAGAAAGAAGTGTTATACATGATAGCCACTTCAATAGGAATGCCTTGTTTCTCTGTATTTAGATAAATGACATCGTTGATTAGATGTTCACGAGATGAATCTACAAAGCGAACAAACTCTTTAAGTCCATCTTCGGAGTGAAATCTCTCTCCTTTGAATGTGCCGTCTTCATTTATTGCACGACGATCTGTTAGTGTGATAGTGATACCAGCGTTGAGAAATGCTAATTCTCGCATACGAGTAGCTAATATTTCATATCTGTAGATCGTTTCAGTGAAGATTGAAGAGTCTGGTAAAAAAGAAATTTGAGTTCCATTGTTCTTAGAAGCTCCCAATTCTTTCACGCTGTATAGCGGTTTTCCGCAAGAATATTCTTGCTTGTACAATTTGCCATTCCTTTCTACTACAGCGGTCATCTGAGTTGATAAAGCGTTAACACAAGAAACGCCGACACCATGTAGTCCTCCAGAAACTTTATATGACCCTTTGTCGAATTTACCTCCGGCATGTAATACGGTCATCACGACCTCTAATGCCGATTTGTTTTCTTTTTCATGATAGTCAACCGGAATACCACGCCCATTATCTTGGACGGTAATGGAGTTATCTTCGTTTATTGTAACTTCAATCTGGTCACAATAGCCGGCTAATGCTTCGTCAATGGAATTGTCTACGACTTCATATACCAAGTGGTGCAATCCTTTTAAACCTGTATCGCCAATATACATCGCAGGACGTTTTCTGACAGCTTCAAGTCCTTCCAGAACTTGGATACTATCGGCAGAATACGCGCCGTTGCTGGTAGCAATTTGTTCTTCAGTCATAATATGTTTTCTAATTGTAATAACAGAGCAAATATAGTGAAAATATATGAGCCTGTGAAGAAAGGATGGTGAAAAATGGAGAATAAAACAAAAGCTTTATTTGGTTTTACTCTTCGGTATGTGTAACGACGAAAAGCCGAACTAAATAATTCGGCTTTCAGTTTATAACGTAGTTGAGGTCTTTACTGATTAAGCTAGTTTATTAATATAAATAGCTAGCTTTGATTTTAGATTATTAGCTTTGTTTTTGTGAATAATATTCACTTTTGCTAATTTATCTATTGTCTTAGTGACACCTGGGAGCATTGCAATTGCCTCTGCTTTATCAGTAATAGAACGAAGTTTTCTAACAGCATTTCTCATGGTTTTACCATAGTATCTGTTATGAAGTCTTCTTTTCTCCTCTTGTCTGATTCTCTTGATTGATGATTTGTGATTTGCCATCTCGACTAATCTTTTTTTAATTCGTTTATTATCTAATTAGTAGCCCATAGGGGAGTCGAACCCCTCTTTCAAGAATGAAAATCTTACGTCCTAACCGATAGACGAATGGGCCAGCATGTTAAGCATTTCTGCTTTTGTAAACGGGGTTGTTCCCGATTGCGGATGCAAATGTAGAGACTATTTTTGAATTGACAAAACATTCTTTCTTCTATTTTTCTCTTTTTTGGTCTTTTAAGAACTTTGAGAGTGCGTTTTCTTCTGATTATTAGGCCCGTATGGTCTTTAAATTTTTTCCTCTAATTTGATTATCTTTTTTTATAATGCTTTTATCTTTGTCTCTTTTACTCTTTTTCTTAATTTTGTTTTGGAATTAAAAGCCATTTTATATCTAAGGAAAGTATGCTACAAAAAACGGTTGGAATTGTTCTCCATGTTCTTAAGTATAATGATACGTCGAATATAGTCGAGGTATATACGGAGCAATTAGGGCGTGCTTCATTCCTTATATCAGTATCCCGAGCAAAAAAATCGAGTGTAAAAGCCTCTTTATTTCAGCCGCTTGCTATTGTGGAGTTTGAATTTGATAATCGTCCTTCACTATCGCTACATCGTATTAAAGAGGCTAGAACGTATCTACCTTTTGTTTCTATTCCTTATGATCCTTATAAATCGGCTATTGCTTTATTTCTTGCAGAGTTTTTATATCGATCTATTCGGGAAGAGATAGAGAATCATTCTTTATTTGCTTATTTATGTTATTCTATATCATGGCTTGATGAGCAAAAAGAAGCTTTTGCTAATTTTCATTTGGTGTTTCTTATGCGTTTGTCCCGTTTTTTAGGTTTGTATCCTAACTTAGAGGGATATGAAGAGGGAGATTATTTTGATATGCAGAATGCTTGTTTTGTACATACACAACCACAGCAACATTCTTTTTATATTGAGCCTTCCGATTCTCTTCGACTGGCAAAATTAATGCGTATGAATTATGAGACGATGCATCTTTTTAGCATGAATAGAGCAGAAAGAACGAGATGTTTAGTCGTGATCAATGAATATTATCGTCTTCATCTACCGGATTTCCCGGTTTTGAAATCCTTATCAATATTGCAAGAACTATTTAATTAGAAATAAAAATATCACAAACCTTCAAAGTATATACAAATTATACTTCACAAAGGTTTGTGATATTGTCTTTTTAAGCAGAGAGAACTTATAAGCTTTAATTATTAGCCTAGTAATTCTTTTACTTTTGTTGAAATGGCTCTTCCTTCAGCTAGGCCTGCTAATTTTTTTGAGGCAACTCCCATAACCTTTCCCATGTCTTTTGCATCTTTAGCGCCAACTTCTGTAATAATTTCTTTTAGAACTTTTTCTAATTCTTCTGAAGTCATCTGCTTAGGTAAATAAGCTTCTATGATTTTCACTTGAGCCAATTCACCTTCTGCCAAATCCTGACGTCCTTGCTTAACATAAATGTCGGCTGAATCTTTTCCTTGTTTTACAAGCTTTTGCATGATTTTGAGAGCGTCTGCGTCTGCGAGAATATCATTTGCTCCTGGAGCCGTTTTGGCTTCTATGAAGAACTTCTTTACGTTTCTTAAAGTTTCAAGAGCAACTTTATCTTTTGCTTTCATTGCGTTTTTAATGTCTTCGCTGACTTTTTCAAATAAATCCATGATTATATAGAATTATGTCTTGTAAATAATTAGAATGTAATAATTCCGTTGTTATCTATTGCTTCTTCAGTAGTTTGTATTTCTTCTGCAGTAGCTTTAGCTTTAATTTCATTTAGTGTGGTTTTATCACGTGCGTATGTTGGGGAATTCTCCACAATTGAGATAATTTCTTCGTTGTCAAGATCTTCTGAAGAAAAAAGATAAATATGGCGTCGTTTACGGAAGTTTTTGCTACCAATACTATTGGCACTTTCTCCATATGCTTTTCTGATACGCTCTTTGTTTTTCTCTTTCTCCTCTTCCATTTGTAATTGGAGCTCTTCTTCTTCTTGGCTTCGCCTTTCTAAAACACTATTCATTCCGGGAACATCTGCAACTCCAAAGCCTGTGGCCAATACAGTGATTTTTACTTTTTTGTCGAGGGTGTTGTCCATAGCTACTCCCCAGATAACTTCTACTCCTTCCCGGAATTTGCTCATGAACTCATGGATTTCATTCATTTCTTCCATCATTAGTTCTGAGTTTTCGCAGAAGGATACATTAAGCATTACTTTTTTTGCATTAAAGATATCATTGTTATTTAGTAGAGGAGAATGCAGTGAATCGTCTATGGCTTTTGTGACTCTACTGTCACCTTCGCCAAAGCCTGTACTCATAATTGCCACTCCTCCATCCTTTAGGATGGTTTTTACATCTGCAAAATCGAGGTTAACCGTTCCTCGCATAGTGATAATTTCTGCTATGCTTTTGGCAGCGATTGACAATGTATCATCTGCTTTCCCAAACGCATTCATGAAAGTCAGATCGGAATATATTTCTCGAAGTCGTTCGTTATTAATAACTAGAAGGGCATCAACGTGTTGAGCAATACGTTCTACACCATCTAAAGCCTGAATAATCTTTTTTTCACCTTCGAAGATAAAGGGAATGGTAACAATACCTACGGTGAGGATATCCATTTCTTTGGCTATGCGAGCGATCACAGGAGCAGCTCCAGTTCCGGTTCCTCCTCCCATTCCTGCTGTGATAAATACCATTTTTGTTCCGTCATTGAGTAGGTCTTTTAGATCCTCAATGCTTTCTTCTGCAGCATCTCGTGCACGATCAGGGCGGTTACCAGCCCCTAATCCTTGTGTGATAGAACGTCCTAATTGTAGTTTTATCGGGACAGGAGATTCTGCCAAAGCCTGGTTATCTGTATTACATAATACGAATGTTACGTCGTGTATGCCTTCTTTATACATGTGATTAACAGCATTGCCACCACCACCACCAACGCCGATGACCTTTATTATTTTAGGTGAATCTGTTGGGAAATCGAATTGTACTATCTCGTCCATATCTTACTAGCAATTACATATTATTTCATATCTTCATCAGAGAAAATCTCATTAGAAAGCTTGTCGATTGTTCTCGATATCCAGCTTGGCTTGCTTTTTTTTGCTGCCTCTTTTAACTTTTTCTCTTCAGCTTTTCTTATTCTTTCTTCTTCTTCTCTTTTTTTCTTTGCGGCTTTGGCCTCCTCTTCTTGTTTCTTTAATTCTTCATCCTCTTCAAAGAAATCTTTTATAGGATTAGCCGAGTTTGTTGCAGAAGCGTTTGTTTTCTGATTAGCTGTATTTTCTTGTAGACAACAATTGTCTTCTCCTGCAAATAATATCCCTAAGAGGGTGTTTTGTGTACCGTCTTTTTTTAATATATCATTTTCAGCATGTACTGCATTTCTTATGAACTTTGCTGTTTTGATTTTATCTATGCCAGTTCTTTTTCGAAGTACTGCGTCTAAATTATTCAAGTTGGCAGCTCCTCCTGTCATGACAATACCTGAGAGCAATTTGTCGTCGTATCCTGAAAGTTGAATTTGATTCCATACATTTGCTATAATCTCTTCTGTACGTGCTTCGATAATATTGTTGAGCTCTTGCAACTCTATTGTTCTACTTTCATCCTCGGTCTGGATTATGGTTTTCTCTTCTTCCTCTGCTTCATATAAGGCATTTCCGTATTGAATCTTTAATGTTTCAGCATCTTCTTCTTCTAGTTGAAGTGAGGTTATATCCCGTGTGATTAAATTTCCTCCTAATGGGATTACTGTGAGAAAACGTAGAATATTGTTCTTGTAAATAGAGATAGTAGTCGTATCAGCGCCGAAGTCAACTAATGCACATCCTGATCGTCTTTCACCTTCTGTTAATACTACATTAGCTGTAACTATGGGGGAGATAAATGTGTCAGCTATTTCTATTTTACTTTGTTCGAAGCAGTGCTCTAAGTTTTTCTTTATAGCAGAACGAGCTATGATATTTAGAAAACGTCCTTCTATATGGTTTGTAGCAACTCCTACAGGGTCTGCTTGTAGATTATTACCAACTTTGTATTCTTGTGGTGCAACGTCTAGAATATTGAGGTCAATTAAAGGTATTGCCAAGTTTTCATCACAGACAGCATCAACGAGTTCCTGAGAAATTATTGTCTCTTCTTTTAAATCTCTGCTAACTACATTTTTCACTGTTCGTAGAGATTGTCCTCCAATTCCTACATAGACTTTAGCGATGGAGGCATTAAGTTCGCCTTCTAAGGTGTTGATGAGAGAGGTTAATCCCTGAGCGGTCTTGTCTAAATTGTAAATAACTCCTTTCCTTATAAAAGAAGAAGAATCCTCTTTGGCGTAAGCTAAAACTTGAATGCTTCCGTCACTATTCTTTTTGCCGGCTATGCCGGTTATTTTTGATGAACCGAGTTCGATAGCGGCAATAAAATCTGTTGTTGACACCATTTTAATTTACTATTTTGACAAATTACTATTATTATTGAGAATGGAGTGTTTTTTTGTTCTTTGTACAAATGATTTGGTTGTTGAACTCCAAATTAATACGTGAATATTTATTCCATCCCACTTGGTTCAGTGCTTTTTTATAAAACACTTTTAATCTTGATAACTTTTCTTCAAAGTTATCAATTTTTCCAAGATATATCGTATGATTGCCTACACGAGGCACTAATTCTATGTCTTTTTCTGGCAATACGTTAATTTGTTCTATCTGTGCATTCCAGAATTTATTTTGATGCAAAAATACACCAAACTTATGTAAATACCTCATAGCGAATGACTTTTCTACATTTCCGGTTACAACTGCTAGGTGTGCGATACACTTAGCTCCGGGAGGAATAATTCTTCCTTTATTGTCAAGATAGTACTCGTCACCGTTGTTACTCATAACTTTCAGTATCGGAACTCGCTGTGTTATTTCTATGCATAGTTTGTTGCTAGGTGTTTTATAACATTCTGCTTTCTCTATAAGAGGATGTTTGGCTAATTCTTTTTCCAACTTTTTAGTTTTTATACGCTCCATTTTCTCTTGTACGGGATAGAGCCCTTTGCTTTTTAATAAAGCACCTATTTCTTGTTTGGTTATAAAATTTTCATTTGTGGTATCTTTTATAATTAATTCTATGTCATTGCAGACCGCATTAAGCGGCTCCTTGTTGAGAGCAGTAATTGCTACAGCAAGATAGGCTATAATGAGCAATAGCGCAAATAACAGAAGAATTTTCTTTATCATTGATCTTTAAGCATTTGTTCAATGGCGGGTACATAATTATCTATATCTCCTGCGCCAAGGGTAATCAAAACCTCAATTTTTCTTTCTCTCAATACGTTTAATATGTCTTTTTTCTTGCACATCTGCTTTGTAATACCTGGTCTGAGGCTATCATAAATTAATTTACTGCTTATACCAGGTATCGGAGTCTCTCTAGCAGGATAAATATCTACTAATATGACTTCATCTAATAAAGATAGACTCTCTGCAAAATCCTTGTAGAAGTCTCTTGTTCGTGTATAAAGATGTGGTTGAAAAACAGCTGTTATTTTTTTATTTGGGTATAATTCTCGAATAGAAGTGACACTCTGTTTGATTTCTGAGGGGTGATGCGCATAATCGTTCAAAAAGACTGTTTTTTCATTTTTGATTTTAAAATCGAACCTTCTGTCTACTCCTTTAAAGCTTTTCATTCCTTGCTTTATTTCTTCATTAGTAGCTCCATTTAAATGAGCAAGTGCCATGGCTGCAACACCATTTTCTATGTTAATACTAATAGGTACTCCTAATTGAATGTTGTTGATACGTGTGTCCGGAGCAATGAAATCAATAAAAATTTCACCATCTTTAATACGAATGTTCTCGGCATGAAAATCACCTTCTTCCTTTGAATAGGTATAGAGTCTTACTCCTTCTTGTATCTTGGGTTTTAATGAAATGCCTTTGCGGATAATAAGGCAACCACCGGGCTGAATGAGTGATGTGTATTTTACAAAACTTTCCAAATAGGCTTCTTCTGTGCCGTAGATATCTAAATGGTCAGGATCTGTGGCTGTGATAACCGACATGTAGGGAGATAGCCAATGAAAAGAACGATCGAATTCGTCTGCTTCGATTACTGTATAAGGGCTTTCTTGTGAAAGTAATAAGTTTGTTCCATAATTTTTAGAAATCCCTCCTAAAAAAGCAGTGCATTTTATATGCGACTGTTCAAGTAAGTGGGCAGTCATGGTCGATGTGGTGGTCTTCCCATGCGTTCCTGCTACACATAATCCTTTACTTGAATGAGTAATACTTCCCAATACTTGTGCGCGTTTTTGTATCTCAAATCCGTTTGTGCGGAAATATTGTAATTCAGCATGTTCTTGAGGTATGGCGGGGGTCAGTACTATTAGCGTAGTCTCTTTATCTTTGCAGGCTTGGGGGATTAACGAGACATTCTCTTCATAATGTATCTGTGCTCCCTCTTTTATTAACTGTTCTGTTAGTTCACTAGGTGTGCGGTCGTATCCAGCAACTAGTTTTCCTTTATTTATAAAATATCGTGCGAGTGCACTCATTCCAATGCCTCCTACGCCAACGAAGTATACTGATTTTATTTTTTCTGTATTCATTAGTCTTATTATTTTTTGCTTATCGCTAGCTTATATACTTCTTGTGCTATAATATTTGCTGAATCTGCTAATGCCAGTTTCTCTATGTTCTCGCTCAAATTTTCTAATTGCTTTTCGGAGTGAATTGTACTTAATGCTTTATTTATGAGTTCGGAATTGGCATTTGCATCTTTTACATAAATGGCGGCTTTTTTATTAACAAGTGCCATTGCATTTTTTGTCTGATGGTCTTCTGCTACATTGGGAGAGGGGACTAATATTACCGGTTTTTTCAGTAAGCAGAATTCAGAGATGGAGCCTGCGCCTGCACGTGAGATAACTAAGTCGGCGGCAGCATAAGCATTTGCCATATCTTTGATGAAATCAGTTGTATATAAATTGTTTATTTTTTCTGTTCGATTTAAAGCTTCTTGAGCTTGTTCAAAATAAATTTTTCCAGTCTGCCAGATAAATTGTACATCGGATTCTTGAATATCTGTGAGATGATTTATGATGGATTGATTGATAGTGCGGGCACCTAGGCTACCTCCTAAAATAAGGATCGTTTTTTTATCTGCTTGAAAGCCAAACGTTTTGAGTGCTTCTTCACGATTAACTGCTTCGTTGAATAGTGTTTGGCGTACAGGATTGCCTGTCATGAGAATTTTATCGGCAGGGAAGAACCTTTCCATTCCGTCATAGGCAACGCAGATCTTGCAGGCACGCTTTGCTAATAATTTGTTTGTTACACCTGCATAAGAATTTTGTTCTTGTATAAGGGTAGGCACCCCCATCATTCCTGCCATTTTAAGAGTCGGGCCACTTGCATATCCACCAACACCAACTGCTACATCCGGCTTGAATGATTTTATGATGTTTCTCGCTTTCCATTGACTTTTTATTAATTTCAGTATAACAGCAATGTTTTTTATTAGATGCTTTCTGTCGAAACCGGCCACGGGAAGTCCTATTATGTCATAACCGGCGTCGGGTACACGCTGCATTTCCATTCTTCCTTCGGCACCAACGAAAAGAATTTTGGCTTCGGGATGTTGTTCTTTTATGGCGTTTGCGATAGATACTGCCGGGAAAATATGACCTCCCGTTCCTCCTCCGCTGATGATAATCCTTATTTCTTTTTTCATTGCTTTCTTTTTCTTTTATTCTTCAAATTCCGCATCACTATTCAGTAGTTCGGAGGTCGGTTCGATTGCTTCCTCGCTATGAGTGTCTATCTCTATTGCAAGATTTTCATCTTTCGCTTTTTCTTCTTCTAAACGTGCAGTATATCGGCTTACACTGAGTATCATACCAATGTAAGCACAATTAATAAGGGTGCTGGTTCCTCCTTTACTTATTAGAGGTAGAGGCTGACCGGTGACAGGGAAAAGTCCTACTGCTACCATCATATTCAGCACGGCTTGTGATACAAGCATTAAAGCTATACCCATTACCAAAAAGGCAGGGAATGTCCGCTCGCATTTTTTTGCAATGCGTCCCGCTCGTATTAGTAGCCAAATATAAAGCATTACTACAAAGACTCCTCCAATCAGTCCTAATTCTTCTATGATGATGGCGAAAATGAAATCTGAGAAAGCTTGACTGAGGAAGTCCCGTTGAACAGAGTTCCCGGGTGCTTTTCCTATGAGGTTGCTTGTTGCAATGGCGATTCGGGCATGTGCTATTTGTCCGTCTTTATCGATATCAAATTTTGCTGCTGGAACCTCTTCTTTATCTGCAAAGTTGGTAATCCTACTTTTCCATGTGCTGAGACGATGTAAAAAAGGTATTTCGCTCTTTTCGGGTGTGATGAGAACAATGGCGACCAATAGTCCTCCTGCTAAAGCAAGGCTCCCGAAAAGCATTGCCAGTTTCTTCATGGCTACTCTTCCAATAAACATCATCAGTACTACAACTCCGAAGAGTAAAAGGGCTGTTGATAAATTTTCAGGGGCAATGAGTAAGCAAATAAGACCTGTAATGATCATAATATATTTGAATGCTTTCGGATTAGCTCCTTCGTCATCTTGTTTCTTCGACAAAATAAAAGAAACGGCTATGACTACAGCCATTTTGGCTACCTCAGACGGTTGAAATTGGATGCCGAAAAAGGTCATCCAGCGTGCGGCACCATTCACTCGGTCTCCTGTGATTACGCCCATTAAAGTAACAAAAGCAAGTAAGCAAAGAGATAGAGGAATAAGGAACACTGGGAATACTTGAAACCATTTATATGGAATGTTATGCATTAATACCACGACAACAACTCCTACCATTAATATAACAGAATGTTGTGTGATGGGTGCCCAGTGGTCACCACTCTTGTAAGTAAGTGTACTCGCTGCACTAAATACTTCAATAATAGAAATAAGGCAAAGACATAAGAATATGATCCAAATAACCTTGTCCCCTTTAAATATATTCCTTATTAAATCCATTTACTCATTTATTTAAAAAATTGCTGCTTCATAGGTCGAGGACGTATCTTTTGAATTGTTCTCCTCGATCTTCGTAGCTTTTAAAAAGATCGAAACTAGCACAGCAAGGTGACAGTAATACTGTTTCTCCTTTTTGGGCCATTTTATAGGCGGCATTCACAGCATCTTCCATGCTTTGTACATCGGCAACGGGCAATTTCATTCTATCGAAGAAAGTATGTAATTTTTCATTATCTAGTCCCAAATATATGAGTCCGCTACATTTTTCTTCAACAAACTTTTTAATCTCTGTATAGTCGTTACCTTTATCTTTCCCTCCTAGTATCAGTATTGTCTTGGTGGTCATGCTTTGCAAAGCGTACCAACATGAATTTACGTTTGTGGCTTTGGAATCATTGATAAAATCGATGCCTCTTACCCGTGCCACTTTTTCGAGTCTGTGTTCTACTCCTTTAAAGTCTGAAAGTGCCTGTCTAATGTTTTCTTTCGCTATTCCTGCAAGATTAGCAGAGATACCTGCGGCTAAAGAATTGTATAGATTGTGTGTACCTGTTAGAGCTAGTTGCTCTTGCTCCATATTGAAATCAATAGGCTTTGTGATAACTACTTTATTATTTTCTACGTAAGCTACCGCTGTCTCTTCTTTAATGGCAGAAAAAGGATATAATTGTGCATGAATTCCGTGCTTATTCAATTCTTGCTTTATGATAGGGTCATCATTCCAAAAGATAAACGCATCTTCCGAAGTTTGGTTTTGAGCAATACGGAATTTTGCGTTGATATAGCTTTGCATGTTGTGGTCGTAGCGGTCCAAATGATCGGGGGTAATATTCATCAAAACAGCAATATCCGCTTTGAAGTTGTACATATTATCGAGTTGGAAACTGCTTAACTCTATAATATAATAATCATGGTTTTCTGTAGCGACTTGTAGAGCTAAACTTTTTCCAATATTTCCCGCTAATCCGACACTTAGTCCCGAACTTTTGAATATATGATAAATGAGGCTTGTAGTAGTGGTTTTTCCATTACTTCCGGTTATACAGATCATTTTAGCTTTTGTATATCGCCCCGCAAATTCTATCTCAGAAATGATAGGAGTCGCTAATTCTTTTAATTTAAGAATGATGGGAGCCTCGTTTGGGATGCCCGGGCTTTTTATAACTTCCTCGGCATTTAAAATATGTTCTTCTGTATGTCCTCCTTCTTCCCAAAGAATTTGATATTTGTCGAGCAATTCTTTGTAGTGTTTCTTGATGAGAGAAGTATCCGAGACAAAAACATCGAATCCTTTTACCTTTGCTAGAACAGCAGCTCCTGCTCCGCTCTCACCAGCTCCTAATATTACAATTCTTTTCATATTTAGATTATCTTATTTTTAATGTAATGATAGTTATGGCAGCAAGTACTATTGTCACAATCCAAAAACGAACTGTTATTTTAGATTCATGAAACACACTATTCGGTTTGGTAAACATGTATGTGCAATTTGGATCTAACTGAGATAAGGTTGTTCTGAAATGATCGTGTATAGGGGTACGTTTAAAAATACGTTGTTTGATACCTTTCTTTTTCCCAGACTTAAAGAAGTTAACCTGAAGAATAACCGATAAGTTTTCTACTAAGAATACTCCGCAAAGTATCGGGATAAGTAATTCTTTGTGTATGATGATAGCAAAAACAGCGATGATACCTCCAATAGTGAGACTTCCTGTATCTCCCATGAAAACCTGAGCGGGGAAAGCATTATACCAAAGGAAGCCAATGAGTGCTCCGATGAAAGCACATATATAAATAACCAACTCTTGGGTACCTGGTATATACATTATATTTAGGTATTGAGCGTAATCTATATGGCTGGAAACATAGGCCAATATCCCCAATGTTAGTCCTATTATGGCGGAATTGCCCGCAGCCATTCCATCCATTCCATCGTTTAGATTGGCTCCGTTGGATACAGCTGTAACAACAAAGATCGTTATGATAACAAAAAGGATCCATCCTGCGGCTTGAGCATGTTCGCCCATGAATGCAACTAGATCGGCATAGTCGAGGTTGTTACTTTTGACAAAGGGAATTGTAGTCTGTGTTGATTTTATATTTTTGATGGCGTGCACTACTTCTATCTGTTCCCCGGGTTTTTGAACTTCAAAATTTTCTCTGATAACAACGTCAGGGCTTAAATAGAGCGTTAAACCTACTATGAGTCCTAATCCTACTTGCCCGATAATTTTAAACTTTCCGTGAAGTCCTTCCTTATCTCTCTTGAATATCTTTATATAATCATCTGCAAAGCCTAATGAGCCTAACCAAATCGTAGTGATTAGCATCAATATCATGTATATGTTATCTAATTTACCTAATAGTAAACAGGGTATTAATATGGCAACAATAATAATAACTCCACCCATGCTTGGAACGCCAACTTTGTTTACTCCAAAAGGATCAATGCTAATATCACGTTGTGTTTCCGTAATCTGTTTTCTCTTTAATAGATTAATAAATTTGTTTCCAAAGATACTTGATATTAATAGTGCCAAGATAATAGCCATTAATGCTCGGAATGAGATGTAACCAAACATTCTTGCTCCAGGGAAATCAAATTTATCAAGCCATTGAAATAGATAATATAACATATGCTCTACAGTTTTATTGGTTGCTTGTTGGTCTTAAATTTTTATTCATTATCGAAGATCTCTTTTAAAATCTCTTTATCATCAAAATGATGTTTCACTCCCTTTATCTCTTGGTAATTCTCATGTCCCTTCCCTGCAACAAGAATAACATCTCCAGCTTGAGCAAACATGCAAGCAGTGCGAATAGCCTCTTTGCGGTCTGCTATGCTTATTGTTTTTTTCAAATCATCCTTATCCAATTCTGCCATCATGTCGTTAATAATATCTTGTGGTTCCTCAAAACGTGGGTTATCTGATGTTATGATGACACGATCGCTGTATCGGGTAGCTTCTTTGGCCATGATAGGGCGCTTCCCTTTGTCGCGGTTACCACCTGCACCGACAACAGTAATGAGTTTCCCTTTCCCTTCCAATACGCCGTGTATAGCATTCAGTACATTGACAAGGGCATCGGGTGTGTGTGCGTAGTCTACAATGGCAGTATAACCTTTAGAAGAGCGTATGGAATCAAATCGTCCGGCTACAGGTCGGAGTGTGCTGAGTGCTATTAAAACCTCTTCCTCTTTTTTTCCTAACAGTACGGCGGCTCCAAAAACGGCAAGTAAATTGGATGCATTAAAACGCCCGATGAATTGTACGGCTAGCTCTTTATTATTGAAATCAAGTAGCATCCCTTCAAAATGAGATTCTATCACTCGCCCTTTAAAGTCGCAGATACTTCGTAATGAATACGTATGTACTTTGGAACGAGTGTTTTGTGTCATTACCAATCCGTTTTTATCATCTAAGTTAGTTAAACTGAATGCGTTTTTGGGCATATCATCAAAAAACTTTTTCTTTGCTTTTAGATAATTCTCTACCGTCTTATGATAATCTAAATGATCTCGGGTTAGGTTTGTGAAAATGCCTCCGGCAAAAATAAGTCCACTAATTCTCTTCTGATCTATAGAGTGAGAACTAACCTCCATGAAGGCATATTTACATCCTTCATCAGCCATGCGTCCTAACAATTTGTTAAGAGTGATGGGATCAGGCGTAGTATGTTCGGTAGGAATTGCTTCTCCGTCGATATAGTTGCATACAGTTGATATCAATCCGGTTTTATATCCAAAATAACGAAATGTGTCGTATAATAAAGTTGCTACGGTTGTTTTTCCGTTGGTACCTGTGACTCCAACAAGCTCTAATTTTGAAGTGGGATTTCCATAAAAAGTTGTAGCCACTTTTCCTACAGCCTCTTCACTATTTGTTATTTGAATGTAGGTAATGCCTTCAATTAGAATTTCCGGTATATTCTCGCAAAGTATTGCAACAGCGCCTTGTTCTATTGCAGTTGAGATATAGGCATGGCCATCAGTCTGCGTTCCTTTCATAGCCATGAACAAATCACCTTTCTCTACGAGTCTGGAATCTATATTGACCCCTTTTATGTCTATTTCTGTTTGCCCGGTGATGTTTACTATCCGGACTGTTTTTAATAACTCTTCCAGTTTCATACCTATATCTATAAATTTATTTTATAATCATTTCAGCGTTAACGTTATTGTTTCTCCCTTTGCTATTTTCCTGCCTTTCGGCAATGATTGCCTGACAACCTTTCCTATACCATTTAATTTTACTTTTAGCCCTTTATATTCTAAAAGGTAAACAGCATCTTTAGCTCCCATTCCAATAACACTCGGGATTAAATTTTTTGTAATGCTTTTTTTCTTCAATACTACAGCTTTTGCTTCTGAATAGGCGTTACCCCATATTTTTGACTCTTTTTTTGAAGCGTATTGTGTTTGCGTTTTTATTTTTAATTCATCTAATATTTCTTTAGTTTCGCGCATCTCTCCCGTTTTGACATCAGGTATCACTATTGTATTGCTATCAATTGCATTTTTCAAGTCTAGTGCTAGATTTTTTGCATATACTCTCTCTGCTATTTTTTTAAACACACTTCCTGCCATTAGTCCTCCTGACGCAGGATATCCCGGTTTCTGTATAGATACGATGCAGCTATATTGGGGATTTTCAGAAGGAAAATATCCGCAAAAACTAACGAGATAGTGCATCATGCCAGTTCTATAACCAGCTTTCCCTTGAGATATTTGAGCGGTTCCGGTTTTCCCCGATACATGAAATTGTTTAGAACCGGCCTGTTTTGCGAGTCCTTCAGATACCACCCGTCTAAGCATCGCTTTTATTTCTTTTAGCGTCCGTTGGGAAGAGATGGCAGGGTTTATCACTTTAGTTGGAAATTCTTTCAATGTATCTCCATTCTTAGTAATTGCTTTCACGAATTTAGGGCGCACCATTACGCCGTTATTGGCTATGGCATTGTAGAATGTTAGGATGTTGATAGGAGGTATTTGTGTTTCGTAGCCTATACTCATCCATGGGAGTGTTGTTTTTGAGAAATATCGCTCTTTGGGTCCTTTTATGTTAGGCTTTCCCTCTCCGGGGATTTGTAAATGTAGTGCTTTGTCTAGGCTCATTCGCTTTAAGCCGTCTACAAACTTTTGAGGATCATCTCTATAATGTTCATCTATAAGCGAAGAAACTCCTATGTTGGACGAAACCATTAATATTTGCGGCACTGTTAGATATTGGAAGCCACCTCTTCGCCAATTGTGGTCTCTCATGTGTCTTCCGTACATTTCTTTGATACCGTTTCCTGTATCCACTCCATCCTCCGGTGTAATTTTGCCATCTTCAAGTGCCACCATGATAGAAGCAGTTTTGAATGTTGAACCTGGCTCGAGCATGTCGCTAATAGCGTTATTTTTAATCTCCCGGTATTCGCCGTCTTCACATTTTGTCATATTGACAATCGCTTTCACTTCTCCGGTTGACACTTTCATTAATATTGCTACTCCTACTTTTGCATTAATTTCTTTAAGCTCTTCCAATAATGCTTCTTCGCAAATATCTTGCATATCAACGTTGATGGTAGTGATAATGTCGCAACCATCAACAGGAGGTATGTCGACAATATTGAGATATTTGTTCATCACCTTTTGACGGTGAATAATCCCGTTTTTACCTCTTAGCACAGAGTCGAAAGCCAATTCTAATCCGTTTTTTGCTCCTTTATCTGCTTCAGGGTACAGATCGCCTAGAGTACGTCGGGCTAATGAGCCAAAAGGTTTTTTTCTCCGATTATAGGCCTGTTTAGTAAATCCTCCTTTGTACTTATTTAAACAGAATACAGGGAGCTTTTTCACTTCTTTATATTGTATATAAGAGATTCTTTTGGGGTAAATTAGATAATTTCGACGACCTTTTCTTCTGCCTTTTAAGAGATGTGCTTTGAACTCTTTGGCACTCATGTCCGGCAAAATCTCGTGTAGTCCTTTGCATATTTCATCTAGATGATGAATTAGCATCGTATCCTTTTTCTCTCCTCCTGCTTTGAAATCCATATAAATTCGATATTCTGGTAGAGAGCTGGCCATTAACTGTCCATCTGATGATATGATGTTCCCTCGACTAGGCTTAACTGTTACATTTTCTTTAATGAACCGATCTGCTACGTCCTGCCAATATTGTTGTTCAGCGAACATTGTTATAGCTGCTTTTGTAATAATAGCTACTCCGACAAGCCCTATAATAAGGATGACGAAGAAATATCGGGTCATTATGTTCTTTTTATTAACGGACATATACTAATCTTTAATCAAAAAAGGAGGTTCGGTTGAAGCTTGCAAATGACTTTGTGTTTGCGATATGTATTCTTCAATTCGTGATTGCCGGCTTTTTTCCATTAACTCTGAACTACGTGTCAGTGCATCATATTTTATATCAATAAGCTCTTTCTTTAGCTTATCTATTTCTATTTGTTGTTGTTGACTGGCATATCTGTTGTGGATATAGAAAATAAGAAAGAGCATGATAAGTACGATTAACTTTGTTTGCCTGCGAAAGAAGTCCGTGGCTAGAATGTCTCCTCCCAAAATGCTTTTTAAGGAAGTACTTTTTTTCTTCTTCTTTACTTTATCTTCCATTTTACGACATTATTTTTTCTCAGCGATTCTTAATTTTGCACTTCTAGAACGTGGATTAATTTCTATTTCCTCTTCATTCGGTGTGATGACCTTGTTGTTTATCAGCTTGAATGGAGTTTGGAAATTGCCAAAAAAATCTTGCTCAGCTTTTCCTTCTACATTTCCTGTCTTCATAATATTCTTGACCATCCTATCTTCAAGAGAGTGATAAGTGATGACAACAAGTCGTCCACCCGGCTTTAAAGCTTCTGTTGCTGCTATGAGCATTTCTTTTAAGGCCTCCATTTCTTGATTGACCTCAATTCGTAGGGCTTGAAAAACTTTGGCTATTTCTTTTTTTTCTCTCTCTCTTCCAAAGCACGGTTTTATTATCTCCAGAAAATCTTCAATGCTTTCAATGTTTTTTTTCTCACGGGCTTTTATGATCACAGATGCAAGCTTTCGGCTATTTTTTAGTTCACCGTAAAGATATAAAATATTGGCAATGCGTTCCTCGTCATAAGTGTTGATGATATCGGCGGCGGTCATTCCGGAGCGTTTATTCATCCTCATATCTAATGACCCGTTGAAGCGGAAAGAGAATCCGCGTTCGCTGTCATCGAAATGATGGGAGGAAACTCCTAAATCGGCTAAGATAGAATCGACTTTTTCTATTTCATGATAGTGTAAGAAGTTACGTAGGTATCTGAAATTACTACGTACAAAAACAAAACGTTTATCGTTGATGATATTCCTTTCAGCATCTTTATCCTGATCGAAACCTAATAATTTCCCTTCTGTTCCCAGGCGCGACAATATCTCTTTAGAATGTCCTCCTCCTCCGAAAGTGACATCGACATATATCCCTTCTGGTTGGATATTCATTCCGTCTACGCTTTCTTGCAATAATACTGGTATGTGATATGTTATTTCTTCTGTTTTCATCCGCTACTTTACTCCTCATTATTCATTATTTCTTCTAACGCTTTTCCAAAAGCCTCTGCTTGCATAAAAGGCTGTTCAGTCTTTTCTTTGGCCCAAATTTCTATTTTGTTATCAACTCCAATAAAGCGTACTTCTCCTAAAATTCCTGCTATTTGTAGGTAGCGTTTAGGGATTAGTATCCGACCGTTTCCATCAATGCTGATTATCTCAACATCGCTCACGAATTGCCTGAAGACATTTTGATGGTTTGCATTCCACTTATTCAGTTTGGAACGCAATTCGTTCAGCTCTTCGTTCCATACACTCTCGGGGTAGAGTACAAGACACTCTTGAAACACATCTTTGCGCATAACAAGCTTATCTTCAGAAGTTGCTTGTAGCTGTCTTCTGAAAAGAGCCGGAATGAAGATTCTGCCTTTCGTGTCCGTTTTAGCTTCAATATTGCCTAGAAAAACTGTCATTCACCTTAATTATATAAGTGACGGTAAAAATATAAATTTCCCCACGATTCCCCACAATTTTCCACAAAATATTTTTCATAAGTTATCAACAGTCTGTTTATACTCTATTTGCTTGATAATGAATCTCTTTTGCTAATAATGGGTTTATGGTGATAGGGCCTTATTTTATGTCTTTATTCGTTGCTTTTTCTTCTGCTTCATCTATGCTCTGCTTGCTTGCTTTCTGCGTAGGTTTTGCAGACCATCCGTATCCTAGTTGGGAACTTACAAAATGAGCTTTTCGTACTTTTTGCAAAAAACTCGGAGCTGATTTGAAGCAAATTTTGGATATCCAGACTTTATTGGCTGTACATTCTTTCGGGTGTACTACTCCTTCACTAGTGATAGAGGGGTAGAAATTACCTAAATCTTTTAGACTGACGGTTCGCCCTTCGCGCAAATGTGTTGCGATGATGTCCGATAATTGTATCAAGGCAGATAATGCATCTCCATTTTGCAATGAGCTTCTTTCAGCAAGCTCATTGGCGATCTGTATGCTGTCTACGGGCTGTTTCTGGAGCGCTTTGGTGGTGGCGTAATAAAGCTCTTTGACCTCTTTCTGGCTCTTGTCTACTTTCTTTCTTAGTACATAGTTAATAGGCATAGTTATTTGTCTTTTTGTTATGATTAGTATTTTAGAATGCGTATCGTTTTATTTATGATTACTTTTATAACTTGAAAACATCCCCATGTTTTAGTGAAGAACATCCGGATGTTTAACTATACAACATCCGGATCTTTTATACTAAAACATCCGGATGTTGTCTCAGGGGTTTATTGAGCAAAGATAAGATGAATGCGGGAGATAAAAAAGAGAAATAGATATTCTCTTTGACACTTCAGTATGTTTTAATTAGCCAAAGGAGTGCTTTGTTATTGCAAAGCGGTTTATTATTGTTCTTGAGTCAATAAAAACAGTTTTTTTACATGCTTGTAATGCTTAAATCTCGTATTTTTTGGTGTTTTATTGCGATTAATTAAAAAAGATGGGTTAATTTTGCACAATCATTTTTTAATTTGTAGAGAATGAGTAATGACTCTTTGTTTTTAATTGATATCGACAAAATACTACGTGAAAAGGCTCCGAAGTATTACAAATACATTCCAGCATTTTTAGTAGCTTACCTAAAGAGAATTGTTCATCAAGAAGAGCTGAATGTCTTTTTGCATGAATCACAGGATAAGAAAGGGGTAGACTTTTTGGAGGCCTCTTTGAGTTTTCTGGATATGAAAATTGAACTTAGGGGTGAAGAAAATCTACCGAAAGAGGGTTTGTACACATTTGTCTCCAATCATCCTTTAGGTGGACAGGATGGTGTGGCATTAGGTTATGTCTTGGGAAGTCGTTATAAAGGGAAAGTGAAATATCTTGTAAATGATTTATTGATGAATTTGCAAGGATTGGCGCCACTCTGTATTCCTATAAACAAAACCGGTAAACAAGGGCGAGATTTTCCTTTAATGGTTGAAGCCGGTTTTCGTTCAGATAATCAATTAATAATGTTTCCGGCAGGAATTTGCTCAAGAAGACATAAAGGGGTTATTAAAGATTTGCAGTGGACAAAGACATTTGTGGTTAAAAGTGTGGAATCACAAAGAGATATTGTTCCCATTCATTTTGGTGGGAGAAATTCTAATTTCTTTTATAACCTTGCTAATCTTTGTAAGTTCTTAGGAATCAAATTTAATATTGCAATGTTATATCTTGCAGACGAAATGTTTAAGAATCGTCATAAAACATTTACAGTGACTATTGGAAAACCAATACCTTGGCAAACTTTTGATAAATCAAAAACGCCTCTACAGTGGGCGGAATATGTTAGAGATATAGTTTATAAACTTTAAGAGAGTATAAAGACACTACTAGCGAAAAATATGGAAGAAATTATTGCACCGATAAGCAAAGAATTGATTAAAGCCGAATTGACAGAAAATAAGCGGCTACGTATAACAAATAAGAGCAATAATCAAATATATATTATTACTCATCAGGATTCTCCTAATACTATGAGAGAAATTGGTCGTTTGCGTGAAATTGCTTTTCGGGCAGCAGGTGGAGGGTGTGGCCTTTCTGTTGATATTGATGAGTATGATACAATGGAGAATGCCTATAAGCAACTGATCGTTTGGAATCCTGAAGCTGAAGAGATTTTGGGAGGATATCGCTATATTCGTGGGACAGACGTACAACTAGATACTAAGGGGCATCCCATTCTTGCTACTTCGCATATGTTTGATTTCTCAGATAAATTTTTGAAAGAATATTTGCCTACTACTATTGAACTAGGGCGCTCTTTTGTTACTTTAGAATATCAGTCAACTCGTTCGGGTAGTAAAGGACTATATGCTTTAGATAATCTTTGGGATGGTTTAGGTGCTTTGACTGTGGTTATGCCTGAAGTCAAGTATTTTTTTGGAAAGGTGACGATGTATCCGAATTTTCATCGCCAAGGGCGCGATATGATTCTTTATTTCCTTAAAAAACATTTTGGAGATAAGGATGGACTGATAACTCCGATGAAGCCATTGGAAATTGAAACTGATGAGAAAGAGTTGGAGAAGCTATTTTGTAAAGATGCTTTTAGAGATGATTATAAGATATTGAATACCGAAGTTCGTAAACTGGGTTATAACATTCCTCCTTTAGTAAACGCATACATGGGTTTGAGTCCAACGATGAAAATGTTTGGAACCGCTATTAATTATGGTTTTGGAGATGTTGAAGAGACAGGAATCTTAATTGCTGTAGATGAAATCCTTGAAGAAAAACGGATGCGTCATATTCAATCATTCATAGAACATAATCCGGAAGGCTGTCAGTTGACTTCGGGGGCTAATAAAGTGTTTTATTCTAATATAAACTGATTTCTCACACAGCCGGAAGGCTGTTTCCATTAATTTTTCGGTAAAGGTCCAGAGCAAAGACATCTGTCATTCCTGAAATGAAATCTAGAACTGCTTGTACTTTGTTAAAAAGTGCGGGCGCTTTTAAATCATATTGGCTTGAGACACGGTTAATAAGAAGTTTGGAGTAGGCTTTTTCTGGAGCGTTGACAGCGTCAATCATCAATTCGAGAAGAGTACTTATGACTTGGAAACCAGCTAGTTCAATGTCTAATACGTCGCGCGAACGATATATTTTTTCCATGGATACTTTACTGCATATCCGGTAAGCCTTAGCAGGTTTTTCTGATATATTTTTGATAAGAGAACCACTGTAATTTCCTTCCAAAATGCTTTCTTCATTTTCCACAAACACTCTTGTGCATTCTTTTATCAATAATCCGATGACGGATGATCGTAAGTAAGCTATTTGTTCATTTCTGTCGCTCACAATAGCAAAAGTTTTTCGTATATGTGCCTGTTTGCTTTCATCAAAAAAGTTCATTAGTAGTTCTATGGTTTCATCTGTAGTGAGTATTTTGAGCTTGTGCGCATCTTCTATATCCATCATTTGGTAACAGATGTCGTCTGCAGCTTCTACAAGATATACCAACGGGTATCGGGCATATTTAATCGGTTGCTCGTTGAGTTGCTGAATACCAAGCTCAGTCGCAACACGACGAAATCCTTCCTCTTCAGAAACAAAGAAGCCAAATTTGGACTTTTCTCCTGCTAAACTTGATGAAAAAGGGTATTTGACGATAGAAGCTAGGGTGGAGTAAGTCATGGCAAAACCTCCTTGGCGGCGCCCTTTGAATTGATGGGTAAGCAAACGAAACGCATTGGCATTACCTTCAAAATGTATCAAATCTTCCCACTCGTTGGATAATAGCTTATCTTTAAGAAGGAGCCCTTTGCCTTCAGAAAAAAAAGTAGAAATAGCTTTTTCACCCGAGTGTCCAAAAGGCGGATTTCCTAAGTCATGTGCTAAACAGGCGGCAGAAACGATAGAGCCTATTTCGGGTAAGAAGGTATCGTGAAGCTCTGGTTTTTTTTGCAAAATAGCTTTTGCAGCGTCATTACCTAATGATCTACCGACACATGAAACTTCCAAACTATGTGTCAATCGGTTGTGAACAAAAATACTACCTGGAAGTGGGAATACCTGAGTCTTGTTTTGTAAACGACGGAAAGGTGCCGAAAATACCAAGCGGTCATAGTCTCTTTGAAATTCGGATCTGTTCTCTTGTCGCTCTTCGTGAAACTCCTCCATTCCAAAGCGTTTTGCTGAAATCAATTGCTTCCAGTTCATATTGTCGTTATAAATTAATCATTAACCGTTATTAACTGCAAATGTATTAAAAATAGCCTTGAAATGTCTACTTTCGCAAATTAAAAAGTAAATAAGACGGAATTATGGATATACAAGTAATTAATAAATCAAAGCACTCTTTGCCTGCATATGAAACGGCGTTATCGGCCGGTATGGATATCCGGGCGAATATCTCCGAATCGATAATTCTTGAGCCTTTGCAAAGATGTTTGGTTCCGACCGGCTTGTATATTGCTCTTCCAAAAAACTATGAGGCCCAAGTTCGTCCACGTAGCGGTCTGGCTATTAAAAAAGGTATTACGGTACTTAACTCTCCGGGAACTATTGATGCTGACTACAGAGGAGAAATTTGCGTTATCTTAGTAAATCTTTCAGCTGAATCTTTTGTTATAGAAGATGGTGAACGCATCGCTCAGATGGTAATAGCTAAACATGAGCAGGCAAAATGGGAAGAGGTAGATGTGCTTGATTCTACAGAGAGAGGGGCAGGAGGATTTGGACATACCGGAAGAGGTTGATCATTCTGCTTTTCTAACTGCAACTTAACAATAATAAAATGATTAAAAGAAATATGGTTAAGGGTAAACTTCGGATGATAAATTTCTATGATGTTCGGCTGAAGCAGCATCCTCATAAATTTCAAATTCTCCTTCTTTTTATGGGGATATTCTTGCTTATGGGCTGTTCTTCTTCTACGCATTTACAGAAGTCTGCTGCTGTGAAATCATCGAATACGGGGCTTACTGCCGAGGAACAACGTAAATATGACTATTTTTTTCTTGAAGCAATTCAGATGAAATCTCAAGGCAGGTATGATGCCGCATTCGATTTGCTTAAACATTGTCTTGATTTGAATCCGAATGGAGCTTCAGGGTTATATGAAATTGCTCAGTTTTACCTCTCCTTGAAACAGATACCTCAAGGTCAAGCTGCTTTGCAGAAAGCTGTGGCTAATGAGCCTGAGAACTATTGGTATGCTAATGCTTTGGCTTCCTTGTATCAGCAGGAAGGAAAGAAAGAAGAAGCAATAAGTCTTTTAGAATCTATGGTTACTCGCTTTCCATTGCGTAGAGAATGTTTGCTTAATTTAGTTGATCTTTACAACCAGCAGAATAATTATTCTAAAGTGATTTATACACTCAACCGTTTAGAAGATAAGATCGGGAAAAATGAGCGAATCAGTATGGAGAAATTCCGTATCTATTTACAGATGGATGATAATAAGAGGGCATTTCACGAGATAGAAAGCTTGGCTAAAGAGTATCCGATGGATATGCGCTATCTTACTTTGTTAGGGGATGTTTATCTCCAAAACGGGAAGAAGAAGGAGGCTTATGATGTCTATCAGAAAGTGTTAACAATCGAACCGGATAATGCGATGGCGATGTTCTCGTTGGCTTCTTATTATCAAGAGACGGGTCAGGAAGAGTTGTATGAACAGCAGTTGGACACACTACTGCTCAATAAGAAAGTTCCGGTTAACACTAAATTGAATGTCATGCGTGAATTTATTAATCAATCGGAACATTCCAATAAAGATAGTACGCAGGTAATCAATATGTTTGAGCGTATGATAAAAGAAGATACTGATGATTCACAAGTGCCGATGCTTTATGCTCAATATTTGTTATCGAAAGGGATGGAGAAGCAATCTCTTCCTTTGCTGTGGAAAGTCATAAAGATCGATCCTACTAATAAAGCTGCTCGGATGATTCTCTTAGGCTCGGCTATTCGTGCTAATGATTATGAAGAGGTCATTAAGATTTGTCAACCGGGTACAGAGGCCACTCCGGAGAGCCTTGAATTTTACTATTATTTGGGCATTGCTTATTATCAAGCCGATCGTTTGGATGACGCTTTGAATACTTATAAAAAGGCATTGACTCATATTACGGCTGATAGTAAACCTGAACTTGTTTCCGACTTTTATAGTATGCTAGGTGATATTTATCATACAAAGAAGATGAAGAAAGAGTCTTATGCGGCTTATGATTCTGCTTTAGTTTATAATGCTTCTAATATAGGAGCGTTAAATAACTATGCATATTATCTCTCGGTGGAAAGGCGTGATTTGGATAAGGCAGAAGAGATGAGTTATAAAACGGTGAAAGCAGAACCCAATAATGCTACTTACTTAGATACTTATGCTTGGATTCTGTTCGAAAAGGGAAATTATTCCGGAGCTCGTATTTATATGGATGATGCGATGAAAAATGGAGGGGATAAAAGTGAGGTCGTTGTGGAACATTGCGGAGATATATATTATATGATTGGTGATTTGGAAGAAGCACTGAAATATTGGAATAAATCGTTGGAGATGGGTAATAAATCAGAAATCTTGAAGCAGAAGATTGAAGAGAAAAAATATATTGCTGAATGAGAAAAGCTATCAATGTATTGAGCTGTTTGCTTTTAGCTCTTGCTCTGCTTACAGCTTGTAAAAGTTCCAAAATAGCTGTAAAACCTTTAACCACGGTAACTCCTTCGTCTCTATCTTCAAAGATTCAACTTACTGTTCCTTATAAAGGAGATGAAGTGAGAATGGGAGGGAGCATGAAAATGGAAACAGACAGACGAATTCAGTTTTCTATTCAATTGCCAATTATTCGTACGGAAGTGGCAAGGATAGATATGACTCCTGATGAAATGTTAATTGTTGATAGAATGAACAAACGTTTTGTGCGTGCCGATAAAGTACAGTTAGCCACTATATTCCCAAAAGGTAATGCTTTTGTCAGGTTGCAGCGTTTACTGCTAAAGGCCGCTCAACCCAGAGGTAAATCTACTTTTGAAGGCAAAGAACTTGGGCTCTCATCTTTTTTGAACGGTACCCGCTTAAGGCTTTATGATTTCTCAACCAATGGAATAACCCTTACCCCCTCTAAATTATCATCAAAATATACTGAAGTAGAATTTAATGACCTGATAAAATTGCTGTTGAATTTATGAAACGTTGTCTTGTTGTATTGATTTGCTGTTTTGTTATTGTTACGACTCTATTTGCTCAATCTAATAAACTGATCAAAGAGTTGGAAAGTAAACGTGGTGCATTGCAGAAACAGATAGCAGAGACAGAATCATTGCTAAAAGACACAAAGAAAGATGTTGGAAGTCAGTTAAATAACTTAGCAGTACTTACAGGTCAGATTGATGAAAGGAAGCGCTATATTGCTTCTATGACCAAGGATGTTAGTGCTATTGATCGCGAACTTGGCTCTTTAAGACGTCAACTTCGTGGTTTGAGAAAAGATTTGAAGGATAAGAAAAAGAAATATGAATTATCTGTTAAGTATTTATATAAGAATAAATCGATAGAAGAGAAGTTAATGTTTATTTTTTCGGCGGATGACTTGGCAAAGATGTATCGTAGATTAAGGTATGTACGTGAATATGCTACTTTTCAACGCTTGCAAGGAGAACAAATAGTAAAGAAGCAGGAGCAGATAAACAAGAAAAGAGCTGAACTTAACCAAGTAAAAGCTGCAAAAGAAAAACTCTTAAAGGGTCGCGAGGATGAGAAACATAAATTAGAGTCGCAAGAAAAGAAGAAACGTACGTTAGTAGCGAATTTACAAAAGAAACAAAAGGCCTTGCAGAATGAGATTCGCAAGAAACGCAGGGAAGCAAATCAGTTGAATGCTAAAATTGACCGATTGATTGCGAAAGAGATAGAAAAGGCTCGTAAGCGTGCAGAGGAAGAAGCTCGTCGTGAAAAAGCTGCTCGTCAAAAAAATAAATCTAAAGGAAAGTCAAGAAAGACAGAGTCTACTTCTAGGAGAAGGAAAGCTAGACCTTTAGAGAAATACTCAATGAGTAAGGCAGATCGTAAGCTGTCAGGTAATTTTGCAAGTAATAAAGGGCGTTTGCCTATGCCTATTTCTGGATCTTATATTATTGTAAGTCATTATGGAAAGTACGCAGTTGAAGGTTTGAGAAATGTTAAGTTAGACAATAAAGGGATTGATATACAAGGCCGTCCAGGTGCCCAGGCTCGTGCCATTTTTGATGGAAAAGTGGCAGCAGTATTTAAACTCAATGGATTGTTCAATATCTTAGTTCGCCATGGAAGTTATATCTCTGTTTATTGTAATTTGTCTTCGGCTTCCGTAAAACAAGGAGAATCTGTTAGCACAAAGCAGAGTCTCGGAGAGATATTTTCTGATTTAGCTCATAATGGACGTACTGTATTGCACTTCCAGTTAAGACGTGAGAAAACAAAATTGAATCCCGAACCCTGGTTAAATCGTTAATCAGAGATTTAATTCATCTAGTAAGTCAACATATATCTTTATGGCTTCTTCTATCTCTTTTATCATTATGTACTCGTCGGCTGTATGTGAACGGGCGGATCGTCCAGGTCCCATCTTAACGGTAGGAAATGACATAAGCGATTGATCGGATAGAGTAGGAGAGCCAAAAGGGATACGTTTTAACTTAATCGCTTTCTGGACAAAAGGATGTTTTTCCTCAATACGTGATGAATTTAGGCGAAATGAACGGGGTTTGGCTTCGCAAGAAAGATGTTGCTGAATTTCATTGAAAAGTTCTTCGTTAGAATAAAGCTCATTACTGCGAACATCAACAACAAAAGTGCAACGATCGGGTATGACATTATGTTGGGTACCTGCATTGATTTGCGTAACACTCATCTTTACGCTCCCTAGTAAAGGTGATTCTTTCTTAAAACGATAATCGCGAAACCACTCTATATCTTTGAGGGTTTTATAAATAGCATTATCTCCTTCTTCACGAGCAGCATGACCAGAACGGCCGATTGCTGTTACATCTAATACCATTAGTCCTTTCTCGGCTATAGCAGGATGCATTTCTGTAGGTTCTCCTACAATAGCAAAAGAAATTGGCGGTAAGGCATCTAGAACACTTTCAACTCCGTTTTTACCTGATATTTCTTCTTCGCAAGAAGCCAAATAAATTAAGTTATAATCTTGTTGGGTACGGCATAAATGAAAGAATGTATGTAACAGTGTAACTACGCTAGCACCAGCATCATTGCTTCCAAGACCATAAACTTTGCCATTTTCTTCACGAGGAGAAAAAGGGTCTTTACGCCATCCGTTGACAGGTTTCACTGTGTCGATATGTGAATTTAGCAGTATAGTGGGTTTGTTAAGATCAAACATCGGACTCAGACACCAGATATTGTTTCCCTTACGGCCGGTCTCTATACCTGTAGTTTCAATATAATTTTGTAGGAAATTGGCGGCGGCTTCCTCATCACGGCTGATTGAAGGAATACTGATTAATGATTTCAGCAAGTTGACAGCCTCATTGGCGATCTCTGAGTGATTCGTTATCATTTTGTAGAGTATAAGTGATATGCAAATGTACATAAAATGTAGATTGTTTCAAATTAAACGGTACCTTTGCATTAAAATACTAACAACCAAAGATATGACTTATCATCATTTATCCGTCTTAGTTCATCGCCAAGCTGAAAAATATGGCGACAGGATAGCCTTGAAATATCGTGATTATGAAAAGGTTCAATGGATTCCGATTACTTGGAATCAATTCTCTGAAACGGTGAAGAAAGCTGCTGATGCGCTTGTTGCTTTTGGCGTTGAAGAAGAAGAGAATATCGGCGTTTTTTCTCAAAATAAGCCGGAATGTCTGTATACAGATTTTGCAGCCTTTGCTAATAGAGCTGTTACAATACCTCTTTATGCTACTAGCTCTCCGGCTCAAGCTCAGTATATAATAAATGATGCACAGATACGTTTTCTTTTTGTCGGTGAGCAATTTCAATATGATGCAGCTTTTAGTGTTTTAGGAGTGTGTCCTTCTCTTCAAAAATTAGTCATTTTTGATCGTGGAGTGAGAAAAGATGCTCGGGATTCAACTTCTATTTACTTTGATGAATTTGTTGCTGCTGGCTCAGGGTTAACTCATGCAGATGTTGTAGAAGAACGTACTTCTCGTGCCAGTGGTGATGATCTTGCAAATATCCTTTATACATCGGGAACTACTGGCGAGCCTAAAGGGGTTATGCTACATCATTCTTGTTTTCTTGAGGTCTTTAAGACACATGATGAGCGTCTCAAGACAATGACAGATCAGGACGTTTCGATGAATTTTCTTCCGTTGACTCATGTTTTTGAAAAAGCATGGGCATATCTCTGTATTTCTAAAGGAGTGCAGATTTGTGTGAATCTTCGTCCGGCGGATATACAAACAACAATAAAAGAAATTCGTCCGACACTAATGTGCAGTGTTCCTCGCTTTTGGGAAAAAGTATACGCTGGGGTACAAGAAAAAATAGCAGAAACTACAGGCTTAAAAAAGAAATTAATGCTGGATGCTATAAGAGTAGGTAAAATACATAATGTGGATTGTCTCCGTGTAGGAAAAACTCCCCCTTTGTCTATTCGTTTGAAGTACAAGTTCTATGAGAAAACAATCTATTTATTGCTCAAGAAAACGATTGGAATAGAAAATGGAAACTTTTTTCCTACAGCTGGCGCGGCTATTTCCGATGAAATCTGTGAATTTGTTCACTCGGTGGGAATTGACATGCTGACAGGATATGGACTGACAGAATCTACAGCTACGGTATCTTGTACATGGAAAACCGGTTATGTGATTGGTTCGGTTGGTACTGTAATGCCGGATCTAGAGTTGAAGATCGGTGAAAACAATGAGATCTTGCTTAAAGGTAAAACCATTACTAAGGGGTACTATAAGAAAAGTGAAGCTACGGCTCAGGCTATTGATAAAGATGGTTGGTTTCATACTGGAGACGCAGGCTATCTAAAAGACGGGAATCTATATCTGACAGAAAGAATAAAGGATCTGTTTAAAACATCAAATGGTAAATATATTGCCCCTCAAGCTTTAGAAACAAAATTGGTGATAGACCGATATATTGATCAAATAGCTATTATTGCTGATCAAAGAAAATTTGTTTCAGCATTAATCATTCCTGTCTATGATTTAGTGAAAGAGTATGCCAAGGAAAAGGGATTAGAATATAAAAGTACTGAAGAGCTGTTGAAACATCCTAAAATACAGGCTTTGTTCAGGGCAAGAATCGATACGCTACAACAACAGTTTGCCCATTATGAACAAGTAAAACGTTTTACTTTGCTTCCGGAACCTTTCAGTATGGAAAGAGGAGAGTTGACGAACACTTTGAAATTAAAGAGGGCGGTTATCTCTCAGAACTATAAAGAGTTCATTGATAAGATGTACGAAGAATAGATAATCCGCTGATTTTGTTTATCTTTGCCGCCAAATCAAAAAATAAAATTTTATTATGATTACTATCGAACAACTTAAAGACGTGAAAGAACGCACAGATGCGTTGAGGAGGTACCTTTGACGTTGACGGAAAGAAAATTCAAGTTGAAGAAGAGCAATTAAGAACTCAGGCTCCAGGCTTTTGGGATGACCAAAAGAAGGCTGAGGCACAAATGAAGCTAGTAAAAGGTTTGCAAAAGTGGATTGACGGATATAATGAAGTCAAAACAATGAGTGATGAACTAGCTTTGGCTTTTGATTTCTATAAAGACGAACTGGTAACGGAAGAAGAGGTTGATGAGGCGTATGCTAAGTCAGTAGCTGCTTTGGAAAATCTCGAATTGAAGAACATGCTTCGTGAAGAGGCTGACCAGATGGGCTGTGTCTTGAAGATCAATTCAGGAGCAGGCGGTACAGAAAGTCAGGATTGGGCATCAATGCTGATGCGTATGTATCTTCGTTGGATTGAGGATAATGGTTATAAAATGATCATTTCAAATGTTCAGGAAGGAGATGAAGCGGGAATTAAGACTTGTACTATTCAGGTTGAAGGAGATTATGCTTATGGTTATTTGAAAGGAGAAAACGGAGTGCATCGGTTGGTGCGTGTTTCACCTTTTAATGCTCAGGGTAAGCGTATGACCTCTTTTGCCTCAGTATTTGTGTCACCTTTGGTAGATGATACTATTGAAGTACAAATTAATCCTGCTGATATTTCTTGGGACTTATTCCGTTCAGGCGGTGCGGGTGGTCAGAATGTGAATAAGGTAGAAACGGGGGTACGTATACGTTATAGATACAAAGACCCTGATACTGGTGAGGAGGAAGAAATCCTTATAGAGAATACAGAGACCCGTTCGCAACTTGATAACCGTGAAAATGCCATGCGTTTGCTTCGTTCCCAACTTTATGATAGAGAGTTGCAAAAACGTTTAGCTGCTCAACGGAAGATAGAGGCGGGTAAGAAGAAAATAGAGTGGGGATCTCAAATCCGAAGCTATGTTTTTGATGACCGTCGTGTTAAAGATCATCGAACGAATTTCCAGACTTCTGATGTGAATGGAGTTATGGATGGAAAAATAGATGGTTTTATTAAAGCTTATTTGATGGAGTTTTCTTCTGAGGAAGAGAATTCATAAAGAATAAATTCCCGCTATCTTTTAGTAGATGGCGGGAACTTTTTTTTGCCATATTATTGTTGTGTAATTGTTTTATTTGTACTTTTGATTTGTTCTATAGATTGAATGGTGAAATCTTTGTATCGTTAAACATAATACTATTATCAGTATGGCTAAGCATCGTAAAGTATCACACACAAAAAAAGAAGAGCAGCAGGCCAATCGGATTATGAAGATAATCTTTTTAGTTCTTGCTGTTTTAGCATTGACTATGCTCATTGGCTTTTCTCTTTTTGATTAATCTTGTTGATGAGATTTTAGTGTTGATGGGGTTTATTCCGTAGAATAACCTTGTAAACCTTCATCAACGCTTTATTTTTAGTATTAATGATAACAATGAAAAAACTACTGCTCGCTGTTACTGCTTTCTGCTTTTGCAACGTCAATAATGTTGCGTATGCTCTCAGCCCACAATCACCAACGTCATCGTCTAAAGGTAAAAAAGTGACTGTCACTTTACCGGATATGCCTTTGAAGATCGCTTTTCATGGACGCATTCAGACTGATGGCGCAATGTTTTTCGGTGAAGATTATCAACCTTTGGGAAATGGTGTTGATTTTAGAAGAGTTCGTTTAGGAGCTACAGCCAAGTTTGGTGATAAATGGTCCGGAATGATGGAACTTGATTTTACCGATGGATCCCTTTCCTTGATAGATTGCTTTATTAAGTACAGTTTTTCAGATCACTTGAATCTTAGAGTCGGTAATGTGAAAGAGGCTTTTTCGATGGATGCGCTAACTTCCTCGGGTAATCTTCTATTTTTAGACGAGGCAAACGTTAGCTCTGCTTTTGCACCCGAATATCATGTTGGTTTACAAGCTAATTGGCAACATAAGTATTTCTTAACTGCTGCTGGTGTACATTTTAAAAAGATAAAAAGCAGTAAAGAAAAGGGCTATTCCGAGTATAATAACAAAAATGGACAGGATGAAGGAATCTCGTATACCGGAAGGGTTGTATGGATGCCATTGTCTCAATCAAAAAATAAAGGATTTCATTTGGGTGCAGCTGCTTCCTATCGCACGCCAAAGACCACTGTTGGTGCTAATATGCCTAATACGGTAAGATATAGTACTACTTCTTTATCTTCTATCAACAAAATTAAATTCCTTGATACGGCTCCTATTACAAAAGTAGATCATGATATATTGCTTGGATCTGAGCTTGCAGGATTTTACAAAGGAGTGCGTATGCAAGGAGAGTATATTTTAAATAACACTTATCGTAAAGAGGGTTTGGCTACCGAGAAATTTAATGGCTTTTATATTCAGGCTGCTTGTTTGCTCTTTGGCGGACATCAAAATTATAAAACTTCAAGCGGAGCATTTGCACAACCTTCCTTGGGTAAAAACTGGGGAGATATTGAGCTGGCTGCCAGATTTGATCGCATTGATTTGAACGCTACGGATGTTAAAGGTGGATCGGCTAATGGTTGGACGTTTGGAGTGAACTATTATGCAACTTCATTTTTCAAGGTACAGTTGAACTATTCTTATGTGAATAATGATAAATATGCTACTGCTTTTGGGCAAGCGCCTGTGGGTTATAAGGCAAATGGCGAATTAGCTTATAACGGTAGTGAGGTGGATGAGTCTATGGGTAAGGGTGGAAATGCTTATGGCATTTTAGGAGTACGCTTGCAATTGAGCTTCTAAAGTCACTAAACGAAAAAGATCTCTCGAAAGGGAAAATAGGAAAGGAGAGTGAGTATGGGACAAGAGATAGAACGCAAATTTTTGGTTAAGGGGGAATATAAATCCTTGGCTTATAGTCAGAGTCATATTATTCAAGGATATATTAGCAGTGCCCGTGGACGTACTGTGCGGGTGCGTATTCGTGATGAAAAAGGCTATTTAACTATCAAAGGAGCTTCAAATGAGTCGGGAACAAGTAGGTATGAGTGGGAGAAAGAACTTCCGCTTGAGGAGGCTAAAGAATTGATGAAACTTTGCGAGCCGGGAATGATTGATAAAACGCGCTATCTAGTTTCTTTTGCAAGACATATTTTTGAAGTAGACGAATTTTATGGAGAGAATGAGGGCTTGGTAGTCGCCGAAGTAGAATTACGGGGTGAAGATGAAGAATTTGAGAAACCTTCCTTTCTTGGGCAGGAAGTAACTGGAGATGTACGTTATTATAACTCTCAATTGATGCAACATCCTTTTAATAGCTGGAAATAGTTTGCGTAATCAGGTAAGCAACATTTGCAGGTATGGAAGCGTTATCTTTATTATTATAACTGAAAAATGACTATAGAAAATCTATATCAATATTTGCCAAAGGAGCTAGTTACTTTTATATTGGTGACTCTTTTTTCTTTGCTTATAGGTCTTTCCCAACGCAAACTTAGTTTGAAAAGAGAGGGAGAGGCAACTCTGTTTGGAACAGACAGGACTTTTACTTTCATCGGCATTTTAGGTTACTTGTTATATATCCTTGATCCTAGCGATATGCGTCTTTTTATGGGAGGTGGATTGGTACTTGGTTTCTTGTTAGGACTTAATTATTATGTGAAGCAAGCTCAATATCATGTGTTTGGAGTAACCACCATTATTATCGCATTAATAACTTATTGCATGGCACCGATTGTCGAAACTCAGCCCTCCTGGTTTTATGTAATGGTAGTGGTTACTGTGTTGCTCTTAACAGAATTAAAGCATACGTTTACCGAAATAGCCCAACGCATGCAGAGCGATGAAATGATTACCTTGGCTAAGTTTCTAGCCATTAGCGGCATCATCTTGCCTATGTTGCCCAATCAGAATATTATTCCAGACGTTAATCTGACCCCTTATTCTATATGGTTGGCTACAGTCGTTGTATCCGGCATTTCGTATTTATCTTATTTGCTGAAGCGCTATGTCTTTCACGAATCGGGAGTTTTGGTTTCGGGTATTGTTGGAGGACTGTATAGCAGTACTGCTACTATCTCTGTTTTAGCTCGTAAGAGTAAACATGCGGCTGCACACGAGATGGCGGAATATGTCGCTGCCATGCTTTTGGCCGTGAGCATGATGTTTCTTCGTTTCCTAATTCTTATCTTTATTTTTAGTCAACCAGTTTTTTTTCTTGTTTATCCTTATTTACTCGTTATGTCTTTTACTGCAGCGCTTGTCGCCTGGTTTATGTATTCCAGAGAGAAACGTTCGGAAAAAGCAGGTGTAATAGATGAAGAAGAAAGTAGTAATCCTTTGGAATTTAAGGTGGCACTTATTTTTGCCGCATTGTTTGTGGTCTTCACCTTGCTTACTCATTATACGTTGGTCTATGCCGGAACCGGAGGATTGAGCTTACTTTCTTTTGTCTCGGGGCTCAGTGATATAACTCCTTTTATTTTGAATTTGCTGCAAGGAACGAATGGAGTAGCTGTACTCATTGTTGCAGCTTGTAGTATGCAGGCCATTATAAGTAACATTGTGGTGAACATGTGTTATGCAATTTTCTTTTCTGGTAGGCGTAAAGAATTGTTTTCGCGTATACTCATTGGATTTGGGATTGTGATTGCTATGAATATTGTTCTTTTGTTACTTTTCTATTTTATTTGATCATATTTTTTTCTCTGTTTATTTCCTTCTAGCTATAAATAATATTAATTAGCACTTCTTTCAGTTTTCTTAACTACGAGCTTTACGTAGGTACTATCTTTAACTTTACTTTTGTCCTGTATAAAAATGAGTTAACCATTTTATACACGACAAACAATGAAATTAAATTTAGATAAAATGAAAAACAGATCTCTGTCTATTTTGTTGATGATGTTTATCTCAACAATAACCTACGCACAAGCACCTACGTCATTTTCTTATACTGTAAAAGGTATGCTACTTGATTCTCTGACTCAGGAAGGGGAACCTTATGCTACTATAAAGATTGTGAAGAAAAATCTTCCGGATAAAACCGTAAAGATGGCCGTTACTGATACGAATGGAAAGTTTAAAGAAAAACTACCTAGTAGCGGAACTTACCTTATTACAATAACCTCAATAGGTAAGAGCACTGTTATCAAGGAATTTACGTTGAAGTCTGATGAAAAGATAGCTGATCTCGGTACGCTATATAGTTCGGAAGAGACTAATGAACTCAAGGGAGTTGAGATTGTGGCTCAAAAGCCATTGGTAAAGGTTGACATTGATAAGATAGAATATAACATTCAGGATGACCCGGATTCTAAAACAAACTCCGTGTTGGAGATGCTTCGTAAAGTGCCTTTAGTAACTGTAGATGGTGAAGATAACATAAAGGTAAACGGAAGCAGTAGCTTCAAGGTACAGGTAAATGGAAGACCCAATAATATGATGAGTAATAACCCCACGGAGGTGCTCAAAAGCATGCCTGCTAATTCCATTAAATATATCGAAGTAATTACAAACCCTGGAGCCAAGTATGATGCCGAAGGGATAGGCGGCATTCTGAACATTGTTACCGTGGGTGGCGGGTTTGAAGGCTATACGGTTACATTAAGTGGTGATGTAAGCAATAGAGGTGTTGGAGGTAGTGTTTATGGTACGGTGAAAAAGGATAAACTAACAGTGACTGGCAACTATAGTTACAGAAAGAACGACTACCCTAAGAGTTATTCTGATTTGATGAGGGAAGATACAAAAGCTAGTACTCATTTAAATACCCACAATTCGAACTCAAATGATGGTTCCTTCCAATATGGGAATCTAGAAGCGAGTTATGAGATAGATACACTGCGTCTGATTACCCTTTCGTTTGGACTTTATGGTAGGAGTAATAATGGAAATGGGAATGGAAACACTGAGTTGACAGATGCGGCAAACAATTCGATCTATAGTTATGATATGAATAGTAATAACGATAATTCCTGGTATTCTATTCGCGGAAATATAGATTATCAGCGACTGTTTAAGGTAAAAAATCGCATGCTCACGTTTTCTTATAAGATAAATACACGGCCTCAGACTTCAGACTCTTATACACGCTATACGAACTCTTCTATACCTGATGAATGGAGACAGAAGTTAAACCTTCAGGATCAGCATTCGGATGGTGAGACCAATAGTTCGGAGCATACTTTTCAGGCTGACTACGTCACTCCTTTGGGTAAGTTACATACTGTAGAAACCGGAGTAAAGTATATTATTCGTAATAATACGAGTGATAATAAATTCTATTTGGCAGATAGTGGTAGTGATGATTACTCTTACAGTGACGCGAGAAGTAGTAAATATGAGCACTTGAATGATATTTTAGCTGCTTATGGAGGATATACTTTCAGATATAAGGCTTTCTCGGCAAAAGCAGGACTAAGATATGAACATACTATTCAGGATGTGAAATATCTTGTGGGTAAAGGGCGTGACTTCAAAGTCAATCTTGATGACATGGTTCCCTCGGTCAGTTTGGGTATCAAGATTGGTAAAACACAGAATCTTCGTGGAGGCTATAATATGCGGATCCGGAGACCGAGTATTTATTTCTTGAATCCGTATCGCGATGAAAGTAATCCAACGAGTATCAGTTATGGTAATCCGGAATTGAAGAGTGAAAAAGGTCATGTGTTTACCCTTAGTTATAGCAGTTTTACGTCTAAGTTTAACTTAAATTTGTCGCTGAGACATTCCTTTAATAATAATGGAATTGAGAGCTATAGTTTCTTAAAAGATGGTGTACTTAACAATACGTATAAGAATATCGGGAAGAGTCGTAGCTCTGGATTAAGTCTGTATGCTAATTGGAATGCATCGCCTATGACTCGCTTATATATGAATGCCAGCGGTGCATATAGTGATTATCGTAGTCCGGCGCAAGGTTTGAAGAACACCGGTTGGGATGGTTTTCTCTACGGTGGCATTCAGCATACTTTTCCCCTCGAGATACGTCTCAGTCTGAATTTGATGGGAGCAACTCCTCAGACTATGCTGCAAGGGCGCGGCAGTGGTTTCTATGATTATAGCATGAGTCTTAATCGTTCTTTCCTCAAGAAACGACTTACTTTAAGCGCGTTTGCAGGAAATTTCTTGAAAAAATATACCTCTAGCTCTTCTCATATTCAAGGTGACGGCTTTAAACAAAGCAGCGATAACAGATATTCGCGCCAACGCTTCGGGGTGAGCATCAGTTATCGTTTAGGCGAGTTGAAAGCTAGTGTGAAGAAAGCCGTTCGTGGTATTAATAATGATGACGTAAAGAGTGGAGAAGGAGAAGTTAATGAAGAGGTAAAATAATCTTTGCTATTTCATTACTTGTGACATGTGGTCTTTTATCGAAACACTTGACTTTGTCTTTGTAATGTTGTATATTTGTAAACGTAATCATAAAATATATTCAGATTAAACTATAGTAAAAGGGAGAAGTTTCAACTTCTCCCTTTTTTGTGTGAACACACTGTCTGCAATTCACAATCCCGGCTCAGTTTGAAAGCTTGGGGGGTAACAATGCTTACTATCTCTTATGCATATATTTTAGTGAGTCTAAAGAGAAAAAAAATCATGTCTACCATTCCTTTTTGCCACGGATGGGGAAATCTTGAACTTCTATTTCGGGAAAGAAGCCTTTAGAGTGAAGGGATAGGTGCGAGTACTCGCTAGGAAGAACAAACTTCTCTTCTAGATAAAGAATAAAGCAGCTTTCCTGATTTATACTATCCACAAGGTCAAAGTAATCAAGCATGCCTGAAGGAAGGAATAAACTTAGAGCCGCCAAAGGACTCAAGGGGGAAGATTCGGATTTTCTTTTCATCAAGCAAAAATAAGCTTTTAACGAAATCCCCAAGTTTTCAAACTGACCCCATTCTTCTTATTCAGATTATCTAAAATTTATGCTTAACAGGACAATCCCACAGGATTTCGGTATGATCCGAAGTTGTACCGTTGAACTTAGACTCTTCCTGTTCGTAATAAGAAAAAAGGTCTTCAAGAAAACTTCTTGAAGACCTTTTTCGTGCGGATGATAGGACTCGAACCTACACGTCTCACGACACCAGATCCTAAGTCTGGCGCGGCTACCAATTACGCCACATCCGCATGGTAGTCTGCATTAAGGTAACGACTTACCTTGTTTTGCGGTGCAAAGATAAGTAGTTTTTTCGTTTTGGCAAATAATTTGGCAATAAACTTCATACAGATTGTCTGAATAACCCAATAGATGCTATTGTGGCATGTTGTGAGGGGTAATAAAAAGTTTAGTTTTTCAGAAATGCACGTGCCTCTTCTATAATCGTATCTACCTTTTTGTTCTCATCGCTACTGAGTAATCCTACTTGAATATCTGGTTCTATACCAAATTCTATTTGGTTCATGTCTGCATCAAAATAGGGACTGGCAGAGAAACGAACTCCCCATCCATTAGGTAACTCTGAGGTGAAAGGCATACCTCCTCCTCCTCCTGTTTTATCTCCCATAATGGTTACTTTGGGTAGATAGCGCATCGAATTTACAAAATTGTTGGTTGCACTATATGCATGTCGATTAGTCAATACAACTACTTTTTTTTGCCATCTGATGCTATTGGCGGGCTCAAGATAAATAGCTACCGGATTGGAAAAATCATTGTGTCCTTTTCCTGTTTTATGTTCAACGTATCCCGTTAATATCTTCTCATTCGTAAATCTAGCTGCAAAAGTTGTAGAGTTGCTAAGGTTACCGCCCCCATTGTTACGTACATCGATGATGATTCCATTGCAAATAGCCATGTATTGCAAAATTTGGTCTAGATTGCCATTACCGATAGGACTAGAGAAGCTTTCGTAATAAATATAGCCGATATTATCATCTAATATTTTATACTTAGCGCCAGCCGCAATACGATAGTCAGTGCCTAGATATTTTTCAATGATTGATTCATTGAAGTTTCGTGGATAATCTTCGTACCAACTCCAATAACGGGCTACATCTCCAGATGAATATAGATTCACGTGCCCATCTTGCAATTCGTTGAGCATATTTCCTAGAACTTCAAATAGGTCATCATTGGACATGTTAGCAGTTAGTTGTCTTTGATATACCGTATAAATGCTGTCCCAATTAATTTGTTTGTACTCAAGAAAGCAGTATTTTTGGTCTATGAGAGTCCACAAGGCATCAAAATTTCCTTTAGGAGTATTAGCATATTCATCTTCCCTGATGCAAGATGATATGCAGAGCAGTAGAATAAAAAATGGAATACAGAGTAGGAAGTTCAACCTTGTCTGATTTTTCTTTCTTGCTACACTATTTCTGTTGTAAGTCATCATTTCCTTATAGTTATCAATATGCCCTAACAGCAGTTGGTAGGGGAGTTCCCTTCTTATTACGAACTCGATAAAGATCTTGTACGAAACCTACCATGAATACATGTGCATAGGTATGAGTTTCTATTTTATTTACCTTAGATTGTTGCACATCCCATAGATAGCTGAATCTTATCTTTGAACTTCCTATTGGGCAGTCTATCGATAACATTTGGCGAATTGAAGGTTGGTTGTGTAAGGAGGTAAATTGTACGACTCCACTGGTGTTTCCAAGAGTAAATATCTCATAGTAAGATTGTCCGTAGTTAGGAGAAAACATTACTCCTGCTACTGGAATGTTAGCTTGATATCTTAAAACAATAGGATAATTCTTTATTTTCAAGTGCCAAATGGCCATACCGGATGCATCTAGATTAATATATGCTTTTGCCGATGCAGGGTTGTTGGTGTTGCGGAGATTATAAACAAAACCTCCGTTCATATCGGCTAACCCTCCTGCTAGTAATTTGAAGTTATCAGTGATATGAAACTGATAGTGCAGTCCATAATTCCAGTTGACTAGTCCTGCGAAAGTATTATTGTTATCGACTTTATTATGTGTATAAGATAAATTTGCCTGAAAAAAGTTTTGTACAGATACATTTCCATCAAAGAGCTTTGTCAAGCGCATCGTTTCGCGAGAAATTCTAAAGTCAGTCCCCACATACTCTTGTGGAGAGAGATAAGTGTCATATACATTGGCGAATCCTATTCCATACATGGTGGCACGCATAATGTATCTGTTGGCTTGGAGAGAATCTTCTTGAGCATGCATGGTCAATGGCATGAGCATGAAGGCGCAGATGCACAAGTAGGCGAAGATTGCTCCGCCTACATTGTCTCTGCAAGTGTGTGTTTTCGGTATTGTTGTTGTTTTATCTTTCATGAGCATTCTCTTAAAAGAGCTTCATTTGCCCCGTTATCTCGTCGATGATATCATCTTCGCTTTTGCCATTATCAGGATCTATGTTTTCTGGTTCTTCTTCGGTTTTTTGTTCCTCTTTCTTTTGTTCAGGAAATTGTATAGGTTCTAGCTCGTTAATTGTTTCCACTGCATATGTGGTTAGGCGTTTTCCTTTTGCCTTAAATCCTTTCACGGCAATAAACTCATCCGCGTCAACAATTATAGGATCTCTGAAATTATCATGTCCGCCAAATACGATCTCTAATCGCGGATAGCATTCATCCGTGAGAAGAATGAGTTGGTTTTCTTTATTCTCTCCTAAATAGTTCTGTCTGCGCGATGTGGCTTCAAAGCAAAAACGTTTCAAGTAAGGATAATTTTGTTGATCAGCATCATAAAGTGCTGCGCTCCATATTTTATTAGGATCATATTTTTCAACGATGCTTACGTTATCTTCATAGTGATTGCTTAAGTCAAAGTTGCTGGTATAGAAGTCTCCGTTTCGCAGGATAACGAGTATTGTGTCGTCACTTTGAAATTCTCCTAAAAATTCTCCACGTCCGTCGTAATTCAGGCGTAGTACATCACGGTCAAACCAAACCTTTCTTCCTCCAAGGGTCGAACCTCCCTTTTGCTTTAGTGCAATCTTATGAACATCATATTTTGTGAGGATGACTCCCATTGCTTGACGCCCTTTAATGGCTATTTCACTCAAATCCTTTTCAAATATAATTTTTCTGATGCGAGGGTTCGGCTTTAATGTTACTTTAATGACTTCTGCTTCTCCGTTAGGATTTGCCGTAAAGTAAACAACCTTTGAACTGGGTGTACCTTGAGTCAGATCATATTCTCTGTCTCGTGTAACAGAAGTAACGGCAAAGCGTTTAATATAATGAACGCCGTTTTTCCCATCACGGTAAATAGCATTATAAATGGTACGTTTATCGTTCTTTTTGAAAATATTTATATGAAGAATATTTTTTCCAACAAATTTCTTATCGGCTACCGGAGTAATAAGATATTTGCCGTCTCTATAGAAGATGATTACGTCATCCAGATCCGAACAATTGGCGATGAATTCATTCTTTTTAAGAGATGTTCCGATAAAGCCTTCTTCCCGATTGATGTACAATTTTTCATTGGCTTCTACTACTTTAGCAGCTTCTATTGTATCAAAATTCCGTAATTCTGTCCGGCGAGGGAAGTTCTTACCATATTTATCTTTCAGCATGCGGAACCATTCTGTTGTATATTCCACAATATGTGCCAAATGATTATCAATCTCTTTAATCTCATTTTTCATCCGAGCAATTAGTTCATCTGCTTTTTCCGAGTTGAACTTTAGGATTCTGCCCATTTTTATCTCCATCAATTTGAGAATATCTTCTTTGGATACTTCTCTGATGAGTTGCGGATAGAACGGGGTTAACCGTTTGTCTATATGCGCACAAGCTTCATCCATATTTTTGGATTGTTCAAATTCCTTGTCTTTATAAATGCGCTCTTCTATGAATATTTTTTCAAGCGAAGAAAAATGTAAGCCTTCTTGCAGTTCACCTTTGTGTATCTCTAACTCTTTGCGTAAAAGAGCTAGTGTGTTGTCTACTGATTTTTTTAGCACATCACTAACAGTAAGGAAGTGAGGTTTTTGCTCATCAATAACACAACAGTTTGGAGAGATACTTACTTCACAGTCGGTAAAAGCATATAGTGCGTCAATGGTCTTATCTGAAGAGACACCCGAAGCAAGATGTACAATTATTTCTACTTGAGATGAAGTATTATCATCTACTTTACGGATCTTTATTTTTCCTTTGTCTACTGCTTTCAGGATAGATTCAATGACAGATGTTGTTGTTTTCCCGTAAGGAATCTCATTGATGACAAGTGTTTTATTATCTACTTTGGTAATTTTAGAACGTACTTTAACGCTACCTCCTCTTTCTCCATCGTTATATTTGGATACATCGATAGAGCCACCAGTTTGAAAATCAGGGTAGATTTTAAATTCTTTATGGTGTAGATAATCAATCGCAGCATTACACAATTCATTAAAATTGTGTGGCAGTATTTTTGACGAGAGTCCCACAGCAATGCCTTCCACTCCTTGTGCTAATAGTAGAGGGAATTTAACAGGTAAAGTAACAGGCTCTTTGTTTCTTCCGTCGTAAGATAATTTCCATTCGGTAGTCTTGGGGTTAAAAACTACATCTAAAGCAAATTTAGATAGTCGTGCTTCGATGTAACGAGGAGCAGCCGAGCCATCTCCTGTCAAAATATTACCCCAGTTACCCTGGCAATCAACCATTAAATCTTTTTGTCCCAGTTGCACTAATGCGTCACCTATGGAAGCATCTCCGTGAGGATGGAACTGCATGGTATGACCTACGATGTTGGCAACCTTGTTATAGCGTCCATCGTCCATGCGCTTCATGGAATGTAGAATGCGGCGTTGAACGGGCTTTAATCCGTCATTAATGTGCGGCACCGCACGCTCCAAAATCACATAAGAGGCATAATCCAGAAACCAGTTCTGGTACATGCCTGAGAGTTGGTGTTTGATGCTTTCGTCGTGTGACCCGGTTGGCTTGTAATCTGAATGCCCTTCCGTAATCTCGTTTATCTCGTCGCTCATAAATGTCAGGTTCCTATATCTTGTTTTAACAACAAATTATCTTTTTTACATCATTATGAGATGATGTGCAGGCAAAAATACGAATTAAATTGAAAAAAATCATTTACTTTGCACTTTATTTATAGTACCAAGTTAGGGGTAGATAAATAGAAAGTTAACTGTAAACGTATAAATAGTAAATAGAACGATGGCACAAGAAGATGTTTTTAAGAAATTGGTTTCCCACTGCAAAGAGTATGGTTTTGTATTTCCTTCAAGCGATATCTACGATGGGCTTGGAGCGGTGTATGATTATGGGCAGATGGGAGTTGAACTAAAGAATAACATCAAAAAATATTGGTGGGACAGTATGGTACTTCTGCATGAAAACATTGTCGGCATCGATTCTGCTATCTTTATGCATCCTACTATATGGAAGGCTTCCGGACACGTAGATGCTTTCAATGATCCGTTGATTGATAATAAAGATTCTAAAAAACGTTATCGTGCTGATGTGTTGATTGAAGATCAACTAGCTAAGTATGACGATAAGATTAATAAAGAGGTAGCTAAGGCTGCCAAAAGATTTGGCGAAACTTTTGATGAGGCTCAGTTTCGTTCTACAAATAGCAGAGTGCTTGATCATCAAGCTAAACGTGATGCTTTACACGAACGTTTTGCTAACGCATTGAACGACAATAATCTTGATGAACTTCGTCAAATCATTATTGATGAAGAAATAGCTTGTCCTGTTTCCGGTACAAGGAATTGGACTGAAGTTCGTCAGTTCAACCTGATGTTTTCCACAGAGATGGGGTCGACTGCCGATGGCGCTATGAAGATTTACCTTCGCCCTGAGACAGCTCAAGGTATTTTTGTTAACTACCTGAATGTACAGAAAACGGGTCGTATGAAAATTCCTTTTGGTATCGCTCAGATAGGAAAAGCTTTCCGTAACGAGATTGTTGCACGTCAGTTTATCTTCCGTATGCGTGAGTTTGAACAGATGGAAATGCAATTTTTTGTTCGCCCTGGAGAAGAACTTGAATGGTTTAAGAAATGGAAAGAGACTCGCTTGAAGTGGCATAAATCTCTTGGGTTTGGCGATGATCATTATCGTTTCCATGATCATGATAAACTAGCTCATTATGCAAATGCAGCTACAGATATTGAATTCTTAATGCCTTTTGGATTTAAAGAAGTAGAGGGTATTCACTCTCGTACTAATTTTGATTTGAGTCAACATGAGAAATATAGCGGTAAAAGCATTAAATATTTTGATCCGGAACTGAATGAATCTTATACTCCGTATGTCATTGAGACTTCTATCGGTGTAGATCGAATGTTCCTGAGTATCATGTCTGCTTCTTATTGTGAAGAAAAATTGGAGAGTGGTGAAAGCCGTGTTGTATTGAAATTACCTGCTGCATTAGCTCCTGTGAAGTTGGCTGTAATGCCATTGGTGAAAAAAGACGGATTACCAGAGAAGGCTCGTGAAATTATTGATGGTTTGAAATTCCATTTTAACTGTCAGTATGATGAAAAAGATAGCATTGGTAAGCGTTATCGTCGTCAGGATGCTATTGGTACTCCTTATTGCGTTACTGTAGATCATCAGACTTTGGAAGATAATTGTGTTACTTTGCGTAACCGCGATACAATGCAACAAGAACGAGTTGCCATCTCTGAATTAAATAATATTATTGCAGATCGTGTAAGCTTAACGAGCCTGCTAAAAACATTGATGTAATGAAGAAAAACTATCTATTGCCATTTCTATTTTTATTTCTTGTTATACTAACTTCATGTAGTGAGACCTCAGAGGTCGGAAAATATGATAATTGGCAAGAACGCAATGAGGCTTTTATTGATTCTTTAAAACAGGTTGTAGAGAATAAAACAGATCTTGACCTGATACAGATAACTCCTTATGGGGAGAAGAGATATCCGATTTACGCAAAGAAATTGAAGGCGGTGAAAACTCCTTCACCTTCTTCTCTAGATTCTATTGTAACCTATACGGATTCAGTTAATGTTTTTTATAGAGGTATGCTAATTGATGAATCTGTATTTGCTGCTGTACCTTCTCCTAGGTATTATACCAAATTATATCAATCACTGATTGTGTTTGATAAGAACTTTTCGGGAGATGATCCAACAAGTTTTGATTCTCCTACGGGATTTTGGGTCAATAGAGTTGTCGCTGGTTGGAGTGAGGTTTTACAGCGAATGACACTTGGAGAACGTTGGGAAGTATATGTTCCTTGGCAACAAGGATACGGTTCTGCCGGAACTGCCAATATTTTAGGCTATTCTACATTGATCTTTGATATTCAATTAGAGAAGATTATAAAGAAGAAGTAACAATTTTATCATGATACAAAGCAGGGCGGTTCTTCTTTTGGGGGAGCCGCCCTGCTTTGTATTATTGAATCCTTATACGGATAACCGTATTCTTGCTTAGCCCAAACTTCGCTTCTTCGAAAGTAGGGGAACCCATTTTTCCTTTTGCATTGTTGCTGAACCCATATTTTTCTATGGGAATGCCGAATTCTTTTCTGTCCAATTTTCCATTATCATTTACGTCTTGGAAGAGAGAAACGGCGTATTCACCTTCTGGCAAATCGATCTTGACTTTCTCTGTGTCAGAGTGTATGGCTCTTTTTGCTACAAAAGCGGGCTTTTTCAGGAAAGTCGTATCCGAATTATAAACAGCGATGATCAAAGAACCTTTTAGTTCTTCCATGCCATCTACTACTATCACTAGCTTCTTTTGTCCGAATGTGGATATGCTTATAATAAGTAATAGTGCAAAAAATAAACTTTTTGGAGGACAAACGAAGCGAATTTCTTCATGATTGGAAAGAATCTTAAATACAGTAAAGAGGATGTGTTTATATCTGCTTTCAAATAAAAGAGTTCTTTGTTCATGGGTGCTCTAAGCTGCTAACAAGTAAATGGGTTTAACTATGATTTGCTAAGCGTTTATTATCAGTAAAGAGTGCCTTCTTTAACCCTTTATGATAGTTACAAGTCTTCGTTCTCCATGTGGGGAGTATGCAGTTCCCATGTGGAGGCTGTACACTCCCCACATGGGAACTGTATAGATCACGCTTGCAAAACGAATAGATGTGACCTAGCTAAGTGCTTAAAAGTACTATTTTTGGTGGTTAATCTACCCGTTGGATTTAGAAATTAAAAGCGGGCTTTTTGAGTGGGGAGTGCGAGGTATCATAGAGTAAAGACTTAGAACCACTATAAGCGGCTAACTTTTTTCTGAGTAATTGAGACAAATGGGACTTTATTCAATTTCTTTGCTTATATGTCTGTCCTATCAAATATTTCTGTAACTTTGGGCTGAGGCTCCTTTAGCTTTGTGCTGTTATCTATCTACCCCTTGCTGTTTTTAATAGAATAAAAGCCTTGGGCTAATGAGATCTGTTTTGATTTTAAGAATACTTCCTATCTCTGTCAATCTTGTGAAATAAACATAGGCTTATGAAATACCTAATCAAAAAAACATTCTTATCTACTTTTATCTTAGGATTTGTTTTTGCTCTAACAAATTGCGATGGAAGCGCACAAACAAGTAGGTTATCCATTCAAACTCCTGAACAGATGTATGGCGATCTGTTCTACAAAGTTATGCAAACGGATAGTCTGTTTGGTCCAGATGCGGTGCTGAGCGAAACTAAAAGTTTTGTTGACTTGACACCTCGTGTAGCACCAGCATTGATACGTAAAGCGTATGAAGAGCAAAAAAAGGATTCTTCTTTCTCTTTACCTTCCTTTTTGAAAGATCATTTCACTTGGCCTGTTGAGACTGAAACGTATACTGATACCTGTGGGATCGATGAACATATTATGCGCCTATGGAGTTACTTGCGGCGCAATCCTACGACAGAGAAATATGGGACTTTGATTCCATTGAAACATCCTTATATTGTTCCCGGAGGGCGTTTCCGTGAAATTTATTATTGGGATAGTTACTTTACGATGCTTGGTTTGCAAGTAGATAGACAGACAAGGATGGTGGAGAATATGATTGACAACTTTTCCGAGATTATACGTACTATTGGCTTCATTCCTAATGGTAATCGAACTTATTATATCAGTCGCTCACAACCTCCGTTCTATTCGTATATGATTGATTTATTGGCCGAGATAAAAGCTGATTCTACTGTTTATATGACTTATTTGCCTGAGTTGGAGACAGAATACGCCTTCTGGACAGCAGGAGAAAAAGATTTGAAGGGATCTGATAGTGTTGCGCTTCATTCGGTACGTATGCAGGGAGGTGAAGTGATGAATCGTTATTGCGATTCTCAGCAAACGCCTCGCACAGAGATGTATCGTGAAGATGTGGCTACTGCCAGAGAGGCTGAAGAGCATTTACCTAATTTAAATCGGAAATTTTTTTATCAGGACTTGCGTTCAGGAGCAGAATCGGGGTGGGATTTTTCTAGTCGATGGCTGGCAGACGGGAAACATCTTTATACGATTCATACGACTGATATTATACCGGTAGACTTAAATTGTTTACTTTATCATTTGGAAAAGACATTGGCAATAGCATATCGATTGGAAGGAGAAGCAAGTAAGGTGAGTTGGATTAGTGATAGAGCTCAAAAACGTAAGATAGCTATTAATGACTATTGTTGGGACGCAAAGAGTGGCTTTTATCGAGATTTTGATTGGAAGAAGGGACACATTACGTCTGCACTGTCTTTGGCGGGTGTGTTTCCCTTATATGCAGGCATTGCCAATGAAAGCCAAGCCGCTTCAGTTGCTAAAGTCATTCAAAGTAAGTTTTTAAAGTCGGGTGGAGTAGTAACCACGCTTAATCATACGGGTCAGCAATGGGATTTTCCCAATGGCTGGGCACCCCTTCAATGGGTCACTGTCTCAGCGCTCGATCATTACGGTCGATCAGTTTTGGCTGATACCATTGCAAATCGCTGGATGCAACTTTGTCGGCGAACCTTTGATGAAACGCACCGTCTGATGGAAAAGTATGATGTAGTAGATTATGCGGCTACTAACTATGGAGAGTATCCCACTCAAGACGGATTTGGCTGGACCAACGGAGTTTATCGTAAAATGCAAGAAAGAAGCAGGGGAAATTAGCCCTTTCCATTGACATAAACTTTAGCCTGTTTTAAGAAGACATCCTTTTCAGATACTCGGATGGAGATACACCAAACTCATCTTTGAAACATTGCCGGAAATAAACAGTGCTATTGATTCCCACTTTGTAGGATATCTCAGAGATACTATATCTTCCTTCTAGTAACAAACGTTCGGCATTTTCCATTCTGATTTTTCTGATATACTCGTTGGTTGAAAGTCCCGTTAAGGCTTTCATCTTTCGGTATAGAGTAGAACTACTCATGCACATCTTCTCGGATAAATAAGTGATATCTATTTTGTCAGATGAGAGTTTTTCTTCGATGAATACGGTTATTTTGTTTATAAATTCATTATCTAGCTTGTTTAATGAAGAGACTCTTGTTGCCTGTTTATCCTTTAACTGATTGTTGGGCGCAAACTGTTCTACCAATTTCTTCCGAGATTCGATAAGGTTGTTTATGCGACTTAACAGCAGTGCAGCATTAAAAGGTTTTGTTAGATATGAATCTGCGCCTACTGTATATCCCTCCTCTTTATCTTGAAGACTATCTTTTGCTGTTAGCAAAACGATGGGGATGTGACTGGTACGAATATCCTCTTTTAAGAGCTTGCATAATGATATTCCATCCATGATAGGCATCATAATGTCACTGATGATGATATCCGGCACATGTTCAATGGCTAAAGCTTCTCCTTCTTTTCCATTGGCTGCTTCTATTATTTCAAAATGAGAAGAAAGAGACTCGCTTATGTAATCTCGTATTTCTTGATTATCTTCAACGACTAATAGTATTGGTTTGTCGCTATTCAATTTCCTTTGCGAATCTTCCTTTTCCTTTTCTACGCTTGTGTTGGTTTCTTCTTGATTTTCTATATGCAGAGCATTAGGATAGGTGTTGTCTGTTAGTAGTCTGAGATAGAAACTACTTCCCCTTTCTGGTACACTCTCTACTCTGATTTCTCCTTGGTGCAAGTGGACTAAGTTCTTGACTAATGCTAAACCGATGCCCGTTCCTGATGCTTGATGAACACTATTCTCTTGATAATAGCGATCAAAGATATGTGGTAGTGCTTTAGCTGATATTCCATGCCCTGTATCGCTGACTTTTATTTCGGTATAAACCGTTTCTTTCTGTGTTATTTGATATACGGAAAGTTCTATTTTTCCTTTCTCTGTATATTTTATGGCATTTGATATGAGGTTATCTATAATGATAGTGATAACCTCTTTGTCGAAGAATAGAGGCATGCTATGGGATGCGACATTTATGTTAAAGATAACTCCCGGCTTTATGCTTAATTCTTTATATTTTGAGCCTATTTCGTAAATTAATGCAGCAATATTCCCTTTGCTTATACACAGTTGCTTGTTTTGCGTTTCTGTTTTTCTAAACTCTAGGAGTTGGTTCACTAAATTGAGTAACCGGATGGCACTTTGGTGTACTACTGAAATCTTGTGTACCTGCCTAATGGATAAAGATGTATCTTTCTGAATGTCTTCAAGCGGTCCTAATATCAAGGTTAAAGGAGTGCGAAGTTCGTGAGTGATATTAGTATAAAACCGGAGCCTTTCATTGTTTAAGTCCTGTTCTTGTTCTCGATTTTTCTTTTCTAAATTATATAAACTTTCAATCTTTATTTTCTTTTTATAAGCATATAAGATGCTCCACAAAATAACTATCGCTAAGAGAATATATATAGATTTAGCCCACCATGTAAGCCATAAGGGGGGGGATATTAAAATCTCTAAGGTGGTTATTTTCTGAGACCAATTCTGATTATGAATACGGGTTTTGATTAGAAACTTATATTTTCCGGGAGGAATGTTGCGAAAAATTACGCTGTTATTTTTGTTTATATTATACCATGAGTCTTCTAATCCCTGAAGCATGTAGGCATATTCTGTTTGACTGACGAGTGAGTAATTTTGCACATTAAATGTTATGCGGAAGCTGTTTTGTTTGTAATTCAGCTGTACATTCTGTCCTGCAGATAGGGGAAGAATTGTTTCTTTATTCTCTTGATTAGTAAGACGTCCAAATATTTTAATCTCTGTGATGATCCCAACAGGTGATTGAGGTCTATTCATAATGATGTGCGGGTCGAAATGGCATAGTCCGTTAATCGAGCCAAAATAGATTCCCCCCTTATTGTCTTTGGCGACACTCCCACTCATAAAGTTGCCTAAAGGTACTCCGTCAGAATGATCATAATTGTAAAATTTTTGTTTATTCAAAGGCAAGCAACTGATCCCTCTATTGGTGCTAACCCATATATTCCCTTTTTGATCTTCACAAATAGCTCTTATATGAGTATTATTAAGTCCACTTTTTCGCTGAAAAGTTTTATACTTAAACTCTTTCTCATTGTAGAAACAGACTAATCCTTCGCCTGTCGCAGCCCATATTTGCTTTCGGCTGTCGCAGATTAGATGATTGATTGTGTTGGAGCAGAGTCCTTTGTTCTGAGTTAATAGCTTTAGCAACTTAAAATTGGCATTGAAAACAGCAATACCTCCTCCAAATGTACCGATCCAGAAATGTCCGAAGCTGTCTTGCACAATAGCTCTGATGAAGTTTTCCGGCAAGCCACTATTGCTTGCGGTAAAATGATTGATTATTTTTTTTTGCCTCAGACTGAAAACATAAATTCCTTCACTGCTACCGATCCAGATATTCTTATCTCTATCTTCATAAAAGGTGCGTATATCCAAATGTGAATTATTGTAGGGCTCTATCTTCTTAATTGTTTTAGTCCGCGTATCATAGTAGCTTATACTCCCTTGGAATGTGCCAAACCATAAATTACCTTCTGAATCTCGAAGAGATGCTAATATGGAGTTATCGTTGAGTGGACTATTCTTCTTTTGATAAATGTTTGTTCTTATACCGGATTTAAAAACATTAATCCCTCCTCCATCGGTACCAACCCATAAATTATTCTCTCTATCAATGCAGATACTGCTTGCTACTTTGTTATTAAGGCTATTTTCCGTTGGCACAGGGAAATAGCTCCATGTACTAAATAATGGTGCTTTATTGCTAATGAAATTAATGCCTCCACCCCATGTTCCTATCCAAATGTTATCATAAGAGTCTTGGTATGCGCAACGGATACTTGCATTTGATAAGCTGAAGTTATCATCTCCGGCTTTGATGAACTCAAATTGTATTTCTTCAGGAGCTAGAAATTGATTTTGCTTCAAATCGAGTATGGCTATTCCATGAAACTCTGTTGTGATCCAAAGTTTGTTGTCGGAGAACTGTTTAATTGAAAAAATAGCACTTGATAATACTCCTCTTGTATCGCTTTTGTTATTCTTGAATGAGGTGAAAGTACCAGTTTTTTCATTGAATAAAGATATCCCACGATTTGTTCCTACCCAAATGTTTTCGTTGCTATCTTTTAAGATACAATGCACCTCATTGCTTGGGATGCTGTAGGGATCTTTGGGATCGTGCGTGTAGTTTTGCACTGTTTTATCTTTTAAAGACAGAATGCTTAAGCCATTTTCAACATGCCCGATGAATATTCTGTCTGCTCCTCCATCCATAACAGTCCATGTTTGCTCGCTAGGTAGTGCAGGCACAGTTGCCTTATTATAATGAGTGAATTTTCCTGTGCTTATATTTAAATAGTCTATACCTCTGTAATAGGTACTTATCCACAGCCCATCATTTTTACCACTTGGAGAAGCTAAGTCTGTAACATCATTGGTTATTAAGCTATGCGGATCTTTTGGATTATGTTGATAGGAGATGAAAGCCTGTTTATTATAGTCATATGCATTGAGCCCAGCTCTTTGGGTAGCAATCCAAATGATGGGATGATTTCGGTCGGCATATACACGATTTAGCTCATTTCCGGTAATCCCTTGCGGATTCTTATAGTAATTAATGAAACGTGTCCCATCAAACTTATTTAGCCCTTCTTCGGTAGCGAACCATAAGAATCCTTCTTTATCCTGAGCAATGCTGACTACGTAATTATTGGATAATCCTTGTTCAATTCCTAATCGCTTGATGTTATGCGGCTGAGCTAGTAGTTTAAAAGATGCGATAGTATATAATAATAGAATAAGCCAAAATCTTTTCATTATGCTTTAAGTACAGATGTTAGTTGTTTGCCTCAAAAGTACAACTAATTTTTTCATTTAGGGTATACAGATCGTGCATTGAATGATTTACTATCCTATCGTGCATGATTTTTGTCCCTTCTACTCCTTTGATCAGTCTATATTTGTGGCCTTTGATAGAATTTTTAAGTTAATCTTTTAAAACTATAATAGTAGTATGAAGACAGACAATAGAGTGGAAATATTCTTAAAGACTAAACTTTCTTGGTTTATTTTATCCTGTTTCTTATTTTGCTTGTGTGTGCCTTCTATGGGGCAAGAAACATTTAAGGTTGGTAATAAAACCTTTTTGCTAGATGGTAAGCCTTTTGTTATTAAAGCGGCAGAGATTCATTACCCTCGTATTCCAAAAGAATATTGGGAACAACGTATAGAGATGTGCAAAGCATTAGGGATGAATACAGTTTGCCTTTATGTGTTTTGGAACTATCATGAACCACAAGAGGGAAAATTTGATTTTAAGGGGCAAAAAGATATTGCAGAGTTCTGTAAGCTAGCCCAGAAACATCATTTATATGTGATTGTCCGCCCGGGTCCCTATGTGTGTGCCGAATGGGAAATGGGAGGACTTCCCTGGTGGTTATTGAAGAAAAAAGATATAAAACTGCGCGAACAGGATCCTTATTACATGGAGCGTGTGCGATTATTTATGAATAAAGTTGGTAAAGAGTTAGCCGATTTGCAGATTACTCGCGGAGGGAATATCATTATGGTTCAGGTTGAGAATGAGTATGGTTCCTATGGAATAGATAAACCGTATGTGTCTCAGATACGCGACATTGTAAAGGGGGCGGGGTTTACTGATGTTCCTTTGTTTCAATGTGATTGGAGTTCCAACTTTGAGAATAATGCGTTGGACGACCTGTTGTGGACGATTAATTTTGGAACAGGGGCCAATATTACAAAGCAATTTGAACGCCTTCAACAGCTACGACCTAATACTCCTTTAATGTGCAGTGAGTTTTGGTCGGGATGGTTTGATCATTGGGGAGCCAAACATGAAACACGTAGTGCTCATGAACTTGTTGAAGGCATGAAAGAAATGCTAGATCGAAAAATATCTTTCAGCCTTTATATGACTCATGGAGGAACAAGTTTCGGACATTGGGCAGGTGCCAATTTCCCTAATTTTTCTCCTACTTGCACCTCTTATGATTATGATGCTCCGATCAGCGAATCGGGAAAAGTTACTCCCAAGTACTTCGAAGTTCGTCAATTGCTTGAGAAGTATTTGCCAAAAGGTGAATCATTGGCAAAAATTCCGGATTCAATCCCAACGATTTCTATTCCTTCTATTCAGCTAAATGAAGTGGCAGCTGTTTTTGATAATCTTCCTGCCGCAAAAAAGAGCAGAGATATCCATTCAATGGAATTTTTTAATCAAGGTTGGGGGAGCATAGTGTATAGAACAACATTACCTAAATTAGATGAGGAACAATTGTTGGTTATCACAGAGGCACATGATTGGGCTCAGGTCTTTATCGATGGAGAGAAGATAGGTACTCTGAATCGATTAAAAGGTGAAAAACAGGTAAAAATACCAGTGCTTAAGAAAACTGCCCGATTGGATATTGTGGTGGAAGCAATGGGACGAATGAATTTTGGAAAAGGTATTTATGATTGGAAAGGGATAACAGAAAAAGTAGAGCTCATATCTACAAAAGAGGTTAAGAATTTAAAGAATTGGGAAGTTTATAATTTGCCGGTAGATTACCGCTTTGCAAGCCATAAGAAATACAAGAGTAATGGTAGTGCAAAAGTTTCTCCGGCATATTATCGGGGATCATTCTTGCTCGATAAAACAGGAGATACTTTTCTTGATATGAGAAATTGGAACAAAGGTTTGGTATGGGTCAATGGACACGCTCTTGGTAGATTCTGGAAAGTGGGCCCTCAGCAGACCTTGTATCTCCCCGGATGCTGGCTTAAAAAAGGTAAGAATGAAATCATCGTTCTTGATATGGAAACTCCTCTTAAGCCTTTCACAGCTGGATTGAGACAACCGATTCTTGATGATCTTAATATTGGTGAGGCGCAAACTCACCGTAAAGAGGGTGAGACTTTGAATCTAACTGATGAGAAGCCTGTTTATGAAGGAAGTTTTAAAGAGGGTAACGGTTGGCAGCATATTAGATTTGGCAAAGAAATGGAAGCCCGTTATTTCTGTCTGGAAGCTTTGGATGCTTTTGATGGTAAAGACTATGCAGCAATTGCGGAATTAGAACTTCTTGATTCTGAAGGAAAGCCTATTTCACGTCAACATTGGAAGGTAGCTTATGCTGATAGTGAAGAGGTCAATGCTGCTAATAATCTGGCAACAAATGTCTTTGACAAGCAGGAATCAACGATTTGGCATACGGCTTATTCCAAAGAGAAAAGCCCTTATCCTCATGCTCTTATAATTGATCTTGGCGAGAATAAAATGATCTCAGGCTTCTCTTATTTGCCTAGAGCAGAAGCTGATAAACCCGGAATGATAAAGGATTTCAGGATATATGTTAAGACAAAACCTTTCAAAATGTAAAAACTATTTAACTTAAGAATGATATTATGAAGAAAGTTACTGTACAGAAGGATGGTAAATATCTGTTCAAATTTGATATGCACTTATTACACTTCGAATTTCATCCAATTAACTAATTTAATGCTTTAAAAACATGAGAAGATATTTATTGATATTGTTTGGGCTTTTGGCATTGACTGCTTATGCTCAAGAAATAAACTTAAAAGGTACAATTATTAGTGCTACTGACCATGAACCGATGATTGGTACTACTGTTATTGTGCAAGGAACTACTAATGGTAGTGTAACAGACCTCGATGGTAATTATGCATTGAAAGGAGTGCCTTCTAATGCTACTGTTATTTATTCTGCAATTGGTTATAAAACACGTAAAGTAGAGGTTAAGAATCGTACTGTTATCAATCTGGTGATGGAAGAAGATGTTGAAGCGCTAGATGAAGTGGTTGTAGTGGGATATGGCTCAGTAAAAAAGAGTGATTTAACCAGTTCCATTTCTACTGTGAAAGGTGATGATTTGAAAACGATGACTGCGGGTAATGCCATGTTGGCTTTGCAGGGTAAAGCTAATGGGGTACAAGTTACTTCTGCCGGAGGACCTGGAGCTGCCCCTCGAGTGATTATCCGTGGTGTAACTACGGTTAATGGTTCTGATCCATTGTATGTGGTTGATGGGATGCCTGTCGGAACGAATATAAACTTCTTGAATCAAGATGATATAGAAAGTATTGAGGTGCTTAAAGATGCTTCTTCTGCTGCTATTTATGGTACGAGAGGTTCTAATGGTGTTATTCTTGTGACCACGAAAAAGGGACATGAAGGGAAGATGAAATTCCAATTTAACACGTCAGTAGGTTTTCTTACGTTAGCTAAACCTGATATGGCTAAGGCTTCTGAATATGAAAAGGTTTTTAAAGCTAGATATACAAATGATAATTCGGTTCCTGTTTGGAATGGCAAGGATAACATCACGAATACAGAAGGTACTGACTGGTGGAATACTGTGGTGAAAGATGTTGCTTTGATGCAAAATTATAACTTCAGTTTTCAAGGAGGTACAGACAAGATATCCTATAGTGCGAGCATTGGATATTTTCGCCAAGATTCACATTATGATGTTGGATTCTGGGATAAGTTAACAGCACGTTTCAATACGGAGTATAAATTTAATAAGATTGTAAAAGCCGGTATTGATCTAGCACCTAAATGGGAACAGTGGGATGATACGCCTTCTTTATTAGGTGATGTAATGCGGATGGATCCGACAACTCCTGTCTTCCGTCCAGAAGAAGAGTGGACAAATAATCAATATGATAATTATGCGCGCTCTCATAATAGTCTAGTATGGAATCCCGTTGGTAGTGTTGCGCGGTTGAATAAGTCGAGTGATGAATACGGATTATTAGCAAACCCTTACATTAGCGTTGAGCCAATAGCCGGATTAACTTTCCGTAGTCAGTTTGGAGTGAATGCTCGTTTTAGAGTCTCTGATACTTTTGATCCGAAATTCCATATTGATAATCTTGAGGAGCGTAAACAGAGCTTTGTAGAGAGAAAGATGGATAACTGGGTCGATTGGAACTGGACAAATACTTTGAGTTATCTTAAGACTTTCTCTAAAAAACATAATGTCAATTTGATGGCGGGCTATACGATGGAGAAATTCTCTGAATATTGGTTGAAGGGTTCACGCGAGAATACACCAAGTAATCTTGACGAATTGCAGTATGTTAGCGCTGGTACATTAAATCAAAAGGCAGAAGGAACGAATGTCTATACTACTTTGGTTTCTTATTTGGGACGTGCAATGTATAACTATGATAACCGTTATTACTTGACGGGATCTATACGTGTCGATGGATCTTCAAAATTTCCGGCAGCTAATAAATATGCTACTTTCCCAGCTTTATCGGGGGCATGGAGAATTACTGGTGAACCTTTTATGCAAGAACAGACACTTTTCTCTAATTTAAAATTACGTGCAGGATGGGGTCGTGTAGGGAATCAGAGCATTGATAATGCTGCTTATTTAACGCTAGTTGGACCTTCTGATTATGTTTTTGGTACGAATGCTCAACGCAATTTGGGTACTTCGGTAAGTACTATTGGAAACCCGAATTTACGTTGGGAAACTGTAGAAGATTTTAATTTAGGTCTGGATCTGGGCTTCTTTGATGGTCGCTTGAGTGTGACGGCTGATGTTTACCAGAGAAAATCAACAGATATGTTGCTGAAGAAAGATAACCTGTTGGTATTAGGTTATCCAATGTGGAATGGACAGATGTGGGAGAATGTTGGTAGTCTGAAGGCTACCGGCTGGGAACTTTCTTTTAACTATAATGATAATATCTCTGATCTTAAATATGAAGTTGGTTTGAATCTTTCATCAGTTAAAAATAAAGCTGTTAAACTATTCGGAGATACTCCTATTTTGACGGGTGGCTTTAATGGCGATTATATTATTCGAAATGAACAAGGCGGTGAGATTAGTCGATTCTATGGCTATACAGTAGATGGTATTTTCCAAAACCAGGCAGAGGTAAATGCTCATACAGGAGAACATGGAGAGATTTTGCAACCCAATGCTGTGCCGGGTGATTTGCGTTTTAAAGATTTGAATCATGATGGTGTTTTGGACGATAAAGATAAATCTTTTTTGGGATCGGCTTTCCCAGACCTTATGCTCGGTTTAAATCTACATTTGACATATAAAGATTTTGATTTAGTAACTAACTTCTATGGAACAATAGGAAATGATATTTATAATAAAAACAAAGCTTTATATGGAGGTGAAGGAGGTAGTAATGTATATGCCGGAAGTTATAATAAAGCTTGGCATGGCGAAGGTACGAGTTATGATATACCCCGTTTATCGGTGAATGATGCTAATAATAATTATAAAAGAGTCTCTAGTTTCTTTGTAGAGGATGGTTCTTATTTGCGATGCAAACTCCTGCAATTGGGATATACGATACCAAAATCAATCAGTAGGCAAGTTGGAGTAAGGCTTTCTCTCTCTGCTCAGAATCTTTTTACGATAACTAATTATTCAGGAATGGATCCGGAGAGAGCTTCAATGGGTGGTGTAACAGAAGCTGGTATAGATGATACTGGTTACCCTAATCCTCGAACATTTTTGGTCGGAGTTAATTTAACCTTTTAATAGTGGAATAGTATGAAAAATATATTAGTAAGTATATTGTTGGCTGTGGCACTTTCTGTCAGCCTGAATAGTTGTTCGGATTTTTTGGATCAGCCGGTCTTAGGTCAAGAGAACCTAAATACCTATTTCCAAAATGAAGAGGAGTGTTTGAAACAGATTACTGGATGTTATCAATCAATCTATTGGGATGACTGGTGGCAAATAGCTAAGTTTACTATGGCTTCTGATATGTGTACGGATGATATGTGGATCGGAAATACGACTGAAGATGCTGGAGACTATAGAGATTTAGCTCATTATACTGGTAATGGGCAGACTAATGCGACACAAAATTACTGGCAGTATCGTTATAAAGGTATTCTTCGTTGTAATATTGCAATAGAGAAAATTCCCGGAGCACCAATCTCTAATGAAACGCTTCGTAAACGTCTTATTGCGGAAGCCAAATTTATTCGAGCATTTCATTATTTTGAATTAGTGAAAAATTTTGGGGGTGTACCTATTGTACTTAAAAAATTAATGCCAAGTGAGGTTAAAGGTATTAAACGTAGCTCTGTAGCGGAAGTATATCAACAGATAGAAAAAGATCTTACAGAAGCAATACCTGATCTGCCTAAAAGAAGCGAATATGCCCCAGTTGATATGGGAAGGGCTACAAAAGGAGCTGCTCAAGGTTATTTAGGTAAAGTTTATCTCTATCAGGAGAAATATGCTGATGCTGAAAAGATGCTGTTTAAGGTTATTGAATCAAAAGAATATAAACTCTTGCCTAACTTTGGAGATGTTTGGAGTATTGCTACTAATAATAGTGAAGAATCTTTATTTGAAGTGCAATACAATAATGATGTTACTTATAATTTAGGTGGTCGTATATCAATTCTATGTGGATCTCGTGATGATTCAGGATGGGCTTGGGGTCTACCTACTAGTAATCTGGAGAAAGCGTTTCTTGATGCAGGAGATACTGAACGTCTGAAGTGGACTATTATTAAAAATGGTGCAACTGAAGTTCCAGGTGATTCTACTTGGTCAGAAAAAAAACCATATATAATATCACCGGATAAACATAAATCGGCACGTGTAACTCGTAAACTTTATATTCCGATGGGTCAGCGTCCAACTCCTTATGATGCTGCACATATTCCTCTTAATTATCGTTTATTGCGTTATGCTGATGTACTTTTAATGTATGCTGAGGCTCTGAATGCTCAAGGTACCGATAGAGATGCGGAAGCACGCGCAGCATTGAACGAAGTACGTGATCGTGTACATTTACCCGAAGTTAAATCTTCAGGGAAAGAATTGAGGGATGCTATTCGTTTGGAAAGACGACTTGAACTTGCGTTGGAGGATAATCGCTTATATGATTTAAGACGTTGGAATGATGATAATGGGAAGAAAGAGATTTGTAATGTTATGGGTGAAAATGGTTCTTTCGTAAAGTATAATTTAACTGAATCTACTGATGAATATGAATTAACAAATCAGAAAGAAGCAAGTAATAAGGGGTATAACTTCCGAGAGGATCGTGATCAATTATTTCCAATTCCTCATTCTGAAGTAACAATGTCGGAGGGATCTATAGAGCAGAATCCTAACTATTAAAAATAAAAATCTTTATTGATGGGATAGAGGTCTATTTCTTTGTGGTTTGCTAGGAATAGACCTCATCTTGTTATATAAATAATGCTTATGAGATCTATATATTTATATTCTTTTATTGGGCTTTGCCTTTGTTTTTTTTCATCGTGTAGTGACAATACAGATGTTAAGGATGTAGAGTCAGGAGATATGACTAAAGAGATTATAATTGATGCCAATCAAACATTTCAAACAATTGAAGGGTTTGCGGCATCTGACTGCTGGGCGCCACAATATGTCGGAAAATACTGGGATGACGATGTGAAACTTGCTATTTCCCGCTCACTCTTTTCACAAGAGATTACAGGGAATACTCCAAAAGGAATAGGATTGTCTATGTGGCGTTTTAACCTTGGAGGAGGCACTGCCGAACAAGGTGACGCAAGTGGGATTGTTGATAAGTCTCGCCGTGCCGAATGCTTTCTGCAAGAAGATGGAACTTTGGATTGGAACCATCAGCTAGGACAACAATATTTCTTACAAAAAGCTTTTGAATTTGGATGTAGAAAGTTCGTTATGTTTAGCAATACTCCTCCTGTTTATTATACTAATAATGGAAAAGGATATTCTGCGATGGGGGCTTATAGCAATCTTAAAGAGGGCTTTTATGAGAGTTTCGCTGACTATATTACTGATGTTCTTGATTATTTTAAAAAGAACAGAAATATTGATTTTTCGTTGATTAGTCCGGTAAATGAACCTCAGTACAATTGGAATGATCCGTCGCAAGAAGGTAGTGGATGGCAGAATAGTGAGATTAAGCAACTGGTGGTAGATCTTGATCAGTCTTTGAGAAACAAAGGACTGGCTACAAAAATACTTTTGCCCGAAGTTGCTGACTGGGAATATGCATACAAAAGAAAGAATGATGTAGGGAGAAGTGATTGCATAAATAATATCTTTAATTCTTCATCTGCAAATTATTTAGGGGATTTAGAAACGGTGTATCAGGCAATTGCTGGGCATAGTTACTGGACAGATAGAACGTGGAATAATTTATATGATGTAAGAAGTCAGTTGGCAACTGCCGCTTCAGCACACAATCTTAAGGTCTACCAGACTGAATGGAGTATGTTGGGAGATGGGTATAATGAAAACTATCCTGGTCATGATAATGCTTCATATATGGATATAGCATTATATATGTCTAAAGTGATCTATGCAGATATGACTTTTGCTAATGCAAGTTCGTGGTCATATTGGACTAGCATGGATGTAGAACGTTGGGGACATAAAAGCCGCTTTTTATTGATAAAATTGAACCCTGCTGGCGGAGCTTATGGAGATATTTCGGAGAGCGGTACCTATGAGTCAACTAAGAATCTTTGGGTCTTAGGGAATTATAGTCTTTTTATACGCCCTGGATATCAACGAATAAATCTATCAATAGCTAATGCTTCTAATTTGTTTTTCGGATCAGCTTATTTATCTCCGGATAAAAATAAATTAGTGGCTGTATATACGAATTTATCAGATAAATCAATAGCTTTGAACACAACTTTTCGTGGTTTGTCGAAAGAGTTCTCTTCAGTAAAGCGTTATGTAACTTCGCAAGTCAAAGATTTGGAAGGCGAAGATTTGGAGAATGATCACTGTACGATTCAGCCCAAAAGTGTTATGACATTAGTATATGAACTTAAGTAACAATTCGTAATTATGAAACAGTTAAGAAAACACATTATTCTGCTTCTTCTCTCTATGACAATTTTGCCAGCTGCTAAAGCTCAGGACTATAAATCTGGACCAGTGGAGAAGGATTATGCTGGCTATCTTTTTGTCTATTTTAAAGGAAATGATGTAAAAGATGAAGCGGTATGTTATGCTATTAGTCGGGATGGATATAATTACCTCGCGCTAAATAATAATAATCCTGTCTTGGATTCTAAAAAAATTAGCTCAACCGGAGGTGTTCGTGACCCGCATATCCTTCGTTGCGAAGACGGTAAAACATTCTATATGGTAGTAACGGATATGACTTCTTCTAAAGGATGGAACTCGAATCGTGCTATGGTATTGCTTAAATCTAATGACCTGATAAATTGGAGCTCGAGTGTTATCAATATTCAGAAAAAGTATAAAGGACAGGAAGATTTGCACCGGGTTTGGGCACCTCAAACGATTTATGATAGCCAGGCTGGTAAATATATGGTCTACTGGTCTATGCAGCATGGTGACGGTCCGGATATAATCTATTATGCCTATGCCAATGCTGATTTTACGGATTTAGAGGGAGAACCTAAAGTGCTTTTTATTCCTAAAAATGGAAAGTCATGCATTGACGCTGATATCATAAACAAAAATAACCTCTATTATTTATTCTATAAAACAGAGGGACATGGCAATGGCATAAAACTAGCCATTACTGATGCTTTGACATCTAGAAAATGGATAGAACAACCTGGATATAAACAGCAATGTAATGAAGCTGTAGAAGGTTCTAGCGTATTTAAGTTGAATAATAGTGATACTTATATCTTGATGTATGATGTTTATATGAAAGGTAAATATCAATTCTGTGAAAGTAAAGATTTGGATGTTTTCAAAGTCATCCCGGATATTAGTATGGATTTTCATCCTCGCCATGGAACTGTTATGCCAGTAACTCGTAGCGAATTAAAAAGACTGGTTGCTAAGTGGGGGACCCCTAAAGGTTTTGAAATGCCTGTAGAGAATAATCCTGTATTAGAAGGTTATTATGCTGATCCTGATATCCTGTATTCTAATAAGACTCACAAATACTATCTTTACCCTACTAGTGATGGTTTTGATGGCTGGGGAGGTTATTATTTTAAAACCTTTTCATCTGAAAATCTAAAAGATTGGAAAGATGAAGGGGTAATATTGGATTTGAAAAAAGATGTATCATGGGCAGATCGTAATGCTTGGGCTCCCTGCATCATTGAAAAGAAAGTAAGAAACAAATATAAATATTTCTATTACTTTACTGCTGCACAAAAAGTAGGGGTAGCTGTGGCTGATGATCCTGCAGGTCCTTTTATCGATTCAGGCAAACCTCTCATCAACTTTAAACCTAAAGGGGTGAAAGGTGGACAAGAGATAGACCCTGATGTATTTACTGATCCTAAAACAGGCAAAAGTTACTTGTATTGGGGGAATGGTTATATGGCTGTAGCAGAATTGAATAAAGATATGGTGTCTATCAAAAAGAATACGATAAAAGTGATGACACCTGATCATACTTTTCGTGAAGGTGCTTATGTCTTCTACAGAAAAGGGCTTTATTACTTTCTGTGGTCGGATGGAGATACTCGCAGTGAGAACTATAAGGTTAGGTATGCAACAGCGACCTCTCCTGTAGGGCCACTTACCATACCTGATAATAATATTATTCTAGAGAAAGCTCCTGAAAAAGGAATCTATGGTACAGGACATAACTCTGTGATCGAAGTTCCGGGTAAAGATGAATGGTATATCGTTTATCACCGTTTTGAACGTCCTAATGGAATAAAAATGGGAGATTCTGCAGGCTTTCATAGAGAAGTATGTATTGACAAGATGGAATTTGATCATGAGGGTAATATTCAAAAGGTTATTCCGACCCCTTGATTCGTTTGATTGTTTTCTTGTTTCTTAATAAGAGGTCTCTAGTAAAGATGTGAGTGATATTACAAATAAAAGGTTTACAAGGAGAGGGTAGGCATGTGTCCACTCTCTCTGTAATCTAACAATATTGTTATGTTGGTTTATGAATTTATGTAGAATGCGATTTACTTTTTGTACGATTTTTCTTGCCTGTTTTTTGTTTTTTATAAACTTGAAGATGAATGCTCAACCTGTTACTAGATATAGAATAGAAACAGGTAAAGCTTGCCAGAAGATGGAACATTTTGGAGCTTCTGATGCATGGAGTATGCAGTATCTTGGCTTGTGGCCCCAAGCAAAGCAAGAACAAATTGCCGATTGGTTATTCAGCACTGAAAATGATAAAGAAGGTAATCCAAAAGGTATTGGTTTGTCTTTGTGGCGGTTCAATGTAGGAGCAGGTAGCACTGAACAGGGTGACTCTAGTCAGATAGCTTCCCCTTGGATGCGAACAGAATGTTTTTTGTTGCCCGATGGCACGTATAATTGGAACAAACAACAAGGGCAACGTAACTTTTTGCATTTGGCAAAAAAGCGTGGGGTTACTAAGTTTTTAGCCTTTTTAAATTCTCCTCCGGTTTATTTTACACAGAATGGATTGGCTACAAATACGGGACGTGGAGGAACTTTGAATTTGAAACCTGAATGTTTTGAAGCGCATGCCCGCTTTATGGCTAATGTGATACAAGGGATAGAACGACACGATGGAATTAAATTTACTTATATTTCTCCATTTAATGAGCCTGATGGGCATTGGAATTGGCTTGGTCCTAAGCAAGAAGGAACGCCTGCCACTAATTATGAAGTAGCAAAAGCAGTACGATTGTTGAATCGTGAGTTTGCTGCTCGAAAAATTAACACACAAATATTAGTTAATGAATCATCTGATTATCGTTGTATGTATAACACGCATATGACTAATTGGAAACGAGGCTATCAGATACAGTCGTTTTTTTCTCCAGACAGCACGTCAACTTATTTAGGCGGTCTTAGTAATGTGCCTCACCTCATGGTGGGACATAGCTATTGGACTAATACTCCTTTAAAAGCATTAAGAGATACTCGTTCTACGTTGAAGGATAGTCTAGATAAATATAATGTAGGCTTTTGGCAAACGGAAACCTGTATTATGAGTAATGATGAGGAAATTGGTGGTGGTGGAGGTTTTGACCGTACAATGAAGACGGCACTTTACGTGGCACGTATTATTCATCATGACATTGTATATGCTGGCGCATCTAGTTGGCAATGGTGGCGCGCTGTCGGAGGAGATTATAAGGATGGGCTGATCCGAGAACATAGTAATGCAGATGGTTTAGATGGATTTGTTGAAGATTCTAAATTGATGTGGGCGCTTGGCAATTATAGTCGCTTTATTCGTCCGGGGGCAATTCGTCTATCTGTCTCTGCCTCTGACTATTCAGGTAAACAGATTCTAGAGGGTGATACTGATCAACAAGGTTTAATGTGTTCGGCATATATTAACTTAGATGGTACTCGCGTGATGGTGATTATTAATTATGCTGATGCAGATAAGAATATTGAGGTAGAGAAAGGCTTTGCTACTAACCCTACTTGGAACCAGTACCGTACTTCTGATATAAAAGGTGAGAACTTAAAATTCATCGGTGAACTGAAGGAAGATCAAATTATTGATATTCCTAAACGCTCTATTGTAACGTTAGTTTGTGCTGCTAAAAAAGAATAGGAGCGTGCTTTGTGGCACACTCCCATCATTTTTTGTAAGAGCCTTATGCTAACCTAAATTAGGATTGATGATTTTCCAATCTTCAATAGCGGGAATAATGCCGGAAGTAATTAATTCATTTCGTAGGTCACATAGATGTTGGTAGCTATTGTTTAATGCTGCATGCTCCTCTGTTGTGCCTGAAACTGTCTTATAGGTTACTCCTTCTTTATTCAAGGTTGTTTCCATAGCCATCATGATATGGTTATATTCATTGTTGGAAACATATACTCCTGCGGGCCACTGAAAGGATTCTCCACCCATCACCGCACGAATCATTTCTATGGAAAGATAGGCAGGGCTTTGGAATGATGAACGTCCGCGTAGCTCGATGATATGTTTGCCCCCTTGAGTTACTTTAGTCTGAATTTCTTTCCACTGCTCTCTACTTAAAGAAGGTGTACCTATCAGTTCATTTAAAGGTCTGTTATTGATGGTGGTGGTGGATGCAAAGACAGCCATCTGTTCGCCATGTCCGCCGTACGTGCGGCAATTAATTACTTTTTCGGATGTTACGTTGAAGTGTTTGGCTAGTTCATTGCGTAGGCGTGTACTATCTAGCGCAGCCAATGTGCTTACTTGTCTTGGCTTCAAGCCGGAGTACAATAACACTAATAGTCCTGTAATATCAGCAGGGTTGAAGATTACAACAACATGTTTTAAATCGGGGCAATACGATTTAATATCTTTTCCCAACTGAATGGCGATTTCTGCATTTCCTTTTAATAGATCTTCACGAGTCATGCCTTCTTTACGAGCAGCTCCTCCTGATGATACAAGATATTTGCAGTTATTTAATGCTTCTTTGATATCAGCGGTGTAGGTAATGTGCACATCGTTGAAGCCACATTGCAATAATTCCTCAGCAACTCCTTCTAGTCCCTTAGAAAAGGGATCATAAAGGCAGATTTCAGAAGTAAGTCCCATCATAATAGCTGTTTGAGCCATGTTTGAACCAATCATGCCTGCGGCACCGATAATCGTTAGTTTTTCTGATGTTAAAGTTTTCATATGCCTTACTGTTTTTAATTACCCTACTAAGATAGTGTATTTTGGCCTATTAATATAAATAAAAAATATTATACCCCATTACTTTAAGTTATTACGGCAGGTAGTTGTGATAATGTTTGGCTTTAATAGTCGTTTATGTTATTTCAAGATAGCTCCTGCCACAGCATTAGCAACTAGAGAGCGCAGCCTTACAACTTCTCCTTTGTCATCAGGGTGTACACGGTTGGTTAGTAGAATAACGGCTGTGTTACTATCCGGATCCATGATTAAAGAAGTTCCTGTATAACCAGTATGTCCAAAGGTGTTGGGACCAAATAAATCGCCATTATTTGATGCATAAGGAGAGAAAATATCCCATCCGAGAGTACGTCCGAATGAATTTACTGAACGAGGCACTGTGCGCATCGCTCTTACGCTCATTGGACTAAGTATTCGTTTTCCTTTATATTCTCCATTGTTCAATAAAGCTGTGGCCAAAATAGCTAGATCGTCTGCCGAAGAAAAGACACCTGCATTACCTGATATCCCTCCATTCATAATTCTTGCTAATGGGTCATGAACAATACCTTTTAATACGCTTCCGTCTGCTTGTCTTTGAGTTGGTGCAGAGAGTGCCAAAGTTTCTCCGGTGGGGCAGTAATCCGTATGCTTCATTCCCAGTACATCGAAAATATTTGTTTTGGCAAAGGTGCGAAGGCTCTCTCCTGATATGGTTTCTATGATACGTTGCAAACTGATATAGTTGAGGCAGCTATACTGAAATTTACTTTTCGGTGCAAAATCACGTTTGCAATTAGATATATATTCTATAAGTCCGTCTGGGTTAGGCGCACCGTATTTTTTCTTTAGAGAATCTACGGGAGCGTAAGAAGGGAGTCCGGATGTATGCGTCATGATATCTATAATACGGATATCTGTATTTTGACCGTCTGGTTCTTTCCAGCCTTTGAAACCGGGAATATATAAATCAACCTTGTCAAGTAAGCGAAGCTGTCCGCGTTCAATAAGTATCATTGCAGAAATGGCGGTTGACATCGCTTTACTTACTGATGCCATATCAAATACTGTGTTGACGCTCATTGCTTCTGTTTCAGGATATATCTGTTTGTTGCCATAAGCTTTCAGATAAGCCATTTTACCATTGCGGACTACAGCTAATACTGCGCCGGGAATCTCTTTATTATTTATGGCTTTCTGAATAGCTTCATCTGCGTATTTTAATTTATGAGAGTCTATTCCAACCTTTTCAGGAGCAATACGTCGCAGCGGTTGTGCACCTGTTTGCAGCACAACTAATAGTGCTGCAAGTAGATAAATTATTTTTTTCATTTTAGTCATACAGTTTAGATGTTTCTACCCTTTAGCTTTGTAAGTATCCACAGCTTTCTTTACGGAGCCGTGCATCAATAGTAAAGCTTTAGCGTGCTCATATTCCAATCCAAGTTCTTCGATGATCATACGGGTGCCCCGATCTACCAATTTCTGATTGCTTAATTGCATATTTACCATTTTGTTGCCTTTTACACGTCCTAACTGGATCATTACAGAAGTAGTGATCATATTTAGAATCATTTTTTGTCCGCTACCCGATTTCATGCGGGAACTGCCTGTGACATATTCCGGGCCTACGATCATTTCGATAGGAACATCAGATTCGGAAGCCATAGGTGAGTTGGGATTGCTAGTGATACATCCTGTCAATATGCCGTGTTGACGAGCACTATGCAACGCCCCTATGACATAAGGAGTAGTGCCTGATGCTGCAATACCAATAACGGTATCTTTGTCGTTGATGTTATAATTGAGCAGTTCTTGCCACCCATGTTCGGTATCATCTTCTGCATTTTCTACCGGATTACGTAAGGCTGTATCCCCTCCGGCTATTAGGCCAATGACAAATGTGTTGGGCATTCCGAAAGTGGGTGGTATCTCTGAAGCATCAAGTACTCCCAAGCGTCCACTAGTACCTGCACCCATATAGAAAATGCGTCCGCCCTGTTTCATGCGAGGCACAATTTGTGTGACTAATTTTTCTATTTGAGGAATAGCTTTCTGAACGGCTAGGGCTACTTTTTGATCTTCTGCATTGATGTCTTCAAGCAGTTCGCGCACAGATTTTTTCTCAAGGTCATTATAAATAGATGCTTGTTCGCTGATCTTCACGAATGCTTTGCTTTGTTTCTCTTCGTTGGATTTATTATTCATTTCTATGTACTCTATCTATGTTATTGATTGTGATATTCTATTAATCCTTTCATTGGGCTTTTGATAACTGTTCCTAATTGAATATGCATTTGATCGGCAGCTTCGAATAAAACTTCTTTGTAATAATGAGCTACAGATCCGATGATATGTACTCTATTCGTTTTATAATCATATTGCATCACGTTTCTTTTAAAGAAAGCTTTGAAACTTTCTAAGATGAGGTCATGTATTTCAGGTTCTACAATGTTTTGTATGAGAAATGGTGACAGACTTGCCAAAAAACGATTGGGGGATGGTTGGCGATAAACCCGATCAATAATATCGGCAGGTGTTAATTCAAACTGTGCGAGAAACTTTTCTTTTAATTTCGCTGAAGTTTGGTTTTTTAGGATATCACCAACAAGAAGTTTACCTAATACGGCACCACTACCTTCATCTCCTAAAATATATCCTAAAGGAGAAACATTATCTGTGATTTTTGTTCCATCGTAATAACATGAGTTTGAGCCTGTACCTAAGATACAAGCTATGCCGGGTTGATGTCCGCAGAGTCCTCTTGCAGCGGCCAACATATCAGTGCTGACTTCTACTTCTGACTTTATATGTTCGAAGATGGATTTATGTACAATCTCCACTTTGTCGGGGAAAGCACAACCTGCACCATAGAAATAGACAGAATCAATGGCTTTATTTCCTATTTCAGGTAGTAGCTTGCTGCCTATTTCATTGCTAATTTCTTCCTCTGATTGAAAAAAAGGATTGATTCCTTTAGTGTAAATTTGTTGAATTAAGTTTCCTTTGTCTACAATACACCAATCTGTTTTTGTAGATCCGCTGTCTGCTAATAAAATCATATTTTTATATATATTTTCTTTTTATATAATAGATGTCCGATGCTCCAGTTCATTGCCACAAAAAGTAAGGCAAACAATAATGATCCGCCTTTATCCCCTAAATAGGGTTGTAGGAGTGATGAGTAAATATATCCGTGTAAATTAATGGACTCACCACTATGCATAAAATGGATATTGCTTAACAAGATGGCCAATATATCGGCCATAACATAAATGAAAAGGGGGTTTACCCCAAAGGATTCGAAAAAGCGAGCCCATCTTTTATAACCTTTTGCGTCAATAGTCCATATTAATATGGACAAAAAACTAGCAGCTAGTCCACAAGTAGTGATGGCAAATGTTGGTGACCATATTTTTTTACTGATAGGGCAGCCATAGCTGAGCAGGAATCCAGTAAAGGTTAGAATGGTTCCTATCAGGAATAGGCGCTCTATTTTTTCATGAAGATTTTGTACTTCCATTAGTAATTTACCACAGCAAAAGCCAATTAATACATGGGCCACAGAGGGTAAGGTGCTCAATAAGCCTTCAGGATCAATCCCATTATCTTTGTACATGTGATTTAATCCTAAAATTGCACGATCTGTGATAGATAAAATATTAGTATCATTATATGCAAAACCATTGCCAAAGAATAGAATTAAGAAATAACCAAATAGGATACTAGCAATGAGATAAGGGATGTGCTTGTGTTTCATTGTCAAAGCAATGATGGCTGTAGCACCGTAAGTCAATGCCAATCTTTGCATAACTCCCAAAATGCGTAATTGCTCGAAGGGTAGTAATTGAAGCGTACGGCAGTAGAATGAAAAATAAGAGATGCTCCATCCGATAAGAAAAATCACAATGGTACGCTTTAGTATTTTTCCAATAGCTGCTACACTGAATTCAAAGTTATATTTTCTTAGAGAGATATAAGTTGAAATACCCATGATGAACATGAAAAAAGGGAAAACTAAATCGGTCGGTGTCAATCCAATCCATTCTGCATGTTCAAGAGGAGCATAAATACTTCCCCAGCTACCAGGATTGTTGACCAGGACCATACCGGCTATTGTGATGCCTCTTAACACATCTAATGCCAGTAAGCGACTAGACGCTTTTTTTCTAGTAGCGTGAGTGAGATGTGTTTCTAATTTATTCATTCTTTCATTTTTTTGTGGTGCATTTATCTACCAGATAAACTATTGATACATAAGGAATCCCCGAATTAGTTGTTAGCCCTATTTCACAAGTCCGACTGTTTGAATAACCTATTTGTATCTTATTTGCCTCTATTTGAGGCTTAAGTTTTCTAAGTGCATATTGATTAACTTCGGGCTGAGTGAAACCTTTATCTCCTGCAAATCCGCAACATCCTACTTCTTCAGGGATAAAGACATTGTCGGAGCATAATTGAGCTAGTGCTATGATTTTTTCTGCCAACCCCATTTTACGCATAGAGCAGGTAATATGTAAAGCGATGCCCTCTTGGCTCCTTGTGAAATTCAGTTTGTCTTGCAGAAACGTGAAGATAAATTCTGCGGGTTCATATAATTTTAATCTGCTGATTGTTTGACGCATACGATGTAAGCAAGGACTTTGGTCGCATAGCACGGGATATCTCCCTTGCTCACTAGCCTCGTAGAGAGCCATTTCTAGTTCCATGGCTTTCCGGTCGGCAATATCTAGCATTCCTTTGCTTTCCCAAATAGTTCCACAACATAAATTATCCATTTTCTTAGGGAAGATAATTTCATAGCCTGCTTTTTGCAGAAGGGAGACCATTTTATTAATAAGTGGCATTTCTTCGGGCGATTTACGCGCTACTCCCATTGTCTGATTAATACAACTAGGGAAATAAACAACCTTTAAAGATTCTTCATTTTTTGTTGTTTCTGGTATCTCTTGATGTTTTTGTTTTAATGCTTTGTTGATACTGTAAGCTTTAGGCATTGCAGGCGTCCATAGAGGAATACCTAATATGCGATGCATGTTTCGGGTAATGGAGCTCATCGTATTACTCCCTAGTAGATCGTGAGCTGTATCCGCTATTTGGAGAATGGGACGCAGTCCTCCTTTTATTTCGCTAAAGTGGTTTGCAGCAAAGTTTCCTATAGTATGTCCCATACTCCCTTTAGGCAATTTTGCCTGCCGGATATCGTGTGTAAAATCGCCTGTATTTATTCCCATTGGGCAGGACATCGAACAAAGTCCGTCTCCTGCGCAAGTTTGATTGCCAGGATATCGGTATTGCTTTTCCAACAGTTGTAGAAGATGTTTGTCTTTTGTTGCTTCCGACTGTTTGAGTCGAGAAATTTCCCGTTGAAGAACAATGCGTTGCCGTGAAGAGAGCGTAAAACCACAGGTGAGGCAATTCACTTCGCAGAATCCGCATTCGATGCATTTATCTACGTGTGCATTCGTTAGTGGGAGAGGCTTGAAATTTTTAATGTGGCATTTCGGATCATCATTGAAAATAACTCCGGGATTGAGTATTCCTTTAGGATCAAATAATTGCTTGATAGTACGCATTACTTCATAAGCGGTTTCACCCCATTCATATTTAACGAAAGGAGCCATATTGCGTCCTGTTCCATGTTCTGCTTTTAAAGAACCATCATATTTGTCTACTACCAATGTTTTTACATCATTCATTAATGCTTCGTATCGTTTTACTTCAGCATCGCTTGCGAATGACTGATTGATGATGAAATGATAGTTCCCTTCGAGTGCATGTCCGTAGATGCAAGCGTCTTTGTATCCGTGTTTTACTAATAACTGCTGTAAATCCGCTGTTGCTTCTGGGAGATTCTCGATATGGAAAGCTACATCTTCAATTAGGCATGTTGTTCCAAGGGGGCGTGTTCCTCCAACTGAAGGGAAAATTCCAGAGCGAATAGCCCAGTAAGCAGAATATTCACTTTCTAAATCGGTGAAGTGAACAGGCACATGTGTTTGAAAAACTTTTAATGCTTCTTCAATACAAGCAATGTTGGCTTTGAGCTCTTTAATACTAAATGCTTTTGTTTCAGTTAATACAGCAGTGAGTCCTTCTCCTGTGAGATCATTAACGGACGCAAGTGATTTACTGTCAAGTAGTTCTGCACCTTTAACGATCAATTCTTCGTTGGCATTTTTAAGCCCTTTCATTGCAACAACAGCTTTGCAAGCCTCTTTTATATCTCTGAAATAGAGCATGGTACTTGCTTTATAGGGATAGTCATATTCTGTTTTCATAGTGACTTCCGAAAGAAAACCTAAAGTGCCTTCAGAACCTACCATTAAATGAGCGATTATATCAAAAGGGTCATTAAAGGTAATGAGAGGTAACAAATTGAGTCCTGTTACATTCTTGATGGAGTACTTATAACGAATACGCTCGGCCAGATGAATATCTTTATCTATCAGATGGCGTAATGACTCTATTTGGCGAATAATTTCCGGTCTCTGCTGTAGAAAACTCTGCCGACTATCTTCATCTCCGGTATCAAGTATCGTTCCATCGGCAAAAACAATGCGAGCAGATAAAAGCATCTTATCGCTATTAGCATGTGTGCCACAATTCATGCCCGAAGCATTATTCATAATGATGCCTCCGATCATGGCACTTTTTACCGAGGCCGGATCAGGAGCGAATTTTCTACCGTAAGGTTTTAGTATTTCGTTGACTCTTTGTCCGATCAAGCCTGGTTGCATTCTTATTTGGGTTGCATCGGAGTTTAGGGAATATTGTTCCCAATGTTTCCCTGCTACTACTAAAATAGAATCACTTATGGCTTGCCCGGAGAGACTAGTTCCGGCGGCTCTAAAAGTTATCGGAAGGCGGTTTATACTTGCTATAGATAGTAACTTTGAGACTTCTTTTTCGTTGTCTGAACGAATCACAATTTGAGGTACTAGACGATAGAATCCTGCGTCCGTTCCCCACGCTAATCGGCGAAGTTCGTCGGTATATATTCTTTCCTGTGGGATAAATTGAGAAATTTCTTTTAGGAAAGTTTTATATGTTTTCTCTATATTCATGTTACCTTCTTTAATGTTTTGATTCACTCAAACAGTAAGCTTATAATATCCTGTTTTAATCTATCTCTTATATAGATAATATTTTTTTGATAGTTTGCGGAAAGCATCAATATCTTTGTACCAGTAGCTACGAACGTCTTCCCAACGATTGTTCTTTGCAAAACGTTCTCTTATTTCTTTGCTTCCACAGACTTTATCGAACATAGCAAACCTTCCTTTTTCTGCATGATCAAATACGGCTTTGTCCGGATAAAGTTCGGCTATCTCCTGCATGACATAAAATTGAATATCAGTCAGTGCTACTTTTTTTAAATTAGTAATATGTATTTGTACCCCTTGTAGATTTTCTCCCTTACCCACTGAATAGAAAGGCTTTAAATGTATCGGGCGAAAAATTACACCAGGTAGTTGAAGGGCGTTTAATTTTGTTGCTAATTCTTCTGCTTTTATCCACGACGCGGCAAACATTTGAAAAGGAATAGTGTAGCCTACCCCTATGGATAGATAACCAAGCTCACCTAGAATACCGCTGGTTGGATAAAAGATTGCGGAATGCGCATGTGGTATGTGTGGAGAAGAGGGAATCCATTGCAACCCAGTATCTTCATAGCTCATTTTACGCTTCCAACCTTTCATTTTTACTATGTGTAAATTACACTGTTTGTCTAGCATTTTTTCACCATTTAGCATTAATGCCAACTCTCCACATGTGAGTCCATAAAGGTATGGTATTTTGAACTGACTGACAAAAGATATGTACTTATTTTCAACTAAACTTCCTTCTATCTTTACTCCTCCGATAGGGTTAGGACGATCGAGTACGATAAATTCAATATTATTTTCAGCAGCAGCCTCCATTGCTAACCCCATGGTGCTTATGTATGTAAATGAGCGGCAGCCAATGTCTTGAATATCATATACAAGTACATCAATGCCTTTTAACATTGCAGGAGTCGGTTTACGCGTTTTACCGTAGAGTGAAAATACAGGTAGTCCTGTTGATGGGTCCGCAGAGTTGTCTACTTTATCTCCTGCATGCATATCTCCACGTACACCATGTTCTGGCCCATAGAGCGCCACTAATTTTACATTGGGTGCTTCGTGAAGTATGTCTATAGTCGATTTTAGGTTATTATCGACTCCTGTGGGATTAGTGATGAGTCCTATACGCTTTCCTTCAAGACACTTAAAATTCTCTTTTTTCAGAACTTCAACTCCCGTAGTTACTCTGATTTTTTGTGCTTGAGCATGAAAAGCGAGTAAGAAAACTGTGTTAAGTAGAATAAATTTGATCTTTTTCATCTTATTTCGAATCGTTTGAAGGTAAATTTCTTTTTCCGTTATTTACTGTTTTTTGCCAAATGAGAAATCTATTTTATTTCGTACCATGATGGAGGCGATGATGCCGGGAATAGTGCAAATGCATACCCAGACAAAAAAGTTGGTATAGCCGATGTTGTCTTGAATCCAACCAGCTGCCATACCTGGGAGCATCATTCCTAAGGCCATAAATCCAGTTCCAATAGCATAATGAGCTGTTTTATGCTGTCCATCAGCTATATAGATGAGATAGAGCATATATGCTGTAAAGCCAAAACCATAGCCCAATTGTTCGATAGCTACAGAACCTATTATTAACCATGTGTTGTCGGGGGTAATAGCAGAGAGGTATACATATAATAAGTCTGGAAGATTAATCGCTAATGCCATGGGAACAATCCATTTTTTGAATCCGTGGCGGGAAACTAAAAAACCACCGATAATTCCCCCAATGAGCAAAGCAGCTACTCCAATCGTACCATAGATCATTCCCACTGTTGCCGTCGATAAGTTTAGTCCTCCTTTATCTGCAGTATCAAGTAAGAAAGGTGAGGTTATTTTAGCAAGTTGTGATTCTCCTAAGCGGTAGGTAAGGAGGAAAAAGAACATTAATCCTAAATCTTTTTTCTGAAAGAAAGAGAGAAAAGTAAGTAAGAAATCTTCTAATAGTTTCTTTATACTTAACTTTTTATGTGTAACATTATCGGCAGGGTGAGGGAGCACAATCTTATGATAGAGAGTAAAACCTATAAAAAGAGCAGTCAGGAGATAGAAAGTGATGCTCCAGGCCAATGGAATGTTTCCTTTAGTAGAAGGAATGATTGCGCCTTCTTCCATTAGACCGGCAAACATAACGAGGATGCCTTGCCCAAAAATGCTTGCAAAGCGGTAAAAAGTATTGCGAATGCCGACGAAGAAAGATTGTTCTCCTGTATCAAGCCCAAGCATATAAAATCCGTCCGCGGCAATGTCATGAGTTGCTGAGCTAAAGGCTAATAAGAAAAAAAAGGCTAAAGTAACTTGTAAATAGTAGGTAGTAGGAATGAAAAAAGCGATTCCCGCAAAAGCTGCAGCAACAAATGCTTGCATAGTTATGATCCATGCACGTTTAGTTTTAATTAGATCGACAAATGGACTCCATAGAGGCTTGATAACCCAAGGTAAATATAACCAGCTGGTATAGAGAGCAATCTCCGTATTTGATAGCCCCATTTTTTTGTACATGATAAGAGCTACGGTCATTACCGCTACATAAGGTAGTCCCTCTGCAAAGTAAAGAGTTGGTATCCACTTCCACGGATTTGTTTTTCCTGCCTTCATTCTGTTTTTTTTGTTTTATGTTATTTGTATAGTCTTTCTATTTGTGCTCCAATATAGTAATGAAGTAATATTTCATCATATGCATACCCTTCTTCTCCCATCACGGCTGCTCCAATCTGACAAAGGCCTACTCCATGCCCCCAGCCGGCACCAATGATAGTGAATGTTTGAGGAATTCCATCTTTTATTTCGGATTTATCTACTACAAAAGCCGAACTGTAGAGATGAGAAGTAGATAAAGTTCTTCGTATCTCAAGTTCTTTACCGATGATAAGTGTGCGTTTGCTTCCTATTATCTTTAATTTCACTAGCCGTCCGGAAGTACCCCGACTGACGGGGATCAGGTCAATTATCTGCCCGTAGTCTATGCCCGATCGTTTGAGAATGAGTTCTGCTAACTCCTTCTGATTATAAGAAACCTTCCAGCGATAAAAATCGTTTGTTTCTTGATCATAGTTATTGAGAACTTGTGAAAGAATTTTTTGATTTTCTGTGTTGCAAAAAGCTTCAGGAGTAGTACGAATCCATTTCTCTGCTTCTTCTTCTATGCGTAAATCTGGTAAATCAGTTATTGTCTTGCTATCTCTTTGTTTTGCTAAATAAGTATGTTTTATGTTTTCCCAACAATATTCAAATTCTTCAAATGCGCCACCACAGCACTTAGAGAAACGGGCATCACATATTTTCCCCTCAGATGTGAGAACTTGTCCGCGCGTATCTGCAATGGCGCGTCTGACTATTTCAGTAGAAGCACGGGTGATACCTTGATAGCGTTGGCAATGATCATCTGCGCAAACATCAAAACGGTTATGATCTTCGCGATCGTACCATCGAATTAGCTCTTCTTTTGTCTCCGTGTATGTGGAGTAGGTGACACTAGATTTGGTTATTTCTTTGTTCTTTTGTATTTGAGCCAGCAACCAACTACGAGAAATGACCGCATGCGCTTTAAGCAATTCTAGCGAAGCAGTAGCACTCATCTCTGAAGAGATAACGCTAGTCAGATAATCTTCAATATTAATAATGTTGATTGCTGTAAGCTTTTCCCCTTCGACAATGATTTTTAATGCTCCTAAGAAACGTTGATTTTCTTTTCGTTCCCAATGAAAGTTAATACCAATGGTTACATCAATCAGTTCGAAAGCATCACTTTGCTCCTTGGTTGGCAAAAATAATAATTCGTTGTATAAATTCCCTCTCCATAAAATCTTCCCATGATCAAAGGTTACTTTTTGCTCACCATTTATCTCCTTTCCTTCGAAAAGATAGCTACCCATTAACACAAATTCTATTTGTGGTTCGAATAGTATGCCTACATGTACTTTGGGCTCTTTCATAACTGTTCTTTTATAAGTTGTCTTAATTGTAAGAACTTACTATTATTGATGCAAACTTCTCGAAGAATATTTTCTATATCTGTAGCAGTAATTTTCTCGAAGTCCTTTTCTTGTGGAGTAATAAAAACTCCACCCATATCTACTGAAGCCGGGCTCAGAAGGAGGTTTTTGTCTCCTTCTGCAAAATAGCAAGAAGGGCGATGCTTCTCCCGTGGAAAAACACAGATGATCCATTTATTCTTTTCGTACCAAGCAAGTATGTTCATCATGGGCTCCATCTCTCCTGGTTTTGTCTCTAGCGCATTGTAAATGGTATTGAACAAGAAGATTGCAGCTTCTTCCTCATTGCTCTCAATAACCAAAGTAGCACGTACAGGATCATTCAGATACCACAAAGAGGCTTCTTTATAACTGACTATTTTATCAGCCTTTTTATAAATCCATTCTTTTTCAATAGGAAGAAAAGCTTTATTACCTGCCTGAAAATGAGCATGGTCCGGTGCTGAAGCACCACATTTAGGTCCGTTATAAAAAATGTTATATTCTTTTAGTTCTTTAGCTAACTCTAGCATATCACCAAAACGCTCTTTTATAAGCTGGTCTACGTGTTCCGTTTCAGGAATGGTGAGATGCTTTGGAAATATGGGAAAAGGGTTTACTAGTATCGAATAGTGTTCATTAAACGATACTTTCTTCTGCGCAGCGGGTAAGTTTTTAGCACAAAGAAAACATTTTCTTGCTTGGATAGATTTACTATCTACTTTGGCAGCAGAAGAGAGAATGCGCGCAGGATTGAATTGCACCTTATACAACCATCCATTCACATTCAGTTCTTTTACTCTGACTTCTGTCAGAGCCTTGTAATTGACTTTTGCCATTTCCCATGTTTGGAGTTGTTCGGTTAACAACTCTTCTACTGCTTTTTCCATTTTATTTTAATGACTTATTAAGTTTTAGATGCTAGTCGGCTCTATTTTTTGTTTAAAGCAATACGCGCCTGTAGTTCCCAAGTTCGTATTCTGTCTTTGTAAGTATTATGCCCATTCATCTTTACTATATCAAGTGAGGCATCTGAGTTATCTTCCCAACGGCGGCAAAGATAGACAACATCATATACACGGCCTATCTGATAGTGTCGGGAGAAATTGAGCCCGAGTGCATAATCCTCACCATAGCTAGTGTTGGGTACATTGATGTTTCTCAATACTGGAGTATAAAATGCACGAGGAGCGCCTAGTCCGTTAATACGCAATGCATTATTTCGTCCATTATCAGGAGTCCATTCCTTATGATCGATCACTCCCGGAGCTATCATATTCATGTTAAAGTCGGTCATCATATAGGTACCTACTACCATTGCACAATTCTGTTCATAGAAGGCGTTGACCATTGTTTGTAATGTGTTTTCGTCTTTATAGACGTCGTCGCTATCTAACTGAATTGCAAATTTCCCACATTTTTCATGATGCACTCCTATGTTCCAACAACCGCCTATACCGAGATCTTTTCGCGAGGGGATGATGTGCAACAAACGTTCGTCCGAGTTATATTTATTAATGACTTCAGTCGTTCTGTCTGTAGAGAAATTATCTATAATGATAAGATTGAACTTAAAAGTAGTCTTTTGTTTTAAAACCGATTTGATTGCATCTTCAATAGTACGTACGCGATTGCGTACGGGAATGATTACAGAGGCTTCATACTCAAAATCTGTCGCGTTAAACTCTATCTTAGAAAATTTCGGGCTAAGGTAACCTCCAATTTCTTTTAGATACTCAGTACACGCTTGTTCCATTTCTATTTGCACTCCTCTGTTCTTAGGATCTACGTAGTCGAATATTTTTTCTCCACTTTTACGAATGTCATTCTCTATCTCGGAGTATAGATATTCGTTGATATGTACTAATGGTGCTTTCTGAGAAAGTTTTAAACGGAGATCATAAAGTCCTGCAAATTGATAATCTGTTTTTAATCTTTCGACGGTCTCTTTGAGTGCAGTTACTTTATATAATAGCACTGAACCAAAATTGAAATCATCTCGTAAACTACCTAGTTGATAAGAGATAACCGGAGCATTTGTTTTTGCGTCACCTACTATCTGGTAATGATCAGCATATACCATTCCGGCATTTGAATCTCGGGCAATGTGAATCATTCTTTCAAGTGCAAAGAGCCCTAATTCTAATGTCGTGTATTTAGTGTAAAATAGCGTATAGTCACTATCTGAATAATCCGCTATGGCACGTATAGTAGCAGTTGCGTTTATTCCCGGGACTATAATAACCTTACAACCGTCTATTTCTTCATTTATAGGCTCTGTAGCAAGTAAGTATATTTGCTTCACTATATTTGCCTCTTGTAATCCTTGAATGGTTTGTAGGGTTTGCGCTTTTCCTGCAAAAGGTATAAAGCAATTGATGCTTGGTTTCATTACTTCTTTTATTTTATTGTTTCCACTTTTTATAATTATCTCTCTTTCCATGTTAATAAGCCGACTTCACCTCCTGTAGCAGTAAAGAGCAGTTGATGCCGACTTATCGGAATGACTGTGCTGATAAGTGAGTTGCCTATTTTATGTTTCCATAATACTTTGCCTGTTAATGGCTCTAGGGCAAAAATGAGCCCATTTTTTGTACTTCCAAAAACGACTCCCTCTTTCTCTACAGGCATTGAAGGAGCGTGTTCATAGCCAAAACCAACGTTTGATACCCACAGTTGATGAGGTTTATTTCCTTTAGTTGAAAAACAAACAACGCTATCGTTCATGGTTTTGCTATATATTCTTTCTTTATCTTCAGATAATCCGATTGTTTCGCGTACTACCGATTGTTTGGTGCGCCATATTGTTTTTCCGGTTTCCAAATCAATCGCAGTTATGGCTCTCTGTGGATCAGCTATAAAAACTTTCCCGTTTGCAGCAACAGGCCATACAGCAGCGGGAGAGAAATGCATACGTGTTAACCCTCCTGTCCATTTCCATAACTCTTTACCGTTCGGTTTATCAAGTGCATATAGTGTATTGTCCCATGCACCGAAGATCACTTTGTTTCCTTCAAGAAGTGGGCGAGTTTCTATATAGCCTTTTACTTCGCTGTATGCCCAAAGGACTTCACCTGTTTTAATCTTTATAGCCCGAAATGTATGATCACTTGCACCGATATAAGCAATTCCATTTTCAATTGTTACGGCTCCTAATACTGGTTCGGTAGCACTCACTTTCCATAACATTTTTCCGTTCTTTGCATTCAGACCATAGATGTTTTTGTCTGCCGAACCAAATACCACTATGCCATCTGCTACGGCTGGAGCTCCTACAATGCGATTACCCGATTGAAATGCCCATATTTTTTTCCCATCCTTTAGTGCATAGCAAGTCAGCACACCCGTATCATCGCCCACATATACTTTTTTATTCGCATAAGCTGGAGAACTATAAATTCCTCTACCAGAGTGGACAATCCATGTTTCTTTTACCTGCGGAAACGTTTGATTGACCGAGTAATCTGGATATTTATTGGTCGCTCCTTCTTCATTGTAATACTTCTTTTTAAGCGACAATGAGGCCCACTCTTTCATGGGAGCACCTATCTTTTGTTCATAGACAATAATGGAATCAGGAGTTACGTCGTATATTGAGTAGCCTCTCACACTATCTTTAGCCCGAAGGTTAGAACGGTTTAAGATTCCCGGTATACCATCATAGGAAAGACGACGGTTACTATGATAATGTCCTCCGAGAATAACACGGATATTGTATGGGCGTATGGCATCTGTTACATCAAACCAATTATCAACATCTCCCTCTTGAAGAGGGTAGTGAGTTGCTATAATCACAGGTTTTTGTTTTCCTGCTTTGCCTAATTCTTGTTTGAGCCAAGTAATGTCTTGTGGAGCTACATGTCCATCAGCCATGCGCATAATCGGACCGGTATTGAATCCAAGAAATAGGAACCCATTATGCTCAAATTCGAATCGCTCGGCTCCGAAAATATGACTGAAGGCCGTAACTCCTGACTCACTCCATTTTGTTTCATGGTTGCCTGGAATAATATAGTATTTCATCTTAAGCTTCCCAAGAAGATCATGTGCTATTTGGAGGGAATTCCTGTTTCCTTCTTCTGTGATATCTCCTGTCACTAAGACAAAAGCAATATCTGAACTCGCATTAATCTGATTGACAGAATTACGCAAATCTTCTATGGTCGTAGGGTTCTTAGAGATATGAATATCCGTGATCAAGGCAAACCGGAAAGGTTGTGCAACCAATGTAGATATGGTTACAAATATAAAAATGAATATATGAAATACTTTTTTCATGTTTTGACCTTTTTTATTTCTTGGCTGATTCTGCAAAGAAAGAGAGGATCGATTTCATTAATTTTTCTCTTTCGTTGGTTGTACGTACTGCTTCGAAAGGAAATCCTAATATGCATGTTTTGTAATTTCCAGCATAGGCTATTCCTGCACTGAGATTATTCTCTGTATAGCGGAATATTGTATAAGCTTCTTTGCTAGACGGTTCTAATGCATCGGGTGATTCTACTACGTAAGATTCCGAATTTAGTGTATTGTAATAGTTATACTTCCCTTTAATCATATTGAAAGGCGAAGCTACGCTTTTAATTTTCCCAGTGAGGGCTGCTTGTCCTACCCGCCATTTATATTTGAGAATATCGGTAGCAAAAGTTTTATCTTCTTTATTTGCTTTAGGATTATCCCATAAATCAGAACCAACATAAGCTCCGGAAATAAAAATATTTCCTCCTGATTCACAGTAAGAGCGAATTGCTTTTTGCATTTCCGCAGAGAATGTTTTGAATTTTAAAGGAGTAATTCCTTCACGTCCCATTTTAGTTTGCTTCTCTTTTCCTAAAATAAGGTCTACAAAAGCGTAATCGTTCATTGGAATGGAGTTATTTTCTATAGATTCATTGCTACTTGATACGAAAGAATATCCTGCTTTTAGAATTGCTTCTCCATGTATAGCTGGATAATCGAACGTATTACCTGCAATAACCGTTGTTTCATAGTTTGCGTAACTGTCTCCAAAGCCGGATGCATCATCATCCATCCAAGGTATGTTACGGCGAAATTCTTTCATGCTACCAATGTAACTTATATCTTCCTTATAAGGGACTCCGTGATCCAATTGGTCCAGAAAACCAGCGATACTATCTGCCGGAGCTATAAAATCTGCCGGAGCACTTGTACGGTCGAAGCCGTTAATAACCAAAACAGTACCTTTTGAATTAAAGGCTCTTCCTGTTGAAAGAATTTCGGAAGGAAAACTTTCTCCCCCTTTATTGACAGCTGTAACTTTGTAGCTGCATACGATTCCTGCGGGAACAACTGTGCGATAAGAAGCCTGCTTTACTACGACTCCGTTGTCAAAGTCTCCATCTCCTATGCGGGTATATACGATATACTTTTCAGCTTTAGCTGTCGCTTCTAATGGATCATTTACCGGCTGCCATTTTAATTCCATCTCGTTTTCTCCGATGAACTGTAAGTTCATGTGATCTACTGGTAATGGTTGCACTACATATTCTTGTCTGTATTGAGAAGATAGGAATTGAAGTATGCCTTTGTATATAGCGCGGCTTACTGTGAAGCGGAAACGAGGATCTAGTCCATAACGCATGTCGGCAAAATTCTGATGTGAGAGAAGTTCTAGTAACATGGTGGGTACCTCAGGTACTCTTGCTTCAAAATAAGATTTGTTCCACATGCCACGGCGTGTCCATTGGGGTTCATATAAAGTACGGATATCCCGAACAATATTACTTTGTATCAAATCCGTAAGATCTCTTGATACATAACGAGAAATACCATTTGCAAAAAGCCCATTATTGTTTGCTGTTTGGTATATGCCCAAAGTACCGATGATGGAATCGTTGAGAGTAGTACCGGCATCAGAATGGAAGGCAAAAGCCATATCAATAGGGATATTTAACCCCTTTTTGTTAGGAGATACCGTTGAACCTCCTGCTAAGTAATTGACCCATAACCCGCGTGATTTATAATCATCAGTATAATCATTTTTTCCGTGGCTTTCTGAATAAATACTATCCGGTATGCCAGCCCATTGAAGCCAATAGCGAGCAGCTTCGGTGAATCTAGGGTAACCACTAGTCTCATAAGGGTAATTTGCTTTGGGCAATTGCTTTGTTGAAACAGCAATTGTAGTATCAGAGCTTTTTACATTTTCTGTGGCTATGTAGTCTTCAGATATTCGCCGTGCTATATTGCCATAGCCTCCTCCTATTTTTATTCCATCGGCAGTGATGATCTGTCCGGCTTTTTTCGATTTGTTACTTAATACTATTTTGTTAGTATTACTTTTTCCTGCATCAAAACTAAACTTACCTAAATAAATCCAAGTTCCTCCTCCCATGGTTTGGTTAACCTTGAATTGTGAAATACCACCTTTGTGATAAACTGTGTAGAGAGCATCTTTAGTACTGTTTTCTACTGTTTGGTAAGAGACATATACTGCATATTTTCCTGCTTTGGGGATAGAAGGAATCCACTCTGCTAGACTCTCTTTTCCTTTCTTGATGGTCTCTGTTAAGCGATAAGTACCTTCCTTAAAAGGATTTTCAAAGTTTATATATTCCTCTCTCAAATGAGCAAATCCGAGACCTTTACCTGTAGTCCATTTTTTCTCTGCATCTTTTTCTGTATAGATGGAAGCATTGCGAGAACCGTCATTATCTATAATAATCTCCGTGGTTTGTGTATCTCTTTCTCGAGGGAGTAGCACATTAGCTCCTGCACTTTCTAACATTGGAACTAGATATGGAAGTACAAAACTTTGTGTATAAAGGTCTTCGACAGTTTGGAAGATGCGTGCTCGCTGCCATTCCCATCGATTTAATTTAGATTCATAGTAGAATCCATGGCTTTGCCATAAGGCAATATGTCTGCCAAGTAAACCTTCTGTGGGAGTATAAGGCTTTGATATGTTCGTGATTAAAGGATTGTTAAACTTGTTGGTGAAAAGTTCGTTTTTCTTACTTTTTCTATTTTGAAAAGCTATGGGTATTAATTCTTCAATAGATTTATTATCGCTATATACCTTTATTTTATATTTTGCAAACTCTGGGGGGAGCATTGTTTGTATTGTTTGGTAGATGACTTGCACATTCTTCTTACGAAAAGGAATATAAGAACAATTAAGATTGGCAAAAAGGCAAAGCTCCTTTTTTTGAATAGAAACGGAATCTATGTTAATTTCACCAACCGAAATCTCCTTGCGGGCTATCGTTGTGAGCATCTCGCCTATTTGAGTGCGGAGTTCAGAAGATATTTCCTGAGCTGCCAAATTCTGTAAAAAGAAGCCGACTATCAACGAGAAAAGGAATGACGCATATTTTAAATTCATAATTGTGTTAAGTTTATAAATTGATTTTTTGCGATTTTATTTATTTTTTATTTCTCACGATCATCAAACTCAATCCGATGAAAGTAAAGAATGCGTTGAATATTAATAGTTCGTAGCTAAAAGCATAACCATTGAACCATTTTTCAGAGTTTGCTTGTAAGATGAAGCATAGAATAGGGGATGCTATGGCAACTATGGGTATATATTTGTCGCGAACTTGTTTTTTAGTGAGAATACCAAAAGCAAATAATCCAAGTATCGGTCCATAAGTGTAGCTAGCCAAGATATATACTGCATCAATAACGCTAGTATTATTGAGCATGTTGAATACAATAATAACTATCCCCATGACAATAGACATACCTATATGCACACGTTTTCGCATGTTAACAACTTTTTCTTCTGTTTTTCCTTTTGTACCTAAAATATCTACGGTGAAAGAAGTTGTGAGGGCGGTTAGTGCAGAGCCTGCTGCGGAATATGCTGAAGATATAAGGCCAACAATGAAAAGTATTCCTACAATGCCTGGAAAATAAGTGCCAGTAGCAATCATAGGAAAGAGCTCATCACTTTTTGCCGGATTTGTTATTCCATGCTGGTTTGTATAAGTGTAAAGTAACACTCCGAGCATAAGAAAGAGGGCTACTACAAAGAACTGTAAGACCCCACTTGTAATCATGTTTTTTTGAGAATCTTTAAAACTCTTGCAGCTTAAATTCCGTTGCATCATATCTTGATCAAGTCCGGTCATTGCAATCATCGTAAATATCCCAGCTAGAAATTGTTTGAAGAAATAGCGTTTATCGTTCACATCTTCAAAGAAGAACATTTTAGATAATTTGCTGTCGCTAATACTATTGATCATCCCACTAAAACTGAAATTTAGATCAGAGGCAATGTAATGGATACATAATACCACTGAAACAATAAGGCAGAAAGTTTTTAAAGAATCTGTCCATATCAATGATTTTACTCCACCTCGGAAAGTATATAACCATACTAGGGCAACAGTCAGAATCACATTCAATATAAACGGTAGGTTTAATGGTTCAAAAACAAGGAGTTGCAAGGTGAGACATACCAAGAAAAGTCGTACCGCTGCTCCCAGCATTTTAGAAATAAAAAAGAACCAAGCTCCTGTTTTATATGATGATGTTCCAAATCTGTTTTCTAAGTATTCATAAATAGAGACAAGGTTCATTTTGTAGAAAAGTGGTATTAATATGAATGCTATGATGAATTGTCCTGCAACGAAACCTAATACCATTTGTAAATAAGCAAAATTATTTGTTTCTACCATTCCAGGTACTGATACAAAGGTGACTCCCGATATGCTTGAACCGATCATAGCAAAGGCAACCACATACCATGGCGATTTTCTATTTCCTACGAAAAACCCCTGATTATCAGCTTTTCTGCCTGCTATATATGATATGATAAATAATACGAAGAAGTAAGTTGCTATCGTTATTATGACTGATATAGGGCTCATAGCGTATTCTTTTTATTTCTAATTTTTTATCTCTAAAAATCTTTTATTTATTCCGCGTATAATAGATAAGGTTTGCGCTGAACTTTGAATTGTTCTACGTCGCTTTTCCATCTAGCTTTTATTTCATTGGCACTTTTTCCTTCTTCAATCATCTTTCTGACGTAATTGGTTCCGACTAATCGTTCAAAGAATGGGCGGAAGAAATGATTTCCTATATTTAGATTTTTATATGCATCAATGATGTAACTCAAATTTACGCCTTTTTCCCATATCTCTTTGTCAGGGAGTTCGCTTAAATCTACGCCGTGGCACAATTTCCCTAATTGAGGAGGATTTTTTGCTCCAGGTGTACTTCTAGGAGTGAAGCTATAATGATATCCTTTCATTTTTGGATGTCCATACACTTGAAAAGGTAAACTAGTTCCTCTTCCTAAACTTACAGGTGTTGCTTCAAAAAAGCATGTTGAGGGGTAGAGGTAAATAGACTTCATGTTAGGCAAATTGGGCGACGGAGGAATTGGCAGTTTGTATAAAGTATGATGGGTATAATTCTTACATTTGATGATTGTTATATCACATTGCCTGGATTTAGGGAGCCATTTCTCTCCATTTACCATTAGAGCAAGTTCGCCTAATGTCATTCCATGAACAATAGGGATAGGAAGCCAACCTACTCCCGATTTGTATTTCATATCCAATATGGGACCATCTACATAATGTCCGTTAGGATTAGGGCGATCGAGTATGAGCATTTTACGATTATATTCAGCACAGGCATCCATTAATTTTACCATAGATATATAATAAGTATAGAATCGAAGCCCAACGTCTTGTATATCCACGACTAAGAAATCAAACTTTTTCATGGATGTTTGGCTAGGTTTTCCTGCTTTCCCATCATATAGCGAAAGAATAGGTACCCCTGTTTTAGAGTCAATTGAACTGGAAACATGTTCACCTGCATCCGCATTTCCTCTGAATCCATGCTCTGGTGAGAAAATAGCCACGACATTGATTCCGTTTTCCAGTAAAACATCTAAAGTGTGTTTATTGCCTATCATTCCTGTATGGTTCGAAAACAGAGCGACTCTTTTATCTTTTAAGATAGGAAGATATTCTTTTGTTTGTACGGCACCAACTGTAACTTGGTTTTCTTGTGCTTTGCATACAAGAAAACTAAAAAGAACAATTGTTATGGTTATTATTTTATTCATGAGAAATGTTGTAAAAGAAGTAATAATCTTTGCAATAATACAAAGATACTTTTTGTTTTATTGCAAAGAAGTTGTTTTAAGAGTTTTATCTTAGTTTTGCACTTCTAGAAGTGCAAAACTAAGATTTGAGCTTTATTCCCAGCTGAGATTGTTGTTCTATAGCGCTGTAATTTGCCTAACAGATGCTACTGGTTTTGCTGAGCGCATTCCGCCAATTATGTGATGGTAGCGTCGGCCGATATATTCCTTCCAGTAATCTGAATAATTTACGTAATTCCCGTTTGAATTCCATAGTAGCAAGTCCTCACCTACATTACCGTTTTCATCTACAACTTTAATTTTGTAGTCAATTCTGCAGTATCCGGAGGAATTATATGTGCTTTTTATCACTTTGATGGGTTGCCATCCTGTTGTCTCTCCAAAAGAGACAGGACTGCCTAGGTTGACTACCTCTTTAGTGCCTGGATCTACGTATTGATATTGTAATTTTAGGCTGCTTGGAACTCCTTCTGTTTCGTATAAGAAATTATAAAACTTTACGTAAGCAGTGGAATCGGTGTCTTCTGTTGTATTCGCAGTATAAGGGTATCCGTTATCAAAAACAATGGGTAGCTTGTTAAAATCATAGATAAAAACGTTCTGTTTTCCTTTATTCAAAGTTACGTTTTGGTCATAAACTAACTCCAAGTCAGTCCCTTTATATAATTTAATATTAATCTCTCCGGATTTTACTGAATAAAATCTGCTAACAGAGCCATTGGGTACGGCATTATACGTTGTTAGCGGGGATGTTTTGTTTGCATATAACTGATCATTTATTTTAATTTGATAAATGTTGTTACTAGAAGTTGCAGTCAGAGGGACGAAGTAGTGTAGCTGAAATTCAGCCATCTCATCGGATAGACTTGTTGTATTGTACTCTATTTCATTTTTATCGCATGACATGGCGATAATTGTTATCAGAACCAAGCTGATGTATTTAGATATTTTCATATTGTTTACTTTTCTTGATTAATACATTCTAGTTCCATATATCATTTTACTGAGGTTGGTAAATCTCCTGGATAGGCAAACCATGGAATGGAACATTGATAATTATCAGCTACGCCGGATATAGGTAACAAAGATTCTAAAGAAGGTTTGTTCCACATATATTCTGAGTTATAGCGAGGGCGTATACGATAGCAGGGTGAACCTTCATTTTTTGTATTATAGGTTCCTTTGCGTCCTTGTACTTGTGCAGGAGCTAGATAGAACCCTTTGTACACTTTTGTTTGATCTGTATCCCATTTCTGATCAACCATAGATAAATCCCAACCGTTGCCTGATGATGGATATCCTCCACTATAATTTATATCATAATGGTATTTACGTAAGTCAACCCATGCTTCTTGAGCTCCCCAAGGATAGAGAGCAACCCATTTTTGCATCATGATGTGCGAGAGAGTGAAGTCTGATAGAGACAATCCACTTACATAAGGACCGCTGAGATATTCATCTGCTAGACTTTGGAATAGTGCTTTGGTTATCTTATCTCCTCCTAAAGCAGAGCCTTTTGTTCCTGCTGAAATGTATTTAGCTGTAAAGTCCAAATCGGCTTTAACTCCTTCTTTAAATGCATTCAATGCATTTTCTTTTGATCCTAATTTCCAATAAGTTTCTGCTAAGCAGAATTTTATTTGGGCACATGTCATTAACACATAAGGTGCATCGTCCCGATAAAGCCATTTACCTTTTCCGTCATTTGGTGTGCCGGTATATGTGGATGTAGCTTCACGCCCGTAGAATGATGGTGCTGTGCCAATTGGACCTGATGTGGAAGTAAAAGACCCACCATAATACTTGTGCGATTTAATGCTATCTACATTATCCATGTTATTATATTCAGGATCATCAGTAGTTGAAAGTTTTACCACTACACGAGGATCATAATGACCTGCAATGTTAACAAGAGTGTCGCAAATTATTTGCTTATCAGCTAGCTCGTAGGGATAGTATTCGTTGTCTTCTACTCTCGTCTTTTCTCCTGTACTCTCATCATATTTAGGAACACTGCCGGTAAATACCTGAACAGCGTATTCATGTTGAAAATAACTCCATGAAAGGTTCTTTCTATATACTCCCCAAAAATTATTGAATGATGAGTAAGGGGCACCGTCGGAACCTCCTGCTACGGTAACAGTTGCATCGTCATCTGCCGATTGAAATGATTTTCCTGCGCATTCTATTAACTCTTGGGCATATTCATCTGCGAAATTATCCTTATTTGAAAGTGATGCGAGGTTGCTAACAATAACTCCGTATGCAAACTTTACCCATTTTGCTTTATCTCCAAAATAGATATAATCATTAGCGCTGATTTTTGTGCCGTAATTATGGTTATCCTCTTTTTCCAGATATTCTACTGCTTTGTATGCCCAGTCGCGTACTTGTGAGTAGATATCTTTTTGATAGTCGTAATCATGTGATAATAGTCCCTCTATAAAAGCTTGTTTCATTGGCAGATCACAATGATATTTCGTCAGTTGATCCCAAGAGTATGCTTTCATTGCATATCCGATACCTGCTAATGTCCAATCTTCAGCTTCTACTGACTGATTGATCATGTTCTCCAAGTTCATACCTTGAAGCCAATATACAACGCGCCAAATTTCACCTCCTCTATCACTTCCGGTTGGATAATAATTTTGTGCGTAATTGCCGAAAGAAGATACTGAAGTTCCCATCATCTGTGCAAGTGGGGCAGCAGCTCGAGTATCCCAATACATTCCTTGATACTCTTGTGTAATGCCTGCCAGATAGAGGTATCCTTCTACATAATCGGGTGCATCAACATTTTGGTTAACATCAAGGTAGCTATCACAACTTGTGTTGATAAATAGTAGTGATATTGATAATATTATAATTGAAAACTTTTTCATAATAAGCTAATTTTATTGTATTATCTAAATGTTAAACTGATTCCGAATGATATTCCGCGTGGGTTTGGTAACGACCATACATCATATCCTTCACCTCCGGTTCCTCCGGCTGCGGCAGAAACTGTATTACCTACCGCATCTATGCCTGAGTAATTGGTCCATGTAAGAAGGTCATTGCCTGCTACATATATATTGGCGTTTGAAATTAAACTTTTCTTGAGCCATTTTGTAGGTACGGTATATGACATGCGAAGCTCTTGAAGGCGTAAATAGTTAATGTCTTTTTCCAACCAATCCTCATCTCCTCCAGTATAAATGGATGAACCATAGGTTTGATAAGAAACACTAATATTATTTTTTGTAGGACTTGTTGTGTTTTCGTTTCCGTCTTTTAATACTCCTTTAAAAACAACAGGTCCTCGTTCTCTTAGATTAACTGATTCCCAACTTGTGCCAGTTTCCATCATTGAACGTTTTGTACCGTTTACAACTGTAGCTTTATATCTTCCAGAGAACATGGCTGACAAGCGTATGCCTTTGTAATTCAAACTGGTAGTAAATCCAAAACGCAATTTAGGTTCACGATCGCCAATAACACTCCATGTGCTATTTATTAAAGGAAGTCCGGTCGTTGGATTTATGAGGATTTCACCGGTATCGTTCCGTTGATAAGCACGTCCTGTAAGGGTTGTAACAGAGTGCCCTACCATGATCCCGTTTCGAATATTTCCTGAGTTCCATGTGTATGCGTTGTAGTATTCGCTTACATTTTCAGGTAAATAAACCACTTTTGATTTTGTACTCGAGGCATTTATCCCCACATTCCATCTTAAGCCGTTTGATTTGCGAATGATGTCTGCGTCAATATGTGCCTCCCATCCCCATGTATTGAATGTGCCGACATTCATGTTGTTCAGTACAAACCCAGTAGCATAACTTAGGCGGAATCCTTTTACTATTTGATCGGCACAATGTGTCCAGAAGTAAGTAAAGTCAGTGTTTATTCTGTCATTCCAAAAACGCCCTTCAAAGCCTACCTCTTTGGAAGTGGTCATTTCTGGTTTTAGATTCTTGTTTGGTCCTGTATATCCATATTTATATCCACCTCCAGTTAAACCGGTAGCTTCCAATTGGGGATCTATTTCATTTGGCCCTGCATCTTTACCAACTTGTGCTATAGATCCGCGTAGTTTCAAATAGTTTACGTACTTATTGTCTTTCAAGAATGCCAGTTCTGTGGGGATAAATGCCAGTTCAACCGCAGGATAGAAAAATGAATTATTTCCTTTAGGTAGCGTTGATGACCAGTCGTTACGAGCTCTTAGTGTAACAAAGGCCATGTTGTTATATCCAAATTCTGTTTGCCCTGAAATAGCTTGAACTCTTCGCTTTGTTGTTGTTTTCTCTGCAGTTATAGTAGAAGCGTCGCAGTTATTGATTGACTGAAAATCAACGACAGAGAATTTAGAACCGTAGGTTGATAGCCTTGTTACACCATCTTCTATTTGGTGGTAGCCTACCTGTGCTGAGAATGTAAATTTCTTATTGAAAAATTCGTTGTTGTACCCGGCAAGTATATTCAAAGTAGGGTCGGAGAAATTTGATTTAGCGAGGTTATAAGATCCTGATCCTGCATTGTTATCATAGTAGTATGGATGCTTTGATGTTTCAAAAGTCTGCATTCCTACGTCCCAACCTACTTGTGCTCGAATAAATGTATGTTCTATAGGCGTTATGGTTATGGCAGCATTTGATATGAAGCGATCAGACTCGTCGTAAAATCGGTTTTTGTTGAGCCCGAATAGGGGATTGAGCAAGTTTGTATTAGTATAGTAGTTTGGCATGCGCATGCGTGATCCATCGGCATCAAGATAATTAGACATGTTATCTACTTGAGGCCATTTCATCGCTCGATATAATGGTCCGTCTGTTCCGCGTAGGGCTTTGGTATTGGTAGTAGAGGTGTATTGCATAGATGCCTCAAACTTGAGCCATTTGGTAATTTCTGCTTTCCCGGCTAAAGAGATATTCATGCGGGAATAATCAGTTTTCTTAACAACTCCTGTTTGGTCAAGAAAAGAGGCTGCAGCTCTCAAAGTTGCTTTTTCGGAACCGGCTTCAACAGAGATATTGTGCTTGGAGGCGAACCCTGTTTGCATTACTGCATTAATGTTATCATACAATTTTGTATTGTTAGGATATAACCCTCCATAACGACTGGTATAATAATAGTTGGTAGTGCCATAAGCACCATTGGCGTATTTATCCTGCATTTCGGGATATCCGTATGATTTGTCCCAGCGGAACATGTTGCTATATGTCACTCTGCCTTTTCCTGCCCGTCCTTTTTTGGTAGTGATGATGATCGCGCCATTAGAAGCGTCAGAACCATATAAGGCAGCTGCCGAAGCTCCTTTCAATACGGTCATAGATTCAATGTCTTCGGGATTGAAATCGTTTCCACGAGATGCGAAATCTAAGTTTCTTGTTGAAAAAGAATCTCCGGCAAAGCTTGTTGGATTAAAGGTGGAGTTGTTCATCGGAATACCGTCCACAACATAAAGTGGCTGGTTATTTCCCGAAATGGAAGTTATACTTCTTAAAACGACAGTAGTAGATGATCCGGGAGCTCCACCTGTTGATGTTACTGTCATTCCCGAAACGCGTCCTTGTAGCGCTGAAATAAAGTTGTCGCGTCCTGATTCAATGATGTCAGCTGCTTTGACATTTTGTACAGATGACCCTACAGTTCGGGCAACTCTTTTCATTCCGAATTCTGCAGTAATAACCACCTCGTCTAAAGAGCGTGAGTCTTCTTCCAAAGTAATGGATAGGGTGGTTTTACTGCCAACAGTTATTGTTTTAGTGGTATAACCAATATATGAAATCTTTAATTGGTCTTTATCAGCTGCGTTGATATTGAAATTTCCGTTTATGTCGGTAATAGTACCTGTTGTTGCACCTTTTACTATGATATTTGCCCCGATGATAGGTTCTCCTTTAGAATCAAGTACTTTACCTGTTCTTTTTTTTATTGATTGTTGAGTCACCATTTTGTCTGGTGCGGTACTTGTTTCTTTTGCAAATAGAGGCAATGTTGATGTGGGAAGCGATAAAATAGCCCACAGTAGTATTACTACATTTGATTTTCGTCTCATATTGATGTAAATTTAGATTTGTTAGGATATATATAGCATTTTTGTAATATATATTTGGGCTATATTAAGCTAGGTTCATTACGCCTTGTAAGGTTTGTCTGAACATTTTTGATCAATAAAATGACAATAAAATTGCATGTTGATTTATTGATTTGCACATTTGAATTGAGATCACTTAGGTTAGTTCGGTGAATCTCTTACAGAAAGCTTGCTTTAGGATGGGAATAATTTGCTTCTATTCATGATCTACTTATAATAATGTTAATAATTGTGATTTAGATCGAGTGGCTTTGGGGAAGCAATGCTAGATTGCTCTTGAAAAAACTATTTTTTCATAGGCATGATTATAATTAATGTATTAATACTAAATATTTATTTTATCTCTAATAAAATGAGACTAAATACATGTGATGTCTCTGATTATCAGATGTTTATGCACATATATGTATTATCTCCGTCTTTTTGGTAGTTGTTTTAAGAGAATGTATGAGTATTAATATTAAGGTTTTTAGATTTTTTGAAATCTTCGTTAGCAAAGATAATTTATTATTTGGTTTTTTATTTATTAATTCAGGATAATTAATGTTTATAATCGTTTTTTTGCAATATTAAGGGCGGATTCTTTGAGTCTTTGAAGATGTCTTTGTTCTTTGGTTTAATTCTCATCGATATTCATAGAATGGAATTCAATGAGCCCCGACATGGGGGTTTCTTCGATTGTTGATAAGGTTATACCAAATTCATGAGCGATGTTATTTAAAACTTCGGCATAGGTATACGCCACAGAACCGACAAAGCGGATAGGATAATTTTTGTAATCGTACTGACAGACGCTACGCCTAAAGAAGCTACGTAAATTGTTAGTCAATAAATTGTAGACATAATCATTGTTTAGATAGTCGGCTAAAAAATAAGAAATTGTAGCTAAAAAACGATTAGGGAAAGGGTGATTGTAGACAGATTCCATTATCTCATTTGAGTTTATGCGGAATTTTTCGTAAAAATCGTGTACGATATCTTGTGGGGCTAATTCTTTGAGAACATCGGATAGGAAGAGTTTTCCCAAAACAGCTCCGCTACCTTCATCTCCAAGAATATAGCCGGCTGCTTTTACATTTTTTGATATGATCTTTCCGTTGTAAAAACAGGAGTTAGAGCCAGTTCCTAAAATACATGCAATTCCTGCTTCGTCTTTAAATAGGCCACGAGCAGCAGCTAGCAAATCACTTTCTACTTGAATAGGGGTCTTGAATTGAGCGACTAATGATGCACCCAATACATTTTTTTTTTCATTAGAGGTGCAACCTGCTCCATAAAAATACACTTGTTCTAGTTTTCTCTTGAAGAAAGATTCGGGCAATCCCAGTCTGACACTTCGGCTAATCTCCCTACGGGTCTGGAAAAAAGGATTCAATCCTTCTGTAAAGACGCGCTGAATGAGATTATTATTTTCGATTAGTGCCCATTCCGTTCTTGTTGAACCGCTTTCCGCAATCAGTTTCATTTTGCATATATTTTTATTTCAATACAAATATATGCTTTTTTTTGAATACTATCTGCAAGAAGAGATAATCGTTCACTCTATTTCATTACATTTTGTATGTTTTTATGTTTTTAGCTTGCATTTTGCAATTTGTGTGGTTTCTTTTTCTAAAAGCCTTTTGGAGATGTATGCAAAACATCCGGATGTTGTGTCGTTAAACATGGGGATGTTCTATACGATAACATGGGGATGTTTTATATCTGTAGATGCGTAGCTTTATAAAAATAAGTCTTTTGATGAGTTTATAACCCTTTGTTTAGGAAAATAATTAGCGCTTAGCTAATTTTATAGAGCATTGTGGATAAAATAAAAGCCTCTTAATCGTTCCTTTTCGGTTGGATTAAGAGGCTGTGTAGAAGTTGTGTTATTCTGTTCTTAGATATTGTTCTCTTTAATCAGATATTCTGCAATTTGAACTGCATTGAGTGCTGCTCCTTTTTTGATTTGATCTCCTACTACCCAGAAAGTTAAGCCACATTCATTAGTCAGATCTTTACGAATACGACCTACATATACAGGGTCTTTGCCTGCAATGAAAAGAGGCATTGGATAATCTTTTTCAGCGGGGTTATCTTGCAGGATTACTCCTTCAGCCTCTGCAAAGGCTTTGCGAGCTTCGTCTACAGATACAGGACGCTCTGTTTCAATCCAGATGCTTTCAGAATGTGCTCTTAAAGCTGGTACACGAACACATGTAGCACTCGTTTTAACATCAGAATGCATGATTTTTTGTGTTTCGTTGAACATCTTCATTTCTTCTTTTGTGTAGCCGTTTTCTGTGAATACGTCTACCTGAGGTATCAGGTTGAATGCTAGTTGATGAGCAAACTTTTCAACAGTCACTTTTTCTCCTGCCAATAGTTGGCGGTGTTGTTCATACAATTCATCCATGGCTGCTGCGCCAGCTCCACTGGCAGCTTGGTAAGTAGATACGTGTACCGCTTTTATGTGCGAAAGGCTTTCTATTGCTTTCAAGGCAACTACCATTTGTATGGTGGTGCAATTAGGGTTAGCAATAATGCAACGGGGACGATTTTTGGCGTCGGAAGCATTTACTTCCGGTACTACCAAGGGAACATCTGTATCCATGCGAAAAGCGCTGGAATTATCTATCATTACGGCACCATATTTGGTAATTGTATCTGCAAATTCTTTGGATGTTCCTGCTCCGGCAGAGGTGAAAGCAATGTCTACTCCTTTGAAATCATCGTTGTGTTGTAGAAGTTTTACCTCGATCTGTTTACCGCGGAAAGTATATTTGCTGCCGGCACTGCGTTTAGAACCGAACAAAACTAACTCGTCCAACGGGAAATTTCTTTCATCGAGCACACGGAGGAACTCTTGTCCTACGGCTCCACTTACGCCAACAATAGCTACTTTCATCTTTTTCTTTCTTTAATATGAATATTTATTTTAGTCTGCTTCTCTTAATAAAAGACGCAGATAACCGACTGCAAAATTATAACATTTCATTAGATTATAACGAAGAAATTGAGAAGATATGTTATCGAGTAGACATTTTTATTTGCATTTTCTTTGTTTTAGAGAGCCTATGCTTTATTTTTTTTGTTCATTTGATTTGCAAGATTAATGCTTTTCTCTTTTTGCTTTCTGTCTTTTTTGCATAAAAATACGATATATTAGGGCTTCTCGTATAGATCAGCTTGAGAAATAAAAAAATAATGATAATTCGTTCATTTTCTTCATCTTATTACGTTGCCTTTGTGATAATTTTTTTGTTCTTTTGCAGAAGAATATTAAAATGAAAAAGCTATGGAATGGTTTGACCTTAATTTGGAACTTCCTATTACAGATCCTACCTGGGTATTTTTCATTGTGCTTACTATTATCCTTTTTGCCCCTATATTACTTGGCAGATTAAAAATTCCTCATATTATTGGCATGATTTTAGCTGGTATGATTATCGGTGAACATGGTTTCCATATATTGGAAAAAGATAGTAGTTTTGAACTCTTTGGAAAAGTAGGATTGTATTATATCATGTTTCTGGCGGGGCTGGAAATGGACATGGATGGTTTTAAGAAGAACAGGACGAAAGCGCTTGTTTTTGGTATTTATACGTTTATTGCTCCTATGCTTTTGGGCATTTGGAGCAATTTAACCTTTTTGGGATATAGTTTGACTACTTCGGTGTTACTGGCTAGTATGTATGCTTCGGATACATTGGTAGCTTATCCCATTGTTAGTCGCTATGGCTTGTCGAGGCTGAGAAGTGTGAGCATTACAATTGGTGGTACGGCTTTGACGGTAACTTTATCTCTTGTTGTTTTGGCTGTTATCGCAGGTCAGCATCAAGGAGGGGTGAGTGATCTATTTTGGTGGTTACTCGCTGGCAAGGTGCTGTTGGCTAGTTTCTTTATCATCTATTTTTTCCCTCGAATAGGACGTTGGTTTTTTAGAAAATATGAAGATAATGTAATGCAATTTATCTTTGTACTAGCATTAATCTTTCTTGGAAGCGGATTGTTAGAACTAGCAGGTCTTGAAGGAGTGCTGGGTGCTTTTATGGTGGGACTAGTACTCAACCGATTAATACCACATGTATCTCCTTTGATGAATAGGATTGAATTTGTGGGAAATGCACTTTTCATCCCTTATTTCTTGATAGGAGTAGGTATGATTATCAACTTACGAACTCTCTTTGTTGGGGGAGGGACATTGAAAGTTGCGATTGTGATGACGATAGTGGCAATCCTAAGTAAATGGATTGCTGCGTGGATGACGCAAAAAACGTTTAAGATGACTGGCAATGAGCGTTCTATGATTTTCGGTCTAAGTAGTGCAAAAGCAGCAGCTACCCTTGCTGCCGTATTAATTGGTAATCAGATAGAGGTCTCTCCGGGAGTACCTTTGCTAAATGATGATGTTCTGAATGGTACGGTGGTTATGATTTTGTTTACTTGCATCATTAGCTCAATAGCTACTGAACGTGCATCTCGCAAAATTGCTTTGACGGAAGAATCTGCGGTCGTGGAAGAAAAGACGAAAGCTGACGAACAGAATATTTTAATTCCTGTTGGTAATCCTGAAACAATTGAGAACTTAGTGGGCATGGCTTTATTGATGAGAAATGGAAAGCGTAAAGGGGGAATGATTGCTTTGAGCGTTATAAATGACGGGAAAGCAACTGATAAACATTTGTCCAGAGGTCGAAAGTTATTAGAACGTACGGCTATGGTGGCAGCTTCTGTTGATGTAGCGATGAGCACCATTACTCGCTTTGATCAAAATACTGCTTCAGGAATTATCCATACACTTAAAGAATATAACGCTTCTGAAATAGTGATTGGTATGCATAAAAAGGCCTCGCTGGTCGATTCTTTTTGGGGGGCCTTAACGGAAAATCTCTTGAAAGGAATGCATAGACAGATCATGATAGTAAAATGCTTGATGCCTGTGAATACATTGCGGCGCATCATTGTGGCGGTGCCTGTTAAGGCTGAGTACGAAGTTGGTTTCTTGAAATGGGTGGAACGTTTATGTCGCATTGCAGGACAACTAGGATGTAGGATACATTTTTTTGCTCATCCAGATACTATCCCTTATCTAGAAGGATATATCGGAAAGAAACATAAAGGGGTGCGTGCGGAATTTACTGACTTCCCCGAATGGGATAATTTATTGTCTTTGACCGGAGAAGTTAATTATGACCACTTATTGGTGATTGTAAGTGCGAGACGCGGCTTTATCTCTTATAATTCTTTGTTTGAACGCATTCCGCTTCAAATTTCTAAATATTTTAATAACAATAGCCTTATGGTACTTTATCCTGATCAATATGGAGATCCGCAAACTACTATCTCTTTCTCTGATTTGGGACGGGTAAATGAGCCTACGCATTATGACAATATGGGACGTTGGCTTTATAAATGGTTTAAGAAGAATTAATAGGATTTTAAATAGACAATCGTGATAAAGTTAGAAGGTATAACAAAAAGTTTTGGGTCTTTACAAGTACTGAAAGGTATTGATCTAGAGATAACAAAAGGAGAAGTGGTTAGCATAGTTGGTCCTAGTGGAGCGGGAAAAACCACCTTGCTACAAATAATAGGAACTCTTGATGAACCAGATGCTGGCAGTATATTTATTAATGGAACAAATGTAAGCAGGATGAATCAGAAGAACCTTTCTGCGTTTCGTAACACTCATATCGGTTTTGTGTTTCAGTTCCATCAGCTACTGCCTGAATTTAACGCGATAGAGAATATTATGATTCCAGCTTATATTGCTGGTACTTCTACAAAAGATGCACTAGATAAAGCTACTGAAATTCTTGATTTTATGGGCTTAAAGGAGCGTGCTTTGCATAAACCGAATGAACTTTCCGGAGGAGAGAAACAGAGAGTTGCTGTAGCGAGAGCGTTGATTAATAATCCGGCTGTAATTTTAGCCGATGAACCGTCGGGAAGTTTAGATACGCGTAATAAGGACGAGTTGCATCAGCTCTTTTTCGATTTACGGAATCAATTTGGTCAAACGTTTGTAATTGTGACCCATGATGAAGGGTTAGCTCGAATTACAGATAGAACGGTGCACATGATTGATGGAATGATTCAATAAGAAAAGTCTGGGGACTTTTCTTATTGAAAGCATGCATAATGGGAAAGGCGCTCGATATCTTTTTTTGTGAACTCGGAATAAAAGCTCAGTTCGTCTAAGTTATTTAGCGGACCATTTATTCTTCGATGTTCTACAATAACCTTTGCTTGATAAAAGTTAATATAAGGATGTGCCATTAATCTTCTTATGCTTGCTTTATTTATGTTTATTTGATTGGTTTGCCCCTTTTTTATGTGGAACCATGATTTTATTTTATCAACTCTCAAATTGATCTCGCTTAGTTGTTCTATTTTATAATATCCCCCTAATCGCTTTCGGTAACGTACGATCATTCGTGCGATAACACTCCCCACTCCGGGTATTTTTTTAAGCTCTGTGGTGTCACTTGCATTGAGGTCAATGACTGTTCCTATGGGGTATTTAATGTTCTTTAAAGAATCTGCCGGTCTACGCTTAATTAGAAGATTAATGGTGTCTTTGGGAATAATTTGATCTTTTATTTTTATATAGGGTAAAAGAGAGGTGTATTGTGTCTTTGTTAAGCCGTATATTTTCTTAAAATCTTCAGGTTTGCGAAATCTTCCCCCTTTACTTCGATAACGTAAAATGTTATGTGTCATCCATGGCCTTATTCCTAGATGTAAGAAAGCAATTGAATCTGCAGTATTAGGATCAAATGCGGTTAGAGAGATTTTTGTTGGTTTATAATGAGGATATGTGATGGAATGTTTTTTATATTTTTTCTTTTTTAGTGAATGAATAAAATCGGCATACTCTTTTTCTGATGTCTTTTTGGAGAAATTCGTCTTTGTTTCTCTTTGAGGAATGAAGCATGTACAGGCAACAACGATAATGATGCAGAGACAGATGCCGATAATACCCTGACGTTCTCTACGCGAGAAATAGAAAAAATCTTTCCACATTTACATAATCTTAATTTAATAATCCTAATTCATTAATGAAAATGATGGATATGGCTATTGGAGCAATGAATTTTAGAATGAAAATGAAAAATTTATAGAATGGAGTTTTGAGTGACCCGTTATTGCTAATTTCTTTCCATACAATCTTCTTGTCCAAGTACCATCCTGTGAAGATCGAGATAAATAACCCTCCTAGCGGAAGCATGATTTTTGCAGTTACGAAATCGAACAAATCGAATAAACCTAATCCGAAAAGAGTGTACCCCTTTCCTATACCTAAGGAGAGAGAGCATAAAATACCAAAGAAAATGCAACATCCTGTTACTAATTTGGCAGCCTTTCCGCGCGTGAGGTTGAATTCTTCGTGTAAATAGGCTGTCACAACTTCATGCAAAGATATGGTCGAAGTAAGAGCGGCCACTGCAAGTAGTATATAAAACATTATAGAGAAAATATAGGCTAATAGAGGTGCACCTGTAAAAGCTTGTTGAAAAACGTTGGGAAGGGTGATGAAAATGAGGCTAGGACCCGCATCGGGTTTGATTCCAACGGAGAAAGCAGCCGGGAAGATAATAAACCCGGCTAGTATGGCCACAAAAGTATCAATAGCTCCAACACTTAGAGCCGTTTTTGTTAAATTAGTTTTGGGACCAAAATAGGAAGCATATGTACATAGACATCCCATTCCTAAGCTTAAAGAGAAAAAAGCTTGTCCCATAGCACCAAGGAATACGCTTGCATCTACTTTACTGAAATCGGGCTTCAATAAGAATTCAATACCTTTTTCCGCTCCTGGGAGGCTAATGGAACACCCTGCTAGTACTAATAGTAGAATGAATAACATGGGCATCATGATCTTCGATGATTTCTCAATACCTTTCTCTACTCCTTTTACTATGATGAAGTGAGTAATTAGTAGAAATACAATAAGCCAAAGTACAGGCTTCCATGGATTGGAAGAGAAATCTTGAAAAGATGAAATAAAATCAGTTGGAGATTCCCCGGCAAAGCTGTTGCTTACGGCTTCTCCTATATATTCTAATGTCCATCCTGCCACCACAGAATAATAACTGAGGATCAGAAGTCCGGCTAAAACTCCCATGCGTCCCACCCATCTCCAATGAGTGAGAGGTGCCAATCGTTGGAAGGCTCCTGCCGTATTTGCTTTTGAACGTCTTCCGATGAGAAATTCTGCTACCATGATGGGCAAACCTAAGGCTATGATACATCCTAAATAGATTAAGATGAAAGCAGCCCCGCCATGATTCCCTGTTTCATAAGGAAACCTCCAGATATTACCTAACCCTACTGCCGAGCCTGCGGAGGCAAGTATTGCACCCAATTTACTTCCAAAATTTGCCCTGTCATTTTTCATCTTTTAATACGTATTTTCTTTCTATTAGCTATTATAATAGCTTTATTTTATACAAAAGTAGAAAATGTTTTCTATTTTTGTACTGTATAAAGTCAATAAAGTATATATATGTTTAGTTATGTGAAAAAATATCCTGTATCATTAACAGTAATTGCAGTAGTGATATATTTGTCTTTCTTTAGACCTCCCTCTACAGAATTGAGTAAAATTCCGGATTTTGATAAGATTGTTCATTTCTGTATGTACTTCGGAATGTCAGGTATTTTGTGGCTGGAATTTATGTGTGCGCATAAAAGAGATAATTCTCCAATGTGGCATGCATGGATAGGGGCATACCTTTTTCCAGTATTGTTTAGCGGTTGCGTAGAGTTACTCCAGGCTTATTGTACGACTTATCGTTCTGGTGATTGGAGAGATTTTATCACTAACTTAGCAGGAGCTACGTTAGCTAGCTTAATAGCCTATTTTCTCGTTCGTCCGAGAGTCCTAAAAAAACGGTGAATTATAAATAATCCACCGCTCGGTTTAGTTTGGTCCCGTTAGAACCTTTTATTAGGATAGTATATCCTTTGGGCTTGCTTTCTTGAAATATTTTAATCAATTCGTCAATATTTTCATAGCAAGGGTAAGAATGTTTGGTAGTAGCAAATTGGTGACCAACCAGCAATACCTTATTAAAGTTACATTGGGTAATGTAATCTACTATTTTTTGATGTTCTGCTAAGCTACCTTCACCCAATTCTTTCATGTCACCCAATAAAAGCATTTTATTATTCATTTTCATCTTGTGAAAATTTTCTAGTGCTGCCATCATACTGGTAGGGTTGGCGTTATATGCATCTATAATAAGAACATTGTCTGCTGTCCTTTTTAATTGTGAACGATTGTTTTGAGGAGCATATTTAGTTAATGCTTCATTTATCTTATGAGGTTCCACACCGAAGTACCGACCAATGGTAATTGCAGCCAATGCATTAGCAAAGTTGTACTCACCAATCAATTGAGTTTGTACATGTTGAATTGCTCCGCTTGTTCCAGCTTTCCAGTCAAAAGCAAGAAACGGAGAATTACTTGTTATATAGCCATTTACGTAAAGTGAACTCTCATTTCCGTAAGAAATTAGGTTTAGATCCTTAGCTATATCCATTAAAAAAGGGTTTTCATGGTGAATGAACACGGTGGAGTCTCCCTTTGTACGTAGATAATCATATAGTTCTCCTTTTGTTTTAATAACTCCTTCAAAAGAGCCAAAGCCCTCTAGATGTGCTTTTCCTATATTGGTAATAATACCATAATCGGGTTCGGCTATGTGGGTCAATGCTTTTATTTCTCCAGGATGATTGGCTCCCATTTCAATCACCGCTAAATCATGTTCAGCCTTTAGTTGTAGCAAAGTGAGCGGTACACCTATGTGATTGTTAAAGTTACCTTGTGTATATAGTATTTTATGAGCCTTTAGTAAAACGGCGGCAATTAATTCTTTAGTAGTAGTTTTACCGTTTGTTCCCGTTATACCTATAATTCTTGTGCCTAACTGACGCCGATGAAAATTAGCTAGTTGCTGTAAGGTTGACAAACAGTCTTTTACCAAAATAAAGCGTTTGTCACCTTTAATTGCATACTCAGGTTCATCAACAACAGCATAGTAGCAGCCTTCTTTTAATGCTTGGGCTGCAAATGTGTTCCCATTGAAGGATTCTCCTTTAAGAGCTATAAAAAGTAAACCTGTAGAGCATTGACGGCTATCTGTCGTAACGCCTTTACAAGTTAGAAATAGTTGATATAAAGCTGAAATTTCCATTTCTCATTTTTTTTACAAGGGACAAATATACATGATATTCTGTTAGGTCGTAACTTTTTTGTATATGAATAAGTTTATACGAGAATAATCTGTATTTTTGCAATATTCAACATTCAATTTAATATTAATGAAAGCATCTTTTTCCAAATATATCAATGTCAATGGTCGGCTACTCGACTTATCTGTCCCTCAGGTTATGGGTATTCTTAATGTTACTCCTGACTCTTTTTATGCAGATAGTCGTAAACAAACAGAACTTGAAATAGCTGAAAGAGCTAAACAAATTTTAGATGAAGGTGCATCTATTATTGATATTGGGGCTTACTCTTCTCGTCCTAATGCGGAGCATATTTCTGCTGAGGAAGAGATGAAAAGGCTGCGCACAGGGCTTGAAATATTGAATAGAAATCATCCGGACGCAATAATATCGGTAGATACGTTTCGGGCAAATGTAGCAGAGATATGTGTAAAAGACTATGGTGTCGCAATGATTAATGATATAGCTGCAGGAGAGATGGATGCATCTATGTTCGATACAGTGGCACGGTTAAATGTGCCGTATATAATGATGCACATGAAGGGTACCCCTCAAAATATGCAACAGAACTCTTGCTATGATAATTTGATAAAAGAGGTGTTTATTTATTTTGCTCAGAAGGTGGATTTACTTAGAGACATGGGAGTTAAGGATCTTATTTTGGACCCAGGTTTTGGCTTTGGCAAAACGTTGGAGCAGAATTATCAGTTGATGAATTATTTGGATGATTTTAGAGAGTTTAAACTTCCTCTATTAGTCGGAATTTCCCGTAAATCGATGATTACTAAACTATTAGATATTGCTTCACAAGATGCATTAAACGGGACAACCGTTCTTAATACTATATCACTAATGAAAGGTGCTGATATTTTACGTGTGCATGATGTGAAGCACGCGGTGGAAGCAGTGAAGTTGGTTCGTACCGTCGAGTCTTTTGAAAAGTAAAATGAATTTGATCTCTAATTTTGATATAATTTAAGTAAATAATATGTTCTTTGAATTTGGCATTAAAGATTTTATAGATATTCTGTGTGTTGCGTTGCTACTGTACTACACGTATAAACTGATGAAAGAATCAGGTTCTATTAATGTCTTTACCGGTATTTTGGTTTTTATACTTATTTGGTTGGTTGTTTCGCAGGTGTTGGAAATGCGCTTGTTGGGCTCTATCTTTGATAAATTGGTCAGTGTTGGTGTATTAGCACTTATTGTGTTGTTTCAAGATGAGATACGTCGATTCTTGCTTACACTCGGTTCTCATCAACGTGCAAGTGGATTGGTGCGTTTTCTTACAGGGAATAAGAAAGAAGTATTGGAACATGATGATATTATGCCTATTGTGATGGCTTGTCTTAGTATGAGCAAGCAGAAGGTTGGAGCTTTGATTGTAATGGAACATAATATGCCACTAGATGAAGTTTTGCATTCGGGTGAGATTATCAATGCTGATATTAATCAGCGGTTAATTGAAAATATATTTTTTAAAAATAGCCCTTTACACGATGGGGCAATGGTCATAGGGAAGAAGAAGATAAAGGCTGCTGGGTGCATTTTACCTGTGTCACATAACTTAGATATACCTAAAGAATTGGGGTTAAGGCATCGGGCAGCTATGGGAATTTCGCAGCATAGTGATGCGAAATCGATCATTGTCTCTGAAGAAACTGGAGCTATTTCAATAGCATATAGAGGACAATTTTTCTTGCGTCTAAATGCAGAAGAGTTGGAGAGATTACTTACGAAAGAGGACTAGAAACTAATTTTAGATAGTTGATTAACTAAAAGAGCATTACTATGGATAGACGTAATTTTTTAAAAACAGGCAGCATGATTATGTTAAGTTCGGTGGCTACACCATCTATTTTACATGCCAGTCTGAGTGGAAAAGATGATGCCTCTAGAGTCTCATCTGCTTTGAAACACTTTGGAGTGTCAGAGGAAGAATTGAGGAAAGTTCTTGCTGTTGCGCTTGAGAAAGGTGGAAATTATGCTGATTTATTTTTTGAGCATACGTTTAATAACTATGTGGGCTTGCAAGATGGAGCTGTAAACCGTTGTAACTCTAATATTGATTTCGGTATGGGAGTAAGAGTTCTTGCCGGGGATCAAAGTGGATATGCTTATGTTGAAAATATTACTGTTGATGAGATGCTAAAGGCTGCTCGTACGGCTGCTCGAATTGCTTCGGATAGTAGAATTACAACTCCTGTTAACTTAACTGATAAGGTGTTGAAGAAGAATTACTATTCTGTAAAAACGCCTTGGGAAGGGGTTACTTTGAAAAATAAAATGCCTTTCTTGCAGCGGCTTAATGAGAAGGTCTTTTCTTTGGATAAGCGGGTACATAAAGTTTCTGCTTCACTGACTGATACTACCTCCCATATTTTATTTTGTAATTCTGACGGAGTAATGTATTATGATTATCGTCCCATGGTAACGCTTGGTGCTGTATGTGTCATGGAGGAAAATGGAAAGATAGAGAATGGTTATGCAGCTCGTGCTTATCGCATGGGGTTTGAGTTTCTTACAGATGATATTGTTGATTTGCTTGCTCAGGAAGCTGTTGCCAAAACATCTATTCTTTTTAAAGCGATAAAACCTAAAGGAGGTGAAATGCCTGTTGTGATGGGATCCGGTGGATCTGGTATATTACTTCATGAGGCCATTGGGCATGCTTTTGAAGCGGACTTTAACAGAAAAAATATTTCAATTTTCTCCGATCAGCTAGGCAAGAAAGTTTGTAATGAACATATAAATGTAGTGGATGATGGTACGATTCCTTTTAATAGAGGCTCAGTAAATATTGATGATGAAGGTAATTACGGGCAGAAGACATATATTGTTAAGGATGGAATTTTGAATAGCTATTTGCATGATCGCATCAGTGCTCATCACTATGGCGTTGAACCAACAGGCAACGGACGTCGTGAATCTTTTCGTTGTATGCCTATGCCTCGTATGAGAGCGACTTATATGGAGGCTGGTAATTTGAAAGAGCAAGATATTATTTCTTCTGTAAAAAAAGGAATCTTTGTAGACCAGTTTACTAATGGTCAAGTGCAGATTGGCGCCGGGGATTTTACTTTTTTTGTTAAGTCGGGTTATTTAATTGAAGATGGTAAATTGACGCAACCCATTAAAGATATTAATATCATAGGTAATGGACCTAAAGCTTTGGCTGATATCACAATGGTGGCTGATAATGATAAAATTGATAACAGCACTTGGACATGTGGAAAAGATGGACAATCTTGTCCGGTAACGTGTGGGATGCCTTCTGCTTTAGTTAGTAAACTTACTGTGGGTGGCGAGAATTAATATGTTAACGCTTAAGAAGAATAGATTATGATATCAGATAATAATAAAAAGCTGACGCAATGGGCTATGGAATTTGCTCAAAAAAATGGTTGCCAAGCTGCTAGGGTAAGCCTTTATTCAGGCTCTAATAGTTCTTTTGAATTACGTGATGTTAAGATAGATAAGCTACAACAAGCTTCTGAAAGTTCATTAAATCTGACACTCTTTGTTGATGGGAGATATGGCACTTTTTCAACGAATCGCCTTGATAAAAAAGAATTGGAATCGTTTATTATCAATGGCATTGAATCGACTCGTTATTTAGTTGAGGATAAATTTCGGGTACTACCTGATAACGCCCTTTACTACAAAGGTGGGCTGCCGGACTTACAACTTCTGGATGTTAATTTTGATTCTGTATTGCCTGACGATAAATTATCTTTGGCAAAAGCTGTAGCTGAGGAAATTTATGGATCAGATGAACGTATCATTTCTGTGGAGTCATCTTATGGAGATGGAGTTAATTTTGCCTACACTTTAGCTAGTAATGGCTTTGAAGGTGAAACGAAGAACTCATGGTATTCACTTTCGGCAAGCGTTAGTGTCAGAGGAGAGGGAGAAGCTCGTCCTTCCTCTTATTGGTATGAATCCTCGCTTTACTTTGATCAATTGATTAAAAAGAATATTGGACGTAAAGCTTTGGAGTGTGTTTTGCGTAAATTGGGGCAACAGAAGGTTAAATCGGGGAAATATACAATGGTGGTTGATCCGTTAAATTCGGGGCGCTTACTTTCTCCTTTAATTCAGGCATTGTATGGATCCGGTTTACAGCAAAAGAACTCTTTTATGCTTAATAAATTAGGTGAAAAAGTGGCTTCAGAGAAGTTCACTTTAATAGATGAACCTCATCTATTAAAAACACCTGGTGCTCGTTATTTTGATAATGAAGGAGTTGCAACTAAGCGGAGGGCTATTTTAGAAAAAGGGAGTCTAGAAACTTATTTTATTGACACGTATAATGCTAAAAAGATGAATGTTGAACCGACTATCAGCAGACCTTCTGTTTTAATGCTGGAGATGGGAAATAAAAATCTTGATGCTTTAATTGTTGATGTCGAAAAAGGGATTCTGATAACGGCTTTTAATGGGGGAAATTGTAATAGTTCTACCGGTGATTTTTCTTATGGGATCGAAGGATTCTTAATTGAAAACGGTAAATTGACAACTCCACTTTCTGAAATGAATGTTACAGGAAATATGATAACTTTATGGGCCTCACTTTCTGCAATAGGAAATGATCCACGCTTAAGTTCTTCTTGGAGAATTCCTTCTCTTGTGTTTGAAGGCGTTGATTTCAGTGGCTTGTGATGTGTCTTTTTTAATCGAATAAAAGCATTGTCTTGCATTTTTTTTAATTTGCAGGACAATGCTTTTCTCTATAATTGGGATCTTTAATTTAACATCAAACTCATGTAGGGATGTAATGGAGGGAAAATTTCTTCGGCAAGTGTCTCTACTGTATATTTACGGTGCGTTCTAAATAGACGTTCGTTACTTTTCATACATTTACCATTTGTGATATAGTAATATCCATTGTTGCTTGATATATTATTATCTGTCAATTCAAGACTCATCTCTTTTGAAGGAAAAGCAGCGGCAAATAGCTGCAGTACTTTTTTTGCATCAATAATACGAATCATTCCTAACTGTTTATTCATGCTTTCTGTATCTCCAGGAGAAAGGATGGTAATCTTATTACATTGCCATAACTGTGACGCTTCTGCAATAAGAGAATTCTTTATTTCAGTGTCCTCTGTCACAATTTCGTCAACTAACACTGTGTTACCTGTGGGGTGGCAAAGAGCTATTCCACAGATTTTCTCCTTCTCCTTAGCAATGAGTATTTTCCCTTCTTCCAGTTTTAGAGCGGCAAGTATGACTTTAAAATCATTGACTGTGTGCTGTATACAGCAAGGTCGTTCTTCCATCTTCTGGTAAAAATACTGATAGGTCTCTTCTTTAAATTCATCCGAGACTTTTATTTTTAGTCTTTTCTTTTTTTCAATAACTTGCTCAATATGAATGGTTTTCTCTGCATAATTAAAGACACTGGCATATCCGCTTTTTCTATAATATTGAAACAAAGAATTATTTGCCGGAATCAGACTACTTAGTAATATTCCTTGAGAGTGCATTCGGGCAAAAGCCTGAGAGAGAAGTTCCATCATGACTCCTTTATTACGGTAGTCGGGATGTGTACAAGCTCCTGAGACATAAGCTGTGGGAATGATCTCTCCGCAAAAGGTCATAGGATATGGTAAAGTCTGCATTGCTGCGATGACTTCTTCTCCACTCTGGATGGAGATATTCACTTCATTATTGTATCGGCGAGTGAAATATAATTCAGTGAAAGCTTCGTTGTCTTGGAAGCATAATTGCCATAATTCTTTGATTCGTCTTTTTAACATAGCCGTGTTTGTTTTGTCTTTGATTATATATCCTCTTGGTTTTTAAGATATACCATATGTTTTTCTAAGATAATAGTTGGCTGATAGGAGAGTTTAGCCTTTCTCAACCCTTCTATTCCTAAATCTTCTTCGCGATTGATATAAGTAAATTGTTCGGGAATACGATTAGAAAATTCATAGTTAATCATTGCATAAGCTCCATCTATATCAGCATTAGCTTTCTCTACATGTACGCCGAATGTTTCATTGTTAATTGGCATTCCAAAGGTAAAAGCTACGACCTCCCCATTAGCATAAAGCATTCCGCCGGTAAGTCCTATCTCTTCAAAATGCTCCAAAGCATAAATGATTGCTTTTTGCTCATTGCGCGTACCATCTATTTTATTATTCATCTTCCACCATCTGGCTTCAAGTTCTATGCACTCTTGAATGCGATCAGGAGTAATTGGCACATAAGAATAATCATACTCTTTTTTGAATTTATTGATATGATTTCTTTTTGATTGGAATTTTTTTCCTTTTAATGTTGCAAGATCAGTACGAAGATAAACGTAATCGGCATAATTACGATCTGATGTGTAGATGAATTTGTCTGGCATTGCTGTTTCTAACTCAGTGCATGCTCCACTACAAGTTCCAAGCATGCGGAAAGTTTCTCCTTCTTGGCGAGCGTCTTCCTCCAGTTTTTCTACAATACTCCGAAAATCTCCTTTGCCAACAGGCATCATGTACGCTAATTTTCCTTCGGAGTGAAATTTGAAGAGTAAGAAATTGTCGACAATGGCAAATTTTGTTCCGTATAAAAAACGCCAACTACAAAGATTCGAAAAAGAAAGATCGCAGTTACGGCGATGACTGTTCATTGTAAAAGAAGTAATGCTAGCTTTGTCCTGTAGGGTTATATCTTTAAATTCTATCATATAAATATCTTCTGTTTTTTTAGTTCACGATAACAATAACAAAAAAGAGCTTGTTTTGTTACAGTATTCCTAATAGTCGCAGAATAGTAGGTGTTAATAGTGCAGTGAAGATTCCGTTTAGAGTTAATCCAAGACTTGCGTAAGCTCCATATTTTCTGCTTACATCCATTGCGGTGGACGTACCTACTGCATGTGCGGCTGTTCCCATTGAGAGTCCTTGCGCTATTGGACTGTTAACTCTCATCAAGTGTAGCGTTTTAAAGCCCAATATTGCTCCTAATAATCCCACTACCACTACGACTGCCGCTGTTAAGGAAGGGATGCCTCCAATGGCTTTTGTTACTTCCATTGCAATTGGCGTAGTAACAGATTTAGGTGCCAAAGAAAGAATTACAGCCTGACTTGCTCCCATTAACTTGGCGGTAAGAACCACAGAAGTTACTCCTACAATGCAACCTGCTAATTGTGATAATACAATTGGCAATATTTGTTTTTTTATTGTTTCTAATTGGAGGTATAAAGGAACTCCTAATGCTACAACCGCTGGTTTTAACCAAAACTCAATGAGATGGCCTCCTTCATTATAGGTCTCGTAACTGATATTGAATATTTTAAGGAAAGAGATGAGAAATGCGATCGCTAATAAAATAGGGTTTAGCAAAACGAACCCTGTTTTCTTTTGCAATAGCTTGGCTAAGAAATAAACTCCGAAAGTGATAGCCAGCAGAAAAAACTTGTTCTCTAAGTAACTCATTTGATTTTACGTGTTAGTTGATGAACCCATCCGGTGACTACAAGAACGAGTATTGTACTAATTAAAGTCGCTATTACAATAGGTAACAGTTCTGCAGTTATAATATTGAAATAAAGCATTAAAGCTACTCCTGGAGGAATGAAAAAGAATCCTAGGTTTGCAACTAGAAAGTCAGACATTCCTTGTACCCATTGTAGCTTGACCCATCCTAATTTTAAAAATAGAGTGAGTAATAGCATTCCTATTACGCTGGAAGGAAGTTTAATGCCTGTGAGAAAGACGATTAATTCACCTAGAGCTAAACAGCCGAACAGAATGGCGCATTGACGTATCATAATATATACCTTTTGAAAATCTGGGGGCAAAGGTATGAAAAATCTGATACTCAGGCAGATGTTAACTAACTCTTTTGTTTTGTTTCTATTCTTTTTCTGTTTTGCATGAAGATGTTTTTAATGATGATTTTTGATCTTTTTTAGTATGAAATTCACACTGAAAAATTATTTTATGTTAAAGATTACAATAATGCCATTTTTAAGAATAAAAACAGGCTAAATTGCAATGTAGATATTGCAATTATGACTATTTTTGCAGCGTTAAAATACTTTCCACTGAAATTGTATACATTAATATATCTATCATGGATTTAATAAGCGAAATTGTTGCGCGTGCGAAAGCAAACCGCCAACGCATTGTTCTTCCTGAAGGAACGGAAGAACGTACATTGAAAGCTGCCGATCAAGTTTTGGCTGATGAGGTGGCTGATTTAATTATTTTGGGTAATGTTGATGAAATAAAGGCTTTGGCTAGTCAATGGGGATTGACTCATATTGAGAAAGCGACCCTTCTTGATCCTGACACTTTACCTAATAAAGAAGAGTATGCTCAGCTTCTTTGCGAACTTCGCAAAAAAAAGGGTATGACTATCGAAGAGGCCAGAAAGTTGGTTCTTGATCCTCTTTACCTTGGTTGCTTAATGGTTAAAAACGGTGATGCTGATGGTCAGTTGGCTGGTGCTCGTAATACGACAGGAAATGTTCTTCGTCCTGCACTTCAGATAATTAAGACTGTTCCTGGAATCTCTTGTGTTTCGGGTGCGATGCTTTTAATCTCAAAGAATACTCAGTACGGTAATCATGGCGTACTTGTAATGGGAGATGTTGCTGTTACACCAGTTCCTGACGCAAATCAGCTGGCACAGATTGCTGTTTCAACAGCACGTACTGCAACAGCTGTTGCGGGCATTGACGATCCACGGGTAGCGATGCTTAGTTTCTCTACTAAAGGTTCTGCAAAACATGAAGTTGTAGACAAAGTAGTTGAGGCCTTTAAATTGGCAAAAGAACTTGATCCTTCCTTAAAAATCGATGGAGAATTACAAGCTGATGCAGCTTTGGTTCCTTCTATTGGGGCAAGTAAAGCTCCGGGATCTGAAATAGCAGGTCACGCTAATGTGCTTATCGTTCCTAATTTGGAAGTTGGAAATATCGGATATAAAATAGCCCAACGCTTGGGTAATGTTGATGCCATCGGTCCTATTCTTCAAGGTATTGCTCGTCCTGTGAATGATCTTTCTCGCGGATGCTCTATTGAAGATGTTTACAAGATGGTGGCAATCACTGCCAATCAGGCTATTGCTAGTAAAACCTTAAAATAATATTCAATAAAATGAAAATATTAGTACTGAACTGCGGAAGTTCATCTATCAAGTACAAGCTGTTCGATATGGCCAGCAAGAGCGTAATGGCTCAGGGAGGAATTGAGAGGATTGCCTTGCAAGGTTCTTTTTTGAAACATACATTACCTAATGGTGAGAAAGTTGTTCTTAACCGTGAAGTACCGGAGCATACCGTAGGTATTGAGTTTATTCTGAAAACCTTGACAAGTGAAGAGTATGGTTGTATTAAATCTCTTGATGAGATCACGGCTGTAGGACATCGTGTTGTACACGGCGGTGAGAAATTTAACTCATCTGTATTAATCACTAAAGAGGTTATAGAAGAGATCGTACAATGCTCAGATTTGGCACCTTTGCATAACCATGCAAACTTAAAAGGTATTTATACTATTGAAAAGTTATTGCCTAAAGTTCCTCAAATCGCCGTCTTCGATACAGCTTTCCATCAGACAATGCCCGATTATGCTTATATGTATGCACTTCCTTATGAATACTATACTAAATATGCTATTCGTCGTTATGGCTTTCATGGAACAAGTCATAGATATGTATCGGCTCGTGTATGTGAGTTCTTAGGTGTAAATCCTGTCGGACAACGTATTATTACTTGCCATATTGGTAACGGAGGGTCTATCACTGCGGTGAAAGATGGTAAATCTATTGATACTTCAATGGGGCTTACTCCTGTTGAAGGTTTGATGATGGGAACTCGGGTAGGAGATATTGACGCAGGTGCTTTGACTTTTATTATGGAAAAAGAGGGACTGGATGCTTCTGGCCTTTGTGATTTGGTAAATAAGAAAAGTGGAGTTCTTGGTATTTTTGAAGTTTCTTATGATATGCGTGAGCTGGAAGATGCGGTAGCCAGAAAAGAAGAACGTGCCCTATTGGCCGAGAATATGTATTTTTATCGTATTAAGAAATATATCGGAGCATATGCTGCAGCTCTTGGTGGTGTTGATATTATCGTCTTTACCGGTGGTGTAGGAGAGAATCAGACAACATGCCGTTCAGGTGTTTGTGCGGGACTTGAATATATGGGGGTTGAGATTGATCTTGAATGCAATGCTAAGATTCGTGGTAAAGAGACTGTTATCAGTACTCCTGATTCAAAGGTGAAGGTGGTCGTGATTCCTACTGATGAGGAATTTATGATTGCTTCTGATGCGATGGCCATTTTGAGTAAGTAACTTCTGCTTTCATAATGGTAAGAAGAGTTTAAAAGCTAAGATCTGATGATTAGATACAGATAATTATTTAGTCGACTTAGCAATAAAAAAAGCATCATTTTAACCCTTGGGTTAAAATGATGCTTTTTTTATGATGGTTGTAAAAGAACTCTTTTACAATAGTAAGATTTTTACTTTTCTGTCTTTGTCCAAGACTCTACAAGAGATGAGTGTTTCTTTATCCATTCTTTTGCGCCATCATCTTCATTCGTTTTAGAATTTTCAATTTCCGCCATCAGGCTGCTTATCTCTTCGTTGTTCAATTTAATCTTTTTCAAGATATTTGCTGCTTCAGGATTCTTTTCTGAAAAACCCTTCCAAGCAATAACTTCAAGTTTTTCAGTTTCACCATAGATACCTTTGGGGTCTTTTAATATTTTCAGATCAAAACGGTTAAACATCCAGTGAGGAGTCCATCCGGTTACAACGACCCATTCTTTTTTATCAATAGCTTTCTTTAAGGAAGCAGTCATAGCTGGTCCACTTGAAGTTTGCAATTCAAAATCCAATTTGTATTCTTTAATGGCTTTAGTGGTGGCTCTCATGATTCCTGCTCCTGCATCAATACCAACGATTTTTTTGTCAAATTTTGCTTTGTATTGATTCAATTCATCTATTGAGTTGGCGGTAACGTAATCAGGAACAACCAAACCGATACGTGCTTCATTATAAACGGTTCCTAGCTCTTCTAACTTATCACCATATTGATCCATATAATCTTTCATGGTAACAGGTAGCCAAGTATCTAAAAATACATCCGCCTTTTTGCGCGACAGTGATGCAAATACAGGAGCTAAATCAGCATTCATCAATTTTACTTCATATCCTTGATCTTCCAAAACAACTTTAGCCAAATGAGTGATGGCAATGCCTTCTGACCAGTTAACATAAGCGATGCTTATTGATTTCTTATTTCCTTTTCCTTGTCCGCAGGCACCTAAAAGTAGGACTGCTGCGAAGAGTGTAAGTAGGGTTTTAAATTTCATTCTTTATTATTTTATAGATTAATTATTTTTTTTGTTGAGCAATTCCCTGTGTGATGCGGTCAAGCACAATAGCTAAAATGACAACTGCGATACCACCTTCAAAGCCCAGACCTATTTTCATCTGTGTAATTCCTTTTAATACGATTTCTCCAAGTCCCCCGGCCGAGATCATGGCAGCGATAACTACCATGGACAATGACATCATGATTGTCTGATTTACTCCGGTAAGGATTGTCGGCAAGGCAAGAGGTAACTGTACCTTATACAACATTTGCAGAGGAGTAGCTCCAAACGCACGTGATGCTTCGATAATGTTTTCCGGCACTTGGCGAATTCCGAGGCTGGTAAGTCTGACTACAGGAGGCATTGCAAAGATGATAGTAGCAAATGCACCCGGAACAGTTCCCAAGCCAAAGAATAGTACGGCAGGTATCAGATAGACAAAAGCAGGCATAGTCTGCATCAAATCTAGTATCGGGCGTAAAATCTTATTGCAATTGTCGCTATGTGCTGCCCATATTCCTAAAGGAATACCTATCAATAGCGCAATGGTAGTTGAGGATAAAACTAAAGCAAGTGTTTGCATCGTCTCTTCCCAAAAGCCCATTTGATGGATCAATACTAATCCTAGCAAGGTGAATATACCTATTCCTTTTCCTGATTTGAACCAAGCTAAAATACTGACTAACAAAATAATTACGTAAAACGGAACGATGTTAAGTACATGTTGAAATCCATCGATAAAATTACCTATTCCATAATTCAACGAGTCAAAAAATGGTGAGAAATTATCTGTAAGCCAATTAATGGCAGATTCAATATATTGTCCTATATTTATCATAAGTCTACAGCTTTTTGAATGATTTCATTGATTTCTGTCTTATCTTTTCCGGTCATCTCAATCACGACAGAAGCGAGAGGGACTATACCTTGAAACTCTTTCTCTTCGTTTACCACGTAGATATGAGAGTTGGTGCGAGTCATTAGTGGGAGGATATCCTCTATTTTGGTATCAGGCAATACGGAATGAACTTCTGGATTAATAGCTGTCTCTAAGCTTCTGAGTCCTGCTCTTCTTAGCTCAATAACTTTATTCAGAGTGATTGAACCAAGTAAGATGTTTTTTTCGTCGATAACAGGAAGTACAGTTAAGTCTTTTTCCTTCATCTTTCGTATCAGCGCTTCGGGACCTTCTTTGCGTATACGAGCTACCGTTGGTTTGCTTATAAGAATAGAGGCCGCTGTGATAATCTTCGAACGATCTACATTCTCTATAAATCGTGAAACATAATCATCGGCAGGTTCAGTAAGGATCTCCTCGGAGGTACCTGTCTGTACTATCTCACCATCTTTCATGATAGCAATTCTATCGCCAAGCTTAATTGCTTCGTCTAAGTCATGCGTGATAAAGATGATTGTCTTCTTCATCTTTTCCTGCAAATCCAAAAGCTCATCTTGCATCTGAACCCTTATAAGAGGATCAAGTGCTGAGAAAGCTTCGTCCATGAGTAGCACTTCCGGATCATTAGCCAAAGCTCTTGCCAATCCTACACGTTGTTGCATACCGCCCGATAGTTCTCCTACCATTTGATTTTCATAGCCTTTAAGACCTACAAGTTGCATGCTGTTCATGGCCTTTTCTTCTCTAATCTCTTTTTTTACTCCTTGTAGCTCAAGTCCGAAAGAGATATTGCTTAAAACGGATCGATGAGGCAGTAGTCCGAAACTTTGGAAAACCATAGACATCTCTTGTCGGCGTATTTGCAGCAATTCTTTGTCAGATGCTTTAGATATGTCAGTTCCGTTTATGATAATTTCTCCGGAAGTCGGATTTATTAAACGGTTAATACATCTAAGTAAGGTTGATTTTCCACTACCGGATAATCCCATGATAACGAAAATTTCTCCTTCATTGATTGAGAGCGTGGCATCTTTAACGGCCACAGTGCATCCGGTAGACTTTAGTATCTCGCTTTTATTCTTGCCTCCTTTTAGAAGCTTTAGCGCTTTTTGCTTGTCGCTACCAAAAATTAGATGTAGGTTTTTAATTTCTATTTTACTCATCACTGATTGTTTATTGAGTTAAAAATAATATCCCATGTTTATATTAAATCGAGCATTCCACTTGCTAGAAGGAGAACCTGCGGCAAAAGCTTCATTCCATTCGCTACCTAACCAAGCATGATTCTTGCCCAAAGCATAATCTACATAGGTGTAAACTGGCCCCATACTTAACATACAGCCTGTGACATTCTGATAACTATCTTTAAACTCTTTGTTGTGTTTGTCGAACATGCTAAAGTCATTGTAGAATCGTATGCTTTGCAAAAGAGCATTTTTGATAGGAAGGGTATAGGACAAAGAGGCTAAATATGTTTCTCCTCGAGAGGCAACATTATATAATGCTCCGTAGGCAGCCATGGCTACCATATTGTTTGATACACCTTCTTTGTTGTGAGGTTTTTTGTTGAAATTAGAATATTGAGCTTTTAAGTTCCATCTTTTATAAGTAGCTTCGTAATGAGCTGCAAATGCATAATGGCTACCCATTTCTTCGGTATCGATATTATATAAACCTCCATACATTCCCGATAAACCAACTTGTTGCTGTATGCTATTCCCAAAATGATAGACAACGCGTGCATTTACTTGGTTTGTTTCTTTGTTTCTGCCTCCTACATCGTAGCCATAACGACTGGTAGTGGACTCAGAGGTTGAACCAAATTCGGTGACGTCTGCATTCTTAAAGAAAGCAAGAGCCAAATCCCATTTCTTAGTGCTATACAGGTACTTAATACCCATGTCAGCATCATCTTCCAAACCTAAATAATAGTTGATATTGAAGAAATAACTATTAGAAGTATAGGGTAATAGTCCAAAAGGCAATCCGGTGAGTCCTACTTGTATTTGGTTATGGTCATCGAATTTATATCCGGCCCATCCATGCTTCAACATTCCTCCTCCGGAAGATTTTGAATAAAAGCGGTATTCTGCGTTGAGTAATAACTTTTTGTAAGTACTATTTACATTGATGCGAAAAACGTCAAATCCCCATTGACCGCCTTGTTTTCTGTTGCTTGGTTTCCAATCTGAATAATTGTAATTGAACCTTAGGGCACCACCAAGTTCTGTTTTTACTTTTTCTTGTCCTGAAACTTGTAAAGACGTAGCAATTCCCGCCACGCACAAAAATAAAGAAATTAATCTTTCTTTATAATTCATAAAGTGTTGATTTTAAATCGGAAAGTATCAATTAATTGATCAGCTTTTCGGGAGAATATTCTTCTTCTCCAATTCCGATATGTTAATAAATAAATAAAAGCAGGCGAATGTAGTTTATTTGACAAACAGGTCGAAGAATCGCTGTTCTTTATAATCACAGAATAACAAAAAAATACTTCCCTTATAGGAAGCAAACCTGCTTTTTACTGTGATTTCTAGTTGCAAAGTTAAATAAAAAGAATCTTAAAACCAAATAAAATAGAGACTTATGCTCGTTTTTAACGAAGTTGTAATATCTGATCGTTTAAATAATCTTTCTGTAATGCTTTGATTATCAGCTTTTAACTCCTTTTGCTACTATGCTTCCAGTTTCTCCTTATATGGAATATTAACAGTTAAATGATTGTCTTCAAGCACAAAGCTTTTATCTTTGTCTCAATGAATTAATTTAATTATAATATGATAATCATGAGACGATTCGCTTATGCTTTGCTTTTTGTTCTGGTTTCGAGTGTGACTTTCGCACATGGTCAGGCAAAATATGTATTTTTCTTCATTGGAGATGGAATGGGAGTTAACCAAGTAAACGGCACGGAAATGTTTTTGGCCGAAAAGGACGGACGAATTGGGGTCGCTCCTCTTCTTTTTACTCAATTTCCTGCAGTGGGTATGGTTACCACTTTTTCGGGAACAAATTCTGTTACTGATTCATCTGCTGCCGGTACTGCACTTTCAACGGGAACAAAAACTTATAATGGAGCTATAGCTCTTGATATTGATGGAAAAAAACTGACCACGGTGGCCGAAAGGGCTAAGATGGCAGGCAATAAAGTGGGTGTAGCTACTACGGTAAGTATTGATCATGCCACTCCTGCTGTGTTTTATGCACATCAACCTAAACGTTACATGTATTATGAAATAGCTACGGATCTCCCTAAATCAGGGTTCGATTTTTTTGCGGGCTCCGGATTTCTTAAGCCAAATCAAACGATTGATAAAAAGGAAGCACCTAGTGTATTCCCAATGTTCAGCAAGGCCGGTTATACCGTTATTAAAGGTTTTGACCATTTTAAAGAGCAAGCTGCTTCTGCAAAGAAAGTTATTTTAATGCCTAAAGAAGGTTCTAGTGAGGTGTCATTGCCTTATGCTATTGATCAAAAAGCAGGTGATTTGAATTTAGCTCAGATTACGGAAGCTGCCATTTCTGTTTTGACAAAAAACAATAAGAAGGGCTTTTTCGTAATGTTAGAAGGGGGTAAGATTGACTGGGCCTGCCATAACAATGATGCGGCAACGGCTTTTAATGAAGTAGTTGACTTGGATAACGCTGTGAAAGTGGCTTATGAATTTTACAAAAAACATCCTAAAGAAACATTGATTGTTCTCACTGCTGACCATGAAACAGGTGGCATTGGCTTGGGAACAGGTAAGATGGAGCTTCACTTGAAGGCGCTTCAAAATCAAAAAGTGTCTGAAGAGGTTCTTTCTTCTGAAATTAGTGCTTTGCGCAAGTCAAAACAAAACAGTGTCTCTTGGGATGATATTAAGAGTCTTCTTTCAGAGAAGATGGGCTTTTGGACAAAATTGCCTATTTCTTGGGAACAGGAGAAGAAGTTGCGTGATGAATATGAAAATTCTTTCGTGAAGAATAAAGTTGTATTTGAGAAGAGTGAATATGCAGAAAGCGAACCTCTTGCTGCAAAAGCGAAGGAGGTAATGGACGAGATAGCAATGGTTGGCTGGGTTAGCGGAAACCATACGGCTGGTTATGTTCCTGTTTATGCTATAGGTGCTGGTGCTGATCTGTTTATTGGCAAAATGGATAATACGGACATCCCTAAACGAATAGCTAAGGCTGCCGGTTATAAATAGTAATTCAATCAAATTTCATATAGACTAGAGATCGTTTTACGATTATAGTCTCTTCAGTCCCCACGTGGAGTCCCGTCGGTCTCCACGTGGGGACTGTTCGTTTTGCATGCGGGGAACGAGGAGATGTTCTGATGTAAATGCCTTGTTGTAGCCTTGGAATAGAGATAAAGAAGGGGTGCTTTTCAGTTATTGCTTGCGTTAATGGTTTTAGTTTCTATTGCGCTTTGTTTTTAAGATAAATGCAATGCTCTTTTTATTTAAGGCAAAAATGCCTGAGAAAGATTTATGTTGAAATAGTTGTATATAAAAATAGCCTTAAATGCTTCGTTTGGGCATTTAAGGCTATTATATATTGTGAGAATAATTTGTTTATTTCACGTCAAACAGAAATGTTTATTATTTTTATACCTCAGATTCTCCTTCGATATACTCTTCCAAGAGCAAATTTTCACCGTCGAAAACAGCATATGAGAAATAATTAATCCAATCTCCCAAAATAATGACGCGTGAAGAAACTTTGAGCATCAAGTCGAGCATGATATGTCGATGTCCGTAGATAAAGAAATTTATGTTAGGATGTTCTTTAAGATATTCTTTGCTGAACAGCACTAGAAATTCTTTTTTCTCTCCCATATATTCTGGCTCTTTACCATCTGCTCGTTTCATGCGGCTATGTTTAGCCCAGGTTAGTCCCAACTCCATGCTCCAACGCGGGTGAATGGTTGAAAATAATCTTTGTAGCGTGCGGTTATGGAACATAGAACGCAAGAATTTAAACTTAGGGTCCGTATCTCCTAATCCGTCGCCGTGCGCTAGGTAGAACTCTTTTCCGTATATCTCTGTTGTTAGTGGTTTGGTGTGCAGGATCACTCCGCATTCCTTGCTTAGATAATCTCCGCACCAGATGTCATGATTACCGGTGAAGAAATGTACCTCTACGCCCATGTCGGTAAGTTCCGAGAGTTTACCCAGAAAACGAGTATAGCCTCTGGGTACTACGGTTTTGAACTCATACCAAAAGTCGAACATATCTCCCAAAAGATAAACAGCCGCCGCTTTATGCTTGATGCTATCAAGAAAGTTGACTAAGCGTCGCTCTTGTGTTCGTCCATGTTCTATGGCTCGAGATCCTAAATGGGCATCAGAGATAAAATAGACATTTTTCATAAGAATCCGAGTTCCAACTTTGCCTCTTCGCTCATCATATCTTTATCCCATTGTGGTTCAAAGACCAGATTAATGGTGACACTGGTTACCTCTTCGACTGATTCGACTCTCTGTTGCACATCTTCCATGATAAAATCCGCGGCGGGACAATTAGGGGCAGTCAGAGTCATATCGAGACTAACTGATCCGCTCTCTTCTACATCGATTCTGTAAATCAATCCGAGATCATATATGTTTACCGGAATTTCCGGGTCATAAACTGTTTTCAGTACTTCTACTATTTTTACTTCCGTTTCAAACTTGTCCATAAGAGTAAATTTGTTATTTCTGCAAAGATATGAATAAATTTTATTATATAATTTCTCCTTCGTCGGCAAAGCTGTAAAACTTGCCGTCGCAAATAATAACATGGTCGGATAGTCGAATGTTCATTGTCCGACTACCCTCATTAACGTGGTTGGTGAGCCTCTTGTCTTCCTGACTGGGGCGTGGGTTGCCCGATGGATGATTGTGTATAAGTATCATTCCTGTTGCTCTTTGCATGAGAGCTTCACGTAAGATGGTACGTACATCGGCATAAGTGCCGTCTATCCCTCCTGTACTGATGCGTACTTTATTAATCACTTTGTTTGATTGGTTGAGTAGTAGAAGCCATAACTCTTCTTGCGAAAGATCGCGCATGATCGGCTGAAAGAGATGGTATACATCTTGCGAGCAAGTGATTTGCGGACGTTCTTTTGTTCCGGCTAATTTCCGGCGTCTACCCAGTTCCAGAGCTGCCATGATGGTGACGCTTTTAGCAGGTCCAACTCCCTTGAATGATGAGAAATTGCGCATATCCCATTTTGCTAATTCATTGAGATCATTGCTGCACGAGGCAAGAACTCTTTTCATTAGTTCTACGGCAGTTTCCTCCTTATTGCCAGAACCTATTAATATTGCAAGTAGTTCTGCTTCACTAAGTGCACTTGCACCTTTTTCCATCATTTTCTCACGGGGGCGATCTTCTTCAGCCCATTGTTTTATGTTCAATTTAAGTCTGTTTTCCATTTCAGTAAGTTAAACAGTCTGTCTTCTTACATAATAGGTAGTACAGTATATTGAAAGGCTGCAATGCGTTTATTGTGTCAGGAGATAGTTGCTGGTGATTTTATTATTTATAGAAATTCTTTTTAAATGCCGAAAATTCGTCTTTGCCGCGGACGCACCGTTGCCACCAAGCTCTCCAGAAACCTGTGCCGTAGCCAAGCAACTGTATGAATGATGCAGCGATGGAGTAATAACCAATCTTAATACTTCTGTTTTGTATGGTTGAGTCAGCTCCTACTAAAATAGCATATAAGAAGATAGGTATGAGGCTTGCTGTGTAGAAAGGTGCGCTAAGCAATAAGCAAGATACACCTAGGGTAAAGATGGCAGGTAGCAAGTGAACAATCTTCAGCGACTCAGGGTACTTTTTGTATAAATTGATTCTGGCTATTCCGGAATTGTGTACCTGTTTGAAGAATTTCTTCAAATCAGTTCGTCTCTTATGATATACCCATGCTTCAGGAATCAGCTTGCAGCTATATTTATTCTTGAAAATGCGAATGCTGAAGTCAATATCTTCTCCAAAACGCATATTAGAAAAACCTCCCAATGCTTGATATACATCTCGGCGGATGCCCATGTTAAAGCTTCTAGGGTAAAATTTATCCATCTTCTTTTTTCCTCCCCGTATCCCTCCGGTGGTAAAGAAAGAGGTCATGGAATAGTTTATTGCTTTTTGTAGATCTGAGAATGATTCATGTGCTTTATCGGGGCCTCCAAAGGCATCAACAGCGGATAAATTGAGCTCTTTCTCTATGCTGTCAAGATAAGCTGGGGGTAAGATACAATCAGAATCTAATATGATTAGATAGTCGCCGGAACTTCTTTCGGCACCATAATTTCTAGTCTGTCCGGGGCCGGAGTTGTTTTTGGAGAAATACTTCAGTTGCAGTGTGTTTACATACCTTTCTACAACCTCTTTACAAGGAATAGATGAGCCATCTTCAATTATGATGACTTCAAAATTTTGGAAGTTTTGTGTGGTAAGGCTCTGTAATAGTTCATCCACTTCATCGGGACGATTATATACAGGGATGATAACAGAATAGAACATAGGCCTGTTTGCTATTAAACTATCTGCCGCTTTATTCTTTTAAGATGAGATAGTTAAAGTGGCAGATAGTAAAATACGGTTATGCTTTGACGCGTCCTTGATAAGAACCGTCGCGTGTGTCGATCTCAATGGTTTCACCTTCATTGACAAATAGAGGAACACGTACAGTTGCGCCTGTTTCTACGGTAGCAGGTTTAGTTGCATTAGTAGCAGTATCTCCTTTTATTCCGGGTTCTGTGTAAGTGATTTGGAGTTGTACTTTAACAGGAACTTCAGCAAAAAGAACAGTTTCTGTAGAAGAATCAGATACTACTTCTACAACCATACCTTCTTTCATGAAATCAACTCCTGTGATTAAATCATGAGCGATAGGAGCTTGATCATAAGTTTCCTGATTCATGAAGATATAGTCGCTACCTTCTTTGTATAAATATTGAAAAGGACGACGTTCAACGCGTACATCCTCTAATTTTTCACCAATGTTGAAACGGCGCTCGATAACGCGTCCACTCACTACATCTTTTAATTTAGTACGCATGATAGTGTTACCTTTTCCAGGCTTTACATGTAAGAATTCGATGCAGAAATAGAGCTTTCCATCCATACGGATACAAGTTCCGTTTTTAATGTCTTGTGAATTGATCATAAGTATATTATATTACTGTTTATTAGATTACTATCTGTTTTGCAGTTATTTCTGAGCACAAAAGTAATCTAAATAGCTAAAAATCACAAAACCTTTTGACTAAAAATGAGTTATCTCTTGGTTAATTAAGAAAAAGTATCTATTTTTGCAACCCGATTTCCGAATAGCAATAACAATAAAAAACAAGATACAGTAATGAAAAGAACATTTCAACCCTCTAACAGAAAGAGAAAGAACAAGCACGGTTTTCGTGAAAGAATGGCTTCAGCTAATGGTCGTAGAGTATTGGCTGCGCGTCGTGCAAAAGGCAGAAAGAAATTAACTGTTTCTGACGAGTACAACGGAACGAAGTAATTTAGCTTCGTTACACACAAGCATAAAAAAAAGCAAAGAAATTTTTCTTTGCTTTTTTTTATGCTTGCATTTTTCAAATGAATATACTAACATTTGAAACTTTAGAAAGATTATTGAGCTTATCAACTAATTGTACTATCTTTGAAGCCGAATAATTGTTTATAGAATAGATATGACGATAAAGAAATTCTTTTCTTTCAAAGAAAATAAATACTTTTGGGTAAATATCATAGCAATGCTGTTAGTCGCTGCTGCTTTGATGTTTGGTGTGATAAAAGGCCTTGCTATCTATACACGTCATGGTGAGGGTATTGTAGTACCTAATGCTAAGAATATGACTGTAGCACAAGCGGAGATGCTGTTTAGAAACAGTGGACTACTCTGTGTGGTAACAGATTCTACTTATGTAAAAAATAAACCGGCTGGATGTATACTTGATCACAATCCTGCAGCAGGTCAGAAAGTAAAAGAAGGGCGTGTTATTTATCTGACGATTAATGCATTGAATATTCCGTTACGTCAGATTCCTGATGTGGCAGACAATAGTTCTGTTCGACAAGCGGAAGCACGTATTTTAGCTTCAGGATTTAAGTTGGGCGAAAATGAATATATAAGTGGAGAAAAAGATTGGGTTTACGGAGTCAAGTATAGAGGGCATCAACTTTTGCCGGGAGAAAAAGTCCCGACAGGTGCTTTGTTAACCTTAATGGTTGGTGACGGAAGTGCACCTATTGATTCTCTGAGTGTGAAAACTGATTCTCTGAATAATGATAGCGTTGATGGAGCAAAAGCTTCTGAACAAGTAAAAGACGATTCTTGGTTTTAATGCTCTGATGCACATAAATACTATCCTATGATACAAGATTTCTCTAATGACATAGATGATATAGAACCTGTTACCAGTGAAGCAGAGCTTTATGAGCATTTTCGGGTGGTAGTGGATAAAGGGCAGGCTCCTGTGCGTATAGATAAATATTTGTTTGACCGCATTGTCAATGCTTCCCGAAACAGAGTGCAGAAAGCTGCCGACGCAGGTTTTGTGATGGTAAATGACAAACCAGTGAAGAGTAGTTATAAAGTGAAACCTTTTGATGTTGTAACGGTGATGATGGATCGTCCTCGTTATGAAAATGAGGTTATTCCCGAAGATATTCCATTGAACATTGTATACGAAGATAAATATCTGATGGTGGTTAATAAGCCACCCGGCTTGGTGGTACACCCCGGACATGGTAATTATAGTGGCACTTTAGTTAATGCCTTGGCATGGCATCTGAAAGACGATCCTGATTATGATTCTAATGATCCGCGCGTGGGCTTGGTACATCGTATAGATAAAGATACTTCGGGGTTACTGGTAGTAGCCAAAACCCCTGATGCTAAAACAAATCTGGGCTTGCAATTTTTCAATAAAACGACTAAGCGTCGCTATCGTGCTCTAGTATGGGGAAGTATGGAAAATGATGAAGGAACAATTGTGGGAAACATTGCCCGAAACCCCAAAGATAGAATGCAAATGGCTGTTTTTCAGGATCCGATGATAGGTAAGCATGCAGTGACTCATTATCGGGTGCTCGAACGGATAGGCTATGTTACTTTGGTTGAATGTATTCTAGAAACAGGACGTACACATCAGATAAGGGTGCACATGAAACATATAGGACATGTGCTGTTTAATGATGAACGCTATGGCGGTCATGAAATTCTTAAAGGAACTCATTTTAGTAAATACAAACAGTTTGTAAATAATTGCTTCGATATTTGTCCGCGACAAGCTTTACATGCCATGACATTGGGATTTGTACATCCTTACACAGGAGAAGAGATGTACTTTACTTCTGATATGCCCGACGACATGGCTCGGCTGATAGATAAATGGAGGGGTTATATAAGTAATCGAAATTTAGAATGAAACGCATCATCGCTATTGTTGCCGGAGGAGACTCTTCTGAGCTTCCCGTTTCCCTTCGCAGTGCCCAGGGAATTTATTCCTTTATTGATAAGGATAAATATGACTTGTATATTGTAGAAATGCAAGGGCTTCGTTGGGAAGTGCAGTTGCCTGAAGGGAAAAGCGCTCCTATCGATCGAAATGATTTTAGTTTTGAGAATGAAGGTTGTAAGGTGAAGTTCGACTTTGTTTATATTACCATTCACGGAACTCCAGGTGAAAATGGTTTATTGCAGGGATATCTTGATATGTTGCGTATACCTTATTCTTGCTGTGGTGTACTACCTGCTGCTATTACGTTTAACAAATTTACTTGCAATCAGTATCTTAAAGGCTTTGGGATACGTGTTGCTGAGGCTTTGATGATTCGTAAAGGACATGAAATTCTCGATGAAGAGGTTACTAATAAAGTAGGATTACCTTGCTTCATTAAGCCTAATCTTGGGGGCTCGAGTTTTGGAGTTACCAAAGTTAAAACAAAGGAGCAAATACAGCCGGCCTTACAAAAAGCTTTTGATGAATCCGAAGAGGTTGTTATTGAAGCTTTTATGGATGGTACGGAAATAACCTGTGGGTGTTATAAAACAAAAAATAAAGATGTGGTGTTTCCTATTACAGAAGTAGTTACTGCCAATGAATTTTTTGATTATGATGCAAAATATAACGGTCAGGTTCAAGAAATTACACCTGCTCGTTTGTCAGAGGAACTTACCGAGAGGGTACAATTGTTGACTTCGGCTATTTATGATATTTTGGGATGTTCAGGGATCATCCGCATTGATTATATTATTACTGCCGGAGAGAAAATCAATCTATTGGAGATCAATACGACTCCGGGTATGACACCTACTAGTTTTATACCACAACAAGTGCGGGCAGCCGGAATCGATATTAAAGATGTAATGACTGATATTATTGAGGATCGATTATGAAAATAACAGAGTTTGATGACATTCGTCCTTACCATGATGAAGAACTTCCGGCTATTTTTGAGGAATTAATCGCAGATCCTGCTTTTCAGGCAGCAGCATGTTCTTCTATGCCAGGAATGCCGTTTGAGGCTATAGCAGCTGAGATGCGGACTTGTAAAACGAAACTGGATTTTCAGAAAAAATTTTGCTATGGTATTTTATGGAAAATCGCTCATGATCATACTGATGGACTAACATTGGATCATTCGGCTTTAACTGACAAGAAAAGGGCATATACCTATATTTCTAATCATAGAGACATCATTCTTGACTCGGGCTTTCTATCTATTTTGCTTTTAGATGAAAGTTTGGATACGGTGGAGATAGCTATTGGAGACAATCTTCTTATTTATCCATGGATAAAGAAATTGGTGCGTATCAATAAATCTTTTATTGTGCAGAGAGCTCTCAGTATGCGTCAGATGTTGGAATCTTCTGCTCGAATGTCTCGGTACATGCATTATAGCATAAAAGAGAAGAAACAGTCGGTTTGGATTGCTCAGAGAGAGGGACGTGCAAAAGATGCCAATGACCGCACTCAGGATAGTGTACTGAAAATGCTGGCTATTGGAGGAGAGGGAAGTCTGATAGAGCGCTTGAAAGAGATGCATATTACTCCTTTATCAATTTCATATGAATATGATCCTTGTGACTATCTTAAAGCACAAGAATTTCAATTGAAACGGGATATAGAAGATTATAAAAAAACTACGGCAGATGATTTGTTGAATATGAAAACCGGACTCTTTGGCTATAAAGGAAGGGTGCATTTTCAAGCAACGGAATGTATCAATGAAGAATTATCATTATTGAGTTCTGATATGCCGAAACCGGAATTGTTTGCTTCTGTTTCTGCTATTATAGATAAAAAAATACATGCTAATTATCGCATTTACCCATGTAACTATGTTGCGCATGATTTGCTAAATGCTAATCATGAGTTTGCTTCTCATTATACGTCGGCTGAAAAAGAACATTTTGAGTCTTATCTGGATCAACAATTAAATCGGATAGAAATTTCAGGGAAAGATGTAGCTTTTTTGCGTGATAAATTATTGTTGATGTATGCCAACCCTCTAACCAATTATTTGACCGCCTGCCAATGAGGATAAAATTCAATCATATAATTATTTTATTGCTTTTTATTATCTCTTTTTCTTCTTGTGGAAAAGAGGACGCTTATGTTTATCCTCCTGTGAAGCTTGAATATCTTACGGCTGAATCGGGTCCGAATGGTTCTTTACAATATGTTGTAACGGATGATGGCGAACGATTTGATGTCTCTGAGGATCTTTCCGGCACTGTTATAGCATCTGATAGTAGTATACGTATTGTGAGTAATTATGAGATTCTGAAAGATGCTGATGCAAGAGGCAAAAAGATAAAACTTTATGCTTTGCTAAAAACAATCTCTCCTCAGCCATTACCCGTTTCGAGTTTTACAGAAGGTCTTAAAACTGATCCGGCTGATGTTTTGAGTATGTGGTTAGGAAGAGATTACTTGAATATCACACTTTCTATAAAAATGCATACGGAGAAACATCGGTTTCACTTTGTAGAGAAAAGTGTTGATACTGATGTTACTACTGGTTATAAAGCGGTTCATTTGCAGCTCTATCATGATGCAGGAAATGATTTGGAGGCTTTTACGAGGCGAGCTTATCTTTCTGTTCCGTTGAGCAAATATGTAGAAAACAATACGGAGGAAATAGTTGTTTATTTTAGCGTCAATACTTATGATGATGGATTGAAAACATATCGTTTTGATTATGTTCCTTCATCTAATTGATCGTTTAAAATTTAAAATTGTAATTTATGGACTCTTTTTTTACTAGTTTTTTATTATCTCTTTCTACTCTTTTCTCTTGTCAACAGTCTAAGGATTATACGACTCTTTCGGTAAAAGAGTTTCAAGCATTGATTAATGATGGGAATATTCAGGTGGCGGATGTTCGTACATTAGGAGAGTATTCTGAAGGGCATATTGCTCACTCTGTGAATATTAACATTTTAAGTTCCTCTTTTGATCAGGTGGCGGATTCTGTATTGAAGAAAGATGTACCGGTTGCACTATATTGCCGGAGTGGGCATCGAAGTAAGAAGGCCGGTAAACGACTTGCCAAGAAAGGCTATACTGTTTACGAATTGGATGGTGGCTTTATGGCTTGGGAACGAGCGGGTTTAGAAGAGACAAAATAATTTTTTGAGCATAAACAAAATAAAAAGTTCACTTTATAAATAATGCTGAAATCAACATTCATTTTATGAAGTGAACTTTTATTGTATATGTTATATTAAGGCTTATTTTAAGCTTTCCAGCATCTTTTTTAGCACAACTGTAGCTGAGATTTCTCTATTGGCAGCTTCTTGAATTACAATCGATTGAGGACTCTCAATGACTTCATCGGCAACAATCATGTTTCGTCTTACCGGAAGGCAGTGCATGAAGTATGCATTGTTAGTAACTGCCATCTGTTTTTCGCCAACAGTCCAGTTTCTGTCTTTGCTAAGTACTTGCCCATAGGTATCTGCAGCATAGCTGCCCCAGCTTTTCGCATAGATAAAATCTGCATCTTTAAAGGCTTCCATCTGATCATATTCTACGCGAGCATTTCCAACGAATTCGGGTGCAAGTTCATATCCCTCCGGGTGTGTGATAACAAATTCATAATCTGTGACGTTCATCCATTCAGCGAATGAATTTGGTACAGCTTGTGGTAAGGGGCGAGGATGAGGAGCCCATGTCATCACTACTTTAGGGCGGGCAGTCTTTTTATATTCTTCAATGGTGATAAGGTCTGCAAAACTTTGAAGAGGATGGCGGGTTGCGGCTTCCATCGAGAATACCGGTCGACCAGAATGCTGAATGAATTGGTTGATAATTACCTCATTGTAATCGTCATCCCTATTCTCAAAACGTGCGAATGATCGTACACCGATGATATCACAATAACAGCCCATTACCGGAATAGCCTCGAGCAAGTGCTCAGGTTTATCTCCGTCCATGATTACCCCTCGTTCAGTCTCTAACTTCCATGCACCTTGAGCAATATCCAAAACGATCACATTCATTCCCAGGTTAAGTGCTGCCTTTTGGGTACTTAAGCGGGTGCGTAGACTTGAATTGAAGAATATCATCATTAAAGTTTTATTCTTTCCTAATTCTGCATATTGGAAACGGTCTTTCTTTATTTCGAATGCCTCTTTTAAGGCGGACTGTATATCTCCCAAGTCTTGTACACAGGTAAAATTCTTCATTGTTCTTTGTTTTTGCAGGTTATTTTATTTTTTATTATTCTCGAATCTGTCCGTTGCCTTCTATAATCCATTTGTAAGAAGTGATTTCTTCCAATCCCATAGGACCACGTGCGTGCAACTTCTGCGTACTAATGCCTATTTCTGCACCCAGACCAAATTGCGCTCCATCGGTGAATGCTGTGGAGACGTTGGTGTAAACGCATGCTGCGTCTACAATTTTAGTAAACAGATTAGCATGTGTCTGATTTTCTGTGATAATACATTCGCTATGTTTAGAACTGAAAGAGTGTATATGTTCTAGCGCTTCCTCGAATTTATCCACAGTCTTGATGGCCATGGCATATGCTAGATACTCAGTGCCGAAACTTTCGGTGGTAGCAACTTTGAGTAATTCGTTAGGATAATGACCATTAAGATTTTGATAAGCTCTTGTGTCGGCATAGATGATAACGTTATGATCTTTTAGTTGCCGACATAAGGTCGGTAAATCTTTGATGCGTTTTTGGTGAATAATAACACAGTCGAGAGCATTGCATACGCTAACTCTACGTGTTTTGGCATTGTTGATGATTGCAGCCCCTTTTGTAATATCTCCATATTCATCAAAATAAGTGTGACAGATACCTGCACCTGTTTCGATCACGGGTATGGAAGCGTTCTGGCGGACAAAGTTGATAAGGTTACAACTTCCTCGTGGGATAAGCAGATCTACATAGCCGTTGGCATGCAGCAATTCACTCGTTGCTTCTCTGTTAGAGGGCAGTAGTTCCGCTGTATGTGTGTCTATTTCAAATTTCTCAAGTACGGAATGTATTATATTTATGATAGCACGATTGGAGTAATCGGCATCGCTTCCTCCTTTTAAAATACAAGCATTTCCACTTTTTAGACAAAGAGAAAATACATCAAAGCTAACATTTGGTCTGGCTTCATAAATGATTCCGATAACTCCGAAAGGTACGCTCACTTTTTTTAATTTCATGCCATTAGGGCGGGTCGTTTCTTTTATTACTTTTCCCAATGGAGAAGGCAACGCAGCTACACTTTTCATATCATTAGCTATACTTTTTATTCTTCCTTCTGTGAGCATTAATCGGTCGTATTTAGGGTCTGCTCTATCCATTTTTTCCAGATCTTTTCTGTTTTCTTCAAGAATGAAAGAAGTGTGCGAAATGGCGGAATCAGCAACAGCTAATAATATATCATTAATCTGTAAATCATTGAGTAAAGCCAGCTTTCGGCTTGCATTTTGTACAGCAATGAAAATTTCTTGCATTGATTTCATAATATAATACTTTGCTTAAATTATATCTTGTTTATTCAACATATAAATAATCGTAGTGAACAACAGCTCTTTTTCCATGTTTACCTGCACTTTCCTTAACTTGTATTGAGCTATAATTGGTTTTTCCTATTCCAGCTAAGTTCCCCATAAAGTCAATGATGCGGATGATATCATCTTTCTCAAAGTCACCTTCTACATGGGTAATTCCTACTGGTAGAATACTTACGGCTTTATCGGAATTCAGCAATTCGGTCGCTTGTTGGTTTATATGTATCTCACCTTTGGCAAAGCCTTCACTGTGTGCAATCCATTTTTTTACGCTGGAGACAGCTTCGGTTGAAGGTATAAATTGTGTGTTGGGTGTTTCTTTGGGATGTTGGAGGAGATCAATAAGGATGTTATCACGTTTACCATTGGCTATAATAACAGTAATTCCTTCGTCAGCTACTTTACGGGCTATATTCATTTTTGTGAGCATTCCTCCTCGTCCGAAACAGGATTTAGATGTCTGAATATAATTGCTCAGATCTTCTCCTTGTCTTATCTCAGATATTACACAAGAATCCGGGTTATCAGGAGAGCCGTTGTATATTCCATCTATATTGCTTAATATGATAAGAGCTTGGGTGTTCATCATTGAGGCAATCAGTCCTGAAAGTTCATCATTATCTGTGAACATGAGTTCGCTGACTGATATTGTATCATTCTCGTTGACAATAGGAATAACATTATTTTCAAGCATTACTGTCATGCAGTTTTTTTGGTTTAGATAATGCCTGCGGGTGCTGAAATTTTCTTTCGTAGTTAGGACTTGCCCTACGGCAATTCCGTGTTCACGGAAGAGTTCGTAGTAGCGATTGATCAGTTTGGCTTGTCCTACAGCGGAGAATAATTGTCGTTGATTTATGCTATCTAATTTCTTTAGGGGATGTATTTCACTTCTTCCGGAAGCTACGGCGCCTGATGATATGAGGATAATTTCTACTCCGCATTTGTGCAATTGGGCTATTTGATCTGTTAAGGCGGACATTCGTGTCACATCTAAAGTTCCGTCTGTTCTAGTTAGAACATTACTACCTACTTTTACTGCTATTCGTGTAAACTGTTGTCCCATTTTAATTTCGATTTGAAAGGACAAATATACTTATTTTTGTGTAATTGTAAGTAGAATGCGTTGGTAAAAGATCAAATGTGTAGGCTCTGCTGTGAAAGGGGAAGAGGTTGAAAAGAATTCTCTGACTTATATATGTTTATGCGCTTATGATCTTTCTTTATTGAGATCATAAGCGCATAAATGTATATATTGATACTGGTGTACAAACTAAGTAATTAGTCGTCTGATACTTTACTACTACGTGTGTTAATGATTTGAATGGCTTTTTCATAATTGTCTTGGCTGACGAGCACACTAACTTCAGGACTTAAGTATGGGGCTAGAGTACCCATTATTCCATCTTTTAGCGCAGCTTCGATCTCGTTACTTTCCAATAAGCCTTTTATTAGTTCGGCTTCCCAAGGAGTACCTGAAAAAACTTCAGTTAAGGAGAAATCTTCTTTCGTTTTCATAGCGCTTTGCTTTATTTATAAGTTTCTATATTTAGAACAAATCTTTTTTATTTTATGTTCGCTGATATCATTCTAATATAATTCGTTGTACTCTAATCTTTTCTTTTAGAAAGATAGAAGCCGATTCGCTGAATTTTTCTTCAGCTTCGGTACTACAGAATAGCGTTTCTCTTCCTTTGGTACATTTTGTTTCTATCTCGGGGTGACGATGCAAATAGTTTTTTAAACTTCTAGCAACATATTCGCCTTGGGCAATGATTCTAATTCCTTCAGGAGTATATTTTTCTATTTTAGGAAGGAGTAGGGGATAGTGTGTACAACCTAAAATAATAGTGTCGATGAGAGGGTCTTGTTGAATAATACTATTGATGTTTTTTTCAATGAAATAATCTGCACCGGAGTTCTCTGATTCGTTATTTTCTACAAGCGGTACCCACATTGGACAAGCCTCTCCATTGACTACAATGTCGGGATATAACTTGTGTATTTCGAGAGGATAGGATTCTGATTTTATGGTACCAATAGTCCCTAATATTCCGATGTGTCTGCTTTGAGTAATGTTACCTATTGATTCTACAGTGGGACGAATAACTCCTAAAACTCTTCTTTGAGGATCCATCAGAGGTAAATCATTCATTTGAATGTTCCTTAGCGCTTTGGCTGAGGCTGTGTTACAAGCTAAAATAACCAAATGACATCCCATCTCAAAGAGTTTAGTTACTGCTTGACGCGTAAACTCGTACACTATTTCAAATGAACGCGTCCCGTAAGGAGTACGAGCATTATCTCCAAGATAAATATAATCGTATTCAGGTAGAGATTTTCTTATTTCTTCTAAGATTGTTAAGCCTCCATAACCTGAGTCAAAGACTCCTATAGGGCCCGGATGTATAGGCAATATTTGCTTCATTTCTGCATTCCTATATAATTAAAATAAAAAAAACGCGGATAGAGCGAATTCTACTCTGTCCGCGTTATCCGCATATTTTATATTTCCTTATTTCAAGCCAAGTTTAGCTTTAACAAGTGGAGTCACGTTTATACTTGTCTTATCATTTACATAAGGGATCGCTGTTCTAGATAGATCAAATATATATGTAAATCCTTCAGCTTCACCAACTGCTTTAATCGCATCATCTAATTTTTTTGTGATAGGAGCCATTAAGTCGGATTGAGCTTTTTGCATGTTCTGAGAAGCTTCTTTTTGGAATTGTTCGCTTCTTTGTGCCATATCTTGCAATTCTTTTTGTCTTCTTTCAGCAATATTTTGAGGCAATGAATCTTTTTGCATTGCTTGTTGGTATTCCTGATATTTGGCATTAAATTCATCGCTAGTTCTCTTTATCTCATCTGTATATTTTTTCTCCAAAGCTTGCAAATCAGCTTGTGCTTTTGTAAACTCAGGCATAGATGTGATAATTTCACTCGATGAAAAGTGACCAAATTTTAATGTTTGTGCAAATACGCCCATCGGGAGGATGAACAGCATTGCAAGTGCAATTTTTTTAAGCATAATTCAATTGTTTACTTTAATGATTATAGTTGTATTATTGGATGCAAATGTATGAAATTAATTTGAATATCCTAATTTTGCTAATATTTCATTGCTGATGTCAATACGTGGTGAGGCAAATATAATGCTATTGGCTGATGCTCTGTCTATTACTACTGAATAACCATTTCGTTCAGCGATCTCTTTTGTGGCATTATAGATGTCATCCTGTATTGGCTTCAGGATATTTTCTCTTTGTTTGAAGAGTTCTCCGTCAGGACCAAAATACTTCTTTTTAAGTTCATTTGCTTTTTTCTCTTTTGCGACGATTGCTTCTTCTCTCTTTGTTCTTTGGTCGTCAGAGAGAGATTTTGCTTCTGATTGATATTTCTTATACAGATTTTGTGCTTCTGTAGTTAAAGTTTCTACCTCCTTTTGCCATTGATTAGAAGTTTGCTTTAATTGCTCATTTGCACGTTCATAACTAGGAATATTTTTTAGAATATATTCCATATCTATTAATGCAAATTTTTGTGCGTTAGCCGCCATGCCTATGACAAGCATGATAATAAATAGAATAGATTTCTTCATAATGCTTAGTCCTTTTTTAGTAAAACATTTAAAACTCTTGACCTAATATGAAGTGGAATTGACTTCCACCGTATTGTTTAGAACCAAAGACTTTATCAAAACCATATCCCCAATCTATTCCCATCATTCCAATCATCGGCAAGAAAATACGAACACCGAATCCTGCAGAACGCTTTAAATCGAATGGGTTGAAATTTTTGATATCGTGCCATGCATTTCCTGCTTCAAGGAAGCCAAGTGCATATATACTAGTGCTCGTTTCTAGCATTAAAGGGTACCTTAATTCTAGTCCTAAACGTGTATATGCGTAACCTTCATTTCCATATGGAGTAAGTGAACTGTTTTCATATCCACGGAGTGCAACACTTTCTGTTGCATAGCTAGAATAACCTGTCATACCGTCGCCTCCCATATCAAATGTCTCAAAAGGAGATTTTTTGTATTTATTGAAATGACCTAGAAGACCAAAATCTGCGCGAGTCATAAGTACAGGAGCTTTAGATCCAGAAGTGAATGCTGTGTAAGTTTTTGATTTGAATTTCCATTTATGATATTCTACCCATCGATGCATCTTGTTTACATCGTCTTGATTTCTTAGATTATATGAACCGTAATCAACTCCATCAAACAGTGAATAAGGAGGGGTTACCTGCAATGATAAAGAGAAATCTGAACCTTGACGTGGGTAGATAGGATTGTCTGTTGAATTCCTTGCTAATGTAAGGTTAAGGCTAATGTTATTACATTTTCCGTTTGTTACAGGGAAATAGTTCCAGTCCTTTAGAATATATCTTTGATAAGACAATTCTGCAGAAAGTGTAAAATAGTCATCCGGCCAATTTAATCGTTTACCCCATCCCATTGATAATCCAAACATCTGAATAGATTTATCTGGGTCATAATAACTAGAATAATTGTTATAATTGCTATAGCTATTATTATAATAATTAGTGAGATAACTCTGATTGTAGTAGCTGCTACTTATGTCTGATTGGATAGAATAGAACGCAGATACAGAGAAAGAATTAGGACGTTTTCCACCAAACCAAGGATCGAAGAATGAAATACTATATGATTGGTAGTATTTAGCATTGGTCTGCCCACTGATCGTTAGAGTTTGTCCGTCTCCTTGAGGTAGAATTCCACGGTAATTTTTTCCTGGGTGCAGTAAGTTCGGTAAAGAGAAGTTGGTGAACTTGAGGCTTAATTTACCAATAACTCCGGTTTGCCCCCAACCTGCTGAGAATTCAACTTGATCATTTGCTTTAGAAACCAAGTCATAAGCTATGTCAACAGTTCCATTTATCTGATCTGGCTGAACGTCAGGGGTAATGTTTTCAGGATCAAAATGTCCCATCTGCTGAATTTCACGCATTGAACGCATTAGGTCTTCTTTGCTGAACAATTGTCCCGGGCGGGTACGTAACTCACGACGTATTACATTTTCATATACGCGATCGTTACCGTTTATTTTTATCTTGCTGATTGTTGCTTGTCTACCTTCATATATCCTCATTTCTAAGTCGATAGAGTCATTATCTATGTTGACTTCAACCGGTTCAAGGTTGTAGAAAAGATAACCGTTGTTATAATATAGATTACCTATTGCATCATCATCTGTTGAAATTCTCTCATTTAATAGTTTCTGATTATAGACGTCCCCTTTCTTCATGCGTAGCAAATAGTTTAATTGCTCTGCAGGATATAATGTATTTCCTACCCAAGTAACATTGCGGAGGTAGTATTTGTCACCTTCCTCTATTCTCATGAAAACATTGACCGTTTTTTCATTATATGGAGAGATACTATCTTGGAGAATGCGTGCATCACGATAACCTAGTTCATTATATTTATCTATAATTAGTTGTTTATCAGCTTCATAATTTTCGTTCACAAATTTCTTAGTACGAAAAAGATTAATTAATTTACCTTTTTCATTTGTCTTCTTCATTATTCTTTTAAGCTTTGAAGTCTTAATTGCTTTATTGCCTACTATCGTAATTTTGTGAACTTTAATTTTTTCCTTTTTATCTATTTTAATATCAACAGTTACTTGATTGTCATTATCTGCATCATCTTTTTGATTGATTATGACGTCTGCATTTTTGAAACCTTTATCATCAAAATAGCTTTTTATAAGCATCTTTGCTCGGTCTACGATATTTGGAGTAATCTGACTCCCTTTGACGAGTCCTAATTTGGTTTGTAGGTCTTCTTTCTCGGACTTTTTTATTCCGTAATAGTGAATATCTGATATGCGAGGACGTTGAGTTAGGCTTATATTAAGAAATATTTTTTTCCCTTCTATTTTTTCTGCAGTAATGGCTACATTGGAGAAGAGGCCATGTCGCCAATAGCGTTTTATGGCTTGGGTAACTTCATCTCCTGGGACTGTGATTGTTTGTCCCACTGATAACCCTGATAATCCGATTAAAACATAATCTTCATAACCTTTAATTCCAGAAACAGTGATGCCTCCTATTTCGTATTTTTTTGGTGTTCCTGAGTAAAGAATAACAGGCTTTGAGTTTTCACTTGTAGCCGTTACATTTTGTGCGTTGCCTGAGCTCAGGAAAGCAAACAGACTGATAAATGTTACTAATATGACAGAAATACGATAATGCATTTAAATTATGTTTTTGAATTAAAGTTCTTATTTATTAACTTACCTGCTCACTGGTTTTGCCAAAGCGGCGTTCTCTTTGCTGGTAATCATAGATTGCTTTTTGAAATTCTTTCGCTTTAAAATCTGGCCAGAAAGTTTCACAAAAATAAAGTTCTGTATAAGCACATTGCCATAGTAAATAATTGCTTAGTCTTATTTCTCCTCCAGTACGGATTAATAAATCGGGATCTGGCATAAAGCTACTAGTGAGATGAGAAGCGATATCGTCGCAATTTATATCTGCCGGCAATATTTCTCCTCTTTGTACTTTAGTCGCCATGTTTCGAACGGCGTCTGTTATTTCCCAACGTGCTGAATAACTGAGGGCTAGCACAAGGCACATTCCTGTATTTTTGGCGGTATGATCGACGCAAGCGTATAAACGATCTTGCACATCTTGAGGAAGTTTATTAATTTGTCCTATGAGCCTGAAGCTGATATTGTTTTTCATAAAAATATCTTCTTCTATGGATTCAATAAGCAGGCTCATTAAGGCTGAGACTTCATCACTGGGTCTATTCCAGTTTTCTGTAGAAAATGTATAGAGAGTTAGATACTTGATACCCAAGCGGGCAGCCTCTTCTGCAATGATGTGAACTGTCTCGGCACCTGCTTGATGCCCATAGCTACGATCTTGTCCATGCTGTTTTGCCCATCTTCCATTACCATCCATAATGATGGCAACATGTTGAGGTATTCGTTTTAAATCTATTTGCTCTCTATTTGACATTCTTTATTCTAATATGTTTTAGCAAACCGTATGATCTTTTTTAGCAACGTTGCTATTGGATTAAGAATCCCAATCTGTTAATTCTACCACGCCAAACTTCATTACTTTTTGTTCCCTCTTTTGTATATATGATCCAAATGTAACTATTATGATCTACAGTCATTGAATAGAAATCTCTTTCGTTAAAACCAGAAGGCAGAACCATGTCTTTCTCAATCTTCTTCCAAACAATTCCCTCTTTAGACGTATATATTGCATCAATATCACTTCCGAAGGAGTAGAAAATTTTGTTAAAATGAGTAATGGAAGGATTTTTTGTTAGAGGGTAATAATAATTCGATGTGGTTGAAGCTTCTGCCCAAATTTTGCCATCTAGGGAAAACCATGGGGTCGTTTTAGTTGCTGATCCTAATTCCTTTCCGACTAAGAATGCTTTGTTTAAACCTGTGTCGGTCGTATATATTGTTGATGAAATATTACTTGATGGAAAATTGTCCGGTACGATATCACCTAAAACCCATCCGGTTAATGTTGGATTTGAAATACAAAACCTTTGTTCTCCATTGTTATTGATAATAGCGCTTATTGTTTTAGGGAAAGTGGTAAGTAATGTGGTTATGTTGTTTCCACTAAGACTGGTTTGTTTTTCCCATGTGACTCCATTCTCTGAAACGTAAACGTCTCCATTGGTAGTAGATATATAAAGATTATTTTTGAAGTTTTGTATAGAACCCCAATTAATACTTTCAGGCAATCCGATTAGATTTATTTCCCCCCAAGTGTGTCCATCTGATATAGGTGTTGTATATGCAATAGTATTGGATGTATATGCTAGCAGATTACTTCCTAAAATGATTGCTTTCTTTAGAGGAGCGGCTTCATCGTTAGAGAAGGAATTGCTCATTTTACTCCATTCTAATGCATCTGGATTTTGTTGATGAATACGTACTTCAATAGAATATTCTCTAGAGTGGAGCCCATCTGGCGCCGTAACTTTTAACTTGAGTGGATTGTTCATCGTGTTACTAAGATCTATGGAATCCGTAGCATAATTAAACAGGGTGTCAGCAGAAGTAATATATCCCATCGAAGACAAGCTTTTTATAAGGGTCTTGTCGACTATTGTGTCTGACCTGAATGGGAGTGAATCTATATTGTATATTTTATTATTGGCTTGATCTATAGTAAATGCATAGTCTACCCCATGAATGGTCCCTAAAGCAAAAGCATGGATTGTATCATCTGTGCTATAGTCTATTGAAGGATTATCACTGCCAAGACATGAAGTAAGGAGGCATAATGTTATAGATATTACGGTTATAGATAAAACTTTTATTTTCATTTGAGATGATTGTGTTTATTACAAGGTGCAAAAATAGAAACATTTTTCTCTATATTGAACATTGCTGGTAAGTTTTATATAAAATTATAGATAATAATGCTGTTTTTATCGATGAATACATCCTTTTATTTTTCATTTTTATTTATATAGTGATGTATTACCCTTCCAAAATGCTTTTCAATGAAGTCTTTATTTTTATCATTTATTTGAGGGGATTTGACACCGGATCCAAGTTTTATGGGATTTTCTTCAATGAAAACTTCATCCCATAAACTATTGTTTATAAACGATTGAAGGAGAATTGTTCCTCCTTCAACAAAAAGTGATTGGATACGTCTATTGTGTAAAGCCGTTAAAATTTGCGGAATGATATCTGCCTTGAAATCAAGAGTTATATATTCTATTTTTTCATCAATAGTTTTAGCATATTGTTCTTCTGTAAAAACCAATGTTTTAATGCTGTTGTCAAATAAATGCAACGATAGTGGTAGGGTTAGACGGCGGTCAATAACAACTCTTGTTGGGTGATTTCCATACCAGTTACGTACTGTGAGAGCTGGATTGTCTAATTGTGCAGTTCGCGTGCCTACCATAATAGCATTAGATTCTGCTCTTCTTTTATGTACGAGCATCGATGTGAGCTCTGTAGATAGAATAATAGGGGAGCCTTTTTCACGTTCTATGTCTATATATCCATCGGATGATTCAGCCCATTTTAAAGTAATATATGGTCGCTTTAATAGATGAAAGGTAGTGAATTGCTTGATTAATTCTTTGCACTCTTTTTCCATAAACCCAACAATGACATCTCTGCCTGCATCTCGTAGCTTTTTAATGCCTCTTCCGGCTACTTCTCTGAATGGATCTTGGCATCCGATAACGATTTTTGGGATTTCTTTTTGTATAATAAGATCTGCACAAGGAGGAGTCTTGCCATAATGAGAGCAGGGTTCTAGGCTCACGTATAAGGTGGATCGCTTTAGTAATGATCTGTCTTTTATTGAATTGATGGCATTGACTTCGGCGTGAGGACCGCCAAATTTGATATGGTAGCCTTCTCCGATTGTCTTGTTGTCACAGACTATAACTGCGCCTACCATTGGATTTGGTGGAACATTGTTATGCCCATTTTGAGCTAGTTGAATGCACCGTTGCATGTATTTTTCTTCTTCCATGTTAGACTTATATCTATAAATTTGTCTATTTTCGCACATAAAAACAGCAAAATATGAATTCTCTGTCTCTATATATTAGTCAATCTTTGCAAGGGCATTACTCAGCAAGAGAGTTGAAAAGTCTTGTGCGAATAATCTGCCTAGATATCTTAAAAATAGATATGATTGATTTTTACTCAGGCAAAGATATTCATTTATCTGAGAAGGATATGCAGGAATTGAAAACTATTCTGCATCGTTTATGTGCTAATGAACCCATTCAATATATTTTGGGCTGTGTGAATTTTGGAGGACTTTCCTTTGACGTGGCTCCTGGTGTATTAATTCCTCGTCCTGAGACTGAAGAATTGGTTGATTTGATTGTTGAGCAAAATCCCGTTCCCCAAAGAATTCTTGATATAGGCACTGGTAGTGGATGTATCGCTATATCGTTAAATAAAAAAATGCCTCTCTCACAAATTAGCGCTTGGGATGTTTCTGAGGAGGCCTTAATTATTGCCAGAGGCAATAATAGAAAACATAATACGTCTGTCGAATTTCTTAATAAGGATGTTTTTTCTGATGTTTCTTCTTTTGATAGAACTTATGATATTATAGTGAGTAATCCTCCTTATATAACTCTATCTGAAAGAAAAAATATAGATGATCGTGTTCTGAAATGGGAACCAGAAGTTGCCTTGTTTGTGCCTGATGAAGACCCTCTGTTGTATTATAGGCGTATAGCATTGATCGGTAGAACTTTATTGTCTGCGGGAGGGCAAATTTATTTTGAAATTAACCAGAGTTATGGGGCAGAAGTATCTTCGATGCTTGCTGCTTTAGAATATAAGAATGTCTCTGTTTTGAAAGATTTGTATGAAAATGACAGGTTTATTATAGCTTCTAAAGAGGAATGATTGAAAATAATAAAGCATACAATACTGTGGCACGTTACTGCTCAATGGCAGAAAGGTGTCGATTTGATGTGGAAGCTAAGTTGAAAAACTTTTCTTTGGACGTAAAGCTTGTTGAACAAATCTTGGAACGCTTAGAATCTGAGGGCTATCTTAATGAACAGCGATATTGTGATGCTTTTGTTCATGATAAACTTCATTTTTCTAAATGGGGTAGGTTGAAGATAATTCAAGCACTGCATCTAAAGAAAATAGATAAAGAGTTCGTGAAGGATTCTGTTGGGCGGATTAATGATGAAGAGTATTTTACTATTCTGACACAATTGCTAAAATCGAAGGCTAAACAAACTCGTGCGAAGAATTCTTATGACTTAAAGAATAAATTACTTCGTTTTGCTGCAGGCAAAGGTTTTGAAATAGCTTCTGTGCTTCGATGTTTAAATGGACTAGGAGATGAAGAATGATCCTAAATGAGTTTTTTATTTAAAAATATACTTTTCTTCTTTTCATTCTCATGGAGTTTCTGTATTTTTGCACCATATAATTATCTTAGTTAGTTTAGTATGAAAACGTTAGAGAGATTATTCGCAGAGAAGTTACTGAAGATTAAAGCAATTAAACTTCAACCAGCTAATCCGTTTACATGGGCTTCAGGCTGGAAATCACCCTTTTATTGCGATAACCGTAAAACACTTTCTTATCCTTCCCTTCGTAATTTTGTAAAGATTGAGATTTCTCGTCTTATTTTGGAGCGTTTTGGCCAAGTGGATGCTATAGCAGGTGTTGCAACAGGGGCTATTCCGCAAGGGGCTTTAGTTGCTGATGCGTTGAATCTTCCTTTTGTTTATGTTCGTTCTTCTCCTAAAGATCATGGTTTAGAGAATCTTATTGAAGGAGAATTGCGCCCGGGGATGAAAGTTGTTGTGGTAGAAGATTTGGTCTCGACAGGTGGAAGTAGTTTAAAGGCTGTCGAAGCTATTAGGAGAGATGGTTGTGAAGTTATTGGTATGATTGCTTCTTTTACTTATGGATTTGAAGTGGCGATTAAAGCTTTTAAGGAAGCTGAAGTTCCTCTTCTTACCTTAACCAATTATGATGCTGTGATTGAAGCTGCTCTTCGTACAGAATATATCGATGAACCAGATGTGGCTGTTTTAGAAGAATGGCGTAAGGATCCTTCGCATTGGGAACCAGAGAGATAATAAATGTTGATTTAAAAATAGGATAAAAAGGACTGTTCGAATTTATTTGTTCGGATTGTTCTTTTTGTCTTTTATATGAGAAAGCTAATGAGCCAGTTTGAAAGTAAAATCAAAGTAATATCTTATAATCAAGAACGGGTTTATGCCAAACTTTCGGACTTGAATAATTTGCAAGCATTGAAAGACAGGATGCCTGCTGATAAAATTAAGAATCTTAATTTTGATTCTGATTCTTTGAGTTTTGATGCATCTCCTGTTGGTGAGATTAGATTGAAAATCGTTGATAAGGTAGAACCGAAGACGATTAAATTTGAAACGGTTAAATCTCCTATTCCGTTTAATTTATGGATACAGTTAGTTGAGACAGGAGAAGAAGAGTGTAAATTGAAATTGACTGTCCGTATAGATATTAATCCTTTTATGAAAGGAATGATACAAAAACCTTTGCAAGAAGGGCTTGAGAAGATGGCAGAAACTCTTGCTGTTATACAATATTAATAAGCTCTTTACCTAGAGATTAGGAAAACATAGAAGAAAAATGGCACAGAAGCTTTGGGAAAAAACGGTTCAAGTGAATAAAGAAATAGAGCGTTTTACAGTTGGACATGATCGTGAGATGGATCTCTATTTGGCTAAGCATGATGTTTTAGGCTCTATGGCTCATATCACCATGTTGGAAAGTATAAATCTATTGTCAAGCACAGAATTGGAAATTTTGCTTGATGAGTTGAAACTTATTTATTCCTCTATAGAGCAAGGGGCTTTTGTCATTGAGGACGGAGTGGAGGATGTGCACTCTCAGGTGGAATTGATGCTAACCCGACGCCTTGGTGATATTGGGAAAAAAATTCATAGTGGGCGGTCGCGTAACGATCAGGTTTTACTTGACTTAAAGCTCTTTACACGATCTCAAATTAAAGAGATTGTTGAAATGGTTGAGCATTTGTTTAATGTGCTAATTTCTCAAAGTGATAGGTACAAAAATGTGCTGATGCCTGGATATACTCATTTACAGATAGCAATGCCCTCCTCTTTTGGGCTTTGGTTTGGTGCATATGCTGAAAGTTTGGTTGATGATATGATGTTTCTTCAAGCTGCTTTTCGTATGTGTAATCGTAACCCGTTAGGATCTGCTGCAGGATATGGCTCTTCTTTCCCTCTAGACCGAACAATGACGACCAACCTTTTAGGATTTGATTCATTAAATTATAATGTAGTGTACGCTCAGATGGGGCGAGGAAAGATGGAACGAAATGTATCTTTCTCGTTGGCGAGCGTTGCGGGGACGATATCGAAATTAGCTTATGATGCTTGTTTGTTTAATAGCCAAAATTTTGGATTCGTAAAATTACCAGATGAATGTACTACAGGTTCAAGCATTATGCCTCATAAGAAGAATCCAGATGTTTTTGAACTCATACGTGCAAAATGTAATAAGTTGCAAAATCTTCCGCAGCAGATTATGATGATAGCTAACAACTTGCCTTCTGGGTATTTTCGTGATCTGCAAATTATTAAAGAAATCTTCTTGCCTGCTTTTCAAGAATTGAAAGATTGTCTTCAGATGGCTACTTATATAATGGATCAGGTGCGTGTGAACGAGCATGTTTTGGATGATGAACGTTACTTACTGATTTTTAGTGTAGAAGAGGTGAATCGTTTGGTACGTGAAGGTATGCCTTTTCGAGATGCTTATAAGAAAGTTGGCATTGATATTGAATCTGGTTTGTTTAAACATGATAAAAAAGTTCATCATACACATGAGGGTAGTATTGGCAATTTATGTAATGATGAAATTTCTGCATTAATGAAACAGGCGCTTAATGGCTTCAATTTTGATGCAATGGAAAAGGCGGAACAAAAGTTACTAGGGAGATAACTACTTGCTATATTGTTATTTAGCCTATTGGGGCAATATTTACTTATAATTTTTGGGCGGAAAAGTTTGGCAGATATCTGTAAACTGATTATCTTTGCACCCGTTGAAAAAATGCGAAAGTAGCTCAGTTGGTAGAGCATAACCTTGCCAAGGTTAGGGTCGCGGGTTCGAGTCCCGTCTTTCGCTCTCTTTGAATTGTTGCTCGAATGGTGGAATGGTAGACACGAAGGACTTAAAATCCTTTGGCTATTGCAGCTGTGCGGGTTCAAGTCCCGCTTCGAGTACTTTAATCCTCCATAGACATAGTCTATGGAGGATTTTTTTATTCTATTCTATTCTTATTTAATTTTAGATCAATCCTAAATCTTTGTTGGTGATTGTTTTTAGGGATTGCAATATTAAATATAAATATTAGAAATTTTTTCCTATTCAGGTTGGCAAAAGTGTGTGTCTGAGACAAGTTAGCATTAATCAAAGCTTTTTAAAAATAGTTTTATTGTACTACTTTTCGTCATTTTCAATGGATACAGAATATATTTTTCTATTTGTAAGGTAGTGTTATTCACATTTATTATATTTATAGCCTGATATCAATCTTACTCATTCTACTTTGAACTGATAAAAATAGTGACTATGAATTTTATTTCTGAAGATGATCTAAACCAATTTTTGACAAATGAGCTTGATTTTTTGTTTGTCTTAAATATGGACGTAGATATAATTAACGTAAATACTGCTGTTACTTCTATTTTGGGATATGAAAAGGAAGACTTGCAGAATCATAGTCTATTATCAGTATATCCTAGTGAATATAAAGATAAAGTAGGATTAACACTTCCTTTGATTGTTAAAGGTGATGTCTCTTCTTGTCCATATCCTGTCATCTCTAAAAAGAAGAAAATAGTACCAGTTGATATGAAATTCTATATGGGTTGGCTGGATGGAGAAAATGTATTAATTGCTTTAGGTGTTAACCTGTCTGCTCATTATTTTTCGAAAGATGTTTTTTATAATATCTTCAATGGTGCTGATATTATGATGGTCTTGGCGGCTATTGATGCAACTTATATTTATAATGCAAATAGAGCTTTTCGGAAAGCTTTGGGATATTCTATTGAAGAGATATCGGGCAAGACTGTTCAAGAGCTGAATCTGTTTGTTAATAGAGATCGTTTTAATGAGATTTTAGCCGAATTTCATAAATCAGGAACAGCTAGAGGAGAAGGTTCCTTGCGCACAAAATCGGGAGAAATACTCGCTTGTTGGTTTTCCTTGGAAAAATTAGTAATTAGTGATGAAAGCTATATTTTCTTTGTTGCTACTGATATAACAGAGCGCAAGTTGATGGAGACTAAGTTGAAACATCTTGTTTTTCAGCAAAAGTTGTTGGCAGATGTAGCTCAATTGCTTAATGAACAGAGAGACTTTGATGAAATGGTCAACACTGTGTTGGAACTCATCGGTCAGCATACTAATGTTAGTCGTATCTACATTGGGAAATATACAGACGACGCTATTTACTGTGATACAGTATATGAATGGTGCAATGAGGGGATTGAGAGTTTAATGGATGTTCTTCAGAAAGTTCATTTTTCAACAGCACCTTCATGGAACGAACTGCTAAGTAAAAATGGGCGTATCTTGGCAGATAGCATAAACCAACTTCCTAAAGATATAACTGATTTCATTGAACGGCTAGGTGTGAAATCTTTGTTGGTGTATCCTCTCTATATTAATAATCGTTTGTGGGGCTTTATAGGTTTTGATGATTATGTGAAGAATAAGGTCTGGCAGGATGAAGAAATTCATCTAATGCGCACTATGGTTAATAATATAGCAAATGCTTTGGAGCGTAAGTCGTATATTGAACATTATAAGAATAGTGAAGTTCGTTTGAGACTTGCTTTAAATGCTGCGAAAGAAGGGATGTGGGACTGGAATATACAGACTGATGAGGTATTTTTTACGGATGCCTGTTTTACTATGCTAGGTTATGAACCTAATGAAATGTCTGGACAAATCCATCATTGGAAGGATTTGATTCATCCAGATGATTGGCCTAATGTTATGAAAGCGTTTAGGGCTCATTTAAGAGGAAATTCTGATTACTATGAATGTGTTTTTCGTGCTAAGACCAAAAATGGTACTTGGAAATGGGTTTTAGATCATGGAAAAGTTGTGGAAAAGAATGCCGATGGTGAAGCTTTGAGAGCTGTTGGTACTCATATTGATATGACTAAACAGAAAGAAGCTGAGCACCAATTGCAAGAGTTACTTTCTACAAAAGATCGATTGTTCTCTATCATTTCTCATGATCTTCGTGGTCCTATTGGTAGTTTTATGCAAATAATAGAGCTATTGACTAGCGATGTCACAATTGAGCCTTCAATGCAGACGTCTCTTTTGCATGAGTTAAAAACCATGTCAAAGAATACTTTTTATTTATTAGAAAATTTATTGAATTGGTCTAGGGCGCAACGTAGTGAGATAGAATATGCCCCACAGCCTATATTGATCAATGACTTGGTTTCGGAAAATCGTTCTTTGTTATTAGGCTCTGCTACCCAGAAAGGGATAGAAATGCATTTTAATGAGAATCACTATTATCACGCTTATGCAGATTATAATATGGTAAATTTGGTGATAAGAAATCTTTTGTCTAACGCAATAAAATTTTCTTCTCGCGGAGGAGTTATAGACGTTTTACTTGCCCGTAAAGAAAGCTTTGTTGAGGTAACAGTCAAAGATTCTGGAGTAGGGATGACTCCGGATGTAGTCGCCAAACTATTTACTAAAAATCATTATCATTCTACATATGGAACAGACAATGAGAAAGGATCCGGGTTAGGCTTGATGCTTTGCCAGGATTTTGTAAGTAGAAATGGAGGAAAGCTTAGGGTTGAAAGTGAACCATCTAAAGGAAGTTCTTTCATTTTTACTCTTCCGGCAGTAGATATTTGAAAGAATAGAAAATGAAGTTCCTCTTTATGAGGATATTATTGATTTCGTTTGTTTCTCTTTGAAGGAGTACTTACTATCATGAAGGAAGCCATAAAAAAAGGTATCGGATTATTATACCCCCTTCTTCATATACTTATCTTAATCTTCAGGAGTCGAGAGAACAACAAGAAATAGCTTTCCCCGGCTATTTGCCATCAGAGAAAGTATACCAGTTTGAGGTCCTTCCTGACAGTCTGGATCTTGCCGAAACTTTTCAAATATTGGTAGGGGAAGGTTGTTTATGGACAGAATATATTTCTAGTCCAAAAAGTGCTGACTTTTCTCTGTTTTCCCGTCTTTCTGCTTTAGCAGAGAATCTTTGGTCATTTTCTGAGCGTAAAGATTGATCACACTTTATGCATAAAATGAAAATGCAATGTTTGCGATATGATTTATGGGGTATTCGTTATTTCGATCGTTTTTTACATGAAGAAGATATCTCGAAAGTATTAAAGTAATAGGTATTATGATCTTGCCTATAGGTACTAAAAAAAGCAGAATAGAAACTTCATTTAATCTATTCTGCTTTTGATGTTTTTTAGTTTTTCTCAGAAAGTCTTTTTATCATCGATAATTTTCATTGCAGCGGTATATTGTTCGTAGGGAACAGATAAGAGAACATTATTTGTTCCTTTATCTTTGATAGAAGCATCTATGTAAGCAGCACAAAGAAGTTCTTTTAAGCAATTAACTTCCCATGGGCTTCCTGCAAAAATGTCAACTTGAGAAACGCTTTTATTTGTTATCATTGTCTCTAAATCATTAAGTTACAAATATATAGCTTTTCTTTTTAATTATGAGTTTACTTGAAACAATAATCAAAAGAGCTAGTGCAAACGTTATTGTTTACTTAGTATCATTTTCTCTTATTTCTACTCGTCTGATTTTTCCACTAATTGTTTTAGGCAGTTCGTCAACAAACTCGATGACACGAGGATATTTATAAGGTGCAGTTACTTTTTTAACGTGATCTTGCAGTTCTTTAATGAGCTCTTCTTTTTTGTGGTTTTGGTATTCTTTGCCCAATACGATACTCGCCTTGACTACTTGACCGCGTATCTCATCCGGCACACCAGTTATTGCACATTCCACTACAGCAGGATGTGTCATCAACGCACTCTCTACTTCAAAAGGGCCTATTCGATATCCTGAGCTTTTAATAACATCATCTGCGCGACCAACAAACCAATAATAACCATCTTCGTCCCTCCATGCCACATCTCCGGTATAATATATATTGTCGTGCCATGCATCTTTGGTGAGCTCAGGGTCTTTATAGTATTCTTTAAATAGCCCTATCGGCTTTTCTTTATTTGTGCGGATAACGATTTCACCTTGTTCCCCGGCTTCTACAGAACGTCCATTTATATCTATTAAATCGACGTCATATTCTGGATTTGGAACCCCCATACTTCCAGGCTTGGGCTCCATCCATGGGAAAGTTCCTATGGTTAGAGTGGTTTCTGTCTGACCAAATCCTTCCATTAGTTTTATTCCTGTCAGCTTTTTAAATGTTTCATATACTGCCGGATTTAAAGCCTCTCCCGCAATTGTACAATATTGAAGCGATGAAAGATCATATTTCGTCAGATCTTCGCGAATTAAAAAGCGGAAAATAGTAGGGGGGGCACATAGCGAAGTGATGTGATAATCATGAATTTTTTTGAGAATTTCTGCCGGAGTAAATTTTTCGTGGTCATAAACAAACACATTAGCTCCTGCTAACCATTGGCCATACAATTTACCCCATACTGCTTTTCCCCATCCCGTGTCGGCGATTGTCAGGTGGAGACTATCCGGGCGTAAATTGTGCCAAAAACTTGCTGTGACGATATGCCCTAAAGGGTATGTGAAGTCGTGTGCCACCATTTTAGGCTGTCCTGTTGTTCCCGAGGTAAAATACATCAATGATATGTCACTGTTTGTGTTTACTTGTTCGGGTCGTACAAAAGGTACTGCTTTTTCAATTCCTTTATGAAAATCGTGAAACCCTTCAGCAATTTCCGGTCCCACGCTTACTAATTGCTCCACTGTAGGTGAAGAGGGCATAGCGTCAATAATATGTTTTGTTATTACCTCTTCTCCGGCAGCTATAATCATTTTTATACCAGCAGCATTGCAGCGATAGATGATGTCCTTCTTTGTCAACAAATGTGTGGCAGGTATTACCACTGCACCTATCTTATGTAGAGCGATAATACTGAACCAAAATTCATAACGTCGCTTGAGGATAAGCATCACCATGTCCCCATGTCCGATGCCCAAACTTTGGAAATAAGAAGCAGTTTGATCAGTGTAGCGTTTCAGGTCGGCAAATGAAAAGTCTAGATGTTCCCCTTTGTCGTTGGTCCATGTTAAGGCTATTTTATTCGGTTCTTCAGCGGCCCATACATCAACAACATCATATCCAAAGTTGAAATTTTCAGGAACGTTTATTTTTAAATTTTTAATAAAATCGTCTTGTGATGTGAAAGACGTTTGAGTTAAATATTTTTCTATCATAATATATTGGTTTTCGCCGCATTACATGATAACGGCCAGAAAGCGTAGGGTTGTATTGTTGAGAGCTTTCATTCCATGAGGTAGTTTGGAATCGAAGAAGATGCTGTCACCTTCATTTAGAATTAATTCTTTGCCAGCAATCCATAATAACATACTGCCTTCCAGTATGAAATTGAATTCTTGCCCATTGTGGCTATTATGTTGAATTGGTTCTTTTTCATCCTTAGGCTCTACGGTTACGATAAATGGATCTGCTGAACGATTTATAAAACCTGCTGCCAAAGATTGATATTTATAAGCTTTGGTGCGTTCAATGGATATTCCTGTACCTGCTCTTGTTACAAAATAAGAACTCATTTTAGGCTCTTCACCAAACATAAGTGCTTCTAGTGCAATGTTATATTTACGAGCCACTTTTTGTAACATACTAATTGATATGTCATAGTCGCCACTTTCAGATTGTGTATATTCTGTTAATGAGAGCTCACAATCGCGGGCAATCTCTTCTTGGGTTAATTCGAGTACCTCTCGTAAACCACGCAGACGTTCTGCGATTTGTTTAATCTGTTCGTCCATATATTGTGTTGTTAATTAGAACTTGCTTTCATAGCTTTAATAATCGCAGAAGAGAAACCGTTGTGTTCCAGCTCATTTATTCCTTTGATTGTCAATCCACCGGGAGTAGTAACTTTGTCTATTTCAACAGAAGGGTGGGTATTGTTATTTAGAATAAGAGTAGCGGCTCCTTTCACTGATTGTGCGACCATTTTCATTGCGTCTTGAGGGTAAAGTCCCATCTCTATGCCGGCTTGCATTCCTGCTTGGATATATTTTAGTACATATGCAATTCCACAGGAAGTAATAGCGGTAGCGGCTGCCATTTGCTTTTCAGGAATGAGTATTGCCATACCCATCTCGCTGAATAGGTTCAGAATAAGATGTTCTTCTTCTTTAGATGCATTATGTGAAGCGATAAGAGTCATGCTTTCTTGTTGAGAAATGGCAGTGTTTGGAATTACACGGAATATCTTTGCAGAAGAGTCTGTCCATTGTTCATATTCCGAGAATGGAATCCCAGCAGCAACAGAAACAATAATCTGTTTATGAAAGTCGAATGTTAGTTTATCAATAACTTCTTTGATTAACCAAGGCTTCACCGCTAAAATCACAATTTCCGCATCATTTACGGCTATTTGATTACTGTTGGTTACTTGTAGTTCTTTATTGAAATCTTTTAAGGATTCCAATTTCTTGTTTGTAGGGTTGGCTACAGTTATGTTTGCGGCTTTGATCAATTTACCTAGGACTAATCCGCGTGCAATGGCACTGCCCATATTCCCTGCTCCGATAATTGCAACTTTCATACATTTCTGTTTTATGTTTGATAGAAAGAACATCAGCACTTCAAGGAGTAGTGCTGACGATTAGAAAGGCAAAGTTATAAGTTTTATGGACAAACAGCCCTTTACTTCTTAAAAAACTTTCTATTATTCTTATAGTATATTCTCAAGTTTGTTAAGAAAGAGGTCTGCTTCTTCCACGCTCAGGCATAGGGGAGGGAGGAGACGAATAACATTTGTTCCGCTTACTCCAGTGAATACTTTTTGTTCAAACAACAGTTTCTTACGTAGCTCTTTAACCGATTCTTCAAATTCCAGTCCTATCATCAAACCGCGTCCACGTACATCTTTTATTTGGGGATATTTTTTAAGCTTTCCTATTAGGTATTGTCCAATATTAGCCGCATTTTCTATCAGAGATTCTTTTTCAAACACATCTATAACTGCTAAGGCTGCTGCACAAGCTAAATGATTGCCTCCAAAAGTGGTGCCTAACATGCCATATACAGGTTTAAATTGAGGGGATATGAGTACACCTGCCATAGGAAAGCCGTTCCCGATTCCTTTAGCTACCGTAACTATATCTGCTTTTATACCTGCATGTTGATGGGCAAAGAATTTTCCGCTTCGTCCATATCCACTTTGTATTTCATCCAGAATTAAAACTGTTTCAGTTTTGGTACATATTTCTCTAAGTTCCTTTAAAAAAGTATCGTTTGGAACTTTTATTCCTCCTACTCCTTGTATTCCTTCTATAATTACAGCGCAGACATCTTTCTTGTTTAATTCAACTTTTACAGCTTCTATATCATTCAATTCTAGATAGCTCGTATGTCCGTTAGCATTGATCGGAGAGATTATTTTCGGATTGTCTGTTGCCTCTACGGCTAAAGATGTACGTCCATGAAAAGACTTGGCAAAAGAAATAATTCGTGTACGTCCGTTATGGAATGATGCTAATTTGAGAGCGTTTTCATTTGCTTCGGCACCTGTGTTAATGAGAAATAGCGAATAATCCTCATAGCCTGAAATAACGCCAAGTCTATTAGCTACTTGTTGTTGTAACTTGTTGATAACTGAGTTTGAATAAAATCCCAGTTTACTAACTTGTTTACTAATCATTTCTACATAGTGAGGGTGGCTGTGACCAATAGAAATTACGGCATGTCCGCCGTAAAGATCCAAATACTCTGTCCCATTTTGATCCCAGACATGGCAGCCTTTTCCTTCTACTATATTAATATCAAAAAGCGGATAGACATCAAATAATTCCATAATAAAATTTTCATGTTGCTTTTTTCCTCTGATAAGGCTTGATAGCATTTATACGAGGAGATTCCGGCAAAATTTATAATAACTACTTTTATATAAAACAGCTCCTTCTTCTACTGAGGTATACACTCTTTTTGGCATTGGTGTGTAAAAACAATCGTCAAAAGTGGAGAATGTATTCTGTGCCTTTCTTTTAAGCTGAGGCTTCAACCTTTTAAAATGCAGAAGGTTTTAGTCGGAGCCCGACTGTCTCTTCTAGGTTGAACATTAAATTCATATTATGTACAGCTTGACCGGAAGCACCTTTAAGCAAGTTGTCTATGCAGGAGATTATTAGGAGCTTATCGCCATGTTTCTCTAAGTGAATAAGACATTTGTTGGTGTTTATAACTTGCTTTAAATCAATGTTCTTCTCTACGATGTGTACAAATGAATCCTTTTCGTAGTATTCCTCATAGATACGAGTAATTTCATCTAATGCTACTTTGCTCTTAACGATTAGAGTCGCAAAAATTCCTCGTGGAAAATCTCCCCGATAAGGAAGGAAGTCAATCTCTTTATTGAAACTGTTTTGTAGCTGCTTTAGTGATTGTTTTATTTCGGGCACGTGTTGATGGTCAAATGCCTTGTAAACACTCATGTTGTTGTTACGCCAGCTGAAATGACTAGTAGCACCCGGTTTTACTCCGGCTCCGGTACTCCCTGTGATGGCGTTAACTGTTACATCGTCATTAATCATTAGATGTTTGGCTAGTGGGAGTAATCCCAACTCTATACATGTAGCAAAACATCCCGGGTTAGCTACATGGTTTGTTTTGCAAATGGCGCGTCTATTTAATTCAGGCAAGCCGTAGAGAAAATCATGTCCATCACTTTTTATGCGATAGTCCATAGATAGATCAATAATCTTTAATTCTTCGGGAAGCTTATGGCTTTCTATGAATTTGCGAGTATCTCCATGTGCTGTGCAAAAGAATAGTACGTCAATTTCATTAAGCGGTAATTCGTCAGTAAAAGTAAGTTCACATTCTCCGTAGAGACCTTCGTGTACATCTGTAATTTTATTCCCGGCATTGCTACTGCTATTGATGAACACAATCTCCGCTTCAGGATGGTTTATCAATAACCGGATAAGCTCTCCGGCAGTGTAGCCTGCTCCTCCGATAATTCCTGCTTTAATCATATATTTTTTAGTTGAACAGCTTTTTTAAAGCTACTTTTATTATTATAATTCTTTTCCATTTTTTTTCTGATTGGCATAATATACGCGTAATGGAGTAGAGAGTATTTTAGTAAAGCCTTTGGCATCTTCGGCACTCCATCCTTTTTGGATTTCTCCATATTCACCGAAATCGGTTTTTACTAAATCATAGCTAGAGTCAACTCCCACCAATGTGTAGCTGTATGGACGGAGAATGATGCTGACTACTCCGTTTACATTTTGCTGAGAACTTAATAGCATAGCTTCAATATCACGCATCACAGGTTCAAGATATTGTGCTTCATGTAAAAACATTCCGTACCATGTTCCCACTTGGTCTTTCCAATACTGTTGCCATTTGCTTAGCGTATGTTTTTCTAACATTTTGTGTGCGTTGATGATAAGGATCGGTGCAGCAGCTTCAAATCCTACTCTCCCTTTAATACCAATAATCGTATCTCCAATATGCATATCACGCCCAATGCCGTATTTGCTACCGATTTCTTCTATTTTATTTATTGCTTTTACTTTGTCGGTAAATACTTCACCATTAACGGAGTGTACTTCTCCTTCTTTGAACTCTATTTTTAGTGTTTCGTTATCTTGTTTCGTTATCTGGCTAGGATAAGCGTCTTCCGGGAGTGTTTGTTCGCTGTGTAAAGTCTCTTTTCCGCCAATACTTGTTCCCCAAAGCCCTTTGTTGATAGAATATTCCATTTTTACGAAATCTGCTACATAAGCATGTTCGCGCAAGTAGTTTATCTCATATTCGCGGGTTAGTATCATGTCACGTGTTGGGGTAATAATTTCGATGCCCGGTGCAAGTACGTCGAAAGTTAAATCAAAGCGTATCTGATCGTTGCCTGCTCCTGTGCTACCATGAGCAATAGCGTCTGCCCCAATCTCACGGGCATAGTTAGCGATGGCAATAGCTTGAAATATCCGTTCCGAGCTCACAGAAATGGGATAAGTTCCATTCCGTAGCACATTACCAAACACCATATATTTAATACTTTTATTGTAGTATTCTTGAGTAACATCTAGTGTAGCGTGTTTTATTGCTCCTAGTTTGTATGCTTTCTCTTCAATCGTTTTTAGCTCCTCAGCATCGAAACCTCCTGTGTTTGCGATAGCAGTATATACTTCGTAATTCTTTTCTTTTGATAAATACATTGCGCAAAAAGAGGTGTCAAGTCCGCCGCTAAATGCTAAAACAACTTTTTTCTTCATAATATTTTGTTTTTTTCAAAATGACAAATGTAGTTTATTCTTTTTTATCTTCTTCCTTACTATTTTCTTTTGCAGGATCATAGAGCATAGCAGTACAGATACAATACTTTTTATTTGTACGTTCCAGTACGTCATGGTTACAACATCCTTCACATCCTTTCCAAAAAGCCTCGTCCGTTGTTAATTCTGAAAAAGGAACAGGTACGTATCCTAGTTCTGTATTTATTTTCATAACAGCTCCTCCGCTAGTAAGTCCAAATAATTTAGCATTGGGCCATCGTAATCTTGAGAGGCTGAATGCAGCTTTCTTTATCCGTTTAGCAAGTCCGTGTCCACGAAATTTTTCTACTACTATCAGTCCTGAATTTGCTACATATTGTTTGTTACCCCACGATTCAATATAACAGAATCCGGCAAACTCGTTGCCGTTGAGTGCGATGATAGCTTTCCCTTCTCTCATCTTTTGCGTCACATATTCGTGTGTACGCTTTGCAATGCCTGTACCCCTAACTTTGGCTGCGGCAGAGATTGTTTCTAATATAGTGTCAACATAAACCTCATGCGAGGTGTCGGCTACCATAACATCTATTTGAGTGTCCATTTAGTCCTAAGCTTTAAGCTTTTCTTTTTTAAGTTCTCTATCTCTTCTTAATGTTATATATTTGGAATAATTAGCGATAAGAAATTACGAACCAATGTTTTTTCGGCGCCCTCACGTAGCACAAGCATTATCGTGTCATCTCCGGCTATAGTACCTAGAATATCGCCGAATTCTCTATTATCAATATCGTATGCCATACTGCTGGCATATCCCGGTCGTGTTTTAATAATAGCTATATTGCCTGAAAACTGGAGTGATACGAATCCGCTGTTCATTAGCATTTCGCTTGGGCTTTGGTCCGTTGCCCTTTTGTACATGGTGTCGTTGGGCAAAACATAGACATATTTACCATTCATGCTGGCAGCTTTGGCTACTTTCAATTGTTTGAGATCACGTGAGAGGGTCGCTTGTGTCAGCTTAAACTTCTCCCGACTCAACTCTTGTAACAGTTCTTCTTGAGAACCAACCTCCTTGCTGGAGATAATCATTTTAATGGCATCTAATCGGTTTGCTTTCTTCTTCATCTTGTATAATTATTCTAATAATGCTGCAAAAATATGCATTTATTCTGGTATTAATGCATAAATAACAATTATTTTATTCTTTTTTTATCTCTATTGATCTGTTTAGGAATGGCAAAAAGGATAAGATTACAATCAAAAACAGGAAGTGAAGTTTCATTTTTTCTCATTATGTTTGTAGCATAAATCATTTTTAATAAAACGATAAAGACTCTTATTCATCATGAAGAAACTTTTTGGATGTTTTCTTTTTATTGCTTTAATTCTTTTTTCTCTTCATTCTGCGGCTGTAACTTTTTCGGGTGATGCTCCTTATACATATGCTCGATGTTTTGCGAATTCTGAAATGAAACGCTTCCCCGAAGCTTGGCAACTGGATTATGGGAAAGCTCCTTTTTTCGGCTATTCACAAGGAGTTGGGTGTTGTGCTATGCTGAAGATGTGGAAACTTACAGGAGATAAACACTATTTTGATTATGTGGAAAAGTGGGCAGATTCCTTGATCAATGATAAAGGACAAATTCATTTATATCGTCCTGAAACCTATAATGTAGATTATGTGAATTCGGGAAAAGTGCTTTTCGATTTATATAGAGAAACCGGAAAAGAAAAGTATAAGTTGGCTATGAATGTCTTAATTAAGCAACTGAAAAATCAACCTTCTACACTCGATGGTGGTTTTTGGCATAAAATTATTTATCCACATCAGATATGGCTTGATGGGATTTATATGGCTTCTCCATTTATGGCTCAATATGGCGCAGAATTCAATAAGCCGAGATGGATTGATGAGGCTGTAAAACAAATAACTGTTTGTCAAAAGCATACTTATGATGCGAAGACGGGGCTTTATTATCATGCTTGGGATGAAAGTAAAAGCCAGCGTTGGGCTGATCCTGTGACTGGACATTCGCCTAATTTCTGGGGCCGTAGTATGGGGTGGTGGTTCATGGCGTTGGTTGATGTACTCGACTTTGTTCCGGAGAATCATCCCGGTCGCGCTTCAATAATTTCTTGGATACAAGGATTGGCGGATACATTGCCTAAGTATCAGGATAAAGATGGTTTATGGTATCAGGTATTAGACCAGCCTAAACGTAAAGGCAACTTCCCAGAGGCTTCGGTAACTACTCAATTTATGTATGCTTATGCAAAAGCTGTGAATAAAGGATATATTGATAAAAAATATCGTGTGTACGCTGAAAAAGCTTTTGATGGTTTACGTAATAAGTTGTTAGTAGAAAATACCGACGGCACATTGACGCTTACTCGTTGCTGTCAAGTAGGCGGACTAGGTGGGAATCCTTATCGTGATGGTAGCTTTGAATATTATGTAGGCGAGAAGATTCGTGATAATGATGCCAAAGCCACCGGTCCTTTTATCATGGGATGTATTGAATTGAAAAAGTAAGTTACTTTTTCTCTAAGAGTTTTTTGTACTTTATTAATCTATTTACTAATTAACCTTATAACTAATGAGATGTTCTAAATTATTGTCGACAGTTGCAGTTTCGTTACTGCCACTGTTCGTTTCCGCTCAAAGTACCTCTTGGCCTGCAGTAAAGTTGGATGCTAAGCCTGCTGCCCGTTGGTGGTGGATGGGTAGTGCAGTTGATAAAGAAAACTTGAAGAAAAATATGGAAACGTATGCTGCCGCAGGCATGGGAACCATGGAAATTACTCCTATTTATGGAGTGCAAGGCAATGATGCGAATGAGCTCTCTTTTCTTTCTCCTAAATGGATGAACATGTTGCAGTACACTGAAGATGAAGCCTCGCAGCATGGAATGCAGATTGATATGAATACAGGTACAGGCTGGCCGTTTGGCGGACCTGAAGTTTCTATTGAAGATGCTGCTTCTCGATTGCTCATCACGGAATATCAATTAACGGCAGGAGAGGAACTTAAAACCAAGATCAGTGTTGCAGAAGAAAATCAAAAATCGTGTGCTATACTAAGTCGTTTAATGGCTTTTTCAGATGATGGACGATGTCTTAATTTGACCTCTAAGGTGAAAGACGGTATGCTTCATTGGAAAGCACCGAAAGGAAATTGGCGTTTGATTGCGGCTTTCTGTGGCAAAACATTACAGAAGGTAAAACGAGCAGCCCCAGGTGGAGAAGGGTATGTGATGGATCACCTCTCCGAACGCGCGGTAAAGAAATATCTGAACCGCTTTGAAAAAGCATTTTCTGCAAATGAAACGACGTATCCTCATAATTTTTTCAATGATTCTTATGAAATTTATGGGGCTGATTGGACTGAAAGTTTCTTTGAGCAGTTTGCCAAACGGAGGGGGTATAGACTAGAGGAGCATTTGCCTGAATTTCTCTCTCCTAAACGTACAGATATAACCGCACGAATTGTTTCTGATTATAGAGAGACAATGGCTGATCTTTTATTGGATAATTTTACAAAACAATGGACGAAATGGGCACATAGACATGGCTCAAAAACTCGTAATCAGGCGCATGGCTCACCGGGTAATCTGATCGATTTATATGCAACGGTGGATATACCGGAATGCGAAAGTTTCGGCATTTCTGAATTTAATATTAAAGGTTTGCGTAAAGATTCGATGACTCGTCCTAATTATTCAGATCTCTCCATGCTGAAATATGCTTCTTCTGCTGCTCATATTTCCGGCAAGCCCTATACTTCTTCAGAAACATTTACTTGGTTGACGGAACATTTTCGCACTTCTCTTTCTCAATGTAAGCCTGATCTGGATTTAATGTTTGTTTCAGGAGTGAATCATGCATATTTTCATGGCACCACATATTCTCCTGTTGATGCACCTTGGCCGGGCTGGAAGTTTTACGCTTCAATCGATATGAGTCCCACTAATAGCATTTGGCGTGATGCTCCGGCTTTTTTTGAGTATATAACTCGTTGTCAGGGATTCTTGCAGATGGGTAAGCCGGATAATGACTTTTTGTTATACCTGCCGGTTTATGATATGTGGCAAGAGCAAGATGGAAGGTTGTTGATGTTTGATATTCATAAAATGTCTGAGCGGGCTCCTCGATTTATTGATGCAGTACATCGCATTAATAATGCGGGTTATGATGTGGACTATATCTCAGATAATTTCATTAGAAAAACGAAGTGCATGAATGGGCAACTTCTCACTTCTGGTGGGGTGGCATATAAAGCTCTTGTGGTTCCGGGCGCCCGTTTGATGCCCAATGATGTGCTTGCTAAGTTACTTAGTTTAGCAAATCAAGGAGCTACTATTGTGTTTTTAGATCAATATCCTGAGGATGTTCCGGGATATAATCATTTGACTAATCGCCGTGCTAAATTTAAAAAATTGCTTCGTGATATTCAAACTTCCCATAAAGGTAAAATGCTTTTAGGTACTGATTATGCTAAAACGTTGGCTCAAACCGAAGCAAAACCCGAGGCTATGAAATCTCAATTTGGGTTAAGTTGTGTTCGTCGGAACAATCCCGATGGGTATCATTATTTTATTTCAGCTTTAAAAAAGTCTGGCATAGAATCATGGGTTCCTTTGTCCGTTCCTGCTACTTCGGCTATGTTCTTTGATCCTATGAATGGTACAAGCGGAAAAGCTCGGTTACGCCATGTAGATGGGCATACTGAAGTTTATCTTCAATTAGCCTCCGGTGGATCGTTGCTTCTTAAAACATTTACTACTGCCGATGTAAATGTTCCTAAGTGGACTTATTGGAAACCTGAGGGAGCAGGATCTATTGTTTCTTCCAAATGGAATTTCCATTTTGTTGAAAGCAAACCTGAAGTTAAAGGAAATTTGGCTGCTATAAAGCTTGATTCTTGGACAGAGTTCCCATTGTCAGGAGTGAAAGCAACGATGGCTACAGGCTGTTATCAAACGACCTTTACTGTCGATGCGACTTCTGCTAAAGAATGGATGCTTGATTTGGGAGATGTGCGTGAAAGTGCTCGTGTACGTATTAATGGGGTGGATGTTGCTACGCTTTGGGCAGTACCTTTTCGTTGTTTAGTCGGTAAATATCTTCATCAAGGGATAAATACACTAGAGGTAGAAGTTATTAATTTACCGGCCAACCGTATTGCCGATATGGACAAGAGAGGTGTAAAATGGCGGATATATAAAGAGATAAATATTGTTGATCGTAATTATCAAAAGACCAGTTATGCTGATTGGAGACCTGTCCCCAGTGGCTTGTTAGGTCCTGTTAAACTTATACCGATGCATTCTTCTTTTGAGAATTGAGTGATATAAAAAGAAAAAAGAAAGCTCTGCTTATCTGTTCTTTGCCTTTCGATGGCGGGTCAGTATAGGCAGAGCTTTTTTTAAAGAGCCTATTCGTTAGTTTGGTTGTTCCTATTCATTAACGATAAAGAATACTTCAGTTAACTTCTTTCTCCTGATATCCTATTTGATCATCCAATTGGATGATAGATGGCATTCAACTGGGTGACTTGCATCACTCAATTGTGTGACGGAAGTAACGCAACTGAGGGGCAGAGTATTAATTGCATTCATTTTGCTTAATATACGGGTTCTTTTATGCTAACTTTGGGTATAAAGAGGAATGCTTTTTGGTAGGATTATGTAGGTTTGGTATAGGTGTCTGCGAAACGCTTCTCTTAAAAATAACATTTCTATTTGTTTGATTCTCTTTGAATTGCCAAATATTGCACCCTTTACATCAAAATAAGCACAATCTTAAAATACATTTTTGGGTATGTTTGTAGAATTAATCATGTAAATCTGTAGTAATCATACTTTATGAAGCATTGTTTTTTTGCAGTCGATTTAGGGGCTACTAGTGGACGTACCATTCTAGGGTCTCTATCAGACAAGGGGCTTGAGTTGGAAGAGGTAAACCGTTTTCCTAATCCGTTGATTGAAGTAGGCGGACATTTTTATTGGGATATTTATGCGTTGTATCAGCACATTGTAGATGGATTGAAGCTTGCTGCTCAACGAGAAGTTAAAATAACCTCTATTGGTATTGATACTTGGGGAGTAGACTTTGTTTGCTTTGGTGCAGACGGACATGTACTCCGTCAGCCTTATGCTTACAGGGATCCTCACACTAATGGAGCTCCTGAAGCTTTCTTTAGTCGCGTACCTCGTAACAAGGTGTATGAACTAACAGGTATTCAGGTGATGAATTTTAATTCATTATTCCAACTTGATACTCTTCGCCGCAATGAAGACAGTGCTTTAGCTGCTGCGAAAAAGATTCTTTTTATTCCGGATGCTTTATCTTATATGTTATCAGGTGAGATGGTAACGGAATATACTATTGCTACTACTGCGCAATTAGTGAATGCTCAGACGCGTAAGCTGGAACCTGAACTGCTTGCAAGTGTAGGTTTGAGTGAAGACCATTTCGGACGTTTTGTATATCCGGGTGAAACAATTGGCGTTTTAACCGAAGAGGTGCAGAAGCAAACCGGTTTAGGTGCTATTCCAGTGATAGCTGTTGCCGGACATGATACTGGTTCGGCTGTTGCGGCTGTGCCGGCATTAAATAAGAATTTTGCTTATTTGAGTAGCGGAACTTGGTCGTTGATGGGTGTGGAAATAGATACCCCTATTGTTACCGCTGAAACAGAAGCGCTGAATTTTACCAATGAAGGTGGAGTAGAAGGTACTATTCGTCTTCTGAAAAATATTTGTGGAATGTGGCTCTTGGAGCGTTGCCGGGCAGAATGGGGCGAAACATCGTATCCTGATTTGATTGCTGAGGCTAAAGCTGCTGAACCTTTCCGTAGTATTATTAATCCCGATGATGCCGTTTTTGCTAATCCTTCTCACATGGAAAAAGCAATTTGTCTTTATTGTGAAAAGACCGGCCAACCTATTCCTGATACTCGAGCTCGTATTGTTCGCTGTATCTTTGAAAGTCTGGCACTTCGCTATCGTCAGGTATTGGAAAACCTTATTAAACTTTCTCCTCGACCTGTGGAAGCTCTTCATGTTATCGGTGGTGGAAGTAAAAATGATCTATTAAATCAATTTACGGCAAATTCTACAGGGACAACGGTAATTGCCGGACCTTCCGAAGCAACGGCTATTGGTAATGTCATGGTACAGGCTATGGCAGCTAAAGTAGCTGGTAGTATTGCTGAAATGAGAAAACAAATAAATGCTTCTATTCCGTTGACTGCTTTCCAACCGGAAAATTCTGCTGCATGGGATGCTGCATATACTAAATATCTTGCCATTATAGATTAAATATAAAAACAAAAAATTAAAGGATTATATCATGAAAGAAGAATTGATTAAAAAGGCCTATGACGTTGCGGTAGAACGTTATGCTGCTGTTGGCGTAGATGCTGATAAAGCAATAGAAAAATTACAGAAAATTTCTCTCTCATTACATTGTTGGCAAGCTGATGACGTAACAGGTTTTGAAAATCCCGACGGACAGTTGTCTGGTGGTATCCAAGCTACGGGAAATCACCCGGGTAAAGCTCGTAACATCGAAGAGTTGCGTGCGGATATTCTTAAAGCTGCTAGCTATATTCCTGGAACTCACCGTTTGAATCTGCATGCTACTTATGGTGATTTCGGTGGTAAGTTCGTTGATCGTGACCAAATTGAACCGAAACATTTTGAGAGCTGGATGCAGTGGGGAAAAGAGAATGGAATGAAACTTGATTTCAATTCTACTTCATTTTCACATCCTAAGAGTGGCAGTCTCTCTTTATCTAATCCGGATGATGCTATCCGCAATTTCTGGATAGAACATACTAAACGTAGTCGTGCTATTGCTGAGGCGATGGGTCAATATCAAGGAGATCCTTCTATTATGAACCTCTGGATTCATGATGGTAGCAAAGATCAGACTGTGAACCGTTTACGCTATCGTGAACTGTTGAAGCAATCGCTTGATGAAGTTTTTGCTACGAAGTATGATAACATGAAGGACTGCATTGAAGCTAAGCTGTTTGGTATTGGTGCAGAAAGTTATACTGTTGGTTCTTACGATTTCTATTTGGGATATGGTGCGAAGAATAATAAGATGGTGACTTTGGATACCGGTCACTTCCATTTGACAGAAAGTATTGCAGATAAAATACCTTCTCTGCTACTCTTTACCCCTGAAATAATGTTGCACGTAAGCCGCCCTGTTCGTTGGGATAGTGACCATGTAACCATTATGAATGATGATACATTGGATTTGGCAAAAGAGATTGTTCGTTGCGATGCATTAGATAAGGTACATATCGGCCTCGACTACTTTGATGCAAGCATTAACCGTATCGGTGCTTATGTTGTTGGTAGTCGCGCTACACAAAAATGCTTTATGCAGGCGATGCTTGAACCACTAGCTAAACTTCGCGAATATGAAGCTAATGATCAGCTCTTTGAACGTCTTGCTCTTCTTGAAGAATCGAAAGCTTTGCCTTGGAATGCTGTTTGGGATATGTTCTGCTTGAGGAATAATGTTCCTGTAGGAGAAGACTTTATTACTGAGGTTCAGAAGTATGAGAACGAAGTAACTTCAAAAAGAAACTAAGTAAGGTATATACGTATCGCTAATAGAATAAGATATCATGAACACACTTATCGGACTTATCATTATTGCTATAGGAAGCTTTGGACAAAGTAGTTCATATGTACCTATCAAGAAAGTGAAGCAATGGAGCTGGGAAAGCTTTTGGCTAGTGCAAGGCATTTTTGCCTGGTTGGTTTTTCCTCTGTTAGGAGCTCTGCTGGGTATTCCTGTAGGAAGTAGCTTGTTTGAATTATGGGGAGCCGGAGGTGCTTTATCCTCCATTATCTATGGTGTGCTATGGGGCATCGGTGGGCTGACCTTCGGACTAAGTATGCGTTATTTGGGAGTAGCTTTAGGGCAGAGCATTGCTCTTGGTACATGTGCAGGTTTTGGTACTTTGTTTCCTGCTATATTCAGCGGTAAGGATTTGTTTCATGGCGAAGGTTTACTTTTGCTTATTGGAGTGTGTATCACGTTGGCAGGCATTGCCGTTATCGGGTATGCCGGAAGTCTTCGCTCTAAGAACATGACGGAGGAAGAGAAGAAAGCTGCGGTGAAAGATTTTGCTTTAACAAAAGGATTACTTGTTGCTTTGCTAGCTGGTGTAATGAGTGCTTGTTTTGCTTTGGGGCTTGAGGCCGGAATACCAATAAAGGAGGCTGCAATGGCAAACGGTGTTGAAGGATTATATGCAGGGCTTCCTGTCATATTCCTTGTGACATTTGGAGGCTTTATCACTAACGCAGCTTACTGTATACAGCAGAATGTGAAGAATAAAACAGGTAAAGAATATTTTTCTGTTAAGGGAAATGTACTGACAAATAATATTCTGTTTTGTGCACTTGCAGGAGTACTTTGGTACTCACAGTTCTTCGGACTTGAAATGGGTAAGAGTTTTCTTGCAGATAGTCCTATTCTACTTGCTTTCTCATGGAGCATCTTAATGTCTCTCAATGTTACATTCAGTAATTTCTGGGGCATTATCTTGAAAGAGTGGAAAGGAGCAAACAATTCAACCATCTTAGTGCTTGTGTTGGGATTGGTAGTGTTAGTTTCATCTATTATTGTAGTAGCGATGGCACAAGCCTAAATAAAAAATAAAAGTAAATATGTTTCCGGTTATGCAAATAAGTTCTCTTATTTTGCATAACCGGAAGTTAAATAAAGAATGAGAATATGAAATCAATATTAGAGAGTCGTCCGAAGCTTGCTAAGCAGGTAGCCGATGTGGCTGAGGTGGCTGGTTATCTCTGGCAAAAAGGATGGGCTGAACGTAATGGCGGGAATATCACTGTGAATGTGACGGAACTTGCTGATGATGAAATAAAAGCTTTACCGGCTATTAGCGAAAAAGTGCAAATAGGGAATATGCTTCCTCATCTTAAAGGATGTTACTTCTTTTGTAAGGGAACAAATAAACGTATGCGCGATTTGGCTCGTTGGCCAATGGAAAATGGCTCATTTATACGTATTTGCGATAACTGTGCCAGCTATGAAATTATTGCCGATAACCCTGTAAAACCTACATCAGAACTTGCTTCTCATTTATCTATGCACAATTATCTGATTGGCAGTGGCTCTAATTATAAGGCTGTTGTGCATACACATCCTATTGATTTGGTAGCGATGACTCACAATCCTGCTTTTTTGAAAAAAGATGTGTTAACCAAGCTATTGTGGAGTATGATTCCTGAAACAAGAGCTTTCTGCCCTAAAGGTTTGGGAATTATCCCTTACGCTTTGCCTAGTTCTTTTGAACTGGCTGATGCGACAGTGAAACAGCTTGAAGAATATGATGTTGTGATGTGGGAGAAACACGGTGTTTGTTCCGTATCTGAGAATGTTATGGAAGCATTTGATATGATTGATACGCTTTCAAAATCTGCACAAATTTATTTAACAGCTAAGTCTATGGGCTTTGAGCCGGAAGGTCTTTCTGATGTATTGATGGAAGAATTAAAAGTGGCATTTAATTTGCCTAAATAATAGATTTATTTTTATATGCGGTATGTTAGTGTGAATTAATATACCGCCTTTTTCTTTTTTTAATTTATTACCTTAAATCATCATTATGAATTTCACAAGATATTTATTGTTAGCTACATCTGTTCTCTTTCTTACTTTTTTTCTTTATTTTTGTTGAGTTTACTATTTGGGTGTGTATATGGCTAAAAGTTTTAATGATTTAGGAGTCGAGTTTAAGTATCTCATTGTTAACGACAAGGACCATCAGTTTGGACTTTGGATTAATACTGTAGGCTTCCAGTCAATTCAGCCTAATTCTCCTTATCCTTTAAAAGATCATCCTTCCGGTTATTACTTCAATGCACTTAAAGGGCGCATACTCCCCGAATACCAGATAGTCTATATTACTAAAGGACGAGGTTTGTTTGCTTCGGATTCCACTCCTGAGAGACAAGTATGTAAGGGACGTTTGATGATTCTTTTTCCTGGTCAATGGCATACATACCATCCTTTACAGCAGACAGGTTGGAATGAATATTATATTGGTTTTGAGGGATCTATTATTGATAATCTGATAAGAAATTCTTTTATCACAAAGGATAATCAGATTCTTGAAGTTGGTTTGAATGAAGAATTAGTATCACTCTTTGTCCGTGCTATTGAAATAGCTGAAGCAGATAAGATTTCTGCCCAGCAGTATCTTTCGGGAATTGTTCTCCATATTATTGGAATGATTCTTTCTGTGTCTAAGAATAAGATATTTGAGATTGGGGATGTGGATCAGAAAATAGAGCAGGCCAAAATTATCATGAATGAAAATGTTTTGAAGAATGTAGATCCGGAAGAATTGGCTATGAAGTTAAATATTAGTTATTCCTGGTTTAGAAAAGTATTCAAGGACTATACAGGTTATGCTCCTGCTAAATATTTTCAAGAATTGAAACTGCGTAAGGCCAAGCAACTGTTAGTAAGCACTTCGCAATCTGTAAAAGAGATATCTTTTATGCTTGATTATAAATCAACTGAGCATTTCTTTTCACTGTTTAAAAAACGCACAGGGTTTACTCCTCTTGAATATCGTACTTATGCAAGAGGAGAGGAGGCTGAAAATGCGGATGTATCTATTCCTACCGAATCTGTTAATCTTTAGTACTTTGTTTTACTAAAAATCTATTCTGTTCTTGTATTGTCTTGTTGTGACAAATTATTTAGCTTTTCTGTCATTCTTCATACTCTTTATTCTTAATAGTTTCTTGATATTTGTGTAATCTATATCTAATGTTATGAAAAAAATATTTTATGCCCTTATGGGTTTTGCGTTAATTGCATGTAGCACAGGTAAACAATCTTCTATTGACAGAAAAGCACTTGTTGAACGAAATAATCCGCAAGTAACTTCTTTTGATTCTCTTTCATCTTTCTCTGTGGGAAACGGAGAATTTGCTTATACGGTTGATGCAACAGGTTTGCAAACTTTTTCCGAAATATATGCTCACGGAGTTCCGTTAGGTACACAGAGTCAGTGGGGATGGCATTCCTTTTTAAATCCGAAGCATTTTCGTCATGAAGAAACATTGAAGAATTATGATTTTGGACGGGGGCGTATGGAACCTTATTCTGTTCAATTTAATGAAAAGGGGCGTTCACATGATGCAGCCAACTGGTTCCGTGCAAACCCTCATCGATTGCATTTAGGTGTTGTAGGACTCGAACTTTCTGATAGTATAACGCCACAGGAGTTCACAGATATTCACCAGTCACTTGATTTGTGGAAAGGAGTTATTCATAGCTCCTATAAAATTGCAACTGTTACTTATGAAGTGGAAACTACTGTTGATCCTGAAATGGATATGATTGCAGCACGTATTATATCAACCGAACATCCGGGAATCAAGTTACACTTTCCTTATCCTACTGGTGGACATACTGATGACGCTTGTTCTTGGAATGAAAATGACAGGCATTCCACTATTCTTGTATCCCAAGATAAGCATTCTGCGGTATTGAAACGTCAACTGGATGCTACGGTATACTATGTAACCCTTTCTTGGGAAGGAGAAGCCACATTAAGAGAAAAGGAGAAAAACTACTTTGTTTTGAATCCTCAAAATGATACGATTGCGTTTACTTGCAGATTTACACCCGAAGTTCCTTCTAGTTCTAATAGAAGTGTTGCACAAACATTGATAGCCTCTGCTGAATATTGGAATGCTTTTTGGAAAAATGGAGCTGCTGTTGATTTCTCTCTTTGTACAGATCCACGTGCCAAAGAACTTGAAAGACGTGTGGTGTTAAGTCAATATTTACTAGCCATTCAGTGTGCGGGAACAACTCCGCCCCAAGAAACGGGATTGACTTATAATTCTTGGTTTGGGAAGTTTCATCTTGAAATGATTTGGTGGCACGAAGCACAATTTGCATTATGGAATCGTACCGAGCTATTGGAACGTGCACTCCCGTGGTATGAAAAGGCTGAACCTGTAGCGCGTGAAATAGCTCAACGTCAAGAATTTCAAGGCGTGCGTTGGATGAAGATGACTGATCCTAGTGGTACTGAGGCACCTTCTAAAGTGGGAAGTTTTCTTATATGGCAGCAGCCTCACTTTATTTATCTAGCAGAACTCCTCTATCGTTCTAATCCAACTCCTGAGGTTATTAAGAAATATAATCGCCTTGTGCAGGAGACAGCGGAATTTATGTATTCTTTCGCAACCTACGATAAGGCTAAAAAACGTTACACCTTGAAAGGGATCATCCCTGCGCAAGAAACACTCCGTGCTGCAGAAACAGTCAACCCTCCTTTTGAACTTTCTTATTGGCACTTCGCTATGAAAATAGCCCAAAAATGGCGCGAACGTGCCGGAGAAAAAAGATTGCTGAAATGGGACGAGATGATTGAAAAACTTTCCCCCTTAGCTTATAATGAAGATGGCTTGTATTTAGCTGCTGAAACAGCATTAGATACTTATAAAGATATTCGCTTTACTTCCGATCACATGGCTGTGCTTGGGGCATTAGGTATTTTGCCTATGAATAAGCTGATTCGTAAAGATTATATGAAGAATACGCTTCATTGGATTTGGGATCATTGGAATTGGGACAAAACTTGGGGATGGGATTATCCGATGACTGCGATGAATGCTGCTCGTCTAGGAGAACCTGAAAAAGCGGTTGGAGCTTTGTTGATGGACAAACGTACAAATACTTATTTGGTCAATGGACATAATTATCAGGATGAGCGTTTGCGTATTTATTTGCCGGGTAATGGTGGGTTGTTGACGGCTGTAGCCATGATGTGCGCCGGATGGGATGGGTGTACGGTAAAGAACCCCGGCTTCCCAAAGGATGGTACTTGGAATGTGCGTTGGGAAGGTTTAACCCCTATGCCATAGCGTTAAATATAACTGTATAGCACTGTTGTAATGAATAGACTTTATTTAGTTCCTTTGTTCTATTTTTTCTCTGTTACTATTCTCTTTGCACAGACTTCTGCCAAGAGAATTGGTGATTTTATTGAATCAACATCTTATAATGAAGGTAGTCGGAAAGTAGCTCGTTCGTTGCAATACCATCCAGATGGAGATGATTTTGTGTGTATTAACGGGACGAACCGTTATACTCGGGCACTCTATGCTAACACTTCTCCCTTTCGGCTAGAGACGAGCGATCGTCCCGTGTTTGCTGCTTACATTAAAGGAAAGAGCAAAAATATTTGTTTTCGTTTATTATTAGGAAAGACTTCTTTTGCTCTTGACTCTGTTGCTTATTGTGAGGCCCGTTATACACCGGGCAGAAGGAGTTACCGTCTCTCAGATCCTGCATGGGGAGAGGGGACTCTTCTTATTTCGGCATTGCCCTTACCAGATAGAGAGGGTGCTGTATGGGAAATGAAATCTGTTAAAATGCCTTCCGAGGCTAAGCTTATTTGTTTCATTTCTGATATAAAGGCCAAAAAGCTAAATCGTAGTGGAGATATGGGTGCTGATCCTCCTGATAGTTTTGAAGCATCCGAGCATCCTTTAAAATTGGAACAATATAAACTTTCGTTGGATGGTTATTTGTTATTTGAGAATAATTCTTTAAGAATACCCGAGCAGTCAGAAGGTCGTTTGTTGTACCTCAAAGCTGAACAAGCACGCGCCCAATTAGCTTCCCGCATTAAAATAAACACGCCTGATCCGTATTTTAATACATTAGGAGGGGCTCTTTCTGTTGCTGCCAATGCTATTTGGAGTGGTGAAGTTTGGCTTCATGGGGCAGTTGGCTGGCGTATGCCTTTAAGTGGATGGAGAGCGGCTTATACAGGAGATGCATTAGGTTGGCACGATCGAGCACGTAAACATTTTGATGCTTATGCAGCCAGTCAGGTGACTAATGTGCCGCAAATTATTCCACATCCGGCGCAAGATCCGAATATGAATTTGGCACGATCTATCAAAAAATGGGGTACGCCTCAGTATAGCAATGGCTATATTTGTCGCAATCCTCGTCGGTCTAATCAGATGCATCATTATGATATGAATCTTTGCTATATTGACGAACTCTTATGGCATTTCAATTGGACGGGAGATTTAGCTTATGCGCGAAAGATGTGGCCTGTGTTAGTTCGCCATCTAAATTGGGAAAAGCGAAATTATGATCCTGATGATGATGGGCTGTATGATGCTTATGCTTGTATTTGGGCAAGTGATGCACTCTATTATAATGCAGGTGCGGTGACTCATTCATCAGCTTATAATTATCGAGCCAACAAGATGGCAGCTGAAATTGCTGAAAAAATAGGAGAAGATCCGTTGCCGTATCGTAGAGAAACTGAAAAGATTCTGAAAGCAATGAATGATCGTTTGTGGATGTCTAAAAAGGGTCATTGGGCTGAATATCAAGATTTTATGGGATGTAAGAGGTTACATGAAAGTGCCGCGATATGGACTATTTATCATGCTATTGACAGTGAAGTGGCAGATCCTTTCCAAGCTTATCAGGCTACTCGTTATATTGATACCGAAATTCCTCATATTCCTGTCTCTGCTAAGGGTTTGAAGGATGAGGGGTATGCTACGATCTCTACGACAAATTGGTTGCCTTATTCATGGAGTATAAATAACGTTGCTTTTGCTGAGGTGATGCATACTACTCTTGCTTATTGGGAAGCAGGACGAAATGAAGAAGCATTTAAATTATTGAAAAGTTCTGTTCTTGATGGGATGTATTTGGGAGGAAGTCCGGGAAACTTTGGGCAAATAAGCTTTTATGATGCTGCAAGAGGCGAGTGCTATCGGGATTTCGGAGATCCTATTGGAGTTGCTTCTCGAGCTTTAATACAAGGACTTTATGGCATTCTACCTGATGCTCTTAATGAGAAGTTACTTATTCGTCCGGGATTTCCTGACGATTGGGACCATGCTTCACTTACTACTCCGGACATATCGTTTGATTATTATCGAAAGGAGAAAACCGAAACTTATACTATAACTCAACACTTCGCTACTCCGTTGTTGCTTGAACTGCAGTGTCGTGCCCGAAGGGATAAGATTGTTCGAATCACTGTTAATGAAAAGCCTGTTATTTGGCAACAAGTAAAATCTGCAGTAGGACAACCTGCTATCTTAATAAGGACTTCTGCCGATGCCGCATGTGAGATAAAAATAGAGTGGGGAGGTAAGCCTGTTACAACCGTATTCTCTGATATGGGGAAAGTTCTTAAAACCAATGATTTGCTTCAATTAGAGTTTGGTGGGAATAAAATAGATAAGCTATATGATCCACAAGATATTTTATTAGGAGTGAAAATAAACGATAGATGTATTCAAGGCTTTATAAAAGCTGAAGCCGGAAGTCATACTCTGTTTGCAAATATTCGTCAGGGTGATTTGTCGTGGTGGCAGCCAATTAATATTATTGTGAAAGCTAACATTGCTTCTACTACTCTTGCATTTCAGCATGTTATAACAGACTTGTGTACTCCGGTGAATATGGATGGATCTTTTAATGCTTCTGTTACCGATATCTTTCGGAACGAATATCTCACTCCTCGACCATCATATACTAGTTTGGAGTTGCCCAAACAAGGTATCGGTGAATGGTGTCATCCCAAACTTATGGCTGATATTGATGATTCGGGTTTACGCTCACAAGCATCGGGTGGATTGTTTGTAACTCCACTAGGATTCTCTTTTCGAACTCCTGCTAAAGGTGAAAATATAGCTTTCACTTCTTTGTGGGATAACTATCCGGATAGTATATGCATTTCGTTGACAGGAAGGGCATCGCATGCTTATCTTCTTATGGCAGGGAGCACAAATCATATGCAATGTCACATTGCAAATGGGGTTGTTAGGGCGCATTATACAGATGGAACCAGTGATACACTTTCATTAGTGAATCCTGAAAATTGGTGCCCCATAGAACAAGATTACTTTGTGGATCATGTTGCGTTTAAGTTGAAAGCACCTAGACCGTATCGCTTGCATTTGAAATCCGGTCTGGTAAGTAATCATTTGGGAAAAGATCTCAATATTGAGGGTGTTTATGGACGAACCATAGAAGGTGGGGCGGGCATTCTGCTTGATATGCCTTTAAATTCGGAGAAAGAGTTGAGCTATTTGAGTTTGGAAACTCTTTCAAATGATGTTGTGATTGGGCTGATGGCGGTAACTCTGCAAAGAAGAAGTTGCTATTAAATTAGGAATGAACCCCAAATAAAGATGAGCCCGGTAAATTGCCGGGCTCATCTTTATTTAAAATATCTATATCGCTTTGTGGTTATTATAATTCAACCAAAATGCGGAATACTTTGCCTGGATCTGCTGCCCACTCTTTCATGGCATCACTCGTTTGTTCAGGTTTTACTACCATTGAAATTAATTCATCTTTAGGGCAAGTTCCCTGATTCATGTAATGAATAACTGCACGGAAATCTTCAGGAAGAGCATTCCTTGAGCCGCGTATATCAAGCTCTTTTTGTACAAAATATTTAGTTTGGAAAGCAACTTCACTCTTAGCATAGCCAATACAAACCACTCGGCCTGTAAAAGCGACTTCGTCTACTGCCATAACATAGGTTACCGGGCTACCTACTGCTTCTATGACTACATCAGGGCCGAAACCTTCTGTGATCTTTTGCAATGCTTCGTGTACATTCTCTGTTTTAGAGTTAATGGTGTATTGAGCACCAACCCGTTTTGCTAACTCAAGCTTTTCGTCGTCTAAATCTACTGCAACAACTTTAGCTCCTCTCAGTGCAGCGCGAACAATTGCTCCCATACCGATCATGCCGCAGCCGATTACCATTACTGTATCAATATCAGTAACCTGTGCTCGAGAAACCGCATGAAAACCTACGCTCATAGGTTCAATCAAAGCACAATCACGAGGAGACATCTCTTTTGCAGGAATAATTTTTGTCCATGGCAGAGATATATATTCAGCCATGGCACCATTGCGTTGTACGCCTAACGTCTCATTATGCTGACAAGCGTTTACTCGCCCATTACGGCAAGAAGAACACTTCCCACAATTAGTGTAAGGATTTACCGTTACGCTCATTCCTACTTCTAATCCGGCTGTAGGGACAGCACTACCTATTTCTTCAATAACAGCACCGACTTCGTGACCTGGAATAACGGGTAGCTGAACCATCGGGTTACGACCCAAGTAGGTATTTAGGTCAGAACCGCAAAAACCTACATATTTAAGTTTTAAGAGAACTTCATCAGCTTTAACGGCTGGTTTCTCTGCATCAACAACCTTCATAACTGAGGGTGCTGTAATTTGAACTGCTTTCATTTTTTATTATTGTTTAAATCGTTTTATCAGTCTATGACTTTATATCCCTTCCATCCATAATATGCACAGAAAAGGAAACAAATCATGGGTATAATATATGCTATATAATATATATTTTCGTTTAAATGCATGATGTAAGCTGTCAGTTGTGGTAGACAAGCATTACCAACAATGGCCATAACCAAGAAAGCTGAACCGCTCTTAGTATCACTTCCTAATCCTTTTAACGCTAACGAGAACTGTGTAGGGTACATGATCGACATAAAGAATGATACTGCTAACATGGCATATAGTCCGACTGTTCCGCCACAGCAAATGATAACTCCGCATAATGCAACATTAACAAGCGCATAAACTAATAGCATGTCTTGCGGGCGGAATTTAATCATTAACAATGTTCCGATCCATCTTCCTGACAAAAAGGCTAACATATAAAGACCGAAAAATGTTGTTGCTGTACTCTCTTCAAATCCGGCATAGCTACAGCAATAAACGAGAAACAGACTGTTAATTGCTGTTTGTCCCCCATTATAAAAAAACTGTGCAATGACTCCCCAACGTAAATGAGAACGTTTTAGAACAGAGAAGTTTATTAATTTTTCTCCTTTTTCATTCTTCCCTTCTATGCTATCTCCCTCTTTTATCTTTGGTAGTTTTGAGAAAACAAAGACTATGGCAATAATAATCAGGAGCAACGCTAATATTAAATAAGGTAGTTTCATAGAGTCGGTTTCCATTTGGATGTAACCTTCCCAACCACCAGCAAAATCATGAGGGAGTGTTGCGCGCGTATATTGATTGCCACTGAGTATTAACTTGCTAAGAAACATTGCGGCAATGAAGGCTCCGAGCCCATTGAATGATTGAGCTAGATTTAATCTTCTGGATGCTCCTTCGGGTTCACCTAGAACTGTAACATAGGGATTGGCCGCTGTTTCGAGAAAGCACATTCCGGTAGCGATGACAAAAAAGATACAGAGGTATGCCCAGTATTCTTTTAATATGGCTGCAGGGAAGAATAGAAAGCCACCACATGCTGCGAGTAAGAGTCCGAATATAATTCCCGACTTATAGCTGTAACGCTTCATAAACATCGCGATAGGAATGGGGAATATGAAATATGCTAACCAATAGGCAGTTTCTGTAAAAGAAGCTTCGAATGCATTCAATTCGCAGGTTTTCATTAACTGTCTGATCATGGTTGGCAGTAAATTACTGCTGATAGCCCACAAAAAGAAAAGAGAAAAAACCAATGATAAAGGCAATAGATAATTGTTTTTCTTCATGGTATGAATGTATTATTTATTATTGAGGTTTTATTCTGACATGTTTTTTATATAGGGCAGTTCCGGAAGATTCTTGAAATTATAGAAAACCTCGGCGTTCTGACCTAAGAAAAGCTTTTTCTCATCAGTAGATAATTCAGTAGACTTCAGAACGAAGTCATATGACATTTTATAGGTGATGGCTGTAATTGTCCGTGGATAATCCGATCCCCACATTAGTTTTTCCATTCCTACTAATTCGGCAGCTTCTCGAATAGCTTTGATGGCTCCGTTGAAAGGATAAAATTCGTCGTTGAATAACCATGTGATTCCTCCCGATTCGATCATTACGTTTTTGTTGCGTGCTAATTTAATCTGCTTTTGCCAGCGTGGGGTCGTTACCATACCAAAATGACCGATAGCTATTTTGAGGTTTGGATATTGTTGAATTACTTCTTTCATCTCATCAATTTGTGTGTCTCCATCTGCCAAATCAATTGAGAGAATTATTTTATTCTCTTCCATATAAGCAAAGACTTTCATCATCTCTTCGCTGTTGAGCATAACTCTGCCTTCTTTCAGGAGTAAGCGCTGTGCCGGAATTTTGATAGCTTTGAAGCCTAATGCTAAAAGTTCCTTTACTTGCTCATAATAACCCGGTTTGCGAAACTCACACATGCCGCATACAAAGAAACGATTAGGGTAACGCGCCATGACTTCCAAGAGATAGTCGTTTTGAATTCCATCAATATATTCCTGAGTGATTACAGCGGCTGAGACTTGTGCATAATCCATGTTAGAAAGAAAGACTTCGGCCGAATTTTTTCCGTCAATCATAAAGGGTGGAAGCATTTGTTTTACTTCCCCCATAAATTCCGAACGACCGTTTCCTATATCACGGATGGGTAGCCCATCTACAATGGTGTCTTGCTTAAGCCATAGATGGGAATGTGCGTCAATAATATTGAACTTATCCATTATATCTACTCTATTAGTTAGGAGTTAGACCAGCTAACGCGCTTTTGATTGCCAATGATGTCTTGTACTTCTTGCACGAGGTTCCAGTCAATAGGTTCTTCCGCATAGCGGATATTTTTCTCTACGTTTTCCGGGTTGGCCGAGCTAAATAAAGTAGTTGCAATACGTGGATTGCTAACTGAATATTGTATGGCTAGTTTTTCGATGGCACAACCTTTTGATGAGCAGTGCTGTACTGCTTTTTGGCAGGCTTCAACTAGAGAAGCGGGGGCTGGATGCCAAGAAGGAACTCCTCTCTGAGAAAGTAAACCCATTGAAAGAGGAGAAGCGTTGATCACTCCTATGTGGTGAGATTCAAAAAAATCGAGAAAATCCACTAGTTTGTCATCGTTGAGGCAGTAGTGGCAGAAATTGAGTACACTCTCTACACTACCCGGAGCAGCATGTTCGATAACCCACTGTAAGTTCTCGAGTTGAAGGTCGGTTATACCTACATGTTTAACAATGCCTTTTGAGCGTAATTCTACTAAAGCGGGTAGAGTTTCACTTACAATTTGATTAAGGTCGGCAAACTCAATGTCATGTACATTAATTAGATCAATGTAGTCGATATTCAGCCGTTCCATGCTTTCGTATACACTTTCTGTAGCTCGCTTTGCTGAATAGTCCCAAGTGTTTACGCCATCTTTGCCGTAGCGACCTACCTTGGTTGATAGATAGAAAGAGTTGCGAGGGATTTCTTTTAAGGCTTTTCCTAAAACCGTTTCTGCTTTATAGTGCCCATAATAAGGAGAGACGTCGATAAAGTTCATCCCTTTCTCGACTGCAGTGAATACTGCTTTTATACCTTCCGCTTCACGTATATCGTGGAACACACCTCCTAACGAAGAAGCGCCGAAACTAAGATTAGAAACTTTCATTCCTGTTTGTCCGATTTCATTGTAAATCATAGCATTATCAATTTTAGAATTGGTGATTTAATAAGCCAAAAATAGAACATACCTTGAATATTGTTATCTCTGTCTGCTTAAAAAAGTACGCAAAGGTTTGCGCTATTGTTTCGTAATTGATTGTTTCCTTGTTTTAAAACAATTATATTTGTGAAAATATCATTGTCGGATGCGGATAAATAAACCTGTTTCATTAAAGGATCTTGCCGTAGAATTAGATGTCTCTATTTCTACTGTTTCGAGAGCATTAAGAGATAGTCCTGAGATTAGTGTGGAGGTACGCGAACGTGTTAAAGCTCTTGCACGTAAATACAATTATCGTCCAAATCCTTTTGCTATGAGTCTGTTGAAGAATAGTCCTCGTATCATAGGTATTTTAGTCCCGGATTTAGTTACACATTTCTATGCTTCAATTATTAGTGGCATTAATGATGTTGCAAAACAAAACGGATATTCTGTTATCATCACTTCTTCTTACGAACAGTATGAACTTGAAAAACAATGTTTGGATGATTTGATTAATATTCGTGTAGAGGGTATTATAGCATGCTTATCTCAAGAAACGACAGACTATACTCACTTTGAAGCCTTAGAGTCGCAAAATGTTCCTTTGGTTTTTTTTGATCGTATATGTCCGGGAGGACACTTTTGCTCAGTTGTGGCCGATAATGTGGAGTCGGCTCATTTGGCAACAGAGCATTTGTTGCAAACCGGATCTACGCGGATTGGGTTTATAGGAGGAGCCAATCATCTAAAAATAGTGGGAGAGCGTAAGCATGGTTATCTAGAAGCTTTGAGGCAAAGCAAGATTCCGATAGAAAAGGAACTTGTTATTTGTGAGAAAATGAGTTATGATGAAGGTCGCGAGGCTACTCGTCGTCTGTTGTCTCTTGCCAATCCTCCTGATGCCATTCTGGCGATGAATGATACGTTGGCTTTTGCGGCGATGAAGGAGATTAAAGGCCATCAATTGAAGATACCTCAAGATATTGCTCTTGTTGGTTATACTGATGAGATGCATTCTAATTATGTAGACCCTCCACTTACGGCTGTTACCCACCAGACTTATAAGATGGGTGCTGCTGCTTGTAAACAATTGCTGGGACAAATAAAGGAGCAGCAAGCTCCTTATCAAATTATTATTCCTACTCATTTGGTCATAAGAGAATCATCTTCTAAAAAATAGAATATCGTTCAGAATTTTCCATTATTATTGCCTTCAACTAGTAGATTCTTTTTTATAAAAGAGGCAGTTCTTACTTTTTTTTATATTTTTGCATTAGTTTATTGAGGTGGTATCTTCATACATATGGGATTATTAATCGGATATATTATTTTTCTTCTTGTGGTTGGGTGTATTTGCTTTGTTTGTATACGCAGAGCACCTAGCGATGAAGAATTGTGGGGTGATGACAGCGACACCGATGACGAGGTTAAAAAGTAATTCCAACTTTTCCAATAAATGAATGATGGCTTAATTTTTCTGCGAACTCAGTTTTGAAGAATTTATCTGTATGTGTTTTTAATCTTTCCAATTCTTGCAATTCATATCCTATCCCAATCTGTAAATTTGTTTTCGATGTTATTTTTATTTGTATTCCGACTGATGGTTGAAAATAAAAACCTCCATTTGCTTTCGAAGCCAAAATAAAGGAATATCCGGTATTGCAATCAATATAAGGTCTGTATTTAGTTTCTTTCTTATGAAAGAAATACTGTATATTTCCGTATATTGGAAGTAGCATTTTTTCATAAGAAGATAATCCTGTACCTAGTCCAATTGAGAACTTCCTACTTACTGCGTAATGTCCTGTGATTTGACCTATGATAGGTGACTTAGCCGGTTCACTCATTGAAAGACCTGTGCCGATAGTCGCTGAAAAAGATAAATTGTTTGCCTTTTCTTGTGCCTTGCATAGGATCGGTGATAATAGGAAAAGGATTAATATGATTGTTTTCATTGTTGTATATTTATAGTAATGTGTTTAACGATTTGTAATGCAGTGGTTAATGTTGAGATATCTGGATATACCTCTCCATTGCTGCCATCAGGACTACTATGTCCTATTAGTTTTGCTTCAAATGAGTCTTTTTCTGAGTTTAAGTCTACATTGGCGGCATAGATTACAGCTGGCTGCCCACTACCTTCTTTACCTCCTGAATAGGAATCTTCTCCTTCTTTAGCCGATTTGGTATAATACTTATTGAAATCAGTTGACTGGTTGAGTTCTATTTTTACGATGAAGTGTGTTAATCCATTGTAGGGAGTTAATTTGACATTAAAACTACCGTGTGGTGTAGCTCCCGAGATGCCGTCTGTGAGAGGGTGTTTCTTAGTAGGCAAGTACAATCCATCTTTATATTGTACTCCTCTCTGGTGGCACCAATATGGTAAGGCCTCTTTTCTCCGGTTGTTTCCTGCTGATTCCCATGATTGAGTTGCTATTTTATGGCTTACGTAAATTGTTGATAGGTAATTCCCATCCATATCCTCTGCCCATATTGCAATTTGTGGCGGATTCTTTTTGCTTATACTTAGAAATACGGGAAAGTCATGTAGCCATTCTTCTCCTTTTTCTATATCTATTCTCAGGTCTCCTTTCTGATATTCAATCAGTTCATTGCTGCATGAGCTACACAACATAGTAGCAAGATACATGCAGATAAAGATTCTTTTTTTCATTTTTTATCTTTTAGTAAACATAAGTCTATCATCAAATTAATCCCGTGTTGCAATTGCTCCCAACCTTTTTCTTCTTGCAAGGGAATTCCGTTATATACCTGGCAATTTTCTTCTAACAAAACCAAGTAACTAATTGAAGCTGAAATAAGTGTTGCTATTGCTGCTACTTCTTTCTGTGAGTATCCATTTATATTACCTAATTGGTTTAACAGGAGTAATCCTTTTTCTTCTCGTTTTTCTCGTAATTCTCTAACAAACTTATTGTTGTTGGTGAGTTCCCATCGGTATAGATGGCGGAGTGTGTAATCTTCTCGAAGTGCTTTTATCTCTTTTTTGAATAGCTCTTTAATAAAATCTCCCAAATGCTCCTTATCAGGTAGTTCTTCATTGAAATTTATCCAATAATCATGTTTTTGAATATATGCTGCTATTAGTCCTTCTAGTGAATTGAAATAACGGTATATTAGCATTTTTGAAAAACCTGCTTTAGAAGCAATTGCATTGATGCCTAAACCCTCAAATCCCTTCTCTTTTACTAGCTCATCTACTGCTGTAAGTAGTTGTAATTCAGTTGTCTCTCTGTTTTTTGAACCTTCGTTTACCATATTGAAATCTTCTATGTTACTTAATGGTCACAAAAGTAAGTTACCAATTGGTAACATGTAACCTTCACGAGAAATAAACTTGTTCTTTTAGATTATTTTAAGGTTATAGCTTATTTACAACTCTTTTTTTGAAAGTTCGAAACGCCTTTCTTGATAGAAAAGGTTTTTTCTTCGTTCGCTAAACTTTCCAAGATTTTTAGTTTGGTGTACCCAAGCTAAAAGAGTAGAACGGCATAATTGAGGGTAAATTATTGCTTTTTATTTTTTACAGATACTATTTTCTCCTTTTGAGATGCAGGGACTTTAGTTTTTCTCCCTGTTCTGCTATGTATACCCCAAACAAAATGAAAACAGAACCGATAGAAGCTATATAGGTTATTGTCTCATCAATAACGATTGCAGAAGTTATAAGAGTTACTAAAGGTACAATATAAATGTAATTTGTAGTACGAATAACACCTAACTTCTTCACTGATGTACTCCACATAATATAGCAAAGCATGGAGGCGATTAACCCAAGGAATATTAGGTTGAAGATTACTATGGGTTGGTTTAACTTGGCGAGATGCAATTGCGAAGAAGAAAATGCGAAAATAGGTAGCATTGTGATGATACCGTAAAAGAAGACCTTGCGGGTAATGAATAGTACACCGTATTTTTTGTCGAGCCTTTTTAATAGAATGCTGTAGCAGCCCCACATTAAAGCGGCTATAATTGTTAAGCAATCACCTAGGGGGTTAATTTTGAGTATAAAGTTACCATTAAATATAACCAATGCCACTCCTATAAGTGCTATAACTGAACCATAAAATAATTGTTTTTTAAGATGCTCTGTCCTGTCTGTAAGGCGGGTTAGAAAAGCGGTGAGTATAGGGGTTGTACATAGGATTAGTGATACGTTGGAAGCGAGTGTTATTTTGAGTGCACTGTTTTCAGCCATGAAGTAAAGTGAACCGCCACATATTCCGGCAGCAAGCAGCAAAGCTTCATCTTTCCATGTATTGGCCAATAAACGTTTAGGGGAAAAGAACCATATGCTAAGATATGCCAAAAGAAAACGGTAAAGTAGAATTTCAGTTGGTGAAAGTCCGTGTTGCAAGAGTATTTTAGTTGAAACAAATGTAGTTCCCCAGATAACTATTGTTACTAAGGCCATGATATGATACCAAAAAGTTCTCATGAATGCGTTGCTTATCCATTTATTTGGCAAAGATAAGTATAAAAATAGCAGGAAAAGTTATCTTTGCATTTAAATAAATGAATATATGAGCATAGAACTAGGCAAATTTAATACATTGGAGGTTGTCAAGACCGTTGATTTTGGAGTATATCTCGATGGTGAACAAGAAGGTGAGATATTGTTACCTACTCGTTATGTTCCTGATAATTGCCAGATTGGTGATTTCTTGAAGGTCTTTTTGTATCTTGACAATGAAGAAAGATTAATTGCTACTACGCTTACGCCTTTAGTACAAGTCGGCGAATTTGCTTGTTTGGAAGTGGCATGGGTTAACCAATTTGGAGCTTTTCTCAACTGGGGATTGATGAAAGATCTTTTTGTTCCTTTTAGTGAGCAGAAGATGAAGATGCAGGTTGGGCGATCGTATGTAGTACACGCTCATGTGGATGAGGAGAGCTACCGTATTGTGGCGTCTGCAAAGATAGAACGTTATTTTTCTAAAGAATCACCAACATATCAACCTTACGATGAAGTGAACATTCTTATTTGGCAAAAAACGGATTTAGGCTTTAAGGCTATTATAGATAATAAGTTTGGAGGGTTGCTCTATGATAGCGAAATCTTTCAGCCTTTACGTACTGGTATGACGTTGAAAGCTTATGTGAAACAAGTACGTGAGGATGAGAAGATTGATTTAATACTCCAGAAGCCGGGTTTTGAAAAGATAGATGATTTTGCAGAGACTTTATTGAGATACCTTCAATCTCATGGAGGTAGTGCAGATGTTAATGATAAAAGTCCTGCGGAGGATATCTATGATATCTTTAAGGTAAGCAAAAAGACCTTTAAAAAAGCAGTAGGTGATTTGTATAAACGGAGACTTATTACATTAGATGATGAAGGTCTTAAACTTGTTTGATTTTCTATAAAATAACTGTTTGCAACTTTTTCTTGTCTCTTTCAACTGGTTATGGATTGAGAATAAGGTCTTTATATTATAATTGATAATTCAACTAAGAGTGTATAGGGAGAAAATTAGAGTGATAATGACTTTAAGTCTCTGATGTTTAGGGCTACTATTGCTCTTTGATCTTGCCGAATCGTTTGTAGAAATTAATTCGTAGATAATCTTTCATTGACTAGAGAATGGAAAATCCCTCTCTTTGAATAGGGAAATTCCTATGAACGATTATAGAAAATCATTAGGGTAGGGAATTTCCTTATCCTATTTTTGTTTTATACAAAAAACACCAAAAGGATATGCGTAAATTAATAATCACTTTTAGTCTTTTGTTGGTTGCCTTTTTCGTGAAAGCGGCACCAATATATGGCATTCGGATAGAAGCTCATGGAAATCCGATTATTGTATTCATTGATAAACAACAAGTTTCTACTTCCACAACAAGTTGTTTTGTTGCCAATCTAAACTCTGGTAATTATCGGATAGAAGTTTATGAGGCAAAGTATATTGCACACGGTGATCGTGCTCGTAGAGGCGCTTTGATTTATAAAGAGTTGGTTCATTATTCAGGTAGAGGGATCAAAGATATTGTAATTAATAATGTTAGAAGGCATATCTATCCTGCTGATAGAAATAGAGATAGGGATTATGGGTATGATAATGTAATGGATACCCGTGCATTTGCTCATTTCTTTAATTCGATGAAGGAAGCTCCCTTTAAATCTGATCGTTTGAATTTGCTTGAGACAGCTTTGCAGACAAGCTATTTTACCACTAAGCAGTGCAAAATGATAGTCAGTACTGCTCACTTTGACGATGATAAGGTTGAAATGATGCAAAAACTTTATCCTAAGGTGCTTGATAAGCAAAATTTCTTTATGTTACTTGAAAGTCTGACTTTCAGCTCAAGTAAAGATAAAATGACTAAATTTATAAAGAGGTATCATGATGAATAATCCTAAAAAATATAACGATATGAAACGAATACTGATTCTTCTATTTGCCATTGGATTGGCTGCCATGAGCAGCACAGATGTGGCGGCGATGAGCACTAGCAAAGTGCGTCGAGAAACTCGTTTTCTTACGGATAAGATGGCGTACGAACTAAACTTGAATACTGCTCAATATAATGATGCTTATGAGATAAACTTCGATTTTATTCATGCAGTACGTAATATAATGAATAATGTGGTTTCTGGTCAGGAATGGGCATTAGATGAATATTATAGTTATTTGGATATTCGCAATGATGATCTACGTTGGGTCCTTAATAGTTGGCAGTATCGTCGATTTATGCAAACCGATTATTTTTATAGACCCATTTATGCTGATTCGAAAGGCTGGTCTTTTAGGGTATATATAACCTATAGTAATCCTAGACTTTTCTATTTTGGAAGACCCCATCATTTTAGGACTTATAGAGGCGGTCATTATCGGACACATTATAATAATGTTAGCTATTATAAAGGACGTTATCATCATAAGGTATATGTTAATTACCATAGTGTGAGAGATCATAGAGTATATTATAATAATCGTCGGGCAGACTTTGGCAGAATAAAAATTCGTCCAAACTCAAGTCGTAGGTCTGTCCACAGAGATGATGTTTACTCTGTTCATCGCAATAGCAGGAATGCTTCTGTCCGAAGAAGTCATAGTAGAGTGAATAGAGAGAATGTGGGAAATACTTCTCGTCGAAGTCGAAGGGATGCTAAAATAAGAAGAAAGAAGATATATAATACTTCGAATGATAGTAGGATAAAAACCTCATCACAGAGTTCAGAAGCAAGAAAGGTTTATCATTCTACAAGAGATAATAGGAGTAGTAATAGAAAGAGTCGTGCAACTTCTGTCTCTTCGGGGAATCGTAGTAGTATAAATAAAAAATCGCGTTCTTCGAAAGCTGTTTCAAACAGGCGTTCATCGTCCTCTTCCTCGTCGAGTCGCCGAAGTAAATCTAATGCTAGTGTTACTCGTGTTAGTAGTAGCCGTAGTTCTGCGAAGATTGTTCCTGCTTCGACTCAAAGATCCTCTAAGAATAAAGAAGTACCCAGTCAACGAAGTACTCGTTCTTCGGCCTCCTCGAGAAGAAGATAAACGAATAAAAGCAAATTCGCGTTATAAGCTTTACTACAATGAGATTGCAGTAAATGGGGGAAGACCTTAAATGAACTTGTTTTTGTCAAGAGATGATTTGTGATTAATTAACTAATAAGTAAGGTGAAAGAAAAAAGAATCGCTTTTGAATAATAGATTAGGAGAAAAAACTTTTCATTCAGAAGTTATTCCGATAACATATAAGCAAATGGTGAGAATGACACCATCATTTTGTAGAAATGAAACCGTGTAATTGGCTAATTGCACGGTTTTTTGTTGCCATTATAGGGCGCGTGGAGATACCTTTTACCTTTGGTTATAAAAAAAAGAGGAAAGTTTTAGCTTTCCTCTTTTACTGCATTTTAAATTGAATATACTTTATGATAACGCTTTCAAAGATAGTACATTTACATAATAAAGTCAAGTCTTTCTGATATTTTTTGGCTATTTTTGCCATCAAAATATTAAAGTTTTTAAGGATGAAGTTCCCTTTTTCATTTTTTATCTTGGGATTGCTTGTTATTTCATTTGCCCCACTCTATGCGCAAAATAATATCCCGAAGAATTCGGATGATATTAATGAACGTATTAATTATCTGCGTACTAAAAAGGATAATCTTTATGCTTTAAAAGAACTTTCTTTCCTTCATTTAGCTAAATCCGATTATTCTAAAGGTATTTATTATGCGGAGCAATTACGTCATAAAGGAGAGGCTGAGCAGAATGATTATTTCCGATTGTATTCTTATATTTATTTGGGGCAGGGATTAATGATGAAAGGCTATGAAAAACCTTCCAAATTTTATCTGAACAAGTCTCTAAAATTGGCACAAGAACTGAAAAATGACTCAGCGCTCTGTTCTGTTTACAATGGCTTGGGTTTGTATACTGCGAATATTGAAATGGATTATTATCATTCTATTTCTTATTTTTTTAAAGGGATAGAAATAGCTAAGAAAAATAATAATGAGCAATTACTTTCCATCTTATTATGCAATTTGGGGGGCATGTACTATTTGCTGAATGATACTACTGGACTGAAATATTCCTTGGAGTGTTATGAATTGGGCCATAAACGTGAAGACACCTATACTATAATGTGTGGTGCAGTCAACACGGCTTACGTCTATTATCTCAAAGAGAATTACACAGAGGCTTTAAAGTATGCTAGAGAGGCGGAATTTATTATGGAACGAAATGGCTTTTATGATTTAAGTAATGTTTATAATCTATTGGGATATATTTCTTATAAAACGGGAGATAACTCTACGGCGGTGGCTTACTTTGATAAAGCTCTTCAAGAAAAGGATTATGCTCATGCTTCATCCATAGCCAGTACTTACCTCGGGTATGCGAATGTATTGTCAAAGGAAAGACGTTATGAAGAGGCTGTCGTCTTTTTAAAAAAGGGACTTGATGTTTCTGCTAGTAGGCATAATAAGATATTTCGTCATTCTCTGCTTCAGGCTCTGTCTAATTGCTATGAACAAATGGGAAATTATGCTGCTGCGTTGAAATATTATAAAGATTTCCGTAAAGAAAAAGATATTGTTTTTAATGAGGAGAAGGAGCGTTCTCTTAATGAACTGAGGGTAAAATACGACGTAGAAAAGAAAGAGAATGAACTTGTTAATGGGAAATTAAGCTTGTTGCAAAAGGAGAAGAAAATTCAATATCTCACCTTTGGTTTTCTTTTAATAGTTCTCGCTCTTAGTTTTACCTATTACCTCTATTATAAGAAGAATCGTTTGTATTTAAAGATTGTGCAACAAAATCAAGAAGCGATTAAGCGTGAAGAAAATCTGCGCTCTGAGATTAAGCGATTGAAAAAAGAGGGAGTTAAGGCAAAAAATGAATCATCGGAAAAATACGCAGCCTCTTCATTAACTGATGAAAAGATGGCTGAACTTTATTATATGCTTAATCAACTGATGCAAGAGAGCAAAGTATATAGAGATAATTTTATCACTAAAGAGAAAGTTGCGGAAATGCTGAATACGAACCGTACTTATTTGTCTCAAGTCATCAATGAACAAACAGGTAAAACCTTTACGCATTATATTAACTCTTTTAGAGTGGAAGAAGCGGTTCGTCTTTTATCTGATCCGACTAATGATATGCCCCTTAAAGCGCTTTCTTCTGAACTAGGTTTTAACTCTATTTCTACCTTTTATAGTGTATTTCAATCGTCTGTAGGAATGCCTCCTTCTTTATACCGCTCCAAGGTTCTTGATCTTCAAAAAGTTAGGTGAATCGTCTTTTTGCTATCATTTTTATTTCAGAAACGACAATTGCTGTTATTGAAAGCCTATTTATTAGTGTTTTATGAAACATTCTTGTTTCATTTGCAATCGTTAGATAAATCCCTATTATTAGAGGCAATGTTGTAAAATACCATAATAATGGGATTTTTAGTCAAGTAGGTTTCTTCTCGTTTTGCAGGTAAGAAGAGAACAAAAATGGTTTTAAATAACTCATGTAGTGTTGTTCTAGGCGTGCTGGTTATTAATGGTAAATAATTGATTGATATGAAAAAAAAGTGCTTTGTTTTATGTAGTATGCTGTTGATCTTATTTTCAGCTACTTATGAAGTTTCTGCCCAAAATGTGGGCAAAGCTTCCGGGATAACGATTCGTGGTATAGTTAGTGATATGCAAGGAGAGCCTTTGGTTGGTGCTACGGTTAAGCTCATGGGGTTAAATACTTCGGGCACTATCACAGATGTTGATGGAAAGTATTCTATTTCAGTTTCTTCTGAATCTTCAGTACTTGAGTTTTCATTTATTGGATTCGTAAAACGAAAGATAGAAGTAGGAAAGAATAGGACTTTGAATGTGGTTTTGAAGACAGATAATCAATTGCTAGATGAGGTTGTGGTAACGGGATATCAGACGATTTCAAAGGAAAGAGCTACAGGTGCTTTCTCTAAAGTAAGTGGTAAGGTGTTGCAGGAGCAGCGTCTTAATAGTCTTAGTACTTTACTTGAAGGTAGAGTCGCAGGTTATGCGAATGGACTCGTTCGTGGTACTACTACTATGAATGGGGTAACAAATCCACTTTATGTTATTGATGGTTTTCCGGTGGAGAGTACCCGATATACTCCTCAAGGAAATTTGGTTGAAAATATTCCGGATTTAAATATGGAAGATATAGAGAGTATCACTGTACTTAAAGATGCTGCTGCAACTTCTATTTATGGAGCACGTGCAGCTAATGGTGTAGTGGTTATTGTGACCAAAAAAGTGGCAAAAGGAAAAACTGAAGTCTCTTTTTCAAGTACATTGACTTTTTCCCCGTATTCTTTTTATAAAGATCGCTTAACCAATTCGGCTGATATTATTGACCTTGAAAAAGAGTGGGCAGACAAAAATCCTAATTTGCAGGGCAATAATGCCGAGACTTATGCTGCGAATTTATTGAAATATAGAGTGTATACAAATCAGGGTATTACAGCCATTTTAAATTCGTATGCAGGCAATATAACGCAAGAAGAGATGAACTCGACACTGAATGCGCTCTCTGGTAAAGGCTATAATTATTATGATGATGTGAAGAAGTATGCAAAAACCAATCCTTTTTACCAACAGTATAATTTAAGCATTGGTAATGCTACAGAGAAGAATAACTTTAAAGTTTCGCTGACGTATAAAAATAATCAGTATGAAAATAAATATTCGGATAGAAGTTCTTTTGGCTTAAACATAACTAATTCAACGGAGATAACAAATTGGTTGAGGCTTGATGTAGGGAGTTATACAAAGTATACCAATGCCACAACTCAGACTTATGATCCTTTGTCACCTGGTTATACTTATATGCCTTATGATGGCTTGGTTGATGCCGAAGGGAATCCTTATACTTCGACCGCAGAATCTCGTTATAGTCAGGATATTGTGAATAGAATTAATACTTATGGACTTTATAGCATGGACATAACTCCTTTAGATGAAATCGGGCGTAACTTAGGAAAAGAGAAAAATTTCTTGAATCGTTCTTTTGTTAAGTTTAATGTGAAGTTAACCGATTGGTTAAAGTATGAGACGATGTTTCAGTATGAATATGGAGTGGACAGATACAATAAATTATCTGATAAAGAGTCATATAGTGTGCGTGCTAAAGTCAATGGTTTAGCTACTGCCACAACTGATGGTAAAGTAACTTATAATCTACCTTACGGTGATATCAATTATGATAGAAGGCAATACTCATCCGCTTATGATTTCCGTCAGCAATTAAATCTTAATAAATCTTTTGGGGATAAACATGACTTAATCATGATTCTGGGATCGGAAATTCGTAGTACGAAATTGGAATACAAAGATGAGACTCAATATGGATATGATCCTGAAATGTTGACTTACACGCCCATTGATGCGGCCTCCTTATTGAAAACATATAATGGATTGATGGGAGGGTACTTTTATTCTTCAGACTTAAGTTATCGGAAGGAGAAGGTTGATCGTTTCGTTTCATTCTATGGCAATGCTGCTTATACGTATGATAGTAAATATACTGCTTCTGGTAGCCTTCGTTGGGACCGTTCTAATCTTTGGGGTACGAATTCGAAATATCAGAATAAACCTATTTGGTCTGTCGGCACATCTTGGAATATTAACAAAGAAAGTTTCTTTCATGTTAGTTGGGTAGATATGCTTAAACTACGTTTGTCTTATGGTATCGGTGGAAATGTAGCTAAAGATGCGGCACCATATCTGACTGCTTATTATTCTGCAAATTCAAATGTTGGTGGTACTCAAGGAACTGTAGGAACTCGCCCTAACCCGGAACTGTCTTGGGAAAAAACAAGAACTGTGAATGTTGGATTTGATTTTTCTTTGTTGAGAAATCGTTTGAATGGTTCTGTGGAGTACTACGATAAAAAAGGGTCGGACCTTTTGGCTAATGCAAATGGAGTACCTACCGAGGGATTTGGCTACTCAACTTATAAGATAAACAATGGGGAGATGACCAATCGTGGTGTGGAGTTAACCCTTTCTGGAGACGTTATTCGCACAAAGGATTTCTTGTGGAACGTAAATTTGATGTATTCTTATAATAAAAATAAGGTTACTTATGTAAATGTAGAAGCACCGGTATATTATCTACAACTGGATTATCCTTCGGCATATCCGCGTATTGGTAATCCTTATAATTCTATTTATGGTTATAAATGGGCGGGGTTAAATGAAAAAGGTTTGCCACAGGTTTACGATGAAAATGGAGAGAAGACAACTACACAACCCGCTAGTCTTGATGCTATTCATGATTTAGGTTCAACAGTTCCTTCTCATACCGGTTCTTTAGGTAGCTCGTTGCAATATAAAAATTGGCAAATGTCCTTTATGCTCATTTATCAGTTAGGACACAAAATAAGGAATACGGATTTACCCTATTTGCAAAGTAACTACAATCGTTCGCTGGGACAATACATGACATCCATAGGTGTTGTGAATAAAGATATAAAGAATCGTTGGAAAGCTGCCGGAGATGAGGCTCATACAGATGTGCCGGCTGTGATTTTTGCCGAAAGTCCGGATTATTATTATGGGAGTTATTCGGTGTATTCTTATGCGGACATTAATGTATTGGATGCTTCCAATATTCGTTTAAGCAACATTTCTTTGTCTTATCGATTGCCACAGACTATTTGCCAGAAATTATTCTTAAAGAATGCCCGCCTCCAGTTTAATGTGGAGAATCTTTATACTTTCGCATTTGAGAAAAAAGCGAAATATTTATTGGGGGGATATAACTCGCCTAACTATGTATGGGGACTTTATTTGAACTTTTAATATTGAAGCAGTAACATTATGAAAACTAAAATATTAACATCTACGTTTTGGATCTTTTTTATTGTGATAAGCGTACTTTTCTCTTCTTGTGACGGTTTTTTAAGTACCATGCCTAAAGGAGCAAAAACTCCTTCTACTCTAGCTGATTATGAAGCTTTTATCAGGAATGAATATACAACTCAGTGTACAGATATAATGCAAGCTGTTTTATTGCTTAACGATAAGTTTGAAACTGCATCTAACTACAACTACTATCCACTTCGCAAAGCGAATTACTTTTGGGATGAGTCTGCTAATCGGATAGAATTGAATAATACTGATGAATTTACTTATTATAATGGATATGCGGCTATTTCTAGTTGTAATCTTATTATAGAAAATGTACCGTCTGTAACAGGAGCGACTGATGCTCAGAAAAATGAATTGATAGCGCAGGCTAAAGTTATCAGGACAGTGGTTTACTTTGTTTTGGCAAATTATTATGCGGATACATATGATGAAGCTACTGCTGCTACAAAATTATCCGTTCCTTTGATTGAAAGTGCTGACTTGAATGCATCATATAAACAAGTAACTATACAGGAGATTTATAACTATATGCTTAAAAATCTCGAAGAGGCTTTGCCGTATCTTCCTCATGAGGGTGCAACCGCGTTACACCCTACAATTGGCGCAGCATATGCCATGTATGCTCGTATCTATTTAGAAATGGGCAATTATGACTTAGCTTTGCAGAATGCGAATAAAGCGCTGGCTGAAAATAGTGCTTTATATGATTGGACGCTTTATTATCAGACAAATAAAACTCAGATAGAGAATGCAAATGATTATACTGCTACTACCTCTCCTATGGGGATTGATAATGTGGAAAATTACTATTTTCGTCATGGTACTACTTATTATGCTAGTTCAGAATCAAAGATTCAGGTTGATAGAAGGAACCGTTTTGAAGAAGGTGATGCTCGCATGGCGGCTCGTTGGAAGCTTAAAACGGTTGGTACGGACACTTATTATACAAGTACTTTAGTTGGGCTATTTAACTATGGTGGGCTTACTACAACAGAGGTATATCTCATTAAAGCTGAGTGCTTGGCTCGTGATGGGAAGTATGGTGATGCAATGGATGTGCTAAACACCGTTCGCCAAAAACGTATTCTTCCAAATGTTTATCAGCCCTTAACTGCTTCTACCGAGGAGCAAGCAATTAATTATATTCGCCGTACAAAAGATAACGAATTGATTTTCTCAATTGTGCCTTTTGCTGATGCTCGACGTTTTAATAAAGAGACTAAATATGCTCGCACGTTGAGCAAAGTGGTGGATGGTACTACGTACACGCTTACTCCCAATTCACATCTATGGACTATGCCTTTCCCTATGGGAGCTACAAATAATCCGGGTAATGGCACTATTATTCAAAATGTTGATAAATAACTAACAAATATTAATGATGAAAATTAAAATGTTTTGCGGAGCACTAGCTCTCGCTCTTTCTTTCTCTTCGTGTGATCAAAATTCTAATGAGGGATACTCCATTGAAGGACAATTGAATGGACTTACTGAAGGAACATCTTTGGAGCTATTACCAGGTGCTACTCATAAAAACGAAAAACCTATTGCTATTTCAAAAATTGGAGCCGATGGAACTTTTTCTTTTAAAGGGAGTGTTCCCACTCCTCGTATGTTTTATCTTCATGTAGCTGATTCTCGTGGTGTTTGTAAATTAGTGATAGGCAGTGGGCAGGTTAAGGTCGAGGGTACGGTCACTGTAGAGAATAACCAAGACGCAAAATTCTATGACTTTTCTAAAGTAACTGTTACGGGGAGTGCTGTTAATGATGAATATTTGAAAAAGATAGCTCCTCATGCTGCTCTTGACACTGTTTATGCAAACTATCATAAGAAGTATGAAGCTGTGAATAAAGCAATGCAAGAGGCTCGTCAAGCAGAGAATAAGACAGCATATGACTCAATTGCTGCTTCACCTTCCGGACAAGCATTTAGGCATGCAGAGAAGGCTTTTTTTGATTCTGTGACATCTATCTCAAATGGCATTATTTTGGATAATAAAGACTCATGGTGGGGGCCTTTCTTGATGATGGACATCATGAATTATCTCACAAAAAGTGAAATTGCGATCTATGACAAGTTCTCTCCAGATGCTAAGGAAAGTTATTATGGGAAGTTGGTCAAAGAGGAACTTTTTCCAGAAGGTTTTATAGGTAAGAAGGCTCCTGACTTCGTTGTTGTTGATGATCAAGGAAAAGAGTTGAGATCCTCGGCACTGATGAAAGGCAAGAAATATATTTTAGTTGATTTTTGGGCTTCCTGGTGTCATCCTTGTCGTAAGGAAATTCCGAATTTAAAGAATTTATATGGGAAGTATGCTTCAAAGGGATTGCAGATTATTAGTATTTCTATAGATAAAAAAGAGGCTGACTGGAGAAAAGCAATGGATGAAGAAAAGCTTCCTTGGCTTAGCTTCTTGGATAAGAAAAATGTAGCAGAGCTTTATAAAGTGAAACTAATCCCAGCTATTTTTTTGATAAATGATCAGGGAGTAGTCGTAAGCGATAAATTACGTGGAGAGGAGCTTGCTGCCAAACTTGAGGAATTGTTTCGTTAATTTTTGCTAGCGTCATTTGAAACGCTCTCTCTAACAATTAATAAATCATTGCGGGAAGGGTCTGTGATGTTTAGTCGAGGCGGATAACATCCGCCTCGACTTCGTTTTATACTCCTTTTGCTTTTAATCTACTTGCAATCAGCTGATAATAACCTTTCAAATTATTTTTTAATTTCATTTCCGAAGTAAGCGAGTTATGAAAGTGTTTTGGCTTGGGGATGATGAATGCCACAAATTAATGATCTCCACTCAGCAATGTTTATTAAGGATACTATAATATCAATAATTGGAATGATCTTGTTCTTTTTTCTGCTTTTTAAATAACTGTGCAAAATTAGATAAAATAGACTATTAATGTATTGAATGGGGCTTAAATCCTCTTGAGTGAAGAGACGTTTCTTTTATGAAAGATTTTTTGAGAGGTATAACGAAATTAGCGACTAACGATAAATAATTTGGAAAAACTATTTAATTTCGCTAGCCGCTAATGAGACACACATATAAATAATTTATTGAATAGGATTGCCTTTATAAAAGTCAAGAATTTTGGTTCGAAACATGTATTCATATTTTGCTTGAAGACGATCCGATATAGCTTTCATTAAATTCAGCTTCGCTTCATTGTATTGTACGGCTGTTGCTTTTCCATTCTCAAATTTTTCAGTCATTAACTTGAATGACTCTTTGTTTGCTTCAACGGCAGCGCTACTAGAGTTGTATTTGCTTTCTGCAGCTACAGCGTTATACCACGCTTGTTGAATTTCCTTGTATAGCGTTTTCTTTGCATTATCAAGTTGCAGAGCATAATTTGCCTGTTGTAGGCGAGCTGTACGTACACGATTACGAGTTTCAAAGCGATTGAATAGCGGGATGCTAAGACTAAGGTTTAGCCTTTTTTTTAAATTATCATCTAATTGTTGCTTAAAAGTGTGACTAGAAGTAGCAGCAGAGTAGTGGTAGCTTGTGGTTATACTGCCGCCAAAAGATAATTGTGGATAATAACTGCTTTGAGCTATGCGAATGCTATTTTTGCTGCCATCTAGGCGGTACTGAGCAGCTAAAATGGCAGATTTGGTGCTTACTGCTATACTAAAGATCTCATCAGGGGGAGTGAGTGGGGTGAATGATGGTTCAACCTCTGGCGCTTCAATATCAAAATTGTCCATTGTGGGCAGTTCCAATAATTGACTGAGGTCTAATAGAGCCAGTTGATAATTATTATTAGCTTGTACGGCACTCATTTCGTCTTGAGCTACACGTGATCTAGCTTCAGCAACTTCTGCTGGTGATGCTTTGCCTACTTCGCTTAATCTTTGGCTACGCTCAAACTGCTCTTTGCTTAGGCTAACTTGGTCATCTGCTACTTTTTTGAGTTCTTTGTCATATAACACTTGTACAAAACTAGAAGCAATATTGACTGATAGATCTTCTTTCGCTTTTTCTAGGTCGGCCATTCCTGCTTTGAGGTTAAGCTTGGCTAGTTTGTATTGGTTAGGTATTTTGAAACCGGTAAAGAGTGGGACATCTGTGTTTAGTGAGAAATCATTGCCATGGCTACTCTGATTAACAAATACGTAGTTTGTCTTTCCTGTTTCTGGGTCTGGAGTAGGAATAGGATCCATTCCCCAGGTAAAACTTTGACCTGCACTTCCGTTTAAGTTAGGTAAACGAGCCCATTTAGCTGTACTTACATCCACTTTGCTTTGGTCAGCAGTATTTTCAGACTGCTTTATTGTGATGTTGTGAGCAATCGCATAGTCTATGCATTGTCGTAGAGTCCAGGCAGTCTGTGCATGCGAAGCTGCTGGGCATAGGCTGATTACTAGAATGATAGCTAATATATTTTTTTTCATACCTTGTTAGTCTTTACTTTTTGTTTTTCTTGTCGCTCTTCTCAGCACCACGTACTTTTTCTTTAATGCTAAGACCTTTTTTAATTTCAAGTTTGATGCCATTACTTAGTCCGGCTGTTACCTGGCGGCGAACGAATTTTTGTTCTGGAACGCTATCTGTCATTACCCATACAAAAGTACTATCTCCTTTGAATTCTACAGTACTTTCAGGTATAGCTAACACTTTGTTGGCATGGGCTAGCGCTATTTCTGCATTGGCAGAATAGCCCGATCGTATTTCTACAGAGTCAGGTACATGTATCGCTGCTTTTATTTCAAATTGATTAGCACCATTTTCCTCTACCCCTTTCGGAGATATATATTCTAATATGGCGTCAAACTTGATGTTTTGTAAAGCACCTATTGTAAGTTTAATAGGCATTCCTTCATGTATACGTCCTACTTCTGTTTCATCTATTTTACCTTTGAAAATTAAATCGTTCATGTTGGCAACTGTAGCAATGGTAGTACCATCATTGAAAGTGTTACTCATGATCACAGAATTTCCTGCTTTCACAGGTACGTCCAGTACAAGTCCGTCAATAGTAGAACGAATCATTGTATTACTATAAGCAGCTGTCTTTTTAGTGATACCTTCTTTTATAATATCAAGTGCGTCCTTTGCATTATCTCTTTCTTCTTTTGCTTTTTTGTAATCAACGTTACTTTTTTCATAATCTTCGCTGCTAATGAGCTTGTCTGCATATAGCTTTTTCATACGATTGTAATCAATCTGGCTTTGTTTGAGAGAAATCTCTGCAAGACGTACTCTACTTTCTGCGGTATTTAATTGTCCCAATTCCGGAATAACTTTAACTTTAGCAATAATCTCTCCTTTTTTAACCGTTTCCCCAGCCTCCTTGTATACTTCATCTATAATACCTGATATTTGAGGCTTGATAAGAATTTCATCTCTAGGTTCTACTTTCCCTGTTGCAACTGTGGTTTTTTCAAGGTCAGTGATTTCCGGGGTTACAATTTCGTATTGTTTTACTGTCGGTTTTGATTTGCTGTATAGGAATGCAAAGGTTCCTATAAATATAACAGCTACTACGACCAATAATGCGATTTTTAGATACTTTTTCATCGTTGCTTATTTTATTAATTTATCATTTTTTTCTTTATTGTTTTTAGATCGGGTTTACCTCGGATTATTCATCTCTGATGGCTTCTATTGGTTTGATAGCCATAGCTCTATATGCCGGAGCTAAACCAGCTAGCATACCGAGTGTCAATAGCAAAGCACAAGTCCCTATAGCCATCCAGAAACTTACTTGAAAGTGAGCATTGTATTTTCCAGATGAGTTAATTCCTACTTCCGCAATCTGCAATACAAATACACCAAATGAGATTCCTGCCATACCTGCAATGGCAGTAAGCACCATACTTTCCGATAGGATCTGCTGCAAGATATCTTTGGGACGCGCACCGATAGCCCGCCTGATACCGATTTCGGTAGTACGTTCCTTAACGGTTACCATCATAATGTTACTAACTCCGATAGCGCCGGCTAACAATGTTCCTAAGCCTACCATCCAGATTAACATACGGATACCTGAGAATAAATTATCTACCATTGAAAACATGGCTTCAGCATTTAATAGCATAACCGCTTGTTTATCATCCGGATTGATATAGTGGGCTTTCTTGATCACAGCTTCTACTTGGTCTTGTAAATCGGTAATTTTAACTCCCGGTTTCGCTGTGATACAAGCTAAGTCGATGTTTTTCCCGAAATTGTATGCTTGCTGCATGGTGCTAAAAGGTAATACTATACTTTCAGAGGCTCTACCGTTGATATTGATGTTTCCTTCTGATATACATACTCCTATAATGCGGTAGTATATTCCGTCTACTCGCAAAAATTGTCCGCATGGATTCTCTCCTTTACGAAAAAGTTCCTCGTACACGCGTTTGCCAATGCTGCAAACTTTGCGTCGCTCCACGATATCTATATCATTAATAAATCTTCCGTAAAGCATCTCTTGTGTTTCTATTTTTTCGTAGTCAGGATATAGTCCTTTTAGCATACAAGAACTTTTTTTATCTTGATATAGAGCCGTTGCTCCCCATTTGTTGATGGTTGGGGTGATAATATCTATGTCCGAAACATTACGGCGCAAGCGAGTAATGTCGTTATTATCCAAACTCCAGTAACGTCCTTTGCGAAATCCTTTATAGGGTTTTCCTGTTTTTTGTGGCCACACAAAACAGGAGTTAGTGGCGAAACCTTCAAAATTGGCTTTCATCATGTCTTGCATTCCTTGTCCACCTCCGATGAGAGCTATTAACATAAATATCCCCCAAAACACACCGAAAGCAGTAAGTAGGCTTCTGGTTTTATTTCTTGTGATGGTGAGAAGTATCTCTTCCCATGTATCAATATCGTATTTCATATCTTGTCATTGAACTTTTATTATTCTGCTCTTAATGCCTCAATAGGACGTATGCTCACCGCTTTGCGGGCAGGAAAAAAGCCTGCTAATGTACCTGCTATGATCAATGTGAGAGTAGCTTGGATTGCTATTTTTACGTCTACAGTGGGATTTAAAAAGACTGTCTCTTGAGCAATTCCAATATCCATCACCTGACTGCCTGATACTGCGTTCATATACTCCGTGGCTCCAATGCCCGCTACCATACCGATATACCCGAAGATAGTAGTAATCACAACACTTTCAACAATAATAAGCCACAAAATGGATGAAGGCTTAGCACCAAGTGCTTTTCGAATGCCAAACTCTCGAGTGCGTTCTTTGACGGTGATCAACATGATATTACTTACTCCAACAATACCACTAAGCAAAGTGAAAATACCAATAATCCAAATAGCTGTTCGAAGAATACTCGATGCCGTCTGTTGTTGTAGATAATTAGTAAGCCTGTTCCATATCCAGATAGCACTTTTGTCTAGCGGATCGAATCGATGGTGAGAACCGATCGCTTTACGATACTGCTTTTCAAAACTTTCATTTAATTTTTCTGTTTCTAGCCCTTTGGTAGTGAAAATCAAATTGTTGATTTTATCTCCTTTGTTATAGATGGTTTGCAGAGTGCTAAATGGTAAGTATGCTTCTCGGGCATCTCGGTCTCCTTGATCAGCATATAAGCCTATTACTTGGTAAGCAGTTCCGTTTCCTATAACAAATTTACCTATTGGATCTTCTCCTTTGGGGAATAGGACTTTGGCTGTTTTAGTGTGTAGAACGATTACCTTACGTCGTTCTTTAATATCCAATTCATTGATAAATCGTCCTTCTGTTGATTTTACAGGTTCTACTTCAGTATAGTTTGGAAAGACCCCATTCAGAGTCATGCTAACGTATTCTGAACCTCTACTGAGCGTCACACTGCTCTGTCGTACCGTTGCTCCGGCACTAATTACATTTTTCGAAAATTTCCGGGTGGTAATTCCCAAATCTTTATTATCTAATTGTATTCGTCTTCCTACTTGTAGACCGTCAAATGATTTAGTTGTCGCTCCGGGATATATTTTAATCGAGTTCATAGCCATGCTTGAGGAAGATTCGTCAAAAGCATGTATGAGCCCATTCCCAGCTCCTAGTAACACTATGAGCATGAAAATGCCCCATGCTACGGCAAATCCGGTGAGGAATGTTCGCAGCTTATTGCGCCGTATTGTGCCGTATATCTCTTGCCAAATATCAATCATAATGTGGGTTTTATTTTATTTCATGAGCCCGTTCTGTCCAAAAGGAGATGCATCATGGTTCTCATTTGTTTCTATTCTTTCTATAATTCCATCTTTGAGGCGGATGATTTTATTGGTTTGGTTGGCAACTCCACTTTCATGTGTTACCACTACAATAGTCATACCCTCATCGTGCAATTGTTTGAGAATGTTTAGTACTTCTACAGATGTTTTACTGTCTAATGCTCCGGTGGGCTCATCTGCTAAGATAATTTGAGGTTGGGATATTAAGGCGCGAGCAATGGCAACACGTTGTTTTTGCCCGCCACTCATCTCGTTAGGCATATGGTGTGCCCAATCTTTTAATCCTAGACGATCCAGATATTCCATTGCAAGAATGTTTCTTTTCTTTCGGCTTATTCCTTGGTAAAAGAGAGGAAGTGCAACATTTTCAACAGCGTTTTTGAATGAAATAAGGTTGAATGATTGAAAGATGAACCCGATCATTCTGTTACGGTATTCTGCAGCCTTCGTTTCGCTTAGATTTTTTATTAAAACATTGTTTAAATAATAATCTCCAGTATCATAGTTATCCAATATACCTAAGATATTAAGCATAGTAGATTTACCGGATCCTGAAGACCCCATAATAGAAACATATTCTCCTTTTTCTATGTCAAGATTAATGCCTTTCAAAACGTGCAGTGGTGCCCCATTGTGGTAGGTCTTGTTAATGTCTTTTAAGTGTATCACTGTTTCGTCGATTTAGTTTTAGATTTCTAATGATTTGTTATATTAGACGCACCTAAGGTATGAAAAGTTGCATAAAGGCTCTACTTTTTTTAAAAAACATTTTGCGAACTCGATCTTCTTTGCGTAATTTGTGAGTTTGAATAGAACAATTAACTAACCCTTTAATAAAATATCATGGTTACTAACATGGAAAAAACCTACGTTGTAGGTATTGACATTGGCGGCACAAATACTGTCTTTGGTATTGTTGATGCGCGTGGAACAATTCTTGCCAGTGGGGCAGTAAAAACACAATCTTATTCTTCAGTAGAAGATTATGTGGATGAGGTATGCAAAAATCTTCTTCCTCTTATTGTGGCAAATGGAGGCATTCAAAAAATCAAAGGAATTGGCATTGGTGCTCCCAATGGTAATTATTATAGTGGGACAATTGAGTTTGCACCTAATTTGCCTTGGAAAGGTGTTATTCCTCTGGCTACTATGTTTGAGGATAAATTAGGAGTACCTACTGCTTTAACAAATGATGCTAATGCTGCCGCTGTGGGTGAAATGACTTATGGTGTGGCAAGAGGTATGAAAGATTTTATAATGATCACCTTAGGAACAGGTGTTGGAAGTGGAATTGTGATTAACGGGCAGGTGGTGTATGGACATGACGGCTTTGCCGGAGAATTGGGGCATGTAATTGTTCGTCGGGATCATGGTAGGCTATGTGGTTGTGGACGTGAAGGCTGCTTGGAAACTTATTGCTCGGCTACAGGAGTGGCTCGTACTGCTCGTGAACTGTTGGCTGCTCGTACGGATGTAAGTTTGCTTAGAAATATACCAGCAGAGAGTATCACATCTAAAGATGTATATGATGCTGCTGTACAAGGTGATGTTTTGGCTCAAGAGATTTTCAATAAGACAGGAACTTTACTTGGTGAAGCTCTTGCCGATTTTATCGCTTTCTCCAGTCCAGAAGCTATTGTCTTGTTTGGTGGATTAGCTAAATCCGGAGATTATATAATGAAACCTATTCAGAAAGCAATTGATGATAACGTGTTGACTATCTTTAAGGGCAAGACAAAATTGCTTGTCTCTGAGTTAAAAGATTCTGATGCTGCTGTACTGGGTGCTAGTGCATTAGCTTGGGAGTTGAAAGATTAATCTTTGCTATAAAATAAGTCATTGTATTTTTAAGTACAATGACTTAGATGGATATAAAAAAAAGGAAATGTTGAAAAACATTTCCTTTTTTTTATGCTTAATTAAAAGAGGTTGATTGCGATTAACCAAGAACTCTTTTTTCTTTAATTCTAGCCTTTTTACCGGTAAGAGCACGTAGGTAGTATAATTTAGCACGACGAACTTTACCAACCTTGTTAACTTCAATTTTATCAATTGCTGGTGAATCCATTGGGAAAATTCTTTCTACGCCAATAGTTCCTGACATTTTGCGTACAGTGAAGCGTTTTTTGTCTCCGTGTCCTGCTATTTTAATAACAACTCCGCGATACAACTGTACACGTTCTTTGCTACCTTCAATAATACGATATGCTACTGTAATAGTGTCACCTGCTTTAAAGCTGGGATGTTGCTTTCCGGTAGCAAATGCTTCTTCTGCAATTTTAATTAAATCCATTTTTGCTATTATTAAATTGTTTTATCGATACAACGCAACATATCAAATAACTCTTCTTTTTGACAGCGATTGCGCGAAAGCGGTGCAAAGGAACGAATTTTTTATTAGATAGCCAAAAAAACGCTAATATATTCTTGCTTTCACTTGCTCTGGAATCTAAAAAAGTACAGATAAAAGATAACTGATGCAAATCTTGTGAATGAGGAGCATTAAATGGAGGGAGAGTAAAAGAGAATATCTTATATTTGTGACTTTATATATCATAACAGTATGAAACATTATTATTTAAATTATTCTTTAGGAGCATTCTTGGTTCTGCTTCTTGCTTTTTCTTCTTGTAGCTCACCTTATGAGTTAACGAAAATAGAGGGTAGTCGAATAGAGATATCTTCTAAGTGGGATGCGCATCCTGATGAACAGGCTGTGGCGATATTAGCTCCTTATAAAGCGCGAATAGATAGTGTAATGACCCCTGTTATTGGGCGAAGCGCAATGAATATGAAGGCAGCTCGTCCGGAAAGCTTATTATCGAACTTAGTGGCGGATGTGCTACGGGATGCGGCAAAACCTTATTTAGGCAAACCTGCGGATGTTGGAGTGACAAATGTAGGAGGATTGCGCAGCTCATTGAGTGCAGGTGATATAGCCTACAGTAATATCTATGAAATATTGCCTTTTGAAAACTCTCTTTGTATTGTTACGATGAAAGGAACTGCTTTGAGAGCTTTGATGGAAAATATTGCCGCTTCCGGTGGTGAAGGGGTAAGTAATGTACGTCTGGTTATATCGAAAGATGGGAAATTGTTGTCAGCTCTGGTTAATGGGAAAGAGATAGAGGATAATCGCCTTTACGAAGTGGCTACGGTAGATTACTTATCTGAAGGGAATGATAATATGGTAGCCTTTTTACAAGGGGAGAAAAAGGTCTGTCCGGAAGGAGTTACACTAAGAAATATCTTTTTGGATTATGTAAAAAGGCAGACAGCGGCAGGGAAGGAGATAACTTCTAAGGTAGATGGTCGTATAACTGTGAAATAAGGTCAATAATAGGTTATAATATTAGGAAAATAACAAAATGAAAAAAAATATTTTTGTATCAATACGAAGATCGTTGCCGGCTATTGGCTTGCTACTGATTCTCTCATTTCCTGCTGATGCACAGCACACTAAGATAATCACTATCCTTCATACGAATGATACGCATAGCCGTATTGAACCTGTTGAGGCGAATTCTCCTGATGCTCGTATTGCCGGGAAAGGTGGTTTTGTACGTAGAGCTACTTGTATTGACCGAATACGTCAGGAAAAACCGGATTTACTCTTGTTTGATTGCGGAGACTTTTCTCAAGGTACTCCTTATTATAATATGTTTAAGGGGGAAGTGGAAATAAAGCTTATGAACTGCATGAAGTATGATGCTGGGATTATTGGAAATCATGAGTTCGATTTTGGCTTGGAAAATATGGCTCGGTTATTCAGAATGGCTAATTACCCTATTGTTTGTACTAATTATGATGTGAAAGGCACGGTGCTTGAGGGGTTGGTGAAACCTTATATCATTATTCATCGGGATGGTTTGAAGATTGGCGTTTTTGGACTTGGACCGAAATTAGAAGGTTTGGTGCAAGCTGATAAATGTGCAGGCGTAGTTTATAACGATCCGATAAAGGCGGCAAATGAGATGGCTGCTTTTTTGAAAAAACAAAAGCAATGCGACGCTGTTGTCTGTTTATCACATTTGGGATACGAACAATCATCTCCGGATAATCCGGCGTGTGATGTTAACTTGGTACGAGAGACAAGCAACATTGATGTTGTACTAGGTGGACATTCGCACACATTTCTTGAAAAGCCGGTTTTCTATCCTAATGCTGAAGGAAAAAATGTTCCTATCTCGCAGATGGGAAGCCGGGGCGTTTTTATAGGACGAATGGATTTGGTATTTGAACAAAAATAAAATAATTTCTTTAAAAATTAGAGATCCGAAATATACGAAATGAATAGAAAGAAATCATACCTTTTATTATTGGTATTTATATTAATAGCTTCGTGCCAACTTTATGCACAGGTTGACCCGTTGCTTCTTTACAAAGCTGAACAGGATAAAAAATGTAAAGAATGGGTGGAGTCGCACTTAAAGCAGATGAGCCTGAAAGAGAAGGTAGGACAACTTTTTATTTATACGATCGCTCCGAATCGAAGTAGAAGAAATATAGCTCTGCTAAATGATGCAGTGCGTACTTATAAAGTTGGCGCTTTGCTCTTTTCCGGCGGGCGACTTGCTAGCCAGGCTATTTTGACGAATCAGGCGCAGCGAATGGCTCGAATTCCCTTGATGATCACCTTTGATGGGGAATGGGGACTCTCAATGCGCCTGAAAGGTACTCCTGTTTTTCCAAAAAATATGGTGTTGGGGTGTATCCAGGATGATCATTTGATCTATGAATATGGTCGGGAAATGGCGCGTGAATGCAAAGAATTAGGAGTGCAGGTTAACTTTGCACCAGTGGCTGATGTGAATATCAATCCTAAGAACCCGGTGATAAATGTGCGCTCTTTTGGTGAAAATCCGATGAGGGTAGCGGACAAAGTTGTGGCTTATGCTTCGGGTTTGGAGAGTGGAAAAGTACTTTCTGTGGCTAAGCATTTTCCCGGTCATGGTGATACGGATGTTGATTCTCACAAAGCTTTACCTGTTTTACCTTTCACGCGTGAAAGATTGGATAGCGTTGAACTTTATCCCTTTAAAGAAATGATCCGCGCGGGACTGAGTGGTATTATGGTGGGGCATTTACAAGTTCCTATTTTTGATCCTGTCGGCAAATTACCCTCTTCGCTTTCTCATAACATTGTTTATAACTTGCTTACTGAAGAGATGGCCTTTAAAGGGCTTATCTTTACGGATGCATTGGCTATGAGAGGTGTATCTTCTGCTGAGCATGTTTGCTTGCAAGCTTTAAAAGCGGGCAATGATATGGTTCTCGCACCACATAATCTGAAGAAGGAGATCAATAGTGTATTGCTAGCCATCAAGAAAGGAGAATTTAGTGAACAAGAAGTGGAGGAGCGTTGCCGCAAAGTTCTTATGTATAAATATGCTCTAGGTTTGAGTCAGCGACCTCATATTAGATTGGCGGGACTTGAAAGACGTATTAATACTCCTCAGACTCGTGATTTGATACGTCGTTTAGATTTGGCTGCTGTCACTTTACTTAAAAATAAGAATCATGTATTGCCGTTACATCCGGATGTAGAGAAAGTTGCTGTATTGAATGTCGGTAAAGTAAAAGCGATTCAAGCGTTTACGTCACAATTGAATAAGTATGTGTCGGTTGCTCAATTTAACTTGCGCTCTGGAATGTCAAAAGCCCAACAGATGGCTTTGCGTGACTCGCTAGGCAAATATAGAAGGATTATTGTTCCTGTAACAGAGAAACGTTTAGCGCCTTATCAATCTTTTTTTGCTGACTTCGCGCCTAAAGTGCCGGTGGTTTATGTCTTCTTCACTCCAGCTAAATTAATGTCGCAAATTCATCGAGCTGTTTCTGTTGCCTCTTCCGTTGTATTGGGACATACTGTTAATGAGGATGTAGAAGTACATATTGCCGATTTGCTTTTTGGTAAGGCCTCTGCCGACGGACGTTTGTCTGCTAGTATTGGCGGATTATTCAAGTCCGGTGAGGGAATAACTCTTACTCCTTCTACTCCCTATTATTTTGTCCCCGAAGAGTATGGCTTGAATTCAACAGTTTTAAACCGTATAGATAGTATCGCTCTGAAGGGCATTCAAGAGCAAGCTTATCCGGGTTGCCAAGTTGTAGTCTTAAAGAATGGGCGGACGATGTACGATAAATGTTTTGGAACGTATACTTATGATGGTGCTCGGCAGGTAGAACCTAATGATTTGTATGATTTGGCTTCTTTATCAAAAACGACGGGTACTTTGCTCGCTGTTATGAAATTGTACGATAAAGGTCGCTTCAGTTTGTCTGATAGAATTGCAGATTATTTGCCATTCTTAAAAGGAACGAATAAAACCAAGATAACCATTAGAGAACTTTTGCTTCATCAGTCAGGTTTGCCCGCTGGATTGGTATTCTATCAAGATGCCATAGATAAGAAAAGTTATAAAGGAAGGCTCTTTAGAAATCGAAAGGATGCTTTGCATACCGCACAAGTAGGGTCTAATACTTTTGCTCAGACAGGGTTCCGCTTCAAGGAAGGGTTAGTTTCTTCGATAGGTGAAGGAGATTATACCTTGCATGTGGCGGATAGTCTTTGGGTGCATAAATCATTTAAGAATGTGATGTTGAAGAAGATTGCGAATGCTCCGCTCAAAGGGAAAAAATATGTTTATAGCTGCTTGAACTTTATCTTATTGCAGCAGTTAGTGGAGCAACTTGCGGGTATGTCTATGGATAAATATCTGTCGCAAGAGTTTTATGAGCCGATGAAACTTGAACATACTGCTTATCTGCCTTTGCGTTATTTCAAAAAAGAGGAGATTGTTCCCTCTACTATTGATCGTTTCTTGAGGAAATGCACACTGCAAGGTTATGTACATGATGAATCTGCTGCTTTTATAGGATGTGTATCGGGTAATGCCGGACTCTTCTCTACGGCTCAGGATGTAGCTCGTGTTTACCAGATGCTTTTAAATGGTGGAGAACTTGATGGGAAACGTTATCTGAGTAAGGAAACTTGCCGTTTGTTTACTACAGAGACATCAAAGATCAGTCGTCGGGGGTTAGGATTTGATAAACCGGGATTAAAAGGCGAGCGTTATACTCCTTGTGCTCCTCTGGCTCCATCTTCTGTCTATGGTCATACCGGTTTTACTGGCACTTGCGTATGGGTTGATCCTGATAATGAATTGGTTTATGTATTCTTGAGTAATCGTACTTATCCGCATGCTTGGGTAAATAAGCTCTCTAAACTTGAAATTCGTGAACGTATTCAGGAAACACTTTATCAGGCTTTGATGAAGTAGACATTGAGAAGGCTTTAAGTTTCTATATATTGCTATCGCTTTGTATAGAATACTTGTATACTACTTGTTCAACTTCATAAATGTAGCTGAACTTTAAGTGTTGTTTATAGTAAGATTAAGCTAATTTCATGGGATCTTCTTCTCGTTCCTCGTATGTAGATTCTGTACTTCCCTCATGGAATCCGAAGAGACTTCATGTGTGGTCTGTTGAGACTCCACACGTGGAACGAGATGCTTGTGGCTTTTAAAAGGGAAAATTATTATAGAAAAGAGAGATATTAAAGCAGTAGGATAGATAAGATGAGTAGCTTCTCTCTAGCTTCATATTGTGTTATTTCTTTGCAAACAATGGTTGCAGAAGTTCGGGTATCACTACTTTTTCACATCCCAAATCTTCCAACCGCTTTTTCCCAATAGGGGTTAAGCTGAAAAACATCTGGCGTTTATCTGTAGATCCCAACTCGCGTTCAATCAGTCCTTTTTCTTCAACAGAACGTATAACCTTGGAAGCATGAGATGTTTTCATCTCAGTACGTTCAGCTATGGAACTCGATGTGAGGGGTTTTTTCGCTTCGTTGAGCGTGCAGAGAACCATGGCTTCATTGAGTGATACTTGATATGCTTTTTCAAATTCTGCTTCGAAAGATGAAATAGCTTTGTAGATATCTCGCATGGTGCATATTGATTTCATACTCGTTCGTCTTTTTTCTTTTTGTGAGTTAAATGCTCAATAAATAGCTCTATTTTTTTGAGTGTAAAGATGGCGCCAAAGTTACGTAAATATTTTAGATCTTTAGTCGCCTAGCTTAAAAAAGTGATATTGCTTCTGTCGCTATACTTACTTATTATCGTTAATGAATAAAGCTACTTTTCTTTTCCTTTCTATGGTAAAAGTATAAATTTTCTTTTGAACTTCTTGCTAAAAAATAATCGATTTACGCTATAGAGAAGCAATAGTTAAGACGTTGTTGGGTAGAAAGTTTGGGTGGCCTTGTGTGTGACTTTAATCTTTGTTCTAATTGTAGGAAGGAGCTTTACTGATTTGAATATAAAACAGATTTCTTTTTTACTTTTTTGTGAATTTTTTATTGAAGTATTGCCGCTTAAATGTGTTTGTATATCTTTGTCTTAGTTCATTTTGAATGTGTATTATTAATAGAAAAAGAATGAGTAAAAAGACGATACACCAATGGATGCGATTATTACATCGTAATGTTGGCTATTTTGCGGCAGGATTAATCATTATATATGCGCTAAGCGGCATTACGTTAATTTATAGAGATACGGATTTTCTTAAAACTGGAAGAGAGGTGCATCAAACTTTAGCTGCTCAGATGAAAGCTGATGATGTGGGAAAGGCATTGAGGCTGAAAAAAATGAAAGTAGTAGGTGAAGATGAAAAGGTTATTCGCTTTCAAGACGGGACTTATAACAAACTAACAGGAGAGGCTTCTTATGTTGTGAAAGAACTAATATTTCCGTTTAAGCAGTTTGCTAGTTTTCATAAACGAGCATCAGGGAACTCTTTTCATTGGTTTAATCTTGCTTTGGGGAGTACTTTGCTCTTTTTGGTAATTTCTTCTTTTTGGATGTTTAAACCAAATAGTAAGCAGTTTAAAAAGGGAGCGATCTTAGTGCTCGGCGGTGTTGCTCTTGCATTGCTGTTGATCTTTATCTGACAGTTGTTATTCATATAAGAGAATAAAAAAACATGTGTAGGCGGAACTGCAATTTCCGAGTACACATGTCTTTTTAAGAGGGTGATTGCTTCTTATTTTATTTCGGAAGCAAATTCATCTTTTGGATGGCGAACTTTTGCCAAGTTAAGTAACCAATCGTTGCTCTCATCACGGTAGCCTATAGGGAGCATCAATACACTTTTTAGGCCTTGTGATTCAAGATCTAGCAATGCATCGAGTTGTGGAGCATCAAATCCTTCCATCGGTGTTGAATCAACTTTCAATACGGCAGCTTCTGCCATGGAGAATCCCATCCCGATATAAGCTTGGCGTGCTATGTGCTCAAAGTTTTCAGCTTCTGTTTGGTTCAGATAAAGTTCTTTTACTCTATCCGTATAATTTTTGTATCGGTCTGCCGGTTGATTACGCTCTTGCGTTGTAATGGTATAGATATGATCAATTCTTTCTTCTGTGTATTTGTTCCATCCGACAAATACTAACAGATGCGAACACTCTGAGACAATGCTTTGGCCAAAAGCAATGGGCAATATTTTATCTTTCAGCTCTTGATTCGTAATGGTAATTACCTTGAAAGGCTGTAACCCATTAGAAGTGGGAGCCAATCGGGCTGCTTCTATTATATTATCGACTAGAGATTGTTCTACTTTCTTTGTTGGATCGAATTTCTTTGTAGCATAACGCCACTCAAAATCATTTAATAAACTCATAATAAGATTGTTAATGTATTAATAAACAGATAATAGCTAGTAGAGCAGGGAGAGCTTGAATAAAAAAGATTTTTTTATTAGCTGATAAGGCTCCATAAATGCCGGCGATAGTTATGCAACTCAAGAAAAACAGAGCGACATTTTCCTGCCATACCGAATCTTCTATGAAGAAAGACCAAACTAGTCCCGCTGCCAGAAAACCGTTATATAACCCTTGGTTGGCAGCCAATCCTTTTGTTTTGGCAAACAAATCTTCTGCAAAGCTTTTTTTGAAAACCTTCTTTCCTGCTGTCTCCCAAGCAAACATTTCCATCCATAAAATATATAGATGTTCTAATGCCACTATTCCGATTAAGGCTTCTGCTGCTATTTTCATTTTCAATATTTATAAAGTGCATATGGCTTTACTTAATATAGCAAGAAATGCACATATTATTTCTAAGAACGTGCATTTCTTTTAAAAGTTTAGCGCTTGCAATATTTTAGCGGTAGGTTATTGATTTTTTAAATAAATAAGTTTATGTTAGCATTGTCGGCTCTTTCCATGTAGGTAGCAACTCCTCCTACAGTGACTTCATCTAGCAATTCTTCTCGTTTTACTCCCATCACATCCATAGACATCTGGCAAGCGATGAATTCTACTCCGTTTTCAAGTGCTTGCTCACGAAGTGATTCTAAGGAGTCAATACCCTTGCGGTGCATAATGTATCGCATCATTTTGCCACCTATACCGCCCATGCTCATTTTTGAAAGTTTCAGACTTTGTGAATTTCCCGGAAGCATCATGCCAAACATCTTTCCGAAAATGTCTTTTTCAACATTAGGCTTGTGGAGCTTCTTAATGACATTCAATCCCCAGAATGTGAAGAAGATGGTGACTTTTTGACCTGTAGCAGCAGCTCCATTTGCCAAGACAAAAGTAGCCAATGCTTTATCCAAATCATCACTAAACATGATAAAGGTTTTTCCTTTCCCGTCACAACTGCTAACGAGTTTACATGCTTTTGGTTCTTCTTTTTGGATGATCGTGAAAGATTTTCCACCAATAGAATCTTGAGAAACGAGCTTGTTTCCTGTTGAATTACACCAAGCGGCAGCATCACGCAAGAATCCCGGATCGGTAGCGATAATCTCTATTTGTTCGCCTGGAACAAGTTTATCGACAACTTTCTTCATTTTAAGAATTGGTCCGGGGCATTGCAGACCGCAAGCATCTACACGAACAGACTTTACTGTTGGCTTATCGGTCCCGGCTAAGCTTGTCTCAATCGTTTGCTTCTGCTGGGTGATAGGTGCCACAGCAGCAGTATAAGTTTTATATCCTCCTGAAAGGTTTTGTACATTCGAAAATCCATGTTGAGTGAGTATGCGATAAGCTAAGTATCCTCTTAAACCGATAGCACAATAGATATACACTGGTCGATCGGTTGGTATCTCGGAAAGGTGCTCACGCAATTCGTCGAGTGGGATGTTTTTAGCTCCGGTTAATGATCCTAGTGAGAATTCGTCAGCGGTGCGCACATCGAGTAAGAAAACATCCTCGGGTTTTGCATCGCGAACCTCTCGCCAATATATCGGCTTCATTTTTCCTGTAATGATGTTTTCGGCAACATACCCCGCCATGGCTACTGGATCTTTTGCAGAGGAGAATGGAGGGGCATATGCTTGCTCCACTTTCATTAAATCGAATATTGTTCCTTTATTTTTTATAATTAATGCGATTTCATCAATACGCTTATCTACTCCATCATAACCCACAATCTGTCCGCCGTAGAGCCGCCCAGTCTGTTCGTCGAATGTGATTTTTATACTTAATGGCAATGAATCAGGGTAGTACCCTGCATGCGAAGAAGAGTGTGTAGTTGACGATAGATAGCTAATTTCTTCTTGCTTTAAGCGTTTTGCTGCTAATCCGGTTGAGGCTACAGTAAGGTCAAATACTTTGGCGATAGAGGTTCCGATGGAACCTTCATATTTTAATTGATTATCAAAGAGTATATTATCTGCAGCAATGCGTCCTTGACGGTTAGCCGGTCCGGCTAAATAGTTTAGCCATGGTTTTCCGGTAATAGGGTGTGGAAATTCAATCACATCACCAATGGCATAGATTGCTTCATCTGAAGTCTGCAAGTATTCATTAACCTGTACTCCACCAGCAATACCGATGGTAAGCCCAGCTTCTTTAGCCAATGCGGTTTCCGGTCGAACTCCGATAGATAATATTACAATATCCGCTTGAATGGTTTCTCCGTTTTTGAATGTCACTTCAATCTCTTCCCCATTCTTTTTAAATGAAGCAACGGCTTGTTCAAGATAAAGATTGATACCTTTCTCCATTAAGTGTTGGTGTACTATCGAAGCCATAGAAAAATCGATAGGAGCCATCACTTGGTTTATCATCTCTACAATAGATACTTTGGCACCAAGCGCATGAAAGTTTTCAGCCATCTCAAGTCCAATAAATCCAGCACCTACGACGACTGCCCGCTTGATGTTATGGTGATTGATATACGCTTTTATTCTATCGGTGTCGTTTACATTTCTCAATGTGAATATACCTTCCGACTCAATTCCCGGAAGTGGTGGGCGTACAGGAGAAGCTCCTGTTGAGAGAACTAGTTTATCATAATTTTCGTAATATTCACTGCCATCATTGCGGCGTATTTTTACTTGTTTTTTCTCTTTAATTATGGCAATCACTTCGTTTTCTGTGCGTACATCTACCTTAAATCGGGTTGAAAACGCTTGAGGTGTTTGCACAAATAATTTCTCACGCTCTTCAATGACTCCTCCTATATAATAAGGTAAGCCACAATTAGCATAAGAGATGTATTTGCCTTTTTCTAAAAGAATGATTTCAGCAGTTTCGTCTACTCGCCTGATACGGGCGGCTGTAGTTGCACCTCCGGCAACGCCACCAATGATAATGATCTTCATGTGTTTATTACTTTTTATCGATAAATAGTTTCTGGCGGAAATAACAAACTCTGTGGATGATTTGTTCTCTCATTAAGAGATTTTTTTCTGTAATAACAAAAAAAAAGCGTAAATTATGGTATGCCCTCCTTTTTTCAAGGAACATATCCATAATTTACGCTTTAAAAAGAATTTAATCTGAATTTATAAATTCATTTGTTAACTAATTAATTCATCGCGTTACCAATTAAATTGGGGTTATTATTTAACTCAGTTTGTGGGAAAGGATAATACATTGCTTTCTCTGTCCATCCTAATACTTTTAAAGGTTCAAGCCATTTAGCATCAGCCATACCCCAACGGAGCAAGTCGAAATAGCGTAAATACTCACCACAGAACTCCACATAACGTTCATGCTCAATAATATTTTTGATGCTATTCATCGGAACGCCATTAATAACTTTGCCACTTGCGAGCAATTCATCTACATTAGGAATTGTGCCAGGAGAATGTTGATACCACAACTGCGGTTGTTCAGAGGGTACTACTTTATTAGCTCTATCTCTAACCTGTTGGATATAATATTTCGGACCACTAGGATCTGTTATTGCTTTATCATCATTCCCGGTTTCACTGAGACATTCAGCATACATTAATAATACATCAGAATAACGCATTAAACGAGTGTTAATATCATTATCAATATCCGCTATTTGATAATCAGGGCATTCTTTCCTAGTACCGTAAAGATCATTGTCGGAAGATAGATGAGCCATCATATAGTCCCAATCAGCTACATTACCCGACAACTCAGTATATTTAGCACCTCCGGGGCACCATAATGTCATATATCTGCGAGGATCACCTTCTTCAAACTCATTATAAGTCTTTTTATTAGGAGCGATGTTCCACCATGAACTGCCTGTTCCGTCAGGAACTCCGATTTCGTTCCATCTCCAAGAGTCTGAGTTATCGCCACCTAACCAATCTGTGCCGTTGTACATTTGTACTTCAAAAACAGATTCTTCATTGTTTTCATAATCACCTCCTAAAGAGTTCGCGCGGAAATTATCCATTAGCTTATATTGTTTGCTATCAATAACTTCTTTCAGTAGTGGAGCTGCTTTAGCAAATTCGGCTGGCTTTCCTTTTTCAAGAATAGGGCGATACAGGTATGCTTTTGCTAAATAAGCTTGCGCTGTTCCTTTGGTAGCACGTCCTTTATGTTCTATATCGGCATAAAGTTCACTACGTACAGGTAAAAGTTTGGTTGCTTTTTCAAAATCACTGATGATCAATGAATAGATTTCTCCAGGTTTGGCATTAGTTGGATAGTAATCTGCCTGATTCTCTATGGTATGATTAATTAACGGAATAGTCTCTCCAAACAATGAGCATAGATGCATGTAATGCAGCCCCCTTAAAAAATAGGCTTCACCTAATAGTCTGTTTTTTGCAGATTCGGAGATCTCTCCGGTAAAGTCAGTGATTTTTTCAATAGCAGTATTTGAAGCATATACTCCCTCGAAGAACCCTTTCCATCCTCCTGTTATATGTCCTTGGTTTGGAGGGGTGCTGTAAGTATCGGGATATAACTCTTCGCCTACACATTTAAAAGTGTGATCGAAGTCATCACCTGGAAGTAGAAGGTAGTAATATGCGGCACGGCCATATCCTCCTTCAACGCCATTGAAACTAATTAGGCACTGATAAGCCGGTATAACAGCAAGTTCCAGCTGTTCTGCTGTTTTATAATATGTATCGACAGACAATTGCGATGGGTTATTTAAATCCATTTCGGGAATGCAGCTGCTAAAAATCACTGCGGAAACGCATACTAAGCAAAATTGTGATATATTTTTCATCGTTTTTTCTTTTTTAAGATTCAACCTTTTAGAATGCTAATTGAACGCCCATGAAATATTCTCTTGAATTAGGGAAAGTAGGATCCCATGAAGTAGAACCGTCTACGCCTCTTGTTAAGTTCGTTCCATTTGTATCTTGATCACCTACTTCCGGGTCGAAACCTGTGTAGCTGGTGAAGGTTAGTAGGTTCTTACCGCCGATATAAAATCTTAGATTGCTAAGACGTAATTTATTGGTTAGATGCTTAGGTAAAGTATAACCTATAGTTAAAGCTTTCAATCTTAAGTAGGATCCATCTTCAACGTAGCGGTCAGAATTACGCATGTTTTGATTCGGGTCACCTATTACCGCTCTTGGCATATCAGTATTTGTATTCTTTGGATAGAAAGTTGTTGCACCTGATATTGGGTTTACGAATGTCAGATCCTCGGCACGATAACGATCTAATGTGCTAGCGAAGCAGTTATAATAGTGATACATTCCTTCACCAAAGTAGCGAGTTTTATTGTAGACATCGTTTCCATAAGAACCTTGCCAGATCATAGCCATATCAAATGTTCCGCATGCAGCTCTATAGCTAATGTCAGCACTTAATCCATAGCTGAACTTAGGAATAGGACTGCCAATATAATCTTGATCTGCGACTCCATTATTGTCTCTATCAACAAAACGTACATCGCCTAATGCTGCTTTAGGAGCAAAGGCTTTGTCGGCGTCTAGTTCCTCTTGTGTATGGTATAAACCATCTGTTACATATCCCCAAAATTCTCCTATGGATCTGCCAACTGCGGTTTTAGAAATTCCGTTGCTTGCTGTTATTTCATTATTGGAACCAATGCTAAGAACTTTGTTCTTTACAGTAGAGATATTACCCATTATAGAATAATCAAACTTGCCTACTGATTTTCTATATGTAACGGCAAATTCAAGTCCCTCATTTTCAATGCTTCCCGAATTAAGAATTGGTTTATTGTCGCTATACCCTACTGCGTATGAAATAGGAACAGCGACTAACATGTCAGAGGTTTTTTTGTAATAATAGTCGACAGTGAATAATAATTGATTATTAAATAAGGCCAAGTCTAAACCAAGATCCGTAGAATATTGGCTTTCCCATTTTACGTCAGGATTAGATGGAGTGGTAGCAAGTCCTCCGGCATTTTTGGTATTGTTCAAATAATACCAGATTCCGTTGAAGGCTACAGTACTTTGATATTGATAAGAGTCAATATTAGAGTTTCCTAACATACCCCAGCTAGCGCGTATTTTCATATCACTAATAGCCGTTAGAGGTTTCATGAAATTTTCTTGGCTAACCCTCCATGCTGCAGACAAAGATGGGAAGTTTCCATAACGATTCGTTTTACTGAATTTGGAAGAACCGTCACGTCTGAAGTTAAATGTGAGCAAATATTTGCTATCATAATTATAGTTGATTCTTCCTAGCATGGAAAACATCGATTCATGACTAACCGAAGAACCTACAGACTTTGAGCTGTCATCTTGAGTTGCACCAAGAATCAGAATATCTTCACTTGGCATAGCACGTGCTCCGGCATTTACACTTAGCCCTTTGGTTTCCTCAGAGGTAACTCCAAATAGAGCATTGATGTGATGTTTACCTATGCTTTTTTCATAAGAAAGTGTATTCTCATATAAAAATCTATTTGTTTTACGGCTTGTCATAGAATATGAATCAGGAGTATGGTTTTGATATGGAATAGAGTATTCTGCCTCATAATCTTGTACCATATACCTGTACATGTCAACCCCCATATTGAATTTATACTTTAAGTTCGGTATAATTTCATAAGTCATCCAAGCGTTACCATTAATAGAGGTTGTTTCGCCTTTATGCCAGTTTAAATGTGCTTGTGCTAAAGAATTCGCGCAATCTGTACCATTTCCTGCACCTGCATAACCAGTAGAGCTTGTTGCATCATATAATGGTAATGTTGGAGCCCATTTCAAAGCAATTAATCGGTTTTTATCACTCCAGTCATGATTGGTACGTTTGATAGAAACAGTTTCTCCAAATTTGAATTTCCCTTTCGTGAAATCGGAGATAAATTGCATGCCGTAATTTTTAGTTTCTTCTTTAATAAAAATGGGCTTATCAGTAGAGTAAAGGCTGTTGATTCTAAAACTTGCGTTTTCAGATCCTCCACTTATTGATAGATTATGTTTTTGATAGAATCCGGTGCGTTTTAAAGCATTGAACATGTTATATCCTTTGCCAATCAAAGAAGGATCTTTATATGCATCCAAATAATCGGAAGCATTTCTTTTTCCTGCGTTCCATAGCTCTTCATTTACGAGTTCTGCTAATTCCTGCCCATTGAGCATGTCAATATTGTGCGATAATTCTTTTATCCCGGCATAGCCATCATAATTTACTTTCACTTCGCCTGTACCTCCACGTTTTGTGGTAATAACGATTACTCCATTTCCACCACGGGCACCATATATAGCACAAGATGCTGCATCTTTCAATACCTGAATGCTTGCAATGTTCGCTTCGTCAGGAACAGCACCTCCAATCATACCGTCTACAACATATAGAGGATCGGTGTTGTTAATAGAACCGACACCACGGATTTTAATTCTTCCGTTTGTAATCTGAACACCTGTAACGGAACTTTGTAAGCCAGCTTGTAACCCGCCCGGGACTTTGTTGAGCTCTTTAGCAGGTAGAACTGCGATAGCTGAGGATAGATCGGCTTTTTTCTGAGTACCATACCCTACAACAACGACCTCCTCTAGCTTTTTATTGTCTTCTTTAAGTATTACGTTTATATTTCTTTGTCCTTCTACCGCTATTATTTGGTCTAGATAACCAACAAAAGAAAATCGTAGTTTAGCGTTTGAGGGGACGGAAATTTGGAAATTACCATCAAGATCTGATATCGTACCATTACTGTTTGTACCAACTTGTATGATGTTTACTCCTGGGAATGTTTCACCGAAAGCGTCTTTAACGTTACCTTTGACTATGATATTTTGAGAAAATGCCCACAGAGGTACTAGCATAAAAATGATAAGTACCCCAAAGGTCTTTTTAGAATTAATGCATTTCATAAGTATAAAAATTGATAATAAAATAAGGTTTACGAAAAGACATTAATTAATAATGTCTTTGATTTTGCGCATTTTACTTTTAAGCGTAGTTTGTCGAATTTATGTTTTCATTTCTTTTATTTAAAGGTTTAATAGTTTGTAATAATCGCAGCCACAAATGTAGAGGCATTATTCACTAACGCTAATTATTCTTGTAACAGGAGTTTGTTTTCACGTAACATCCTTGGTCTTTATTCGAAATAAAGACTGATTTAGTTTTAAAAAAACAGTTCAAGAGAAATAAGGTTGTATTTATTAACTCTAGAATCCTCTTTTAAGATGAGAAGCTTTTTGGGTGTTTTTGTGCTCTCCATTTTCTGCTTTTTGAGGATTTAGTTTTTTGATTTTCTTGTTTTGTTTATTTTGAAAATTGAGGGATTTAGTGTGTTCCTTTTTTATTGATTAAATAATCTGGATGCTTGATGGAATGAAAAAGGCGAGACAGTTTTCGCCGTTATCTATCTATGAAAAAAGAAAAAAGCACCCAGAAGTGGAAGCCTCCCAAATGCTTTATTCTTAGAATGTAGCGCGACCCAGGATTGAACTGGGGACCTCATGATTATGAATCATGCGCTCTAACCGGCTGAGCTATCGCGCCATCGTTTCTCGATTGCGGGTGCAAAGATATTGCTTTTTCCGAAATCTCCAAAGAAATGTAACCATTTTATCTTCTTTTTCTTCGTTATTCTTCCTGAAAATAGCTCGAGAAAGTCCTTTGGTGCTAGCGATATGTTTCGGATAAAGCTTTCCGTATATAAATAAAGTCTTTAATTCTATCGTTAATTAGAAAAAAGTATTTATCTTGGCGCGCACAATTAAATCTATAATATGACAATGAAAAAAGAGAAAATACATTTGGAGTATCTTCTGAATACTACTTCGAGAAATATAATATGGTCGGCGATTAGCACTCCTATCGGTTTAGAGGGATGGTTTGCTGATAGAGTGACCTCGGATGATAAAATTGTGACTTTCTATTGGGGGAAAACAGAAAATCGAGAAGCTGAGATAGTCGCTATAAGGGCTTATTCATTTATTCGTTTTCATTGGTTGGACGATGAAAATGAACGGGATTATTTTGAACTCAAAATGGTCAAAAATGAACTAACGGGAGATTATGTTCTTGAAATAACAGATTTTGCTTTACCTGATGAAACGGATGATCTAGAAGAACTTTGGAATTCTCAAATTGATAACCTTAAGAGATCCGGTGGATTCTAATGCCTAAAATTTCTTGCTATCCTTTTTTTGTGCTAATTTTGTATCCTAATTTATATAAGATATTAGGATGCTACGCATAAGAAGATTAGATTTATTTGTTGTAAAGAGTTTCTTGTTACTCTTTCTGGGTACTTTTCTTATTTGTCTTTTCATCTTCATGATGCAATTCCTATGGAGATATGTAGATGAATTAGTTGGAAAAGGCTTGGAAATGCAGGTCTTGGCTCAATTTTTCTTCTATTCTGCAGTAACTCTTGTCCCTGCGTCATTACCATTGGCCGTTTTACTTGCCTCATTAATTACATTTGGAAATTTTGGAGAGCGGTATGAATTGCTAGCAATGAAAGCGGCTGGAATTTCATTGCTTAAAATAATGCGCCCTCTTGTTTTCTTTGTGCTACTGCTTTGCTGTACATCTTTCTTTTTTCAAAACGTGATTGGACCTAAAGCAGAGGTTAAGTTATGGACTTTATTGATTTCGATGAAACAGAAATCACCGGAGTTGGATATTCCGGAGGGGGTGTTTTATAATGAAATTAATGGCTATCATTTATATGTGAAAAAGAAAGATCGTGAAACAGGGATGTTGTATAATGTTATGATTTATAATTTCTCTGATGGTTTCGAAAATGCACATATCATTGTTGCGGATTCTGGAAAATTAGAAATGACAGCAGATAAAGAGCATTTGTATCTTCATTTATATAGTGGTGAAATGTTTGAGAATCTTAGGGCTCAAAATTCCGGAGTTCAGAATGTTCCTTATAGACGCGAAAGCTTTAAAGAAAAACATACCATTATTGAATTTAATTCGCAATTCAATATGGTTGATGCAAGTATAATGAGTAATCAGTCTAGAAGTAAAAATATGAAAATGCTCCAAGCTTCTATAGATTCTATGACTTTACTTAATGATAGTATTGGAAAGGCTTACTATAAAGAAGCTTCTATTCGTGTATATAGTCCAAGTGTCCATCTTACTAAACAAGATACTCTTAAAATAACATCTGCAAATTTGGGGGATTACAATGTTGATAGCTTATTTAACTCTTCCACACTGACAGAAAAACAACGTTTACTGGGATCTGTTGTATCGAGCGTTGGAAATTTGGCAAGCGATTGGAAATTTAAAAGTATGAATGTGGCACAGAATGATCACAATATTCGCAGGCATAAAACGGAATGGCACAATAAAATTACTCTTTCTCTGGCATGTCTTATCTTCTTTTTTATAGGAGCTCCTTTAGGCGCTATTATCCGTCGTGGAGGCTTGGGAATGCCTGTTGTAGTGTCTGTACTCATTTTTATTGTTTATTACATCATAAATAATACAGGATATAAAATGGCTCGCGATGGCAACTGGATTGCTTGGATGGGGATGTGGTTGAGTACAGCTGTTTTGGCTCCTTTGGGGGCTTTCCTTACTTATAAATCAAATAAAGACTCTGTTGTTCTTAATGCTGATGCATATCTTGGTTGGGTTAAAAGTGTTTTAGGGATAAGAAATATGCGTCATTTATTCAAAAAAGAAGTTATTATTATTGATCCTGATTATAATAAATTGCTGATAGAACTCACTGAACTTTCCGCTGCTTGCAAAGATTATGCAAAGAAACACCGTTTGAACAAAGCACCTAATTATTTTAGGCTTTGGATGGTCAATAAATCTGATGAGGATATTGTTTTGTTAAATGATAAAATGGAAGCATTGATAGAAGAAATGTCTAACTCTAAATCTATAACATTACTTAATGCGCTAAACAACTACCCATTAATAGCTGTTCATGCCCATGTGCGTCCTTTTAATATCTATTGGTTGAGTATCCTAGCTGGTATATTTGTGCCTTTGGGCCTGTTCTTTTATTTTAGAATATGGGCTTTTAGAGTGCGCTTGCAAAGAGATCTTGACCGGATTATAGAGACCAACCGGGAAATAACAACCATTATAGAGACCAAATTATAAATAAATTATGGAAGAGATTAAACTGAATACGATAGAAGAAGCTATAGAGGATTTTAAAGAAGGGAAATTTGTTATAGTAGTAGATGATGAAGATCGTGAAAATGAAGGGGATTTTATTATTGCTGCAGAGAAAGTAACTCCTGAAAAGATTAATTTTATGCTAACGCATGGACGGGGAGTACTTTGTGCTCCTGTGACAGAAGAGCGTTGTAACGAATTGGAACTTGATATGCAGGTTTCGGCTAATACTTCTATCTATGAGACTCCGTTCACTGTTACGGTTGACCTTTTGGAGGGTTGTACTACCGGTGTCTCTATGCATGATCGGGCCGCTACCATTTTGGCCTTGGCAAATCCTAACACAAAACCTACAGATTTGGGACGTCCGGGACATGTGAATCCGCTTAGAGCTCGTTCAAGAGGGGTGTTGAGGCGTGCTGGACATACAGAAGCTACCGTTGATCTAGCAAAGCTTGCCGGACTTTATCCAGCAGGTGCACTGATTGAAATAATCAATGAAGATGGGACTATGGCTCGTTTGCCTGAACTAATAAAAATATCAGAGAAGTTTGGTATGAAAATTATTTCTATAAAGGATTTAATTGCTTACCGATCGAAGATGGAGTCAATTATAGAAAAAGGAGTAGAAGTCGATATGCCGACTCATTATGGACATTTTCATTTGATACCTTTTCGTCAAAAATCTAACGGGTTGGAACATGTAGCATTAATTAAAGGTACATGGGAGAAAGACGAACCTGTTTTGGTTCGAGTACATTCCTCTTGCGCTACAGGAGATATCTTTGGATCTTGTCGTTGCGAATGTGGTGAGCAGCTACAGAAAGCTATGCAAATGATTGAAGAGGCAGGAAAAGGTGTTATCGTATATATGAATCAGGAGGGACGAGGTATCGGTCTTATGGCTAAGATGGCTGCTTATAAGCTTCAAGAAGAAGGATATGATACCGTGGATGCTAATTTACATTTAGGTTTTGATGCGGATGAACGTGATTATGGTGTAGGTGCACAAATATTACGTGAATTAGGTGTCAGTAAAATGAAATTAATGTCTAACAATCCGGTGAAGCGTGTCGGCTTGGAAGCATATGGACTAGAGATCACTGAAAATGTTCCTATTGAGATTACTCCTAATGAATATAATGAGAGATATTTGAGGACAAAGAAAGAGCGAATGGGACATACGTTACATTTTAATAAGTAACTGTCTTTTTGCTTTCTTATATCAAATATAATTGTTTATTTTGCAACGATATTTACGCAACAACAATAAAAGAGATGTAAAATGAACCAATTATCAGACCGTTTGAACAGTTTGTCTCCTTCAGAGACACTTGCGATGTCGCAAAAAAGTAATGAGTTAAAGGCTCAGGGTGTTGACGTTATTAATATGAGCGTTGGTGAGCCCGATTTTAATACTCCCGATCATATAAAAGAGGCTGCAAAGAAAGCTGTAGATGATAATTTTTCCCGTTATTCTCCTGTTCCGGGTTATCCTGCTCTTCGTAATGCTATTGTTGAGAAGCTGAAGAAGGAAAATGGTCTGGATTACACTGCTGCACAGATTCTTTGCTCTAATGGAGCTAAGCAGTCAGTATGTAATGTGTTAATGGCTCTTGTCGGTTCAGGAGATGAGGTGATTATTCCTGCTCCGTACTGGGTGAGTTATCCTGAAATGGTGAAGCTTGCTGAAGGTACGAATGTTATTGTTTCTGCTGGTATTGAACAAGATTTTAAGATAACACCGGAGCAACTTGAAGCAGCTATTACTCCTAAAACGAAGGCGCTGATTTTATGTTCGCCTTCTAACCCAACTGGTTCTGTTTACTCAAAAGAGGAATTGGCGGGTTTAGCATCGGTTTTGGCAAAGTACCCTCAAGTTATAATTATAGCTGATGAGATTTACGAACATATTAATTATATTGGTAAACACCAGAGCATTGCTCAATTCCCTGAAGTGCGCGATAGAGTTGTAATTGTAAATGGTGTGTCTAAGGCTTATGCTATGACAGGATGGAGAATAGGTTTTATTGCCGGTCCGCAATGGATTGTTTCAGCATGTAATAAATTGCAGGGACAATATACTTCTGGACCTTGCTCTGTCTCTCAAAAGGCTGCTGAAGCTGCATATGTAGGTAGTCAAACTCCTGTAGAAGAAATGCGTTTAGCTTTTGAACGTCGTAAGGGTTTGATTGTGAAATTGGCAAAAGAGATTCCTGGATTTGAGGTAAATGTTCCGCAAGGTGCTTTTTATTTGTTTCCTAAGTGTAGCTCTTATTTTGGGAAGAGTGCTGATGGACGAAAAATTGCTAATGCAGCTGATTTAGCGATGTATTTACTTGAAGTAGGACACGTAGCATGTGTTGGTGGCGCAGCTTTTGGAGCTCCTGAATGTATTCGTATGAGTTATGCAACTTCTGATGAGAACATTGTAGAAGCAATGCGTAGAATACAGGAAGCTTTAGCTAAATTAGCCTAGTATCGCATAAAAATAATGGGGCTATTGCCTCATTGTTATAAGATAAAGTATTAATAAAAAATGAGAGGCGATCTTTATTAAAAAGATCGCCTCTCATTTTTTATCAGGCTGTTATTTATTCAGCCGGATGAATTGCTTCAGAAGGACATACATCAGCGCAAGTGCCACAGTCAGTACATACATCAGGGTCAATTGAATAGATATCTCCTTCTGAGATTGCTTCAACAGGACATTCCTCAAGACAAGTTCCGCAAGCAATACAATCGTCAGTAATTACGTAAGCCATTTTGTGAAAAATTTAATAATTAGTACTAATTAGATGCACAAAAATAAGAGTTTTCTTTATTATTAAAAAATGATTCTTATTTAATTTACTTTAATTTTTTATTTTATGCTCCCTTTCATGGATACTTCTAGGTTGGGTTTGCTTGTGATTTATTACTTTTGCAGAGATATATTAAACAGAGGAGATAAAATATGCCATTAAATTTACCGGATAGGCTTCCTGCCATAGATATTCTCAAAGAGGAAAATATTTTTGTAATAGACAATTCTCGTGCGACTCAGCAGGATATTCGTCCTTTGCGCATCGTTTTACTCAATTTGATGCCTCTAAAGATTACAACGGAAACAGATATGGTGAGGCTATTGTCGAATACCCCTCTTCAATTGGAGATTTCATTTATGAAACTAAAAAGTCATACTTCTAAGAATACTCCCATTGAGCATATGGAAACTTTCTATACTGATTTTCAAGATATGCGTTCTGAAAAATTTGATGGAATGATTGTTACGGGAGCTCCGGTGGAGCAAATGCCTTTTGAAGAAGTTAATTATTGGGGAGAGATTACGGAAATATTTGATTGGGCACGTACGCATGTTACCTCTACTTTATATATCTGTTGGGCTGCACAAGCAGGCTTATATCATTATTATGGTGTGCCTAAGTATTCCTTGGATAAAAAGATCTTTGGAATTTTTGAACATCGTATGTTAGATCCACTACATGCCATCTTTCGTGGTTTTGATGATACTTTTTATGTTCCTCATAGCCGTCATACAGAAGTGAGGAGGGAAGATATACTGAAAGTTCCAGAATTAACTCTTCTTTCTGAATCTGATGAAGCGGGAGTCTATATGGTAATGGGACGTGGTGGTCGTGAATTTTTTGTGACCGGGCATTCTGAATATTCTCCATCGACGCTAGATGTTGAATTCACGAGAGATAATGAAAAAGGACTTCCCATTGAGTTGCCAAAGAATTATTATGTTGACGATGATCCGGCTAAAGGGCCTTTAGTCCGCTGGCGTGGACATGCTAATTTATTGTTTTCTAATTGGCTGAATTATTTCGTTTATCAGGAAACCCCATTCAATATTAAGGATATTAAATGATAAAACCTCGTAAAATAGAATTGTTAGCTCCGGCTAAGAACTTGGAGTGTGGCATTGAAGCTGTGAATCATGGTGCAGATGCAGTATATATTGGTGCGCCAAAGTTTGGTGCACGTTCTGCGGCTGGTAATTCGTTGGAAGATATTAAGAAACTTGTGAATCATGCCCATTTATATAATGTTCGCGTTTATGTAGCTGTTAATACTATTCTGAAAGAAGAAGAGCTAGTTGAAACAGAGAAAATGATACAAGACTTATATTGTATAGGAGTGGACGCACTGATTGTGCAAGATATGGCTATTCTTCGTATGAACTTACCCCCTATACCGTTGCATGCTAGTACACAGGTAGATAATCGGAGTGCAGAAAAAGTTTCTTTTCTCTCAAAAGCGGGTTTTCGCCAGGTGGTGCTTGCTCGTGAACTTTCATTGAAAGAGATCGAAGAGATACATACGGCTTGTCCGTCAGTGGCTCTTGAAGTATTTGTCCATGGCGCTCTTTGTGTGAGTTATAGCGGTCAATGTTATGTGAGCCAGGCTTGTTTTGGTCGGAGTGCTAATCGTGGACAGTGTGCACAATTTTGCCGCTTGCCATTTGATTTAGTTGATTCAGAAGGCAACGTAATAGTAAAAGATAAACATCTCTTGTCTTTGAAAGATTTAAATCAAAGCGAAGAGTTGGAAAGTTTATTGGATGTAGGAGCTACCTCTCTTAAGATTGAAGGGAGATTGAAAGATGTATCTTATGTAAAGAATGTTACAGCAGCTTATCGGCAGAAGTTAGATGCCATTTTTCTTCGTAGATCTGAATATATTCGAGCGTCTTCCGGTACTTGCCAATATGAATTTGTTCCCCAGCTAGATAAAAGTTTTAGTAGAGGATTTACCAATTACTATCTTCATGGTCGTTCGTCTGATGTGTTTTCTTTTGATACCCCTAAATCACTTGGAGAAGAGATGGGAACTGTAAAAGAGATACGAAAGAACTATCTTACAGTGGCAGGCGTAAAATCGTTTAATAACGGTGATGGAGTTTGTTATCTTGATGAACAAGGACATTTACAAGGGTTTCGTATTAATCGGGTCGATGCCAATAAACTTTATTTGCAGGAAATGCCAAAGATAAAACCTCGTACCAAGCTTTATCGAAACTATGACAAGGAATTTGAACAGCTTCTTTCCCGCCCATCTGCTGCACGTAAGATTTCCGTTAATCTTTTACTAGCGGAGAATAACTTTGGTTTCTCGTTGACTTTGACGGATGAGGATGCTAATAGTGTGACGCTTACTTTGCCTAGAGAAAAAGAACCTGCGCGTGTTCCGCAAGAACTCAATTTGAAAGAGCAATTAAAGAAGCTAGGTAATACTCCTTTTGAAGCAGATAGGATTGACATTGATTTCTCTGCTAATTGGTTTTTACCAGTTTCTATGTTAGCTGAACTTCGGCGTAACGCTGTTGAAAAGCTTATTTCCGCTAGACGAATAAGATATTCTCAGGAGATAGCTAAATTGAATGAAAGTACTCAGTCTTATCCTCAATCTGAGTTGACTTATTTAGGTAATGTAATGAACTCGAAGGCTATTTCATTTTATGAAGATCATGGAGTTCAAAGAATTGCACCGGCATATGAAAAACAGCCGATTGAGGAAGCTGTACTAATGTTTTGTAAACACTGTTTGAGGTATAGCATGGGGTGGTGTCCTACTTATCAAAAGGGGCATTCTCCATACAAAGAGCCTTATTATTTGGTCTCGACGGATGGGAAACGTTTTCGTCTTAATTTTGACTGTAAAAATTGCCAGATGAAAGTAAGTAGTGTATGAAAAATCTTCTGATGTTTTTTTTGCTACTGATAGGTTTATCCTCTTGCCATTATCCTCGAGGAGCAGATGAAATAAGCCCATTGAAGAAGAATACGAATCTTGAAGTCTATTCTGATTCGGTGAAATTAGAGTGCTTACCTATAAAGAACTCTTATGTCATCTTGCCTCAGGGCGCTTCTGTTGTGGTGGCTGAGCTTGCTATACACCCTAAAGATAGTATTGACAGTGTTTGGGTTAAAGTTGCTCATTCTCAAGAAGTACAAGGTTGGATTCGGCAAAAAGACCTCATAAATTCTTTTGTTCCTACTGATAGCATATCACAGTTCATCCATCTTTTTAGTGCTACGCATGCCTCTTATTTTCTTATCGTTTTTACTTTATTTGTAGGCTTTTGGTTGTTTAGAGCTTTTCGTAAGCGGCAGCTCCAGCTAGTCTATTTTAATGATATAGAGAGTCTTTATCCTTTGTTTTTGTGTTTGTTAATGGCTTTTAGTGCTACCATTTATGAAACGATGCAGGTTTTTGTACCCGAGACATGGGAGTATTATTATTTCAATCCTACGATCTCCCCTTTTAAAACACCTTTTATTCTTTCTGTTTTTCTGTTTAGTTTTTGGTTGTTTATTATAGTGACGCTGGCTGTTCTCGACGATTTGTTCCGTCAGTTAACCCCCGGAGCTGCCCTCTTTTATCTGTTAGGTCTCACCTCGTGTTGCATTTTTTGCTATTTCTTTTTTATTCTGACTACTCACTTTTATATTGGTTATCTATTTCTTTTGTGCTTCGGATGGATTTGTCTGAAGCGTATGCGGCATAGTATGGGTTTTAAATATCGTTGCGGACAGTGCGGACGAAAATTAAAGGATAAAGGGACCTGCCCATATTGCGGAGCTATAAATGAATAAAGTGTTTTTCCAAAAAATAAAATGCCACCACTTATCGGTTTAATCCATAAGTGATGGCAATTCATTGATATACTATAATATCAATTTCTTTTTAGAAACGACAGCGCATATCTATTCCAAATTGAACCGGGCGAGCTTTTTGTGCAAAGCCATTGCCTGAAGACTCAAAGTAGAATGTGTTGTATTTTTTGTCGAGGAAATTACGTGACCATAGATCTACTTCTGCGTTACCGATGGTCGTACATATTTTCCAATTAACCGTTCCATAGAATTTCTGTGCCACATCATTCTTTTCCGTCCAATAGATTTTTCCTATACCTGAGTAATTAGCAAGGAAGCGTACCTTGTCGAACATAGAATGTTCTCCACATTTTATGCTATATTGTGCGCCTACGGTTAATGTATGTCGTGGGATGAAGGGCACAAATTGATCTTTATAATCCGCTTTCCCATCGTTGAAGTTTATAAAAGTAGCATGTGTATAGCCGTAACTTCCATTCACCATTAACGCGTCTGTCAAGTTGGCTTTCAGCGAAACTTCTGCTCCAATGCTTCGGCTATGTCCTGCATTGACCATCATACGTCCCATTTGTGCAGGAGAAAATTGTGCAATTTGTTGATCTTTTGTATCCATGACAAATGCTGCCATATCTGCCCATAGTTTTCCCTCCCAAAGAGTAAGGTGACTACCTAACTCATAATTCCATGCATATTCCGGTTTGTAATAGATGAAATCTCTGACATTTGCATTGCTAGACCCCGGCTGTCCCATCATCTGCTTTTGTATAAGATCAGAGAACATCTGCACATTATATCCTCCACTTCTGTATCCTCTACTTACAGTGGCATATACATTGTTTTGATTATTGAAAGCATATTTTAGTGCAAACTTAGGTAGTAGAATCCAATAATGATCTTTTTCATTCCCGTTAATCAGGTAGCTGTTTGCTTTGGGAGCACCCAAGGCTGCGCCTGAAGCTTTGTCATAGGTTTGGGTATTCAGAGTGGTATGCGTATCGTGAGTAATCTTTATTTGTTCATAATCAGCACGTAGCCCCACGGTGAAACTTAGATTATCCCATATTAATTTATTGAAAGTACTTTCATGGAAAAGAGCAGCTCCCATGGTAGGAGTGTCAAAGTTGCCCGCCATAGGCATCTCCGTATCCGTGATTTTTACTCTTATAGGCAGTGATGCCATCCCCATGTCCATATACTGTTGTAGCATACTGATCCCTTCTGTTTTGAAAGTTACAGGAGAATCCATTTTTAGCCATTGATAAAATCCGGATGCTCCGGTTACCCATTGCCACCGTTGGTTATTTCTGCTTTTGAAAGTAAACTCTTGACTAAGAGTGCTCTGTTTTTGTTTTTGCACCACGTTATACTTATCTGCAATGGTAAAATCCTGGTCTAGAAACATCCGATCTTTCAAGTGTTGTAACCCTGTCACAGAAGTCAATGTGAATCTTTTTGTTTGATACTCTACATTCAATCCCGCATTGAGCAGATTTCTGTAATAGCTACTTTTATCGTTGTAAGCAGGATCAGAAGTCTCTCCGGTCGTTTTATCATATTGTCCGTAAGGATACCCACCTTGATCGCTATACTCGTAATTGATATTTAAATCAAGTTTGAGATTTTCTGTTGGCATATAAATACCTCGAAGGCGTCCACCTGTACTATTCCCGCGATCTATTTTCTCATTCAGATAGGTGTTTTTGAAGAACCCTCCGGTATAATCATAAAATCCTCCGGCGGAGAAAGCAAATTTATCTGATATACGATGGTAATGAGTAACTGACGCTTTATATTGATTATATGTTCCGGCGCTCAATCTCAAGTCAGTTCCTTGATAACTGAAAGGTGATTTGGTATATACACGAATCAGTCCGCCCATAGCACTACGACCGTAAAGCGTTCCTTGAGGTCCGCGTAATACGTCAATGCGCTCAATATCAGAATAATTAAAATCAAAAGCCGATTTATCCATATACGGCACATTATCTACATACAATCCTACACTGGGATTGTTGATGCGCGACCCTACGCCTCTTATATAAATAGCTGAAGTTAGTTTTGAACCATAATCGGGTATGAATAGGTTTGGAACTAATGAAGTCAATCCTTTTATAGAGGTCATCTGATTATCTCTCATGTTTTGTTGAGATAATATGGTGGAAGAGGATGGTTGTTCGCGAAGCTTGCGGCTTTCTTTAGGGGTGGCAATGACAACAACTTCCTCTACGTCCACAACTTTTAATGTGTCTTTAGGAGCATCGTCTGCCCATACATTGATTGTGCCCAAGATAGCAAGGGCAACAAGAATAAAGTTTTTTTTCATTATGTTACTTGCTTTTATTCATGGAGAAGAAGCACTCATGAATGCCAATTTTTTATGTGGCTTCCGGCAGACTTCAACCATGAAATTATTGAGTGCAAAGTAACGCTAAAGGTCTTATTTCCGCAATCCTAATTTATGAGGATTATATTCTGTCGGCTTCCACATATCCGTTCATCACGGCGTACATTGTCAGTCCCGAAACAGATTTAATTCCTAGTTTCTCCGTTATGTTTTTACGATGTGTGATTACCGTTGTCAGACTGATATTCAGCTTGTCTGCTATCTCTTTGTTGATGAATCCTTTTGTGACTAACACCAATACTTCTATCTCCCTTGCCGATAGTTCTGGCTCCTCACTAATTGTAGTGAGTGGGATGCAATCATGAAAGAATTTTGTAAGTTCAGTTTTCATCATTTTCTCAGGAAGAAAAAGATTCAGTATATGGTTTCCTGCAGATACGGTATTAAAACTTATCCCATGCATTAGCACGACTGTTTTCTCCTTTCGAGGTAGAAAGAAAGAATTATATAGAACGTAAGTTTGTGAGGTTACAAAATACCACGTGTACATGTCGGGCGTATCGTCTGCTAATGAACCGTAATCGGGAAATGTGCGTACAATAAAATCGGCGCTGATTTCATTTAATAATTTTTTTAGTCCGATAGCCGATAACGTATCGGGATTAATTATTGCGATTTCCATAAAATCTATTGTTATAATTAATGAGTCATAAATGCGGCAGCAGCTTCAGCACAATGTTCTCCGTCAATTCCAGCCGAAACAATACCTCCTGCATAACCGGCTCCTTCGCCACAAGGGAATAAACCTTTTATTTCAAGGTGCTGCAATGTTTCTCTATCTCTTACAATCCTTACCGGAGCGGAAGTACGTGTCTCTACTCCGATGAGTACAGCTTCATTTGTGAGAAATCCTCTGCTCATGCGTCCGAATTGGATAAATGCTTGCGATAATCTTTTAGAGATAAAATCTGGTAACCAGAAGTGTAGGGGAGATGCAACCAATCCCGGTCCATAAGACGATTTTGGCAATTCACTGCCTAATTTGCGATTGGTAAAGTCGGTCATGCGTTGTGCTGGGGCTGTTTGGGTCATGCCTCCCTGAAGCCAACTTTGGCGTTCAAGCTCTTCTTGAAAACGTAGATTTTTGAGTACAGTTGGTCCATCATTATTGCTGCTATTATTGGCTGTCCATTTATCAATCTCTTTGTCTTCAGGGCTAATTTCAACAACCATGCCGGCGTTACTCCATTTCGAACCTCGATTAGAAGGAGACATTCCGTTCACCACTACCTGTTCAGGTCCGCTGGCTGCAGGTACAATAAAACCTCCCGGGCACATACAAAAGCTATATACCCCTCGCCCGTCTGCTTGCGTCACGAAGCTGTATTCAGCAGCAGGCAGATACTTCCCTCTTCCTTCAGGATTATGATATTGTATTTTATCAATGAGCTCCGAAGGGTGCTCCAAACGCACTCCGACAGCCAGCCCTTTCGGTTCAATGGCAACATTATTTGCAGCCAGCCATCTGTATACATCTCGGGCTGAATGTCCTGTTGCTAATATTACCGGACCGAGAAATGTTTTTCCGGTGTTTGTTTCTATTCCTTCTAGTTTATTCTTTTTGATGATCAACGCGTCCATTCGAGTGTCAAAATGTACTTCACCTCCACACGAAAGGATGGTGTTTCTCATATTTTCAATGACCTTTGGCAATTTATCTGTACCAATATGAGGATGCGCATCAGCAAGGATAGAAGGGTCGGCACCATGTTGACAGAATACGTTTAATATTTTATCTACACTTCCCCGTTTTTTACTCCGCGTGTAAAGCTTTCCATCGGAAAAAGCACCAGCACCTCCTTCTCCAAAACTGTAGTTTGATTCAGGATTTACAAGATGTTCTCGGCTGATAAGGGCAATATCTTTTTTGCGCTCACGTACGTTCTTTCCTCGTTCTACTACAATGGGCTTGAAGCCTAGCTCGATGAGTTTTAATGCGGCAAATAGCCCACCGGGACCTGCCCCCACCACAATAACTTGCGGTTTGTTTTCTACATTGTTATATGTGGTGTGTGTGTACTCTTCTTCTGTAGGTACTTCATTGATATAAACTCTGACTCCCAGATTCATCATAACGGTTCGCTGTCTGGCGTCAATGCTTCTTTTGAGAATGCGTGTAGCGGTTATTTGGCGAATATCTAACCCTTTTTCGCGGGCGATGTATTGTCTCAGTACCTGTTCATTGGCTGCCTGTTCTGGCAGAATTCGTAATTGATATTCTTGTATCATGATTGTTCTTCTTTGCTAAAACTTGTCACAAATAAACGGATTACAAGGATTATTGTTCTCTAATTAACTTATAATCAGTTGTTTCTCTTGTTGATATGAATCTTTTACCTGACTTTACCCAAATAAAGCTCTAAAGGCTTCTTCAACTTTTCTCACCGGAATGAGCTCAATCTTCATCTTTCTAGTATCTATTCCCTGCAAGTTGTGTTTGGGTAATACAAATTGCTTGAAGCCTAATTTTTCTGCTTCTCCAATACGTTGCTCTATGCGGTTTACGGGACGAATCTCACCTGAAAGTCCAATTTCTCCTGCCATGCAAATCCCAGATTCGATGCTACTATCCATGTTTGAAGATAAGATAGCACTTATCACTGCCAAGTCTATAGCGGGATCATTGACTTTTAGTCCACCGGCAATATTCAGGAAAACATCTTTTTGAGCAAGTTTAAAACCGACTCTCTTCTCCAATACCGCTAGTAGCATGTTCATCCTTCGGGTGTCAAATCCCGTGGCTGAGCGTTGAGGATTACCGTATACAGCTGAGCTGACCAATGCTTGTGTCTCAATCAGAAACGGTCGTACTCCTTCAATAGCCGATGCGATCGCTACACCACTCATTCCTTCGTGATCTTGTGATAGCAGTAGCTCCGAAGGATTGCTGACCTGTCGCAGTCCATCTTGTCGCATTTCATATATACCCAGTTCGGCAGTACTCCCAAAGCGGTTCTTGATGCTTCTCAATATACGATACATGTAATGTTGGTCGCCTTCAAATTGTAAAACCGCATCGACGATATGTTCCAGTACTTTAGGGCCGGCAATGCTTCCTTCCTTATTAATATGCCCTATAAGGAATACCGCTGTGTGGGTCTCTTTAGCAAATCGCAAGATGGAAGCAGCACACTCGCGTACTTGAGCGATGCTACCCGGCGAAGACTCGAGTATTTCAGTAGATATCGTTTGTATCGAATCAATGATGACTAAGTCCGGTCGGGTATTTTTTATATGAACATAGATCTGTTCCAGAGATGTTTCACAAACGATGAGGCAGTCGCTTGAAGCATTGGTCAGTCTGTCGGCACGTAGCTTTAATTGCCGTGCACTCTCTTCGCCGGAAACATACAGAATACGTCTTTCCGGCATGTGAAGTACAGTTTGTAGCACGAGGGTGGATTTTCCGATACCCGGCTCTCCACCAATAAGAACGAGTGATCCCGGTACTAATCCTCCTCCTAACACTCTGTTAAGCTCTTCGTCGTGCATATCCATCCGGGGCTCATCGTCCGCTTCTATATCGTTAAGAGTTAAAGGTCTTGCTTTAACCGTTTCTATGCCTGATACGGGGCGCTTATTGTTCGTCTCCTTTCGTACGATCTCTTCTACATACGTATTCCATTCTCCACAGCTTGGACATTTTCCAACCCACTTGGGAGACTCTTGCCCACAGTTATTACATATATAAATGGTTTTTTCTTTTGCCATTCTTTTGTTTCTTTGTCTTTTAGAATAGTGACAAAAATAGGGATAATTAAATTAAAAGAAGAGCTTTTTATACACTGATTTCACCAGCTATGGAGCAATTCATTCGTTCTCGTATTTCCTGAGAGGAGTATCCACTTCCGATGAGAAGCATTAGTTTGGTAACGGCAGATTCAGTTGTCGAGTCGTGTCCGCTGACAACTCCTGCCTGTAACAATTGATATCCCGTTTCGTAGCGCTCCATCTCTACAGTGCCACTGTTACATTGGGTAATGTTAACAATGACAATCCCTTTGTGGCATGCCTCGCTTAGGCAGCGAATAAACCAGGGTTTTCTTGGCGCATTTCCTGAACCGTAAGTTTCAAGAACTAATGCCCTGAGTCCTTCTATCGCTAGAATTGCGGCAATTACATTCTCTTGAATGCCAGGGAATAGTTTTAGTACGGCTATGTTGCTGTCTAAGCTCAAATGAGGAGTGAGTTTTTGGTTCTCTTTATAAGTATGTATATGTACATGGTTAAATCGAATGTGAATACCTGCTTCAGCTAGTGCCGGATAATTAAAGGAGCGGAAAGCATTGAAGTTGTCTGCATTGATTTTTGTAGTGCGATTCCCTCTCATCAAATGGTTTTCAAAGAAAATGCAAACTTCAGGCACCATCGGATTCCCTTTGTTGTTTTGAGCAGCAGCAATTTCTATGCTCGTCAGTAAGTTTTCTTTTCCATCTGTGCGGAGCACGCCTATTGGTAATTGAGATCCGGTAAGAATTACTGGTTTATTGAGCCCTTCGAGCATAAAACTTAATGCCGAAGCGGTGTATGCCATCGTATCTGTGCCATGGAGAATAACAAAACCCGTATATTTTTCATAGTTCTCGTTAATAATTCGAACTAGTTCTTTCCATATTTCCGGTATCATATCCGAGGAATCCATCGGAGGATTGAATTGGTAAGAGTCGATTTGAAAATCTAACCTGTTGAGTTCGGGAATATGCTTTTGCAACTGTTCAAAATTAAAATTTTCGAGGACTCCTGTTTCGCTATTTTCTATCATTCCGATTGTTCCGCCGGTGTATATTAACAATACGGAACTATTATGCGCTGTTTTTTTCATTTTGTTGGAAGTTGTAGGCTACAAATATATGTTTTATCCCTATTATACTATCATAATGTAATCGGAAAATTATTTTATAAGAAAAAAATAAAGAAAAGTTATAGATTGAACATTTTTATTCTTACTTTTGCATCACTCATCATAAATAGTAGAGATATAGAATATGAATCGTTACTATCCACATATGATTACCACATCCATGTGCACTACCACCCTTAGGGGTTAAAGATAGTTCTGTGTTTCTACGTGAATCACGCTTACAAGAGGTAAGCAAATTCTTAAAATCATCTTTTTAATCATCTTTGTCCGGCTATTAAGGACAAATTTTCTTAATAAATATTCTCATGAAAGTAATGAAATTCGGCGGAACATCCGTAGGTTCCGTGAACAGCATTTTAAGCGTAAAAAAAATAGTAGAGGCGGTAGAAGAGCCTGTAATTGTAGTTGTTTCGGCATTGGGCGGTATTACAGATAAGCTAATTCACATGTCAAAGGTGGCTGCTGCGGGAGATCCTGCTTATGAAGGAGAGTTTCGCGAAATTGTCTACCGTCACGTGGAAATGATAAAACAAGTGATTCCTGATGCCGATGAGCAATCTTTGTTGCAACGACAGGTTGGTGAGTTGCTAAATGAGCTAAAAGATATCTTTCAAGGTATCTATCTGATAAAAGACCTCTCTCCGAAAACATCTGATACGATTGTCAGTTACGGCGAGAGGCTTTCTTCTATTATAGTGGCAAAGTTAATAAAAGGCGCTTCCTGCTTTGATGCTCGTTTGTTTATAAAAACTGAACGCAAACACTCCAAGCATACTCTCGATGCCGAACTAAGTAATTCGTTGATAAAACAAACATTTAAAGAGTTACCTAAGGTAGCTGTTGTTCCCGGTTTTATCTCTTCAGATAAGGAAAATAGCGATGTGACGAATTTAGGTCGTGGAGGTTCTGATTATACAGCGGCTATTCTTGCGGCGGCACTTGATGTTGACAGTCTTGAAATATGGACTGATGTGGATGGGTTTATGACGGCTGATCCTAGAGTGATTAGTACGGCTTATACTATTAATGAACTCAGCTATGTTGAGGCAACGGAGCTTTGCAACTTTGGTGCTAAAGTAGTTTACCCTCCTACTATATATCCTGTTTATCATAAGAACATACCTATTCTTATTAAGAATACGTTTAATCCTGATGCGTCTGGTACGGTTATTAAGCAAAACGTGTCCAGTCCTGAAAGTAAAGCCATTAAAGGCATCTCTTCTATCAATGATACCAGCTTGATCACTGTTCAGGGGTTAGGCATGGTTGGCGTTATTGGGGTAAACTATCGTATTTTTAGAGCTTTGGCTCAAGGAGGAATCAGCGTGTTTCTTGTTTCGCAGGCTTCATCAGAGAACAGTACCTCTATCGGAGTACGCAATGATGATGCAAAGTTGGCTTGTGATGTGTTGAATGGCGAGTTCCATAAAGAAATAGAGATGGGAGAAATTGCGACTGTAGTTGCAGAGAATGACTTGGCAACCATTGCTGTTGTGGGAGAGAATATGAAACATACTCCGGGCATTGCAGGTAAGTTGTTTGGTACGCTCGGACGGAACGGTATTAATGTTATTGCATGCGCACAAGGAGCTTCGGAAACGAATATCTCATTTGTTGTTGCAGCAAAATCATTGCGCAAATCCCTCAATGTGATTCACGACTCTTTCTTCTTATCAGAATATCAGGTTTTAAATCTTTTCATTTGTGGGGTAGGAACAGTTGGTAGCAGCTTGATTGATCAGATACGTTGCCAACAAGAAAAGTTAGCTCATGAAAATGGCTTAAAACTGAATGTTGTTGGTATTGTAGATGGTGCTCATGCAATGTTCTGTCGAGATGGCTTTGATTTGACCGATTATCAAGATAAACTTAAAAAAGCTCCTGTTGACAATTCTACTGCACTTCTTCACGATGAAGTGATAGGAATGAATATTTTCAATTCCGTTTTTGTTGATTGTACGGCTAGTGCAGAAGTAGCCTCTTTATATAAAGACTTTCTGCAACATAATATCTCTGTTGTAGCAGCCAATAAAATAGCGGCCTCATCTGCTTATGATAACTATCGGGAGTTGAAACAGATTGCCCGCCATCGGGGAGTGAAATTCTTGTTTGAAACCAATGTGGGTGCAGGGCTTCCTATAATCAACACCATTAATGATTTAATTAATAGTGGTGATAAAATACTAAAGATTGAGGCAGTACTTTCGGGTACCTTGAATTATATTTTCAATAAAATTAGTGCGGATATTCCTTTTAGTCAGACTATCAAGATGGCTCAGGAGGAGCGCTACTCGGAACCTGATCCACGGATTGATTTAAGTGGCAAGGATGTTATTCGTAAGTTGGTTATTCTGGCTCGTGAGGCAGGATATAGGTTGGAACAAGAGGATGTGGAAAAGAACCTATTTATCCCGACAAGCTTCTTTGAAGGCTCTTTAACTGAATTTTGGGAACGTATTTCTAGTGTAGATGCTGAGTTTGAGGCACGACGCAAAGTGCTTGCCGAAAGTAACAAGCATTGGCGTTTTGTAGCTAAATTTGAGAACGGCAAAGCGTCTGTAGGTTTGCACGAAGTGGATGTAAATCATCCGTTCTATGCTCTTGAGGGTAGTAACAATATTATTTTGCTTACTACTGAGCGTTATAAAGAGTATCCGATGATGATTCAAGGATACGGTGCCGGTGCAGGGGTAACTGCTGCCGGAGTATTTGCAGATATTATGAGTATTGCTAATGTATAAACGAAGATGAAACATATCATTATATTAGGCGACGGAATGGCCGATTGGGCAGTGAAGTCGTTGGGAGAAAAGACGCTCCTGCAATATGCAAAGACGCCTTATATGGACATGCTTGCCCGGATGGGGCGTAATGGCAGGCTACAGACAGTAGCCGAAGGTTTCCATCCGGGTAGCGAAGTGGCTAATTTATCTGTCTTGGGCTATAATCTGCCTAAGGTCTACGAAGGGCGTGGCGCTTTGGAAGCGGCAAGTATTGGCATTGATCTGAAGCCGGGAGAAATGGCGATGCGCTGCAATCTTATCTGTGTGGAGGGTGATATTTTGAAAAACCATTCATCCGGGCACATTTCTACTGAAGAGGCTGATGTGCTGATTCAATTTTTGCAAGAAAAGTTAGGAAACGAGAGGGTGCATTTCCATACGGGTGTGTCTTATCGTCATTTGTTAGTCATCAAAGGAGGAAATAAACAGCTTGATTGTACCCCTCCTCATGATGTTCCTCTTCGCCCTTTTCACCCTTTAATGGTGAAACCTACCTTACCGGAAGCTCAGGAAACAGCCGATTTGATTAACGATTTGATTTTAAAATCTCAAGAGTTATTAAAAGATCATCCGTTAAACCTGAAACGCATAGCTGAGGGTAAAGATCCGGCTAATAGTATTTGGCCCTGGTCGCCGGGCTATCGTCCGCAGATGGAAACTTTATCTGACACTTTTTCGCAAATAAAATCGGGTTCTGTTATCTCTGCTGTTGATCTGATTCGAGGCATTGGTTATTATGCCGGATTAAAACGCTTGGAGGTAGAAGGTGCTACGGGGCTTTATGATACGAATTATGAGAATAAGGTCGCAGCTGCTTTGGAGGCACTGAAAACGGATGACTTTGTTTATTTGCATATCGAAGCGAGCGATGAAGCGGGGCACGAGGGAGACGTCGCTCTGAAGCTTAAGACGATTGAAAATTTGGATAGTCGTGCGGTAGGCCCTATCTATGAAGCAGTTAAAGACTGGGAAGAGCCTGTGGCAATTGCTGTTTTGCCCGATCATCCTACTCCTTGCGAACTTAGAACACATACTTCAGATCCTATCCCATTTCTTATTTGGTATCCCGGCATCACTCCTGACGGTGTGCAAACTTATGATGAAGTTGCGGCTTGCGAAGGTGATTACGGTTTGCTAAAGGAAGATGAGTTTATGAAAGAATTTATGAATGCTAATAAATAAGGATGATGAAGTATTATAGTACCAACAAGCAGGCGCCTGTAGCCTCTCTTCAAGAAGCCGTAGTTAAAGGACTAGCTTCTGATAAAGGGCTTTTCATGCCTGAGCAGATAAAAAAAATGCCAAAAGAATTTTTTGATACGATCGAAAAACTTTCTTTTCAGGAGATTGCTTATCGAGTAGCAGACGCTTTCTTTGGTGATGATGTACCGGCAGATACATTGAAGCAAATTGTATATGATACTTTGAACTTTGATGTTCCCTTGGTTCCTGTAAGTGAAAAGATCTATTCATTGGAATTATTCCATGGACCTACTTTAGCTTTTAAGGATGTGGGGGGGCGCTTTATGGCACGTTTGCTTGGCTATTTCATTCGCAAAGAAGGCTTGAAAAATGTTAATGTGCTGGTTGCCACTTCGGGAGATACCGGAAGTGCTGTTGCTAACGGTTTTCTAGGTGTGGAAGGGATTCATGTATATGTACTTTATCCCAAAGGAAAGGTTAGTGAAATACAAGAGAAGCAGTTCACTACTTTAGGGCAGAATATCACTTCTTTAGAGATTGACGGAACTTTCGATGATTGTCAGGCATTGGTCAAATTAGCTTTTATGGATCAGGAGTTAAATGAGCACTTGTTGCTAACTTCTGCTAACTCCATCAATGTGGCTCGTTTTTTGCCTCAGGCATTTTATTATTTCTATGCTTATGCACAACTGAAAAAGCTTGGTAAAGCTGATAAGATAGTAGTCTCTGTACCCAGTGGTAACTTTGGCAACATCACAGCCGGTCTGTTTGCTAAGAGGATGGGATTGCCTATTCATCGTTTCACCGCTGCTAATAATAAGAATGATATATTCTATCAATATTTGCAGACGGGAGAATATCGTCCTCGCCCTTCTGTTGCTACTATCGCTAATGCAATGGATGTGGGCGATCCGAGCAATTTTGCCCGTGTGCTCCATTTGTATGAGCATTCTCATGAAGCAATTACTTCTGAGATAACCGGGGCTACTTATACAAATGAGCAAATTGGTGAAACGTTGCATACTGTTTACCGAGAAACTAATTATCTTCTCGATCCACATGGTGCTTGTGGTTATCGTGCATTAAAGGAAGGATTGAAAGAGGATGAAGTTGGCGTATTTCTTGAAACAGCTCATCCGGCTAAGTTCTTGGAAACAGTTGAAGGTATCATTTCTGATAAAGTCACCATCCCTGCTAAATTGCAAGAGTTTATGAAAGGGGAGAAGAAAAGTCTGGAGATGAGCAAAGCGTTTGCTGACTTTAAAGCCTATTTGTTAACGAAAGGATAACAAGAGCTTAAAGAAAACGAAGGTGTACATTCTGTGTTTCTTCAAAAGATAAAAGAACCCTGTCAAAATGAAGTGACCCCAAAAAGTTGGACTGGTTAAACATTAATGATTAAATAGAAAGAGTCCGGTATTTTACCGGACTCTTTCTATTTAATCGTAATTTAATTCTTTTATTATTATAATATTCTATTGTTCTTCTAGAGTCTTTATGAACCGCAACTTTTCCGCAATTCTCTCTGTCTGAGTTACTCTTTTCTTTCTTTTAATAAGCTCTGAAAATGAGATAGTTCCCTTCCGCTTCAATGGAAAAGTTCTTCTCTGTTGTTTCATTGAGAGTTCCTTGCCACCAGTTGCTAAAGTCGCTAAGCGGATATACCAGTCCTTTACCCTGTATGCCGCAAGCACCAAAGTTAATAAGCGAAATCTGCTGGCCCGGGTAGCACTCAAATGTGCTACTGTCGCATACAGGAGTGAATACTCCATAGTCGGTAGCCATCTGTACTTCTGCATCCTCATGCATGTAATCCAGCAGCAGACTGATATTTCCCAGTGTATGATCTTCTCTTTTGCCGGTTGCGCCTGTGATGAGTATCTTTTTATGCCCGTTCTCCAAACAGAAATGTACTGCTTTGGTCTGGTCGTTTGTTTCCTGATCGGCATTGGCACGGAAAATCTCTTTGTATCGCTCTCTGTTGTTCGGAGAGATAGAATCTCCGTCGCCTATGATAATGTTGGGTGTATAACCTCGGTGGATGTATTCATCGGCAGCGCCATCGCAGCATACTACAAAAGGAGCCTTTTGCAATAGTTGTAAAGGTAATGTATGCGAAGGAAACTCTCCGTTTGCTAGAATCATCGTGTCTATCTGGGTATGCTCCGTAAGCAAGGGATAATATTTCATATTATTAAGCTTGATTTATCATTCATTGGTAGCCTCCATCATTTTTCTCCATTTGTAATAGCCAAAGATAGCTATTACCGAATAAAGGCCGTATAAAACAGCTGTAAAATCTAATCCTTTATAGATGTAGAGTCCGCAGCTAACCACATCTACGGCAATCCATGCCAACCATTGTTCCACATACTTTTTTGCTAATAGCCACATACCGACAATACTTAATGCAGTGGTAAAACTATCAAGCCAGGGCACTGTACTGTCTGTATAGTCTATTAATACCCAGCCTATAAGGACGAAACTAGCGATGAAGACTAATGTCAGAGGCAGGTAAGTGCGCTGTGGGGCCTTTCTTATAGGTAGCTCTTTTTGCTTACTATCACCTTTTTGCCACACAATCCATCCATAGATGGCTGCAAACAGATAATATACGTTGATGCCCATGTCGGCGTACAATCCGGCATTGTGATAAACAAAAATATAGATGGCCGGCATAATAATGCCGACTATCCATAAATAGATACTTGCTTTATACTCTAGCCAGAGATAAAGTAACCCTATGATGGTTCCGAATATTTCGAGATAATTCATTAGAAACGTAGCGTAAGATGTGTCATCACATTTGTGCCTGCCTGAGCCGCATATCCTGCGTAGTTAGATCGAACAGGCTTATTATTCGCATCTAAAGAAGTATATGAGCTTTCTGCATATCCGTTATTTTCATACTCCTCGTTGAAGAGGTTGTATATAGTGATGCCTACGGTTGCTGACTTGATATGAGGCAGACTGAACTGATAGGCTAAGCTCAGGTTACTTACAAAGTATGAATCAATTGTTTGATTCTCTTGTTTGGCATTGCTCATATATTGTTTGCTCACATATTGTGATTGTAAACTAGCTTCTAACCCTTTATAGCTGTAGCTGAATCGATTATTGAAGATCACATTTGGTGAAAAAGCGATCGGTGTGTTGCCATGCTTCACCTGGACAGGATTCTCCCAGTTACTGTCGTAGAGTGTTTCTATGAAGTTCTGTACCCTGTTTTTACTTAGTGTTCCGTTGATATCCCAGCGGAAGTTTTTGCATAACTTCATTCCCAGCATCAATTCGGCACCCATTCTGTAACTCTTAGGAATATTGGCTGCCATTGCTCCACCCACTTCGTTCAGTTCTCCGGTAAGCACTAGCTGGTCTTTATAGTCCATGTAGTACAAATTGGCTCCGGCAGTGAACCACTTGTTAGCATACGCATACCCCAACTCATAATCTAATAAGCGTTCAGAAGTAGGATGTATGGTTGCTTTGCCATCCGTATAATTGCTACGGGTTGGTTCCTTTTGAGCTACAGAGAAAGAGGCGTATGTCCGATTGTTCTTGTTCATCTGCCAATTGATTCCTGCTTTAGGGTTCAAGAAGCTAAAATGATCGTGTATATTTAAGTTTTGCATGGCCTCGGTATTCCAGTTCCAATTATCATTGCGGCCCTTAATCTTATAGTCAATATAGCGATATTGTACGTCTCCATAAATGCTTAGTTGCTTATTGAAGCTGTAATTGGCTTTGGCATAAATATTCCCGTCACTTTTTTTCCCTGTATTGCGATAGTATTCATGTTCGGGATCCAATGCTCCAATATAATTTTTCACCCAGATCACTTTTCCAAAATGGTTGCCGTCATATTTGTTTAATCCGCCACCAATTGAAGCGTTGAGCTTATTGGTGTTATAGTTTAATGAGAATACAGTTCCATAGAAATCATTATCCATTTTCTTTTGGCGTACTAAGTTACTCTCAGTCACCTCTTTTCCATTCAGACTGTATGGTTTTAATCCGTATTCCTTTAGCGTGCGGTGACTCTTGTACTCTTGATAATATCCGTCTCCAAGTGTGTAGTGCAATGCCGCATTCAAATTCCACGAAGGAGAAAACACGTGGTTAAGCAGCAGTTGATAATGCGTTTGATGATAATTATCCGTCTGATCTTTGTAATAAGCTACCTTTCCATTGTCATCAATATACTCTCCGCAAGAGTTGTAGCGTCGACCATGTTTTGCCATATCTTCTTTTGAAGCATAATTCCATGCATGGTATGTTTTCTCCAATCCGCTGAAAGTGATAAGTTTGATAGAGGTGTTATCCAAGAAATAGCCACCTTGGAAGAAGTAAGAATATAAATCAGTTGAGGCTCTATCTATATAACCATCCGTTCCGATGTTAGATACCCGGGCATCAAAAGCAAAATGCTTATTGATAAGTCCGGTTCCTACTTTGAATGTCTCTTTATGCGTGTTGAACGAACCGTATGAACCGTTAAATTCAGCATAGGGTTGCATTGACATACTTTCCGTTTGCATGCTAACGCTACCTCCAAAGGCTCCTGCGCCGTTAGTTGAGGTGCCAGCTCCACGCTGAACTTGGATGTTTTTTAGTGATGAAGCGAAGTCGGGCATGTTTACCCAATATACATTGTGGCTTTCAGCATCATTAATAGGGATGCCGTTGGCAGTGACATTGATTCGAGATCCATCGGTACCTCGAATGCGCAGCGAAGTATAACCTATTCCTGCTCCGGCATCCGAAGTGGTGATGACCGATGGAGTGAGGCTTAGCAGATAGGGAATATCTGCTCCTACGTTCTGTTTTTCAATTTCTTCCTTATTTACGTTTGAAAATGCCATTGGTGTTTTGGCTGTTGCTCGGGTAGAAACAACTTCTACTTCTTTGAGGTTTACGCGTTTAAGACTATCTTTTTGCACTTTTTGTGCAAAAGACATAGAGCCGGACAATACTAATCCGACCAGCATTATAGCTTTCTTTTTCATTGTTATTTAAAAGTTTAATTAAACAGAAAAGGGGGACTTTTCTATTCTTCCCTCCGCCGGCATTACCCGGATCAGGTTATGGGTATGATCTCAGCCCGTTTTGTTAAGGCACCCCTCTTATTGAAATCGGAAGCAAAAATAATGCTTTTTATTTAGAATGAGTCTTATTTTTGAATAAAATCTTTTTAGAAAAGTGTGAAGCACTTAATTGTAGAAGCATTTTGGCGATATTTCTAATGACCGTCTATAACTTGCTGAAAGCGTATGTTTCTGCTCCTTTTTCAGCGTTTACTCTTACTAAGTAGGTTCCGTTTTTAAGGTTATGTACGGGTATCGATATTTTTCCACTCGCCATGGGTTTGTCTGCGAGCATGAGTTTTCCTTTTTTATCAGAGATGTATACTACCTTAATTGGAGATAACGACTGAATATATAGCATGTTGTTTGTCTTATCAGGATAAATTCGGATTTCACTGCTTTTTGAAGCCTTTATGACGTCTTCATTAATAGCGCTATTGACTCCCTTAGGTAAGGTGTTGGCTAATAAAGCTACATCTCCTTCACGATGTTGTGAGTATGCAGGAGCAGATAAAGCAGCCGCAAACAAGAGAAAGAATAGAGATTTTTTGAGCATACTACAGCGATTTTAGGGTTTCTTTTTTATGTGTTTCTCATTACAATGTTGCCAAATATAGGAGATTGATTTCTCTTTTCCAATAATAGATTGTTAAAAATGTCATATTGACTCTATTTATTTCTTTTTTCTATTCTGATGTTTTCTTTTTGTAATAATGCTGAGCTCTTTTTTTTAACCTATGCTTTAGCTGCACAACATGGGGATGTTTTATGCCACAACATGGGGATGTTGTGCCTAATAACATCCCCATGTTTTCTCTTCTTTCATGCGTTGGTTTTAGGCTTTTATCCTTTTGCTTTTTTCCCTTTCTTGCGTAGCTATTTGTAGTTCTATTAGTTGCTAATATACATTTTGATCATATTTCCTGTTTTTTTTATGCTTTTAGGAGTTTTAAATTATATATAGTTATTATCTTTAAGGCTCAAATAAATAAAACAAACTTATTTACTCTGCTATTGAATGGGTCTATTGAAGGCTCTACTTTCTTGATATATCTGTCTTTTTTTTCTGTATCTTATGTAATGAATGCATTTTGTTATCTGTTAATGCCTTTTTTGTACTTTGATTCTTTCTGTCTTATAATGCTACTCTTCTTAAATTTATATAGTTTTGCATCAAACTATTTTAGAGGAATGAAAGAACAAAAAAGAAGGGTGCTGGTCGGGATGAGTGGAGGTATAGATAGCTCTGCTACTTGCTTGATGTTACAAGAACAAGGCTATGAAGTTGTGGGACTGACTATGCGTGTGTGGGATATGCCTTCTAAATTTACTTCTCCTGAACAAGAGTTTCCTGATTATATTTTAGAAGCTAAAGAGTTGGCTACTCGTATCAATATAGAGCACTTTGTAGCGGATGAACGGGATCCGTTTAGGGAGGTTGTAGTGAAAAACTTTGTGAATGAATATAGGCAGGGACGTACGCCCAATCCTTGTGTGATCTGTAACCCATTGTTTAAATTTCGCATTCTAACGGAATGGGCGGATCGGCTCGGGTGTGAATATATCGCTACGGGGCACTATTCGTTATTGGAAGAACGAGAGGGAGTTGTGTATATCGTAACCGGAGATGATGTAAGGAAGGATCAATCTTATTTTCTTTGGCGATTGGGGCAGTCAGTTTTAAAGCGCTGTCTTTTCCCTTTGGGCTGTTATACGAAACCCCAGGTTAGGGAGCATCTTTTAAAAAAAGGATTTGAAGCTAAGGCGAAAGAGGGCGAAAGTATGGAAGTGTGCTTCATAGAGGGAGATTATCGTGATTTTCTTCGTGAGCAATGCCCCGATTTAGATATGGAGATAGGTAAAGGTTGGTTTGTGAATGCTCAAGGGGTAAAGCTGGGGGAACATAAGGGTTTTCCGTATTATACGATCGGACAGCGAAAGGGACTGGATATTGCTTTAGGAAAGCCGGCTTACGTATTGAAATTGAATCCACTAAAAAATACGGTGATGTTAGGGGATGCAGACCAGCTGAAAGCTGAATATATGATGGTTGAAGAATATAATATAACAAATGCAGAGGATTTTTTTGCTTGCAAGAATCTCTCGGTACGTATACGTTATCGGAGCACGCCTATTCCTTGTCGTGTAAAAGCATTGCCCAGTGGAGGTTTACTTGTGCGCTTTCTCCAAGAGGCTTCGGCTGTTACTCCGGGGCAGTCTGCGGTATTTTATGATGGGCGAAGGCTTGTTGGCGGAGGTTTTATTGCTTCTCAAAGAGGACTTGGATTAGTTGTAGAGGAGCATCATTCTGATTTTGAAACAAATTAAATGGTGAAACGTTTATTTTACATTGATCGTTTGAATAGTGGAAAAAATAAAAGGATATTTATGAAAAACTTCTTATTATTTGTTTTGGCTCTCTTTTCGTTGGGAGCATATGCACAGCAGCAGGATAGCTTAAAATATCGCATTAGTCTGAAAGATAAAGCTAAGACGTGCTTTTCTTTGAATAAACCGGAGCAATTTTTGTCGGCGAAGGCTATTGCCCGAAGAGAACGACAACATCTACTGATCGATTCTACTGATCTGCCTGTTTGCAAGAAATATATAGAGGCTATTAAAGCTGAAGGAGTAAAAATTGCAGCTGTAGGTAAATGGGATAACTTCGTAACAGTGTCGTGCAATGATAGTATGCTGATTAATCGGATTAATGCCTTACCATTTGTACGTTCTACTGAAAGAGTTTGGAAAAAACCGAATTCAAAAAAGCCCCAAATGTCGACAAGTCGTGATTCTGTAACTAACCGGCTAGTGAGGGACAGCTTGTATTATGGTCAGGCATATCGACAAATACAGATTAGCAATGGCGAAAAGCTGCATAAGGCAGGTTTCAAAGGGAAAGGGATGGTGATAGCGATCATTGATGCAGGATTTCATAATGCGGACAGGATTAAAGCAATGCAAAATATAAAGATAGAGGGAACAAAAGATTTTGTTAATTCTGCAAGCGACATTTTTGCGGAGAGTAGCCATGGCATGAAAGTACTTTCGTGTATGGGAATGAATGATCCTTATGTGATGGTCGGCACGGCCCCTGAAGCCTCTTATTGGTTGCTACGAAGTGAAGATGAATATTCCGAACAGCTTGTGGAACAGGACTATTGGGCTGAAGCTCTTGAGTTTGCTGACAGTGTGGGAGTTGATGTGGTTAATAGTTCGCTAGGTTATTATGCCTTTGATGATAAATCGAAAAATTATACTTACCGTGATTTAGACGGGCATTATGCCTTGATTTCGAGAGAAGCTTCAAAAGCTGCTGATAAAGGAATGGTACTGGTTTGTAGTGCGGGTAATGCGGGAAGAGGGAGTTGGAAAAAAATCACCGTTCCGGGAGATGCTGATGATGTGATAACAGTGGGGGCTGTGGCTGTAAATGGGGTACTGGCACCTTTCTCTTCAGTAGGAAATACGGCGGATCATAGAATAAAACCTGATGTTGTGGCTGTAGGGCTGAAGGCTACTGTAATGGATACTAATGGGGGTGTTGCTCGAGCTAATGGAACCTCTTTTGCTTCTCCGATAACTTGTGGGATGGTTGCTTGTTTATGGCAGGCCTGTCCACAATTAACTGCTAAAGAATTAATCGAGTTAGTTCATCGTTCTGGTGATCGGGTTGATTTCCCCGATAATATTTATGGATATGGAATTCCTGATATATGGAAAGCTTATCAGATGAGCTTAAAAAAATAACGAGGTACTTGTTTACTAAATGATCTCAATATGGATACTCCTCTCTCTCTCTTTGATTTGAATGCATTGGTTAAGCGTGCGCTTTCGGAATGTCTCCCTGATGAATATTGGGTGCAGGCAGAGCTGAGCGATGTACGCTCTAATGCTACAGGACATTGTTATTTGGAATTTATACAGAAGGATGCTCGTGGTAATAACCTGATAGCGAAGGCTCGTGGTACTATTTGGAGCAATGTATACAGGCTGTTAAAACCTTATTTCGAGGAGGCTACCGGTCAACTTTTTACTTCGGGTATTAAGGTCTTGGTTAAGGTTACGGTTGACTTTCATGAATTGTATGGTTATAGTCTGACTGTGTATGATATAGATCCTACCTATACGTTGGGCGATATGGCGCGTCGTCGGCGTGAGATATTGAAGCAACTTGAAGATGAGGGCGTGCTTGCTTTGAATAAGGAACTTGATATGCCGGTGCTCCCTCAGCGAATAGCGGTGATTTCATCACCTACTGCTGCCGGATATGGCGACTTCTGCCACCAATTGCAAAATAATACTCAGGGATTTTTCTTTTATACAGAACTTTTTCCGGCTATCATGCAAGGTACTCAGGTGGAAAAGTCGATCTTGCAAGCTTTGGATAGGATTAATGGGCGAATTGATGAATTTGATGTTGTCGTGATAATCCGTGGTGGTGGAGCGACTTCTGACTTGTCGGGCTTTGAAACTTATCTGCTTGCTGCTGCGTGCGCACAATTTCCATTACCGGTGATTACAGGTATCGGACATGAGCGTGATGATACTGTGATTGATTCTGTGGCGCATACTCGTGTGAAAACTCCAACAGCGGCTGCTGAATACCTTATTAACAGAGTGGAAGAAGCTTCCGAACATCTCTATGGCCTTTCTGAGCAATTGAAAGATGCTGTTGTTGCTCGTTTAGAAAGAGAAAAAGAGAGATTGAATATGTTGAGGAATAGTATTCCTTCATTAGCCTTTTTGCGCATATCAGAGGCCAAGATGCGGTTACTAACGGTAAACAAAGATTTATCCCAATCGGTAAAATCGTTACTCATTAGACAAAAGCATCATTTGGAATTATTGAGCCAACGAATAAATGATGCTTCTCCTGAACGTTTACTGAAGCGTGGATATAGCATTACGTTGAAAGACGGAAAGACGGTAACGAACGCTAATCAGTTAAAAGAGGGTGATCTTATCTCGACGCGCCTGGCGGGAGGAGAAGTGTTTTCTGTGATAAATGATCAAATAATGAATAAATAGAATTATGAGTGCTAAAAAAGAGACGTATGCTGAAGCTATTGAGAGATTAGAGAAAATTGTTCGCCAAATAGATAGCAACGAATTAGATATTGACATTTTGAGTAAAAAGATAAAAGAAGCGAATGAAATCATTGCTTTTTGTACTGAGAAAATAACAAAGGCGGATGCTGAAATAGAAAAATTGCTCAAAGAAAAGCGGCAATCTGAATAATATGAGCTATTTTTGTTGTCTTATAGAGGAAATGACTAATTACTAAATACAATGAAAGAAATAGACTGGTCGAATTTGTCATTCGCTTACATGAAGACAGATTACAATGTGAGAATCAATTATCGCAATGGCGCATGGGGTGAACTGGAAGTTAGTAGCAGTGAGTTTATTAATATGCACATGGCGGCTACTTGTCTGCATTACGGACAGGAGGCGTTTGAGGGGTTGAAAGCTTTTCGTGGTAAGGATGGTAAAGTTCGCATTTTTCGTTTGGACGAAAATGCTGCTCGTTTGCAATCGACTTGCAACGGAATCATGATGGCGGAATTGCCAACTGAACGTTTTAGAGAAGCTATCTTAAAAGTGGTGAAACTGAATGAACGTTTTGTACCTCCTTATGAAAGTGGTGCTTCATTGTATATTCGTCCGTTATTGATTGGCACTGGTGCTCAAATAGGCGTGCATCCGTCTGATGAATATCTGTTTCTTGTATTGGTTACTCCGGTTGGCCCATATTTTAAAGGCGGTTTTTCTACTAATCCTTATGTGATTATACGTCAGTATGATCGTTCGGCTCCTCTTGGTACCGGTATTTATAAAGTGGGTGGAAACTATGCGGCAAGCTTGAGAGCGAATAAGCTAGCTCATGATCTGGGCTATGCCAGTGAGTTCTATCTGGATGCGAAAGAGAAAAAATATATTGATGAATGTGGCGCAGCTAATTTCTTCGGAATCAAAGATAACACGTATATCACTCCTCGCTCAACATCTATCCTTCCTTCTATAACGAATAAGAGCTTAATGCAATTAGCTGAAGATATGGGTCTGAAAGTGGAATGCCGTCCGGTCCCGGAAGAAGAATTGACGACATTTGAGGAAGCTGGTGCATGCGGCACAGCTGCTGTGATCAGTCCAATTCAACGTATTGACGATTTGGAGAATAAGAAATCGTACGTTATATCTAAGGATGGTAAACCGGGACCCGTATGTACTAAGCTTTATGAAAAATTGAAAGCGATTCAGTATGGGGATGAACCTGATACTCATGGTTGGGTAACGATTGTGGAATAAAAAAAAGAGAATGAATTATAAAATAACTACCCTCGCTGAGAACTGCGTTTACGGTAAGGGCTTACAGGGAGAGCATGGGCTTTCCTTACTTATTGAAACAAAACAGCATAAGATACTTTTTGATACGGGAGCTTCGGATCTATTTATACGGAATGCTCGCTTATTAGGGCTTGACTTGAGAGAAGTAGACTATGTAGTACTTTCTCATGGGCATCGTGATCACACGGGAGGTCTGGCGCACTTTCTTGAACTGAATACGACAGCAAAGGTTGTTTGTAAAGAGGCATCGTTTTTTCCTAAATTTAAGAATGAACGTGAAAATGGATTAAGGAATCCGGAAATGTTTGATAAAAACCGTTTCCTTTTTGTGGAAAAAGAAACGGAACTAGTTCCTGGTATTGTGGTTTTCCCTCAGATCAAAATAGTGGACAAGACCGATACTCATTTTGAACATTTTTTTGTTGAAATAGAGGGAGAAATGCATCCTGATACGTTTGAAGATGAACTGGCTTTGGTGTTAAAGGAAGAGAAAAGCCTTTCTATTATTAGTGCGTGTTCGCATCGGGGTATTACAAATATAATGCGTAGTGTACAAGAGGTTTTTCCTAAATTATCTCCTAAATTAGTTCTTGGTGGTTTTCATATTCATAATGCGGAAGATGAGAAATTCAATGTCATTTCAGCTTTTTTGGGTATGAATTTACCTAAGCGTTTGGGCGTTTGTCATTGTACGGGAATTGACAAGTATGCGTTGTTTCGTCAACAGTTTAGCGATCGGGTATTTTATGGTCATACCGGTTGGGTAGAAATTATTTAAGAATTCTGAATGGGAAAGAATAAACTACAGAAATTTGCCGATATGGCGGCTTATCCGCACGTGTTTGAGTATCCATATTCTGTGGCGGAGAATGTTCCTTTTGAAATGAAAGGAAAATGGCATAAGGAGTTTTTTAAAAACGATCATCCAATAGTACTTGAGTTAGGCTGTGGACGAGGAGAGTATAGTGTGGGACTTGCAAAAATGTTCCCGGATAAGAACTTTATAGCCGTGGATATAAAAGGGGCTCGCATGTGGAGTGGGGCAACGGAAGCTTTGGAGAATGATTTGTCTAATGTTGCCTTTTTGCGGACTAATATAGAAATCATTGATCGTTTTTTCTCGGAGAATGAAGTCAGCGAAATATGGTTGACCTTTTCTGATCCGCAGATGAAGAAAGCAACTAAAAGACTGACATCGACTTTCTTTATGGAGCGCTATCGAAGGTTTTTAAAACCTGATGGTATTATTCATTTGAAGACGGATAGTAATTTTATGTTTACTTACACAAAGTACATGGTTGAAGAGAATAGATTACCTGTTCTGTTCATGACTGAGGACTTGTATAACTCTGCTTTGGTTGATGATATTTTGGGAATTAAAACTTATTATGAACAACAATGGCTAGATAGGGGTTTAAGTATTAAATATATAAAATTTCTACTTCCAAAGGATGGTGATTTGAAAGAACCTGATGTGGAAATAGAACTGGATTCTTATCGAAGTTATAACCGTAGTAAGCGTAGCGGATTGAATGTAGCTAAATAGGTCTCTTCTTTATTTACCTCTCGAACAAGAAGAGATGATTATTCATATTTATTAGATATTCTGCTTTAGAGAGGAAAACAGAATACAAATATTAGGAATGACTTTATATCCGAAACTTATATTGGATGCATTGGCAACAGTGCGTTATCCCGGTACTGGCAAAAATCTTATTGAGGCTGGTATGGTAGAGGATAACATTCGTATAGAGGGAATGAAAGTTTCATTTTCTTTGTTGTTTGAGAAACCTACCGATCCGTTTATGAAATCGGTTGTGAAAGCTGCTGAGGCGGCGATTCTTACTCATGTAAGTAAGGATGTTGAAATAGCAGGGAATATCAATGTTAAAACTCTACAGGCACCACGTCCGGAGGTGGGGAAGTTACTTCCTCAAGTAAAAAATATCGTGGGTATATCATCGGGAAAAGGTGGTGTCGGTAAATCTACTGTTGCTGCTAATTTGGCTGTTGCTTTAGCTAAATTGGGGCACAAAGTAGGATTGCTTGATGCGGATGTTTTTGGTCCTTCTATGCCTAAAATGTTTCAGGTGGAAGATGCTCGTCCGTATGCGGACAAGGTTGATGGCCGAGAGTTGATTATTCCTGTGGAAAAATATGGGGTGAAACTGCTCTCTATTGGTTTCTTTGTTGATCCTGACCAGGCTACTTTGTGGCGTGGAGGAATGGCTAGTAACGCCCTAAAACAATTGATCGCTGATGCAAAATGGGGAGAGCTGGATTATTTTTTAATTGATCTTCCGCCGGGAACGAGTGATATTCATCTTACGGTTGTGCAAACATTGGCAATGACAGGTGCGGTGGTAGTGAGTACTCCACAGGATGTGGCTCTAGCTGATGCGCGTAAGGGAATTAATATGTTTACCAACGAAAAGGTAAACGTGCCTATTCTTGGACTCGTTGAAAATATGGCTTGGTTTACGCCTGCTGAATTGCCAGAGAATAAATATTATATCTTTGGAAAAGAGGGAGCGAAAAAATTGGCTGAAGAGATGCATGTCCCTTTATTAGGCCAAATCCCAATTGTACAAAGTATTTGTGAAGGTGGAGATAGTGGTACGCCAGTGGCTCTAGATGAAGATTCTATAACCGGGCGTGCATTTTTATCTCTTGCGGCAAGTATTGTCCGTCAGGTTGACCGCCGAAATGTTGATCAGGCTCCAACTAAAATAGTAGAGATGCACTAAAGTTTTCGAAACATAAAAATAAAAAACCACGAATTTTATTTTGCACTTTAGAAGTGCTGATATTTTCGTGGTTTTTTATTTTTATCTTATTTTTTGACTTTAACAGGAGGATCAAGCTTGAATGTTATAGGCAGGGTATATTTCACTTTTACATTTTTACCTTTCTGGCTGCCGGGAGTCCATTTGGGCATGCTACTTACTACGCGTATTGCTTCCGCATCAAGTGAAGGAGAAACACTGCGTATAATAGACGGATGTGTTACATTACCATTTTCATCTATGATGATTTGAACAATGACTCGTCCTTGTGCTTTTGCTTGTTGAGCATCCACGGGGTATTTAATATTACTTGCCAAATAATGCATTAGTCCTTCCATTCCTCCTTGGTATGCAGGCATTTTTTCTACTACCTGAAATACAGGCTCTTCTGTTTTTGGACTATAGGGTGTATATCCTACAGTGACTACTTCGGGTAGGTTACTGTTTTTTATCTCTTTACTGTTAAGAGAGAAATAAATAGGTACGGTGTATTTAACGCGCACATCTTTTCCTCTTTGCTTACCAGGTTTCCATTTTGGCATCATTTTAATAATCCGCATGGCTTCTGCGTCTATGTCGGGTGAGACACTCCGTATGATACAGGGGGTGCTGATATTTCCGTCTTTTTCAATAATAAACTGGGCAATAACACGCCCCTGTTTTCCTGCTTTTTTTGCACCGACGGGATATTTGAGGCTTTTTGTAAAAAAGTTCATGAGTGCTTCTTGTCCTCCCGGAAATTCGGGCATTTGTTCTACAACAGTAAAAATGGGTTCTTTATTTAAAGAATCTTTTACGTTGGATGCCATCTGTTTCGGAGGTGTGGAAAATCCTGACTCGGCATAATTAGCTAACTCTTGGCTGGGGTTAACATTCTTCTCTATGCTTAGAGATTGTTCAGGAAGTATCTTCTCAGCAAAAGTTTTTGCTGTTCGAGCGACTGATTCAATATTGCTGATTATCATTAATACAGCGGCTAATGGGAGGAATAAGAGGTATTTGCTCTTGTTTATATCCTTAGTAGGTTTTCTGTTCATCATCTTTATCCGATTTTTTAAAGGTAAAACATTGAAACTATTATATAAAGTTGCTGCAGCCTTGTTATGGGAGGTTAATTCTAATAAATGATATTGGTAGGTTCTAGTATTATGTCCATCTTTTATTACTCTGTTGTCTGCGAGGTATTCTAAATTGCATTTCACTTCATGCTTTAGGAGCCATGCAAAGGGGTTGAACCAGCATATGACGCAGAATAATTCACTGAAAATGACATCAATAGAGTGCCACTGTTCTACATGAGTTTTTTCGTGTACCAAAATCTCGTTAAGTTCATTGTCGGTGTGAGAGTCTTTGGAGATAAATATCCACTTGAAAAAAGAGAATGGACCGCTTGGGTTATCTAATAGATAAATCTTATTTCCTTTTAGCATAGCTTTGCTACAATGTTTACGGAGGCGTAGAATGCTAAAAAATTGTATTATGAATCTGATGAAAAGTATTAAGCATACACTTGCGTAGATGTATGTACAGTACGAGAAAAGTAGCTCTTGCCAATTAGTACCTACTTGTTGCTGACTGCCTATTGTTACTTCGGGAAGCATAATTGTGGCATATAAATTGACCATAGCAGTCATGGGAGTGTGGCTTCTTATCCACCCTTCCATATTTAGTAAAGGATAAAATGCTGAAACTACAAAAAAAACAATTAGAGCCAGTCGGCGCCATTTGAAGAAAGTATCTTTATATAGGAACAGTCTGTAGAATATATAGCATAATGCAATGGCTATATTTACTTTCAAAAAGTAGGTTAATTCGGCATTCATCCTGTTTTTTGTTTAGTGGTTAAACTTCTTTCTTCTCAATCATTTCAATGATTTCTTTTAGCTCTTCTGATGATATTTTCTGGTCTTTTGCAAAGAAAGAGACCATTTCTTTATAAGAGTTCTTGAAGTAGTTCTGAACTACATTGCCTACAAAATTACGCTTATAATCGCTTTGCTTTATGGCAGGCGAGTAACGGTATAAATTGCCAATGCGCTCTGATTTTACATAACCTTTACGCTCCAAGTTTTTAACTATAGAAGCTACAGTTGTATAGGGAGGAGATGGCTTTTGATATTTGCAAACAATATCCTTGACGATGCAGGTGTTTAATTCCCAAATATAGATCATTGCCTCTTCTTCTTGTATAGTTAATTTTTCCATGACGTTTAATTGTTTACGATTATATCGCAAATATACGAAAGTTTCGTAATAGTGGTTTAATTAATGAGTTAATAAATATAAAATGGCTTATTTTTTATGAATGAAGGGGATTTTGCACTATCAATTATGAATTCGAGGAACAATTAGCTGCTTTAAGCTCCTTGTATTTTTCAATAACATGTTTACGGCTTTTGATGATTTGCCAGCGGTAAACTAAACAAGTAGAGAGAAAGTAAGCTCCTGTTTGTAGCCACAGAGCTTTGTATTCCAGAGAGACATCGCTTAGAACGGCTCCCATGTTGTTAATTCGTATAAATCCGTTAATACCAAAGGTAGATGGGAAAAGATAGGAGAAATACTTCCAGAATGGGGGAATGGCAGATCCGGGCCATGAGATGCCGGATATAAATAGTAGTGGGACAGAGGTGAAAATGAAGAGTAACATGCATGTTTCACGGTTTCTTACGACGATAGAGGTAGTCATCGCAAAGAAAATGCAGGCGGAGAGATAAGGAAGTAAAAAAGGTATTAAATCATTTATTTGTCCTATCTGGTTGAGGCTAAACATTCGTGGTACTGCGAAAAGGACATAGAAAGATACTAGTGCATAGACTATAAAATAGCTAAGGCCTTTGCCCAGTACAATGCGTAAAGTTCCGTTGTAATGCCGATTGATAGGTACTAAATCTTTGAACTGATTCTTTTCACGTGCGGTTCCGGCAGATAAACCAATACCAAGCAATAGTGTTTGTTGTATGACTAATATTAATACGGCGGGAATAAGAAAAGCTGCAAAACCATTGGTAGGGTTAAACATGGCTACGTCTTGATATTCTATAGGGTAGGCAGTAATTTCATCTTGCCGCTCTGTGGTGTTGCCTGCTCGTGAGATTTTAATGTCTTTGTTCATTTCGAGGGAAACAGCTGTATTTGCGGTAAGAAGTCCTTTATAGTATAGTAAACCGCTCATGTCACAATAGAGGCTAACTTTACTTTGCAGACCTCTATTTATATTGCTGCTGAAGTCGGTAGGGATATAGATGATGCCATAAGCCTTGCGCTCTTTAAGCATTAGTTTGGCTTCCTCCATATCGTTGCAGTAAGATACGATTTTAACGTCCGGGGTCGCATCTACTTTTCTGAGATATTCACGACTAAGAGATGTTCTTGAATTATCCACAACCAAGGTTGGTATCTCACGTACTACTTCGTTTGTGTAGATGAAGCCATAAATAAGCGGGTACATTAATGGAACTAAAATGAAAAAGATTAGAACTCCTTGGTCACGGAAAGTGCTACGGAACTCTTCTCTCCAGATATAGAATATGTCATTTATTCCTTCTGCTATTTTTTCTTTGAATGTACTGTTTTTCATTAAGGCATGTATTTATAGAGAAGTAAAGCTGTTTTTAAGCGATTTACGATGGTAAAAGGTAGCATCATAAAGATAAGCAATGCTACATAATTGGGCCATGAATAAATCATACTATATCCATTGAGTGCTTGGTCAACATATATTAGGAAATAGTGCCTTAAAGGGAAAAGATTACTTAAAGCTTGAAGAACAGGATGCATAGCCATTACAGGGTATGAAAATCCCGAAATAGAGAACGAAATAACTCCCCATAAGGAAGCCGAACTTAAAGCTAATCTTAAAGAGGGAAATGCACCAATCATGACAATTCCTAAACATTGTGAAGCAAGTACCAATAATAACGTCGCAAAGATCATAGGCAATATCCCGCTATGACATGGAAAATGAAGGTATCCATATAAGTAAACATTGTAAAAAATGCCCATGATGAAAAAAATAAGAGTCTGTGGAAGCAGTTTTCCTGTTAGGGATATATAGATAGAGTTATTGCCTGTTTGTAACCATTTACGAGCAGTTCCGTCTTTTATTTCGACTCCAATGGAGTATGCAGTAATCATAAATATCATGATCATTAATACACCGGGAACAAGGGTGTTGCATAAATAGACCGAATAATTGAGCCAAGGATTATTGATTGGGTGTGTATCAATTACAATTGGTTGAAGAAAGCTCATTGCTTGCTCTTTGGTTGCTCCTTTTGCATAAAGCATTGAACGTGTAGCGGCCCCAGCAGCTAACTCTCCCATCATTTTCATGTCTTTGAATAATAGTGAGCCGGCTATCAAGTAAGAATTATTGGTGTAAAATGAGAGTTTTGGTTGACGCTGACTTTGAGCATCGGAGGAAAGATGTCTGGGTATGTAAAAGAAACCATAGATTTTACCTTGTTGCATAGCTTTACGGGCTTGTGCTACATCTTGGTAGTTGCCGACAATGGCAGTTTGGCTGAATGCGTCCAAGTTTCGTAATAGCTGACGTGAAGTAGCGGAATTATCTAAGTCGACTGCTCCTACAGGTAGGTTAGATGGTAATCCGGCTCCCATCAATGTAGTGAAGAATAGGTAGCAAAAAAGAGGGGCTATGACCATGCAGAAAAGATATAACGGTCTTGATATCAGACGCTTACATTCTCGTTTTATCACGAGCCATAGTGCTATATGTTTTTTTGCTTTCTCTTTCATTTTTATATTTGCATAGAGAATTATTTATTATCCTTTTTTAAAATGACAGACATTCCGGGACGGACTCCTTCTACTTTATCTAAAATGTGTGCTTTGACTTCAAATGTTTTTAGATCAAATTGTCCAGTGGTTTTAGTTGCTTTCCAAGCAGCATATGTACCTATATCTTTTAAGTAATATACTTTAAGCTTGATTGTTTTATCTAAAGCCGGGACATAAGCCTCGAACTCTGTATTTATGGTCAAGCCTTTTAGAAGATCTTCTCGGACATTGAACGTTATCCACATATCGTTCAAAACCGAAATGTTCATTATGGGAGCACCTGTGCCAATAAGTTCGCCTACTTTTGGGAAAATTTCCGAAACTTCTCCTGCTGTCTGCGCAATAAGATAGGTCTCTTTTATGTAAGATTCTACTTCGGCTACAGCACCTTTCGCTCTATTTACTAATGCGGATGCTGTCAGTTTATCCTCTCTTTCCGCTCCGTTTACAGCCATCGTATATTGAGCTTTTGCCGCTTTTTCAGTGGCAATTGCTGCATCTTTTTGAGCAGATACTTCATCAAACTTTTGTGCAGACATGACTCCTTGCTCAAACAAATTTTTAACTCGCTTATAAGACTTTTCGGCTATTTCAACTCCTGCACGAGTTTTCTGCCATATTGCATATGCTGTCTGTATCTGTTCTTGACGAGCGCCTTTTATCGCTTTCTCATTTTGAGCTTGGGCGGCTTCTTCAGCAGCTTGTGCTTGCTCCATTTTAGCCTTCACTTCAGGTGCTTCGAGTATCGCCAGCGTGTCTCCGGCATTGACCTTTTGTCCTTCCTGGACACGAAATCTCAGGATTCTTCCTGGCACTTTACTGGATACACGATATTCTGTTACTTCGGCTTGCCCTTGAATAATTTCAGGGCCTTTTCTTAGCATGAAAAAACCAGCTATTGCGACAATGGCAATAACTCCTAAAAGAGTTAAAAATGCAAGCAGTATATTGCTGTTTTGTGATTTTAACGAAGCCATATTTTTATTTTTTGAGCGGTTAATGATAATCTGAAATATTATTTAAGTGTACCAATAGCTTTGCGGAGGTATATTTCTGTTAGTCTTACGTCTATTTGAGCATCTATCTTTTCAGATTGTGCTAATAGCCAGGCTGTATGAGCTTCAAGTACATTACTCGGAGGAATGACTCCTTCTTCAAACCCTAAAGTTGCATAGCGAAGATTTTCGTTTGCTTTTTCCATGTTCTTTTGAGCCATCATGAGTTTTTTAGCAGCTTCATTGACTTTGAATGCTGATTGATTAACTTGTAGCTCTATTTTCTCTTTAGCCTTGTTTAATTGATATTCTGTAATACGGGCTTCTGCCTTTGCTGCTTTTACTTTATAAAAGCCCTCACCCCAATGCCAAATGGGAACTTGCACCATTATTCCAACATTCCACGTTCCGCGAAATTTTTTCTCAAAGCCATTAAATACCGATGGGTTGGATACAAGGTAATTTCCTAATAATGCGACAGAAGGTAGGTATTCGGAGCGTGTAACATTTACCTTTTGCTTATATATTTGCGTAGCAAGTTCCAGACTTTTTATTTCGGGGCGATTGGCATAGACTGATGCCATTGAATAATTTATATTATTATTTAGTGTAGAGATGTCTTTTATATATTCATCTGCGAGTATAATTGGTGCTGAGAGGTCTAATCCGCATATTTGGCAAAGCAACATCTTCGCAAGACTAAGTCCGTCATCTACTTTAGTGAGTGTCATTTCTGCCTCATTGACTTTTACTTTTACGGACAAGCCATCTGCTTTTGTTGCAACGCCTTCAGTAATCATCTTATCGATATCACTCTCTAGTTTTTTTAGTAGTTTTAGATAACTTTCAGCTAATGTTTTTTTGTTGGTTAGCGAAATGACTTGCCAATACGCTTGATCAGTACTGAGAATTACCTCCTGTATTTCAGCATCGTGCTGTTGGTAAGCTAATTGTTCAGCGTAGCGGCTTATTTTATTGTACGCATGTATTTTTCCGCCTACATATAACGGTTGTGTCAATGTAATGGCGCCTGCATAGACATTTCTAGTGTCTGTGCGAAGGGAGCTGACCAATGAACTACCGACAGCGTTGAGTGGGGTAGCAAGATCAATGCTACTTAAAGAAGAGATGAGTGGTATTAGCTCAGGATGTGTTGCGGCTAACTTTTCTGCATAGCCTTGCACTTGCGTGCTAGCACTTGTTCCTAGTTGCTGCAATCCTGCTTTCTGATCATCACTTAATAAGGAGAGTTCTTTTTGATTGCGTAAATATGACCCTGTGGCTGTAATGTTGGGTAGGTAATTTGTGAAAGCTGCTTTTTTTTGATAATGCGCTGCTTTTATTTTTTCACGACCTATTAGTATGTTCTTGTTATTAGCGATGGCTAATGTACGACAACTATCTAAAGTAAGAACTTCTTGAGCGCTTAATGAAAATGTAATATTAATGAGAAAGGCTAGGATAATTGTTTTCTTCATCGTATTATCTACATTATTAATGTTATAATATTCTTTAAGACGAAATATTATATCTTTTATTTATCAAAATCATTTCTTTTATAGATGATCTCTGATGTTGCTTATTTAATTGCATGAACAACGTTACAAAAATAGATGCTTTTGATGAAAGAATAAATGTTTTTCGTTTCTTTAACAAAAAAACTTCTAAAAATGACTGCTTTGCTTTTTTTTAATCTAATTACTGAACAGAGCCATTTAAGCGCATGAAGCAGACTTAAGTGGCTCTGTAAAATGAGTATAAATATTGCTGTAGATATTTACTTTAATGTAAATTGTTGCGATCCGATAAGGGTGGTTTCGTCAAATATGTCTAACCTGTAAACACCAGAGTAAAGAAACTCTTCAACTTTCCAATAAACTGTAATTGGTTGTTCTTCTCCTTTGTACTCTATATATTTTTTTATAGAATAACCCAGAGTTTTGTTTTCATAGCTAAATGTATTCGAGGCATTTTTAGTGAGTATGTCATTGTCCGGCTTGGTGATGCGTATATATAAGGTGCGTTCTCCTGGTTCGGCTGTTATATTTTTGACAATAGTAAAACTTATGTTGAATTTTACAATGTCTTTTACGCGTTTTGCTCTTTTGTTACGTTTGTTTTTGGCTTCAACAATAATATTAGTTGCATCTAGTTGGGCTGCTAATGAGACCTTTTTATTTAGTTTTGTTTTTTCTTCTGAAAGATTGTCTATTCGACGTGATGCAGCATTGTATTTTTGCGTAACTTCAGCTATGACTTGTTTTTGATGAGTGGTAAGTTTGTTGAGAGAATCAATTTGATTGATATAGCTTATCATAACCTTTCTCAAGGTTGCTAGTTCTTTTTTTAGACGGCGGATTTCAGTTGCATTGCTACTCTTTACTGTTCTCAATTCTTCTAACAAGCGTTGAACTTTAACTTTTTCTTTTCCTAATAAGTCTGCGAGAGAATCATTTGAAACGGTTAATTGCAATTCGTCATATTGCGTAGCAAAACGAGTATATTCGTTCTCTAAGTCTTGTTTTTCCAAGCTAAATTCTTGAACAAGCTCTCTGTTAGTCTGTTTCTCTGTAAACAATAAATAAGTTATAGTAATAATAGCTATTACTAATATTGTTAAGGTTGCAATAAGTCCAATGCTTTTTTTATTCATATTTTATCAAAATCGTTATAGATTGCTGCAAAAATAGTGTTTTAATATGAATAGGGAGGGTGTCTTTAACTAAATTTATTACGGAAAAATTTCTTTAATTACGATTTCCGTTGTACTTTTGTCATCGTAGAAATAGATTTTAATTATCAATTTTAAAATATAAGTATTATGTCAAAAGTAACCGTAGTAGGCGCAGGTAACGTAGGAGCTACATGTGCAAATGTGCTTGCTTTCAATGAAGTGGCAGATGAGGTAGTAATGCTGGACGTTAAAGAAGGCGTATCAGAAGGTAAAGCAATGGATATGATGCAGACTGCTCAACTGTTGGGTTTTGATACAACTCTTGTTGGTTGCACTAATGATTATGCTCAAACTGCAAATTCAGATGTTGTTGTTATCACTTCTGGTATCCCTCGTAAACCGGGTATGACTCGTGAGGAGCTTATTGGTGTAAATGCAGGTATTGTTAAGTCAGTAGCACAGAATGTACTTAAGTTTTCTCCTAATGCGATTATCGTAGTTATCTCTAACCCAATGGATACAATGACTTATTTGGCATTGAAATCTTTGGGATTGCCTAAAAATCGTATCATTGGTATGGGAGGTGCTTTAGATAGCTCACGCTTTAAGTATTTCTTGTCTCAGGCTTTAGGTTGCAATGCTAACGAAGTGGAAGGTATGGTTATTGGCGGTCATGGTGATACAACAATGATTCCTTTGACTCGCTTTGCTACTTATAAAGGTCTTCCTGTAAGTAATTTCCTTTCTGCTGAAGAATTAGAAACTGTAGCTAAATCTACGATGGTTGGTGGAGCTACATTGACAGGTTTACTTGGTACTTCTGCTTGGTATGCACCAGGTGCTGCTGGAGCTTTTGTTGTGGAGTCTATCATTCATAATCAAAAGAAGATGGTTCCATGCTCTGTAGCTTTGGAGGGAGAATACGGACAAAGTGATATTTGTTGCGGTGTTCCTGTTGTTCTAGGTAAAAATGGAATTGAGAAAATAGTAGAGCTTCCATTGAATGCTGAAGAAAAAGCAGCATTTGAGGCTAGCGCTGCTGCTGTTCGCAAAGTGAATGGGGCGCTGAAAGAAGTCGGAGCTTTATAATCTGCAACTTATTAATATATTAAAAGACGGATACTCTGTTGAGGTCCGTCTTTTTTTGTTTTAGCTTTGAAAAGTTTGTCTTTTTGTCTTTGTATTTTTTAGCTTCGGCTATCTATTCCCCACATCATCTTGCTACGTAGGGTATCGAAAAATGCTTGGTTATGTCGTTTTACGACTTTTATTGTATAATCAGCGCGACGGATACTGATCTGGTCATTTTCATTAAATGATTCATTCCCCCCGTCAATAGCGACTAGGAAGTTGTGGCTACGACTTTCAACATCTAAGGTAATTTCCCAATCGTCAGGAATGACAATCGGTCGTACGTTAAGACTGTGTGGAGCCACCGGAGTAATGGCTATGGTGTTAGAATTAGGTACAATGATTGGCCCTCCTACGCTCAAAGAATATGCGGTAGATCCTGTGGGAGTCGATATGACAAGTCCATCTGCTTGGTAGGTGGCAAGGTATGCGCCATTAATAGAGGTGTGTATACTGATCATGGAGGAACTGTCTCGTTTTAATATCGCGATTTCATTAAGAGCATATGGAGAGATTGTCATTTGTTTATTGTTACTGCTCAAATGCAAGATAGTGCGTTCTTCTATTTTAAAATTATTATAATGAATTTCCTCGAAGGTCTTTTCCATGTCTTGAGGAGATATATCTGCCAGAAAACCTAAGCGTCCGGTATTAATGCCTAAAATAGGAATGTCTTTTTTTCCGACTCTATTTGCTGTTTTTAAAAAAGTACCGTCTCCTCCAATACTGATAGCCATATCTGCAAAAAAAATGTCATCATCAAATAATGTTGCTCCTTTAATATCAATCTGTAAATCTGACTTGAGGAATTCATAGAATTCTCTACATACGCATATTTCCGAGTTATATTTTTCCAATATCCTAAATAGATTTGCAGCGTATGAAGATTTTTTCGCCTGATAGGTATTCCCGAAGATGGCAAATTTCATAATATATAAGAATTAATGAATTTATGAACGAGATATTTATAAATCTTTTAAGTGCAAAACTCGTCTGTTTCGGTAATTCCTATTACATTTGCACCCTAATTACCCACGCAAAAATGGGATTTTTTTCTCATACCATTGCTATCTTATCGGGAATATTTTGTATTTTTGACCAAACGAGGGGCTTTATAGAACTTTCGTACAAATAATAGAATAATGACAAAATTAAGTGTAAACATAAACAAGATTGCCACATTGCGTAATGCACGTGGAGGAGATGTTCCAAATGTTGTGAAAGTGGCATTAGATTGTGAACGTTTTGGCGCTGAGGGCATAACAGTACATCCTAGACCAGATGAACGACATATTAGAAAGGCGGATGTATATGATTTGAAGCCGCTACTTAAAACTGAATTTAATATAGAAGGATATCCGGCACCTGAATTTATAGATTTGGTCTTGAAAGTGAAACCTCATCAGGTCACGTTGGTTCCTGATAGTCCGGTACAGCTTACTTCAAACTCAGGGTGGGATACAAAGAGTCATTATGATTTTCTTTCTGAAGTATTGGATGAATTTAATAATGCTGGCATAAGAACCTCCGTTTTTGTTGCAGCTGATTCACAAATGATTGAGTATGCTGCTAAAGCCGGAGCTGATAGAGTGGAATTATATACTGAACCTTATGCTACAACCTATAATGTTGATCCGGATAAAGCAGTGAAGCCTTTTGTTGAAGCTGCTAAAGTTGCTCGAAATTTAGGACTTGGAATTAATGCGGGACATGATTTGAGTTTAGCAAACCTTAATTTTATTTATAAAAACATTCCATGGCTTGAGGAAGTTTCTATAGGACATGCTTTGATAAGTGACGCATTATATATGGGACTAGAAAAAACGATTCAAGAATATAAAAATTGTCTTCGCTGATGAATACATTAATGTTATTGGCTCAAGTAGCCGCAAATGTGACTGATTCTCTCTCAACATCCAATCCTGTGCTTACTCCGGTTTCTGCTCCTGCCGAAATGAATATGCTTGATATGGCAATGAAGGGAGGTTGGATTATGCTTATTTTGGGAATTCTTTCTATAGCCTGTTTCTATATCCTTTTTGAACGCATGTATGTGATAAGGAAGGCAGGAAAAGAAGATCCAATGTTTATGGATAAAATAAAAGATTATATTCTGAGCGGAGAGATTAAGTCGGCTGTGAACTATTGTCGTAGCATGGATACTCCTTCTGCGAGAATGATAGAAAAGGGAATTAGCCGCTTAGGGAGACCTGTGAATGATGTTCAAGTAGCAATAGAAAATGTGGGAAATTTAGAGGTTTCTAAATTAGAGAAAGGTTTGACTGTAATTGCTACTATCTCAGGAGGAGCTCCTATGTTAGGCTTCTTAGGGACGGTAACTGGTATGGTGCGGGCTTTTTATGAAATGGCTAATGCTGGAAATAATATTGATATCACTTTACTCTCGGGAGGTATTTACGAAGCGATGATTACAACTGTTGGGGGGCTCATTGTGGGGATTATAGCAATGTTTGCTTATAATTATTTGGTGACCCTTGTAGATGGTGTTGTAAATAAGATGGAGGCTAAAACAATGGCTTTCATGGATTTATTGAATGAACCGATAAAAAAATAATTAATATAGCCTCATGTTAAAGCGTAGAGCAAAAGTATCACCTAACTTTAGTATGGCATCTATGACAGATGTTATCTTCTTGTTACTAATCTTCTTTATGATAACTTCTACTGTGGTTTCTCCTAATGCAATAAAAGTATTACTGCCTCAAGGGAAGCAACAAACGTCGGCAAAACCTTTAACGAGGATTATCATTGATAAAGATTTGAATTTTTATGGAGCTTTTGGCAATGATAAAGAAGAAGCTCTGCAATTTGCGGAACTGACACCGTTTTTGCGTTCGTGTGCTGCGAAGGAGCCGGATATGTATATTGCGCTTTATGCAGATGAAACAGTACCATATCGTGAGATTGTCCGGGTCTTAAATATTGCGAATGAAAATCATTTTAAGATGGTGTTGGCTACTCGATCACCTGAAGAAAAAAGATAAAAATGGATAGAAAGAGAAAAGGTAAATATCTTGGTATCTTTGGTGCAGTAATGGTTCATGCTGTTATTATTTTGCTTTTGATCTTGATAAGTATCGCTGTCCCCAAGCCTACTGAGGAAAGTGGAGTACCTGTCCTTCTAGGTGATGCACTTAGCGCTGGCGGTGATTTTGATCCTTCTACTTTGGTTGATGTTGATCTCTTGGAAGAGAAAATGCCTGAAACAGAACCGCAAAAGGCGGTTGAACAGGATATGATAACACAAACTGAAGAAGAGACAGTAGCTCTTAAACCCAAGACCAAGCCTAAGAAAAAAAATGTTAAGCGTCCAGAAAAAACGGAGGCTCAAAAAGCTGCTGAAGCTCGGCGTTTGGCAGAAGAAAAGGCTGAACGTGAACGAAAAGCAGCTGCGAAAGCAGCAAGTAAAAAGGTTGCCGGAGCTTTTGGTAAGGGTAGTGAAATGGGGAATAGAGGAGCTGCTAAGGATGCAGGGACGGAAGGAGTCCCTACTGGGAATTCTTCTTCTGGTGCTTTGACGGGTTCTGGAGGTTATGGTACTTTTGATCTTGGTGGGCGTTCTCTTGGACCGGGTGGCTTACCTAGACCTCGATATAATGTACAGGATGAGGGTAGAGTTGTGGTTACTATCACTGTTAACCCTGCTGGGATGGTCATTGCAACGAGTATAAATAGGCGAACGAATACAGTTAATTCTGCTCTTCGTAGAGCTGCTGAAAAAGCTGCTAAGAAAGCTAGATTTAATGATATAGAAAGTTTAAATAATCAAACTGGTACTATTACTTATTATTTTAATCTGAGATAGGATTGTAACTATTAATCTAGATAACTGAAAATCATGAATACTGTTTATGTCTTTTTTGCTGATGGTTTTGAAGAAATTGAAGCTTTGACGGTTGTTGATGTTTTGCGCCGGGCTGACTTGAAGGTGGAGATGGTAAGTATTATGTCCGAAACTCAAGTGACAGGCTCTCATGGCGTTACTATTGTTTGTGATGCTTTATTTGAGGAATGTGATTTCTCGGATACGTTAATGTTAGTTTTGCCTGGAGGAATGCTAGGAGCTGATTATTTGTCTAAACATAAGGGGCTTTGCGAATTACTTGTTGATAAGAATAAGAAAAATATCTTTATTTCTGCTATTTGTGCTGCTCCTATGGTTTTAGGAAAACTAAATATGCTGCAGAAGCGTAAAGCTACTTGTTATCCAGGTTATGAATCTTTTCTAAAAGATGCTCTTGTTATTGATGAAATGGTGGTGGAAGATGCTAATATTACTACTGCTAATGGACCTGGAGCAGCTATGAACTTTTCGCTTGCTATAGTTAATCGTTTGGTTGGTAAAGAAAAAATGTTAGCTTTAATTAAAGCAATGGGGATTAAAGCTTAAATTCATGAATAAATATGTTATCATAGTTGCTGGTGGTAAGGGGTTGAGAATGGGGATGGATGTCCCTAAACAGTTTTTACCACTGGAGGGAAAACTTGTATTGATGCATACTATTGAAGCGTTCTACAAATATGATGTAAATTTAAATATTATAGTAGTACTCCCTCTAGAACAACAAGAATATTGGAAAGAGAAGTGTTCTGAATTTAATTTTTTTATAAAGCATCAAGTAGTTGATGGAGGTGAGGCTCGTTTTTATTCTGTTAAGAATGCCCTATGTTTGATTCCTGAAAATGCTTATGTTGCTGTGCATGATGGTGTACGCCCATTTGTTTCTCAAGAGGTCATAGCTCGCTGTTATCAAGAGGTTGTTGCGCAGAAAGCTGTTATACCTGTTGTAGACGTAGTGGATACCATGCGTTATGTTAATGGTGATGTTAATAAAACAGTTGATAGAAATGCTTATAAAATGGTTCAAACGCCTCAGGTTTTTGAATCAAATATCTTGCTTAAAGCTTATAAACAAGATTATGTTGTATCGTTTACGGACGATGCATCTGTAGTGGAATCCTTAGGAATACCTGTCTTTTTGACTGAGGGTAATAGAGAGAACATAAAAATAACAACTCCTTTCGATTTGAAAATAGCTGCCTCCTTATTGTGATGTTTGACTTAGGTAAAAGAGATATTAAATATTTGTCAGGAGTAGGTCCTCAGCGAGCTACATTGCTTAATAAAGAGCTAGAAGTTTTCTCTTTATTAGATTTACTTTATTATTTTCCCTATAAATATGTTGATAGAAGTCGCGTTTATCTTATTCGTGAAATAGATGGCAATATGCCTTATATTCAACTTAAGGGGCGAATTCTTAGCTTTGAGACTTTCGGAGAAGGTCGACAAAAACGTTTAGTTGCTCATTTTTCTGATGGAACTGGTGTTGTTGATCTTATCTGGTTTCAAGGAATTAAATATATTATTGGGAAATATAAGGCACAGCGAGACTATGTTGTGTTTGGCAAGCCAACAATATTTAATGGTAGGGTAAACCTTGCACATCCTGATATTGATGAAGCTTCTGAATTAGTGCTTTCTTCCATGGGAATGCAGCCCTATTACAATACAACGGAGAAGATGAAACGATCTTTTCTTAATTCTCGTGCTATAGAAAAAATGATGGCGACGGTCATCCTTCAGCTTCAAGACCCGATTGAAGAAACATTACCTGCATGGATGCTAACGGAACATCATTTACTTGGTTTGACTGATGCGTTGAAAAATATTCATTTTCCAATTTCTCCTTCTTTACTTAGACAAGCTGAATATCGTTTGAAATTCGAGGAACTGTTTTATATACAGCTTAGTCTTTTGAAGTATTCTAAGGATAGGCAGCGAAGATATAGAGGATATGTTTTTGAAAATGTAGGAGAGATCTTTAATCTCTTTTATTCTCAAAATTTGCCTTTTGAATTGACTTTTGCTCAAAAGAGAGTCTTAAAAGAAATCCGACAAGATGTAGGCTCTGGTAGGCAAATGAATCGTTTACTTCAAGGTGACGTTGGCAGTGGAAAGACTTTAGTGGCTTTAATGAGTATGCTTTTGGCTTTAGATAATGGTTATCAGGCTTGTATGATGGCTCCTACGGAAATTTTAGCAAATCAACACTATGAAACGATAAAGGAACTGTTGTATGGTATGGGCCTGAGAGTAGAGTTACTTACTGGTAGAATAAAAGGAAAGAAGAGAAACGAAATTCTTTCGGCTTTGCTAATAGGTGATATTCATATTCTAATAGGTACTCATGCGGTCATAGAAGATACTGTCCAATTTTCATCATTGGGCTTGGTCGTTATTGATGAACAGCATCGTTTTGGGGTAGCTCAGCGTGCACGGCTTTGGAGTAAAAATGTGCAACCTCCTCATATTTTAGTTATGACTGCGACTCCTATTCCACGTACTTTAGCTATGACGCTTTATGGAGATTTAGAGGTTTCGATAATAGATGAACTCCCTCCGGGAAGAAAACCGATAGCCACCATACATCAATTTGATAATCGCAGAGAGAGTCTTTATGGGTTTGTTCATCAGCAAGTAGCAGCTGGGCGTCAAGTTTATATTGTGTATCCTTTGATCGAAGAAAGTGAAAAGATTGATTTGAAAAATTTGGAAGAAGGATATTTACATATATGTGAGGAGTTTTCTGAATATAAAGTTTGCAAGGTTCATGGCAAAATGAAAGCTGTGGAAAAAGATAGCCAGATGCAACTTTTTGTTTCAGGTGAAGCACAAATAATGGTTGCAACAACTGTGATTGAAGTGGGGGTTAATGTTCCAAATGCTTCGGTTATGATTATAGAAAATGCAGAGCGCTTTGGGCTTTCTCAATTACATCAGCTTCGAGGTAGAGTTGGCCGTGGTGCGGATCAATCATATTGTATATTGGTTACTAGCTATAAACTTGCTGAAGATACTCGGAAGCGTCTTGATATTATGGTACGTACAAATGATGGCTTTGAAATTGCGGAGGCAGATTTAAAACTGCGAGGACCAGGTGATTTGGAGGGTACACAACAGAGTGGTGTTGCTTTTGACCTTAAAATAGCGAATCTTGCACGTGACGGTCAATTATTACAGTATGTTCGTAATGTTGCAGAGAACATTATAGATAGAGATAAAATGGGTGTTTTGCCAGAAAATGCCATTTTATGGAAACAATTGAAAGTGCTTAGTAAGTCAAATGTTAATTGGGGCTCTATTAGTTGAAAAACGCTTAAAACCGCATTGGTGTTGTCCGAAAACTGTTGCAAAACATTTTTTTGTAACAGTTCCCCTGTTTATAAAGCTTATAGCTTATTCTTTGTTCGTTTTATTCCTTTTTTGTTCGAAAAAAAAGTTAAGTGAAGGGTTGCTTTTTAAAAGAGAAATACTACCTTTGAAAAGTTTTGAAAAAAAATACAGCTAATATGCTGCTCAAATCACATTTTTATGATTGAACAAACACTCGTCATTTTAAAACCTTGCACTCTCCAACGAGGACTTGTTGGTGATATTATCCATCGATTTGAATGTAAGGGTTTACAATTGATGGGTATGAAAATGGTAAGATTGACAGATGAAATTTTAAATGAACACTATTCGCATTTGAGTTCTAAACCTTTTTTTAAGCGTGTTAAAAATTCAATGATGGCTGCGCCTGTCATTGTTTGTTGCTTTGCAGGAGTTGATGCGATTCATGTCGTTCATGCTTTAGCTGGTCCTACTAATGGGCGCATGGCAACCCCGGGTACTATTCGAGGGGATTATAGTATGAGTTCTCAAGAGAATATTGTTCATACTTCTGATTCTCCTGAAACTGCGGATGCCGAATTGAAGAGATTTTTTAAACCGGAAGAAATATTCGATTACCGACAAGCTACTTTTGATTTTTTGTATGCTTGCGATGAATATTAAAACGAATTGAAGATACGAATGAATTTTAATTGCGTTAAAACAGTCTTGATTGCTGCGATGGCGGCGATAAGTCTGAACTCGTTTTCTCAGGATTTGATAGCACGTCAAGCACCTATTGATCGAAAACTGAAAAGTGTTGATTCACTTGCATTACAGAAACAGATCCGCGCAGAGCAAGAGGCCTATCCTGCTTTGAGCTTATATCCTAATTGGAACAATCGTTATGTTCATGCATACGCTAATGCTATTATCCCCGAGTCATTTACAATTGATCTTAGAGGTTTTTGTATGCCTACTCCTAGTACCCGTATAACGTCTCCTTTTGGTCCTCGTAGGAGGAGAATGCATAAGGGACTTGATATAAAAGTATATGTAGGTGATACGATTGTTGCTGCTTTTGATGGAAAAGTTCGTGTGGTTAACTATGAACGAAGAGGTTATGGAAAGTATATTGTTATTCGTCATAATAACGGTCTTGAAACGGTTTATGGACATTTGTCCAAGCAGCTAGTGAAACCTAATGAAGTGGTGAAAGCAGGCGAGCCTATTGGTTTAGGTGGTAGTACTGGAAGATCTAGTGGCTCTCATTTGCATTTTGAAACTCGTTTTTTGGGGATAGCAATAAATCCGGCTCTTATGTTTGATTTTCCTCATCAAGATATTGTCGCAGATACTTATACCTTTAGAAAATACAGACGAAAAGGACGTGCTAGATCGTCTAGAAAAATGGCTAATGGTACTGATGGGACAATTAGATATCATAAAGTTAAAAGAGGTGATACTCTGTCTCGGATAGCCTCTAAAAGAGGTGTTTCTATTGATCGTTTATGCAAGTTGAATAGAATAACTAGAAAAACGATTATTAGACCAGGGCAAGTACTTCGCTGTTCGTAACAGAAAATATAAATAAAAGAAATAGGAGAGGGGACTTTAATATAATTTAGAGTGCCCTCTTTCTGTTTTTCTTTAATTATTGCTAACTTTGCGTTCTATTCGTAATAAAAATGGAAGAGACAGAAAAACAATTTGAACATGTCATTGCATTATGCCGTGATTTATTCTCTAAAAAACTTCATGATTATGGTCCTGCATGGCGCATTTTGCGACCAGCTTCCGTAACAGATCAGATCTTTATTAAGGCTAATAGGATTAGGAGCATTGAGGTAAAAGGGATAACTCTAGTAGATGAAGGTATTCGCTCTGAATTTATTGCAATTGTAAACTATGGTATTATTGGGTTGATTCAGTTAGAGCTAGGTTATGCAGAATCAGCTGATCTAACAAATGAAAAGGCTCTGAAACTTTATGATAAATATGCGATAAAAGCATTGGAATTAATGCTAGCAAAGAATCATGATTATGATGAAGCTTGGCGTACAATGCGTCTTAGCTCTTATACAGACCTTATTTTGATGAAAATATATCGCACTAAGCAAATAGAGAGTTTGCACGGTGAAACGCTAGCTTCTGAGGGAATTGATGCAAATTATATGGATATGATTAATTATTCTATTTTCGGATTGATTAAATTGGCATTTGAAAGATAGTAACAGACATATCGTTGAATTTGTAGGTGTTAATATATTTCGGTTCTTATTAGCAGGAGTCTTTATTTGTTCTGGCTTTGTAAAAGCTATTGATCCGTTAGGAACGCAATACAAAATACAAGATTATTTGGAGGCATTTGGGATGGTTGGATGGTTTCCTGCTTATATGCCTCTGTTACTTTCTATTGCCCAGTCAGCTCTTGAATTTTTCGTCGGTGCATTGTTACTATTTGGTATACGGAAGAGAACTTCAGCTACTCTTTCACTATTGTTGATGCTTTTTATGACACCTCTTACTCTATATCTGGCCATTAATAATCCTGTGTCTGATTGTGGGTGTTTCGGTGATGCTTGGGTACTAACTAATTGGGAGACCTTTGGAAAGAATGTAATTTTATTGTTTGCTGCTGTTATTGTATTCTTTTATCAATCTAAGATTATACGCTTCATTAGTAATAAAACTGAATGGTTAGTTTCACTCTATTCTATTCTATTTATTTTAATTCTTTCTTTGTTTTGTTTACAGCGTCTTCCTATATTAGACTTTCGCCCTTATAAAATTGGTGAAAATATATCGGATGGTATGAATATTCCTGAGGGGGCTAAGCCTAGTGTTTTTGAAACGGTTTTTATTTTAGAAAAGAATGGTGTTCAAAAGAAATTTACCCTTGATAATTATCCTGATAGCACGTGGAAATTTATTGATGCTCGTTCTGTTTTAAAAGAAAAGGGATATGAACCTACTATTCATGATTTCTCTATGATGGATGAAGATACTGGAGAGGATATAACTAAGCGAGTTTTGGCAGATAAAAATTATACTTTCCTTTTAGTTGCCCATAGAATAGAAGAAGCAGATGATAGTAATATTGATTTAATAAACGAAATATACGATTATAGTGTAGAGAATGGGTATAGCTTTTATTGTTTGACTTCGTCGGAAGATTCTCAAATTGAGCTTTGGAGGGATAAGACAGGAGCAGAATATCCTTTTTGTTTAATGGATGATATTACATTAAAAACAATGATCCGCTCTAATCCAGGTTTGATGCTTATAAAGAACGGAACAATTCTAAATAAATGGAGCGATAATAATTTGCCTGATGAGTATGATTTGACAGATAAGTTGAATAAGCTGGATTTAGGGCAACAGCAGATTGAAGATAATATGCGTACTATGGAATTGGTTTTTCTATGGTTTGTCTTGCCTTTGATATTTATCTTGGGTGTTGATGTGTTGTTCGTAAAAAAATACGAGCGTAAGCAGGAAAAAAGAAATTGATGATATTTAATAACCCCTTTAATAAAAAATAACAAAATGAGAAAAAACATTGTTGCAGGAAACTGGAAAATGAACAAAACCCTTCAAGAGGGTGTTGCTCTTGCAAAAGAATTGAACGATGCATTGGCTGCTGAAAAGCAAAATTGTGATGTCGTAATTTGTACCCCATTTATTCATTTAGCATCAGTAGCTTCATTAGTTGATGCGGCTAAGATTGGAGTTGGTGCCGAAAATTGTGCAGATAAAGAATCAGGAGCTTATACAGGAGAAGTTTCTGCTGCGATGGTTGCTTCTACAGGTGCTAAATATGTGATTTTGGGTCACTCTGAGCGTCGTGCTTATTATGGTGAAACTGCTGCTATCCTAAAAGAGAAAGTACAGTTGGCTTTAGCGAATGGCTTAATTCCTATTTTTTGTATTGGTGAAGTGTTGGAAGAGCGCGAAGCAAATAAGCAAAATGAAGTTGTGCATGCTCAACTATCAGGTTCTCTGTTTGATCTTTCTGCGGAAGATTTTGGGAAAATCGTATTAGCATATGAACCAGTATGGGCTATCGGTACAGGTAAAACAGCAACTGCTGCTCAAGCTCAAGAAATCCATGCTTATATTCGTTCTACTATCGTTGATAAATATGGAAAAGAAGTAGCAGACAATACTTCCATTCTTTATGGAGGAAGTTGCAAAGCTTCTAATGCTAAAGAATTATTTGCTAACCCAGATGTTGATGGTGGTCTTATTGGTGGTGCTGCTTTAAAAGTTGCCGACTTTAAAGGAATCATTGATGCATTTAACGCATAATTTTAATAAAAGGTTTTGTGAGTTCGCTAAAGCGGACTTACATGCCTTTTTTTATTAAAAATATTGATTGTATGAAAACTTATTCGTTTTATTTAAGCTTTTTATTTCTTATATTTTTTGTTTCAGGTTTAGAGGCTCAGAATATTGTGAAAAGTTTAGAACGAGATGTGCTGGGGCAAGGTAAGGTAAGAATACATGAAGATCCCCGTATTGAATCATTGTTGGGGCAGGAGTATATCTCTGATAGTTTGGCGATAGGTAATCAACAATACATAAAATTAGCAGGATACAGAGTACAAATCTATGCTGGAAATAATTCTAGAACGGCTCGTAGTGAGGCACAGGCAATAGGTGCAAAAGTGAAGGATTATTTTCCTGATTGGAAAGTTTATACCACTTTTACTTCTCCTCGTTGGTTATGTAGAATAGGTGATTTTCGGAGTATTGAAGAGGCCGACGCAGCTATGCGCAAACTAAAAGAAACCGGCGTTTTTAAAGAAGTCTCCATTGTGAAGGAGCAAATTAATATATCTTTATAAATAACTCATGTTAGAAAAAGAAGAAATCGAATCTCCTCAGTTGGAGGAATTGAAAAACCATTATCATAGTATCATTACTTTGTTAGGAGAAGATGCTCAGCGTGAAGGGTTGCTAAAAACTCCTGAAAGAGTTGCAAAAGCGATGTTGACCTTAACTAAAGGTTATCATATGGATCCTCATGAAGTGTTACGCTCTGCTAAATTCAAGGAGGAATATAGTCAAATGGTTGTTGTAAAAGATATTGATTTTTTTTCTTTATGTGAACATCATATGCTGCCATTTTACGGTAAGGCACATGTGGCATATATTCCTAATGGATATATAACTGGGCTAAGTAAAATCGCTCGTGTTGTGGATATTTTTTCTCACCGTCTTCAAGTGCAGGAGCGCATGACTCTTCAAATAAAAGAGTGTATTCAAGAAACTCTGAATCCTTTGGGTGTAATGGTTGTTCTTGAGGCAAAGCATATGTGCATGCAGATGAGAGGGGTGGAAAAGCAAAATGCAATTACAACTACCTCTGATTTTACAGGGGCTTTTAACCAAGCGAAGACACGTGAGGAATTTATGAATCTGATCATGCATCGCTAGTGCTATTCTTATTACTGATCGCTAATTTATGAAATATTTATCATAAGCGGATACAAAAGAGTTTTGTTCTTCTAATAGATTTGTATCTTTTTTGCGTTTGGCTTGTGAATTGATAGGTATAAGTCTTTTTAAGATAAGCTCATTTATTCTATCGAGGAAATACAACTCGATCGCCTAAGCGTTTAACCATCATGCTTTGGATTTCTTTTATCTCTTTGTAACGCTGCATTACAGCGTTGCATTTCTCAACATCATTAGCCGTTTCAGGGTCTTGCAGAGCAAACATTATATGTTTTAATTCTGTTTCTACAATTGCATTTTTAAAGTTTATCATGAAGTCAGGCACCATTTCCAATAGGCGTTCTTCGTCGGTTGGCATTTTCTGTCCTTTGCTCAATTGGTAGCGGCTACTCAATAGTTCCGCCGATAATTGGCTGATTTCCTGATCGGGATGAGATATGAAATAACGTTCGGCTCTGAATCCTTTATCATGAACATGTTCATTAGCTTCTGCAAGAATGCGGCGGTGAATCGGATTATGAAAATTTAAATCATCTTGCCCCAATTCATTAACGATATAGCTAATTACGCTGATAGATACTTCATTACCTTCTTCATCTGTTGTTTCACACATTATTTTTTCCCCATGGCGTATGATCGTCTTTATAATCAGTCGCTCAAATTTGTAAAATTCTTGTCCCTCTTTGCCCTCTTGCGGTATAAATGACTCATATGGAGATGTTCTTTTTTCAGCCGATTGAGGAACATTATTGTCCTTGTTATTTGGAAGGTTTGGCTGGTTGTGATTAATCGGTTTATGTTCTTTCTCGGATTGTACTTGTTTTAGCTTTGCAACTTCGGCAACTAATAATTTCTCTTCCACATGGAGTAGTTGGCTACATTCCTTCATATATACCGATCGTACAATGGCCTCAGGAATTACGGATATACTTCGCACTATATCAACAATTAATTCAGCCCGTTTGATTGGATCTTTTCCCGCTTCATCTAGTAATAAATTCGTTTTGAAACGAATAAAATCTTTCTCGTGAGTGGATATGTATGCTTGAAAGTCAGTTGCATTATGCTTACGTGCAAAAGAATCAGGATCATCTCCATCAGGTAGTAGTACAACTTTAATGTTCATCCCTTCTTCCAATAACATGTCTATTCCGCGGATAGAAGCCTTAATACCAGCCATATCCCCATCATATAGAACAGTGATATTGTTCGTGAAACGGTGTATTAAGCGTATCTGTCCTCCTGTTAGGGATGTACCCGAAGATGCAACGACGTTTTCTATGCCTGATTGATGCATGGAGATTACATCTGTATAGCCTTCGACTAGGAAACATCGATCTTGTTTTACTATAGCTTGTTTGGCAAGGTAAATACCATAGAGTTCATTACTCTTATGATATATTTCCGATTCGGGTGAGTTAACGTATTTAGCTAGTTTTTTGTTTTCTGTACTCATTACTCGCCCGCCAAAAGCTACAACTTTACCTGAAAGTGAATGTACAGGAAACATTACCCTACCCCAAAAGCGATCACGTAGTTTGCCATCATCTGTTTCATAACAAAGTCCTGTTTTTATAATATATTCTTTTTTATATCCTTTTTTGGCTGCCTCTTGAGCAAATGCATTGTGTTGTTCTGTGCTAAATCCTAATTGAAACTTTTCAATAATGTCATCTCGAAATCCTCGTTGTCTGAAATAAGCCATACCAATGCTACGCCCATCAACGTGATTTTTGAGAATATTTTGAAAATAATCACGCGCAAAATTGTTGACGATAAACATACTCTCTCGAGTACTTTGTGCTTGTTTCTCTTCATTGGTTAACTCACGTTCCTTAATTTCAATGTTATATTTCTTGGCGAGAAACTTCAAGGCTTCGTAGTATGACATCTGTTCATGTTCCATGATAAAGTGAACCGCATTGCCGCCTTTTCCACAACTAAAGCATTTGCATAAACCTTTAGCTGGTGAAACACTAAAGGAAGGTGTTTTCTCGTTATGAAAAGGGCATAAACCCACATAGTTTACTCCACGTTTACGTAGAGTGACGAACTCTGATACCACATCCACTATCTGGGCGGCATCGAGTATTCTATCTATGGTTGCCTGATCTATCATAAAATGAACATTTTTAGCAACACAAAAATACATCTAATTTGTTGTATTGGCAAGCTCTCTTTTTTCTTTATCGGTTAATGTTTGCTATGCTATGCTGTTTTATAGGATTGCTCTGTGAGGTTTTATCATGCATTGAAGTGTTTTCTTTATTCCTGATTGAGATGCTTTTCTTTTCCCTTTAGCTTCTTTCCATTCTTCTCAATTAGTATCATTTATCTTTTCTTATATATTAGCAGGCAAGCTTTTAGCCCTTCTCTGTTGAGTGGTATTGGATTCACTTTATTAAGAGAGCATTTGGTCGGCAGAAGTTTTTTAAAGAAAATAATGATAATATAAGTTGATAGAAACGATTTTTTGACCTTTTTTTTGTCAAGCCCTCGATTATGAATTATTAACTAATGAAGGGAAGCTAAAAAGAAATAGGAGTTCGGAAGATAACAAAAGGAGGAAAGGGGAATTTTATTAGGAGTTATTTTAATAGCCAATAGGAAATTGGTGAAATGAAGCCGTTGCTTTAGCTACCTTTAACGGTTTAAAGTGAGATAATCAATGAGTTAAAGTTGGGAAGACAAGATGTTAACGAGAAAAATTGAGAAATGCTGATACAAAAAGAGAGGAGCCATAACTTCTCTCTTTTTGTGTATTATACACTGGATATACTTTATGAATACTCTTATAAAGATAATACATGAAAGAGACAAAGGTAAATGTTTTGCATATTTCTTTTACTTACTTTATGTTCTCTCTGATCTTTGTCAGATATTTCTTCATCCTTTCCGCGTCTTTGTTTGTGATAATCTCAAGGAGATTTTTAAGTTCAAGACGAATATTTTCAACTTGTGCTGGAGTTCGAGGGTTAAATAGGATTTCTTGTAAGAGGTAATCATCTTCACTCATCAGTCCTTTGGCTATACTCATGTGCTTCTTGAAAGTAGTGCCGGGCGCTTCTTGATGCTTCATGACGGCCGCAAACACAAAGGTAGAAACAAATGGAATGGAAAGTGAATAAGCTACCGTTTCGTCATGCTCGTCAAAAGTATAATCAAAGATGTTTAGATTCAGGCTACTGTATAAATCTTTGAAAAACACTTTGCCGAGATGATCGCTTTCACTAATGATGATAGCACTTTCGCTGCTTAGATTACTGAGACTGGCAAATGTGGGACCAAACATTGGGTGAGTAGAGACATAACGAAAGCCACTCTCTTCATAAAACTTTTTTAATCCTGTTTTGACTGAGGCAATGTCGCTTATAATACAGTCTTTTGTGAGTGCAGGTAAAATAAATTTAAATGCTTCAAGGGTGTACTTTACTGTGACTGCATTAATCACTAACTCTGGTTCAAAATCTTTAATTTCTTCTAGAGTAGTGAAACGATAAGTGTTGTACACAAAGCGTAACTGATGAGGATTGGTATCGAATACAGCCGTTTCATGCTGAAAACTTAATATATCGGTAAAGAAAGAACCCATTTTTCCGGCTCCAAGAATTAATATTCTCATGATTTTTACTTATTAATAATCTCCATTTGTTGACGGACACTTTCCTCATGAATAGCTTCAAATACACTTTTAATGAATTCTGGATCCATTCCACAAAGTGCACCTTGAGAAGCCCTTTTCTCTAAAATCTCTCCATAACGGCTTGTTTGTAAGATAGTCATCTGATGTTCTTTTTTGTATGTGCCAATTTCGCGAGCAATGCGCATACGTTTTGCTAACTCTTCAATCAGATTATTATCGCATTCATCTATCTGCTTACGTAGCTGATTTAGGTTTTCGGTAGACTGTGTCTCTTTACGAATAACTAATAGATTAAGGATGTAATCAAGCACATCTGGAGTTACTTGCTGTGCTGCATCACTCCATGCATCATCCGGAGTACAATGGCTTTCAACGATCAATCCATCGAAGTTCAAATCCATGGCTTGCTGACAAAGTGGAGCGATTAATTCCCGACGACCGCCGATGTGACTTGGGTCACAGAAGATAGGAAGGTTTGGTAAACGTCGGCGCAGCTCAATAGGAATATGCCATTGCGGCATGTTACGGTAAATCTTCTTATCGTAGCTGCTGAATCCACGATGAATAACCCCTAGACGCTTTAATCCAGAATTACTGATACGTTCTAGTGCACCGATCCATAACTCTAAATCAGGATTTACGGGATTTTTTACCAAAATAGGAATGTCTACACCTTTTAGCGCATCAGCAATTTCCTGTACGGCAAAGGGATTAGCTGTTGTACGGGCACCTACCCATAAAATATCAATTCCTGCTTTCAATGACTCTTCTACATGCTTAGCAGTAGCTACTTCTGTAGAAACATACATTCCCGTCTCCTGTTTTACCTCTTTTAACCAAGATAATCCTTTGGCACCTACACCTTCAAATCCACCAGGTTTGGTGCGAGGTTTCCATATCCCTGCACGGAATATTTTGATGTTTTTATCCGCCAACTGTTTGGCTGTAGTCATCACTTGCTCTTCTGTTTCAGCGCTACATGGACCAGCAATAATGATGGGCCTTTTATCTTCTACGCCAGGTAGTAAAATTGATTCTAATTCCATAATGATTTTCTTATCAGTGTGGCAGGGGAGAATTTCGTATCCCGTTATAGGCCACTTTGGGTTTATATTCTTAATTTAATTCTTCTCTCTAAAACATTCTTTGCGATACAAAGTATAGTGCCTGTTTCTCGTTCTTTGAAAATCCAAGGCTGAGTGATATCTCTTCAGCAGCTTTTTCCTTTCTATACTGCAATTCTTCTACTTTATACTATTGCTTCAATTCTCTTCAGAGCCTCAGCTAACTTGTCTTCTTTACAGCAGAGAGAGATACGGATGAAACGTGCTCCGTTGCTGCCAAAGATAAATCCAGGAGTGATAAAGACTCGTGCCTGATGCAATACCTTCTCTGTTAGCTCTTCTACCTCCGTGCAGCTATTTGGAATCTTTCCCCAGAGAAACATTCCCACCTGCTTTTCATCATATTTGCAGCCTAAGGTATCCATTATTTTTCCTGCCAATAAGCGGCGATTGCGATAATTTTTATTGTTTCCCTCATACCAATCCTCCTCAGCTTCTAATGCTTTTGCAGCAGCTAGTTGCATGGCGCGAAACATTCCGCTGTCTATATTGCTCTTTACTTTCAAAATCCATTGTACGAATTGAGCGTTAGAGGCCAACATTCCGATGCGCCATCCTGGCATATTGTGGCTCTTACTCATTGAGTTGAATTCAATGCAACAGTCCTTTGCTCCAGCTACCGAAAGAATACTTAATGGCTTTTCATTTAAGATGAAGCTATATGGATTGTCATTTACAATGATGATTCCTTTTCGGCGAGCAAAGTCCACTAATTTTTCATATAATTCAGAAGTGGCGTTGGCACCAGTCGGCATGTTAGGGTAATTCGTCCACATCAGTTTCACCCTACTTAAATCCATCTTTTCCAAAGTTTCAAAGTCCGGCATCCATCCATTCTTTTCTTTCAGATCATAATAGATAACGTCTGCCCCTAAAATCTTGCTCAGTGAAGTATAAGTAGGATACCCCGGATTAGGTACTAAAACCTGTTCGCCCGGATTTATAAAAGCCAACGTTACATGTAAGATTCCCTCTTTAGAGCCAATTAGCGGTTGAATTTCCGTCTCCGGATTTAACTCTACGTCATACCACTTATGGTACCATCCGGCAAATGCTTTTCTAAGTTCAGGAATCCCCACATACGGCTGATAACCATGACCATTGGTATCCCATGCGCTATTGCATAATGTTTTTATCGTATCTTCTGAGGGAGGCATATCTGGGCTTCCAATGCCTAGACTGATCACGTTTTTGCCTTCGGCATTCATTTGTGCAACCTCTTTCAGTTTTTTTGAGAAATAATATTCGCTAACCCCCAACAATCTGTCGGCAGGAGCAAACTTACATGCTTGATTTTCCTTCTGCATATTCTCCTAATGTTTTGAGTTCTTTGGTTAGTGGAGTGATGGCTGCTATAGCCTGTTTGTATCTTAGATGATCGGTAAAAGCTACGTCTATATAGAATTGGTATTCCCATTCTCTACCAATGATGGGAAGTGATTGTATTTTAGTAAGATTAATATTGTAGAAAGATAAGATGGAAAGAACTTGAGAGAGGCTGCCTTCAGTATGTGGGAGAGTGAAAACGATATTTGCTTTATTGATTTTTTGCGATTGCATTTCATTCGTTTGAGATGGATTGGCTACTATCAGAAAACGGGTGAAATTGTGTTTGTTCGTTTCGATACCTTCTTGAAGGATTCTCATTCCGTACCGTTCGGCAGCAGCGTGAGAGCAGATTGCAGCGTGTCCTTTCAGATTTTGCGTTTTTATCATTTCTGCGCTTAGTGCCGTATCTTCAGCTTCAACTACCTTTATCTTCGGATGATGATTAAGAAAATCCCGACATTGCATTAGAGCGATGGGGTGGGAGTTGACCTCTGTTATATCCTCCCAGTCTTCCTCTGGCAAACATACAAAACTATGCGAAATGCGAAGTTTGTATTCTCCTATAATTTGAGCTCCGCTCTGTCGCAGTAATTCATTGTTTTGTAGCAAACTGCCCGCAATCGTATTCTCAATAGCGACTAAAGCCATAGTAGTGCTATCCTCTTTCATTGCCGCAAAAACATCCTCGAAAGTTGCGCAACATAAAAGCTTAATATCTTCACCTTCGAAATACTTATGAGCAGCTATGTCGTGAAACGAGCCCAATGTTCCTTGAATTGCAATCTTTATCATCTTTTATTTATCTTATACAAAAAAATCCCGCATCCATATTGGAGCGGGATTTTTCAATTTTATTTTTAGTATAATCTATCGTTAGATACACACAAATTCCCGCTCTACTTTCTGGCTAAAGTAAAAGTAAAAAAAGAAGGAAAATGTATAAGTAAACGATTTCATATAATCAGTTCATTGTTTCTATTACAAAGGCAAAAGTAATACATTTCTCTTAAATGCAAATAAAAAACTATATTTTTTTTGTTTTGAAGTGAATTAAATATGATTTTGCAAATAGTTAAAGACTTTGTATTACTATAGTATTTCGATTTTTACTAATACCCCTCACTGAGGTCATAGAAAGTGAATCATCCATTATGATCCAATTCCCAACTACCATTTGCTTTGGCTGTCGTATGGCAATGAGGTTTTGTCTGTGTCTTGCTAATTTGGGGCTCCTAGATTCGGGATATTCCACTTTAAACAATGCTTGTGAAAATCCTCTGAAATTGTGAATCGTTTTGAGGTGAGACATAACAGTGGCAAATGTGCAGAAATGCAAAGTATGGCTTGAGTGAGGTTTCGAGTGAACTCATTCTCTTCAATGGCATTCTTAGGACTTTAATGTCCAGCAAACAATCTTGGCACGGTGCTTTTGTTGGTTGAGGCTAGGGTTGCTTTCCTAATTCCCTCTTTTCAGATTTTAATGTACAAATCCTAAAAGATTATCAAATTTCTCCTTTTGATTATCGAACTGCCCGTTAATATTCTCGGCTTGTTTGGAGTTTAATTCCATAGCTGTTTTCATATCTTCTATAGAACCATCCTTGTCCCCATTCAGTAGCTTAGCCCGCCCTCGTTCATGATAAGCTGTATCGAAATTGGGATTGACTTCAATCGCTTCATCCAGAAGAGAAATAGCATTGTCGAGCTCTTTTCTTGCAATATAGAGCTTTCCAAGAGCTAAATAGGCTTGTTCATTAAAGGGATTCAAACTTGTGACTTTACGATAAGTCTCTTCAGCTTCTGTATCCTTGTTGATAGCGCTATAAAGTTTTCCTTGGAGAATGAGGGCATTCTCATCATCAGACGCATGGGTTAAAATAGCTTTGATATCTTTTTGAGCCTCTTCGTATTGGTGCATGTCTAACAATATTTCTGCACGCAATAACAGAGCTTCTGTAAAATCTTCTTTTTGCAACAATGCTTTAGTGAGATTAGCAATTGCTCCGAGCTCGTCATTCAATCCTTTTTCTGCTTTAGCCAATTGATAAAGTGCTGTAGCATTCTCATTTTCTATTTCAACAGCCTTTAGGGCATATTCTCTCATTTCACTGTATGCTTCTTGCATAAAGCAAACGTGGGTCAGCGTTAGGAATGTTCGGATTATACTAGGTTCAATTGTGATCATCTCTTCTAACGTTTCTCTTGCTTTCTCTAAATTACCTGTTTGTATATATAATTGGCTGAGGTAATCCATCGTTTCAAAATCTTTTTGAATTTCTAACGCTTTCTGAAAGCATGTCTCGGCATAATCAGTGCGTCCCATACGTGAAGCTCGTAAACCGTCGTATTTTAATATCTCAAAGTTCTTTTTTGCCTTTTTCAATTCTTCTTCTTCCTGATTGATTTCTTTACCGGTGAAAAGTGATTTAAAGAAGTTGCCCATGTGATTTTATTTATTTTAAGTTTACGGACAAAAATAATGAATAATGTTGGCTGATGATGCGCGAAAGCTCTTTTTTATTCTAATTTTTTTCTAGAGAAGAGCATTCCGTCTTTCATTTCTAATTTTTTTTCATTGAGAAGATCTTGGATGATTAAGCTTAGATGATCTTTTTCTATTGTTGGGATATGTTGTAAAAGATCTGCAGGAGTTAATGCTTGCTGATGAAGGCATTCTAATATTTGTGCTTTTAGATCGGCTGATGTTTTTTTTGAAAAATGTTTTACTCCTTTTTTATTAATACAATTATCACATTGTCCACAGTCGTGTGCGTTATTCTCTCCAAAATAATGAAGTAATATCCGACTTCGACAAGCAACGTCTGAAGTGACATATTCTAGCATAGCTTTGATGCGAGATTGATAGCGTTCTTTCCGTTCTTCATATACTGTTCGGTTGATTTCAAGGTAGCGTAGCTCTACTCGTTCGCGTGTGTATATAATATAAGGTGTTTTTTTGCGGGGGATATAATCTAAAATACGCCTTTTGTTGAGCATTTTTAGAAGCTCATATACTTCTTGTTGAGTAAGCCCTGAACGCATAGCTAGTGATTCTTCATGAATGTAAGCATAGTCAGTGAATACTCCGGTATACGAACGGAGTATGGTTTGTATAAGTGTATCAGCTTCAGCACCCATTTCTTGAAATTTGTATAATTCATCACGTCTGATGGTGAAGAGTAACCTTGATGCATTATCTTGTTCTGAGGTATATTCAATGTATCCGGCTTGAGTAAGGATTTTAAGTGCGCTGTCAGCTGGCACAGGAAAATGTTTGAATTTGCGACAAAACTCCTCTAAATTAAAGTCGAACATACATCCTAGGCCATCTCCCATGGCCATTTGATAGAAAAAATTAATCTGTTCGTATACTTTCTTGATATATTCTTTTTCAGGGAAAGTGTCGGCTATGCGTTTTTTAAGTGATGCTTTGTCGGAGGTAGAGTATAAGATGATGGCATAAGCCTTCTTACCATCTCTTCCTCCTCGTCCGGCTTCCTGAAAATAGGCTTCTGGTGAATCTGGTAAATCAATGTGTATTACAATGCGTACATCGGGTTTATCAATTCCCATGCCAAAAGCATTGGTTGCTACCATAATTCGACATTCGCCACTTTGCCATTTCTTCTGCCTGAGATCTTTTACATCGTTATTCAATCCTGCGTGATAGAAATTGGCGCTGATGCCTTCATGTTGTAGAAGTTCTGTGATTTCTTTGGTTTTTCTTCGGTTACGAACATATACGATGGCACTTCCGTTCATCCGGTTGAGAATATGAAGTAATTCCCCGGTTTTGTTGTCTGTCTTGCGAACGATATATGCTAGGTTTTGCCTTTCGAAACTCATCTGAAATACATTTTCTTCCTTGAAATGAAGTTTCAATTGTATATCTTTCACAACCGCAGGGGTAGCTGTTGCTGTAAGTGCTAGCACAGGTATGCTAGGTAAGAGGTTTCTTATTTCTGCAATTTTAAGGTATGCGGGACGAAAGTCATATCCCCATTGGGAAATACAGTGACTCTCGTCAACAGTAATCATACTAACTTTCATGGAGCGTAGCTTGGCCCGAAAAATATCTGTATCTAAGCGCTCAGGGGAAATATATAAAAACTTATAATCTCCGAAAATACAATTTTCTAAAGCAACAATAATTTCTTGCCTCGTCATTCCGGAATAAACAGCAACAGCTTTAATTTCTCGGCTTTTCAAGTTTTCGACTTGATCTTTCATTAGGGCAATGAGAGGGGTTATTACCAAACACAGCCCCTCTTGGGCTAAAGCCGGAACTTGAAAAGTGATAGATTTGCCACCACCGGTAGGCATTAACCCTAATGTGTCTTTGCCTTGTCCGATGCTAGTGATAATATCTTCCTGTAAATCTCGGAAAGTGTCGTAGCCCCAATAACGTTTTAGTATTTCATGATAAATACTCACTCTGCTGGTTTGATATCTTCTATTTGCAATTGCACTTCTCCATGTCTGTGACTGTTTTCTTCAATTGTATAGCAGATGTTAAATGAACGTTTCGTTTTGATATAGCGTACTTGCGAACTTTGTCCAAAGGCTATACCGTTCATTACCTTGTTTGACTTATTATCTACTAATTCTAATTTGATATGCTCCTGACCGCGTCCTACAACTTTACTTGTACCATAGTCGTATACATGATGTGTGCAAAAAATAGGTTTATGATTTTCGGGGCCAAAAGGATTGAACTTTTTTAAATCATTGAAAAACTTCGAACTGATATCTTTAAAATCTATCTCTGCGTCAATGTTGATCACTGAGAACGTTTGTTCCGGCAAGATATGTTGGGATACAAATTGCTCAAAGCGTTCTGTGAAAGCTTCTACTTTTTCTATTTTCATAGAAAGACCGGCGGCATAAGTGTGCCCGCCAAAACTTTCCAATAAATCACGACAATGTTCGACAGCTTTATAAACGTCAAATCCTGAAACGGAACGGGCGGATCCTGTGGCCATATCGTCTGTACGAGTTAATACTACTGCTGGACGAAAATAGACTTCTGTAAGTCTGGATGCTACTATACCGATAACTCCTTTATGCCAATCTTCATTATATAAAACAATAGAACGTCTTTCAGATAAACCTTGCAGATTAGATACAATCTGATTGGCTTCTTCCGTCATTGTTTTATCAAGATCTTTGCGGGTTTCATTGTATTGGTTTATTTGATTGCTCTTTTCCAGCGCTATTGAAAAATCTTTTTCAGTTAATAGATCAACGGCTTTCTTTCCGTTTTGTATTCGTCCGGATGCATTGATTCTTGGTCCTATTTTAAAGACAATGTCACTGACTGTAATATCTTTGTCGGATAGTCCGCATACGTCTATAATAGCTTTTAGTCCTACACTAGGGTTACTATTCAGTTGTTTAAGACCATGATAAGTCAAAATGCGGTTTTCTCCCATTATGGGGACAATATCTGAAGCTACACTGACTGCTACCAAATCAAGCAAAGGAATTAAATCTTGAAAATCAATACCATTGTTAATGGCAAAAGCCTGCATGAATTTGAATCCTACTCCACATCCAGAAAGGTGAGGGTAGGGATAGGTGTTGTCAAGTCGTTTTGCATTTAAAATAGCTACTGCCGGAGGAAGTATATCATCAGGAACATGATGGTCACAGATGATAAACTCTATTCCTTTCTCTTTTGCATAAGTGATTTCATCAACAGCTTTAATGCCGCAATCAAGTACGATTATAAGCTTTACCCCAGTTTCTACAGCATAGTTTATACCTTGTCTTGAAACTCCATAACCTTCGTTGTATCTGTCTGGAATATAGTAGTCAATATTCGAGTAGAACTGTTGAATAAACTTGTATACTAAAGCTACCGCCGTAGTTCCGTCTACATCATAATCTCCATAAATCAAAATGCGCTCTTTCTTTCCCATTGCCTTGTTTAGGCGCTCCACTGCAATATCCATATCTTGCATAAGAAATGGATCGTGCAAATCAGATAATTGCGGACGGAAGAATCTTCTTGCTTCATTTGCACTTGTGATTCCTCGTTGCAACAGCAAGCGGCTAAGAATAGGATTAATATCCAACTCTTGAGCCAAGTTCCGGCTAATCTGTTCTTGTTCGGGTGTAATGGGTTGATAGTTCCATTTGTGGTTCATTTTATATATTGTTTTTTCTTTCTTTCTTCTCCAAGAGATAGCGAGAAATATCTCTCGCCAACGGTTGGTAAAAGTACGAAAAAAAACAATAGGGAAGAGGTGAGATAGGAAATATTTAAAAATACATTTGTAACATCTAGATAAAAAGATGTTTCCGATAGCCTGATAATGAGCTTAATAGATATGTTAATATGTGTTGGCTTTCTTAAGTCGATTAAAATAAGGCTTTTAGAACTTAGCTTGCATGAAGATGGCTAATAATGGGTGGCATATTTCCTTAAGTCCTTTCCTTCAAAGCGGCAAATAGCTTCTTTCCAATCTTCGTCTAGTTCCTTAGACTGATTCTTCTCAAGATCAAAAGTAACCATTACGGATTTACAAATACATTTTACTTCTTTAGTTTCTGTTTGGATGACTCGTTGAAATAGGTGAAAACTTTTGTGACCTATTTCATATACAGCGGTCTCTACTGCAATATTGTCGCTGGGAAGAATTTGTGATAAAAAATTAGCTTCAATATTGACGACAACAATTCCGTCTTTTCCCCAATCAACATGAGGGCAAACAGATGCAAAATACTCAGTTTTTCCTAAATCATAAAAAGTAAAATAGACTGCGTTGTTTACGTGTCCAAATTTATCTATATCATTAAACCGTAATTGTATAGGTAAAGTATGGTGAAATTCAATTTCTTCCATTAGTTTTCTCTTAAACGTTTCAATTGTCGGGCAAAAGTACTATTTTTGCATGTCATTCAATATACAATATCCTAAAGAAATGATAGAAGATATAAAAAAAGCTTGCCAAGTGATGAGCGAAGGTGGCGTGATTCTTTATCCCACCGACACCATTTGGGGAATCGGATGTGATGCGACTAATCCGGATGCAGTTCGTAAGGTTTACGAGATTAAACAACGTGCTGACAGCAAAGCGATGCTGGTACTGGTAGATTCGTCTGTGAAAGTGGACTTTTATGTGGATGCTCCTCCGCCTATTGTTTGGGATCTGATAGAGTTAGCGGATAAACCTTTGACTATTATTTACTCCAATGCGCGAAATTTAGCTTCTAATTTGTTGGCAGAAGATGGTAGTATTGGCATAAGGATAACCAATGAGAATTTTTCCCGCCAACTTTGCCAACGCTTTAGAAAAGCTATTGTTTCCACATCAGCCAACATTAGCGGTCAACCTTCTCCAGCTAACTTTAGCGAAGTAAGCGAGGAGATAAAATCACTGGTTGATTATGTTGTTACGTTCCGTCAAGAGGATATGAGTTCTCCTAGACCATCGAGTATTATAAAAATAGATGAAGCAGGGAGAATAAAAATTATTCGGGAATAGATAAGGAATGCAATCCTTTATTGTTAAAGGAGAAGTTTTGATAGATTATGAAGAAGAAAGAAGATATCAGTTTCGTTCAGCGCTTAGTTCTTTGGCGTGAAAATAAAATTAAAGAAAAACATTTTATTCTTATGCTAAGCTTTGTGGTAGGTATTCTCACAGCTTTAGGCGCTTTGTTTTTAAAATATCTTATAGAATTAATCAAGAATTTCTTGACAGATAACTTTGATATTACTGCCGCTAATTACCTTTATCTTGTTTACCCAGTCGTGGGTATTTTCCTTTCAGGATTGTTTGTTCGTTATGTTGTTAAGGATGATATTAGTCATGGAGTGACTAAAATCCTTTATGCTATTTCTCGTCGTCAAGGACGTATTAAACGCCATAACATTTGGTCATCTATTTTGGCTAGTGCTCTCACTATTGGCTTTGGTGGTTCGGTGGGTGCTGAGTCTCCTGTCGTTTTAACAGGTTCAGCAATAGGTTCTAATTTGGGTAGTTTCTTTAAGATGGAACAACGTACCTTGATGCTTTTGGTTGGTTGCGGAGCCGGTGGAGCTATTGCGGGGATTTTTAAGGCTCCTATCGCTGGATTAGTTTTTACTATTGAAGTTTTGATGATCGATTTAACGATGTCTTCTCTACTTCCGCTTTTAATCTCTTCTGTTACTGCTGCTACGGTTTCTTATATCGTAACGGGGCAAGAAGCTATGTTCAAATTTCATATGGACGAACCATTTGCTTTGGGACGCATTCCATATGTAATTCTTTTAGGTATATTTTGCGGGCTGGTTTCTCTCTATTTTACCAGAGCAATGGATTCTGTGGAGGGAGTGTTTAGTAGATATAAAAGACCTTTCCAGAAACTTGCTTTAGGGGGTATCATACTTAGCGTGTTGATCTTTCTTTTCCCATCACTTTATGGTGAAGGTTATGATACGATTGACTTGTTGCTAAATGGTGTGAACAATGCAGATTGGAATATGGTAATGAATAATTCTATGTTTTATGGATATGGCAATTTGTTACTTGTTTATTTGATATTGGTTGTGCTGTTTAAAGTCTTTGCTTCTAGTGCCACAAATGGAGGTGGTGGTTGCGGTGGTATATTTGCTCCTTCTTTGTTCTTAGGATGTATTGCAGGTTTTATATTCTCTCATTTTGCTAATCAATTAGGCTTTTTACCAGGTTTGCCTGAAAAGAATTTTGCTTTAATGGGGATGGCTGGTATAATGAGTGGAGTAATGCATGCGCCGTTGACTGGAGTTTTTCTTATTGCTGAATTAACAGGTGGATATGATTTGTTTTTGCCTTTGATGATTGCTTCGGTAAGTTCTTATTTGACCATTATCGTGTTCGAACCACATAGTATTTACTCTATGCGTTTAGCTAAAAGAGGCGAACTTCTTACACACCATAAAGATAAAGCGGTTCTTACTTTAATGAAGATGGAGAATGTGGTTGAGAAAGATTTTGTAACAGTACACCCTGAAATGGATCTTGGGGAATTGGTAAAAGCTATTTCTGCATCGCACCGCAATGTGTTCCCTGTGGTAGATAATGCCGGAGTTTTGTTAGGAGTAGTGCTGTTAGATGATATTCGTAACATTATGTTTAGACAAGAACTATATCACCGTTTTACCGTTAATAAGTTGATGACTTACGTGCCTGCACGACTTTATAATACGGATAGTATGGAACAGGTTATGCGAACTTTTGATGATACAAAGGCATGGAACTTGCCCGTTGTGGATAGTAATGGTAAATATTTGGGTTTTGTGTCTAAATCTAAAATCTTTAATTCTTACCGTCAGGTGCTCGTTCATTTTTCTGAAGATTAATTATATTCAATGCTTATGTTAGAGAAGAGAGATTTGAGAATTGTATATATGGGTACTCCCGAGTTTGCTGTCGAACCACTCCGCTGCTTGTTGGAAGGGGGATATAATGTAGTGGGAGTTATTACGATGCCTGATAAACCTGCTGGTCGAGGGCATAAATTGCAATTTTCTCCGGTTAAGCAATATGCATTGGAGAATGGATTGCAGTTGTTGCAACCAGAGAAACTCAAAGATGAGGCTTTTGTGGAAGCTTTGCGTCAATGGAAAGCTGATTTGCAAATCGTTGTTGCTTTTCGAATGCTCCCCGAAATTGTTTGGGGAATGCCACGATTGGGAACATTTAATCTTCACGCTTCTCTCCTTCCACAATATAGGGGAGCGGCTCCAATAAACTGGGCCGTTATAAACGGAGATACAGAGACGGGTATTACTACGTTCTTTTTAACTCATGAAATTGATACCGGAGCTGTTATTCAGCAAGTGCCTGTTCCTATTGCCGATACGGATAATGTAGGGATCGTACATGACAAGTTGATGACACTTGGAGGTCAGTTGGTGGTCGAAACGGTGGAAGCGATTTTGCAGGATACTGTGAAACCTATGCCACAAGAACAGATGGCTGTAATAGGAAAGTTGCTCCCTGCCCCTAAGATCTTTAAAGATACTTGCCGCATAGATTGGCATCTTTCAACAAAACGAGTCTATGATTTTATCCGTGGATTATCTCCTTATCCTGCTGCATGGACAGTAATGCAAGCTCCCGATGGAGGAGAAACTATTGTGAAGATATTCGATTCGGAGAAAATCACTCAGAGTCATGAACTTGCTCCCGGAGCAATTGTTACTGATGGTAAGAGCTATATAAAAGTGGCTACTTCAGATGGCTTTATAGCTTTAAAATCGCTACAGCTTCCTGGTAAAAAACGGCTTAGAACGGATGAACTTCTAAGAGGTTTTAAGTTGACAGACGATTTTGTTATGAAAATGGAATGACTTATTCCTTTTTAGTTACATTTGTATTATAAACTATTATTCTGTGAAAATATGAGACCTATTATAGCACCTTCTATATTATCAGCAAACTTTGCTTATCTGGCAAAAGATTTGGAAATGATTAATCAGAGTGAGGCAGACTGGATGCATCTTGACATTATGGATGGCGTTTTTGTTCCTAACATCTCCTTTGGATTCCCTGTGCTTAAATATGTTGCTGAGTTAAGTAAGAAGCCTTTGGATGTTCATTTGATGATTGTAAATCCTGAGAAGTTTATTCCTGAAGTGAAGGCATTGGGAGCTAAAGTAATGAATGTACACTTTGAAGCATGTCCCCATTTACATCGTGTTGTGCAACAAATTCGTGAAGCTGGTATGCTGCCTGCTGTGACGATTAATCCGGCTACCCCTGTTTCTTTATTAAAAGACATTATTAATGATGTTTATATGGTTTTGGTGATGAGTGTAAATCCAGGTTTCGGAGGACAAAAATTTATCGAGCATTCTGTTGAAAAAGTGAGGGAATTGCGCTTACTCATTGAAGAAACCGGTTCTGAAGCTTTAATAGAAGTTGATGGCGGAGTAAATAAGGAAACGGGAGCCAGACTAGTTGAAGCTGGCGCAAATGTGTTAGTGGCTGGTAATGCTATTTTTTCTGCGGAAAATCCTACATTAATGATTCATGAATTAAAGGGTTTATAATCCTTTAATTACTAAAGTGCCTTTTTCTAAAGCACATCGATATCCTTATTTAAGGCTTCTTATACCTTTTATATTAGGCATCCTTTTTGGCGATACCCTGATTTTCTACGTATCTTTCTTGCCACTGCATACTCTCTGCTTGGCTTGCTCTTTTTCTACGCTTTTTTGTTTGTTTTCTTTCTTTTTTAATGGATCTTATTCAAAGTATGTTTTTGGCTTTACTCTCTATCTTTGCTTTTTTCTGGCAGGGGCTTTTTCTACGGCATGGCGATTGAAGCAAACTATTTACCCTTTTCCACAAAAGAATGTAGCTTATAGGGGGACGATTGTTGAATCTCCTCATATAAAGGAGCATCAAGTCTCTTTGCGTATGCGTTTATCGGGAGCGAATGATTCTCTTGCTGCCCAATTAGTGGATAAAGAGATACTACTGTCATTATCTAAAGATTCTGCAAGTGAACAACTTCTCAGAGGAGATGAATTGCTCTTTTATACACACCTTTCTATTCCTCGAAACAAAGGTAATCCCGATGAATTTGATTATGCTCGCTATTTGCTTCGTAGAGAAATTAGTGGAACAGGCTTTGCTTCTACTGGCTATTGGAAACTTGTGGCACATAATGCTTCTCGTTCGTTAAAGGATATGGCGGTGGATGATCGTCGGAATATATTGGCTCTGTATCATTCATTGGACTTAGGTAAGGATAATCTAGCGATACTGTCAGCATTGACAGTTGGTTATAAAGATGATTTAAGTGATGCAATTAAAGAAACATATTCTGTCTCCGGCGCTAGTCACGTATTGGCTTTGTCTGGCCTTCATATTGGTTTGCTGTATTTGATTTTGCTTTTTGTATTGAAGGTTATTCCTAATCGTTTAAGATATGCTAACGTTGTTCGTTTTTTGATTCTGATATTGGCGCTATGGGCGTTTGCTCTTTTAACCGGACTTTCCCCTTCGGTGGTCAGATCGGTGATCATGTTTTCTCTTTTTTCTTTGTCTGCATTGATTCCTGGAAAAGTCTTTTCTATTAATACTCTGGCTGCTACTGCCTTCTTTATGCTCCTCTATAACCCTTTCTGGATTTTCGATGTTGGTTTTCAACTATCATTTGTTGCTGTTACAACAATTTTGCTATTCTATCCTTTTATTTATAAAATACTGAAACCTAATAACTGGTTGCTGAATAAAATTTGGGCCTTGATAGCAGTTTCGTTAGCTGCTCAGATAGGAACTGCTCCTTTAGTGATGTTTTATTTCCATCGTTATTCTACTTATTTTTTATTAACTAATCTACTTGTCATGCCGTTGGTATCTATTATCATGTATTTATCGGTTGCACTTTTACTACTTTCTCCAGCATCTTTTTTATTGGGGTATATTCAGTTACCTCTTCGATGGTGTTTGGATCTACTTAATTTTTCTGTTGCATGGGTAGAAAAATTACCTTTTTCTTCTATAGATCATATATGGATCTATCCACTAGAATTATGGGGAATATATCTTTCTGTTTTTTTATTATTGAGCTATGCACTTTATAGGAAAGTAAAATATATGTTTGCTCTTTTATTTTCTGCACTCTTCTTGTGTTCCTATCATTTGATGATGTTTTATGAAGATCGTCCGCCTGAAAGTTTGATGTTTTATAACGTACGTAATTGTCCTGTGGCACATTGTATTAATCCTAATGGACAATCTTGGCTAGTTTCTCCTGATACTTTGCCTAATATAAAGAATCTTAGGCGTGCGGTTTCTCCATATTGGGATCGATTACATCTTTCTTCTCCTGCTTTTATTTCAGTTAATACAGATATACCAGAACTTGCATTTCGTAATGATATTCTTTCTTTTGCTGGTAGAAGAGTCTGTTTTGTTGCGGATGACCGCTGGAAGAATTTGCTGACTAACCAGCCATTATCAGTCGATTATCTTTTCTTGTGTAAGGGATATAAAGGCCGTTTAAAATGGTTGATGAAACTTTTTTCTGTGCAGACGGTTATTCTTGATGCTTCTATTCAGAAATGGCATAAAGATCAATTGATCGGAGAGTGTAGAGAGATGGGAATCCACTTTATTTCTCTTTCGGAAGAAGGTTCTGCCTGCTTTCTGCTCTGATAAACAAAGATTTTCTTATTTTTGCCAATTATATCAATGAAAATTATATGCTGACTAAAGTTGTTGATCAAGCTAAAATAGATCATTTTGCTAAATGGATCGAAAGAGCTGAAAATATTGTTATTGTTTCTCACGTTTCTCCGGATGGAGATGCTATTGGTTCTTCTTTAGGATTATGGCATTTTTTAGATGATATGGATAAAGCGGTAACGGTTATAGTACCGAATGCTTTTCCTGATTTTTTGAAGTGGATGCCCGGAAGCCGGGATGTTTTACTTTATGACCGTCATAAGGAATATGCCGATAAACTCATTGCCGGTGCGGATATTGTTTGTTGCCTAGACTTTAATGCGTTGAAAAGAATTGATGATATGGGTAGCGCAGTTGCGGCTTCTCATGCCCGTAAAGTAATGGTGGATCATCATCCTTATCCGGAAAATATTTGTGATATAACTATTTCTCATCCCGAAATATCATCGACTTCCGAATTGGTCTTTCGTTTGATTTGTCGCATGGGATATTTTAGTGATATAGCCAAAGAAGGAGCTGAGTGCATTTATACAGGAATGATGACGGATACCGGTGGCTTTACTTATAACTCCAATAGTCAAGAAATCTATTTTATTATAAGCGAGCTTCTCTCTAAAGGAATTGATAAAGATGAGATTTATCGGAAAGTGTATAACACTTATTCCGAGAGTCGTTTGCGGTTAATGGGCTATGTCTTGTCAAATATGAATGTCTATCCCGGCTATGGTGCGGCGCTTATTTCGCTAACCAAAGAGGAGCAAAGTAAGTTTGACTATATAAAAGGGGATAGCGAAGGGTTTGTAAATATCCCTTTGTCCATTAAAAATGTATGCTTTAGTTGCTTTTTAAGAGAAGATACAGAGAAGGCAATGATTAAGATTTCTCTCCGTTCGGTAGGGAAATTTCCTTGCAACAAGTTTGCGGCTGATTTCTTTAATGGAGGTGGGCACTTGAATGCCTCCGGTGGGGAATTTTTTGGATCAATGTCTGAAGCGATGGAGATTTTTGAAAAAGGACTCGAAAAATATAAGAAGTTGCTGAATGATTAATAGTGAAAATAGATGCTGTTGGTTAAAAGATAATTTTTAAAGGTTAAAAGTATAGAACTCTCAAGCATTACTAATGAACTTACGGTGAAAATAAAATACTTTTGTATATAATATTAAGTTGCGAATATGAAAAAACTGGCTTTACTATTTATTAATTTGTTGTGCATTGCTGCATTATTTCAGGCGTGTGATAATACAAAAACATATGCTGATATGCTTTCGGACGAGAAGAAAGCGGTTAGTGAGTATATTAAAGATAACAATATAAAAGTCATCTCTCAAGATGAATTTGAGAAAGATACCATCACTAATGTTGATGAGAACGAATATGTTGGTTTCTCCAATGGAGTGTATATGCAAATCGTAAATAGAGGAGAAGGAGATACTGTTAAAACTCGTGACCAGATTCTTGTGCGTTTTATGGAGTACGATATTATGCAAAAAGATACCACTATTGTTTCTAACTATAATGCAGATAATTGGGTCGACGTTTTTAATTATACTTCTACTGGGACTTCTGTCTCCGGCACATTTATAGATGGAAGCATGTCTCAATATTATGGTCCCAACGTGCCTTCCGGTTGGCTGATTCCTTTAAAATATATCAAGAATAATGCTCATGTAAAATTGATAGTCCCTTCTAAAATGGGACATACCAATGCTTCTAGATATGTTTATCCCTATTTTTACGACATACTAAAATTTCAAATTTATTGAAATTCGTATTAATTTTATAATCTATGACTCTAATTAAATCAATTTCCGGGATTCGCGGTACTATTGGCGGAACCACGGGTGACGGACTGAATCCGCTTGATATTGTTAAGTTTGCTTCGGCTTATGCCACACTCATTCGTAAAACGTGTAAATCGACTAGTAATAAAATCGTAGTGGGACGCGATGCGCGTATCTCGGGCGAAATGGTGAATAATGTAGTAGTAGGAACGTTGATGGGGCTCGGCTGGGATGTTGTGGATATTGATTTAGCTTCTACTCCAACAACAGAACTTGCTGTTACTTTAGAGGGCGCTTGCGGAGGAATTATCTTAACTGCTTCTCATAATCCTAAACAATGGAATGCCTTAAAACTATTAAACGAGCATGGCGAGTTCTTGAATGCTGAAGAGGGTCAGGAAGTGTTGCGTATAGCAGAAGCTGAGGCTTTTGAATATGCGGATGTGGATCATTTAGGATCTTATCGTAAGGATTTGACATATAATAAAAAACATATAGATAGTGTTCTTGCTCTTGACTTAGTAGATGTTGAGGCTATTAAAAAAGCAAACTTCAGGGTTGCAATAGATTGTGTGAACTCTGTTGGAGGTTTGATTCTTCCTGAACTGTTAGATAGGTTGGGGGTAAAGCAGATAGAAAAGCTTTATTGTGAACCAACCGGTCATTTTGCTCATAACCCAGAACCATTGGAGAAGAATCTAGGTGATATTATGAACCTGATGAAAGGTGGTAAGGCTGATGTGGCTTTTGTTGTAGATCCGGATGTCGACCGTTTGGCTATGATTTGCGAAGATGGAACGATGTATGGTGAAGAATATACATTGGTTACTGTGGCGGATTATGTGCTCAAACATACTCCTGGCAATACGGTTTCAAACCTTAGTTCTACTAGAGCATTGCGGGATGTGACACGTAAATACGGCATGGAATATAACGCTTCGGCTGTGGGAGAAGTGAATGTCGTTACAAAGATGAAAAGTACGAATGCCGTAATTGGTGGTGAAGGCAATGGCGGGGTTATTTATCCTGCAAGCCATTACGGTCGTGACGCTTTAGTTGGTATTGCTTTGTTTCTTAGTCATTTAGCCCATGAAGGGAAAAAGGTGAGCGAACTTCGTGCTACCTATCCTGCTTATTTCATAGCTAAGAACCGTGTCGACCTGACTCCTAACATAGATGTGGATGCTATTCTTGCCAAGGTAAAGGAAATCTATAAAGATGAAGAAGTAAACGATATAGATGGTGTGAAGATTGACTTCCCTGATAAATGGGTGCATCTGCGTAAAAGTAATACGGAGCCTATTATTAGGGTTTACAGTGAAGCTTCAACCATGGAAGCAGCCGATGAGATTGGTCAGAAAGTGATGGATGTCATCAATGAGTTAGCAAAATAAGTTTATCAGTATAACTTTTATTTTAGGGCGAAGTTTTTCTTCGCCCTTTTTTTTGTTTGCCTATTGCTTAAAATAAAAGCTTCTGTTCAAAGCTTTTTCTCTATTGCTTTAAGAAGTGCTGACACCCGGGTGTCAGCATGTCCAACACCCGGGTGTTGGTACACACAACATCCGGATGTTGTCTATCTTTAGATGCGATGCTATGTTAACTTCTCCAGCTTTAAAATAGAAAAGGAACAGAACAAATCAATCCTTTCTTCTGTAAACTCTTTCAAAAAGTAGGCCATGAGGCTTGATCATTAAAGGTTAATATGCTCTTTATCTATAGGGATGATTATTTCGCCAAAAGGAATCATGGCGTTGAATAGGGCTATTTGTTGATAGGAGAATAGCTCTTCTAAAAGTATTTCTTTCTGAGTGAGTAGACTGTTATTAAGTAAAAAAGCTCTTTGCGTTCCTTCAAGTAAAGGAGTTGTGGGCGTGTACCATCTATTTCCGTCAAACAGAGCAATATTGGCAATGGAAGTATCAGTCAGCTTCTTCTCTTTAACAATCAGAATCTCATCTTGCTTACCTTTAGCATTGAAGAGTTTATTTAGTTCTTCTCTATTGGTACTTTTATAGCGATAATTGATGGCGTCGGGATAAACGAGTTGCAACGTGCTGACGGGGCGAACTGTGTAGGGGGCGTAAGTAATTTTTCTAATTGATTGATCGTAGGCTACCCTGCATTTGATGCGATCTTTATTTTCAGGAGTTCTGATGTGAGCTGATAAATCTAAGGGGGAGGCATCTCCAAAGTGAGCACTTCGGGTTGCATTCATCCTTTGATTATGATAAGGCAAGTTACAAACTATGCCCTCTTCTATTCGTATGGTTTCAATAAATAGGCACATATACTTTTTGTCTCATTTCTTGATATTCATTTTCTGCATTACTTTGGCTCGTAATTCCACCGCCACTCTTGAAGAATAGTTTTGCTTCTTTCTGCTCAATAAAGCGGATCATTACAGCGCTATCCAGTTGTTCTCCATCAAAGTAACCAACAATGCCAGTGTAAAAGCCCCGTTCATTGCCTTCAGCTTCATCAATGATCTTTGTGGTTTTATATTTGGGAGCTCCTGTTATCGATCCCGCAGGAAGAAGCTTGAAGAGTAGTTCGCCCAACTGTGACAGATAGTTCGTTGCTAATTTGCCGCAAATTTCTGTGCTAGTTTGTAATAGGAGACCTTGATTCGTTTGTATTTCTTTGACATATCGGTAGCGTAAAACTTTCACCTCTTCGGCTATCATGCTGAGGTCATTGCGAATAAGATCTGTGATAGTTGCATGCTCAGCTATTTCCTTAGGATCATTGAGCAATTGTTCTCGGGCATTGGGAAGGCTGGCGTCGATGGTTCCTTTCATAGGATATGAATAAATAGCGCCTTGCTTTATACGAACAAATATTTCGGGAGAGAAACAGACAAAGTGATCTTTTAACCAAACTTTGTAAGGCGCCTCTGAATGGTTAAAGATCTCTTTCAGAGATAGATTAGTGGATATTGGCGTGCTGCATGTAAGATTTGTAAGGAAACTGTTGCCCGCTAGAATATGCTTTTCTACAATGCGGAAAGAGTGCTTGTATGCATCAAATGAAATGGGGTCGGTTTTCCAAAAAATGTCTTTTTTTCCCTTTTTTTGAATAGACGTGTTGTGGCAATTACTATATCCGTTGAGATTATATTTTAATTCCGCGGGATTAATCACATCAGTCTCTTCGATATAAGAGCAATCTTGCTTATAATTGATGATGAATACGAAAGGTTTTCGGGCGTTTGCCAGAAAATTTATTCGTGCTGTGGCATCCTCTCTTGCGTAAGCTTTCATCCTTTTTTATTCACTTTTCAGAGGAAATGACTTTATCAATTTCACTTTCAAAGTTGGGTGTAAAGATCCCTTTACCGATGTTTGCTTTAATTTCTTCGACTGTCCAGAAGCGACCACCATCCAACTCTTCACTTGGTGATATTGCTCCGTCGTATACTGTTTTATGTGTGAAGACTAACTCTCGTTCACGAGCGGATTCAAAAACATAATGAATAATTTTCTGTGGCACAAAATCTGTTATGCCCAGTTCTTCTTTAGCTTCTCGTTTCAGGGCAATTTCTACACTCTCCCCCAAATCAACATGTCCCCCAACGGAAGTATCCCATTTATCAGGTTGTATGTCTTTCCACGAGGGGCGTTTTTGAAGGTATAATTCTCCTTTGGAATTGAATACATGCAAGTGGATAACAGGGTGCAGCAGTTTACTCCCATTATGGCATTCTCCACGGGTGGCTGACCCGATGATGTTTCCATCTTCGTCTACCACAGGGAAAAGCTCTTGGTTATTATCTTGATTCATAAAACTAAGGTATTAATAGAGAAGAATCTCCATAACTTAAAAAACGGAAATCGTGACTTAACGCATAGTTATAGATGGCTTTCCAATTTCCTTTGACAAAAGCTGAAACCAGAAGCAACAACGTACTTTGTGGCTGGTGGAAATTGGTTATCATCGCTTTCACTATTTTATAGTCGTATCCGGGTGCAATAATGATTTGGGTGCTGGTGTGAAGCGTTTCCATATTGTGGCGCTCCAAATAAGAAAGAATGTTTTGTAGTGCTTCGACAGGGGTGGTTGTAGAACTTGTCTCATACGGTTGCCATTGACGCACATGAAGTTCATCCTCTGATGCTTCCGGAGAATGTGAGAGCGTTACTCCGATGTAGAAGAGGCTTTCTAAAGTTCGTACAGAAGTGGTACCAACAGCAATTGCTTGTCCTTGATTTTCTATTAGTTTTTTCAATGTCTGTTGCGAAACAGATATATATTCTGTATGCATCTCATGCCCTTCAATTTCTTCACTCTTTACGGGTTTAAACGTTCCTGCCCCCACATGCAGTGTCAGTTCCTCGCAATCTATCCCTTTCTCTTTTAGAGCATCCAATACCTGAGGAGTGAAATGCAGTCCGGCGGTAGGAGCGGCAACGGAACCTTTAATCTTTGAATAGACGGTTTGATAGGTCTCTTTGTCACTCTCCTCTGTATCACGGTTTAGATAAGGAGGGATAGGCAACTCACCGAAAACTTCGAGTATGTCGGCAAAAGTAACACTAGGATCATCCCATGTGAAGTCTACCCAATGGCTAGTGCCGTGGCACTCTCCGCGAGAAGCGGTAAGAATAATTTTTTTATCTTTGATAGTTATCTCTTTGTGAAGTTTACCCTCTTTCCATTTTTTTAGATTACCAATCATGCAAAGCCAGGCCGCATGTTCTGTTTGCTGAAAGTTGAGTGCATAATCATTAGGTAGTATGGGTTCGAGACAGAAGATTTCTATAAGTGCGCCTGTTTCTTTCTTAAAATGCAGTCGAGCCTGAATGACCTTTGTATTATTAAAGATAATAAGACTATTTGAGGGTAGATAAGAGGGCAGTGAAGTGAAGATGTCTTCACTGATTTCTCCATGCCTATAAACCAATAATTTTGATTGATCTCTTATGGGCAGTGGAAATTTGGCAATGCGTTCGTCGGGAAGCGGATAGTTATATTCGCTGATTCGTATATGTTTCGGGTTTTCTTTCATGATTCCTTTCTTTCCTCGGCAAAAGTAGCGATATTTGCTGATATAAAGAATCAAATTAGTAATGAGCTTATGAAAATCGGAGATAAAGTACGATTCCTTAGTGAAGTAGGTGGAGGAATTGTAAAAGGATTCAAGGGTAAAGATGTCATCTTGATTGAAGATGCTGATGGTTTCGATATTCCAATGCTTGCTCGCGAATGTGTGGTGATTGAAACAGATGATTATAATTTGAAAAGAAAATCAGCGCCTGTTGCTGTACAAGAGGAACCCGTGGCTAAAGTTAGTCGTCCTGAGATAATCTCTCCTCCAGTGGAAATGCGTGGTGGTGATAGCCTGAATGTTGTTCTGGCTTTTGTTCCGGTTGATGTGAAAGCTATTAGTTCCACTTCTTTTGAGGCGTATTTGGTCAATGATAGTAATTACTATCTATATTATACTTACTTGAATGTAGAGGGAGCAGCTTGGAATGCTCGTTCTCATGGCTTGATAGAGCCGAATACAAAACTTTTTCTTGAAGAATTTTCAAAAGAGGTTTTGAATGAGATGGAACGTCTGAATGTGCAACTCATTGCATTTAAGGATGGTAAATCCTTTGCATCTAAGGTTCCAGTTAACGTGGAATTGCGTATTGATATTGTTAAGTTCTATAAATTGCATACATTCCGTGAATCTGTTTACTTTGAAACTCCTGCGTTGATTTACGATATTGTGAAGAATGATGCGCCTGCTAAACAAGTACATGTGTCGGCTGAAGAGATTCAGGAAGCATTGTTGCAGAAAAAAGAGCCTAGACCAAGGATACAGCCATTGGTGAAACATGAGATAAAGAACGCCATTCTTGAAGTTGATTTGCATGCCGATGAACTTTTAGATAATACGAACGGTATGAATAATAGCGAGATACTCAGTTATCAACTGGATAAGTTTCGTGAAATAATGGAACGCTATAAGGAGAAACGTGAACAGAAGATTGTTTTCATTCATGGAAAAGGTGACGGTGTGTTACGTAAAGCAATCTTGGAAGAGCTTAAACGAAAATATAAAACCTGTAAGTCTCAGGATGCTTCCTTTCAGGAATATGGCTTTGGGGCAACAATGGTCACTATAAAATAAAATTAATGCATAAAAAAAGGGTATTACAAGCATAAGCTGTAATACCCTTTTTTATATTCTTAAAAGATCTTATTCCAATTCAATACCTTTGTTTCTTAAGGTAATGTTCAGCAAAGTAGCATACTTACTATATTGTTCTTTAGTAAGCGTCTTTTTCATCAGCTTCAGATTGCCGTAAACAGCATTCTTTAGTAACTCATTTTGCTTCTTTGAATTATTGGATGCTTTACCCAATTGTTCTGTAAAATAATCACAGATGTTAGCAACTTCTTCAGATTGATTAGAAGATAGTTTCAAATATTTACTCAACTTACTTACGTTGATGTTTCCTTCCCATTTTGCAGTCGTAGGTTGATTTCCTGCTGCAAATGTACTGGCAGCTAAGCAGAATACTGCCATTAATGTTAATCCTAACTTTTTCATAATTACCTACTTTTAATTTGTTATACCTAAAAACGAATACCTATTGAAAACTTATTGAAGCATTTAGCTTCTTTCTTATTACTCTGCAAAGATAGAGATATGTTTTATAACATAAAAATGAATAACGCTTTATTTTTGATATTATGATCGTTTATTGATCTAAATCAAGAATCTAATGTCGGTTTAGCTTTTTATTTGTGATAAAATGAAATTAGAATGTAATATTTAGCCTACTTGAAGTAACTTTTTGATAATGGCTATAAAAACAAAACACCGGACGAGGTCATACTATTATACCTGTTCGGTGAAATACCTTAGAAAGATCTAATTTAGATCTTTATTTCAAATCAATACCTTTATTCTGCAAAGTGATGTTCAAAACAGTGTTGTATTTGCTGTATTGCTCTGGTGAAAGAGTTTGCTTCATCAACTTCAAGTTGCCATAAACAGCTTTCTTCAACAATTCGTCTTGCTTCTTAGAAGAATTAGAAACTTTTCCCATTTGTTCTGTAAAATAGTCACAGATCTTAGAAACTTCTTCTGATTGATTTGACGACAACTGTAAGAATTGGCTTAATCTATTTACGTTGATGTTACCTTCCCATTTTGCAGTTGTAGGTTGGTTTCCTGCTGCGAATGTACTGGCAGCTAAGCAGAATACTGCTACTAATGTTAATCCTAATTTTTTCATAATTACCTACTTTAAATTTGTTATACCTAAAAACTTTAAAACTTATACCTATTGAAAACTAATCTAAGCGCTTAGCTTATTTCTTTTTACCTCTGCAAAGATAGATATATGTTGTACAACATAAAAATATATTCAAGAAAAAGATGTTATATAACATGTTTATTTGATGTATATCAAGTATATCGGGAATAAATGCTTGGAATATAGGTGAAAATGAAGCTAAAATGTAATATGGGACGTTTTTTGATTTCTATTTGACGCCTCTTGTGAAATGATGCTAGAAAAAAGAAATAAGCCCACTCTAGGGTAGAAGGGCTTATTCTGAACAGATTGGAGCGAAAGGTCCGCTATCTTCCTCTATACTTTAGGATGATTAGAAAGGTTATAAGTATAGAAGTACTATTTGAATAATAGTTTAGTGTATCTTTCTTAAATCATAAGCCTGGGATGTGAAGCAATACATTCGACTCAATACTTACTCCGACTATTCCCGTTCCTCCTTGCACATTGCTTGGGATTTTTATAGGCTCACTTATTCCCTCATTATAAATATCGGAATGATAATTAGCCTTGTATTTACTTTCATAAGAATAATTGTTGTTGTTTGTTCTATCTGCAATAGCAGAGTTCATATCAAGTAGATAGTTATTATAAGCAATAGTGGTATTGCTGAATAGTTTATTATTGAATATGCAGTTCCATCTTGCAGAAGTAATTGTGTTAGCCCAGTTGACAGATGACTTGCTACTATAGAGAGAGCTTTCAGATCTGTCGTTATCTTTATAGTGATAATCATCTTTTCCATTATAAGACTGTAGGAAAATACGATTTTTATCAGAAAACTTGTGATTGATTTTGGCATTTAAGCAACCCTATACTAACCAAATGAAGTTATTTAAATAAATGAAGTGCGTATGTTCTATAACTTCAGAAAAGTATCGAGGACTATATCTTGTGCCCATGTACTATCTTTTACATAATAAAAAGAGATGCGGAAAAAACGATCATAGCAAAGGTTGTAGAACTGGCTGAATGCTTCTTCAGAGTCTAACTCTTGCATTTTTTCTAGTAAAATCCGGACTTCGGTATCACTCATGGCGATTCTAATTATATCTTTAGCAAGTCGCTCATGATTCCATCGGAAACAAATAATCCTTTAGGTGTGAGTTTTAAGTGGTTGTTTTCTATCTCCAATAAATTGCCAACGATATATTTATTAGCTGCTTTCAGGCAATAATCGTAATACTCCTTTCCGAAAGCCTCTGATAATTTCTCTAGAGATAAGCCCCAACAAGTGCGCATTGATGTTATTATTAGCTCATTATAGAGAGTATTCGTATCTAACAATTCAGTTGTGTGAATTCTATTATTCTCTTCTATGCCTTTGATGTACTGCGTTAATGATGAAATGTTCCACTCTCTTGTTTTTCCATCAAACGAATGTGCGGATGGCCCGCATCCAAGATACTTGACTCCCTGCCAATATGAAGTGTTGTGACAAGAATATTTGTCAGGTAGGCAGAAATTAGATATCTCGTATTGTTTATATCCGGCTTTAGCAAGCTGCTGAGTTAGCTGTGTAAAGAAGAGAATACTTTTCTCTTCATCAACTTCTTTAACTTGCTGTTTATGTAGCATTTTATAAATAGGTGTTCCTTTCTCATAAATAAGATGATAAGCAGAAATGTGCTCAGGCTTTAATGCTATGGCTTGCTTAAGATCTTTTAGCCACGTCTCCTCTGTTTCGCCAGGCAAGCCATACATCAGATCTATGCTAATGTTATTAAATCCAGCTTCTCTGGCTTTTGCTACGGCTTGGATGGCTTGGGAAGAGCTATGACGTCGCTTTAATAATTTTAGGATAGGGTCATTAAAGGTTTGTATGCCAATGCTGATTCTGTTAAAAGGTAATTGCGAGAGTTGATCTAGATATTGGGGCGTTAAATCATCGGGATTTGCCTCTAATGTGATTTCTTTGCAAGAAGATGTTGCATAAATTTCATTGATAGTTTGGAATATCTTTTGAAAATCTTGTAGCGATAATTGAGAAGGAGTTCCTCCTCCAAAATAGATTGTTTCTACAGGCTCTCCTTTTAAATAATCTTTTCGCATTTTGATCTCTTTACAGAGAGCCTGAATGAAGTCATTTGTCAGGTTGCTTTTGGTGGTTGAGTAGAAATCACAATAGATGCAGCGGGTCTTACAGAAAGGGATGTGTATATAAATTCCTGCCATGATTGTTACTCTATAATTGACTACTGTTTTTTGTTTTTAGTTATTAGGGGATAAAGGTAGTAATTTCTTTGATATTATAGAGAATGTGTTACATAACATTGTTTATAAACACTGACTAATTATTGTTTTTAAATGTATTAATTTATACTTTTCGGCTCACTAGAGAAAAAGCTGGTCGTCAAAACATATTGAATTAATTCTTTAAATCTTATATGTCATGAAAGTATATCAAACAACTGAAATTAAGAACATAGCCCTATTGGGTAGTTCGGGCTCTGGGAAAACCACTCTCGTTGAAGCGATGCTCTTCGAGAGTGGAGTTATAAAACGTCGCGGCTCAGTAGCCGCTAAAAATACAGTAAGTGACTATTTCCCGGTGGAGCAGGAATATGGATATTCGGTTTTTTCGACAGTGTTTCACGTTGAGTGGAACAATAAAAAATTGAATCTTATCGATTGTCCGGGGGCAGATGACTTTGTAGGAGGGGTGGTCACGGCTTTGAATGTTACTGATACTGCTATTTTGCTTTTAAACGGGCAATATGGTGTGGAAGTTGGAACTCAAAACCATTTTCGATATACTGAAAAATTCAATAAACCTGTTATCTTCTTGGTTAATCAATTGGATAATGATAAATGTGATTATGACAATATTTTGGAACAACTTAAAGAGGCTTATGGTAATAAAGTCGTTCCAATTCAGTATCCTGTTAGCACAGGATCTGGCTTTAATGCATTAATTGATGTGTTGTTGATGAAAAAATATTCATGGGGTCCAGAAGGAGGAGCACCTGTGATTGAAGATATCCCTTCCGAAGAAATGGATAAGGCGATGGCTATGCATAAAGCATTAGTGGAAGCTGCTGCTGAGAATGATGAAGCTTTAATGGAGTTATTTTTTGAGAAGGAGACTTTAGCAGAAGATGAAATGCGTGAGGGCATACGTAAAGGACTTGCTGCACGTGGGATTTTTCCTGTTTTCTGCACTTGTGCAGGAAAGGATATGGGAACACGGCGTTTGATGGAGTTTTTGGGAAATGTAGTACCTTTTGTTTCTGATATGCCTAATGTTGTTGATACGGAAGGAATTGAAGTTGCACCAGATGTACAAGGACCTACATCTCTTTATTTTTTTAAGACTAGTGTAGAACCTCATATTGGCGAAGTTTCTTATTTCAAAGTGATGAATGGAAAAGTGAAAGAAGGAGAAGATCTAGTGAATTCGAATAAGGGGTCAAAAGAACGCATTACACAATTATATGTGGTTGCCGGATCGAATCGGATAAAAGTCAATGAATTGTCTGCCGGGGATATTGGAGCTACTGTGAAGCTGAAAGATGTGAAGACAGGAAATACTTTAAATGGAAAAGGTGTCGATCATAAATTCAATTTTATTAAATACCCTGATTTTAAATATACTAGAGCAATAAAGCCTGTTAATGAATCGGACGTTGAAAAGATGATGACTATTCTTCACCGGATGCGCGAAGAAGATCCTACATGGGTAGTGGAGCAGTCGAAAGAATTAAAGCAGACTTTGGTTCATGGGCAAGGGGAGTTTCATTTGCGTACATTAAAATGGCGTTTAGAGAATAATGAGAAGCTTCAAGTGAAATTTGAAGAGCCCAAGATTCCTTATAGAGAAACTATAACAAAAGCTGCTAGAGCAGATTATAGGCATAAAAAACAATCGGGAGGGGCAGGACAATTTGGAGAGGTTCACCTCATTGTCGAGCCTTACAAAGAAGGTATGTCTATTCCTGATACTTACAGATTTAATGGACAAGAATTTAAAATTACAGTTCGTGGAAAAGAAGAGGTTGCACTTGATTGGGGAGGGAAATTAGTTTTTGTTAATAGCATTGTTGGAGGTTCAATTGATTCTCGATTTATGCCTGCTATTTTGAAAGGCGTTATGGCTCGTATGGAGCAGGGACCGTTGACCGGTTCATATGCTCGTGATGTTCTGGTTATTGTCTATGATGGTAAAATGCATCCAGTTGATTCTAATGAAATATCTTTTATGCTTGCCGGCCGAAATGCCTTTAGTGAAGCTTTTAAAAATGCAGGGCCTAAAATATTGGAGCCGATCTATGATGTGGAAGTATTTGTTCCCTCTGATAAAATGGGAGATGTAATGGGGGATCTCCAGGGGCGAAGAGCTCTTATTATGGGTATGAACAGTGAAAAAGGATTTGAAAAGTTGGTAGCTAAAGTTCCGTTAAAAGAGATGTCTTCTTATTCTACCTCTTTAAGTTCTCTAACAGGAGGTCGAGCCTCTTTTATTATGAAATTTGCCAGCTATGAACTTGTTCCGACGGATTTGCAAGAGAAATTAATGACTGCTTTTGAAGTGAAGCATACAGACGAATAGTCTTTTCAAAATGAAATAGAAACCACTAATTTACTCACATCGGAGGAATTAGTGGTTTTTTTAGTTGTCCTGGTGAACATTTATTTAAATGCGTTTAATTTTTAATTTTTTATTAATTTAGCAAACTAAAAGTCTTCTCTTATTGTTATAACCACCAAAACACTATATAAAAGTAACATTTGGGTTAATTAACGAAAATTTGCGGTTAAAACAGGTTAATTCATTAGGAGTGTTAATTAGTGAATGTTAATTTTGTTGCTATGAAAAAGTCAACAATATGGATATTGGGTATTGTTATGGGCCTCTCTTTTCTTGGCTTACTTTACTTACAAGTAAGTTATATTGAAGAGATGGTTAAAATGCGCAATGAACAGTTTGATGAATCTGTAAAGCGTAGCTTATATCAAGTTTCGAAAAACGTAGAATATGATGAAACTCAGCGTTGGTTGGAGAAGGATGTATCTGAAACAGAAAGGCAGGCTTTGTCTCAATCCTCTTCTCAAAAGAATGGGTTGATTCAACAAACTCAACGTTATTCGGTGACAAGCCCTGATGGTTCGATGTATTCGGCTTTTGAGTTGAAAACAATTACAGCTAAACCTTCTGCATTGCCAAAGGCAATGATTTCGCGTAGGCATGGTACGAATACGATTCCACAAACTTCACGAACTCTGCAAGAGGCGATAAAGAATCGTTATTTATATCAACGCTTTTTACTAGATGAAGTTGTGTGGCAGATGCTTTACAGGGCTAGTGATAAGCGTTTGGAAGAACGTGTGAATTTTAAGAATTTAGATCAATATCTTAAATCAGAACTTATTAATAATGGTATTGATATTCCATATCATTTTGTTGTTATAGATAAAGATGGTCGTGAAGTTTACCGTTGTTCTGATTACGATGATAGAGGTAGTGAAGCTTCATATAGTCAAATTTTGTTTCCCAATGATCCGCCAGCTAAAATGAGTGTGTTGAAAGTTCATTTTCCAACAAAAAGGGATTATATTTTTGATTCTATTAGTTTCATGATTCCTTCTTTGGCATTCACTGTGGTCTTGTTGATTACTTTCATATTTACTATTTATGTGGTCTTCAGGCAAAAGAAATTGACGGAGATGAAGAATGACTTTATTAATAACATGACGCATGAATTTAAGACTCCTATCTCTACTATATCTTTAGCTGCACAAATGTTGAAGGATCCGACGGTGGGTAAATCTCCCCAAATGTTTCAGCATATTTCTGGTGTGATAAATGATGAAACTAAGCGTTTAAGGTTCCAAGTAGAAAAGGTGCTTCAGATGTCTATGTTTGATAAGCAAAGGGCCAGTTTGAAGATGAAAGAATTGGATGCTAATGAGATGATTGCTGGAGTTATTAATACCTTTGCGTTAAAAGTGGAGCGTTATAATGGAAAAATTGTATCAAGCTTGGAGGCTGTTGACGCACTTATTCTGGCAGATGAAATGCACATTACTAATGTGGTATTTAATTTGATGGATAATGCAGTTAAATACAAAAAGGCGGAAGAAGATTTGTTATTAGATGTTAGAACATGGAATGAGGCAGGGAAATTGATGATTTCGATACAAGATAACGGTATTGGGATAAAAAAAGAGAATCTGAAAAAAGTATTTGATAAATTTTATCGCGTGCATACAGGTAATCTGCACGATGTAAAGGGATTTGGCTTGGGATTAGCTTATGTGAAAAAAATTATTCAAGATCACAAAGGTGCTATTAGGGCTGAAAGTGAATTGAATGTAGGAACTAAATTTATTATTGCATTACCTATATTAAAAAATGAATGATATGGACGAGAAAGTACGTATTTTGTTATGCGAGGATGATGAAAATCTTGGCATGCTTTTGAGAGAGTATTTGCAGGCAAAGGGTTATTTAGCAGAATTATACCCTGATGGTGAGGCTGGATTTAAGGCTTTTCTAAAGAATAAGTATGATTTATGTGTGTTTGATGTCATGATGCCTAAAAAAGATGGCTTTACATTGGCTCAAGAGGTTCGTGCTGCCAATGCTGAAATCCCTATTGTCTTTTTGACGGCAAAAACTTTGAAAGAAGATATTCTTGAAGGTTTTAAAATTGGTGCTGATGATTATATCACCAAGCCTTTTAGCATGGAAGAGTTGACTTTTAGAATAGAGGCTATTCTTAGACGCGTTCATGGTAAGAAAAATAAAGAGAGCAATATTTATAGAATTGGAAAATTCTCTTTTGACACTCAAAAACAAATTTTGTCTATTGAAGGAAAGCATACTAAGTTGACAACAAAGGAATCTGAGTTATTGGGTTTGCTTTGTGCGCATGCTAATGAGATACTTCAGCGTGACTTTGCTTTAAAGACTATTTGGATTGATGATAACTATTTTAATGCTCGTAGTATGGATGTTTATATAACTAAGCTACGTAAACATTTAAAAGAAGATGAATCTATAGAGATTATAAATATACACGGTAAAGGGTATAAGTTAATTACTCCTGAAAATGAAGCTTAGTCTTTTTTCCTGTAAATAGCATAAAAAAACCGAAAGTATATACTTCCGGTTTTTTTATGCTATTTGCTGACTTAATTAGTCGCTTATTCTTTTATTAAGGACAATATAAGAAATGACTCCTAGCACAACCAATATAGCAGATGACAACAAGATTGCATTGTTGTTAACATTCCCTGTAAAAGAACAAACGATTAAAGTGAATGTTCCTATCAGAATTAGGATTAATCCTAGATTTTTTAAAAGAGCTTTCATTGTGTGTCTTTATTAGTAATTATATATTTTAAATTGTTACAAAGGAAAACATTATTCTTTAATGCACGAAATTATTTATGCAAAAAAACTATTAAACAATTTAATTTAGTGCTTATTATCAGATTTTTAGAGACTTAATCTTTTGTGTTGGAGAAGATAATTCTTAATACTTCTTGGCTTATTCGTAGTTCTTCTACATTGATACCCTGCAAAGCTTCTTTTAATGTTTTGTTAGCTATGGTGTGGGCGTTTTCTTCCATCTCTTTTCCTGTCTTCGTAAGATGAATCAAATTTGTACGCCGGTCGTTTTTATCAGATATGCGTACAACTAGGTGTTGACGTTCCATATTGTCAATAAGGCGAGTCATGCTTGGTTTGTCTTTAAATGTCGCATTACATAACTCTTGTTGTGTTACTCCGTCCTTTTCCCATAAATAAATTAATACGGTCCATTGTTCCGGTGTAATTTCCAATCCGCTTTGGCGGAAATTTCGGTAGAGTTTCCGATTTATGGCAGCTGATACTTTTCCGTTTAGTATCGCAAAAATTAATCTGAGGTCAAAGTTAAATTGCTCCATTTCGAAATTATTGTTTAAACAACTTTGCAAAGATAATTTGCAGATGTGATAAATCCTAATGAAAAAGCTTTAAAAAAGGATTAAATGTTTGGCATTCAAAATAAAACCCCTACCTTTGCACTCGCATTTTTAATAATTAATTAATTTATTGAACAAGTATGAATCAATACGAAACCGTTTTCATTTTGACTCCCGTTTTGTCTGATGTTCAGATGAAGGAAGCGGTAGAGAAATTCAAAGGCATTCTTTCAGAAGAAGGTGCTGAGATTATCAATGAAGAGAATTGGGGCTTAAAGAAATTGGCTTACCCAATTCAAAAGAAGTCTACTGGATTTTATCAGTTGGTTGAATTTAAGGCAGAACCAGAAGTTATTGAGAAATTGGAATTAAACTTTCGTCGTGATGAACGTGTAATTCGTTTCTTAACTTTCAGAATGGATAAATATGCTGCTGAATATGCTGCTAAGAGAAGAAATGTTAAATCAACTAAAAAGGAGGAAAATTAATCATGGCACAACAAAATCAATCAGAGATTAGATACTTAACTCCGCCTTCAGTAGACGTAAAAAAGAAAAAATACTGTCGTTTTAAAAAGAATGGTATTAAGTATATTGACTACAAGGACCCTGAATTTTTGAAGAAGTTTTTGAACGAGCAAGGTAAAATACTTCCTCGTCGTATAACTGGAACTTCTTTGAAATTTCAACGCAGAATAGCACAAGCGGTTAAGAGAGCACGTCACTTGGCGTTACTTCCATTTGTAACAGATATGATGAAATAATAGGAGGAGATAAAGTATGGAAATTATATTAAAAGAAGATATAGTAAACTTAGGATACAAGAATGATATCGTAACAGTTAAGTCTGGTTATGGTCGTAATTACTTGATTCCTACAGGAAAAGCGATTATTGCTTCTCCTTCTGCAAAGAAAATGTTGGCTGAAGATCTTAAACAACGTGCTCATAAACTTGAGAAAATTAAGAAGGATGCAGAAGCTGCTGCTGATAAATTAACAGGAGTTTCTCTTACTATCGCAACTAAAGTTAGTTCTACTGGTACTATTTTTGGTTCTGTAACAAATATCCAAATTGCTGATGAATTGGCAAAACTTGGTTTTGAGGTAGATAGAAAGACAATTCTATTGAAGGAGGCAGTTAAAGAAATAGGTTCATATAAAGCTATTGTAAAGCTTCATAAAGAAGTCTCTGTTGAGATCCCTTTTGAAGTTGTGGCTGAATAATGTAGCTTTTAACTCTATAATATTAAAAAGTCCGAGTCTTTAAGATTCGGACTTTTTATTTTTCATGAAAGTTTGCTATTGAAGTACTGTTAATGCTTCTGTTTGAGATTAAGTCTTTTGTCTTTTTTAGATTTTGTCGAAAATCCGTTCGATTATTAGTAGTGGTGAGTTATTTATTTGAGGTGTTAAATATGCTAAAAAGTAAAACTGAAATAAAAAAATAAGAGGATAGGTTAACGTTAACCTATCCTCTTATTTTTTTATTTGTTGCTACTGAAATTATTCAGCTACAACTGTGCTATCAGTAGCAGTTGTATCAGCAGCAGCTGCTTCTACTGCTGCGATTGAGTCTGCAGCATGGATTGAATCTGCTGTTGCTTTATCTGCTCCAGCTTTTTTGTTACCACAAGATGCGAAAGATACTGCTGCGATAGCTACAAATACTAAAATTAATTTTTTCATTTTCTTTGCTTTTTAAATCTGTAATACAATTAATTGCTTATTAAAACATTGCAAATGTATAGACTTTTTTTGATATGTTGTACTTTCGAAGAAGACTTTTTTTATTTTTTTTTTATTGTACTTCTTTTTTTCTTGTTACAGTAAGGCTTGATTATATCTAATCGTTTGTTATAGTGTTATATAGATATCTTTTGATACTTCTTTTTGGGGTTTTCTCAAATTCTGTAGGATAAAGTTGTATTCTACTAACTTTTTCATAGTTTGCAACAACCGCATTTAGGTTTTTTAAATTTTCATTCATAATGGTTTTTAAGTGCTCTGGATGGTTTAAATCTAGTGATTCAAGTGTTTCATAATCTGCATAAACTAATGCGACCAATTTTTTGTTTTTTTCTATAACTAGACTTTCGAGAATGAATGGCATGTTATTCAATCGCGCTTCTATTTCTTCTGGAAAAATATTTTGTCCACTGGAACTGAGTATCATCGTTTTACTGCGTCCTCTGATAAAAATGTTGCCATTGATATCAATTCGTCCTAGGTCTCCTGTACGTAACCATCCGTCCTTGGTGAAAACTTCTTGGGTTGCTTCTGGGTTTTTGTAGTATCCGACCATGACATTTTCACCTCTTACTTGTATTTCTCCAACTTCTGCATCTTTCTTTTCTTTATAAATACGTGCCTCCATGATATCTAATATTTTCCCAGATGAGGTGTGTATGAATTCGTTCCAGGGGGAGTAGCTGATTAAAGGTCCGCATTCTGTCATACCGTACCCAATAGTGAAGGGGAATTTTATTTTATGAAAGAAATCCTCGACTTCTGAATTCATGGCGGCTCCACCTATTATAATCTCTTTAAATCTTCCTCCTAACGCATCTATAAGCTTTTTTCGTATTTGTCCATATATTTGTACATCTAATAACGGGATGTTAAGCGCCCATTTCATCCCTTTCTTATTGATCAGGGGTTGTATTACATTCTTGTATATTTTTTCAATGACTAATGGTACAGTAATAATAAGATTGGGTTTTACTTCTTCAAAAGCTTTCATTATAATTTTGGGAGAAGGAGTTTTGCCTAATAGAGTGACATGCGTACCAACTGCTGTTGCTGTAAGAAAGTCGAAAGCACAGCCATAGGCATGTGCTAATGGTAGAAAGGATAGAACTTTATCTCCTTTTTTTAATAATTCGGTTCGAATACCAAATGTGACGTTGCCTGCTAAATTATTACCTGTCAACATAACCCCTTTACTAAAGCCTGTTGTTCCGGATGTATAGTTTAGTAACATCACTTTCTCATTACCTAACGTCGTATATTGCACATTTTCTTTAGAATAGCCATTAGGGTACAACTGCTCCATTTCATTGCTTATCTCTTTTATGAATTTTTGAATGGTTTCTCCATCCCGTTGTGCCAAACAGCGAAAGTCACTTAATGAGAATACTGCTCGTAATCCAGATAATTTTTCCTCTTCGAGGGTATCCCAAATAGTATCACTGGTAAAGAGGAAAATAGATTCAGAGTGATTAACAATGTGGTGAACATCATTTGGATTAAAATCTTGTAATATTGGTACGATGATGCATCCATAAGTTATGGTTGCCATGTATGCTATGCACCATTTGGAATTATTTTTTCCTATTAAGGCGATTTTATCGCCGCGTCTTACGTTGCAGTGCTTGAACAGTAGATGAAGTTTAGCAATTTCTTCGGCTACTTCTCCATAAGTGTAGTTTTCATTTTCTCCATAGTCAGTATAACATGGAAGATCCCAATTCTCACGAAAACTGCTCTCATATAGCTTAATAAAATTCTCTTTTATCATTGCACTCTTTTTGATAATTTGTGCAAACATAGAAATAATGTTCCACTTCAGAAAGTCTTTCCGAGATAACTCTTGATTACAATAACAACTTTTAATTATAATAATGTGTACCTTTGCAGTTTATATTACATGATGTATTTGTTGTTATAAATAGAGGTATATGATTGATACTACAATATTTCAAGATAAGACAGCCGTTTATTATACTCTTGGCTGTAAATTAAATTTCTCAGAGACTTCTACTATAGGAAAGACTCTTCGTGAAGCTGGCGTACGCACTGTACGTAAAGGAGAACAAGCAGATATTTGCGTTGTTAATACGTGTTCCGTGACAGAAATGGCAGATAAAAAATGTCGTCAAATCATTCATCGTTTAGTAAAGCAACATCCGGGAGCATTTGTGGTTGTAACTGGTTGTTATGCTCAATTAAAGCCAGATAATGTTGCTAAAATAGAAGGAGTAGATTTGGTATTAGGAGCCGAACAAAAAGCTAATATAATGGAATATATGAGTGAACTGAAAAAAGCAGATTCAGGTGAAGCTCATATTTCATCCTTAAAAGATATCCATTCTTTTGCACCTTCTTGCTCAAGGGGGGATCGCACGAGATTTTTCCTTAAAGTTCAAGATGGTTGTGATTATTATTGTACTTATTGCACAATCCCTTTTGCGCGCGGCAGGAGCAGGAGTGGTACGATAACCTCTCTGGTAAAACAAGCCGAACAAGCTGTTTTAGAAGGTGGTAAAGAAATTGTCTTGACAGGGGTGAATATAGGTGATTTTGGTAAGAATACAGGAGAAACTTTTTATGATTTGGTAAAAGCTCTCGATCTAGTTGAAGGTATAGAACGTTACCGTATATCTTCTATAGAGCCTAATTTGCTAACAGATGAAATTATAGAATATGTTGCTTCTTCTAAGCATTTTATGCCTCATTTTCATATACCACTGCAATCTGGTAGTGATGAGGTTTTGACGTTGATGCGTCGCAAATATGATACGTCTCTTTTTGCATCTAAAGTGAGAAAGATCAAAGAGCTGATGCCAGATGCTTTCATTGGAGTAGATGTAATCGTTGGTACTCGTGGTGAGACAGATGAATATTTTCAAAAAGCCTATGAATTTATTGAGGGACTTGATATTAGCCAATTACATGTCTTTACGTACTCTGAACGTCCTGGAACTCAAGCTCTTAAAATAGACCATGTGGTGAGTTCTGCTGAAAAGCATAAACGTAGTCAATGTTTGCTTGAGCTATCAGAGAAAAAGATGAAGGCATTTTATTCTCGCTTTATTGACTCTGAACTACCTGTGCTGCTCGAAAAGCCTAAACCGGGAGCACCTATGCATGGATTTACTCCTAATTATATTCGCGTGGAATTGCCAAGTGGACAGGGGGAAGATAACCAGGTTGTGACCCTTAAATTGGGAGATTTTAACGAGGATGGAACCGCTCTTTCGTCTAAAGTGATAAATAACATATAAATGATAGATGTCTAGATTAGCTTATTTTTTTGTTTATTTGGGAATGTGGCTGTTATCTATACAGCCGCTTTCCAGGCTCTATGTTTTGTCGGACATATTATATATTATTATGTATAGAATCATCCGTTATAGGCGTAGTGTTGTGGGGCGCAATTTGAAAAAATCTTTTCCAGAAAAATCGATGAAGGATTTGAAAATTATTGAAAAGCGTTTTTATCATTATATTTGCGATTATATGCTTGAGAGTCTGAAGATGTTGAAAATGCCAGTGGATGAACTGCATCAACGGATGCGTTTTGAAAATACTGAAGAGTATTTGGGAATGATAGAAAAGTATGGGGGAATAGTGGTAATGATGCCTCATTATGCCAATTTTGAATGGACTATTGGAATGGGGATGTATATGAAGCAGGAAGACATACCTATGCAAGTTTATAAGCCATTGAAAAATCCTTTTGTTGATAGACTCTTTCGTGATATACGTTCTCGTTTTGGAGGATATAATGTGCCGAAAGCTGAAACTGCTAAAGAGGTGATAAAAGCTAAGCATGCAGGTAAAAAGCTTGCTTTAGGCCTTGTCGCTGATCAATCACCAAATAGCCATGGACTGCATTTTTGGACTACTTTTTTGAATCAAGAAACTGCTTTTATGGATGGTGGAGAGCGAATAGCACGTATGATGAATTATCCGGTATTTTATTGCGAATTAGAAAAGAAAAAGAGAGGATATTGCAGTGCTCGTTTTGTTTTAATGACAGAGTATCCTAAGAATACTGCAGAGGGAGAAATAACAGAAATGTACGCTCGTCATGTGGAACAAACTATTTTGCGTGAACCTGCGTATTGGTTTTGGTCTCATAAAAGGTGGAAATATAAACGAACTTAGACAGTTGAAGAAATATGTATAAGGTTAGTATTGTTATATTGAATTGGAATGGGTGCGAAATGCTTCGTTCTTTTCTGCCTTCTGTAGTGGCGTATTCAAAAGATTCTAATATTGAAATTTGCGTGGCGGATAATGGCTCTACAGATTCTTCCGTGCACATGCTTACTCAAGAATTCCCTTCAGTTAGACTCATTTTATTAAAAGAAAACAAAGGCTTTGCTGATGGATATAATTTAGCCTTGCAAGAGGTTGATTCAGAGTATGTCGTTCTTCTTAATTCTGATGTAGAGGTAACTCAAAACTGGCTTTCTCCTATTCTTGATTATATGGATAAGCATCCTCAGACGAGTGCTTGTCAGCCTAAAATATGTAGTTGGGCTAATAAAGAATATTTTGAATATGCGGGTGCCTCAGGAGGCTTTATTGACTTTTATGGTTATCCGTTTTGTCGGGGTAGAATTCTATCAATGTTAGAAAAAGATTACGGACAATACAATGATATTATACCTGTTTTTTGGGCTAGTGGAGCAGCCTTGTTTATTCGGTTGAGGGATTATCTAGAGGTTGGTGGTCTTGACGGTCGTTTTTTTGCTCATATGGAAGAAATAGATCTTTGTTGGCGCTTAAGAGCTCGTGGTAAAGAAATTGTATGTGTACCTCAAAGCGTGGTCTATCATCTTGGTGGCGGTACACTTAAAAAGGAAAATCCGCGTAAGACGTTTCTTAATTTTCGGAATAATCTTCTTATGTTGTATAAAAATCTTTCGAAAGAGGAGTATCACTCAGTCATGAGAGTGCGTTTTTTTCTTGATTATTCGGCCTTTTTCTCCTTTTTGTTGAAAGGACAAATTGCAAATGCTAAAGCGGTCTTTCTTGCTCGTCGTAGTTTTTATCAGATTTATTCTTCTTTTTCTTTAGATAGAGAAAATAATCTGAAGAAAACAATTCTTAATCCTATTCCTGAACGAATGAAAAAGAGTATATTGGCATTGTTTTATATAAAAGCTAAAAAGAGGTTTTCTATGCTTGACATTAGAGTTAATGGTTAACAATAATCAAATAATAATGAATTAAACATCAGGGATTATGAAGAAATTAGTTAGAAAAATAGGTTTGGTAGCACATGATGCTATGAAAAAAGATCTTATAGAATGGGTGGTTTGGAATTCAGAGCTACTTGTAGGACATAAATTTTATTGTACGGGTACTACAGGGACTTTAATTCTTGCTGCTTTGAAAGAAAAACATCCTGAAGTAGAGTGGGATATTACAATTTTGAAGTCCGGCCCTTTGGGAGGAGATCAACAAATGGGTTCTCGGATTGTAGATGGAGAAATAGATTATCTTTTTTTCTTTACGGATCCAATGACTTTGCAACCTCATGACACAGATGTGAAAGCCTTGACCCGTCTTGCTGGTGTTGAGAATATTGTTTTTTGTTGTAATCGTTCAACGGCAGATCATATAATTTCAAGCCCTTTGTTTCTCGATGCTGACTATGAAAGGACCCAACCTGATTATTCCGGCTATGCAAAACGATTTGAAAACCAGACGGTTGTGATGGATGCTGTGGAATCTGTAAATAGAAGGAAACGAAAAAGAAAAGAATAAACGTTCTCATTGCAAAGATGCTGTAATTAGGCATCTTTTAGAGAACTTTTGAGATGTTTTATGTTTCTGTGTTGGTAGTATAATTACTAAGAAAATGGATATGGATTCGATCTTGGTCTTTTGAATTATAGAAGCTTTTATAATAAAATTTTCTTGAGATAGAGTAGAACCGTGTGTAGTAATCTAAAAAAAGACAGAAATAGTTTGCCAATTCAAAGAAAAGCCGTAATTTTGCAAGCCGATTATTATCACAAAATGATAAGATATTCATTCATAGCGAGTTAGCTATCCTTTGTCCGGGGAAGTTAATCAGTGGTGAAGTCTTTTTTTTAGTAGTAACATTTAAAAATAAATTAAGAGTGGATACTTTAAGTTACAAGACCATTTCTGCCAACAAAGCGACAGTAACCAAAGAATGGGTTATTGTTGATGCTACAGACCAATCTTTAGGTCGTCTGGGCGCAAAAGTTGCGAAACTGTTGAGAGGTAAGTATAAACCAAACTTTACTCCTCATGTAGATTGCGGTGATAATGTTATTATCATCAACGCAGACAAAGTAAAATTAACTGGAAATAAATGGAATGACAGAATTTATTTGTCATATACAGGATATCCTGGTGGGCAGAGAGAAATTACTCCAGCTCGTTTGCAAGCGAAACCTAATGGCGATGATAAATTGCTAAGAAAGGTTGTTAAAGGCATGCTTCCTAAAAATAAACTTGGTGCAAAGTTGTTGGGTAACATGTATGTTTACGCTGGTGGCGAACATAAGCATGAGGCTCAATCTCCTAAATCAATTGATATAAACTTACTTAAATAATAGATGATGGAAGTAGTAAATGCATTAGGCAGACGTAAACGTGCTATTGCGCGCGTGTTCGTAAGCGAAGGTACAGGAAAGATTACTATTAACAAGAGAGAACTTGTGGAGTACTTTCCATCGACTATACTTCAGTATGTAGTTAAACAGCCATTGAATAAATTGGATGTTGCTGAAAAGTATGATATAAAAGTGAATTTGTGTGGAGGTGGCTTTACTGGTCAATCTCAAGCATTACGTTTAGCTATTGCTCGTGCGTTGGTTAAGATTAATGCGGAAGATAAATCAGCTTTACGCTCTGAAGGATTCATGACACGTGATCCTCGTTCTGTGGAACGTAAAAAACCGGGTCGTCCTAAAGCTCGTAAGAGATTCCAATTCAGTAAACGTTAATGATTGGCGATTTTCTGAAACGGGAATACGTTTAGTATCTAAATTACTGGGACCCTTTTTTAGGCTACCCAGCGGTTGGTTTAGAAAACAAAAAAGAAAGTAAACGAATTAAAGAATAAAAAATGTCAAGAACAAGTTTTGATACATTATTAGAAGCTGGTTGCCACTTCGGACACCTTAAAAGAAAGTGGAATCCATCTATGGCTCCTTATATTTTTATGGAACGTAATGGTATTCATATCATAGACCTTCATAAAACTGTTGCAAAAGTTGATGAAGCTGCTGAAGCTCTAAAACAAATTGCTAAATCAGGCAAAAAAGTCCTTTTTGTTGCTACTAAAAAACAAGCAAAGCAGATTGTTGCCGAGAAGGCAATATCTGTGAATATGCCTTATGTTATTGAACGTTGGCCAGGTGGAATGTTGACTAACTTCCCAACGATTCGTAAGGCTGTTAAAAAAATGACTACTATCGATAAGCTAACTAACGATGGTACTTATTCCAATCTTTCTAAAAGAGAAATTCTTCAAATTTCACGTCAACGTGCGAAGCTAGAGAAAACTTTAGGTTCTATTGCTGATCTTACTCGTTTGCCTTCAGCTTTATTTGTAGTTGATGTGATGAAAGAAAATATAGCTGTTCGTGAAGCTAATCGTTTAGGAATACCCGTATTTGCAGTCGTAGATACCAATTCTGATCCTAAAAATGTGGATTTTGTAATCCCTGCAAATGATGATGCTACGAAATCTATTGAAATTATTGTTGATGCTTGTTGCGCTGCTATGATTGAAGGCTTGGAAGAAAGAAAAGCTGAAAAAATAGATATGGAAGCTGCTGGTGAAGCATCGCCAGGTAAAGGCAAAAGAAAATCCTCTAAGGCAAGACTTGATAAGTCTGATGAGGAAGCTATAAATGCAGCTAAAGCTGCTGCTTTCTTGAAAGAAGGCGAAGAAGCTTAAATTTATATTTATAAGATGGTCAGAGCTTAATGTTCTGACTATTCTTTTCTAACAACTAACGTCCAAATTTAAATAATATGGCTGGAAAAATATCAATGGCAGACATAACGCATCTACGCAAAATGACAGGTGCAGGTATGATGGATTGTAAGAATGCTTTGGCTGAGGCTGAAGGCGATTTCGAGAAAGCAATGGAAGTGATTCGTAAAAAGGGACAAGCTGTCGCTGCAAAACGTTCTGATCGCAATGCTTCGGAAGGCTGTGTCTTAGCTAAAACAACAGGTCCTTACGCTGCAATGATTGCTTTGAAATGCGAAACTGACTTCGTGGCAAAAAATGCTGATTTTGTAGCTCTTGCGACTGAAATTCTTGACTTAGCAATAGCAAATAAATGTGTTGATGTTGAAGCTGTAAAGGCTCTTCCTATGGGAAAATCAACTGTTTCTGAAGCAATAATTGACCGTAGTGGAATTACTGGTGAAAAAATGGAACTAGATGGTTATGCTTTTGTTGAAGCTCCTACTACTTCTATATATATTCATCCGGGAAATAAATTGGCTACAATTGTGGCTTTCAACCAAGCAAATGTTGAACCACAAGTTGCTCATGAAATTGCTATGCAAATTGCCGCAATGAATCCTATTTCTGTTGATGCAGCTAGTGTTCCTGCTGAGGTGCTTGCTACTGAAAAGGAAATTGCAGCTGATAAAGCACGCCAAGAAGGTAAGCCTGAAAATATGATTGAAAAAATTGCTTTAGGTCGCATTAATAAATTCTACAAGGAAGTTTGTTTGCTTCAGCAAGAATATGTTAAAGACACAAAATTGACAGTTGCTCAATTCTTAGATAGTTCAAGCAAAGGTCTTACGGTTACAGCTTTTAAGCGTTATACACTTAACGCTGATTAATAATTATATACAGCACAATAGAAATATGACCATGTGAGAGTACTCTCTTGTATGGTCATATTTTATTTATATCCTTTTCTTTTATCCTATTGACTTTGTTTTTGTATATCCTGCTTTTTTAAGTAATTCGAATATTCTTTGCTTTAAATCTCCTTGTATAATGATTTCGTGATCTTTAGCGCTCCCTCCAACGCCGCATTTGTTTTTAAGCTCTTTTCCTAGGTTTTTTAGATCATTTTCACTTCCAACAAATCCAGTAATTAATGTTACTACTTTACCTCCTCTGTTTTTACGATCTAATTGTACTCGTAAGTTTTGTTGGCTTGGTTCTAGAGTCGCTTGTGTTTGGTCCTCGTCCATTTCATAACTATAATTAGGGTTAGTGGAGTATACTATGTTTAATCGTTCTTTCCAATCATTCTTTTTCATAATTTTAATTTTGAGATTGTTTATTTCTTTTTCAAAAATAATATTAAGTTTCTTGTTTCGCAATTTTTCTTTTACTTTTGTGCCCTGCGGAAAATGCTATATGCTTGAGATGAAAGTTCATGCATGTTTTTAAGACTTTAATTTTGAGATTCTTTTATGGAATTTATGTTAAGCTTTTGCTTTATAAAATTTGCAATACAGAAAAAAGGTGTAATTTTGTAAGACGCTAATATAAAGCAAGAAGTTTCTATGAGCAATCAAATACATCGCAAAGATATTGCAAAAGTTCCGGAACCGACTCTACGTAGGTTACCGTGGTATCTTTCTAATGTCAAATTGCTAAAACAAAAAGGAGAACAATTTGTTTCTTCTACACAGATATCAAAGGAAATTAATATCGATGCTTCTCAAATAGCCAAAGATTTGTCTTATGTTAATATATCGGGACGTACTCGCGTAGGTTACGAAGTCGATGCCCTTATAGAAGTGTTAGAAGGTTTTTTGGGTTTTACCAATATGCATAGGGCTTTTCTTTTTGGGGTAGGAAGTTTGGGAGGTGCATTGCTTCGTGATTCTGGTTTAAACCATTTTGGTTTGAAAATAATAGCTGCTTTTGATGTCAATCCGGCTATTGTTGGTACTAACATTAATGGAATTCCTGTTTTTCATTCGGATGATTTTTATACTAAAATGGCTGAGTATCATGTAAACATAGGAGTTCTTACTGTTCCTATTGAAATAGCTCAAAGAATTACTGATGTGATGGTTGAAGGAGGAATCAAGGCCGTTTGGAATTTTACTCCTTTTCGTATACGTGTTCCTGAGGATATTGTTGTTCAAAATACTTCTTTGTATGCCCATTTAGCTGTAATGTTTAATCGTTTGAATTTTAATGAGCACTAATGAAGATTATCGCTGTAGGGATGAATTATGCAGAGCATAATAAAGAGCTTTGTCACGTCAATGAAAATAAAGAGCCTGTTGTTTTTATGAAGCCTGATTCGGCTATTCTCAAAGATGGAAAACCTTTTTTTATCCCTAGTTTTTCAGAGGAAATAGATTATGAAACAGAGGTGGTGGTTCGCATTAGCCGTTTGGGAAAAAATATTGCTTCTCGTTTTGCTTCTCGCTATTATGATGCTATTACAATAGGTATTGATTTTACTGCTCGTGATTTGCAGCGAGAATTCCGTGAGAGGGGAAACCCATGGGAACTATGTAAGGGATTTGATAGTTCTGCCGCTATTGGTACTTTCTTGCCTATTAAAGATACTTTGGATATTCAGTCCTTAAATTTTCGTTTGGATATTGATAGTAATCCTGTACAACAAGGCTTTACAGGTGACATGTTGTTCCAGATTGATGAGATCATAGCTTACATTAGTCAATTCGTTACGTTAAAAATAGGTGATTTATTATTTACCGGTACTCCAGCGGGTGTGGGACCTGTTAAAATCGGTCAGCATTTGCAAGGATACCTAGAGGGAGAAAAGCTATTAGACTTTTATATCCGCTAGCATTTTTTATTTTTATAGTTTGATTTTTTTTAATATGTGATTGATCTTGTTGTGAACTTTGTCGCAATACTTTTTATCTATAAAAGAAAGGGATATTTTAAATGAAAATAAGAGTAGGGTTTGGGTTTGATGTTCATCAACTTATTGCGAATCGTGAATTATGGTTAGGTGGTATTCTCCTTAAACATGAAAAAGGCTTATTAGGACATTCAGATGCGGATGTATTGATACATGCTATATGTGATGCTCTTCTAGGAGCTGCAAATATGCGCGATATCGGTTATCATTTTCCTGATACCGCAAGCGATTTTAAAGATATTGATAGTAAAGTGCTTTTGAAGAAAACAGTAGAAATTCTTGTTCAGAAAGGATATCAAATAGGTAATATTGATGCAACTATTTGTGCAGAACGTCCTAAATTGAAAGAACATATACCTGCTATGCAGGAAGTTTTGTCTAATGTGATGGGAATAGATGTTGATGATGTCTCTATTAAAGCTACTACTACAGAAAAGCTTGGTTTTACAGGTCGCGAAGAAGGTATCTCTGCATATGCTACGGTTTTGATTATTAGAAACTGAAGCGAAGCTTTATCTTAAAATCAGTCGTGTTTTTTATGTTATTAAATAATGCTTTGCCGCATTTTTTTATTAAAAAAACTTTTTTATATTGAACTTTCTAGATATGTTATTTTTTTATATTTTACTTGCTTGTGTCAAGTAATAATTGACCGCCCTCTAATATTTTCTTTAGCTTGTGGTATCATTAACTTTGATGATCTAGAGTGATTTGCTAAATGTTAATTGCTCTGTTTCTGAGATATTTATGGGTTATGCCGAAAATGTCTAGAGGGATCTTAAATATTTTACCTTAGCATTAAAAACAATATTTAAATTACGAGACTTTCTTTCATTTTATTTTTCTCGATGGCATGTTTGATTACTTCGATATGTTTCGCTTCAATGCACTCCCCGATAAGGTTGAAATTTATTTTGAGGAGGCGAATAATCTTTTTGAAGAATATAAGCATGATAAACTTGAAAGCAAAGGTTTCTACGAGGAAGTTCAGCTGTATGATTATCCCATGCGAGGCGTAGCTACATTCTCTACATAAAGAAGCGTAGATGGTATAACAAGCACACCTCAAAAAGCATCCACCGCAATTTATTATTAATGGTTCAAGGTACGCAGATCAGTTTTGAAGTTACGACTCTTTTAAAAGCTGTGAATAGACTCTCTCGTTATTAGTATAGCTTTTATAAACTGGATACCAAGTAGCTTGAATCACAGTATAAGAACCCATCTGAGTAATTATAGATAATGGGACCAGTTTGTTCATGCCCAGGATTGAATCTTGTTTGAAAAAACATCGGTGTCAATCCAGGGGTATTAGACGAGTCTTTTCTTTCTTGAGGTGGTTATATATTATTCTTGTCAATACGGACGCTAGAGACATAAAAGTGAGTGTGATTGCGATGATTAAAGGCACCGATGTGAAAGCCGTATTGGATTTGTTGCTTAAGCTATGCTGCAGACGATGTTTTTGGGTGCGTGAGAAACTAACTCTGGACATGGCTTCGTATGTGTTAGACTGCGCGTGTATGCTTCTTGGTGGGAAGAGAAGTTGTAGTGTGGTTGTTCATGTAGCAATTGCCCTTTGAAGCCGTACAGGAAATGCGTATCAAAGCACGTTGGGAAGCCATGGATAAAGAAAATATAGAGATTAGCCATGTTAAGGTTTGTGGAACGCAGTACAAACCTTTGATATTGGAGAATGGAGATACCAAAAAGCAACTGCTTGCCAGAAGCCGTTATTTGTTATTTAAGAAAGAGATAGCCTGGAGTAGTTCTCAAAGTAAGCGTGCAGCTATATTGTTTAGAGAATACCTGAATATCAAAAAGGCATACTATTTAACTATGCGCTTAGGACTCATTTATCATCAGTCCACGCATGCTGATGTGGCATTAACCAAACTGGCTCGTTGGTACGATCAGGTTAATAAATCAGGATTTCTATCCTTTGGTACAATAGTAAGAACCATACAAACGCATTACTTAAGAATCGTAGCTTTCTTCAAGAACCGCGCAACTAATGCGGCAAGCGAATCTTTTAATGCAAAAATAAAGCAATTCAGAGCACAACTCAGAGGAGTCAGGGATGTGTGCTATTCTTCTTATTCAGGTTATCTAAAATTTATGCTTAACAGGACAATCCCTCAGGATTTCGGTATGATCCATGATCCCAAAATTTTGGGATGATCCGTTTTGACAGACCCTCTTTCTTAGAAAAAGAAATCCCTGATAATGTTTGATTATCAGGGATTCTATTTTTGGTGATCCGCCTGGGGCTCGAACCCAGGACCCCAACATTAAAAGTGTTGTGCTCTACCAACTGAGCTAGCGAATCAATCCTTTATTGCTGTTAAGCGGGTGCAAAGATAGGAATCTTTATTTAAAATGCAAAGTTCTTCAATGAAAAAATACATATTATTTTTCACTATAATTCTTTGATTCCTGATTATCAGATGTTTGCGTTTTTGATTTATTGATTTTTTCGTGTCCAACAATGAAACGCTGATAGTAAGATAGTAATAAGGTTGTGATGGGCAGTGCTATTATCATACCCAAGATCCCCATTAATGAACTCCAAATAGAGAGAGATAATAATATAATGGCTGGATTTAGTCCTGTTATTTTTCCCATTATTTTAGGTACGATTATCGTATCTTGTATGATTTGTACAATAGCAAATACTACTAAGGCAGAAGCTAATATTATCCAGAAATTATTTCCTGTATCTGCGGCTTTCAACATAGCTAAAGCAATGGTGGGAATGAGTCCTATAATTTGCAAATAAGGAATTAAGTTAAGTGCACCTATAAATATGCCTAGTCCTATAGCTAGTGGGAAATCTATGATAAGAAATCCTATGCTAAAAAGAATGCCAACGAGTAAAGCTACTAACGCTTGTCCTCGGAAATACGTATTCATTCCTTTTTGTAAGTCTGCGATAAGGCTTGTGGTGAAGAAACGATATTTCTCTGGTAGCAGGTGTATCCATCCTTCAGCAATTGATTCATAGTCTAGTAAAATGAATACAACATATAATAGAATTATGAAAGAAGTAAAGATGCTGAAAAGAAAATTGATAGAGTTGGAAAGTAATAACCATAATTTAGGCATTACATTTTTTAGAGCTTCCGTTAGATTTTCCTGACTTAGGATATTGTTCACAGCATCTATATTGATGTTTTGGCGTATAAAATCAGAAAGGTTTTTGGGGATGTTATTGCTGTTCATTCCATCAGCAAAATAGATTGAGAGTAAGTCTTTGACTCTTCCGAACTCTTCTATTACAGGAGGAATTAGTAAATATAACACAAATCCTCCTATAATGGTAAGAGTTAGCAATGCACATAAAATAGATATAATTCTGCTGCGTATTCGTAATTTGTATTGGAATAGTTTAACAAGTGGATAAATAAGATAAGCAATTAGCCATGCAATGAAAAAAGGCAGTAATACATCACTTAGTTTTTGTATAAGCATCAGAGCACCAATAATGATGCAAATGCTAATTACCATACGTATAAAGCGATCGAAAGTTATTTTTTTTTCTAGCATGGGTTGAGGTTTTAGGTGTTATCTTTATCTTCTTGTCTGGCACGAGTGTAACATTCGCGGCATAACGGTTCATATTCTTCAGTTTCTCCAAGTAAAACTCGCTTGTCGCTTTTTACAGTGCGGTGAGAGAAGGAGGCCAACTGACCACATTTAACGCAGATAGCATGTACTTTAGACACTTCATCTGCAATAGCGCATAATCCTGGTATCGGTCCGAATGGTAAACCTTTAAAATCCATATCCAATCCTGCTATAATAACTCTTATACCATTGTTAGCTAATTGATTACAGACTTCTACTAATCCATTGTCAAAGAATTGTGCCTCGTCAATTCCTACGACATCAATTTCCGAAGTAAATAATAAGATACTTGCAGAAGATTCAATCGGAGTAGATGATATTGAGTTGCTATCGTGAGAAACAACATCTTCCTCAGAATAGCGGGTATCAATGGCAGGCTTAAAAATTTCTACTCGTTGGCGTGCAAACTTAGCTCGTTTTAGTCGACGAATTAGTTCTTCTGTTTTACCCGAAAACATTGATCCGCAAATAACTTCAATTCTTCCTCTCATCTTGGTTTCGTGTATTTGATCCTCTGAAAATAATGCCATTCGTTAAGTATGTTATATTTATTTGCAAAAATAATACTTTTGTTTTCTTATCGACTTTTTTCCATTATTTATTTCTACATTTGCGACATTATTCAAGGAGGAAAAATCGTATGAGAACACTACTAGCTAACATAGAATTAGATGTTCAGGAGCTCAAATACCTGATAGATGTTGTCTCACGTGAACAGGACACCCCTTTACGTGAAGTAGCTAAACGCAGCGTGTTACAAATGCGTTTCCGTTTAGATGAATTGCTCCAAGAACTTGATAAGAATATAGAAAGAGAAGGAGACTTCTTGCCACATCTTGAGAAATTGTCTCCAAAAACTGTTGCTTCTATGGCAAATGAATCTATTCTTACGCAAAAAACTCTTTCGAAGGAAACTCTTCAAGTTGTTGACAAAGAAACATCTATGGAACCGAACGTGGCAAGAATATTAGCAGAACATATTAAACCTCAGGGTGATTTGGAACAAATGATGAGCTTGAATGACTCTTTTCGTTTTTCTCATGAACTATTTCATGATGATACAGAGTATATGAAAAAAGTGTTGAAGGACATTGAGAAAATGAACAACTTTTCAGAAGTTTCAACTTATCTCTCTTCTGAGTTGGGTGAAAATATTGATTCGGATGCTTCCAATGATTTTGCAGAGTTTTTAAAAAAGAATTTTGAATAATATAGATTGATGGGAAGATTATATGTAGTGCCAACTCCGGTGGGTAATCTTGAAGATATGACTTTTAGGGCAGTAAGAGTATTGAAAGAAGCTGATTTTATTTTGGCAGAGGATACGCGTACATCAGGGATTTTGTTGAAGCATTTTGAAATAAAAAATGCAATGCAATCCCATCATAAGTTCAATGAACATAAAACAGTAGAGAGCGTTGTTAATAGAATAAAGGCAGGAGAAATAGTGGCACTTATTTCAGATGCGGGTACGCCAGGTATTTCTGATCCGGGATTTCTTGTCGTTCGTGAATGCGTTCGTAATAACATTGAGGTACAGTGTTTGCCAGGGGCAACGGCTTTTGTTCCGGCACTCGTTTCTTCAGGTTTACCTAACGAACGTTTTTGTTTTGAAGGTTTTTTGCCTCAAAAAAAAGGGCGAATGACTAAATTAAAATCTTTAGTAGAAGAAAAGCGGACGATGGTTTTTTATGAATCCCCTCATAGACTTTTGAAGACACTAACTCAGTTTATTGAGTATTTTGGCTCTGATAGACAGGGCTCTGTATCAAGAGAAATATCAAAGCTTCATGAAGAAGCTGTGCGGGGAACTTTAAGTGAATTGGTGGAACATTTCACTCACACTGAACCCCGTGGTGAAATAGTAATAGTACTAGCAGGAATAGACGATTAAAATAACTTCATTAAGAACGTAAAACAGAAAACGTATGAAAAAGTTAGTGTTTTTATTTGTGTGCGCAGCTTTTTTGGCTTCGTGCAATAATTTAGGTGGTAGCAAAGACCAACTTAAAGCAGAAAATGATTCACTTTTAACAGAATTAACTCAACGCAATGCAGAATTGGATGAAATGATGGGCACCTTCAATGAAATTCAAGATGGTTTTCGACAGATTAGCGCAGCAGAAAGTCGTGTTGACTTGCAACGTGGTACCATTACAGAGAATGCGGCAACTGCTAAGCAGCAAATAGCTTCTGATATTGAATTCATTAGTAAAACGATGGAGGAGAATAAAGCACAGATAGCCAAATTGCAATCGATGCTTAAAAAGAGTAAAAACAATTCAGCTCAATTAAAGAAAGCAATTCAAGCTTTGACGACGGAATTGGCAGAGAAAAGTCAGCGTATTGAGGAATTGCAGACTGAATTAGCTTCAAAAAATATTCGGATTCAGGAATTGGATGAAGCAGTAACAGGTTTGTATGCAGATAAAGAACAGCTTGCTGCTGAAAATGAAGAGAAAGCAAAAACAGTTTCGGAACAAGATAGGACAATTAACGCTGCTTGGTTTGTGTTTGGTACAAAGTCAGAACTGAAATCTCAGAAAATCCTTCAGAGCGGAGATGTATTGAAAAGCTCCGACTTCAATAAGGATTATTTTACTCAGATTGATATTCGTACAACAAAAGATATTAAATTGTATTCTAAGAGGGCTGAGTTGTTAACTAATCATCCTTCAAGTTCGTATCGTTTGGACAAAGATGATAAAAGGCAGTTAACTTTAAAAATTACAAACCCTAAAGAGTTTTGGAGTGTATCCAAATATCTTGTGATTCAAGTGAAATAGAAGGCTTGTTTGTATAAGAACTATATGCCAACATGCTGCTTCAAAGTCAGCATGTTGGCTTTTTTATTTTTAAATTTATGATGGTAATGAAGTATAAGAATTTATTTTTTGATCTCGATGATACCCTTTGGGCTTTCTCTCTTAATGCACGTGACACGTTCGAAGAGGTATATTATAAACATAAGTTAGATAGTTATTTTGATTCTTTCTCCCATTTCTATACTCTCTATCAGAAACGGAATATCGAACTATGGCAAGATTATGGTTCAGGAAAGATTGATAAAACGGAATTGAATAGCAAACGTTTCTTATATCCTCTCTCGGCTGTTGGGGTTTCAGATGAGAATTTGGCAAAACAATACTCTGAAGATTTTTTTGCTCTTATCCCGACTAAAAGTAAATTGATGCCTTATGCCAAAGAATTATTAGAGTATCTGGCTCCTCGCTATAATCTTTATATCTTGTCCAATGGCTTTCGGGAACTTCAATACCATAAGATGCGTTCATCAGGTATTGATGGTTATTTTAAGAAGATTATTCTTTCGGAAGATATTGGGGTTTTAAAACCATGGCCTCAGATTTTTAATTTTGCTTTATCTACTACGCAGTCTGAAGTGGGTAATTCCTTAATGATTGGTGATAGTTGGGATGCCGATATTACTGGAGCACATGGAGTGGGTATGCATCAAATCTATTATAACTTTGCTGAACGGGAGGAATTTCCTTTTTCTGCGACTTATGTTGTAAAAGAACTAAAAGATATATTAAATCTGCTATAGTGATAGAGATCTCTACTATCTTAACTCTTCTAAACTAATAAAGCTTGAAGATAAATGCTCGTTGCTTTCCTTTGTGCTTTATAACATAAGGGTTATGTTCTTACACCCCCATGTTAGCACATTAAGAGTAAGATGAGATGGAGAAAGAAATGGGAGTCTAGAATAAGAGAATTGAAGTGATTCTGGGAAATCTTTTAATTAGTCGATCCTTAAAAAGTATATTTCAGCGAAACATTTTCTGTAGGGAGTGTTTCGCTGATTTTTTTTAAGAGTAGCCCAAAAAGCTTCATGGCTCTTTTGAAGTTATATGCTGCTGCGGCTAACATGAGGTTGATGGCATCCCCTAATAATCCTTTATAAAAGTTTCGTCCTAATCGATAATCAGTCTTCAAATGTCCGATGGTTGGTTCTATTCCCGCACGCTTGCAAAATAGCTTGTGCTTCTTCTTGCGTTGATAGTAGGTCTCTTTGCTTTTTGGCACATCGGGAATGAGTATTTGTGTCCCGTTTATCTCTCTCTTGCCACGATACCCTCTGTCTCCAGCTAATCGCTTGATGCTTTTCCCCGTGAGCCGATACACCTGTTCCAAGCTCTTCTCAATGGTATGTCCGTCGTATTCGTTACGGAAAGAGCTGGCACCCAGAATGACACCTGTGGAAGAGCGTATAATGGATATTTTGTTACCAAATTCGTACTTTTTATGTTCTTTACCTTTACTGATACATTGAACATCAGGTTCATGGATGGAATAAATCTTATGGGTAGAATTACGACGTTGTAAAAGTATCTTTTCAAAGATGGATAGTAATTCATCATATTGTCGATTCTTCCCTAAATTACGTTTGAGTTCTCGGACCAGACGCCCGGCAATCGTGCGCAAACGCTTATCGGCTTTTAGGGCTTTTTTCCGATTCTTGGGATGATTACGAAAACGTTGATCCCGATAAATCCCTTTCAAAACAAAGGTGTATGACTGGCGTGTGGGTAAATTTAACTCCTTGACAATCTTAAGCACTTTGCCAACTATCTTTTTGTGTAGTTTTGTATCTGTGGGGTAAGTTATATTCTTTTCCTGTACGGTAGAGTCGATAAGGCAGTTCCATGATGTTCATCATCGCTCTTGTCATCATTAACCCGAATGCTTTCACAGAGAATAAGCTCTATCCCTTTTTCATCTATCCGTTTGCGAAAATGAACTAGTTCGGATGAATTGCAAGGAAAAGAAGGTACAAATTCTTGCATACCGCAGAAATATTGAAAGTAGGCATTCTCACTCCATTGTTCGACAACGGACTCATCAGAGAGATTGCGCAAATGTTTGAGAATCAGTAATCCGCACATCAAACGGATCGGCTTGGCCGGACGGCTATTGTCTGGGCAATAAAGAGGAGTGAATGCTTCTTCAAACACTGACCAATTAATCTTGTGCGAGAGTTTGTGCAAAGGATGCTGCTGGTTGAGTAAATCATCCAAAGATGAGAACAGAGATGGGCAGGATGGAGTTGTATTTATCATAAAAATCTGCAAGTTTATACAGCTAAAGATACAAAAACTTGCAGATTTATAAAAGGAATTATGCGATTATACTACTGGTAATCAGTAGATTAATGACTTTTTAAGGGACGACTACTTATGTGGGAGAATTGAGTCCTATATCTATATTGGGTGAATATACTATCTATTTAGAAGATAATGTTACTATTTTTTTTGCGTAAAAAAACAGCTATAATCAGAGTTAAAATTGATTATAGCTGTTTTGATATTTAAGAACTGTAAAAATTACAATTCGTAGTGTTTGCTGATTTTTTTTATTTTGGTAAATGGGATGACCAGTTCTCTGTCTGCAAAACACCAAATCCTGAATTTATTTCACTTGATGGGATAGGGAAACAGAATTTAGATATTTCAAAATTTGTATATTTAAAACCTAAACCATCTCCTAGATCATATACGGAAATTTTCTTTCCCCATCGTCTGCAATCTTGAAATCTATGTCCTTCTTGTATAAGTTCACGGCTTCTTTCGTCTTCAACAAAAGAAATTAATCCAGCCTTATCACTGGGAAGGTCTGATGTAGAAGTAATGCTTGGGTTTCGTTGAGCTACTTTCAATAGCGCATCTTTTGCGGTAGTTAAGTCAGTGTTACTTTTTTTGAGAGCAGATTCAGAGACTATTAAATACATCTCAGGAAGTCCTAACAGTCTTTGGCTAGCAACAGCAGGATTATCACCAACACCTAAGTATTTTGCGCCCATTGATTGCTCAGTAGAAGATGTTGAATTACGATCCATGAAAAAATTACGAATGTCGTTAGTTGCTAAAAGTGCGCCATAGGTACTATTGGGCATATAGCCATATTTAGTCCATAAAGTTCCAGGAGAATTTGCACTAAGATTATTAGAACCGTCTGTGTGAATATTGAAAATAGTTTCTGTACCATCAGCTAGAGAGGTAAATTGGGCTTTATATTCACTCGCATTAGTAATGATGTGTCCGCTAAATAAATCTATAGTAGCTTGAGCCTCAGCTTCTGCTTTATCATATTCTTGCATATATAGATATGTACGTGCAAGAAAACCATGTACTGCAGCCTTGTTTACATATTCAAATCCTCTGTCATTTTTTAGAGTATTAAATAGCTTGATTGCTTCTTGTAGATCATTAACTATTGAAGTGTATGTTTGAGCAATAGTTGAGCGCTCTACTTTTGCAAAAGCTTGAATTGGTTCGTCAAGAACAACAATACCTGGAGCATCGCTATTATCTGCTCCATTATCTACTTTATAAGGTAATGCAAATATGTTTACCATATAGAGGTTTGCAATAGCTCTTAATCCATAAGCTTCGGCTGTATATAAATCCAAAGAAGCCTGATCTGTAGAATTTAGACTTTCTCTAATGGCTTTTGATGCTTTTATTATACGAGAGGCATTGTCTGATATTTTATACCCATAGCTCCATATATAATCTAAATATGTACTTTCAGGACTGACACTGTACGAATAGATATCATTAAAGTGCCCTGTTGAACCATTGAAATAAGCTAAGTCAGATGCGATGTCGCCTATTGATACAGCATAATTACCGCCAAACCCATAATAATAGAGATTATAATATGTACCATTTAATGCAGTCTTAATATTGTCGGCAGTAGCTAGACCTGTATCTAGATCAATACCTGCATTATAGTCTGTTTTTAAAAAACTATCCCCACAACTGCTTAATCCTCCTATCAGAAGAAGTGATAGAAAAGTTTTTACTATTTTATTTTTCATTTTTCTCTTTTTTATAATTAGAAACTAACATTTAATCCAAACGTGAATGTTCTGGAAACAGGATATTGCCATGCTTGAGTTCCCGATACACCTGCTTCTGGATCAAATCCGATGAAGTCTGATGCATGAATTGTGAATAGGTTATCTGCAGAAGCATAAAAGCGAATATTATTTATTGAATATTTCGTTGTAAGAGACTTTGGAATGCTATATCCTACAGTAACTGATTTTAAGCGAAGGTATGAACCATTGAGTAAGAAACGTGTTGAGTTTTTACTTGCGCCCGAACTATCTGCATAAACAAATTTAGGTGTATCTGTATTTCTATTAGTTTCAGTCCAAGCATTTTCGTAAACTTTGTATGTAACATTGCTTAGTTTAGAATCTCCTACTTGTAAATCATATTTAAGTCCACTTGCGTAAATTTTGTTTCCACAAGAATATGAAAAATTTGCATTGAAGTCAAAACCTTTATATTTGAGACTTGTTCCAAATCCACCGTAAACTTTAGGGTCAGCACTACCAACAATGCGTTGTTCTGCATCATTCCAATTTGATGTAGTACTTCCATCCTTTTTATACCATAAAGGGCTACCATTGTCAGGATCTACGCCTGCATACTCTTTTAAATAAAAAGTATATAGACTTTCTCCTGGAGTGATTATAGTTGTAGTCTTGACAATATCATCGGTTCCAGATAGCTTTACCATCTCATTCTTGTTGGCTGTCAAATTAGCATTAATTTCCCAATTGAAGTTCTTTGTCCTTAAAATATTGGCATTAGCGCTCAATTCAATACCGGTGTTTTTCATTTCTCCAATATTGCGCAATGTAGTGGAAAGCCCATTCGTTTTAGATAAAGGCATCTCAAAAATTAGATCTTTTGTACGTTCATCGTACCAATCAACAGTTAGATTTATTCTGTTGAAAATAGTAAAATCAACTCCTATATTAAATTTATGACGAGATTCCCAACCTAAATCAGGGTTACTTATTCTTGTTGGCTTCATTCCAGGTTCATTGTTGTAATTATATCCTGTTTCATAAGTGCCTCGAGCTGCATACCAATCAATGTCTTGATTACCTACTGTTCCATAACTTGCACGTACCGTCACATTCTGAATATTCTCTTTTAGAGGCTCCCAAAAAGCTTCTTCAGATACTCTCCACTTACCGCCGACAGACCAGAATAATCCCCATAGATTCTCTGCTCCAAAACTTGAAGAACCATCGTAACGAAGACTTCCTGATAGATAGTATTTATTTTCATAATCATATTGTCCATTGAAAAAATATGATGCAAGTCTTTTATACTTATGCATGTTTTCTGCACCTAAATACTCTGCAGCTGTTCCCATATCTCTGTATCCTAGAAAAGAATATTTAGAAGCCGCATAATATTGGTAGAAGTCTGTTGTTTTTTGCGCTTCCTGACCTAACATAATATTTAGATGATGGTCGCCAATAGTTTGGATCCAGTTTAGAGTATTAGTTATTATGATATTTGTCTTGGTATCATTATATTGTTGTCCTAGTCCATTGTATTGGGCGCCTTGATTATTGTATGGGCTCCAAAATTGGTATTCTCTTAAATCATAGTAATTAATTCCTAAACTAGTTTTCCATATCAATCCTTTTCCTAAATCAATACTGATATATGGATTAACATTCGCGGTTAGAACTTTTTGTTCTCGAAGGTCTCCATTCTCTTTATCATTTACTGCAACTGGATTATAATAAGCGCTCAAATTATAAGAACCATCTTCATTATAAATTGGTTCAACTGGAGTAACAGCGCCATATACAGCTACAAGAGGATTTACATATGATGAACTAGTTGGAACTCCGTTTGAAATGGCATATGATGCAGCTGAATTGATTCCAAAAGAAATTCTTTTGTATTTACTACTCAAATTTATACGACCCGAATAGCGTTCTACGCCAGTGTTAATTATAATACCTTCGTTGTTATAATAACCTCCTGATACAAAGTAGTTCGTGTCGCCTGTTTTTCCACTAACATCAAGACTATATTCGTCAACTTTTCCTGTGCGTAAAACTGCATCTAGCCAATCTGTAGAAGTACCACTGTATCCAAATGATTGAGCTTTTTTAAGTGCATATGCATCTGCCTCTTTTTTAGTTTTAATATCCTCGGTTCCTGCATTAAGATATCCAGTTCCCCATATATCGATCCATTCACTTGCGTTAACGATTTTATAATCATGCATAATAGGAGAGATTTGTGTAACTCCTTTTTTTGCATTGAAGTTGATTTTCATCTTACTGTCGCTACCTTGTTTTGTGGTAATAACTATTACTCCGTTTGCGGCGCGTGCACCGTAGATAGCTGTAGCAGATGCATCTTTTAGTACAGTAACACTTTCAATATCATTTGCGTTGATGCTTGATAATGGACTGTAATACTGTTTATTGGTACTGCTCATAGCATCAGGGTCAGAGAACATCGGGGTTCCGTCTATGATATACAGTGGCTCTGTTCCTGCCTTATATGATCCTATACCGCGAATAGAAACAGATGCTTGCGCTCCTGGCATACCTGTTGAATTATTCATTTGTAGACCTGCAACATTACCCTGTAGGGTTTTCATGAAATTGGCATCGGTCTTAGAAGTTATTGTTTGTTCTCCTATTGTTGTAGCAGAACCTGTAAATGCAGCTTTACGCGTGATTCCATAACCAGTAACAACAACCTCATCTAAGTTTTGAGCATCAGCCTTTAGTACAACATTCACAGTAGGTTTAATAACCACTTCCTGAGTTTGCATACCAATATACGAAACGCGCAAAGTCTTCGCAGAACTTATAATAAGTAAAAACAAATACACCTATTTGTTTATATATATGCAAACAGAAGGAAGAGGTTGGATAATATTTGCTAGACATTAGCAAATGGCTAAAAAACACATAAAGTCAGCAATATTTTCATTAAAAGGCTATTTATAATGATATATTTTTGAAGAGTTATTCTGAATGAAGAGTTTATCTGTGCATTTCTCTAGATCACGAATAATCGTCATGTCCATTACTTCTGTATAACCTTGCGTCGTTTTTATATTTTTATGTCCTAATAATTTTTGTACTGTGGTGATATTTACGCCATCATAAATTAATAGAGTAGCATTTGTGTGACGAGCAGTATGAAATGATATGTGTTTTTGAAGTCCAGATAATTGTGATATTCTAATTAATTCCTTATTAATATTAGAATTATCTCGAAGTCTAAAAAAAGAAAATAAGCGATCACTATATCGCTCGAGAATAGAAATTGATCTACCCTCAAAAAGCAAGTGAAGTGGTAATCTTACTTCAACTTTTGTCTTTACTGACTTATATATTAACCAAGTTTCGTTATTTATAAGGAGAATATTTTCAGAACTTAAACTTACGAAATCAGAATAACGTAATCCAGTATAACAACAAAAGAGGAAAGCATCTAAAGTACCTTGTAATTTAGTATAATTCCCTGTTAACTCTAATTTTTCAAGCATTTGCAATTCATCTGGAGTTAAATGAGTATGGAGATTGCTAGTGGTTTTTATTTTGTATTTTTTAAATGGGTAATTTTGAATATCTATGTAGTCTTTATTAATGGCAACATTGACATAACGCTTCAGGTGTTTCATGTGTTTGGCAATTGTGTTTATGTGATAACCTTTCAACCGTAAATACAAATCAAACGAAGATATAAATTCAAAATTAAGATCGACAAAAGATATATCTCTTTTATAGAGGGAAAGCAAGTGATAAGTTGAAAGATGATTCTTTTTAGTACTTTCGTTCAAGGAGGATTGAATTATTTCGTTTTTGAAGAATGGCAAAAAAGAGATTTTTTCGCTTTTCTTTAAATCAGATAGAAGAACCTTTTTTAGTGCATCTAGAGTTATCGCTTTACCTTGTTGCCATATTCTTAATTCATGCTGTTCTATTATGGCTATGCGTTCGTAAAGCATTCTGTTTAGAGCTTCTGCATTGGGGTGATTCTTTATTATTTGCTTCTTACTATTATAAAGCTTTTTATTTTAAAATAGAAAGATTTTAAATTTATCAAAAAGATGCATTTATGCTTGTATTGCTTTCATTATGACGTATATTTTAAGACGTTTTTATTTTTTGCAAAACAATATGTCAACTAAATATCCTTAGAGATAATAAAATAGATCAATTTTGCATGTTATATAGCATAAAAGGTCTCTATTATTTAACAAATTGTTATAGTTTTAAGCTTTTATTTAAAAAGCTATTGTTTTTTCATATAATATTAATAAATTTGCATTTTGTTAGAGTAAAGAAACAATTTATTGTAAGGTTAAATTTTTAAGAGAGAATTTATGAAAAGAAAATTAATGCTGTTATTAACCTGCCTCTTTGTAGGTATAGGTCTGGTAACCGCTCAAACTCAGAAGGTAACAGGTGTTATCACTTCTGGAGAAGACGGTTTGCCAATTGTGGGGGCTTCTATTTTAGTTAAAGGTACAACTATGGGTACTATTACTGATATAGATGGTCGTTTTACTTTGTCTAATATACCAAGTTCTGCGAAAACTTTGCGCGTATCTTATATTGGTATGCAAACTCAGGAAGTGGCTATTAAACCGACTTTGAATGTTGTGCTGAAGGCAGATGCTGAGGTTTTGGATGAGGTTGTTGTTACCGCAATGGGTATTAAACGTTCAGAAAAGTCTATCGGATTTGCTGCTACCTCTGTGAATGCGGCAAAACTTACAGAGAATCGTACCAGTGATATGATGTCTGGCCTGGCCGGTAAAGTTGCGGGTGTGCAAATCTCTGCTACATCTTCAGATCCGGGTGCCTCTAATTCGGTTATTATTAGAGGGGTTAGCTCTTTATCTGGTTCCAATCAGCCTTTATATGTAGTAGATGGGATTCCATTGAATAATAGCTCTGTATCTTCTACAGATGGTTTAAATTCAGGCTATGATTTTGGTAATGGAGCTAATGCTGTTAATCCTGATGACGTCGAAAATATGACTATATTGAAAGGTGCAGCTGCTACCGCTTTATATGGTAGTAGAGCTGCTAATGGTGTTGTAATGATTACTACTAAGAAAGGTCAAAAACATAAAGGTTTAGGTATTGAGTATAATGGTGGCTTGCAATGGTCTACTGTGCTCCGTCTTCCTGAATTTCAGAATGAATTTGGCATGGGCTGGAATGGAAATAAAACAGAAATAGAAAATGGTTCATGGGGACCTCGTTTTGATGGTTCAAAGCAGCTGTGGGGCAATGTTTATAATAATTCTCAGAAATTAAAATCTTATGTTGCTCTGCCTGATAATATTAAAGATTTTTTTGATACGGGGATTAGATATAACAATAGCATTTCATTTAATGGAGCCACAGATAAAGGTGATTACTTTGTTTCTCTCTCTCAAATAAGTGATGATGGTATGATTCCTACCGATGCTGATAGTTATGATAAGTATACTTTTTCTGCTCGTGGTAGTCATAAAACTGGGGCTTTAACTTTTTCATCTTCACTTAATTATGCTTACCAGAAAAATAAGTTTGCTTCTACTGGTCAAGGCTTGTCTATACTAAATTCTATTTATCAAACGCCACGTGATATAAGCCTTGTTGGCTTGAAAGATTTGAGTGATCCTTTCAATATGCCGGGATATTACTATACTCCTTATGGTGTGACTAACCCTTATTATATATTAAAGAACTATTTAAATGAATATGAATCTGAGAGATTTTATGGAAAATTTCAATTAGATTATGACTTTTTGAAGTATTTTAAATTTACTTATCGTATGGGCTTAGATACTTCTACAGGTCAAAAAGACAATGGCAAACCTAATCTATACGCACTTTATTACGACGGGACACCGAATGGCGAAGGTCAAGCGTCAAGTAGCCCTTTTGCGGGTGAAACCGGTCAGTATACTGAAAGAATAACTCGCCGTCGTGAAATTAATCAGGATGTGATGATTAATTTTTCTATTCCTGTTAATGATTTTCAAATAGGAGGCTTAGTTGGGTTTAATGGAAATGAACGCAAAATGTCTTATCAAGACAGTGAAATAAATGATTTAAGTATTCCTACATGGTACAATCTTACTAATTCAGCTACTACTCCTATTATAAAACAACATACAGAACTTCGTCGTTCAATGGGAGTGTTTGGGCAGTTTGAAGGTTCTTGGAAAGACATGTTATATATGACAATGAGTGCTCGTAATGATTGGTCGTCTACACTACCTAAGCAAAATAGAAGTTTCTTTTATCCAGGTGTTACCGCTAGTTTTATTTTCAGTGAATTGCTAAATGAGGACTTAAGAAATATAATTACTTTTGGTAAAATTCGAGCAAGTTGGGGTAAAACAGGAAATGATGCAGATGTCTACATGGTAAACCCTGTATATGCTCAGGCCTCTAACAGAATACCATTTGGGTATTTGGATTTTCCATTGAATGGTGTAAATGCTTATTCAGCAGGAAATATATTAGGAAGTAATACATTGAGTCCTGAGATGACAACAGAAGCTGAATTGGGACTAAACATAGCTCTTTTTAGTAATCGTTTGTCTATTGATGCTGCTTATTATAACCGTAATACTGATAAACAAATTTTTTCATTGTCAATGGACCCAGCTTCAGGTTATACTGCTCAAAATATAAACTTGGGTAAAGTGCGTAATAAAGGTATTGAATTATTGCTTACTGGTACTCCTATTAAAACTCGGAATTTTCAGTGGGATCTAAGTGTGAATTTTACGAAAAACTGGAGCAAAGTTGTTAGTTTGCCTGAAGAGCTAGGAGGAGTTGCTAATATTTACGGTTTAAATGGTGGTACTAGTATGTACGCAATTACAGGGGAGCCTGTTGGTGTCTTTAAAGCTGAGGTTGCTGAGAAAGATCCAGAAGGACATATTGTAGTGAACTCTTCAACGGGTCTACCTATTGCAGCTACTGATTTTGCTATTAGTGGTAATATGAATAATAAATATCAAATGGGTCTTTCTACTACTTTAAAATATAAAGGAGTAAGTTTGGGTGTGGACTTTGATATTCGTGAGGGAGGAGTTATGTATTCACGGACGAAAGATATTAATTATTTTACGGGCAATGCAATTCAAACGGCTTATAATGACCGTAATTCTTTCATTGTGCCTAATTCTGTAAATAAGGTAACTGGCTCTGATGGTAAGGTGTCTTATGTAGAAAATTCAACTCCTATTTCGAGCTCTAATATATATAAGTTTTGGGATGATGGAGGAGTTGATATGGGTAGTGCTTTCTTGGTTGATAAATCGTATGTAAAACTTCGTTCAGTAGCCTTGGGATGGGATATCCCGCAACGTTGGTTGGCTAAAACTCCATTAAATGCTGTAAAAATATCTGCATACGGTAATAATCTGCTAATCTGGACACCTTCTAGTAATACATTTATTGATCCTGAAACGACCTCTTTTGGTAATGACCTAGAAGGTAATTTTGGTGAATATATAGCCAATCCAAGCTCTCGTCGTTTTGGCTTCAATCTGATGGTTAAATTCTAAAATAAAAATGAGCATGAAAAAATATATATTATATGCGTTTATAGTCATGACCTGCTTATTGACAAGTTGTGATTTGAATATCAATGATGATCCTAATTATCCTCAAAATACTCAGGTAACGGCAGATTTAATATTTCCTTCTATTGAAGCATCAATAGCTTCTGCTGTTGGTGGAGAAATTTATAACTATGCGGGATTCTTTGCTCAATATTATGATCAGAAGCCAGAATCGAATCAATATAATACATTATGTGAATATACTTTTACTGAGTCATCTCAAGAAATGGATTATTCTTATCGTACCCTTTTTGCAGGAGCGTTAGAAGATGTACAGCAAGTTTTGGATAAGACTACTAATCCTGCAGACATATTTGCAGCTACTGTATTGAGGGCTTATACTTTCCAGGTTATAGTTGATAATACGAGTGATTCTCCTTATACTGAAGCTATGCAAGGCAATTCTAATGCTATGCCTAAGTGGGACAATGGGGAAGATGTTTATAAAGGGGTATTAAATGAATTAGAAGCTGCCGAATCTCAATTAGAGGAGTCCTCAATAATGAGTAATCCTGATTTGCTACTTAATAAAAGTGTTACTCAATGGATCGGTTTTGCTAATGCCCTTCGTCTACGTATGTATTTGCGTTTTATAGATGCTAACGTTGACGTTGCAAATTATACGGACAAAGTAAAAGCTTTGGTGCAAACAGGGAATTTCTTTACAGGTGATGTGAAATTAGATTGTTTTATAGATGAGACTTCTAAACGAAATCCTTGGTATACTACAAATGCAGTAGGACTTCCTGGTAACCATTGCGCTGCTTATCCTCTAATTTCTTATCTCTCTAGCACAAATGATCCTCGTATTGCATATGGTATTAGTAAAACTGCTGCAGGGAAATATGTAGGGCAAATGCCTGGAGGAAAGAGGAATATGCAGGAATTGCTTGGTACAGATAATTGGAAAAATAAAGATGTTAGTGCTATTGACTACTCTATTGGAGTAACAAAACCCGTTTATTTCTTTACTCAGGCTGAATTGCAGTTTTTAATAGCTGAGGTTTATGAGCGCTTCTTAGGAGATGATGTAAAAGCTAAATCGGCTTATGAGGCAGCTGTAAGTGCCGACTTTAAGGCTCGTGGATTGGATGGTCAAGAGACAGCAATTATAGGTACTAATGGTTCATGTAGATGGGCTAGTGCTACAACTTCAGCGGCAAAGTTGAATTTGATCTATATGCAGAAATGGGTTGCTCTTTTTTATATGGATCATATGGAAGCTTGGAGTGAAATTCGTCGTACTGATTGTCCTAATCTATCCTCCAAAACTGCTGCTGAGATTCAAACAAATTCTCTTGTCTATAATCCTGGAGACCTGATTGAGCCTTGGACTAATGGTTTAGAGGCTGGAGGATTAATGAAGCGGATGACTTATCCACTGACTGCTCGTCAACATAACACTAATACTCCAGGTGGAGTATCAGGGAGTACTCCTGTCTGGTGGGACGTAAAGTAAAAAGTAAATAATAAAAAAATATATTTATGAAAAAAATATTATATAGTTTGCTGCTTTGTTTGGCGGTTGCTACATTTTCTTCGTGCGATGATAAAAATAGTGTAGATGATTCGTCTATAACATATTTTGTTGATCTACAATTAAATGGTGATGCTGTATTGTTTTGGCCGAAAGGTACTTCGTATATTGAACCGGGGTATTCTGCTGTAATGCAAGGTAAAGATGTTACTTCTGATGTAAGTGTGTCCGGAGAAGTAGATGTAAATACATCTGGGGGTTATCCTCTTACATATTCTGCTGTAAACAAAGAGGGTTATGCTAAAGAGAGTAAACGCACTGTCTATGTTTATGATACAACAGCATCTTCTATGGAATCGGGTATTTACTCTATTGATAAGAATAGCTATCGTATATCTTCAGCTGGCAAAACGGCATATGGTAGTTCATACGATATAGTGATCATTCAGCTCGAACCTGGTGTCTTTTATGTAACAGACTTTCTTGCTGGATGGTATGATCAGAGAGCTGGATATGGTATTAATTATGCTATGAATGGAACATTTCGCTTAAATGCAGATAATACTATAGAGCCTATTTCTAGCTCTGTTCCTGGCTGGGGTGACTCTATGGATGGACTGGCTAATGGTAAATTTGATCCAGCAACAAAATCTATTTATTGGGAGATTAGTTATGCTGGTTCTATGACATTTTACATAACATTAACGAAATAATTATATTAAATCATGAAGAAATATTTTATATTTTTACTAACGGCATTAGTAATCACATTTGTTGCGTGTGATGATGATACAGAGCCAGGAGGTACAAGTGTTGAGAAAATGGCAGGAGATTGGTGGGTTACTGTTAATGTTATTAATGGTGGGCAAGATCTAGGAGATGCAGGCGTAGGTCATATAAGGATGAGCACTTATAATACTGCAATGAATACTGCGACAGAAATGTGGATTGATGATGCTAAGCATTTTTGGGATTATAAGTTGAAAGTTGATGTTGATTATGCAACTCGGACATTCTCTACTACTGATTTTGTGTCCAATGTTAGTTATAATTCTAAAGTGAAAATAACTAATGGTAAAATATTAGAAGGAGCCGCGCTTACTCCAAGTGGTATGCCAGCTGATAGCATAGTATATATGGTACAGTTTGATGATGATTCTGATGGTTATACTTATAAGGTTTCAGGATTTAGGCGGACAGGTCTTCCTGCTGATGATTTTTAAATTGCTATATAGCTTTAAAATAATTATTGACAAGTCCTGAATAGGCGTTACAAGTTTATAGGACCAAAATATTAATAATTTATGAGATAGTTGTCGGGCTAGCCCGACAACTATCTTTATTTTTATATGTTCTTATTTCTATTTCTCTTTGAGCATGCATCTGCTCTGGTGTTTTCATATAACAAGACCAATGTGGTCTTTGGGTATTGTAGATGCGTACAGTATCTTTTACAATAAGTTTCATGGTTTTGATGTCAACCCGATAATCTTCCAGCAAAAATTCCTGTTTAAGTATACCATTTACTCTTTCGGCAATCGCATTGGCATAAGGATCATAACTTTCAGTCATACTTGGTATTATTTTTTTCTTTTTCAAAATATACTTTTACAACGTCGTAATTCTTCCCATGAGATTTATTCCATCCATGAACCTGATGTTCGGAATCAGTAAAGGTCAGGAACACAAAAAAGACGAATTTGGTAGCAAAGTCTCCATTATACGCTCTTGCATAGGTGTCATTCTTGGTGCCGGTTCTTTCCGTAACGAATATGATGGCCAGACGATTCAGAAGAGGTTGAAACAGGTGCATCGGCTGCTGGGAAAAAGTATCAGGCGATTAGCAGGAGATAGAGGATGTCGTGACAGGAAAGAGATAAATGGGACACAAATACTGATTCCTGATGCACTTAAAAACAAAGATACCTACTATCAACGCAAGAAGAAATATAAGCTATTTTGCAAGCGTGCAGGAATAGGACCCACCATCGGACATCTCAAGAGTGATTATCGCTTAGGACGAAACTTTCAAAATCTGTTGGGTACATTTATTTTAGATTTGGCACTTCAAAGAAAATAACCATTCAGAAGAGAAAGAAAATCTTTTGTTTTGATCATTTTCAACATGCTTCGGATATTTAGGTTAATTATTTTGATTGGATTGTTCTATATTATTAAATTTTTATATTTATATTGCGAAAGTTATTAGTAGTATTAAAATATTACTTCTTGCTCTATGAAGAAAATACTAAACTAGACTATTGAATAAATATTTTATTAACTGTTTTACTGTCTGTTAGTGTGTTTTTAGTATCATGTAGTGATCAGCAAGAGATGGAAGAATTAAATATGTCGAATCCATCAACTATATCTACAAGAGCCTTGTCCAGTGATGAACCATCAATAAGTAATCCGACTCTTCAAATAGATTGGGAGAATGTGAAAGTTATCAAATTAAATGGTTCTGGAAATATGGAGATTGATGCTCCATGGGTTTTTAAAGAAGGGAATAGCGTTAATATTCCTCTGAATTATTGTCAGGATATTAAAAAAGAAGATGGATGGACTATGCTGTCTCATACGATGATTAGACAGAATATGGACTATCCCAATTATATGCTATTCTATAATAGATACACAGGTATTCTTAAAGGATTTTATTACAATCCGCAAAATATTAATAATCAGTCTTTTGTTTGGGCATTAGAAGCTAATAATCCGACTTCTATATTTACTTCTAATACTTTGATTCAGAGGCCAATGAACTCTACGGAAGCTTATTTAACGTCATCTAATATTGTTAGAAATAGCCGTTTTGATTTTGGACAATTAAGTCCTGGTTGGAATTGTTTCTCATTTGAATTATGCTATGGAACGTTAAATAATGCACCTATAGTTTCTGTTAAAGGCTTTAATGCTCAAAAATCGACTATTAAATTGTTTGGTACTTATGCAGGTGAAGTAATAATACCTATTACTGTTAAAGAGCCCTCAGGATTGAAATCATTGGTGTCTGGTATAGGTAAAATTGTTGGTATAGGATCCGCTATAATACCACAATTAAGTACTGTGTCTACAGCTATTTCTGCTGCATCTGCCATATTGGGGCACACCTCATTGTATAAATCAAAAACGAATCTTACAAATATTAGAGCAACTTCTAGTGGTAACATTACATTAACTGGTACATCTCTGACTTCATTATCAGGTGCTGCAACTGAACTTTATGATATTGATCTTAAAAGGCTAAATAATAATAATGAACTAGGAGTATGGAATTTAAGTGCTACTCCCGAATTTACTTATCCAATGTACAAGGAAGTTTCAGCTTTTCTTGATGAAAATAGAAACATTGAATATTATTCTGGTTATATAGGTGTTAGCAAATCTAGATTAAAATCACTCATAGTTATTAATCCTAAATTGAAGGCTGAAATTGATAATGTTCAAATAGAAAATGCCGTATTTTTTACTAAATATCCATCTCGGTATTTAATCTCACATAATGGAGTTGACACTTATTACCCTACGCATTTGGATTATTACTTACAGCCGTCTAGACCCATTAAATATTCTAATTCATTGGCATATGTGTATGATACTTCTAAGGCTCTATTTGATACGGTTTTGGAAGATTTATTGCTAAATATAACCATTAAAATTACATATAAAAATGGCAATGTACTATTATCTAGTAGAGTTTATAAACCTCGATTTAAAAGTGTTGATAATAAAAATGAAATTATCAACTCGATAAAAGCCTCTGGAAGAAATGCATACATGCTTAGATCTCTCTCTCCTTCAAATAAACCTATGTAAATACTATTTGATGTGTTTTTTTGTAGAGATTTGTCTCAATGTTAATTGTCTGTAAATATATATTGCAATTTATTATTTTATTATGAAAAAAAAACAGTTTGTTTTTTATTTAGCGCTCCCATGCACATTGATTCTATCTAATTACATTTTATCTGGCTGTAGCGATGATTTAAACTCCAGTATTGTAAGTGCAAATACTAATGCTGGAATTACAACAAGAAATACGTACAGTAATGATTTCGATTGGGAAAATAGCACAGTAGTAACTATGCCCAACGGTAATGGAGCTGACATTAAAGTTGACCTTCCATGGCAGCTTGGTGCAAGTAATAGTGGAATTCCTTCTGATTGGATTGATGAGAATATAGAAGATGAGTATTCTAAAAGGATGTACACTAGAAAAAACTATTGGGAATTAGTTTACAGTAATGTTTATCAAGATCTTCCTTATAAATATATTGTTTTATATAATAAAATGACCGGTTATTTGAGGTGTTTTTATTGTACCTTGAGTGCACCTGCAACTGCAGGAACCACTAATTCAGTATGGGGAATAGGAGCTAACACTTCAACTTCACTTTTCAATTTTACTACTTCCATTGCTGAAGATGCAAGCAGAGTAAAATATAGGCCTGTATATATTGGTACTCCAGTAAGTACTATTTCAAATTCAAAATATAGTTCAGTTGGCTATACTAATAGTGTATGGTATGGTCTTGAAGTGGAATGTGCATATGATCCTAAAACGGTTGTAGGTGAAGGAGCAAACTTATATCTGATGGGGAGAGCAATTGATAAAATTACTTATAATGGGATGGGAACATCAACAGGTAATATAGAAGGATCAATAACAAGTACCTCTCGCAATGGAGCAGCTCTAAGTCTTAATTTTAGTGATATGTTTAATACTAATAATTCAATAGTTACAAACCAAAATTCAGTAGTTGGGGCTGTTGGAGATCAAATTGCAAATGGCGTGGCAAAAAAGGAACCTTTTTATACCTCATTATGGGGCAATATAAAGTCTAATGCTTCAAAATGGATTACATCTGGATTGGAGTCTGGAGTTAAACAAGGCTTGAGTGCTATTGTTTCAGGCGGAGGATCGCTTATTGCTAATTCTTTAGGTAATTTATTTGGCTCTATATCAGGAGGAAGAAGCAATGTTAGCAAAGTAGATTTAAAAATGACGTTAAATTCTAAGTATAGATTTGATGCAGAGAAGATTCTTCCAGGATGGAATGATAAGACTCTTCCTATTCCCGGAACAAAGTTAGAGACGAAAGATAATAAGCCTCTGTATAATGAGGTATTAGGGGTTTGGAATATTAAAAGTGTTCCTCAAATTAATTTAGATTTAATATATGTGCAACAAACTACCAAAGATGGCGTCATCATACCCCATGATGATGAGAATTTTACATACGCAGAATATCAGAGTGTTCCAAATCAATCTTTAATAGCTCTAAATCCAGTTGTTGGTCGTGACTTTTATATAACTAATTTTAGTTGTAGAGTTGCGAAGCCTTTAAAAGATGTAGAAAATTTTGCTGAACCTGCTTTATTGAATGCTGAACCGTATTATATAGGCAATGATCTAACACAAAAGAGTAGCTTAAGTTTACGTAGTTATTCGTTTCATTATGCAGGCTCTAAGAAAGGACTTGTAGAAATAAAATTTAACCTTGTAAATAGAACCGACAATAATATTGTATTCTTTTATAAAAAATATTTCAGAGCAGATGTTAATCTAAAAAGTGAGAAGACGGTATACAAAATAAAAGGGGAGTTAGATCCAAGTGTACCATATCCTGACTAATTAAGCATCTTAAAATTTGAATAAAGCTATATTATTTATACCTACCCATTGGCGGAATTAGATTAGTGCATATTTAATCTGTTCAATGGGTTTGTTGTTAATCTTGTTTGTTTATGTATTGAAGGATTGTAACTGCATTGATTCTCCCTGTAATTCCAGTAAACAATTCTTTTGTCTGTTTTTGCGTAATTTCCAACTTGATATTAGCTTTTTCTTCATCTACTAAATTAGTAGAAAACATCTTGCATATATCAAGAAATTTAGTGAGTATTACATCTAAGTTGTGCATAATGGAACTGTATATTAACAGTTTACTCACCATTTAAATACTAAAAATAAATAATATGCAAACTTTTTTTATAACATATTTTACTAAAATAATTCTGTCAACGGGTACTGTTTGTTTTTGTTAGATATTTATAGACTTAAGCCTTACTAATTGGGAGTAGGATTATATGTTGATCATTCTTTCAAAAGGCTAGGATATATAAAATAAAAATATTTATTTTGTTTATGATTCTAAATTATTAAAAATGGAGACACTAATGAGACGGTATTTTTTTATTCTATTGTTTATCTGTATTGCGGGAGGTATCCATGCACAACGAGAAGTAATAGAGGTAGAACCAGCTACTACTGTTTCGCATTCTGAAACGAGTAAAGCTTTGAAACGTAAAGTGGCTATTGGGCGTTTTTCTAATGAAACGCAATATGCTAAGGGATTATTTTATGATAAAGAGAATGATCCTATGGGCAAACAAGCTTTGGATATTCTTTCTTCTAAACTTGCTGCTTCGGGAAAATTTATTCTGCTTGAACGAAATGACATGGATAAATTGTTGGCTGAGGCGGCTTCTTCAGGCAATGGATTCCAAAAAATTGGTGCGGATTATATGATTATTGGATCTATTACTCAGTTTGGACGGAAAAATATAGGCAATGTGAAACTATTCTCAACTACTAAAACTCAGATGGTTGAAGCTGCGGTGAGCATTCGTCTAGTTGATGTTTCTACTGGACTTATCATTTATTCTGATGAAGCAAAGGGAGAGGCGGAAATGAAAACAAAAACAACTATGGGAGTTGGTGGAAGAGCTGACTTTGATGCAACTCTTAGCGATAAGGCTATATCTGCAGCTATTTCTCAATTAGTTGAAAATATTATAAATAAATGTACTAATAAACCTTGGAAGGCTTATTTCCTTTCTTATGATTCAGATGCTATTATTGTTTCTGGTGGTGCTAGTCAAGGAATTTCTGTAGGTGACACTTTTATTGTGATGTCCAAAGGAAAGAATGTGAAGAATCCTCAGACAGGTATTAATATAGAATTGCCGGGTAAGGCTGTTGGAAAAGTAAAAGTAACAGCTGTGGGTGGGGATACACCAGAAGCGGAGTATTCTATTGTAACTTTCATTGAAGGTGCTATTGATGCGACACAATTGCAAAATTATTTTATAGAGGAGATTAAATAATGAAAATGAAAATAATTTTAGGCTTTCTTGTAAGTCTTTGCCTGACGTTTTCGGGCTGTAAAGTTGGTAATGTGGCTTCTAGTCAAGGGCTATCCGATCAAGCTTATTTGTATTTTGTTTCTACCCAAAAATATAAAGAACCCGTGATGGTAACTATTGACTCTTCCACTTCTTTTGAAGCTCAAGTGGGAAAGGAAAAGAAATTTAAGATTAAAGGAAGCGCATATGCGGTTGCTACAGGCAAGCGACATGTAGTAGTGAAGCAAAACAACAGAATTCTTTTCGAACGCGATTTATTTTTGTCTACTCAAGAAACTAAAAGAGTGGTATTGCCATGAGAAAGTTTATTCTATTATTTTTTTTATGTGTTGCCTTTGTTTCATGTACTACTACTTCGAGTCTATATGGTTGGGATAACTATGTAGATACTTCATATAAGTATTATAAAAAGCAAACCCCTAAGGCAAAAGAAGCTTTAATGAAAACATATGAGGCTATGATAAATCACCCAAGGGGGGCTCGTAAGACTGTTCCCCCTGGTATTTGTGCTGAATATGGGTATTTCTTGCTCCAAAATGGTAAGAAAGACCAAGGATTGGCTATGCTTCAAAAAGAAAAAGAATTTTATCCCGAATCAGCGGTTTTTATGGATCGCCTTATTAAGCAATTCTCAAAATGAAAAAATATATATACTTTGTGCTCGTAGCAATGCTTTTTGTTTCTTGCGCTACTTCTATGTCAACAGGACTTACCCGGGAGAAGAATTACCCTAAAATGTATACAGATAAGCCGCTTACTATCTTGGTGATGCCTCCTATTAATAAAACTGTCAATGTAGAAGCTAAAGAGTATTTTTACACTTCAATGATGATACCTCTTTGTGAGAAAGGTTATTATGTGATTTCTCCATTCTTAGCGATGGATTTATTGAAAAGTGAAAGCGCTTATGACAGCGAACTTTTTATGAATGCCAATTTGAGTTCTTTTAATAAAGTTTTTGGTGCTGACGTTGCTCTGTTTACAGTAATTAATACGTGGAGTAAATCAACTTTGGGCAATGTTATCACGGTGGATATTGAATATATTTTAAAATCAACTACTAGTAATGAAATTCTGTTTAATCGTAAGGGGAAACTTTCTGTAGATACGGGTGTAAATTCTGGAGGTAACGGAGGTCTTTTAGGAGTTTTGGTTGATATGGCTGCTTCCGCTATTAACACAGCTTTGACTGACAAAGTTATAGCTGCTCGCCGTTGTAATAATTATGTGCTTCATGATTTACCAGATGGGCGATATGCACCCATGTTTGATAAAGATCAAAATGTATCAGCAGGAGGGATAGAGTTTTCTGGCACTGTTGCTCAATAGTCTGTATATTTCTTTTTAGAGTGGTAATAATGAAAACAAATAACTATATTTGCCACTTTAATAAGTAATAGTAAGCATGAAAGAATTTGTAATATCCGAAGCGCAGGCCGAAACAGCTGTACTTGTGGCTCTTATCACTAAAACGCAAGACGAAAGAAAGACGAATGAATACCTTGATGAATTGGCTTTTTTAGCTGAAACAGCTGGGGCAGATATCGTTGGAAAATTTACTCAGCGTTTAGATATGGCGAATTCAGTGACATATGTGGGTAAAGGTAAATTGCAAGAAATAAAAAACTATGTCGCTGAGAATGAAATAGGAATGGTTATTTTTGACGATGAGCTTTCGGCTAAGCAATTACGAAATATTGAAGCTGAACTTCAAGTGAAAATTTTAGATCGTACTTCTTTGATACTTGATATTTTTGCTATGCGCGCACAGACTGCGAATGCTAAAACACAAGTAGAGTTAGCTCAGTATAAATATATGTTGCCTCGATTAACACGTTTGTGGACTCACTTAGAGCGACAAAGTGGTGGATCTGGAGGTGGTAAAGGAGGGTCAGTGGGACTTCGTGGACCAGGTGAAACTCAGCTTGAAATGGATAGGCGTATTATTCTAAACCGTATGTCTCTTTTAAAGGCGCAATTACTTGAAATTGATAAGCAAAAAGCCACTCAAAGAAAGAATCGCGGTCGAATGATTCGCGTGGCTCTTGTTGGTTATACTAACGTAGGTAAATCTACATTAATGAATCTTTTAGCAAAGAGTGAAGTCTTTGCAGAAAATAAACTTTTTGCCACTCTGGATACTACTGTAAGGAAAGTTATTATTGAAAATTTGCCTTTCCTATTATCTGATACTGTAGGTTTTATTCGCAAATTACCGACTGATCTTGTAGAATCTTTTAAGTCGACATTGGATGAGGTACGTGAAGCTGATTTATTGTTGCATGTTGTTGATATTTCTCATCCTGCTTTTGAAGAACAAATAGAAGTTGTGAATAAAACTTTGGCCGAAATTGATGGTGGAGGTAAACCTTGTATCTTGATTTTTAATAAAGTGGACGCATATACTTATATAGAAAAAGCTTCTGACGACCTTACCCCCCGAACAAAAGAAAACTTAACACTCGAAGAATTGATGAAGACGTGGATGGCAAAGATGGAAGACAATTGCTTGTTTATCTCTGCTCGCGAAAAGATCAATATAGAGGAATTTAAGAGTGTGGTTTATGAAAAAGTAAAAGCTCTGCATGTACAACGTTTTCCTTATAATGATTTTCTTTATCAAAATTACGATAACGGAGAAGAATAATTGATAGATAAAGAAAATAAAATGAAAACTTATCGTAATCTGACTGAAGATGAAATTCTTCGGTTAAAGAGCCAATCATGCGTGGCTGATGATTGGGGAAATGTTTTGGTATCAGGAGATTTTGATACCTCTTATGTACATCATACACGCTTTTCGGGAGAAATAAAGTTGGGTGTTTTTCAGACTTGTTTCTCTTTGCCTGGTGGAATGAAAAAACATTCCGGCCTGCGTCATGTAACCTTGCATAATGTAACGTTGGGGGATAATTGTTGCATTGAAAATATTCAGAACTACATTGCTAATTACGAAATAGGTGATGATACATTTATTGAGAATGTAGATATTATCTTAGTAGATGGAATGTCTAAATTTGGTAATGGAGTGGAAGTTGCTGTACTCAATGAAACTGGGGGAAGAGAAGTTCTTATCAGTGATAAACTTTCTGCTCATCAAGCTTATATTCAGGCGCTTTATCGCCATCGTCCAGAGCTCATTTGTAGAATGAAAAAAATTACTGATGAATATTCTAATGAGCATGCTTCTTCCCGAGGTAGTATTGGTAATGGAGTAATGATTCTTAATACTGGTTCTATTAAGAATGTAAAAATAGGTAATTGTTGTCATATTGAAGGTACCTGTCGTTTGCTAAATGGAAGTATAAATAGTTGTACGGCGGCTTCTGTATTTATTGGATATGGGGTAATCTGTGAAGACTTTATAATTTCATCAGGTTCCCATATCGATGATGGTACAATACTAAATCGCTGTTTTGTAGGTCAGGCTTGTCAGTTAGGGCATAATTACTCTGCGTCTGATTCTTTATTTTTTAGCAATTGTCAGGGGGAAAATGGTGAAGCTTGTGCTATTTTTGCAGGTCCTTTTACGGTTACCCATCACAAATCTACTTTGTTAATTGCAGGTATGTTTTCCTTTATGAACGCTGGTTCAGGTTCCAACCAAAGTAATCATATGTATAAGCTAGGTCCTATTCATCAGGGGACTTTGGAGCGTGGAGCTAAGACTACTTCGGACTCGTATATTCTTTGGCCTGCAAGAGTGGGAGCTTTCTCTTTAGTAATGGGACGTCATGTGAATCATGCTGACACATCTAATTTACCATTTTCTTATTTAATAGAACAAGGGAATACTACTTATTTGGTCCCAGGAGTAAATTTACGTAGTGTTGGAACTATTCGTGATGCCCAAAAATGGCCGAAGAGAGATAAGCGGAAGGACCCTGAGAAACTTGATTGCATTAATTATAATCTATTGAGTCCTTATACGATTCAAAAAATGTTTGGAGGACACTCTATTTTAAAGGAGCTCAAGAGAGTTTCTGGCGAAACTTCTGAATTATATTCCTATCAAAGTGCAAAAATAAAATCTTCTTCTCTTAATGGAGGCATTAAATACTATGAGATAGCGATACATAAGTTTTTAGGAAATTCTATTATCAAGCGTTTAGAAGGTATTAATTTTCAAAGTAATGAGGAAATACGTGAACGTTTAAAGCCTGATACAACGGTAGGCTTAGGAGAATGGGTTGATCTATCAGGGCTAATTGTTCCTAAGAGTGAAGTAGATAGGCTGATTTTTGATATTGAAAATGGTAATATCAATAAATTGGAAGAGATAAATATTCGTTTTAATGAGATGCATAAAAGCTATTACACGTATGAATGGACTTGGGCGTATAATAGAATTCAAGAATTTTATGGGTTAGATCCTGAGGCTATCACAGCTCAAGATTTGATGGAGATAGTGGCTATTTGGAAAGATTCAGTTGTAGGATTGGATCATATGGTTTATGATGATGCTCGTAAGGAATTCTCTCTTTCTGCAATGACTGGATTTGGAGTGGATGGCTCTCAAGATGAAAGAAAATTAGATTTCGAACAAGTGCGCGGAGATTTTGAAAATAATCCTTTTGTTACTGCTGTTCTGAAACATATTGATGAAAAAACGGCGCTAGGCGATGAGTTAATTAATCGTATAGGTCAGTTAGTTTAGAGTATCTCTTTTTTAATTACTTATTTTATAGTTTTAAGAAGATATTTGTTTTATTCCTTAGGTTTAATTATCCTTTTCATACTCAAAAAAATGAATCTAACCGGTATTTTCTGCCCTGAAAAAAGTACTTTTGTACCACTAACTAACATTACGTAATAATATAAAAGATATGGCAACACCTCCTTTTAAGTATCAAGCTCCATTCCCAATGGGGAAAGATACGACTGAGTATTATTTGCTTACTAAAGATTATGTATCAGTAAGCGAGTTTGAAGGAAAAGAAATTCTGAAAGTAGAAGCTGAAGGTCTTACTCAAATGGCTAATGCAGCTTTTCGTGATGTAGCTTTTATGCTTCGTCCTGAACATCAAAAGCAAGTAGCAAAGATTTTAGCAGACCCTGAAGCAAGTGAGAATGATAAATTTGTAGCACTTACTTTTCTTCGTAATGCCGAAGTATCTGCAAAAGGAAAACTTCCTTTTTGCCAAGATACAGGTACTGCGATTGTTGTAGGTAAGAAAGGACAGCAAGTTTGGACTGATGGTTGTGATGAAGAAGCACTGTCTAAAGGCGTATACAAAACATATACAGAAGAGAATCTACGTTATTCTCAAAATGTACCTTTGGATATGTATAATGAAAAAAACACAGGATGTAATCTTCCTGCTCAAATAGATCTTTATGCAGTGCAAGGACCTGAATATAAGTTCTTATGCATCTCTAAAGGTGGTGGTTCTGCTAATAAAACATACTTGTTTCAAGAAACAAAAGCTTTGCTTACTCCCGAAAAGTTGGTGCCGTTCTTGGTTGAAAAGATGAAAACTCTTGGTACGGCTGCTTGCCCTCCTTATCATATTGCTTTCGTTATAGGTGGAACATCAGCTGAAACTAATTTGAAAACGGTGAAACTGGCATCTGCAAAATACTATGACTCTTTACCTACTGAAGGGAATGAGGGAGGTCAGGCTTTCCGCGATATAGAATTAGAAAAGCAAGTTCTTTTTGAGGCTCAAAAAATGGGCTTAGGTGCTCAGTTTGGAGGAAAATATTTTGCACATGATGTGCGCATCATTCGTATGCCTCGCCATGGAGCTTCTTGTCCTGTAGGTATGGGAGTTTCTTGCTCAGCCGATAGAAATATTAAATGCAAGATAAATAAAGATGGTATATGGATTGAAAAACTAGAGGACAATCCTGGAAAATATATTCCTGAGGAACTTCGTCAAGCAGGTGAAGGTGAAGCGGTAAAAATCAACTTGAATCAGCCTATGCCTGACATTTTGAAAGAGCTGACTAAATATCCTGTTTCTACTCGTTTATCACTTAATGGAACGATTATAGTAGGTCGTGATATTGCTCATGCGAAATTGAAAGAGCGTTTGGATAAGGGGGAAGATTTACCACAATATATTAAAGATCATCCTATTTATTATGCAGGTCCGGCTAAAACTCCTACAGGTATGGCTTGTGGCTCTATGGGACCTACCACAGCAGGCCGTATGGACTCATATGTTGATCTTTTCCAAAGTCATGGAGGTAGCATGATCATGCTTGCTAAGGGTAATCGTAGCCAGCAGGTTACTGATGCTTGTCACAAGCATGGAGGATTCTATCTTGGCAGTATTGGTGGTCCGGCAGCTATTCTGGCTCAGAACAATATAAAGAACATTGAATGCATGGAATACCCTGAATTAGGGATGGAGGCTATATGGAAAATTGAAGTTGAGAATTTCCCCGCGTTTATTTTAGTGGATGATAAAGGAAATGACTTTTTCAAACAAATAAAGCCTGTTTGTGTAACTGAATGTAAGTAGGACTTTTATAAAAAATATGAATATGTGAGGGTGTTTCAATATTAAAGCACTCATTCTAAAAAGTTACAGATCGTAACTAACAAAGATAAAAGAGCCATATTAAACTCTGTTTTTGAGTAATGATATGGCTCTTTTTATTGCCAACCTTTTTTTATATAAGGGCACTGATTTCACAAAGCTATAGAGCTTTGTGATTCTTCTTTTTTGATAAACTCTTGCTTTTTACTACTGAGGGCTAGATTTGGTGATATATTTTAATACTTGTAGTAAGTTACGAGTTTTTTTCAGTTTCCATTTGAGCTTTTGATTTACTTCGGGTTACGATATAAACTCCTGTAAAGACAAGTGCAATGGCTATCCCTTTTTGCCACCCAAAGGTGTCCATACCTACAGCAACTGCTGCTATAGAAGCTATTATAGGTTGTACGTAATTATACATACTAACCAAAGTCGGACGCAAGATTTTTTGTCCGGTCATGGTGAGTAAATAAGCTAAAAAGGTAGCGCAAAGTGCCACGTAACCTATCTGCAAAATCATATTGATTGGAATGGTTGTGAAATTGATACTGGATACGTCGTTATAAGAAAATGGTATAAAGCACATCGAAGCATATATAAATAGCCATTTGCTGATAGTAACAGGAGAATATTTGATGATCAGATTTCTGAATACGGTTAGATATATTGCAAAACTTAATTGTGCTGTTAAGCAAAATAAGTCGCCTACAATATTACCGGAGCGTCCATCGGTTGAAATTTGGCTACTTAGAATTAACGTTAGTGCTCCCATAGCACCAATAAAAATACCTAATACTTTTTTGTTTGTGATAGGTTCCCTTAAATAGATGGCTGCAACAATCATTGTAATAATCGGGGTGGTTGTCGTTACAATGGAGGCATCTATTGGTGAAGTTAGTGATAGCCCGAAGATAAATGATCCTTGATTAAACACAACTCCAAATAATGCAGCGAAAAAGAGTTTTAATAGATCTTTGCTCTCCACTTTTTCTTTAGGGCAAAAAAACGATAATATCCAGAAAGCAATTGCAGCGCCAACCATTCGGAAAGTGGTCACTGAAAGAGGTGAAAATTCTGCTAATACAGATTTCCCTATTGGTGCGTTTAGTCCCCACATCATGTTGGCAACAAACATTGCCGCATGTCCTTTTAGATTTTTATCGTTGACCATTTGTTTTCCTGAATACCTTATTGAATTTTTGCTGCAAAGGTAGAAAAAAAGATCATTGACTTGGGAGGATGAATAATCTTTTTATCTTTGTAGTATTGATTGTCACTAACGGCAACTGATGTATAAGATGGATAAACAAGCTAATTACATTAAGCGTATTGAGATCGACAACTTATGGGGACGATTTAATATTGCGTGGGATTTACGTCCGGATGTAAATATTCTATCCGGTATTAATGGAGTTGGAAAAACAACCATTTTGAATCGCTCGGTTAACTATTTAGATTTTCTTACAGGAGAAGTTAAGAGTGATGAGAAAAATGGAGTGCGTGTTTTCTTTGATACTCCTGAAGCTGAATCAATACCCTATAATGTTATCCGCAGTTATGATCGTCCTTTGATAATGGGCGATTTTACAGCACATATGGCAGATAAAAATGTGAAATCTGAACTAGATTGGCAATTATATTTGTTACAACGACGTTATCTTGATTATCAAGTGAATGTAGGTAATCGGATGATTGAAATGCTTGCTAGTGAAGATGAAGACCAGCGTAAAGCTGCTGCGTGTTTATCATATCCTAAAAAGCGTTTTCAAGATATGATTGATCATTTATTTAGTTATACTCGGAAAAAGATAGATAGAAAACGTAACGATATTGCTTTTCATCAAGATGAGGAGTTGCTTTTTTCTTATAAGCTTTCTTCAGGTGAAAAACAAATGTTGCTTATTTTACTTACAACTTTAGTTCAGGACAATAGACATTGTGTCCTTTTTATGGATGAGCCGGAAGCTTCACTACACATTGAGTGGCAACAAAAACTAATAGGTATGGTTAGGGAGTTAAATCCCAATGTCCAGATTATTTTGACTACCCATTCGCCTGCTGTAATCATGGAAGGTTGGTTAGATGCTGTAACAGAGGTTAGTGATATTTCTACTCAGATAGGAAATCAATAAGTATATGGCTAAAACATTAATAGAAAATCTTAGTTCATCTTATTTTAAGGCTGCTAATCAGCTTTATCCTCAAAAGACGAAACATAAGATTGTGGCATATGTTGAAAGCTATGACGATGTTGCTTTCTGGAGAATGGTTTTGGAAGAATTTGAAACGGATGAATATTATTTTGAGGTAATGCTTCCATCGGCTACTTCCTTATCTAAAGGGAAAAAGATGGTGCTTATGAATACCTTGAATGTAGATGAATTAGGCAGCAATATGATCGCTTGTGTAGATAGTGATTATGATTTCCTTTTACAAGGTGCAACAGCTACTTCTCGTAAAATAAATAATAGTAAATATGTTTTTCAAACATATGTTTATGCGATTGAAAATTATTTTTGTTATGCGGATGGTTTACATGAAGTCTGTGTGCAGTCTACTCTGAATGATAAGCGGCTTTTTGATTTTGATGATTTTATGAAGCGATATTCGCAAATTGCTTATCCATTGTTTTTATGGTCTGTGTGGTTTTATCGGCAGCATGATACGCATACTTTCCCTATGAATGATTTCAATTCTTATGTGAGAATACGTAATTTTAATTTCCGACATCCGGAATATACTCTAGAAAAAATGGAAAAAGATGTTTCTGCTAAACTTTCTAAGTTGCAAAGGCATTTCCCTCAATTTGTTGTTAAGGTGGATGATTTGTCGGAGGAGTTAAAATTGTTGGGCTTATTCCCTGAAACGACTTATCTTTATATACAAGGTCATCATATAATGGATAATGTTGTGATGAAATTACTGAATCCTGTTTGCGCAGTGCTTAGGCGTGAACGTGAAGAAGAAATAAAACGCCTGGCTGAGCATGAAGAGCAATATCATAATGAATTGACGAGCTATGAAAATAGTCAAATAAACATAGAAGTAATGCTTCGTAGAAATGGAAAATATAAAGAACTTTATCTTTATAAACAATTGCAGGCAGACGTGAGAGATTTTATAGGTAGCAAATAGTTCTAATTTAATATAAATGATGTCGATATGGCAATAGTAGAAAAAGTGATAGAAGATGGGTTGGATGTGGTTGGTGTTATAAATAACTACTTACGGTCTTTAGGGTTAAATCAACAATGGGCTGATGCTCTAGATCAGTTAATAGCCGGCATCTTATTAATCGGATTAGCTTGGGGAGTTGATTTGCTCTTTCGGAATCTCCTTTTAAACATTGTAAATAAATTAGTGAAACACACTAAGGCAACATGGGACGATATTGTTTTTGATCGTAAAGTGATGATTAACTTGAGTCGGATGTTAGCTCCAATCGTTATTTATCTTCTTCTTCCTGTTGTATTTCCTCGTGAGCCTGCTACTACTGACTTTTTACAGCGCCTTTGCTTAATCTATATAGTAGCAACTTTACTTCGTTTTGTGAGTCAACTTTTTGCAGCGATGTATTGTGTGTATAGTGATAAAGAACAATTTCGAGATCGCCCTTTAAAAGGCTTGCTACAAACAGCTCAAGTCGTTTTGTTCTTTGTCGGAGGAATTTCTATTGTTAGTATATTGATCAATCAATCTCCCGTTGTTTTGCTTACTGGTTTGGGAGCTTCTGCGGCAGTTCTGATGTTAGTGTTCAAAGATAGTATTATGGGTTTTGTTTCCGGTATTCAGCTGTCGGCCAACAATATGCTTCGTGTAGGGGATTGGATTGTGATGCCGAAATATGGTGCAGACGGAACGGTGATTGAAGTAACTCTTAATACTGTGAAGGTACGTAATTGGGACAATACAATAACTACTATTCCTCCTTATGCTTTGGTTAGTGATTCTTTCCAAAACTGGCGAGGAATGGAGGAATCGGGAGGTCGCCGGATAAAGCGTTCCATAAATATAGATATGAATAGTGTAAAATTTTGCACGGAAGAAATGTTGAAGAAATATCGTAAAATCCAATTGTTGAAAAATTATGTTGAAGAAACCGAACAACAACTCCATGAGTATAATGAAAATCAAGGAATAGATAGTTCTGTGGTAGTGAATGGACGGAGGCAGACTAACCTAGGCGTGTTTCGTGCCTATCTCAATAGTTATCTAAATAATCTCCCTGTTGTTAATAAAAATATGACCTGTATGGTACGTCATTTACAGCCCACAGAACAAGGTATCCCTATCGAACTCTATTTCTTTTCATCTGTTAAAGCATGGGTTGCTTATGAGGGTATACAAGCCGATATTTTTGATCATGTTTTAGCTATTATTCCGGAATTCGAATTGCGTGTTTTCCAAAATCCTACAGGGAATGATTTTAGAGAATTAAAGAATGGATAAATCGAGTCAGATATTTTCTTTATTACAAATGTGCTATATTTGTAATTATTAATCCTTTACCTTTTATTTTTAGTTCTATGGGTATAGCGCAGAATCAAATTATTCATGAGATAACTCCTTTGTCGGATAAAGACTGCTTTTATATAGCTGAACGATACAAAACCCAGTTTACTTATCCTATTCACAGCCATTCTGAATTTGAATTGAACTTTACAGAAAATGCTGCCGGGGTAAGGCGCATAGTCGGTGATTCAGTAGAGGTCATAGGAGATTACGATTTGGTTCTCATAACGGGGAAAGACTTGGAACATGTTTGGGAGCAGCACAATTGCTGTTCAAAAGAAATTCGTGAAATTACGATTCAGTTTTCTTCTGATCTTTTTTTTAAAGATTTTATAAACAAGAACCAGTTTGATTCCATTCGAGAGATGCTTGAAAAAGCGAAAAAAGGCCTCGCTTTTCCTATGCCAGCTATTCTTAAAGTATATGGAATGCTAGATACATTAGCATCTGAGAAACAGGGTTTTTATGCGGTTATAAAGTTTCTGACGATTCTCTATGAATTATCTTTGTATGTGGATCAAGCCTCTACACTTTCCAGCTCTTCTTTTGCTAAGGTTGGTATACATTCGGATAGTAGACGGGTGCAAAAAGTTCAAGAATATATTAATTCACATTATAAAGAAGAAATCCGTTTGAATATATTGGCTGATATGGTGGGCATGACTTCTGTGTCTTTTAGCCGTTTTTTTAAATTACGTACAGGAAAAAATCTTTCTGATTATATTATTGATATTCGCTTGGGCTTTGCTATTCGTTTGCTAGTCGATTCTACCATGTCTATTGCGGAAATTTGTTATGAATGTGGATTTAATAATCTCTCTAACTTTAATCGAATTTTTAAGAAAAAGAAAGCATGTTCTCCCAAAGCATTTAGAGAAAATTATCGGAAGAAGAAAAAAATCGTATAGGTTTTTCTTCTTCCGATAGTTTTGTTAATAATTATTTGATGTATGATTTTTTATTGTCTAAATTACTTATTCTAAAATGGCATTAATCTCATTCAGCTCATCTGTTGAAAATATGCAATTATTTCTAGCTTTTAAATTATCCTTCAATTGCTCTACTGAACTGGCTCCAATAATGACAGAAGTTACTAAATCATCTTTTAATACCCACGCTAGAGCCATTTCAGCCAATGTTTGTTCACGTTGAGCAGCAATCTGATTCAATGCTTTGACTTTACTTAAAATATCTTCTGTTAGCTGTTCTTTTTTCAAGAACCCTCCCTTAGCTATTCTTGAATCTTGTGGAATCCCCTGTAGATATCTGTTGGTTAAAAGTCCTTGTGCTAATGGTGAAAAGGCTATGAATCCAGAACCATAATCCTTAGTCTGTTGTAAAATCCCTTCTTCCGGTTCTCTGTTGAACATATTGTATTTCCCTTGATATAGTAGACAATGAATATCCCTTTCTGCCAAATAATTATAAGCAAATTCTGCAGCTGCTTTGGGGTACTTAGAAATACCTATATAAAGAGCTTTCCCTTTGCGCACGATATCAACCAGTGTTTGGAGAGTTTCTTCGAGTGGGGTAATTGGATCATAACGATGAGAATAAAAGACATCTACATATTCAAGATTTATACGTTTTAAACTTTGATCCAAGCTGCTGATTAGATGTTTGCGAGATCCCCATTCTCCATAAGGGCCCGACCACATTTCGTGTCCCGCTTTAGTTGAAATGAAGAGCTCATCGCGGTAAGGACTGAACGACTTTTTCATAATTGCCCCAAAAGTTTCTTCGGCAGAACCAAAAGAAGGTCCGTAATTGTTGGCTAAGTCAAAATGAGTGATACCATTATCGAAAGCGTAATGTGCCATCTTTATACTATTTTCAAAAGAATCAACGCTGCCAAAATTATGCCATAATCCTAACGACAATTCAGGAAGGAGTATACCACTTTTACCGCATCTGCGATATTTCATGCCACGATTATATCTTTCTTTATCAGGTGAATAGGATGAGTTTACCATATCTTTTGTTTTTGAATTTAGGTTATACAAATATATCGTTTATTCTGTAAAGACATAATTCTAGAACTTATATATTGCTATTTCTTAACGTAAAGATTAATTAGTACTAGTAATAGATAAAATAATACAATATAAATCAGTCAAATGTTCTTATTTTTGTAATTGAAAAAATCTAATAATATGCTAAAACAAACAATTTTATTACTCTCCTTTATTCCCTTTCTCTTTTCCTGTTCTGTAAAGGGAACTTCAGCAAAATCTTCTCCTTTCATTGGTGTTGAAAAAGGACATTTCATAAGGGATGGTAACCCCTATTATTATATTGGTACTAATTTTTGGTACGGAGCTATTTTAGCATCAGAGGGTGAAGGTGGAAATCGCCAACGTTTGCATAAGGAGCTTGATTTTTTACAAAGTATAGGTGTTGATAATCTTCGTATTTTGGTTGGATCAGATGGACTGCAAGGGGTTACTGCTAAAGTAGAACCCACATTGCAAATTGCTCCCGGGGTATATAATGATACTATTTTAGCCGGATTAGATTACCTGCTAGCTGAAATGCGTAAAAGAAAAATGGTAGCCGTACTCTATTTGAATAATTCTTGGGAATGGAGTGGTGGATATGGGCAGTATCTTGAATGGGCAGGTTATGGAAAAGCTCCAGTCCCTGCCGTTGATGGTTGGCCTGCTTATATGGATTATGTAAAGCAATATATGCAATCGGATAGTGCAAAAACTCTTTTTGCTAGCTATCTGAAAGATATCCTTACACGCGTCAATAGATATACTCATATAAAATATGTGGATGATCCGGCAATTATGTCTTGGCAAATAGGTAATGAACCTCGAGCTTTTTCGGATCAAAATAAAGAACCTTTTGCTGCATGGATCTCTAGCGTTGCTGCTTTAATAAAGTCATTAGATAAAAATCATTTGGTTTCGACCGGGAGTGAAGGTAAGCATGGTTGTGAGGACGATCTGGCTTTATTTGAGAAAATTCATGCAGATAAAAATATTGATTATATGAATATTCATATATGGCCTTACAATTGGGGATGGGTAACGAAAGACAGTTTGCAGGAAAAGCTGGATGTAGCTGAGAGAAACACGAAGCAGTATATAAATGAACATTTGAGTATTGCAAAGAAGTATCAGAAGTCTCTGGTTCTCGAAGAATTTGGTTTTCCCCGTGATCATTTTCAATTCTCTAAATCTACGACTACTCATGTTCGTGATGATTATTATAAATACGTATTTAATCTAATTGCTGATAAAACTTTTTCTGATGGGTTATTTGCCGGATGTAATTTCTGGGGATGGGGTGGTTTTGCTAATCCATCAGCTACTCATGTCTTTTGGCAGAAAGGAGATGAGTATACCGGTGATCCTGCTCAAGAAGAGCAAGGTTTGAACTCGGTATTTGCGACAGATAGCACAGTTGGTATTATAAAAACAGCAAATAGAAATTTAAAATAGATATTATACATGAAGTTATATTATTTAGTTCAAAATATAAAAATGAAAAAGATTGTACTAGCTGTTATCTTGTTGACCTTGTCTTCTGTAGCCTACCTAAGAGCACAGAAATTTGAGAGTTTGGCAGAAACTCCACCAATGGGCTGGAACAGTTGGAATAAGTTTGCCTGCAATATAGATGAAAATATAATAAGAGGCATTGCTGATGCTATGGTAGAAAATGGTCTACGTGATGCTGGATATGTTTATTTGAATTTGGACGACTGTTGGCATGGGGAGCGGGATAGTCTTGGCTTTATTCAGCCTGATCCAATTAAATTTCCTTCAGGAGTGAAGGCACTGGCAGATTATGTGCATGCTAAAGGATTGAAATTGGGTATTTATTCTGATGCTGGAAGGAAAACCTGTGGTGGGCGCCCAGGAAGTTTCGGACATGAATATCAGGATGCTCTTCAATATGCTAAGTGGGGAATTGATTATTTGAAGTATGACTGGTGTGAAACAGAGGATATAAACCCGGTCGGTGCTTATAATCTTATGCGTGATGCTTTGTATGCAGCTGGCCGCCCAATTCTTTTTAGTATGTGTGAGTGGGGACATAGTAAACCATGGACTTGGGCGAAAAAAACAGGGCATATGTGGCGTACTACCGGAGATATTTTTAATTGCTTCGACTGTATTGATCAACATCCGGATTGGGCTGCGTATGGTGTCCTGCAAATTTTGGATATGCAAAATGGACTTCGACAATATGCTGGTCCCGGACATTGGAACGATCCTGATATGCTTGAAGTTGGTAATGGGCAAACGGTGAATGAAGATCGTGCACATTTCTCTATGTGGTGTATGCTTGCCGCCCCTTTAATTTTAGGAAATGATTTGCGCAATATGTCGCAGGAGACTAAGGATATTCTCATGAATAAAGAGGTGATCGCGGTCGATCAAGATAAGGAAGGAATTCAAGGCCTTCGATTTTTAGTTGAAAATGGCTTAGAATTTTGGCTTAAGCCGCTTGCTGATGATGACTGGGCGTTCTGCGTACTCAATCGCACAACTGAATCTAAAGAGTATCTTATTGATTGGCAAAATTTCAACTTGTATGATGATGTTGCTAAACGTTTTACTGATTTTGACTCGAAGGTATATGCTGTTCGTAACCTTTGGACAAAGCGGAATGAAGGAGACACCAAGAAATCAAAATCGATAATGATTCCTGGGCATGATGTTGTGATGTACCGTTTAATCTTTAATCAAAAGTAAAGAGATGCAGATGAGTTATATTAGAGCGATAGTTCTACCCTTTTGTTTGGGATTGTCCTTACTACAATCAGTTTCGGCACAAATTAAAGGAAATGAAATTCGGGTGATGGTATCACCTAACCATTCAGATTGGCAATACAATTTGAATGAGAGTTCGGTATTTACGATACAAGTCTTTAAAGCTCAGAACCTTTTAAAGGATGTAATGATTGATTATGAATTAGGGCCGGAGATGTATCCAACAGAAGTGAAAAAGCATCTTATGCTTAAAGAGGGCAAATTGGTTATAAAAGGGAAGATGAATACTCCAGGATTCTTGCGTTGCAAAGTAAAGGCTTATGTTGCTGGATATACTTATGAAGGATTGGCTACTACTGCTTATGAGCCTTTAAAGATTACGCCTTTTGCTACTGCTCCGAAAGATTTTGATGCTTTTTGGAACACTTCGTTGACTGAAGCTCGAAAGGTTCCACTTCAGCCCACAATGGTGTTATTGCCTGAACGTTGTACTGAAACAGTCAATGTATATCAAGTAAGTTTCCAGAATATGCGTTGGGGATCCCGTACTTATGGTATTCTTTGTATACCTAAAAAAGAAGGTAAATACCCGGCTTTGCTACATGTGCCGGGAGCAGGTATTCGTCCCTATTATGGTGATTTAACGACAGCTTCTAAAGGAGCTATAACTCTTGACATAGGTGTGCATGGCATTCCTGTTACCATGACACAAGATTACTACGATAAATTATTTAGTGGTGCTTTGTATTGCTATTGGGACATCAATAAGAACAATCGGGATGCATTCTATTATAAAAGAGTATTTATCGGGGCTGTTCGAGCAGTCGACTTCCTTTGCAGCTTGTCACAATATAATGGTAAAGCTTTAGGAGTTACCGGCTCTAGTCAGGGCGGTGCACTTACTATCATAACAGCGGCATTAGACAAGCGGATTACTTTCTTTGCAGCTGTGCATCCTGCTATGTGTGATTTGGTTGCTTCCTTGGAAAAAAGAGCGTGTGGCTGGCCTCATTATTTCTATCCAAAAGAGAATCCTGATAAAGCTGAAATTGAAGCAACGCGATATTATGATGTTGTTAATTTTACCTCTCTTCTGTCAGTTCCCGGTTGGCTTAGTTGGGGATATAACGATGAAGTTTGTGCTCCGACTTCTATGTATGCCGCTTATAATAGTATAACTTCTCCTAAAGAATTGCATCCGTATTTAGAAACGGGTCATTACTGGTATCAAGAGCAATGTAATGAGTGGAATAGGTGGCTGTGGAAGCAGATGGGAATTGAATAATTTATTGCTTTAGGAATTCTATCGCGATATTTGTAAAAAGGTGTTTGATTAAGAATAAATCTGATGTCAATGCTTATAAAGTATTGCTTAATGATAATATTGTATTTGTTTTATCCTGAATACAAATCTATTTTTGTAAACCTTTAAGAACGTAATCTTTAAAATCTAATTATATATGAAAATGAAGAACATTATGTTGTTTCTAACGGCACTCTTGATGAGTTGTCATGTGATGGCCCAACAAACCTATGTTACCGGTACAATTACCGATGCAAATGATGGTTCTCCGATGATTGGTGCCAATGTATTGGTGAAAGGTACTACTACGGGTACTATTTCTGATATTAATGGTAATTTTACTCTGAATATTCCAACAGGGAAATCAACGTTGAAAATTTCTTGTATTGGATATAGAACACAGGTAATAAGGCTGAAATCAGGGCAGAAAGTCGTGAAGATAATCATGAAAGAGGATTCAGAATTGATCGATGAAATTGTGGTTGTGGGTTATGGAACCATGAAGAAGAGCGATTTATCTGGAGCTTCAGCCTCCATGAGTGAAGATCAAATAAAAGGTTCGGTTATAACTAACCTTGATCAATCTTTTCAGGGGCGTGTAGCAGGGGTTACTGCTGTTTCAACTTCTGGTGCCCCGGGTGCTTCATCTTCTATTCGTGTTCGTGGGCAAGCTACTATCAATGCTGATGCGGAACCTTTATACGTTATTGATGGTGTAATTGTTCAGGGTGGAGGACGAAGAGGCGCTGATTTTGGCTTAGGAGACGCATTAGGGAATGGCTCTGTATCTACTATTTCTCCATTATCAACTATTAATCCTTCGGATATTGTATCTATGGAAATTTTAAAGGATGCATCGGCTACTGCTATTTATGGGGCACAAGGCTCTAATGGAGTCGTTCTTATTACGACTAAGCGAGGTAAAGTAGGAGAAGCAAAATTCACTTATGATGGAATGATGGCTGTACAACGCCAAACAAAACGATTGGACATGATGAATCTTCGTGAGTATGCCGAATTTTACGATGATTTGGTTTCTACAGGGCAGTTAGATAGTAATGATTATTATGCTGATCCTTCTTTGCTTGGAGTAGGGACTAACTGGCAAGATGCTATTTTCCGTACGGCTTTACAACACCAGCATCAAGTTTCCGCGGAAGGTGGTACGGACAAAATTAAGTATTATGTTTCTGCCTCTTACATGGATCAAGATGGGACTTTAATTGGTTCGAACTTTAATCGTTATTCTTTTCGGGTTAATTTAGATAGCCAACTAAAAAAATGGTTGAAAATAGGAGTGAGTGCAACTTATTCAGCTACAGCCGAAGATTTGAAATTGGCTGATAGTGATCAAGGTATTGTTAATTATTCTTTGCAAACTATTCCTGATATTCCTATCTACGATATAGATGGAAATTATGCAACGATAGTTCGTGAAGGTTATACTAATCCAAACCCTATTGCTTTAGCATTGATGGATGATATATTATTAGATCGCCAAAAATTAACCGGAAATATATTCTTTGATGTTACTCCATTTAAGAAATTAGTATGGCATGCTGAATTGGGTTATGATATTAGTTCATCAAAAGGTGAACGTTATAAACCGATGATTGATTTAGGGACATGGAAACGTCAAAGTAATGAAAGCGGTATTCAGAAAAATAGTAACTCTTTTTGGCAACTGAAGAATTATATTACTTATACAGATAATATAGATAGCCACCATTTTACTGCAATGATAGGTCAGGAGTGTTGGGAGTCTCAATATGATAACACTAGTATCTTTAATACAAGTCTTCCTTCGGATGAGGTACATAACCCTGCTTTAGGTGCAGGAACACCAACTATCAATGCTGGCTTCGGGAGCTCTTCTATGGCTTCTTTTTTCACTCGTCTGACATATAATTATGCAGAACGCTATTCAGCTACATATACTTATCGATATGATGGCTCCTCTAATTTTGGTCCTGATAATCGTTGGGCCGGCTTTCACTCGTTTGCTGCTTCTTGGCGTTTCTCCAATGAAAATTTCTTTAAACCTTTTGAAACGGTTTTGAGCAATGGAAAATTGCGTTTAGGTTGGGGACAAACCGGAAATTCTAATATTGGAGGATACAGATGGGGAACTACTATTTCGAGAATGCCTTCCGGTTTAGGAATGGGATATCGCCCTGCTAATATACCAAACACAAGCATTAAGTGGGAGTCTCAAGAGCAATGGAATATTGGTATTGATTTATCTTTTTTTCATGAACGGATTAATTTAACGGCTGATTGGTATACTAAGAAATCCACTGACATGTTAATGCCTTTGCAATTACCTTCTTATATGGGCACATCAGGTAATGGTTCTTCTGCATTGGCTGCTCCTTATGGAAATTATGGAAGTATTGAAAATAGAGGTTTGGAATTTTCCTTAAATACACGCCCTGTTATAGGTCAATTTCAATGGGATTCTGATTTTCAAATTTCATTTAATAGAAATAAATTGAAAGGACTTTCCGGAACGTCTAATGCACAGATTGTTGGTTACGGACAATGGTCTGATGTAGTTAGTGTTTCTAGCGTGGGTGAATCTTTGTATAATTTTTATGGATACGTATGTGATGGCGTTTATAAAGATTTAGAAGATTTACAGACATCTGCGAAACCTGAAAAATATCCTGCGGATGGAATTTTTAACCGGGCAAATACAGTTTGGGTAGGAGACTTGAAATACAAAGATATTAGTGGACCTGATGGAAAACCTGATGGTGTAATTAACGAGTACGATAAGACCAATATCGGTTCTCCGATGCCTGATTTCACCTTTGGTTGGACGAATACATTCCGTTACAAGAGTTTTGATTTATCGGTGTTTATTAATGGGTCTTATGGGAATAAAGTTTTTAATTACTTAAGCATGAAGCTAACGCATATGAATTCTGCATGGGTTAATCAATTGAATACCGTTGCAGATCGCGCGCAATTGGTTCCTATAGATCCCGACAAGGTATATCCTAATGGTGGGAAATGGTATGACGACGTTACAAATGTAAAAGTGAATAATCCCACAACTTCTACTCCTCGAGCTTCTATCCAAGATCCTAACGATAATGATCGTATTAGTGATCGTTACATAGAAGATGGTTCATATATTCGTTTCAAAAATATTACTTTGGGTTATACATTTCCCCAAAGTATGATTAAGAAAGTAGGTTTGGCAAACTTGCGTGTATATGCTAATATACAGAACCTATTGACTATTAGTAAGTATGATGGTTATGATCCTGAGATTGGTGCTAGTACTGCTAGTTCTAATGTCTATGGCTTAGATAATGGACGTTATCCGTCGCCTACGGTTTATTCATTCGGTTTGAATGTTTCTTTCTAATACCTAAAATTGAAGATATATGAAAATTAAAAATATTAAATATTTAGTATTTGCTGTAACATTGGGAATGATCAATTTCTCATGTGAGGATTTCTTGGATCGTCCGGCAGAAGATAATTATAATGAATCTAATTTTTATCAGAACGACGAGCAATGCATACAAGGGGTTAATTATCTCTATAACTCGCCATGGTATGATTTTCAACGTGGTTTTATCAAAGTAGGAGAAGTTCTATCAGGTAACTATTATATAGGTAGCAGCCCTTATTTAGACTTTACGGTAAATGGCACAGATCAGGATTTAGTAAATATGTCCTATTCTTTATGGGCTGTGAATGGACACGCCAATACTGTTTATACTCGCTTAAAAACAGCTAAAGCTTCTCAAGTAATTATTAATCAATGTATGGGTGAATGTTTGGTCTGGAAAGCAATGGCTTATTTTTATTTAGTGCGTTCGTTTGGTGCAGTTCCCATTATACATGATAATACTTCAGAGCTTGGAGCAGGAACGTATAATTCAAAATTTAAAGTCGAAGCATCTGATGTATATGAATATATTATTATGACGCTCGAGAAAGCGATAGAATTGTTGCCTGCTAAAGGTGAAGCAGGACGTATAGACCAATATTCAGCTAAAGGATTGATGGCAAAAGTTTATCTTACGAGATCTGGTTTGGAACAATCTGGCACTCGAAATCAGGAAGATCTCGATAAGGCTGCTTCTTATGCGAAAGATGTTATAGATCATTCAGGACGAAGTTTAATGGCTAATTATTCTGATGTGTTTCGTTTGGCAAACAACAAGAACAGTGAGTGTTTGATTTCTTGGCATTGGTATCCAACTCGTGATCCTTGGACGGCACAAAATACTTTACAGTCTGATTTAGCAATGGTAGGTTTCGATGAATTTGGAGATTGTTGGGGAGGCTATGGAGGTCCGTCTGTTGATTTGCAAGATGCTTTCGGAGTTAGTGTTCTTGAGTCACCATCGAATCGTACCGATACGGATACTCGTCGTGCTGCCACAATGATGATGGCAGGAGATAGGTATGCATATTTTTGGCAAGATAAAGGAGGATTTGATTATCTTAAATTTATCTATGATAAAGATAACTATGGAGCAGGAGGACCTGGAGAATTGCAATCACCAACAGGATCAAACGCCGTAAAACAGTTATATGGTAATGCTAATGATCATGTGCTTGGCTTAGGAATTTCTGCCGCTAATATGGTTAGTGGACTGAGCACGCACATCTTGCGTTTGTCAGACGTATATCTAGTTTATGCAGAAGCTAAAATTGGTAATAATGCTTCTACTGCTGATGCTAGCGCTATTGACGCGTTTTATGAAGTTCGCCATCGCGCTGTACCCTCTGCTACTCGACCTGAGTCTATTACTTGGGAGCAAGTCTGGAAAGAACGACGTTTGGAGTTGGCATGTGAAGGTGATCGTTGGTTTGATTATGTACGTCTGTCATACTATGATTCTCAACGTGCTATTAATGAGCTGAAAGCTCAGCGTCGAGATGTATATTATGGCTTGAATGATTTATATAAGGGTTATTATGAAAGTAAATCTTATACTGTTGATCCGAATGAACAGCGTTATAATCCGGATGCGAAGGTGCCAAATGTTACTATTTCAAGTTTTACTTTACCTTTTCCGACGGAGGATGTTGTGTTTAATCCTAATTTGATGAAAGATGCTATTCACGTGGATGTGCGTAGTGAATTTAGTTATTAATTTTAATGCTGGAAAATGATGAAAAATAATAAATATATGAATTGGTTCTCTATGGTTGCCATTCTAGTTCTAGCTCTTTCTGTGACAGCTTGTGACGACGAACCTGATAAGTACGAGATAGCAGGTGGCTTACCTACTGTAAAATATGTACGATCTCCATTGCCTGAAGTAGCAGACTCTTTATTGACAGGGGCATACATGGCAAATACTGTATGTTTGGTGGGAGAAAATTTGCGTAGTATCTACGAACTTTACTTCAATGATCAGAAAGCTATTTTAAATACGAGCTATATCACTGAACATACATTACTTATCGATGTACCTAAAACGATTCCGAGTAAAGTTACCGATAAAATCTATATGATAACAAGATCAAACGACACTATAGCTTATGATTTTAAGGTTCTTGTACCGACTCCTGCTGTGAACTCCATGTCTTGTGAGTATGCTAAATCGGGTAGTGAAGTAACAATTTATGGTGATTACTTCTTAGATGATCCTAATGTCCCATTAAAAATTACAATGCCTGGAAATATTGAAGTTACAGAAATTACTAATATTACGAAGACGGCGGTTAGCTTTATTGTTCCGAACAATTCTCTTGATGGTTATATTAATGTAAAATCTATCTATGGTACCGGACGTTCCAAATTTCAGTATATGGATAAGCGCAATATTCTATTTGATTGGGATGGCTCTCATGGTGGTATTGCTCTTGCTAACGGTTGGCGCAAAGGTGTTGTCCGAAATTCCGATCCTGAAGGTATTGACGGCTCTTATCTGTATTTTGCAGGTGCTATGAAAGGGGACGTTGGAGCTACTTGGGCCGAAGATCAATTTTCATTCAATTATTGGCCCGGTTTCGTTGAAGAGCCACCTATGAACTATCCTGATTTATCTTCTTTGCCTGAATTTGCAGAAATGATAGATAAATATGGAGTCAATCATCTGCAATTGAAATTTGAAGTTTATGTACCGACCTCTAATCCTTGGATGTCAAGTGCGTTGCAGGCTATCTTTTCTTCTAATGAAGAGGTGACGATTAATACCGGCAATAATTCTTATTTTAGCAATACTGCTACTCCTCGCGGTTTGTGGATTCCATGGAAAGATTCTGGCTCTTATGATACAGGCAACAAATGGCTGACAGTGTCTATGAAGCTATCTGAATTTAATAAAACTCATGATGGTAATAAGTGTGATAATGCTTTGGATAAGAATCGTATGACCGGACTTACTTTCTTTGTATGGAATGGAGGGGTGGCTGGTACAGATTGTAATCCAGTTATCTGTATTGATAATATTCGTGTAGTACCTGTTGAATAATAAAACTAATAGCAATATGAATAAAACATATAAATTGTCGGCACTTTGGATAATGTGCTTAATAATTTTCAATTGCCTGTCATTTATGGCTTGTGATAATGAAGATAATGAAGATACAAACCAATATACAGGAGATATTAATTTAAATGTATTTGGGCCAAGCCCTGTAGCTCGTGGAGGTGAATTACGATTTTTAGGTAATGGTATGGATAAAGTTACAGCTGTTGTAATTCCAGGAAGTAGTGAGATAACAGATATTCAAGTTATTAGTAGTACGGAAATTCGTGTAACAGTGCCACAAACAGCGGAGTCGGGATTAATCATACTGAAAACCCCTAAGGGTGAAATTACAACAAAGACGGGGTTGACATTTATGGAGCCAATCAGTTTAGAAAGTATAGCTCCTACTGTTGCAAAGGCTGGTGATGAATTGACCCTTACCGGAGAATATTTGAACCTAATTAAGGAAATTATTTTTGCTGATAATGTAATAGTGAAAAGCGATGCTTTTACTAAACATGAACGTAAAGAAATTAAATTATTGATCCCTAAAGAAGCACAAACGGGTAAAATTATAATATCTGATGGAGCTGAAATCCCTAATTGGATTTATTCCGCTGAGGCTTTAAATATTACGTTACCTTCTGTTGCCCAAACTTTAGATTTGACTTCTAAGAAGCCCGGTGATATGATAACCATACAAGGTAAAGATTTGGATTTGGTAAAACAGATATTGATGCCTAATGATGAAAGAGTAGATTTTACTCTAGAGGAAGTTGCTGTAGCTGCATTAACGAAAAGTGCTGGTAGTAACTATAAACTTAGTTTTGTATTACCGAATAATGCATCAGATGGCGCTATTGTTATGGTTGCCTATTCTGGTGTGAAAGTGGCTATTGCGAATATTGGTATGGCAGTTCCTGCTTCTTTAGTGGCGACACCGGCAACTGATATTAAAGCAGGTGATGTTGTTAGCATAAAAGGGGTAAATATGGAGTTGGTTACTTCTGTTACTTTTCCTGGCATAACTACTGTCGTTACTCCAAGTTCTAAAACAACGACAGAAATAAAAGTACTTATGCCAGAGGCTGCAATCAGTGGTAATTTGGTTTTGAATACAGCAAGTGGTAAGACCGCCTCTGTAGCTATTTCTACTTTGAAACCTGAAGTCCTTGCTTATAATCCTTCTTCAGTTGCGGCTGGTAGTGATGTTATTTTGCAAGGAAAACACCTTGATCTTGTTGCTTCTGTGACGTTTAGTGGTAATAAAAAAGTAGAGGTCACTTCCTCTTCTGCAACAGAGTTGAAGGTGAAGGTACCTGTAGATGCTGAAGCAGGTGAGGTTACTCTTACTATGAAAAATGGCGAAACTGTAGCAAGTGCTTCTTTAGATGTAACGAAACCTGTCTTCTGTTATATTCCTGTACTTCCTAGTTCAGAGGAAGAAATTAAATCCGGTACTATTTTATCTATAGGTATTCAGAATGGTGATAAATTAGCTAATGTTCAGGTGAATGGAAATAATGCTCAGTATATACTTCAAGGTTCCACACTTAACGTACTTATCCCCAATAATGCGAGTGGTGATACTACACTTAAGTTGATTTCCTCAAACGGAGAAGTATCTTATACTATTAGTGTTATCGGTTCAGGTATAACTGAGACGATTGTTTTTCAAGGTCCATTGTCAATAACCTGGAGCGATGGAGGGAGAGTCATAATTCCTATATCTGCTTTTGATGGGATTTCTGTTGGCGCTATTTTGAAGCTTTATTTTACACAAACTGACAATTGGGGGCAGATTCAAATTAATAATGGCGGTTGGAAGGCAATTAAATTTGCTGAGCTTGGGAACACTCAATCCATTACAACAGATACCTATGGTGATAAAACAGTTACTGAACAAGGATTAATCTTGACTCAGGATGTTTTGGACAATATAACAAGTAATGCAAGCTTTGGCAATGCTGTTATCATGCAGGGGGCTGATTTTATAGTCAACAAGGTTTCTATTATTACTAAAGGTGGAGGAACGAGAGGAATATCCAGAAAATTGAGAAAATAACATACCTAGAAGTACATAGGTCCTTCTTTATGGAATAAAAAGACTTGCTCAGTGACTATTTCTTTTAAATTGAGCAAGTTCTTTTTATTAATATACATACAGAATATTATGAAAGGAAGAAAGATCGTAAATGGGTAAGAAAATGAGAAAAGTAGTATCTAATTTTATATATATTTTTATTGGAGCTTTGTTGATGACGGCTTGCGGTGGTGATACTCCCAATACGTCAGTGTTGGAAGCTCCTGAAATGATAAATAGTGATCCTGCAAATGGGGCAAAAGGCCTTCCTTCGGGTAATATTATCGTTGTGCTGACTTATAACCAGAATGTAACTTCTCCTTCTTCAGAGCATGGCAAAGTTACTTTGGGAAATGCTTCCATAACAACTGTTTCTGCTGTTTTAACCAAAGTTACGATACAGGCCTCTGGGTTGGAAAAAGGAACAGACTATCAATTGATTATACCTAAAGGCGTTATATTGGGGCCAACAAAATTAGAAGCTCCGAGAGTCTCTATTACTTTCAGTACGCTGGCAAAGCAGTCAATAGAGAATGTATTATGTACCTCTAATCCTTCAACTCAATCAGTTAAAGTTTATAACTTTTTGAAAGATAACTTTGGTGAAAAACTTATTTCAGGAACCATGGCTAATGTAAACTGGAATGTGAATGAAGCTGAGTGGGTATACAAACATACAGGTAAATATCCTGCGCTGAACGCTTTTGATTTTGTGCATTTGTATGCATCTCCTGCCAATTGGATTGATTACGGAAATACAACAGTGATTGAAAATTGGTGGAATAATAATGGATTGGTTGTAGCAACATGGCATTGGAATGTTCCTCAATCAGAAGGTAGTAATGATTATGGCTTTTATTATACAGGAAAAAATAATGGTACCGGAGAAACATCGTTTGATATCACTAAAGCGATTCAAAATAGTACACCTGAGAATCTCCGTGTGAAAGCCGATTTGGATAAAATTGCAGATTATCTGTTGCTTCTAAAAGCCAAGAATATTCCGGTCATCTGGCGGCCAATGCATGAAGCTTCCGGTGGATGGTTTTGGTGGGGCGCCAAAGGAGCTGCGCCATTCAAAGCATTATGGAAACTAATGTTTGATACATTTAAAGAGAAGGGAGTGGATAATCTTATTTGGGTATGGACAGCACAAACCGGAGATAATGAATGGTATCCGGGCAATGAATATGTGGATATTGTAAGCTGTGATATTTATAATAAAACACTTGTTTCAGAGATTAAAGGAGAATATTTGAACTTAGTTCAGGCGTATCCAAATAAGATAATTACCCTAAGCGAATGCGGTAATGTGGCTAATATCTCTTCTCAATGGAATGGAGGTGCTGCCTGGTCATGGTTCATGCCTTGGTATGATTATAACAGAACTAAAGATGTTTCGGATGTGGCATTTAATGAGACATCTCATATTTATGCTAATATTGATTGGTGGACAGATGCACTGGGACAAAGTGTAGTATTGACTCGTGATCAGATGCCAAGCTTGAAATAATACTATCTTTGGATAAAATTGTACTTGTTTGACTTATGGTCTAATCTTACATTTGCATACATGAAATATCAATCGTATTGAAATAGATTATCAACTATGAAAAACTTCTTAATTGTAATGGCAATGACACTTACAGTAGCTTCCGGCTCTGCCGATAAAAAAGAACTTTATAAAGATCCTTCCGCTCCGATAAAGGATCGGGTTGAAGACCTGCTTGCTCGAATGACTCTTGAAGAAAAAGTGGGGCAGATGGATCAGTTTGTCGGCATTGAGCATATCAAGGCTAATAGTGCTGTAATGACAGAAGATGAACTGAAAAATAATACTGCTAATGCTTTCTATCCGGGCATTACTTATAAAGATGTTGAGAAATGGACTGCTCAGGGGTTGATTGGCTCTTTTTTACATGTGGTTACCGTTAAGGAAGCTAATTATTTGCAGTCACTGGCTTTGAAAAGCCGTCTTCAAATTCCGATAATATTTGGAATTGATGCTATCCATGGCAATGCCAATGCTCCTGATAATACGGTTTATCCCACTAATATCGGTCTGGCTTGTTCTTTTGATACATTGATGGCTTATAAAATAGCCAGAGAGACGGCGCAGGAGATGCGTGCAATGAACATGCACTGGACGTTTAATCCGAATGTGGAGGTTGCTCGTGATGCTCGTTGGGGCAGAGTGGGAGAAACGTATGGGGAAGATCCTTATCTAGTTTCGCACATGGGAGTGGCATCAGTTAAAGGATATCAGGATAATTTGGATAGCAAAGAAGATGTATTGGCTTGCATCAAACACTTTGTAGGTGGTAGCGAGCCAATTAACGGAACTAATGGTGCTCCTGCCGATTTATCAGAACGAACTTTACGTGAGGTTTTCTTTCCACCTTTTAGGGCGGGTGTCGAAGCGGGAGCTATGTCACTGATGACTGCACACAACGAGCTAAATGGTATCCCTTGCCATAGTAATCAATGGTTAATGGAGGATGTATTGCGTGGAGAGTGGAAATTCAAGGGTTTTGTAGTAAGTGATTGGATGGATATAGAGCATATTCATGATTTACATGCTACAGCAGAGAACTTGAAAGAGGCATATTTCCAATCTATTATGGCGGGTATGGATATGCACATGCATGGCATTCATTGGAATGAGATGGTTGTTCAGTTAGTTAAAGAGGGGCGTATTCCTGAATCTCGCATTGATGAATCGGTACGCCGTATTCTAGATATTAAGTTCCGTTTAGGATTGTTTGAACAACCTTTAGTCGATGAGGCTCAAAGCATGAAGATTCGTTTATGTGAGGAACATCGTAATACGGCATTGGAAGCTGCACGCAATAGTATTGTGCTACTCAAGAATGACGGACTACTTCCTTTGGATGCGAAGAAATATAAAAAAGTATTGGTGACGGGCATTAATGCCAATGATATGAATATTCTGGGTGATTGGAGTGCTGTGCAGAAAGATGAGAACGTAACTACTATACTTGAAGGTTTGAAGCTAGTAGCACCTGATACGAAATTTAACTTTGTTGATCAAGGTTGGGATCCTCGCAATATGGATCCTAAAAAGATTGCGGATGCTGTAGAACAGGCAAAAGGAGCTGACCTTAATATTGTGGTGGCAGGGGAATACATGATGCGCTTTCGCTGGAAAGATAGAACAGATGGAGAAGATACGGATCGTTCGGACTTAAATCTTGTCGGTTTGCAAAATGAATTAATTCAGAAAATTTCAGCTTCAGGGAAACCGACTATTCTGATCTTAGTTAATGGACGCCCTCTTGGTGTAGAGTGGCCCGCGAAAAATCTTCCGGCTATTGTAGAGGCTTGGGCTCCGGGGATGTATGGTGGTCAGGCTGTTGCTGAAATACTATATGGTAAAGTGAATCCTTCTGCTAAACTTGCGATTACCATTCCTCGTAGTGTGGGACAATTACAAATGATTTATAATCATAAACCTTCTCAATATTTTCATCCGTATGCCGTGAATCCTAGTACGCCACTTTACCCATTTGGGTTTGGATTATCTTATACTACTTATAAGTATGATAACTTCAAACTTTCTGCGAAAGAAATAACCAAAGATGGTACGTTAGAGGCGAGCGTGAACGTTACGAATACGGGCAGCCGGGAGGGAGTTGAGATCGTGCAACTTTATTTGCGTGATGCTTATAGTAGCGTGACTCGTCCGGTTAAAGAATTAAAAGATTTTGCTCGTGTATCTCTGAAGGCAGGCGAAAGCAAAGTTGTTCATTTCACTATAACACCCGATAAGCTGGCTTTCTATGATCAAAAGATGCACTGGATTGTGGAGCCGGGTGAATTTATTGTGATGATAGGTGCTTCTTCTGCTGATGAGGCTTTGCTTAAAGATACGTTTATTGTACAATAAAGAAAGAATTTGTTTTATGAAAAAAAGTATACTATCTGGTCTTTTGCTTGCATCGAGTTTATTTTCTTTGAATACTTGGGCGGGTAATGATTCTCTTTCATCACTGAAAGGGCTTTTGCGGACGAAGGAAACGCAGAATCTCTTGGTTAATTTAAAAAGAATGCCAGCTCGGGGATTTATGTTTGGGCATCATGATGATCCTATTTATGGCATTGGTTGGGAAAATGATGAAGGACGAAGCGATGTGAAAAGTGTTTGTGGAGACTATCCGGCAGTGATGTCTTTTGATTTGGGGCGTATAGAGCTTGGTGGCGATAAGAATCTTGATAAAGTTCCATTTGCAAAAATACGTAAAGAAATTATTGCCCAGTATAATCGTGGGGGCATGAGTTCCCTGAGTTGGCATGTGGATAATCCCCTTAGCGGCAAAGATGCTTGGGATGTAAGTGATACTACGGTAGTAGCTTCGATTCTTCCGGGAGGAACAAATCACGAAAAATTCATTGGCTGGCTTGATATAGTAGCTGATTTCATGAATTCTCTTAAGACAGAAAACGGAGTGAAAGTTCCTATCCTTTTTCGTCCGTGGCATGAAAATACCGGAAGCTGGTTTTGGTGGGGAGCAAAGCTTTGTTCGGCTTCTGAATATAAAGCTTTGTGGCAGATGACTTATGATCGTATGCAACAGAAGGGAGTTGATAATCTTTTATATGCTTATTCTCCGAGCACAGAGCTTCAGGATAGCATTGATTTTATGAAACGTTATCCTGGGGATGCTATTATTGATTTAATTGGACTGGATATCTATCAGTTTGATAAACAGAAATACATCAATCAGTTGAATAAATCTCTCACTATCTTGACTGAAATAGGTAAAGTGCATAATAAACCTATTGCCCTTACGGAAACGGGTTTTGAGACTATTCCGGATTCTGCATGGTGGACAGAAACTCTTTTTCCTGTGATTAGTCACTATCCTATATGTTACGTGTTGGTGTGGCGAAATGCTCGTGAAAAGACAAATCATTATTATGCACCTTATCCGGGACAGATTTCTGCCACTGATTTTGTGGAATTTTACCATAAACCTCAAACCTTGTTTGTGAAAGACGTAGTTCATTTATATGACTAAATGGATTAATTAAGTAACGATAAAAACGAATTAATTATGAGTCAGTTCAATGACGATATGACAAAACTACTAGCTGGGCATGAGAATTTCCTTTCTCGAAAAAATGAACCGATTGTAGGGGGAAATGGGATACTAACTCGTTATAAGCATCCTATTCTTACTGCTGAACATACTCCTGTATTTTGGCGGTATGACTTGAATGAAGAAACAAATCCGTATTTGTTAGAGCGTATTGGTATCAACGCAGCGATGAATGCAGGTGCGATAAAATGGCATGGGAAATATTTATTGATAGTGCGTGTAGAAGGAGTTGATCGCAAATCTTTTTTTGCTGTAGCCGAAAGTCCCAACGGAATTGATAATTTCCGTTTTTGGAATTATCCGATAACAATGCCTGAAGATGCTATCCCTGCTACTAATATTTATGATATGCGTCTCACTGCTCATGAGGATGGGTGGCTTTATGGTCTTTTTTGTGCTGAGCGGCATGATGATAATGCTCCGGTGGGTGATCTCTCTTCCGCAACAGCAACAGCAGCTATTTCTCGAACAAAAGACCTCATTCATTGGGAGCGTTTACCTGATTTGAAATCGAAGAGTCAACAACGAAATGTGGTTTTGCATCCGGAGTTTGTGGAGGGGAAATATGCTTTTTATACTCGTCCCCAAGATGGATTCATTGATGCTGGAAACGGTGCCGGTATTGGTTGGGCATTGATTGATGATATTACTCACGCAGAAGTGAAAGAGGAAACAATTATTGATCGTCGTTATTATCATACCATTAAAGAAGTAAAGAATGGAGAAGGACCTCATCCTCTTAAAACGTCTAAGGGTTGGCTACATTTGGCACATGGAGTACGTGCATGTGCTGCCGGATTGCGTTATGTGCTGTATATGTATATGACTTCTCTTGAGGAGCCTACAAAAATCATTGCTTCACCTGCTGGTTATCTTCTTGCGCCTCAGGGAGAAGAGCGTATAGGTGATGTCTCTAATGTCCTTTTTACTAATGGCTGGATTGCTGATGAAGACGGAACGGTGTTTATCTATTATGCTTCTTCTGATACCCGCATGCATGTAGCTACTTCTACTATTGATAAATTAGTGGATTATTGTCTGAATACTCCGGAAGATGGATTACGTTCTGCTGCTTCTGTTGAAGTTTTGAAGAAAATGATAGAAAATAATTTACGTCATATAGATGAACAATGAATAAGACTATTAAGGTAAATTTGGGCTCTGCTAATGAGAATCAGGTAACTTTGAGAGAGAAGATTGGCTATGGCTTTGGCGACATGGCTTCTTCGATGTTTTGGAAATTGTTTGGTTCTTATTTGATGATTTTTTATACGGATGTATTTGGGCTTCCTGCTGCGGCTGTAGGGACAATGTTTCTGATTACACGAATATGGGATTCAGCTTTTGATCCAATAGTAGGTGTTATCTCTGATAGGACACATACCCGTTGGGGAAAGTTTCGTCCCTATTTGCTTTATTTGGCGATTCCTTTTGCATTGATTGGTATCTTGACATTTACAACTCCTGAACTTAGTGCTATGGGTAAACTGATTTATGCTTATGTTACTTATTCATTAATGATGATGGTCTACTCTGCGATAAATGTTCCATATGCCTCTTTATTGGGGGTAATGAGTCCTGACACAAAAGTACGTAATATTCTTTCAACATATCGAATGACTTTTGCTTATATCGGTAGTTTTATCGCACTGCTGTTGTTTATGCCTATGGTCAACTATTTTGCAGGAGAAGGAGAGGAAGCTGATGAGCAGAAGGGATGGATGATGGCAGTAACAGTAATAGCAGCGATGTGTGCCTTGCTGTTCTATTTTTGTTTTACTTTTACTAAAGAACGGGTAAAGCCGATAAAGGAAGAGCAAAGCTCTTTAAAAGAAGACCTGCTTAATCTGTTGAGTAATAAACCTTGGTGGATCTTGTTGGGGGCAGGAGTTGCAGCATTAGTGTTCAACTCTATTCGTGATGGAGCAACCGTATATTATTTTAAATATTTTGTGCTTGAGGCTGATTATGCAACGGTCTCATTTTTTGGCGTTTCTTTTGTGTTGAGTGGACTTTATCTTGCTGTTGGGCAAGCTGCCAATATTGTAGGAGTTATTATTGCAGCGCCCATAAGTAATTGTATAGGTAAAAAAAAGACTTACATGGGAGCCATGTCCATTGCTACAATATTAAGTATTATCTTTTATTGGTTTGCTAAAGGTGATTTAGCTTTGATTTTTGTTTTTCAAATACTTATTAGCATTTGCGCAGGGAGTATTTTCCCTTTGCTTTGGTCTATGTATGCTGATTGCGCTGATTATTCGGAGCTTAAAACCGGCAATCGTGCTACGGGATTAATATTCTCCTCTTCTTCGATGAGTCAAAAGTTTGGTTGGGCTATTGGTAGTGCACTTACAGGTTGGCTACTTGCTTACTATGGTTTTAAAGCAAATGTGGCGCAGAGCGAAGAAACAATCCATGGTATTAGGATGTTTCTAAGTTTCCTTCCCGCTGTAGGTACAGTGCTGTCGGTACTTTTTATCAGTATGTATCCGTTAAGTGAAAAGAAGATGAAAACGATCACTAAAGAACTTGAAGCTAAAAGAAAAGAAAGATGAAAAAGAAGATCTCTGTGCTTGTTGCTGAAATGGAAGAGGTGCTTACAAACAACATCCTGCCTTACTGGATGAATAAGATGGTCGATGAAGTAAATGGAGGTTTTTATGGCCGTATCACCGGTACAGAAGAATTAATCCCTGAGGCTGAAAAAGGAGCTATCCTAAATGCCCGTATCTTGTGGACTTACTCGGCTGCTTATCGTCTTTTGCATCGGGATGAATATTTACATATGGCTACTCGTGCTAAACGAACGATTATAGATTCTTTTTATGATAAAGAATTTGGTGGTATCTATTGGTCTCTTGATTATAAAGGTAATCCTCTAGATAGTAAAAAGCAAATTTATGCCATTGGTTTTGCTATCTACGGATTAAGTGAATATTATCGTGCAACGCTGGATACAGAGGGATTTACTTACGCCATCCATCTATTTGAAAGTATCGAAAAATATAGCTTTGATACCAATAAGAATGGTTATTGTGAGGCGTTGACTCGTGAGTGGGCTGAGATGGCGGATATGCGTTTGAGTGATAAAGATGCTAATGAGCGGAAAACGATGAATACGCATTTGCATATTTTGGAGCCATACACTAATCTTTATCGGGTTTGGAAGGATGAGAGATTAGAGCAGCAATTGCGAAACCTTATTTATCTTTTTACTGATAAAATACTTGATAAGGATACTCATCATCTGCAACTATTTTTCAATGATGATTGGGAAAACAAATACAACATTATTTCTTGTGGACACGACATTGAGGCATCTTGGCTTATTCATGAAGCAGCTCTCGAATTGGGCGACAAAGCGTTGCTTGCTACGGTTGAGCCCCTTGTGCAGCAGATAGCTCGTGCAGCAACCGAAGGGTTCACACCGGGCGCAGGAATGATTTACGAAAGAAATCTTGATAATGCTCATCTTGATGCCGACCGTCACTGGTGGGTACAAGCTGAAACAGTCGTTGGTTACCTGAACATCTATCAACACTTTGGTGATGAAGAAGCTTTAAGTAAAGCCGTCGATTGTTGGACCTTTATTAAATCTCACTTGATAGACCGTGAAAATGGTGAATGGTATTGGAGTATTCGCGCTGATGGTACAGTGAATCGTGAAGATGACAAAGCCGGTTTTTGGAAATGTCCTTATCACAATGGGCGTATGTGTCTCGAAGTGATGGAGAGATTTAAAGAATAGTTTTCTTTTCCTTTCTGATACACATAAGTTGTGCTTTAATCAATTCCATGCATCTATTTATCATTAGAATCTATCAGTCTGCTTACTCCTCATCTTTATGAGATATAATAATACCTGATACATAAGATTTTGCTTGAGGATGAATTCAAGGACTTGTTTCTACAATCTCCATAAATTCGATAGGCAAATGACTAATCCATAAATAAGTTTTTTGATAAGATTGATCTCATAGGGCATTACTCTGTTTTAATAGATGAATAGAAAAGATGATATATCTTTTACTTTATATTTATCTCCAATAAGGTTTGCTTTCTCTTGATCTGTCATTGTTTCTGGAAATTGATCCCAAAAGGTGGAATACTCTACTCGTGGATTCATGAATTCTATGTTGAGAACAAAACTTCCTTCCTTGTCTTTAATTGTCTTCATTATGAAATCGTAATCTCTAGAGCATATTGTAATTTCTTTAACAAAACATTTTCCCTCTGGATGAATCCAAGGACTTGTTTCTCCGGAGGCCATAAAATGGATGGGGAGATATCTTTCATACTCTTTTAGAAATATGGCTAGCGGTTTGCCAATAAATTCACTTTTTCTTTTTTCAAGATGTTTCATTACGGCGATCGTATCTGATAGTGAAGTCTCAATATTGATGGGGGTACTTTGTGCTTTTGCTGAAATAGCTGTGCAAAGTAGAATAGTGATAGTAATGATAATACTCTTCATGATGTTCGCTTTTGTTTTTACATATATAAGAATTTATTTCTTCATCGCAATTTTTATTAATAGGGTATACAGTATAACCAGATAAGTAATGTTTCTTATGATAAAAGAGGAAGTTTATTTAATCCATAAATAAGTTTTTTGATAAGATTGATCTCATAGGGGCATTACTCTGTTTTATCGATGAATAGATAAGATGATATATCTTTTATTTTATATTTATCTCCAATAAGGTTTGCTTTCTCTTGATCTGTCATTGTTTCTGGAAATTGATTCCAAAAGGTGGAATAATCTACTCGTGGATTCATGAATTCTATTCTGAGAGCAAAACTTCCTTCCTTATCTTTATATTTCTTCATTACGAAATTGTAATCTCTAAAGCATATTGTAATGTCTTGAACAAAACATTTTCCCTCTGGATGAATCCAAGGACTTGTTTCTCCAGAGGCCATAAAACGGATGGGGAGATATCTTTCATACTCTTTTAGAAATATGGCTAGCGGTTTGCCAATAAATTCACTTTTTCTTTTTTTAAGGTGTTGCATTACGGCGATCGTATCTGATAGTGAAGTCCCAATATTGATCGGGTTACTTTGTGCTTTTGTTGAAATAGCTGTGCAAAGTAGAATAGTGATAGTAATGATAATACTCTTCATGATGTTCGCTTTTGTTTTTTACATATATAAGAATCTATTTCTTCATCGCAATTTTTATTAATAGGGTATACAATATAACCAGATAAGCAATGTTTCTTATGATAAAAGAGGAAGTTTATTTAATCCATAAATAAGTTTTTTGATAAGATTGATCTCATAGGGGCATTACTCTGTTTTAATAGATGAATAGATAAGATGATATATCTTTTACTTTATATTTATCTCTAATAAGGTTTGCTTTCTCTTGATCTGTCATTGTTTCTGGAAATTGATCCCAAAAGGTGGAATACTCTACTCGTGGATTCATGAATTCTATTCTGAGAACAAAATTACCTTCCTTGTCTTTAATTTTCTTCATTAGGAAATCGTAATCTCTAAAGCATATTATAATTGCTTCAACAAAACATTTTCCCTCTGGATGAATCCAAGGACTTGTTTCTGCGGAGGCCATAAAACGGATGGGGAGATATCTTTCATACTCTTTTAGAAATATGGCTAGCGGTTTGCCAATAAATTCACTTTTTCTTTTTTCAAGGTGTTGCATTACGGCGATCGTATCTGATAGTGAAGTCCCAATATTGATCGGGTTACTTTGTGCTTTTGCTGAAATAGCTGTGCAAAGTAGAATAGTGATAGTAATGATAATCTTATGATAATTATTCTTTTGCATGATAGTGTTGTTTTGAACAGATATGTGCAAATATAGTGTTTTATTGTAACTTTTTGGTCTTAAATGATGAAAAATGAATACTAAATAGCATGAAGTAGAAGAATATTTGTCTTTTGTGTTTTTTCAAATAATTAAAGTCTGCCTCTGTTAGGGATAGTCTAAAAGGAGGTTAACCAAATTAAGAGATAAAGAAAATAATAGTCAACCATTTCTAGGGTAATACACAGTCTGTTATTGTTCAGTTTGTTGAAACTACTTTTTTAACGCATTAAACATTTTGTTTCAACGCAATAAGTATTCTGTTTCATCCTATGAAACAGAATGAAGTAATTGCATCTTTGACTTTTATTGAATTGAGTAGACAGTTTTTGTTCTTTCTTACTAAAAAGGTAGGCTGTTTTTGTTTACTTATTAGAGTTTAATTTCTAAAAAGGAATCCGTTTTTTTATGATTGGCGTTTCGTTTTCTGTAGTTGTTTGTGAAGGTTTAGTACACTGTGTTTGTGGATCAAAGTTACACCACGTACTTGTCCAGTCAGGCGGGGTAAAAGACGTTTTTTTAGCTTGGTGAGTTGTTTGATAAGTTCGATTTTATATTCAAAATGTGAAATCTGTAATTATCTAGACTGTAATATATTAGTAATATTCTTGATTTATGTTTGCATAAAATAACACAGAAACTATTTTTATTATTTATTTTATAAAACTTTTATTATTATGAAAAAAATTAATTTATTGTTTTATCTGTTTGCTGTACTTGTATTTTCTGCGTGCCAACAAGATGATTTAGATGTCAATTTGGTGAAGAAAGAAACATCTGTGAATACACCTAAGACAAGAGGTGGAGTTCAAGACTATTATGATGAGGATGAACAGCCTATTTACAAACTACTAGGTATGCCTGTTTATATTATAAACAGAGGAAATACTAGCTTAAATGGGGGGTATTTAACTGCTAACTCAAATAATACTGTTAGTTTGAGTCCTAAAGATTCTAATAAGAATCAAAGATGGCTTATTGATCCTTATGATAGAACTTTAGCCTCTCCTGCTGGCGGTTCTGATGATACTGATGCATATGTTGATTACGGAATTTATTCTTTTGATATGACTAACTCTAGAAAATATTTAGGAATGAATAGCAACAATGTCATGACACCAAGTCTAATTTATAAAGATGATAAAAATAAACTTCATCAATGGCGATTTGAATTTAGAAAAAATTCCTATTCTGAAGAATGGTTTCCTAATGGTTATATGGAAATTTTTCAGCCAAAATATAATCCTTGGTGGGATGGGTATATGGGATGTGCTGGCTCTACAGTTTCTTTTGTTCACTATACTGCTGCGGATTTTTGGGAAATTCAACCAGCAGAAAATTTTAGATTGGCTAAGTTGACTTGGTCCTTAGATGCAGGAGATGTAATTAAAGCATTGCCAACATTTCTACAAGAAGTCCAAGTAAATAATTCTAGCTCCGTAACAGCAGAAATGACAGCCTCTTTCAATAGAAGAGCCTCAGAGACTTCAACCTTTAATAAATCTGTGGGATCTCAAATAGAACTTCACACAACTGCAAAAGTGAGCATTCCATTAATTGCCTCGGCTAAGATAGATATAACTAATACGACTAGTGCAAACTGGCAATGGGGAGGGAGTGAAACAAGAGAGGATACTCGTGCTTATTCATTCAATATGAAGGTACCGCCTTATACCTCTGTTACGGCAAAGATTATGGTACAAATAAGCCAATTATCAGCAAGCTATGTTGCTGACTTTATTGGTGAAATATCTGGTCGTCCATTGCGTATTTCTGGTAAATGGGAAGGTGTGCAAGCCGGAAATGTTTATTATGAAATAGTGGATAATAAAACTAATAATGTTTTGAAATCATTCGAAGGCATACCTGAAGCAACGGTTCTTCTCAACAAATAATTGAGGTTATAGTATTATAAAAGAAGATATTTGCTAAATGTTCGTTGAATAGTATCAAAGGTGTTGAACTCTCAAAAGGTCAACACCTTCTTTTATTTACTTACCCGTTAATGAAGTTAAGAAGTGAACAAAATGATTAATATAAGATTATACAGGTTATTTTACTGTTTTATTTTTTAGTTCTTCAATTGAGATATCATCTTCTAGCAGCAGAAGAATTAGAAATAAAGCTTTTATTCTTCAGTACTACTGGTTGAATCTCTTTGATACGTATTATGTAGGACACATAGAGCTTTTGTAGTATGCTGGATCTGAAGGCTTAGTACACTGTGTTTTGTGGATCAAAATTACACCACGTACTTGTCCAGTCGGGTAGAGTAGGAGATGTGGAAGCAGAGAAGGTTACATTTTCTTGAGAAGCAGGACTACCTGTTATGTTCTCTGGATATCCGCTTATGGTTGAATTACTAAAATGAACGGCTGTGTTGCTTCCGAGCGCTATGCCTGCACCGTAAAGTCCTAATAGACTTTCATTACTTGGACGCAGATTGTTGCCATCAATGTATTGACCGGTGTTCTGGAAGTTCGCATCTACTGAATAAGGGCCGTAAAGAGTGGCATGGTTAAAGCTGGGTGCTGTAATGGGTTGCGCATTACTGTTTTCGGTATTGTTATCACATTCAAAGCCGTGGGAGGTTGATATATCGGCAATGCGGGAATTACGTATCCCTAGCATGTAATTGCAGCTACCACGATAGCCATTATCTGCGTCGAAATCATCATCCCAGCAGTGATAAGCGACTAAGTAATCACAGTTGACGGTTCCTCCAAACCACTCAAAGGCATCATCGTTGGAATAAGATACTTGCAGGTGGTCTACTTGCGTGCCACTTCCTACAGAACCGAAAGTAATGCCATTTATCTCTTGATTCTTTTTAAAGGGATATCCCGCAAATTCGACACGTACATAACTGATAATGCCGGAATTATCTTTGTCGTTATTTCCACCGTGCATTGTACGTGGTCCACCTTCTATTTGCATAATGCCACTATTATTCGTTGCATTGCCACAGATGATGAGCCCTCCCCAATCACCCGGTTTACGATTGCCGGGAGCTTTTTCGGAAGTAAAGACGATCGGTTCGGTAGGAGTCCCCTTGGCATATAATTTCCCTCCCGGCTCTACAATTAGAGCAGCCATTGTTTCATGATCTCCTTTAATAACAGTACCCGGCTCGATGGTAAGTGTAGCACCATTGGTAATGTAACACCATCCTTTCATTAAGTAGGTGCCTTTCTTTAGTGTTTGGTTGTGAGTGATGAGAAATTCTAGTTCACCATTGCCGATGATATTTCCTCCAAAAATAATGTTGTTGTCATTATCTTCACTAGTAGAATTGGAGCAGCTTATTACGATAAGGCAGAAGAAGCATGAGGCAATGATATAAGCTATTTTTATGTTCATTCGATTGGTCATTATAAAGAATCAATTAATTGTGTTGTTTTTAGTTTTTCTTTATTTAGATAGAGAGGGAAAGATCTTGACTTTCTAAATATGAACAAATAAAAGGTCGTTTTTGATTCCTTATTGTCTTGGAAAACTAATTTTAGATAAAAGAAGGACGCCTTCATTACCAAGAAACCACGTATCGATGGAGCTTAGGTAAGAAGACGCCCTTGGATTTTAGTGTCTATTTATTGAATCGTTTCCGATTAATAAGCTGTGTTTTCAGGATCAAAATTGGTCCATCCGTCCATCCAAGTGTCATTTGCTCCGCTGAAAGCACCAACATAAGTTACATTGGTATTGATTGAAGAGCTTGTCAGACCAGAGAAATTAGCTGCACTTAAAAGTGGGCTTCCACTTCCCGGGCAATAGTTCTGACCAACATTCTTGGGATCCGTTAATTTCAAACCATCTTCGGTAAGTCCCCACTGGCAACCAGTTTGTCCTTTAAAGAAAGTTGTAGAGAATGAAGGTTTAGTAGGATCATCGTATGAGATTTTGTTTTTGCCATCTACTAAAGCCCAAGTACCAAATTCGTCTTCATATTTTTTATTATAGTCTGTACCAGTAACAGCCATGCCTGCAAAGAATACATTCTGTAACTTGATATCACCATTAGTAGCATATGTACGGCAGTTTCCTTTCTCACCATCAATGATTAAACCGATAGGCCAGCCTAGTGCTACTGAATTATAACAGTTTAGTTTGGTGTTACGACGAATGTGCATAGATGATTGGAATTTTCCAAGAGCAGCTTCATTCTCAGGTTTCATAGATCCTGCAGTAATATAGCTGGCATCGTTTTTGAAACCTGCGGTCAAATTCTTTTGAGTCATTGGTCCAACTAAAGTCATGTTACTGAATATGCATTTAGTGTACGGAGTAATATCATCGCCATTGGCATTGTTATCAGACTCAAAACTATTGGACTGCGAAGTATCTGCAATACGTGGATCGCGTACGGAAAGACCGAATTGAACATGTCCGCTAAAGCCATTGTCAGTGTCAAAGTCATCATCCCAACCTTTGTAAGCGATGAGGTATTTACAATTTACAGAACCACCGAACCATTCGTAAGAATCGTCATTAGAGTAAGATACTTGCAAGTGATCGATTGTAGTGCCACTACCAACAGAACCGAAAGTGATACCATTGATCTCTTTGTCAGTTTGGAAAACACTACCAGCAAACTCTACGCGAATGTAACGTAATACTCCTGAATTGTCATTTTCTACACTACCACCATGTACGGTTTTAGGACCTCCTTCGATTTGTTGTCCTCCTGTGTTATTGTTTAAACCATTACCGCAAATGATTAAACCTCCCCAGTCACCTGGACGACGGCTACCTGCTGGTTGCGCAGAAGTAAATACAATGGGAGAGGAAGCAGTACCTTCAGCATAAATTTTAGCTCCCGGTTCTATGATAAGAGATGCTTTTGAACCTTTGTCTCCTTTAATAACTGTACCTGCTTCAATAGTCAGTTCAGCTCCTGGACGAACATAGATCCATCCTTTCATGATGTAAGTTCCTTTTTTGATAGTTTGCTTACCAGTAAAGCGGAATTCTTTTTCTCCGTTACCAATTTGAGTACCGTTTTGAAATAAAATACCGTCGCTGCTTGCAAGGCCACCGTATTTGTCATTGGCGTCAGTCGCTGCAGGATAAGTAACTAAAGGATCTTTATTGTCTGTGCCTCCATTGTTGTCATCATCATTACTACTACAACTGGTTATGGCAGTTAGAGCCATAGCTGTAAAGAAAAGACTACTCCATTTCATTACATTCATTTTAATTCGATTCATAACTTTCTTGTTTTTTTAGTTAATTCTTATTGAAATTTTAGTTTTAGAATGAATAGCTCACTGATAAATTGAAATTTCTTCCAGGCTTATAGCTCTTGGTGATTTCTTCGTATTCAGTTTTTTGATTTGCATTATATACACTTCCAAATTGTTTGAAGTTTACGCGTTGTGCTAACAGGTCGCGTACTCCTGCTTTTATTTCCATCTTGCCAATTTTCTTGCTGATAGATAGATCTATTGCATCGTGAGGCATCTCGTAAGAGTTGGGAACATTCACTGTTTGCTCACCACTTGTTCCTACTGTACGTCCTACTCCGATGATTCGTTTTCCGATGCGGTTGTATAAAACTGCTACATTAAATTGCTTCGTTGGGTGTTCATAGAATATACCTGTATTGATCAAATAAGGTGATTGTCCTTGCATGGGGCGGTTCTCTTCTTTGCTACCTTTCTCGAATTCAACTCTACTCTTGATGAGTGATCCATTAAATGACCAACTGAAATGAGGTAAGCCGATAAAATCTAGCTTCTTACGCAAATCTAATTCCATCCCGTAATTGTTGGCAGCCTTAGCATTTTTATTAGAATAGGTAAGGTCTGTACCTCCATTGACGGTATAAGTCCACTCGATAGGTGAATCAAAATGTTTATAGAATAGAGCTAAAGAGACTGATTCTCCCGGATTGGGATACCATTCGTAACGGAAGTCAACATTGTGAATGTATGAAGGTTTCAATGCGGGGTTTCCTTCTACATTTGACGCTAAGTCAAAGTCGTAATATACCGATGTTGAAACTTCACGGAATTCAGGACGGTTGACTGATTTACCATAAGAAAGACGGAACTGTTGTTTGTCAGTAAGCTTGTATGTAGCATTAGCAGAGGGGAATAGGTCATTGTAAGTATAGAACAAACTGCGATGACTTTCTATATCGTCACGGGTATTACGTACTAATTCCATTTTGGTGTATTCGTAACGTAGACCTGTATATAGATTTATTCTTGTACTCAATGGTAAGTTGGCACCGATGTAGCCTGCTCCCAAACGGTTGTTACCTGAATAATCGTAAGTCTTGCGTACGAGTTCGTACATAAATAGTTTGTTCTCTCCGTAATTCTCATCTTGCATTAACTGAGTCGGTACATCGAAGTGTTTGAAACCGGAAGGCATGTCATCACCCCACCCGTAGGTAAATTGACGAGTATTATAAGTACGTGTGCGGTACTCTCCATATCCTCCAACTTTCAGAGTTGGGTTAAAAGAGCCAAATTGAAAATCACGCTGATAGTTAATGTTTGCAGAGGCTATATGTTCATTCAGACTGGTAAATTCGCGACTGATATCATTACCTGTGTTTAAAGCGATATCTCCAGTTTTATCATTGTCATTCAACATATATCGACGTCTGTCTGGTAAGTTACGGTTTGCATAAGAGTAACCTGCACTCCAATCTAGTTTCCCGTTATCAAAACTATGCTTTCCGGTAAACTGACCATTGTAGGTCGTGCGGCTTGAATAATAATATTCATAGCTTTTCTCATTATTACTTTGTGCATCGAACCCGTAGCGGCTAGTATATCGGTCTTTTCCTATTTGGTTGAAAATGTTCTTAAATTCATAATGGTTGCGACTGTTTTTGGGTTGGTACATCAAATTAACCATCGCACCTACACGCACATCATGATTATACTGATTATCGGTACTTTTGCGTAAATAAACAGAATGGTTGTGTGTTGCGTCGTAAGAGCCGAACAAAGAGTTTTCCATATTCAGATAGGTTTTGTAAGTGTTGCTGTAATTTACTGCTGCAAGCAAACCTATCTTACGGCCACTTTCCATCTCCCAGCGATGGGCGTAATTTAAGTTGAATTTTAAATCGCCTACCGGCTTCTTGTTATGAAGGGTCCAGTCGTTATTAAAATTATTATTTAGAAGATCTACGCGGTTAGAATTATTAGCAAAAGTGTTCACTTTACCTTTCATCCCTGCATCTAACGAACGAAGTCCATTATCAAAACCAAGGAAATCAGTGCCACTCCCTTTGCCTGATTTGAAATCTTTGAAGTGTGTTTGATCATTGATGCTGGTTCCTAAAGAAATATTAAAAGTATTCTCACTAGGCATATCTTTCGTGTTGATAAGGATAAAACCACCAGTGAAGTCTGCCGGATATTCGGGGGCGGGTGACTTAACAATGATCATGTTGTCTAATTGAGAACTTGGTATGATATCGAATGAGAAAGCGCGTGAGTCCGGCTCTGAACTAGGTACTGCGCTACCATTGATCCATACATTATTATATCTTTGAGAGAGTCCGCGAACCATTACAAACTTTTCGTCTATAATAGAAATGCCCGGGATGCGTTTTATCACTTCCGAGGCATCTTTGTCTTGCGTCTTACTAATTTGCTGGGCAGAAACTCCTGATTGGACAACTAGACTTCTTCTCTGATCGCTCATCATAGCCATGTCAGTGTTCCTTTTTACCTGTGCTACGACGGTTACTCCACTTAAAAATTGGCTTTCAGGTTCCATGTCGATGTTTAGTATAAGAGGATTTTCATCACTTACTTTTATACTTTTCAACTCGATACTTTTGTATGATACATACTTAATTAAAATGGTGTATGTACCTTTTTGGAGTCCGCTCAAATTGTAATTACCATCTATATCGGCTACGACTCCGATATTGGTGCCTAATACTTGTACGGTTGCTCCGGTAAGTGGTTCTTTAGAACTTTTGTCTCTAATGACACCTTTAATGTTGTTGGCTGCTACTACTGCCGAGAAAAGGGTGAGTAGCGCGAGAATGGATAGAATTTTTTTTGATACTTTTTTCATGCTCATCTGTAATACGTTTCTTTTTCGTTGCAAAGATGAGATGATGAGATTACAAATGGAAGTCAGCCTTTATACAATTAGTTGACGTATATGTTACAAACACATGAAGATAATTTGCTTGCTGTTAGAGGAATAAAAAACTCCGGTAGAAAGTTGTATTCTATACTTTCTTACCGGAGCTATAAGAGTTACAATCCTTTGCTGAAAGCTCTTACATGCCGAAGCTAAATTTATCTATTGTTTCAAAGATAATGCTTGCAAGACCTATGGCAATGATGCCTATCAAACAAATAATCATACTTGCTTTGCTATATGCATCACTCTTAAATGTTGCAATAGGTGTTTCATTCTTGTTAATATACATAGCTTTCACTATAAGCAAATAATAGTAAAGCGAAATGACGGTATTGACTAAGGCGATGAACACCAATAGATGGAAACCGCCACGAAAAGCTGCCATGAATATGAAGAACTTACTAAAGAATCCGGCAAATGGAGGAATACCTGCTAATGAGAATAAAGCTATTGTCATTAGAAATGCTAATTTGGGATTAGTCTGGTAAAGTCCATTATAATCGTCCATTTCGATTTTTCCACTTCTTTGTTCTATGATTGCTATGACGGTAAATGCGCCTAAGTTGGCTACCGTATATACTAAAATATAATAGATTAATGCCGTCATACCTTGTGAACTTCCACTGATGACTCCAAGCATAATGTATCCAGCCTGAGAGATAGCGGAGAATGCCATGAATCGTTTAAGGTTTTGTTGCCGGATAGCAAAGAGGTTAGCAAGAGTGATGGAAGCGATTGTTACCCAATAAAGTACTTCTTGCCACTCAGCTACCATCGGAGCGAAAACTTTAATTAAGACGGTCATCAGAACGAAAGCGGCTGAACCTTTGGAGATTACGCTTAGGTAGCTTGTTACAGCTGTAGGGGCTCCTTGATATACATCGGCTGTCCACAAGTGAAAAGGTACAAGTGATATTTTGAATCCCATGCCGGCAAAGAAAAATACGAAAGCCATTATCTGCATAGGGTTGCCTGTGATACCTGCGGGGACATCACTAAAATAAAGAGTACCTATTGTGCCATAGATTAGTGATATACCATATAATAATAAACCGCTTGAAAAAAGGGCGGTAAGAATATATTTGGCTCCGGCTTCAGCTGAATGATGACGGTATTTGTCAAAGGCAACTAGTGCAGCCATTGGAATGGATGCTGTTTCGAGTCCAATAAAGAACATAAGGAAGTGTCCGGCTGAAATCATAAAGTACATACCTAACAGAGTACTCAAAGTCAGTATGTAAAATTCACCCTGTTTAATTTTTGTATCTTCTCGTTTCAACCATTCGTGAGCTAACAGGAAGACAATGATTGTTCCGACATTTAGTACGGCTTTTATGATGGTCATTGCCGGTGCATAATGGTACATGCCCCCGAAAGCATCTACTGTTGTTCCTGGAACTAGGTTGATCAGGGTATGTATGGTTAGTAAAACGACCGGCAGAAGCGTGTTCAGGTGAACTTTCCCGTCTTTTTTATGGGCATCGGGGCTCACGAATAAATCGGCTACAAAGAGAATGACAATAACTGCTATGAGTGACAGCTCTTCTTTCATGTATAAGAATTGTGAATAATCCATATTGCTGTTTTATATTAGACGATTATTTTTATCGTATTAATTGTGAAACAACCGGTAATACACTGTTACCGATCATGTGACTGATCCAGAAAGGAGCCATACCTAATCCGGCTACGCATATAATGAGACAAATAACGGCAAAACGTTCGTCCCAAGTTGCATCGGTGAGCTTCAGGTGTGCCTGGTTTACCGGATTTCCATAAAGTATCTTACCTACCAAACGCAGGATATATACTGCTGTGATTACAATGGAGGTTGTCGCTAGAATGGTCATGGTACGATGGAATGCATCAAAATTTTGGAAGGAGCCAACGAAGATGGTCATTTCGGCTACGAATCCACTAAGTCCGGGCAGTCCAAGATTGGCTAGACCTGCGATGACATAACATACACTAAGGAAAGGCATTATCTTCATTAACCCTCCTAATTCTCTAACATCACGGGTGTGTGTACGCCCATAAATCATACCGATAAGGGCAAAGAAGAGAGCGGTCATCAGTCCGTGACTAAGCATTTGAAGCACGGCTCCTGTGGCAGCTGTCTGATTCATCATTAAGATTGCAAAAAGAACAAGCCCACAGTGACTTACGGATGAATAGGCATTGATGTATTTTAAATCAGTTTGTACACAAGCACTAAAGGCACCGTATACTACACTGATTCCTGTTAGTATGAGGAATATCCAACCAAGCTCCTTTGCTGCTTCGGGCATTAGATACATGGCTATGCGGAAACATCCGTATCCTCCTAGTTTCATCAATACTCCGGCATGAAGCATAGATACGGCAGTCGGTGCTGAGGCGTGTCCATCAGGACTCCATGTATGGAAAGGGAACAGGGCGCCTAAGACTCCGAATCCTAAAAAGGTAAGTGGAAACCAGATGCATTGTTGTGCAAATGGTATGTTATGCAGTTTGGCTATTTCTAGCAGATTCATGGTGGTTCCTCCGCTACCGAAGTAGATACCTAAAATGCCTATTAGAAGGAAAGCGGAACCTCCCATAAGCATTAGAGTAAGTTTCATCGCTGCGTATTCTTTTTTACCACTACCCCATACTCCGATGAGAAGGTACATAGGAATCAGTGCTATCTCGTAGAACATGAACATGGTAAACAGGTCGATGCAGATAAAGAATCCGAAAACTCCCATGCTTAGAAGGGTAAACCATAGAAAATATTCTTTGGTTTGGACTTTCATTTGCCAAGACGCAAAGGTTCCTGTAAAGACAATAATGGAACTAAGCAGTAACATCGCTACTGAAATTCCGTCAACCCCTACGGAATAGGCTATGTGAAGTGGGGCATACCACATTAAATCGGAGCGAAATAGCATTTCGGCTGTTGCACCAGCCTCGCGTTCACCGAGGTACATGCAAGTAAGAGCTATAGCTAGAGCTAACAATGCCGTACTTCCGGTTACCATTACAGCCCTGATGGCTTTGATACCTTTCGATAGCCAAAGTCCGCCGAGCATGAGTAAAGGAACGAGTACGAATAAAGATAAGAAGTTCATATCATTTAATGCTTTAGAATGTCAATAATAGAGTTACAATCAGTGCCAGTGTACCTAGTAAGAATACAAATGCGTATTGTTGTATTTGTCCACTTTGTAGATCACGTATTTCATCACTTGCTGCATTGGTGCTCCAGGCAAGGAAGTTGAAGAATCCATCTACAACGTGACGGTCGAACCAAGCAATAGGAGTAGAGATGCAGCGAAAGATTATTTTGTGCGTAATGAATTGGTAAACTTCATCGATATAGAAACGGTTAGAAGCTGCTTTATGCAGACGTGCAAATCGTTTGCCGAGAAGATCGGCTACGGGTTGTGCGGGGCGCATATACATCCAAGTTGCCAATGCAATGGATAGAATGGCAATCAGGATACTTTTAAGGGCTATCGCCATTTCTATATGAATATGGTAATCTGTGCCATTACTGCTAACGAAGCTACCAAACGGAATGAATCCGGCTACGCAAGTTACTCCGGCTAAAAATAGCAGTGGAAAAGTCATTGCTAAAGGACTTTCATGTGGAGTATGCTCAGCATGTAATTGTTCGTTTTCTTTTCCCCAAAATATATTGTAATAGAGGCGGAACATATAGAAAGCAGTCATTGCGGCAATGATCGCCATTGTCCATCCCATTATCGGACTGTATTCAAAACAGGCTGCTAATATTTCGTCTTTTGAGAAGAAACCGGAGAAGGGGGGAATACCTGATATTGCTAAGCAAGCAATAAGGAAGGTGATATGCGTGATTGGCATATATTTTCTTAATCCGCCCATAGCACTCATCTCATTACTGTGAACTGCGTGAATGATACTTCCTGCACCTAGAAATAATAACGCTTTGAACATGGCGTGAGCGAAGAGGTGAAACATAGAAGCCATATAACCTAATCCTCCTTCATGGGGATCCATACTAGTACATACACCTAAAGCGACAATCATGAAGCCTATTTGGGAAATTGTAGAAAAGGCTAAAACTCGTTTTATATCTGTTTGAACGCAAGCGATACTGGCTGCAAAAAAGGAGGTGAATGCTCCTATCCATCCAATCATTTCTAATACATGAGGTGCATAAGAGATGTAGAGAGGGAACATCCTGGCTACGAGGTATACACCGGCAACAACCATGGTGGCAGCGTGGATTAATGCACTGACGGGAGTAGGTCCCTCCATTGCATCGGGTAGCCATATATGCAGAGGGAACATGGCGCTCTTACCGGCACCTCCTACGAACATCAAGCCCAAAGCCAATGGAAGCATGGCGGCACCACCGGTGAGGAGTGACATTGCGTCGGGGGTGAAGCTGAATGTTTCAGCGTAATATCCGTATAATAGAATTCCGATAAGAAAACCAAGATCAGCAAAGCGGGTTACGATAAATGCTTTTTTGCTAGCAGCGATAGCCGAAGGTTTCGTGTAATAGAAACCAATCAGTAGATACGAGCTAACTCCTACTAGTTCCCAGAAAAGGTACATTTGGAAAATATTAGTAGCCACTACTAATCCAAGCATGGACATAGTAAATAGTGACAAGAAAGCGTAGTAGCGTTGGAATCCTTTTTCTCCTTTCATATAACCGAAGGAATAGATGTGGACCATTAACGATACTGTGGAAATAACGATTAACATCATTACCGAGATAGGATCTAGCATTATTCCTAAATCAAAATGCAATGTTTCGTTGAAAGGAAGCCAGGTGAAATTATAGGGCATCAATTTGGCAAAACTTCCATCTGCTATACGTGGGCTGGTGAAGTAGAGCCATGCGGTCAGGTAGCTCAGAATGGTGACTATTCCTAGAGAGAGAGTACCTAACAGACCTGCGATGGCAGGTTTAAGCCATTTACCTCCAATTCCTAAAAGTAGGAAAGAGAGCATAGGGAGGATAAGTATCAGTATTGTAAAATTCATTGTTATGCGTTTATTCTGTTACGTAATTGAACTACCATTTCATTTCATTCAAGTTCTTTACTTGTATGTTGCGTATATTACGATAGATATTAATCATAATGGCAATAGCTATAGCTGTCTCTGCTGCCGATATGGCGATAGAGAATAAGGCAAAGAAATGCCCTTCTAAGTCAGCAGGAAACAAAAAACGGTTGAATACCGCAAAGTTGATGTCTGTAGCATTCAATATCAATTCTATTGAGATTAGAATGGCGAGAGTATTGCGACGGGTGAAGAATCCATATATCCCGGCAAAAAACATGATAGCCGATACTATCAGATAATATTCCATGTGTATTGTCATATTCTTATCTTTTACGTGCTATTAATAATCCGCCTACGATGCATGCCAGTAATAAAATGCTGACAGCTTCAAAAGGTAGTACATATTGATATTTACCACTTCCGAGCAACGCATGCCCGATGGCTTTTATACTTATTTCAACAGGTTCCGGATGGTCTGTTGGCATGAACTTATGGGTTAGCGTAATGAACATTACGATGGCTGCTCCTCCTACCGTTGCGCCTAATCCAGCGAGGAATTTGCTGCGTTTTAACTTCTCTACGTGATCTCCATCTCCACTGGTAAGCAAAATGGAGAATACGTATAATACGACGATACCTCCGGCATAAACCATTACTTGTACAGAACCAAGAAATGTGTAACCTAGCAGAAAGTAGATGCCGGCAGTGCCGAATAATACAAAGAGCAAGTAGGTCGCCGAACGCAAGATGTGGCGGGTACATACGGTCATTACCGAGAATACGGAAATGAATGCTGCTAATGCATAGAATATGATTGATTCAAAAATTGGTTCCATATCTTATTTCTTTTCTATTACTTTACTACCTTTATGATTCAGTGTATGTATTAAGCTGTCTCGATTGAATGTTGCGTGCTCAAATGTTTGGTCGAAAGTGATAGCATCATGTGGACAGGCATTTACGCATAGCTGACAGAAGATACAGGAACCTAAGTCGTACTTATAGGTTTTTAGTATCTTTTTTTTCTTTCCTTCTTCTGTCTCTATCTTTTCACTTATTATTTCGATAGTGTCGTTCGGACAGGCTGTTTGGCATAAACCGCATGCTACACATTTGTGCTCGTTGTTCTCGTTATGAGGCATAATGAGTTCTCCTCTGAATCTATCGAACATCTTTAGTTCGGCTCGATTTTCCGGATACTGTTCAGTCGTCTTTTTGCGAAAGAACACTTTAATGGTGGTTTTCATTCCTACTAGTAGGGATTTTATTCCACTTAAAAGACCACCAAAATAACTATTCTGCTTATTCATTTTTCTTCTCTCTGTTTAAAAATGAAGTCCAAAGACTACAATTAATACCATTAATATAAGGTTTACCATACTGATAGGAACGAGGTATTTCCACTCTAAAGTAAGTATCTGATCAATACGCAGACGAGGGAAAGTCCATTTAATCCACATAAGTAGGAAAACAACAAAGAAAGCTTTGCCAAAGAACCAGATGAATCCCGGGATATAATCCATTATAGCATTGAAACCACTTAAGCCTGCTATATGCAGAGGCATCCATCCTCCTAGAAAAATGGTAGCAGCAACTGATGCAACAATAAACATATTCAAGTATTCTGCCAAATAGAAGAAACCAAAGTGCATACCACTATACTCTGTGTGATATCCAGCTGTTAATTCACTTTCTGCTTCAGGAAGGTCAAATGGGCCTCTGTTGGTTTCAGCATTGCCGGCAATGAGGTAAATTATAAAAGCAATTAATGCGGGTATATGCCCTTTAAATATGAACCAACCATCTGCCTGATTGGCTACTATTTCTGAAAACTGCATACTGCCAGTCAGCACAACCATTGTGAGTATAGATAATCCTACTGATAACTCATAACTGATGATTTGGGCTCCGCTTCGCATGGCCCCGATAAGTGAAAATTTATTGTTACTACTCCATCCTGCGAGTAAAATACCAACAACACCTATGGAAGATGCTGCTAATAGAAAAAACACTCCTACATTAAAGTCAAGCACTTCCATTCCTTTATTAATAGGAATGCATGAAAAGGCTAAGATAGAGGCAAGGATAACCATGAAAGGTGCAAGTTCATAAAGAAATTTATCAGAGTTCTTTAATGTAATAATTTCTTTGATAAGCATCTTTATTACATCGGCGAAAACTTGTATGCTTCCCCATTTTCCTACACGATTAGGTCCTAAGCGACACTGAAAAAATGCGCAAACCTTACGCTCCATATAAATCAGAATAACAGCAAGTATGGCATACATCAAAATGATGCATACTCCTATTGCTATACACTCTATGGCTACAGCCAAACTTTCTGGCATGAAAGAAGTCAGCATTTGGTGTATCCAGCTAGTTACTATACTAAAATCGAACATATAATTGATATATAATTTGCTTTTTGCCTATGAATTTTATCTGTCTATGTCTGGTACTACATAATCTAAGGTACCACCAATAGCTATTAAATCGGCTATTTTCCCTCCGCGGCTAATTGTATCTACTACAGATACTAGTGGCAATCCTGTGCTGCGAAAATGCAGACGATAAGGAGTCTTCTCTCCATGACTTTCTAGAAATACGCCAAACTCCCCTCTACTACCTTCTACGGCAGCGTAGTAGGAACCTTCCGGAACTCTAATAATCGGCTTCATTTTTTCTTGGTAGTTACCTTCGGGAATATTATCTATTAGTTGTTCTATGATATTGAGCGATTCCATAATTTCGTCCATTCTTACCATATAACGGGCAAAGCTATCGCCTTCTGTATAGACTATTTCTTTGAAGTTTACTTTGTCATATACGCCATATGGCATGCGTTTACGGACATCACACGCCCATCCTGAAGCACGTCCTGTTCCTCCCGTAGCCCCGAATGATATAGCATCTTCACGACTTAGTATACCTACTCCTTTTAGACGTTGATGAGCTATGACATTTCCTGTGAATACATCGTGGTATTCATGGATGATATCACGCATATATGGAATGAACTCTTTAACACGTTGTACAAAGTTAGGATGAAGATCAGATTGTACGCCTCCTATGGTATTATAATTCATAATGAGACGTCCGCCACAAGTCTCTTCAAATATATCTAATATTTTTTCTCGATCACGGAAGCCATAGAAGAAAGCGGTCAATGCTCCTAAGTCCATGCACAAGCAGGAATAGAAAAGTAAGTGTGAGTCTATACGTTGCAGTTCATCCATAATAGTACGGATATATTGCACTCGTTCTGATACCTCTATACCCATTGCTTTTTCTATGCACATACATAATGCGTGCCTGTTCTGCTGTGCACCTAAATAATCTAGACGGTCAGTTAGTGCAAGGGTTTGAGGATATGTCAAACTTTCGCACATTTTTTCAATGCCTCGGTGTATATAGCCGCAGTTGGGATCTAATTTCTTGATGATTTCTCCTTCTAAAGAAACGCGAAAACGAAGCACACCATGGGTTGCCGGGTGTTGAGGTCCAATATTAACGACGTATTCACGATCGTCGAAAATGATGTTTTCTTTATCCTTTAAAGTCCCATCCGAATTGAGCTCTAGCTCTGTTGTAGTATCTATAGTCTCTTCATTATCCATTCGAAGAGGATTACGCTCGTCCATTGGGTCATCATCTTTCCTCATTGGGTAGCCTACCCAATCATTGCGCAAATATAGTCGACGCATATCCGGATGGTTGATGAAGCGTATTCCGTAAAAGTCATAAACTTCACGTTCGTTAAGATCTGCCGCTTTCCATATATCACATACAGAAGGCAATTCCGGATTTTCACGATTTTGAGTAGCAGTCTTGATGGTAAGTCTTTCACCGGTGACAGTTGATTCCAAGTGGTAAACAACTCCTAAACTATCTCCCCAATCCATACCGGTAAGACTCTCAAGAAAGTCCATTTGCTTTTCGTTGCGTAGTCTTAATGCTTCTTCGCGGAACTTCTCTACTGGTATTTCAATGATCTCATTCATGTCTTTTTTCCTTTTTATTTACGCCTCCGAAGAACTTTTCTATTTTAACTTTACGCTGTAACTGCATCATCCCGTAGTAGAATGCTTCAGGTCTTGGCGGGCATCCGGGAATATATACGTCTACGGGTAAAATTTTATCTACTCCATTTAAAACATGGTATGACTTTTTAAATGGACCACCGCTAACTGCACATCCTCCTACTGCTACTACATATTTAGGATCTGCCATCTGATCATAGAGGCGTTTGAGTACCGGAGCCATTTTGTTAGTGATCGTTCCGCATACCATGATCATATCTGCTTGACGCGGACTAGCACGTGCTACTTCAAACCCAAATCGGGCCATATCATAACGGGCGGCTCCAAGTGCCATGAATTCAATGCCACAACAGCTTGTTGCAAATGTTAATGGCCATAGGGAGTTACTTCGTCCCCAATTAATGAGGTCATCCATAGCACCCACAAAAACGCTAGCACCATTCTTATTAAGCTCTTTGACCATTTCTTCCAGTGATGCATTGTCTGTAAATTCCTCGTAAGGAATTGATTTTATTTTGGGCTTTTTCATTTCCATTCTAATGCTCCTTTCCTCCAGGCGTAAGCAAGACCTAGAACTAAAATAATAAAAAAGAAGAGAATGCTAAGAAGTCCACTAGTTCCTAATTCCTTAACGGTAACCGCCCAAGGGAAGAGGAATACTGTTTCTACGTCAAACATTAGGAACAAAATAGCAAATAAATAGTATCCCACTCGAAATTGCATCCATGATTTTCCACGTGTAGGAATACCACATTCGTATGCTTCTTCTTTTTGGGGATTATAAGAGCGGGGTGATATAGCTTTTGCTATAATCAAGGCGACAGCAACTAATGTTATTGCCGTTAATAAAACTACGACTAATAGTACAAAATTCATAATTCAAAATCATTTAGATTGAATATTATAAATAAGTCATTTGTCACTTCTTTCAGTAACTAAACGAGAGGTGACAATACTTGAGGTCAGAATCTTAGATTGAGAGTATTATCATACTACAATCTTTCTTAGGCCATAAATATAGTAATTTATAGGATCTGCGAGATTATATGATAATGAATGAGAAGATACATTGCCGAATATGATGTTCAGCTTATGTTTATTGAAGTATTTTAAAAGCAAGACAATGCTTTTATTTGTTGGAGTATAAGAAGGACCTGAATGATCCGTATCACAAGTTAGATTTGCATAATATGCATACAAAACCCTTACTAGCTGGTTTGCCGTTCGTTCTTGGGAAATGAAACAGCCTACCTCTTTTCTAGTTGTAGTATTACTTATACATAGTATTTCTGATGCTTTCATTGCCCCCATAATGGTTGAATGAAGCATAATTGCAAATGCAATAAAAATACTATATTTAAGGATTTTTTTCATATTAACCTCTTGTGGCTGCAAATATAGAATTAAATTCCTCTATTTTGCAATCTCTATGTGACAAAAAAGGTTTTTTTAGCACACTTTTTGCCTTATATCAATTCTTTTTCCAAAATTCTGGAGTAAACATAAGTAATATTGTAAATATTTCTAATCGCCCGATTAACATTAAGAAAGAAAGTAACCATTTAGCAGCATCTGGTAGATGATTCCAACTGTATGCCGGGCCGCATGTGCCTAGTCCGGGCCCTACACCGCCCATACTGGAAATAACTGTACCAAAAGATTCTATGCAACCAACACCTAACGACATCATGATAAGCCAGCTTATTACTGATACAATTATATATAATAAGGTGAAGGCAAGAATGGAATTTTTGATGGATGGTGACATTATTTGCTTGTTGGCTCTAACCGGTAACACCGCATTAGGATGTATAATGTGTTTAAACTCATTCTTGATGATTCTTGCTATAATTAATACACGTATATCTTTTAATCCTCCACTTGTTGAACCGGCACAGCCACCAATAATCATGGTAATAGCCAGCATTGCCCATAAAAAAGGAGCCCATGTCATATAATCCGCCGTTGCATATCCAGTGGTAGTATGTAAAGAGGCCACTTGAAATAATGCTTTTCTAAAACATTCTTCTATTCCCATTGAAGATGTACGTATCAACGTGAAAGCTATAATACTAGTAAAAATGGCAATAGAGGCTAAATACCATTTCATTTCTTCGTCTCTAAAGAATTTTTTGATTTTCCCTTTTATGCAGAAAAAATAGAGCGTAAAATTTATTCCAGATAGAATCATGAAGATAGAAACAACATATTCTATATAAGGGGAATTATAATAAGCTATACTAGCTTGTTTGGTGGAGAAACCTCCTGTTGCAGTGGTTGTGAATGAATGACAAATAGCATCGAAAAGGCTCATTCCTCCCATCATTAATAATATTGTTTCGCTAATGGTGAGAACTAAATAAATGCTCCATAATAACTTGGCAGTTACTCCAATACGAGGGTGTATCTTATCGTGTGTGGGACCCGTTGCTTCTGCCGCAAAGAGTTGCATACTCCCTATTCCGAAAATAGGTAAGATAGCAATGGTGAAGAAAACAATCCCTAATCCTCCGATCCATTGAGTCATGCTTCTCCAAAATAATAGTCCGTGAGGTAATGCTTCTATGTTATCTAAGATAGAGGCCCCAGTGGTAGTAAAGCCTGACATCGTTTCAAAAAAGGCGTTGGTGATATTAGGAATATATCCGCTTAAATAAAAAGGTAGCATGCCAAAAATACTAAAGATGACCCATACAAGACTCACAATGATATAGCCATCTTTGCGACTTAAGTGTTTTTCCGCATTTTTTCCTATCAGCATTAAAAGAAAACCAGTACAAGCTGTGACAGCACTTGTGATAAGGAAACTGTTTAGATCGTTTTCTTGATAGTATAGGGAAACTCCAATGCAAGATAGCAGCATGGCTGTTTCAATTAGAATCAGGAATCCCATGATTCTGTAAATCATCTTTATATTTATCATTGCGGATGTTAGCTAAAGAATCTTTCTATTTTTTTTATCATCATGTTTTGGCAAAAAACAACAACGTGATCACCGGCTTTTATCAGTGTATCTCCACTCACTACGACTCCTTCGCCGTTACGGATTAATCCTCCAATTGTTGCTCCTTTAGGTAATCCTAAATCCTTTACTAAGTGTTTAGCTACTTTGGAATTGGATTTGACTGTAAACTCAGCTACTTCTGCATTTGCAAATGTGAGGCTTTTTACGTTTGAAACATCTGCATCAAGCATCATTTGATAGATGTGTCCGGCTGCAATCATTTTTTTATTAATGACAGTACCGATATCAAGGCTTTCAGCCATGCCTATGTAATCTATATTTTCTACTTCTGCTACTGTCTTGCTAACGCCCATTCTTTTTGCTGCGAGGCATGCTAGAATATTTGTTTCAGAGTTTCCTGTTACAGCAACAAAAGCTTCAGTATTTTTTAATCCTTCTTCAGCTAGCAGGTTCATATCTCTTCCATCGCCATTAATAACCATAACCTTATCGTCGAGCAATTCTGTTAATCTGTTACAACGATTTACGTCATGTTCTATTATTTTGACTTGCATGTAATCCGGAACGTATTGAGCTGTGCGTACAGCTATGCGGCTTCCTCCCATAATCATTACTTTACGGACATCTGCATAGTCTTCTTTTCCTGCGATTTTTCGAATATAAGGAATGTATTTGCGAGTAGTGGTGAAATATACAATATCAAAGACTTTAATAACATCATTTCCTCGCGGAATGATTGTCTTATTGCCTCGTTTGATAGCTACGATATGGTAAGGCGTATTCCCTTCTCCTAATTGTTGAAGGGGTATGTTCAGAATTTCTGCATTATTTCGCATTTTAGTTCCAATAAGAATAAGAGCTCCTCCACAAAATTCCCACCATTGGCGAATCCAACTCATGCGCATGGAAGAAACAATTTCTTTAGCTGCCAACATTTCGGGGTAAATTAAAGAATCAACACCTAATTTTTTAAAGAACTCTTTGTTTTTGGGCAATAAATATTCATAATTGTCGATACGTGCAACTGTTTTTTTTGCTCCTAAATTAGTTGCAATCATGCAGGCAGTCATATTGCGGCTTTCATCCGGCGTAACGGCAATGAACAGATTGGCGTCTTTTACTCCGACCTCTTTTAATCCGGATATGGATGAGGGAGATGCACAAACTGTCATTAAATCGAAATTGGAACTTAATGTGCTCAGTTTATCTTCGTCGTCATCTATCAGAATAATATCCTGTCTTTCACGGGATAACAATTTGGCTAAATGTGTGCCTACTGCTCCGGCACCGGCAATAATTATCTTCATTGTTTATTTATGCATGTGCCAATCTTATTATCAAAAAAAATGATGAATGTTTGGCCTGTAATTTTATATGTACTATTTATTTTCATAATGAGTGCATCTGCATGATTGCCTGATAAATGCCGATCGCATCTAAACCGCATAGGTGATGCAATTCTTTAATACTTCCATGTTCTATGAATGTATCAGATATTCCTAGACGTTTCAGTCTTGGGTAATAATTATTGTCTGATAGAAATTCAAGAATTGCACTTCCCATGCCTCCCTGAATAATACCATCTTCAACTGTTATAATTTTGTTGAATTTGCGTCCGACCTCGTGCAATAGCTCTTTATCAAGAGGCTTGACGAATCGTATATCATAGTGTGCTATGGAGGAGATCTGTTGCTCTTCCGCCATTTCTATTGCTTTTTCGACCTCTTTTCCAATAGGACCTAGAGTTAGCACTGCTATTTCGTCACCTTCTTTAATTTTTCGCCCCGTACCCACTTGGATCTCTTCAAATGCGCATTTCCACTCTAATAATGTACCTCTCCCTTTGGGGTAACGAATCACAAAAGGCCCTTTGTTGGGAAGCTGAGCAGTATACATTAATTTTCTTAATTCGTGTTCATCCATTGGGGACGCAATTGTGAGATGAGGAATAGGTCTTAGATAAGCAAGGTCGAAAACTCCATGATGGGTAGGTCCATCTTCTCCTACCAATCCTGCCCTATCAAGACAGAACGCTACATTCAAGTTTTGGATAGCAACGTCATGAATTATATTATCATATGCCCGTTGCATAAATGAAGAGTAAATGTTGCAGAATGGCATTAAGCCTTCCTTTGCCATCCCACCAGAGAAAGTCACTGCATGTCCTTCGGCGATGCCTACGTCAAAAGCTTTGTCGGGCATTTCTTGCATGAGTATATTCATGGAGCACCCTGTAGGCATAGCCGGAGTGACTCCTATAATCTTGCTGTTACTTTTAGCTAGTTCAACTAATGTTTTGCCAAATACATCTTGAAATAAAGGAGGCAATCCATTGGTGTCTGCAATAATTCGTTCTCCTGTCTCTGGGTTGAATTTTCCGGGCGCATGCCATAGAGTTGCATGTTTTTCGGCAGGTTCAAATCCTTTTCCTTTGATCGTATGCAGATGTAGTATTTTAGGCCCTTGCATCTCTTTAAGGTCTTGTAATATCCGCGATATATTCTTTACGTCGTGGCCATCAATTGGTCCGAAATAACGGATATTCATTCCTTCAAAAATATTTTGTTGTTGGGCTAACATTGATTTTAAGCTATTCCCAAAACGAATTAAGCTTTTACGTCTGTCTTCATTCAAAATTCCTATTTTGAATAAGATTTTTGAAGCTTCAAAACGGAGACGGTTATAACGATTAGAGGTAGTCAGGTTAAACAAATATTGCTTCATTCCACCAACACTACGATCAATAGACATGTCATTGTCATTTAGAATAATCAATAGATTGTTAGGGGTTGACGAAGCATTGTTTAACCCTTCAAAAGCCAGTCCTCCGCTCATGGAGCCATCTCCTATTACTGCTATGACATGCCGATCATCTTCTCCCTTTTTATTAGCAGCAACTGCCATTCCAAGCGCTGCTGAGATAGAATTGGAAGCGTGTCCACAGGTAAAAGTATCGTATTTGCTTTCTTCAGGAGAAGGGAATGGACGTATGCCTTTAAATTTTCTGTTTGTAGAAAAAATCTCACGACGTCCTGTTAGTATTTTATGACCATATGCTTGATGTCCTACATCCCATACTATGCGATCGTATGGAGTATTGTATACGTAATGCAAAGCTACAGTGAGCTCCACTACGCCTAAGCTTGCAGCAAAATGTCCGGGGTTACAGGATAGTTCTTTTATGATGTCTTGCCGCAACTCTGCACATACTTCGGGAAGGTCATTCATGCGCAATGTACGAAGATCTTCAGGAGATGAGATGTTGTTGAGCAAGTTATATGTAGAATTGTTCTTCATCTTTCAGGATAAATTTAGTGCAAAATTAGTATAAATAAGTCGAAGTACTCACTTTTAGATTGAAATTTTGTGAAGGTTTAATTTTGTTTTTTTAGTCTATGTAATGCTAATCCTTTTGCTCATATTCGATATTCTTAATTTTATTACAGTATTTTTGTCGTAATATATAAATAGTGTAAGTTATAAATAGTTATGGAATTTAGAACAATAATGGACTATCCTCAAGCAAATTTCTCAATGAGTCATTCTGATAATTTTTTATTGTTGGGTTCTTGTTTTGCCGAAAATATCGGCTCAATGATGATTGATAACAAGTTTCATTGCGAATTAAATCCGTATGGTATCCTTTATAATCCTTTTTCGATATCTAGAGCTTTGAGGGAAATTATTTCAGGGAAGCAATATACTGAAAAGGATTTGTTCTTTTACCGTGAATGTTATCATAGTTATATGCATCATGGTTCTTTTTCTGCTTTTACTCAGGATAAATGTCTCACGAGAGTAAATGAACACTTAAAAAGAGCGCATGAACTATGTAGTACTTCGATGAATTATTTGATTATAACTTTTGGAACTTCCTGGGTTTATACACTCAAAGAAACAAATGAGGTAGTCTCTAATTGTCATAAACTTCCGGCGGCGAACTTTATCCGCCGTTTGCTAACTGTAAATGAAATTGTGGCAGATTACACATCTCTTATCTCGAAACTTCTGGAATCTCGTCCTTCATTGAAGATTGTGTTTACGGTCAGCCCTATTCGTCATATAAAAGATGGTTTACATGCTAATCAGATAAGTAAATCTACTTTGCTATTAGCTATTGATATGCTTCAAAAAGTATTTCCTAACATTGTTTTTTACTTTCCAGCATATGAAATCCTTATGGATGAGTTACGTGATTATCGCTTTTATGCAGATGACATGATTCATCCTTCGGATATGGCTATCAGGTATATTTGGAATACTTTTGCTGCTTTTTATTTCTCTAAAGAAACGACAAAGATTATGCAGGAATATGGAGATATACACAAGGCATTGTCTCATAAGCCTTTTAGAAGAGATTCTGAGGAATATAAACGATTTTTAGGACAAATAGTGTTAAAAATAAAACGACTTAAAGAAAAATACCCGTACTTAGATGTAGAAAAAGAAATAGAACTATGTCATATACAATTGAATCAATAGCTAAACGTATTTCTGCTAAGCGATTTGGTAATACAGAGAGCCATATAGACTGGTTACTTACTGATAGTCGCTCGTTATGTTTTCCTGAAGAAACTCTCTTTTTTGCTTTATCTACAAAAAGGAATAATGGAGCAAAATATATTCCTGACTTATATGCAAGGGGGGTACGTAATTTTGTGGTTCATAATACTTTTAATGAACAAGCTAACTATGGTGATAGCAATTTTCTTTTTGTTCCTAACCCTCTTCGAGCTTTGCAAAAATTGGCAGAACAGCATCGTGAGCAATTTCAAATACCTGTTATAGGAGTGACAGGAAGTAATGGAAAAACAATTGTAAAAGAGTGGTTGCATCAGTTGTTTAGTCCTGATTTGAATATTGTTCGCTCTCCTCGTAGCTATAATTCTCAAATAGGAGTGCCTGTTTCTGTTTGGCAGATGAATGCTCTCTCTCAATTGGGTATTTTTGAGGCTGGAATCTCAGAAGTAGGAGAGATGCGGGCTTTGCAGAATATAATTAAACCAACTATTGGAGTCTTTACAAATATAGGGGGCGCGCATCAAGAAAACTTTTTTTCTCTCCAGGAGAAATGTATGGAAAAGCTTGTCTTATTTAAGAATTGTGACGTAATTATTTATAATGGTGACAATGAACTTATCAGCAACTGTGTTGCCAAATCTATGTTTACTGCACGTGAAATAGCTTGGTCTTGCACTGACATGGAAAAGCCTTTGTTTATTAGTAAAATAGAGAAAAATGATGAATATACTACCATTTCTTATCGTTATCTTGAAATGGATAATTCATATCGTATTCCCTTTATAGACGATGCATCTATTGAGAATTCTTTAAATTGTTTGGCTGTGTGTCTTTACCTTATGTTATCTCCTGAACAAATTACTGAAAGGATGGCACGTTTGGAGCCCATTGCTATGCGTTTGGAGGTTAAAGAAGGAAAGAATAACTGCGTACTAATAAATGATAGTTATAACTCAGATTTAGCATCGTTGGATATAGCACTTGACTTTCTTTATCGCCGTTCTTTATCTAAAAAGTTGAAACGTACTTTGATTCTTTCCGATCTTTTGGAAACAGGTCAAAGTACCACTACATTGTATCGTAAGGTAGCTCAATTAGTACATAATCGAGGAATAGAAAAGATTATCGGAGTGGGACATGAAATATCTTCTTGTAGTGCGCGCTTTGATGGTGAAAAGCATTTCTTCCCAAATACAGAAGATCTGCAAGCTTCTGATATCTTTAAAAATTTAAAGGATGAGATTATTCTCATTAAAGGCTCTCGTAATTTTGGATTTGATATGGTTTCGGAGAGTTTGGAACTGAAAGTACATGAAACAATTTTAGAAATAAACCTCAATGCGCTTATAAATAATTTCAATTATTATCGGGCAAAGTTGAAACCTGAAACAAAGATGGCCTGTATGGTAAAGGCTTTTGCCTATGGCGCAGGTTCTTATGAAATTGCTAAAACTCTTCAGGAACATCATGTCGATTACCTGGCTGTGGCTGTAGCGGATGAAGGTTCTGATTTGCGTAAAGCCGGTATTACAGGTTCTATTATAATTATGAATCCGGAAATGACCACTTTTAAAACGATGTTTGATTATAAGTTAGAGCCTGAAGTATATAGTTTTCATTTGCTTGACGCACTTATTAAAGAGGCTGAAAAGGAGGGGATAACGAATTTTCCTATCCACATCAAATTAGATACCGGAATGCATCGCTTGGGATTTGCTCCTGAAGACATGCCAGCTCTCATCAAGCGTTTGAAAAGTCAAAATTCGGTCATCCCGCGTTCCGTTTTTTCTCACATGGTGGGTAGTGATAGCCCTCAGTTTGATGCTTTTACTCGTGTGCAAATAGAGACATTTGATAAAGCATCAACAGAACTTCAGAGTGAGTTTTCCCACAAGATACTCCGTCATATATGCAATTCTGCCGGTATTGAACGTTTCCCTGATTCTCAATTTGATATGGTGCGTTTGGGAATCGGTTTATATGGTGTCAATCCTATTGATAATTCTATTATAAATAATGTGAGTACTCTGAGAACGACGATTTTGCAGGTTCGTGATGTACCCGCTGAAGATACGGTAGGGTATGGTAGGAAAGGTCATCTCACACGTTATTCTCGTATTGCAGCAATTCCTATTGGATATGCTGATGGCTTAGACAGACATCTAGGAAATGGAAAAGGATATTGTTTGGTAAATGGGCAAAAAGCTGCTTATGTGGGAAATATTTGTATGGATGTGTGTATGATAGATGTGACTGATATTGACTGTAAAGAGGGTGATAAAGTTGTTATCTTTGGTGATGAATTACCTATAACGGTATTGTCGGATCTGTTAGGAACTATTCCTTATGAGGTACTTACAGGTATTTCTAGTCGCGTAAAGAGGATCTATTATCAAGATTAATGTTCTCAAGCTCAAAGGAAATACTCTTTTTTTTTGGTAGCATGATGACTTTTACATAGTTTTGTATTCACATTATCTATTACTAATAAACATAAATTATGACTAATCACTTGTTGTTGGGCTTTTTGCCTAGTGGCTCGGAGTTTATTATCTTGGCGCTGCTTATTCTCTTATTGTTTGGAGGTAAAAAAATTCCTGAGTTGATGAAAGGACTTGGCAAAGGAGTTAAGAGCTTTAAAGAAGGAGTCAATGAAGCGAAAGAGGAGATAAATAAAGCCAAAGACGAGGTGGATCAGCCTGCTGAACCCTCAGAAAAGAATGATAAGAAATAGTTGCAATGGCCGAAATGACCTTTTGGGATCATCTAGATGAGTTGAGGCATGTTTTATTTCGAATCATCGGAGTGTGGCTCGTTTTAGCTGTCGGTTACTTTATTGTAATGCCTTATCTTTTCGATCATGTGATATTGGCACCTTGTCACAATGATTTCATTTTTTATTCATTATTGCGATCGTTAGGAGAAATTTTTCATCTAACTGATGATTTCTTCACGCAAGAATTTTCTGTCAAATTAATTAATATTAATTTGGCGGCTCCCTTTTTTATTCAGATGTCTACTTCTTTTTGGATGGCTATTGTTACTGCAATGCCTTATCTTTTTTTTGAAATATGGAACTTCATCCGTCCGGCATTATATCCAAATGAACAGAAAGGGGTTAAGAAAGCTTTGTGGATTGGTACTATTATGTTTTTTATTGGGGTTCTTTTAGGCTACTTTATGGTTTATCCATTGACTCTCCGATTTTTATCTACTTACGAACTTAGTGCTGAGATACAGAATCAAATATCCTTGAATTCTTATATTGATAACTTTATGATGCTGGTTCTCTGCATGGGGTTAGCCTTTGAGCTGCCTCTTGTTACTTGGCTGTTGTCTTTGATGGGATTAGTAAATAAATCATTTTTACGAAAATACAGAAAGCATGCTATTGTGATTATTGTAGCAATTGCTGCTATAATCACCCCTACAGGAGATCCGTTTACGCTAAGTGTTGTTTCCATACCGCTTTGTCTTTTATACGAATTAAGTATTCTGCTTATTAAAGATACTAAAGAGATCCCTGCTTAATATTCTTTAAATAGATTAATCTTTCTATGAGCTCAAAAGTAGGAGATATTTTCTTTACTTTTGCTTTATGATTGATGATGTAAGAGAATATTTTGACATACTCTTTACGCTCTGTAGTGATGAAGAGGTTTCGCTTGCTATGCGGTATAAGCAAATGCGTGATCTGCTTGAACGTATTTGTCGGCAGGAAATGCAGAATGAAAGTTTGCAAATGACCGATCTTTCTGCTCGTATCAGTTTCTTAGCGGTGCGATTGGAGCTTAGCGTAGTTGAGCAGAACAGGTTGCACACATTTCGCTTGACTTCTAATGCTATTTTAAATAAGCAAGCTCTCCCTGCAAAAGAGGAGTTACTTCGTGATGCAAAAACTCTAGCTTTCTTGATAAGAAAAATATCAGGAGAAGATATTCCTTCAAGACTTTATGCACTATTGCCTAAAGCTGATGCGACCTATTTGGTTACTTCATTTGCAGGCCAGCGAAAACAACGAATGCGGGTTTGCTTTCAGTATGCTGATGATACTTTCTTGTATGTTTATCCGGTAGATGCCCTTTCAGAAGAGTTACTGCGAGTACGCTATAATGTGCCTCAGGTAAATGAAGAATTTGTTGAAACGTGCAAAAATCTATGGCAACATGCTCAACTGAATTTGTTGGATGTTTCTATCGATGATACGGGTATTCTCCTGCCTGCTTTTATCGTTCTTGAACCTGATTATCTGATTGATATTAGTTCTTTGGCTGAATGCTTTCGTGATTATGGTCATCATCCTGCGAACTATCTTCTGAGCAGACTACAACCTATTGATAATGCTCGTCCACTTTTGCTGGGAAATATTGCTAACCTCTTTTTGGACGAATGGATCCATGCCGATGGGGAAGTAGATTATATTGCCTCTATGAAGAAAGCTTTTCAGCGCTATCCCATAGAACTGGCAGCTTGTCGGGATTTATCGGATAAGGAAAAAGAACGTAATTTTTTTGCTGATTGTAAAATGCACTTTGAACATATTCGTAGAGTTGTAACAGAAACATTTACCACTGAGGGGTATAAATTAGATAAAACGGATGCGGTGCTTGAACCTTCTTATATCTGTGAAGCTTTAGGCTTGCAAGGTAGGCTCGACTATATGCAGCGGGATATGCGTTCATTTATTGAAATGAAATCAGGAAAGGCTGATGAATATTCTATTCGAGGAAAGGTAGAACCTAAAGAAAATAATAGAGTTCAGATGTTACTTTATCAAGCAGTGTTGCAATATTCTATGGGTATGGAACATCAAAAAGTGCATGCTTATCTTCTTTATACACGCTATCCATTATTATATCCGGCTCGCTCTTCTTGGGCAATGGTCAGACGTGCCATTGATTTGAGAAACCGGATCGTGGCAAATGATTATAATGTTCAGTTACATAATGATATAGAATTTACAGAAGAATTAATCTCTCAGATAAAGTCTGATAATCTGAATGAGAAGAATTTGAAAGGGCGTTTTTGGGAGCAATACTTGAAACCTTCTATAGAACAGTATCGTGATGGTTTTAAACCTTTAAGCCCACTTGAAAAAGCTTATTATTATGTATTATATAACTTCATTACAAAAGAGCAATATACTGCTAAGTCTGGTGATACAGATTATGAAGGAAGAACAGGAGCTGCTTCTTTATGGCTTTCTTCGTTAACGGAAAAGTGCGAAGCGGGTGAGATCTTATATGATCTGAAAATCAAAGAGAATCATGCAACGGATTCGCATAAAGCATCGCTTATTTTGTCTATTCCTCTCAATGATAAAAAAATGGATGTTGGTGTAGAGGCATTGCCGAACTTTAGAGAAGGTGATGCGGTGGTCCTTTATGAACGTAACTCTGAAGCAGATAAGGTTACGAATAAAATGGTATTTAAAGGGAATATTGAATGGATCGCAGAACGCGAGGTGAAGTTACGTTTACGGGCTTCTCAAAAAAACAGATCGGTATTGCCCACTGAAAGTTTTTATGCAATAGAACATGATGCGATGGACACTTCGTTCAGAAGCATGTATCTTGGTTTATCAGCATTTGTTTCTGCTAATAAAGAGCGGCGTGATTTACTTTTATCTCAGCGTCGCCCTGATTTTGATTTATCTTATGACGAAGCCATATCACATGCTTCGAATGATTTTGATCGTGTCGTTTTAAAAGCTCAAGCAGCTAAGGATTATTTTTTGTTGGTTGGCCCCCCTGGTACGGGTAAAACATCTCGGGCATTACGCTTTATGGTAGAAGCTTTTTATAAAAAGCCGAATACTGAGATACTTTTATTAGCATATACTAATCGAGCAGTTGATGAAATCTGCAAAGCTGTTTCATCAATTCTTCCGAAGCTTGATTTTATTCGTATTGGGAGTGAATTATCATGTGATCCTTTGTATCGCAAACATCTAATTGAAAATAAATTGCTCTCTTGTAATTCTCGTTCAGAAGTGGTTGCTCTGATGAAAACATGCCGCATTTTTGTTGGAACCGTAGCTTCTATTGCTAATAAAACCGACCTTTTTACTCTAAAGAGTTTTGATGTAGCTATCGTTGATGAGGCCACTCAGATTCTTGAGCCTCAACTATTAGGACTTTTGTGCGCGCGTAACAACAATGCTGCTAATGCAATAGGAAAGTTTATTCTGATTGGTGATCATAAACAACTTCCGGCAGTAGTACAACAAACTTCTTTCCAGTCTGCTGTGCGAAATGAATTGTTGCTGAGTATCGGATTGAAGAATTTGAAAGATTCTTTGTTTGAGCGTCTTTACCGTACGGTCAGTGGAGCAAGTAAACAAAATAGTTTGCTAGTTGACACTAGAGCTTTTGATCAACTTTGCAGGCAGGGGAGAATGAATCCGGAAATAGCCTCTTTCCCCAACAAATATTTTTATGCTGGAAAGTTGGCTTCGATAGGACTTCCTCATCAGATTGATGAGTTGAAAGCCTCTCCGACGTTATCGCAAGATGAGCTATCTTCTTTGATGGTTCAACGTTTGGCTTTTCTTCCTTCTAAAGCTCATCAAGATGGGCAGTCAGGAAAGATTAATCATTCAGAGGCAACTGTTTGTGCTCGTTTAGCTGCTAAGGTCTTTGAGCAATATGGAACTTCTTTTGATTCCAAACGTACAATTGGGATTATTACTCCTTACCGTAGTCAGATAGCTCTCATAAAGAAAGAAATCTGTCAATTAGATATTTCTGAGCTTGATAATATTTTGGTCGATACAGTAGAACGTTTTCAAGGAAGTGAACGAGATGTCATAATTTATTCATTTTGTGTAAACTATCCATATCAATTGCATTTTCTTTCTAATATAATAGAAGACGAAGGACAGTTAGTCGACAGGAAATTGAATGTGGCTTTGACCCGTGCCCGAAAACAGATGTTTATAACAGGGGATTTTGATCTGCTTTGTCTTAACCCTGTCTACAAAAAACTTCTAAATTTTATAAGGAATAAAGCTGATTTGACAAAAATATGCAGTTATTAGTTTTTATTCTTTCTTTATGCAGTTTGTTAACACTTTTGTGTGTTGAAAAACTCTATATTTGCAATACGTTTTTTTCATAGAGATTTAGATTTAAGGTTAGAAGAATTGTGGAAGTCGTGAGACTTCCCTTTTTTTTGTCTTATTGACACTTCTTTCTTCTTAAGGAAGATTGATTAAAAGGAAAGTTCTTTTGAGAAAAAGAACTTTTTTTATGCGCTTACCGTTCATATGTGTACCTATTCTTTATTCCACAACATCCCCATGTTTTCCTATATAACATCCCCATCTTTTATACCATAACATCCGGATGTTGTGCGTATATTCTATAGCTGAAAATGAATGTATTCTTTTGCTAGGAATTAGTAAGGAATAGCCATAAAAAAAGAGCAGAACGTTTTTATAGGCGTTCTGCTCTTTTTAGTTGTTTATATCTAAGCTGACTATTTCTTATAAGTCATTGATAATTTTGTATTGTGGAACCAATAATTTCATTATAACCCAAGCTATGATATAGGCAAAAGCACAGACAGCAAACATAATGCCATATGCTGTTTCAGGATGGCTAGCATATAAATCTGTGATGAATCCGGCCAATAGCTGTACCAATACACCACCGATACCTCCTGCTAATCCACCGATACCTGTTACTGAAGCAACAGCTTTCTTGGGGAACATATCAGAGACTGTCGTAAAGATGTTAGCAGACCATGCTTGGTGAGCAGCTCCTGCAAGACAGATGACAGCAGTTGCCAAATACATTGCGTACGAACCAAAAATCTCTTTATTGCCAAAATACTGAGTTAATAATAGAAGAACCGGGAATAAGGCAATGATGAGCATAGCCGTCATTCTAGCTTTGTATACGTTCAAACCTTTTTTCATGAAGAACATTGGGATACTTCCACCAAATACGCTACCTATGATTGCTATACCGAAAACGATGAAAGTAGGCCACATAACTTCTTGCGTAGTCATGTTGAACTGTTTTTTAAGGTAATCAGGTAACCAGAATAATAAGAACCACCATATACCATCAGTCATGAACTTACCGAAGAAGAATGACCATGTCTGAGAATATCTGAATAATTTGAACCAAGAAACCTTTTCTTGCTTTCCTTCTTTTTCAGCAGCGACTTGTTCAGGCGTTAGTTCAGCGTCATCCATATGGATAAGGGCGTATTCAGCTTCATTGATTTTACCCTTTTCTTTCATCTTTCTAGGGCTATTATATAATATACCCCAAAAGATTAACCATACGAAGCCGATACCACCAGTGAGTATAAAAGCCATTTTCCATCCAAGAGAATCGCCAAAATGGATCAAACACCAAGGTACAAATAGGGCTGATATCATCGCACCGATATTAGATCCACTATTGAATATACCTGTAGCTAAAGCACGTTCTTTTTTAGGGAACCATTCAGAAACTGTTTTGATAGAAGCGGGAAAGTTACCAGCTTCTCCAATGCCAAAGATACTCCTTATCATTACATGGAGAGTGACAGTCGTTCCAACAAAAGCATTTGCGATTCCGCTGACAGACCATACTATTAGTGATAACGCCAAGCCTAACTTGGAGCCAATCTTATCAATGATCATTCCCGAAAAAACGGTAATAAGGGCGTAAGATCCTGTAAAGAATGCAGTGACATAGGAGAACTCTGAGTTAGTCCATCCGAACCCGTCGGGCGAACAGAAATATTCTTTAAGAAAAGAGATGACGTTACGATCCATGTAGTTGATAGTCGTAGAGAAAAACAGTAACGAACAGATGACCCATCTGTACTTGGTCATTTTTTCGTTTACTTGGTTGAATGTACTCATGTGAACTGATTTAAAATTATTTAATTGTTACCGGCATCAAAAATACATATAATAATAATTCGGAGACTATAATTATTGCTCAAAGTAGTGTATTAATTGATATTTTTATAGCTTTTTGCTGCGATAGGCTCTTTTTTTGATACTTGTACTTTCAAATTAGATTTTACTGATGAGAAAAGCCAGTTGTGATGCTATATTGTTAATAAGTGCACTATTAAGATCAATTATTGCACTTATCTTATCTTTATTCTGTTTAAATTTGTATCTGAATCTGTTAATATAATTTAGTATGACGAGTAAAATATCAACTTTCTTTTTTCTTATGATGTTCTTATTTAGCCCGTTCTTTTTATCGGCTCAAGAACACTTATTAGTGAATAATAATGCTCCTTGGTCGGTTCGCATGACGGAATCAGAAATGATTCGTTGCCCTGAATCCTGGCAACTGGACTTTCAACCACGCTTGAAGTGGGACTACTGTAGTGGCTTGGAACTTCAGGCTATGTTAGATGTTTATGATACGTACGGCGATAAGAAAATTTATGACTATGCGTTAGCTTATGCTGATACAATCGTGAATGAAGATGGGAGTATTAAAACCTATAAATTGAAGGATTATAGTCTTGATCGTATCAATTCTGGAAAAATATTCTTTCGTATTTATGAACAAACTAAGAATGAAAAGTATAAAAAGGCTCTTGCTTTATTAAGAAGTCAGCTTGACACTCATCCTCGTAATGCTGATGGTGGTTTTTGGCATAAAAAGATTTATCCGCATCAGATGTGGCTTGATGGTTTATATATGGGAATGCCGTTTTATGCGGAATACGCTTACCGCAATAACCGCCCGCAAGATTATAAGGATATAATACATCAATTCTTAGTTGTAGCTCGTCATACTTATGATCCTAAAAACGGTTTATATCGTCATGCTTGTGATGTCAGTCGCCAACAAAAATGGGCTGATCCGCAAACCGGTCAATCGGCTCACAGTTGGGGACGTGCCATGGGATGGTATGCAATGGCCATTGTCGATGCTCTTGATTTTATCCCTAAGCATGAAGCAGGACGTGATTCCATGTTAGTAATTCTTAATAATATTGCTACTCAGGTGCAAAGATTACAAGACCCTAAAGCCGGTGTTTGGTATCAAGTACTTGATAGAAGTGGCGATAAAGGGAATTATTTGGAGTCTTCTTGTTCTGCAATGTTTGTTTATACTCTCTTTAAAGCTGTTCGTATGGGTTATATTGATTCCTCTTATCTTGATGTGGCAATAAAAGGGTATAAAGGTATCCTTAATAATTTTATAGAAGTAGATAAACAAGGATTAGTGAGTATTACTAAGGCCTGTGCTGTTGCCGGATTAGGGGGAAAGGTTTACCGTTCCGGTGATTATGAATATTACATAAATGAAAAAATCCGTACCAATGATGCCAAGGCTGTTGGTCCTTTTATAATGGCTAGCTTAGAATGGGAACGCTTACAACGTATGAATTGTAAATATTAAATAGATAAAATACTATGTTTAAACAATTTGCAGGAATAGTTTTATTCTTTTCTCTTTTTTCTGTTTGCTTGCGCGCACAGCAACAGGATACCATTGTGGTGGCTCGTGATGGTTCCGGTAAATTTCGTACTCTTCAAGAAGCTGTTGAAGGGGTGAGAGCTTTCATGGATTATACGGTGGTTATTTACGTGAAAAATGGTTTATATAAAGAAAAAGTCGTGATTCCTTCATGGATAAAAAATGTGGAGATTGTGGGGCAAGATGCTGAGAAAACAATCATTACTTATGATGACCATGCTAACATTAATAAGATGGGTACTTTCCGAACCTATACAGTTAAAGTGGAAGGTAGCGATATTACTTTTAAGAATATCACGATAGAAAATAATGCTGCTCAGCTCGGACAAGCTGTTGCTTTGCATACAGAGGGCGATAGACTGGTGTTTATTAACTGTCGTTTTTTAGGTAATCAGGATACCATTTATACTGGTGCTGAAGGTACACGGTTATTGTTTTCTCATTGTTATATTGAAGGAACAACTGATTTTATTTTTGGTCCTTCTACTGTGCTTTTTGAAGATTGTACTATTTATAGCAAGCGTAACTCTTATATTACGGCTGCTTCTACCCCTAAAGATGTTGAATTTGGCTATGTCTTTAAAAACTGTAAACTGACAGCTGCTCCGGGGGTTGATAAAGTGTACCTAGGGCGTCCTTGGCGACCATATGCAGCTACAACTTTTATTAATTGTGTATTAGGGAAACATATCTGTCCTGCGGGTTGGGAAAATTGGAGAAATCCGGAAAATGAAAAAACAGCCCGCTATTCTGAGTTTAAAAATACCGGAGAAGGAGCTGATATTTCCGGTCGGGTGCCATGGAGTCATCAATTAACTAAAAAAGAAATTAAAAAGTATTCTATTCAGAATATCTTTAAAAGTTCGAGTAGTTGGTTGCCTAGCCTGGCTAAGTAATATTGCACAATGAATTATAATATCGACAAAATATGAAGAATAAGTTAGCGTTACTATTGGTAGCTTTTTTCCTTTTCTCGGCTTTCAAGGAAGATAAACCGAAGGTTACTGTTTTTATGATTGGAGACTCAACTATGGCCAATAAGATTCTGGACGGAGGTAATCCTGAAAGAGGATGGGGACAAGTGTTACCGGGTTTCTTTTCTGAAGATATTATCGTTGACAATCATGCTCAAAATGGGAGAAGCTCAAAAAGTTTCATCAGTGAAGGGCGTTGGGATAAAGTGATCTCTAAAGTCAAAAAGGGAGATTATGTTTTTATTCAGTTTGGACACAATGATGAGAAGAAAGATTCTGTGCGACATACGGACCCGGGGACGACCTTTGATGCGAATTTGCGACGTTTTGTGATTGAAACGCGTGCCAAGGGAGGGATACCTGTACTTTTTAATTCTATTGTAAGGCGCAATTTCATTCGTCCACAGGATGCAGAAATGACAAAGGATGCTCGTAAAACTCCCTCGAAAGAGAATCTTCTTAAAGAAGGAAATGTTCTTTTCGATACGCATGGAGCTTATTTGGATTCACCTCGCAATGTGGCGAAGGAACTGGATGTTCCTTTTGTTGATATGAATAAAATTACCCATGATTTGGTAGAAAGTTTAGGTCCGGTGAACTCTAAAAAGCTTTTCATGTGGATACCGGCTAACACTGTACCAATTATCCCGAAAGGGCGTGAAGACAATACGCACCTAAATGTCTATGGAGCGAGAGTTATTGCGGGGTTGACGGTTGATGCTATTGCTAAAGAAGTCCCAGCATTGGCTAGTTATGTGCACCATTATGATTTTGTGGTGGCAAAGGATGGAAGTGGCGATTTCTTTACCGTGCAGGAGGCAATTAATGCGGTTCCGGACTTTCGTAAAAATGTACGTACGACCATTTTAATAAGAAAAGGTGTGTACCATGAAAAGTTGATTGTTCCTACTTGTAAGATTAATGTTTCTCTGATAGGGCAGGAGGGTGCAATCATTTCTAATAATGATTATGCGGATAAGAAAAACTATTTCGGAGAGAATACAGGTACATCAGGCTCTGCTTCGTGCTATATCTATGGTCCTGACTTCTATGCGGAGAATATTACTTTTGAAAACACTGCCGGACCGGTGGGGCAGGCTGTGGCTTGTTTTGTAAATGGCGACAGAGCCTACTTCAAAAAGTGTCGTTTCTTGGGTTTTCAAGATACGTTGTATAACTATGGAAAGAATAGTAGACAGTATTATGAAGATTGTTATGTAGAGGGCACTGTTGATTTTATCTTTGGATGGTCTACTGTGGTCTTTAATCGTTGTGTGATACATAGTAAAGGAGACGGATATGTTACAGCTCCGGCGACTGATGACGGAAAAGCTTATGGATATGTTTTTTATGACTGTAAGTTGACTGCTGATAAGGGAGTGCAAAATGTTTATCTTTCCCGCCCTTGGCGGCCTTATGCGCAAGCTGTTTATATTCGTTGCTTTTTAGATAAACATATTCTACCTGCTGGTTGGGATAACTGGGGAAAGAAGGATGCCGAAAAGAAAGTATTTTATGCTGAATATCAAAGTTCCGGTCCCGGAGCTAATGTGAAAGCTCGTGCATCTTTTTCGCATCAGTTGAAAAATTTGAAAAGGTATGATATGGAGAAAGTTCTTGCAGGTGCAGATGGCTGGAATCCAATAAAAAATGGGAATGCATTAGTCAAAATTAAGCGTTGATTTTGGTCGCTATGTATTTACTTTTAAGATTGTAATACGTTATATTTCTAATCGTATTGATCATCTAATTTTAATTAATACACAGAAAGAGAGGAAGTTTTAAGCTTCCTCTCTTTCTGTATTAAGACCACCTGATTGTGTGTTTAAAGAACGGCTTTAATTCGAAAATGATCTTTGTTTTAGATGAAAAAATCGTCTTATGTTTTAGTTGATATCATTATAAGTTATGAGCATAACTTATAATGATATGGAAATATCTTCTGAAGATATCTGGTTTATCTTAGTATGTTATCTAGGATAAAACCCTCCTGTTTATAAATTGTAAAGTTGCTCTTGACAAGAAAAGGTTTATTTGAGGTATTTATCAAAGAAAGCTAATGTTTCTTTTTGCATTTTCTTATTGAAAAAATGTTTTTCATCCCACAGTTTGGTGACTAATTTATCGCCTACTCCTTGACTATCCCAAACTTTGTGCATCGTAGCATAAGCATTCTTTACCCCGTTTACAGGAAAGAGTTTATCTTTTGTCCCATTGAAAAAGAGAGCCGGTTTGGGGCAAGCAATAGAGGCAACATGGGGATAGTCCATATAACGCCGGATGCCGGGCACGATCATAGAGTAAGCTGAACCTCCTTTATTTTGATTGTTAGTAAGTGTCATTAATGAATCGGTAGTATTCATCCAACAAACAGCTGCTGATGCTTTGATAAGGTCTGTTGAAGCAGCAAGCATCCACGCACGATAGGCACCCATTGAGAATCCTAATGTTCCTATTTTATTGGGATTAACTTCCGGTAAAGTTGCTAAAAGATCAGCACTGCGGACGTCATCCATCGTAATAACGCTACCCCATGAAGTCCCCATTTGCAGTAAATTAGATGCTAAAGCTTGTTGCCCGTCATAATCAGCACCCTCTTTTTGTCCCCGTTCTCCCCAAAAAAGAGCGTCGATAGCTAAAACCACATACCCATGAGCAGCAAAATAATCACCGACATATTGTCCTTCATAGCATTTTACAGACCAATCGTCCGCATCGGCAAGTATTTCAGAAGAAACATCGAACGGTCTGATTATTTTTTCTTTTCCAATGGTGAAGTGGGCGCCGTGATCATGGAGCATCACAATAGCAGGAAAAGGACCTTTACCTTCAGGAATAAGTAGGTATGCCGGTATGCGGCTCCAACCTGAAACGTTAAATTCTATTTTTTGAGCTTCATAGCCTTGTCGCTTCTCGGTATCTAAAATTTTGAACGCAAAATCTCTAGGTTTCGGGGGAAGGTTTTGCATACATTCCATCAATACCTTACGTGCTTCTAAACGCCATATGCTGAAGTCATGAATAGGTGAGTTACCCCATGCCATAGGGTAGGTAAGACTTGACTTTATTTTTTTGTAAAAAGAAGGCATGTTGCTTATTACTTCGTAAGCGTTTTTTTCTGTGTTTTGTGCTTGTGAGAATTGCATAAAAGTTATGCAAAGTAGGGTGAGTAGGATCTTTCTCATTCTTGATAATCTTTAAAACATGTAACAAAGATAGTCAAATATCTGTTTAATATGTATCTTTGTTTTCTTATTATACTATTAAAAAACCTGATTTATGAAGAGATCCGGCATTATTTGCTTACTGATATTTATTAATCTGCTTTCTTTCGCTCAAAATAATTGTTTCTTCACTCACTATTCTTCAGAAGACGGTCTTTCTCAAAATACGGTTATGAGTATTCTCCAAGATCATAAGGGAAATATGTGGTTTGCCACTTGGGATGGGATTAATCGTTTTAATGGATACTCTTTTAAAACGTATAAAGCCAGACCTGGTAATTTGATCAGTTTGACGAATAACCGTGTTGATCGGATGTATGAAGATCGCTATGGTTATCTTTGGATTTTGACTTATGATAATAGAACGCACCGTTTTGATCCTCGTACTGATACCTTTGAACAGGTACCTTCTTCAGGTGAAGGCTCTTCTTACGATATCCTTTCAATAAAAGTGCTTCCCGATGGAGATGTATGGCTACTGACTAAAAATGATGGTGCCATACGTGTGAAGACAAATCCGAAAAATCATGCTCTAACGTGTGACACATATTCCGTGAAATCGGGTCTTTTTCCGGCTGTCAGGGTTTACAACGTACATCAGGATGATCAAGGGAATGAGTGGATATTGACTGATAATGGATTGGGATTGATTCATGATGGAGAGAAAACTCCTACTTCATATTTTGTTGATGCAAAGGATACCAAAATTCATTCTGATCAGGCCTTTTATGCTGTTGGGGAGAATACAAATGAATTATATTTTGGATCAAACAAAGGACGTGTATGGAGATATAATAAAAAGAACGGTCATTTTCAGCTTTTGGAATTATCTACAAAGTCGAATGTGGTTGCTATTAATAATGTAACTCCCACTCAGCTTGTGATCGCTACTGCTACTGACGGCTTTTTTACTTATGATTTGAAGGCGGAAAAAGGATTTCATTATTCTCATATTCTTTGCAAAGATTTGCCTGATAGCCCGATACTTTCGGCTTATGTAGATAAAAAATCAGAAGTTTGGTTTGAGCAGGAGGTGATAGGTACTGTAGTCCACTTTAATCCTTTTACTAAAATTTTTAAGGTGGAAAGAATGAAAGTGGAACCTGGAAGTGCATTTCGGGGGCATCCTGCATTTCATATACATGAGGATATAAACGGATATACATGGGTACATCCTTATGGTGGAGGTTTTTCATATTTTGATAGAGAGAAGAATTGTTTGGTACCTTTTTATGACTCGACTGATAATGGGGAATGGAGGTTTTCCAATAAAATACATGCGGCATTCTCTGACAGACAAGGTAATCTATGGCTCTGCACGCATTCCAAAGGGTTAGAGAAAGTAACTTTTCGTTCTACACAGTTTCACTTGGAAACTCCGGTGCCACATAAATATGAGTCGCTTAGCAATGATGTACGAGCACTCTACGAGGACACTGAATGTAACTTATGGGTTGGCTTAAAGGATGGAACGTTGCGTGTGTATGATAAGGCAAGAAAGTATAAAGGTTATCTTACTGAGTCGGGTGTTATTGCGCAGTCAGGAGTACCTCTAAAAGGGAGTACTTATTTTCTGATGCAAGATAAAGATGGAGTCTTTTGGATTGCGACAAAAGGAGATGGACTGATTCGGGCAGAAAAGCAAGGTACTCGTTATTTGCTTACTCGTTATAAACATGATGAAGATGATATATATAGTTTGAGTAATAATAATCTTTATTGTGTATTTCAAGATGCCAACGGACGTATATGGATTGCCACATATGGAGGTGGAATCAACTATATTGATAAAGATAAGAATGGAAAGCTTATTTTCATCAATCATCGGAATAATTTGAAAGGATATCCTATCAATAAATGCCATAAAGCGAGATACATCACTTCAGATAATAAAGGGCATATCTGGGTCGGTACTACAAATGGAGCTGTGTGCTTCAATGAAAAATTTGCCTCTCCCGAAACAATACATTTCCATCATTATTTCAGAATAGCAAGCGACCCTCATAGTTTGAGCAACAATGATGTGCATTGGATTATATCAACAAAGAAAGGTGAGTTATATTTAGCGACTTTTGGTGGTGGACTGAATAAGCTGACTTCTTTTGATAAAGATGGAAAGGCAACATTTAATTCATATACTGTTCTGGAAGGCTTGCCTTCGGATGTGTTATTGTCTATTCGAGAAGATAAGAAAGGGAATTTATGGATTAGTTCAGAAAATGGTATAAGTAAATTTATACCGTCTAAGCATACTTTTGAAAACTATGACGACAAGAGTATCACTTTTCCTGTACGTTTTAATGAGGCTGCTTCAGCAATAACGGCTGATGGGAAGATCTTCTTTGGAGCGAATAACGGATTTTTTTATTTTAATCCTGATTCTATCCGTAAAAGTAGTTATGTTCCACCTATTGTTTTTTCGAAGCTGCTTATAGCTAATGAAGATATAACTCCCGGGAAAGAATCGGTTCTGAAGCAAAATATTGATGATACACATGAACTTGTTTTATCACACAAGGAGAATATTTTTGCAATGCAATATGCTGCATTAGATTATACGAATCCGTCTAATATTCAATATGCATATATCCTTGAGGGGTTTGAAAAGCAATGGACGTATGCGGATAAACAACGAAATGCCACGTATACAAATTTACCTAAAGGACATTATGTGTTTAAGGTTAAGTCGACTAATAGCGATGGGGTATGGGTTGACAATACGCGAGTACTTGATATCGAAGTACTGCCTTCTTTTTGGGAAACCCCTTTGGCTTATTTCTTATATGTATTTTTTATCCTCTTGATTATTTTTGTGGCGGTATATATTCTCTTTACTATTTATCGGCTTAAACATGAAGTTTCTGTGGAACAACAGGTTTCAGATATTAAATTACGCTTTTTTACTAATATATCCCATGAATTGCGTACTCCTTTGACTTTGATAGCTGGTCCGATCGATTATATATTGCATAATGATAGCATCTCGGACAGTGTGCGTGAACAGTTGATGGTGGTTGAACGGAATACAAATCGTATGCTTCGTTTAGTTAACCAGATTTTGGATTTTAGAAAAATTCAAAATAGGAAGATGAAACTGCAGGTACAGAGGATAAATGTGGTTGGATTGATACAGCGAATAATGGACAACTTTAATTCGTTGGCGGAAGAGAGTCATATTGATTTTGTTTTTCAGACAGAAAAAGATGAATTGTGTTTATGGGTGGATGTAGATAAGTTCGAGAAGATTATTTTTAATCTCCTTTCAAATGCATTTAAATATACTCCTAAAAACAAAATGATTATTATCTTTATTCATGAAGATGCCGATACTGTCTCGATTGGAGTACAAGATCAAGGAATCGGTATTGCTGAAAATAAACGGGATTCTGTATTTGTTCGTTTTGAAAATTTAGTTGATAAGAACCTTTTCAATCAATCGAGCACGGGTATTGGGCTCTCTCTGGTAAAAGAGTTGGTAGAAATGCATAAAGCTACTATTACACTTGATAGTAAGCTGGGCGAAGGCAGTTGTTTTAAAATAGATTTTCTGAAAGGAAAGAACCATTATGATGATACAGTAGAATTTATTCTTGATGATTCAACTCAGCTAACTCTTTCGGATGTAAATGCTATGGATGCTTGTTGTTCAGATGATTTGCAGGAACAGTTTTCTGATCAAGAAAATGAAAATGTTGCTAAAAGGAAAAATACCATGCTTTTGGTTGAAGATAATACAGAACTTCGTTCTTTTCTGCGTTCTCTTTTTGTACGGACTTATAACGTTGTGGAAGCTACAAATGGTATGGAGGGTTGGAGCAAGGCATTGAAACATATTCCGGATATTATCATTAGTGATGTTATGATGCCCGAGAAAGATGGTATTTCGATGACTAAAGAATTACGAGTAGATATGACTACGAGTCATATACCTATTGTGTTGCTTACGGCGAAAACGGCTATTGAGAGTAAATTAGAAGGATTAGAATATGGGGCAGATGACTATATCACGAAGCCTTTTAGTGCTACTTATTTGCAAGCCCGCGTAGATAATTTGCTTCATCAACGTCGAAAGTTACAAACGATCTATCGAGATAATTTGATGACTAACAATCTTCAGGAAAAGGAAAATACTGAGACCCAGCCAGAGATGTCTGCTATTGATAGAAAATTTATCGATAAATTGGTTGAAATAATGGAAAAGAATATGGATAATGGAGCATTGGTGGTGGATGATCTGGTTAGTGAATTAGCGGTTAGTCGTTCTGTCTTTTTTAAAAAGCTGAAGACGTTAACAGGCTTAGCTCCGATTGAATTCATAAAAGAGATGCGTATAAAACGTGCGGCTCAATTAATAGAAACGGGTGAATTCAATATGACTCAAATATCTTATATGGTTGGAATTAATGATCCACGTTATTTTAGTAAATGCTTTAAGCAAAGGTATAATATGACTCCGACAGAATATCGGGATTCTGTATTTAAGAAATAGTCTTCTGATTTATTCGTTTTAGGTATTGATATAAAAAAAGCTCCATTCAAAATTTTGAATGGAGCTTTTTTATATATGTGAATATTAATTTATTCTAACCATCTTGGATCACCGATACCTTTACTTATAATATCTTCTTGAGATATCTTAAAGTTGCCATTGGCTGCGTCTGAGAATCCTGGATCTAGAGCACTGGCAGAGTCATCGAAAATAAGAGAACTTGTGCTTCCTCCTGTAAATAATCCGGGAGCATTTGAATAGTTGTTCTTACTGAACGTTGGCATTGCAGTATTCTTTTGATTAGAGAAAATACAGCGTGTTTCAGCAACTATGTTGTTCGTGAAAGATATCGTATTTCCTTTGAATCTAACATATAATAATCTTTTTGAGCTACTATTGGATACTCCATATAATGTACAATGATCTACATTTATGCTTGGAGTTACTCCTGCGAATATGCTTGACTTGTCATCAACGCGAATAAAATCACGGCTAGCAACGCTATTGTACACTGTGCTATTTGTTACATTAATTGCTTTAGGGGCTCCGGCACGGCTATCAATGAAGTCGCCTCCACTACATGTAATGTCGTGAATGATACAATTGTTGACAGTAACAGATTCTACTGCTGTAGCTACATTTAAGTAAATAAGTCCTTTCACATAATTCTTGATTTCGCACCCGTCAATCTTTAAATCACCATAATTAGGAGTAGATGTGTTGAACGTAAAGGCTTGGCTTCCGTCAGTGTTTGTTCCATCAAACACTATTTCTTTCACTTCTAGTGAATTTCCAGCCTGTATGGAAATAAGTCCATTTATGATTGGTTTGTTGTTAGGACGAGCAGCTTTAAGAGCAATACTCTTATTGATAATAAATTTATTACCTGTGCCATATGTTCCAGGGAATAATGCAAAGACATCATTATCATTAGCAGCAGCTATTAATGCTTCAAAATCACTTTCCGGATATACTGCTATAGCGCCATTTAAATCAATCAAAGTTGTAAATGAAATGGTACCTCTTGTTCTTGTACCATTAAGTAATTTTGCGGTATACTCTGTTTCACTGGTAAGACCGCTTATTTTTGCAGCACCTGCAGCTATCTCGTCTGCAGTCACAGTGTGGGTAATATCTCCGGGAGTAAGAGTTATTGTTGTAGCAACCTCTCCAGCAGGCCATCTTAAAGTAACTTCGGTCGCTTTTAATTCATCTGAATTGATCTTTTGGAATATTTGTTCAGCGTCTGTAGTGAATGTAACAGAACTCCATTTTGATTCGGTATATTTTTCACTTGTTGCTTTTACTTTCGCAGTATATGTAGTTTCACCTTTCAATCCTGAAATAGTAATAGGAATATCGTCATTTGTAACATCCTTTGTTGTAAAAGGAGCATCAGCTCCTTCAGCTGTTATTTCAATGTTATAACTGTCTGCTATGTTATTTGGGTTCCATGAAAGTTTCACGGATGTTTTATTCCTTATACTTGCTGTTAAATCTGTAGGTGAAAATAATCGGTCATATTCTAAACCTGTGATTTCAGAGTCTACATCGGAACAACCGGAAAGTAATATTACCGATAATCCCAAAAAGAATACCAATCTTGTATATAATTTGTTCATAATAGTATGTTATAATCTAATATTAATAATTGTAGTCGTTCTTTAGCATTCCATTGCTCTTGTCTATGAAAGTTTGCCATATAGGCCAAAATTCATTTTCGTCAGGATTTTGTTGGTAAAGAGATTCTATTTTTTGAGTAGTTAAAGAGGCTGTTACTTTATCTTTATCAGCTTTTCCTACATTGTCTTCTTCAGCTTCTTGAGCTGTTCTTAACCAATCAGTATTTGATTCGTAGTCTAATGCTTTTCCTTCTGCATCAGTATCTCCATGGTTTAATCCGTAGATGATTAACGATTCTCCATCTTCCGCTGTTTTATAATAGATTTTTCTAGGCAGGTCAGCATATGCTCCTTGTCTATTGGCGAGATCAGTCATTTTTTCTTTGGCCTCTGCCATTTTAGTCCCTAACAAGTTCCAGCGAATAAGGTCAGCTTTACGAAGCATTTCACCACAGAACTCGAATCCGCGTTGTTCTACGATAGCATTGAAAAAAGCTTCTTTGCTAGCTGTAGCTTTAGCCATGTATTCTGTAACTTCGTTTGCAGGTAAAGCTCTGTCTAAAATCTTTTTTAGATATGGAGCAGCTACACTAGGAGACTCTAATTCGTTTAATGCTTCTGCGGCCATAAGGTATATGTCAGCATAACGCATATATTGCCAGTTAATTCCGTCGTCGTTGCTTGATGTAACTACTCGGTTCATCCATTCGTAACGAAGTTTACCGAAGCACCAACTATTTACTTTACGAGGTATTTGTATTCCATTTTTGTATAATGGGCTTTCACTTGTGCCATAATTAATACCATCTCCCTTCCATTCATAAGGTACGCAAGTTATATCGCGACGTACATCATCCTTGTTGAAGTCATAGTAAAGAGTTGGAATCGGTCCATTGGTTCCACCTTGAGATTGCTGAGTGTATTGATCAAATGTAGTATGCTTTACTCCTAATGTATATAGAACTCGCCCACGACCATCGGAGAATGGTATTTCCCAAATAGATTCTTTTCCAGCTGTAACATCGTCTTGGCATAGTGCCTTAAAGTTGTCTTCAAATGAGCCTAATGTGAGTGTTTTACTGTCAATAATGTCTAGGCATTCTTTCTTAGCTATTGTATACATTTTCTCTACGCTTAGCTCAGGATCGGTGCTTCTACGAATCGTTCCATCTGGGCGTTGGCTATAACCTGCAGCATATAAAGCTATGCGTGCTCTTAATCCTTTTACAAAGGCTTTGCTGACTCTTTCAGTTGATTTGGTTACTGAACTGCCATTAGGCCAAGCTACTAGTCCTTCTGCTTCTTCTAGATCAGACAAAAGATGCTTATAAATAACATCTCTATCTGATTTAGCTAAATATAATGTTTCACTGGTGATTGGTTCGAATCGAGCAGGAACGTCTCCCCAAGCTTTTACTAAGTCTGTGTATATAACAGCTCTAAGAGTTAGGGCTTCTCCTAAAAGTTGAGCCATAACAGGGTTCGTTTCGGTTTTTCCATAAGTGCGCAATCCACGTATACAAAGATTAGCACGTTCAATACCTTCGTAGAATTTTGCCCATGCATTATTGTCGGTATTCATTTTGCTATTTGTGGGCGAAACTTTGTATCCGGTAAGCAAAGCACGATCATCTGAAGTTTTCTCAGAACTGTTATACCATTCGATATCTGTATTTATACCATAGAAAGGTAAGAAGCGTCCACGATAGGAATTTGTTTCTCCAAAAGATTGATGAATACCCATTACTGATGCTTCAGCAAGTATGGGGGTGGAGAATATAACTGACTCATCCATAGATGATTGAGCTGGAGTGTCTAACACATCATTACAAGAGGTGATAAAGCTCGTGCCTCCAACTAGTAAGATGCTCAATAATATTTTATATGCTATATTTTTCATTGCGATTCGTTTCTAATTTTTAAAAGTTAAGATTTAGACCTACAACAAATTGACGACTTTTAGGGTACGCTGAATAATCTACCCCAGGAGTTAGCGTTGTGCTTCGTATAGTAGAAACTTCAGGATCATATCCAGAATAGCTTGTTATGCAGAATAAATTATATCCAGTTACGTAAAAACGTAAATTTTGAATCTTTACTTTGCTTGTCATTGATTTAGGAAGGGTATATCCTAAAGTCAACGTATTTAGACGTAAGAATGAAGCGTCTTCTACAGCCCAATCAGTGAATATCATCTTTGAGGTGTAGGGTGACCATAATGTTGTATTTTTGTTCATCTCTGCTAACTCAGCTAAATTATAACTGATAGTACCGTCTGGTTTTAAATTAGTCCAACGATTACCACTAGCCATTTCGCTAATCATGTTTCGATACTGATATTTACTTGTTTGAGTAAATTCTATCTTGTTAGCATTATATACGTCATTACCTACACTCCAGTTAAAATTAGCAGATAAATCGAATCCATATGCTCTGGTATTGATCGTGAAACCACCTGTATGAAGTGGATTAGCATCTCCTATGATTGTTTTATCGTTCTCAGTTACTTTATTATCTTCACTGCCATCAGTATTTTTAAGCTTCATTGCTCCTGGGCGGATATATTTTTTATCTCCATATACAGATGAACAGTCAACTACTCCATCTTTTAGTATCCAACTTTTACTGCTTTCATCATAGCGTTCGAAATCTGAAGCTTCATATCTTCCATCAGATTGATAACCAAACATTTGTCCAACTCTTCCTCCTTTTTGGATCATGTAATCGTTTCCTATTTCAGATGAAGCCCAGTAAGTGTACCAACCAAAGTCGGCCATCTCTCCAAGTGATTTGATCTTTGATTTATTGAACCCAATGTTTGCACTAAAGTTTAAGCCATAATTCTTTTTGTCTATTGCTATCCAGTTGATAGAAGCTTCAAGCCCTTTATTTTGGGTTTTACCCATATTCCGATATTGGTAATCATAGCCTGTACCGGATACAGGAAATTTGATTAGTAGATCTTTAGTAGTATTAAGGTATGCTTCAACTGTTCCGCTTAATTTGCCTCCCAGTAATGTATAATCTAATCCTAGATTTCTAGTAACAGTGGTTTCCCATTTTAAATTAGGATTAGCCATTAGCTTCGATGCAGCCCAATAATTGCTAACTCCGTTAATCCAAGAGGTGGGATTTGAAGAATAACTTTGAGTGATTTGACCTGATGGGATGTTATTATTTCCTGCGGTACCCACTGAAAATCTAAGTTTTAAGTCATCTAACCAATTTCTTGTTCCTTCCATGAATGATTCTGAAGAAACACGCCATGCTAAAGCTGCTGATGGGAAATAACCCCATTGATTTCCTTTTTCAAATTTGGATGAACCGTCGGCACGAAATGTTGTGCTAAATAGGTATTTGCTTTGGTAATCGTAATTAATACGGCCAAAAAAGGACAATAGAACGTCATCTATGTTGTAATAGTTATCAATGGAATAAGGTTTTCCTTGAGTTGAAAGTTTCCAAGCATCTTCTGCAGTGAAAGACTCTGGGAATCCGTGTACAATATTGGTAAGTTTCTTTGATTTTACTTTAATATATTCTTGCCCAACCATCATATTTAGGTGATGATTATCTCCTAATATTTTTTTGAAGTCATAGTTGATGGTATTTGTATAACGTACCGTTTTTCTAGATTTGTTGGCTAATTGAATAGCAGGTTTTCCTTGATTCTCAGCAGAAGGAACATTCTTTATATAATAAGTTGTTAGTCCCCAAAACTTGTCATCCGTATTTCTATAATCGTTTAATCCGAGTTCTGTTTTTACTTTAAAGTTTTTAAAAACTTCCCACGTAGCACTTCCCGATAAATTTAATGTTTTTCTTTCTTGTTCTCTGTAGTTATCGTCTATAGAAGTTAATGGGTGGTATAAGTTACCTAGATCGTCATCTCCACTTCCACTGTCTGCATTTAAATTGCTGATTGGTATTGGGGTGTAAATAACAGAATATTTTAGTCGCTTGTCAGAGTCATATGTACTTGATGTTTCATTTGCACCTCCACCATTAATATCGGTATCAGAGTAACGTACAGACAAGTTTAATTTAACTTGTTTGATTGGCTGAGTATTTAATTTTAAGTTGAAATTATCGCGTTTAAAGCTAGATCTCTGCATAATTGCTTTGTCATTCATATGACTATAGCTGAATGCATATTTGATTTTCTTGCTACCACCATTAATATTCAAACTATGATTAAATGTATTTCCAGTTCGTCCGAACGTAAGATTTTGCCAATCGTTTGTTGCCACGTTGTCATACATGTCAATATCTTGGTAGTTACCAAAGAATTTTTCGTATGACTCCATATTATCAGGATCCTTTAAAGCAGCTAGCTCATATTGCCATTTTACATAGTCGGATGCAGATAAAACATCAAGCGTCTTACTGATTTTTTTCCAACTGTAATAAACATTGTAGCTAACATTTGTTTTTCCAGCTTTTCCACTTTTCGTGTTGACCAAAATAACACCATTGGCTCCTCTAGAACCATATATTGCAGTAGAAGAGGCATCTTTTAGAACATCAATAGATTCAATGTCGCTAGGAGCTATGTCTGAGATTGATGAGACAGGGAATCCGTCTACTATAAATAAAGGAGAATTATCACCCGTAATAGATCCTCCTCCACGTACACGTATTTTCATTTCAGCGTCAGGAGAACCTTCAGTTGTTGTTATTTGCACACCTGCCAATTTTCCGGTTAGTGCTTCTGTTGCAGAAGCAACAGGTACAGAGGCTAGAGCTTTTGCATTGACAGAAGATACAGATCCTGTGATGTCTTTACGTTTGGCTGTACCGTAACCTATAACAACTACTTCATCTAAGGCTTTTGCATCGTCTTCTAGAATTACTTTGATTTGTTTCTTTCCTTTGATCTTTACCTCTTGAGATTTCATTCCGATGTATGAGATAATAAGAGGTTTTGTTCCTGAAACATTTAGAGTAAAGTTACCATTTAAGTCAGTAATTGTACCATTAGTAGTTCCTTTCTCTAAGATAGAGGCTCCGATAACAGATTCTCCAGTCTTATCTTTTACATTACCACTAAGGCTAATGTTTTGTGCAGATAAACTCGATGTTATTGTGAATAACACAATCAACACCATGCACATGTTTTTCATTCTTTTCGACATTTTTTGCATGTTTACTAATTGAATATTATTTAATGTTAATTTAGTGTTGCAAAAATAGAGTAGAGCTAAATGTCTGATGTGTAATTTCTGCTTTTCCCCTAGTATTTTTTGTTTTATTTATATATTCATTCTGTTCTTTTGAATGAGCTAAATGATTCTATAAAAGCTAAAAATTAGACATTATTTTAGGAATATTAGAATTTAGAACAGAATATGCGTGTTATTAGATTAATAATGCTATTAAATATCTAATATTTATTTGGAAAAGTTCTATTAGTTCTAGCTCATTGTGAAATGAACTATATTAAAGATAGTATATCGTTCGCTTTATCAACGATGTAATTGGGCTTAAATTGTTCAAGTTCAGCACGAGGTCTAAACCCCCATGTTACTCCACAAGAACAAATATTGCTGTTTAGGGCCGTTTCCATATCTACACCTGAATCACCTACATAGAGAATGTCCTCATGGGTAACTTTAGCTATCTCTAAAATATTATAAACAATTGTGGGATCCGGCTTTGTTTTTATGCCATCTATTTGTCCGAATACTGCGATAAATTTAATGTTGTTGAAGTAATGTTTTACTAATTTTCTTGTGGCAGTTTGGTATTTGTTAGAAGCTACTGCAAGCATAACACCCTTTTCTTGCAGGTTATTTAGCAGCTCTGATATTCCTTCGTAAGGGGTGCTTTCATCTGTATTATGTTGATCATAATGCTCTAAAAAGAGCTCTCTGATGTGTAAGATGTTATTTTCTGTTCTTTTGTTTTCAGGAAGAGCTCTTTCCAATAGCTTATTGATTCCATTTCCTACCATGAAATTGTAAGCCTCTTTGGGGTGGGAGGGGTATCCTAACTTTCGAAGAGCGTAGTTAGTGCTATTAGCTAAATCAGCAATTGTATTTAATAAAGTACCATCAAGATCGAATATAATAAGTTTTTTCATTTTATTATTTATATTTTTTGTTTTGCAAAGATATTAACTTCATCTGGTATCTTAATAAATTAAAAGGAAACATGGTTATATTGAAACATGTTTCCTTTTTAAAATTGCATTGTTTTGAATAGGTTATTTAGGAGTTACTCTGAACCAATCAACATCAGACCAACCGCCATCGTTTGTTTTTATAGCTGGACGAGTACAGAAGGTTCCAACTTTGGCTCCTATCCACATGCCTTCTTTAACCTGAAATATTTTTCCTATACTTTTGAAATTCTTACCATCTAGGCTATAACTAAAATTGCAGTTGACTGTAATGTTTGAACCTTTTTCGCCTTTCTTTAATTTTTTCTGTTCTGCTTTAAAAATTGCCTTTAGAAAAATTGTTTTATTCTTTAATATAGTAGCTTCATTATTTTGCTCAGGAGTACCTTTGTCAGCATTCTTGCACTCAACTTGCGATAAGATTATTCCTTCTTTTGTATTTTCCATTATTAGCCCCGCATAATTAAAGCCCATAACAATAAGTCCTGTGCGTTCTCCTATATATTTCTTGCTTGGAGAAAATGTTAGTTTCATGGTTGTGGCAAAATTGTCAGCCGGTAGTTTTTGGAGCATAAGATTAGCTACATTCCACAGATTTTTATAATCCGGAGTAACGGGATAGGAGTAGAGCCGAACATACCCTTTTTCTCCAGCGAAGTAGGCCCATTTTTCGTTAATATTAGCATGCCATTGCCATTGTGGTGAAAGGGTGAATCCATTAAATTCGTCGCTTTCTTGAGGTGTGCAAATAGGATATGTCTTGCCTACATTGGGTTTTTTATACCTGAGTACTGGTTCTCCACAGCCATCGTTATTCCTGTCGATTCCTATAACAGGCCAGTCGTTTACCCACTTCATTGGTTGTAAATGCACTAAACGTCCATATGGACCTGCATCTTGAAAATGAAGGAACCAATTTTCGCCAGTGGTTGTATCAACCCAGGCGCCTTGGTGCGGTTCGTTAATAGAGGTATCACCTTGTTTTAAAACAGTTTTCTGCTCGTAGGGACCATATATGTTTTTAGATCGGAGCACTAATTGCCAACCGGTTGATACGCCTCCTGCCGGTGCGAAAATGTAATAATAGCTATTGCGTTTATATAGTTTGGGTCCTTCTACAGTTGGGTTAGCATTGTGTCCATCAAAAATAATGCGAGATTGAGTTATAGCCTTGCTAGCATTAGCATTTAATTCACATATTCCGAGTATACTCTTTAATTGAGCGCGACTTCCGGCATAGCCATGCACCATATAGACTTTGCCATCGTTGTCCCATAGGGGAGCGGTGTCGATAATTCCTTTCCCTGGTTTTACGAGTATTGGTTCAGACCATGGTCCTTCGGGTTTAGTTGCTTTCGTCATGAAAGCCCCTTGATCGGGATCTCCCCAAAATATATAAAATTCTCCATTATGATGACGAATACTTGGAGCCCACACACGATTTCCATGTTGAGGTTTCTCCGGACTCTCTATTGGAGTTAATGCATAAGGAATAGCGGCTCCAATAATACTCCAATTAACCAAATCCTTTGAATGAAGAATCTGTAAACCAGGTAAACAATTGAAACTGGAAGCCGTCATATAGTAATCTTTTCCTACACGACATGCATCTGGATCTGAATAATCTGCATGAATAATGGGATTTTGATAACTCCCGCTACCTTGATCAGCTATCCAAACCTGAGAAACATAATTTTTTGCGCTTGGATGGGTATAAAGAATACTAGGCAAGAAATTAATGAAAGGCTTATTTTCTTCATTATCTTTTATGCGAGATATGTTATTGAAGTTTTACGGAGAATGGGTGCTTTAATTCTTCTTTCCATTCTTGAATATATTTAAACCATTCTTCAGATGTTTTGTATCCAAAGGTCTCTTTCATTGATGTAAATGTAATATGATATTGAAAATATTTTGTTCCTTTTTTACCTATTGTATATAAATAGTTTGCTTTATCTTTTCTTTCATCTATTATATATTTTTGAGGAATACATGTTGCCAATCCTACGGTTTCTTTCGTATATTTTATAGTATCATTAACAGGCCAATCTCTACCCCAGCATCCAATTAATCCTTTGTGGTCTGAAAATGAAACTGACCCTTTAATATCTTCGACACCTGTACAGAATATTTCTTGTTTTAAAGGTTCTTTAAAGAAGGTTTCCACAAGAACATCTCTATGTCCTCCATATAAGGTATAGCGGTTTATCATATTTAGTTCAGAACCTTGGTATTTCCAGTCTCTTACTTCAACTTCAACTACTGTACGGATAGGGCCGTATGCAAGTATTCGTTCTGTGCGGGTTTTTACAGGTTCGATATGTGTTGCTTTTTCTCCGTTCCACCCTTTTAAAGTACCTAAGCCACAACTGCTTCCTACTCGTAATACATCATCCCCAAAACCTCGTGCTAATTGTTCGTCCGTTGGATAAAATTGAGATTCTTTTATTTCAAAACCTTTATTAAATTTGCCATATAAATCTACTGTTTGTTTCTTGTCGAAATAAATCCTATAAGCAACTAATTCAGATTCGAATGCAGGTCCATGATGATGTAAGAGGCTATAAATATTACTTGTGCCAAATGTGGTAATTGACTGTATGGGCATATGTTTCCCTTTTTTGCCCCTTAACAGCATTTCTGCATATACGCGAGAAGGGTATTGTTTATCTGATTTTTTATTAGAGAATATAATTTTTATTTTTTTCTTATCTCTTGCGGGTAGGTTCACAAGAAATGCTATCTCATCAGGGGCTTGATCATTGTTTAAATCGTCCAATTGGGATGGGATCTCTGTATTATTACTCCAAACGGAAGCTGATTTGATCTTGAAATTAATCTTTAAATCATTGATTTTAAGAACAATAGGCTCATCTGTTTTTGTTTTTTTCCAATGATTGGCTATTTCAACGTGAATTGTTTTTTGTCTATTTTGAGCTAATATCCAATTTGGACATAGGCATATAAATATTAGAATAGGAACAATTTTTTTTTTCATGGCTTTTATATTTATTATAGTAATACAAATATAGGAGAAAAGAATAGACTTCTTCTCTCCATTTTGATTGAATCACTATGTACTTTGTTATCTTATAATATTAGTCTGTCTAATATTATGATTATTTAATCTCTACTGATTTGCCAGCAGAGTTAAATTCCTTATAGGTTTTACCATCTACTTCTATATTCCTAGAATTTTTAATTTGCAATATTGGTTTCTTTTGCTTTGTAATTATTTGAATATTGCTCATTTTTACATTGTTTGCTTGACTAATTACCACTCCTTCTTTAGCATCGGATATAATGATATCTTTCAAAAAAACGTTTTTTATAGGCATTTCTGGTAAACCATTGAAAAACATCGCACGTCCTGCTCCTTTGCAATATACATTGGAAATATGAATGTTCCGAAATGCTGGTGTTTCAATTGTAACAGGCACTAAATCTGTTTTTTCTGTTTTGTTCTCTTCTGTCAATTCACCAGGTGCTTTCCCGCCATAAAAAAGGTCAAATAACAATGGCTCATTCGGAATGTTAATCATGTTGATTTTTTGGATGAAAATATTTTCAACGACACCTCCACGTCCCCGGGTACTTTTAAAGCGTAATCCAACGTCGGTACCTATGAAAGTACAGTCTGATACAAATATATTTTTTACACCTCCTGACATTTCACTTCCAACCACAAATCCTCCATGCCCATGTAGCACGGTGTTGTTTTTTACGATTACGTTTTGACAAGGTTCTCCTCTTTTGCGTCCATCCTCATCTTTCCCCGATTTGATGCATATAGCGTCGTCTCCTGCATCAAATATGTTGTTGATTATTAATGCATTGTTACATGATTCTAAATCAAGAGCATCTCCGTTTTGAGAATACCACGGATTGAATACTTTTACATTTTCAATGGTTATGTTTTCACATGATAATGGATGAATACACCAACTAGGTGAGTTTTTAAACGTAATTCCTTGTAGTAGAACGGTTTTACAATTAGCTATACTAATCATAACAGGACGTAGCCAAGGCTTTATTTCGTTCCATTCTTCTTCAGTTTCAATACCTTCTGGGTTATTGAAATTTTTGCATGCCATAGCTCCTTTAAGAGAGCCTTTGGTAGGATACCATACAGTTTGTGATTTATCAAGGACTCCTCCGGATTTAAGAAGTTTTTTCCATTGAGCTGGTGTTAATTTTCCTTTTTTAACAGGTCTCCATGCATCTCCTGAACCATCAAAATTCCCATATCCGGTGATGGCTATGTTTTCTGCGTTGCGTGCAAAGATAGGTGATTGGCAGCGGCGAGTGTTTAATCCCTCAAAAGAAGTGCTTATAATAGGATATTTATCAAAATCATCGCTAAATATTACTAAAGCATTTTTTTCCGTATATAGGTTTACGTTGCTGAGTAGTTCTATTGGTCCTGTAAGCCATAATCCTTCTGGAATGACAACTTTACCACCTCCTTTTGCATTGACCTCTTTAATAGCATTATTTATTGCTTTTGTATTTAGTGTTATTCCGTCTCTTTTGGCGCCAAAATTGAGAATATTTACGGTATATTCTGGAAAAACGGGCTGTTTTACTTGAGGCATCTCGAATGGGAGGTTGGCATAAATTTCTTTCTTATCTAACATGCAAGGCTGAACATTCTGAGCATTGACTTTGCTGCTTCCTGTTCCAAACAATAAGAGGCCTATAAATGCAGGCACGGTAAGTTTTAGGGTTAATACATTCATTTTGAAGGTTCTAATGAGTTTATAATATCTTTGGTGTTCTTTTTCTGTGCAAATATATGCTTCCATATTGGACAAAATGTGCACTATTTGTTGGTTTAGGTGGATTTTTTGTTGGTTTTAGTTTTTCTTATTGCTTGGCATATCAGCTCTTATGAATAAAGTTTGTATCTTTGCAACCTAATTTAACTATTAAATAGGTATGAATTATAATTTATTGAAAGGAAAAAGAGGCATTATTTTCGGGGCCTTAAATGAGCAATCTATTGCTTGGAAAGTCGCAGAAAAGGCCGTCGAAGAAGGTGCTATCATTACATTATCAAATACTCCTATTGCTGTTCGTATGGGAGAAGTATCCGCTTTATCTGAGAAATTGAATTGTGAAGTTATTCCTGCTGATGCAACTAGCGTTGAAGATTTGGAAACGGTCTTTAAACGTTCTGTGGAAGTCTTGGGAGGTAAAATTGATTTTGTGTTGCATTCCATTGGGATGTCTCCAAATGTACGTAAGAAACGTACATATGACGATCTTGATTATGATATGCTCGATAAAACTCTTGATATATCTGCCTTGTCTTTTCATAAAATGATGCAGGTTGCAAAGAAAATGGATGCTATCGCAAAATATGGATCGGTTTTAGCTTTGAGTTATGTTGCCGCCCAAAGAACTTTCTTTGGTTATAATGATATGGCAGATGCGAAATCTTTGTTGGAATCTATAGCCCGTAGCTTTGGTTACATATATGGACGAGAACATAATGTGCGAGTAAACACAATTTCTCAATCTCCTACGATGACTACAGCTGGATCTGGAGTGAAGGGTATTGATAAACTTTTTGATTTTGCGGACCGTATGTCTCCGTTGGGAAATGCTTCAGCAGATGAATGTGCAGATTATTGTATTGTGATGTTTTCCGACCTTACTCGTAAAGTGACAATGCAGAACCTTTTTCATGATGGTGGTTTTTCAAGCATTGGGATGAGTCTTCGCGCTATGAGTGCTTATGAAAAAGGCATTGAAGAGTTTAAAGATGAAACCGGACATATTATCTATGGATGAAAAATTGAAAGGTGAGAAATGAAATTACAGAAATTGTATTTCTTTTGTCTGCTCAGTTTGTTTTTTGTTGCGTGTAAATCAAAGCATGAGAAACTTGCTGATCAGCACGGAGAAAAAATCTCTGTAATGCGTTATGATAGGCTGTTGAATGAATATGTAAGGTTCAACAGCCTATCTGCTTTGCAGAAAATGAATAATACAGAGAATATGCAGGCCACAAAATTATTGGTTGAAGATGTGCTTGCTATTGGTAATATGGAAGATGATAACATCAATCAAAAATTGAAGACTTTCTATTCGGATACGACATTGATTCGTTTAATGGCCGATGTTGAATCTCATTTTCCTGATTTGAGTATAATCGAAACTAATTTAACGAAAGGATTTGGCAAGCTAAAAAGGGAAATTCCTGAGATAAATATACCTAGAATATATTCTCAAATATCAGCTTTTAACGAATCAATAGTGGTGAGTGATACTCTTGTTGGGATTAGTTTGGATAAATACATGGGTAAAAATTATGCACTTTACAAGCGTTATTATTATGATTACCAATGCCGATCAATGTCTCCTGAACGTATTGTTCCTGATTGCTTTTTGTTCTATCTGTTGAGCACATATCCTTTGCCTCTCGATATTGAAAGGTCTTTGCTGAATGTAATGTTACATTATGGCAAGATTTGTTATGTTGTAAATCAAATATTAGATTCTAAATTCTCTCCAGAATCTTTTCTTGGTTATTCTATTTCTGAAAAAAAATGGTGTAAAACTAACAAGGAGAAAATATGGGCCTTTATGTTGACCAATGGACAATTGGGCAAAACGGATCCGATGTTAATACGAATATATCTTAAACAGGCTCCTTTTAATTCGTTTTTTGGTGAAGAATCTCCTTCTTTTCTGGGCACTTGGATGGGAATGCAGATTGTTGCTTCATATATGGAGCGAAATAAAAAAATCACTTTACACGATCTTCTAATGACGACTGATTATAATTATATTCTTTCTAAAAGTGAATATGCTATTTGAAAATTGTTTTAATATGGAAACAGCTCTTTATCTATTGCCTGTTACTCTTGGTGATACTTCTATTGAAAAGGTTTTGCCCTCTTATAATAAAGATATAATATTGGGCATTAAACATTTTATTGTTGAAGATATACGTTCTGCAAGACGCTTCCTTAAGAAAGTTGATCGTAGTATTGATATAGATTCTCTTTCTTTTTATTTATTGAATAAGCATACTTCTAAAGAAGATATCTCAGAATATCTTGCTCCTCTTCTCTCTAATCATTCTATGGGGGTGATTTCTGAAGCAGGTTGCCCAGCTGTGGCTGATCCGGGAGCCGATGTGGTGTCTATGGCACAAAGTAAAAACTTGAAAGTTGTACCTTTGGTTGGTCCTTCTTCTATTATTTTATCTGTTATGGCCTCTGGTTTTAATGGGCAAAGTTTTACCTTTCATGGTTATCTTCCTATTGATCCAACAGAGCGTGCTAAGAAATTAAAATCTATTGAACAACGTATTTATGCGGAAGATCAGACTCAATTATTTATAGAAACGCCTTATCGAAATAATAAGATGTTAGAAGAAATTTTAAATGTGTGTCGCTCACATACGAAATTATGTATTGCTGCTGATCTTACTTGTGAAGGAGAGTATGTTAAAACAAAAACGTTAAAAGAATGGAAAGGTAAACTACCTGATTTATCTAAGATTCCTTGTATTTTTCTGTTGTATAAATAATCTCTTTTAGGTGTTCATATTCGACTTCTAAACATGTACAAAAATAGTTTTCTCCTATATTTTGAAATATTTGTTGGATAGTCCAAAGCTTACCTCCTTTAAATCTATTATTGTTGCATAATATTGATTCATCTTTTATATTTACGATAAATAGATAGATTAAACGGTTGGTCGTTTTATTCTCAAAATGATGCATGCTGCTAAAAGAGGTAATAAGATTGGTGTTTTCTGGAAATGCATGATTCATTAATCTTTCTACTCCTTCTTCTAAGGTTTCTTCGTAGCGTAAATAGCATTCAAGAGGTATATCAACTTTTCCTTTATCTAGGATACAGTCTTGAGAACGGTTACATAAGAAAAGCATACCTTTGCTTATTACTGCGATTCGGATTACTGGATTAATATACGTGTTTTTATAGCTTATAGCTTCTAATTTGAGACTCTTGCCTATTACATCTCCTTTTTCATTGACAATAGGTACATGCTCTGCATATTTCATTATTTTATTGAAATAATTGATGCCTATTTGGTTGAAAATTATACTGAAGATAAAAACGAATGCAGGCATTAGTTGAAAGAGCCATAAATTGTTTTTAGCATTTAAAGTGTTGTGACCTATTATTAAATAGATAGTTGTTAAAATAAAGTGGATTGCAACGAATATAAGTATTATACGAGCCGAAACAATTGTGGATTCGGCACTTTGTACTACATTGCGTTTATCACATGCTGTTCTTTTCTTTAAGACAAAGTTGATAAATCTTTTTTTATGAAGATATAGTATAAGCATTGGAAGAACAATACTGGCTTCTAAGGTGATTGGCAAATTGCCTTCAGGGCAATATCCAATAGGAGACAGTGTTGCTATTGAAAGAAAGAGAAGTACTATTGTAGATATATATAGGATGAAGTTGTGAATTCTAGGTTTACTCCTATATAATATAAAATAAGAATATAACAGAGAGATACTTGTTCCTATATAAATAGAGAGGTCTTGCGTTAAAAACTTGCATAGTAATATGGATATGATAGCTGGTATCAAACCTAGTGACATATTAAAAGTGATGGAAAGAACTCTCTTGTGGCTCATCTTTGTATTGTAATCGGTTGTTTTTATTAAAAAACAACCGATTGGTAAATATGTTCGTTATTACTTTTTTATGTGTCTTTCTGCATGATAAGAAGACCTAACAAGTGGACCACTTTCTACTTGATCAAATCCTTTATTAAGTCCAATGGTTTTATATTTTGCAAATTGATCAGGAGTGACATATTCCTTAACCGGGTAATGTTTGTGAGTTGGTTGCAAATACTGACCGATGGTTATAATACGGCATCCGGCAGTGCGTAAATCTGCCATTAGTTCTTCTATTTCTTCAGGAGTCTCTCCTAAACCTACCATCACACCAGATTTTGCAGTAACTCCTCTATTTGCAACATGTTGAAGAACTTTTAGGCTTGTTGCATAATTAGCGGCACTTCGGACCAAAGGCGTAATTCTCTTTACTGTTTCCATGTTATGAGAAATAATATCAGGCTGCGCTTCTATTACTATGTCTACTAAATCTGTTTTGCCTTGAAAATCGGGAATAAGTACTTCGATAGTAATCCCTGGGTTTAAACGTTTCACCTCTTTTATTGTCTTAGCCCAATGAGCCGCGCCTTGATCTGGTAGGTCATCTCGGTCAACTGAGGTAATAACAGCATGTTTTAAGTTCATTAGCGCAATCGATTTAGCCACATTGCTAGGTTCTTCAATGTCTAATTGTAGGGGTCTTCCTGTTAAAGTATTGCAAAATTTACAGCTTCGGGTACATATTTCTCCTCCGATCATAAAAGTCGCGGTTCCTCTTCCCCAGCATTCACTGATGTTGGGGCAGCGGCCGCTACTACATATTGTATGTAAACGATGAGAATCTACGATTCGTTTTGTGTCACTATAGCGTCCGTTACTTCCTATATTTATTTTAAGCCATTCAGGCTTCTTTATTCTTTCTGCCATATTTACTAACTATAAATTATTTAAAAAGAAATTAGTTAATTTTGTAAACAAATGGAAACGGGTATTTCCTCCGAAAATTCCATGGTTACGATTTGTATATATTTGCATGTCAAATTGCTTATTCGCTTGTACCAAACACTCTGCATATTCTGCACAGTTTTGAAAATGAACGTTATCATCAGCCATACCATGTACTAATAATAAATGTCCACTCAATTTATTTATGCGAGTAAAGGCGGATGAGGATTTGTATCCTTCAGCGTTTTCTTGGGGAGTGCGCATGAATCGTTCCCCATAAATTGTATCATAATATTTCCAATCTGTAACAGCGGCTACAGCAGCTCCAGCCTTAAATATAGGAGTACCTTCACTCATGCTCATAATTGTCATATATCCTCCGAAGCTCCATCCCCAAATTCCTATTCTAGTTTTGTCTACGTATGGTTGTTCAGCCATATATTTTGCTGTTTCTACTTGATCCTCTGCTTCTTTAACCCCTAGATTCAAATATGTGTTTTTGGCAAATTCGGCTCCTCGTCCACCAGTTCCTCTTCCATCTACACAAATTATTATATAGCCTTTACTAGCCATGTAAGTATCCCATCCTATACCTCCATGATCACCTCCGATACGCCATTTATCAGTAACTTCTTGACTACCAGGACCACTGTATTGATACATGAGAACGGGGTATTTTTTAGAAGGAGAAAAATTGGCAGGTTTTATACTCCAACCGTTAAGTTCTGTTCCTTGGGATGTTTTAAAATGGAAGAACTCTTTTTGGGGTAAAGTATAATCGGCTAGAATCTCCTTGAGTTTATTGTTTGTTACTAGTGTCTTTAACAGTTTTCCTTTATTATTGTTTAATGTAATGATTGTCGGGGTATGTAGATCAGAATAAAAATTCATGAAAAACTTCATTGATTTGCTAAAAATAGCATTATTTGTTCCTGCTTTATCGGACAATTTTGTAGTTCTGCCTTTTCTATCTGTTTTGTATATGCTTCGTTTTAATGGGCTTTCTGCGTTACTTGCATAATAAAATGTATTGTTAATACCATCCCATCCAAAAAAATGTTTTACCTCATATTTTCCTTTGGTCACTTGTTTTATTAAGTTCCCACCGATACTGTACCAGTAGAGATGAGCATAACCGTCTTTTTCACTGATGAAACTGAAATTTTTCGGATAAAATATTATATTATCAAAGATATTTTCACTGATATAATAAGGGCTTTCATCTCTTAGTATGAGTTTGCATATAGTTGATCTTGGATCAGCAAAGTACATATCTAAACGATTTTGATGATGATTTAATGTCATTATGGCTAATTTGTTTGCATCTTGAGTAAAGCGTATGCGGGGGATATAACCGTCTGGATCAAGTGGTAATTTCATCTTTCGAGTTACTTTTGATTTTATATCAAAAGCAAGCACTGAGACTTTTGAGTTGTTTTCTCCTGTCTTTGGATATTTATATGTATAGCTTCCCGGATATGTTTCAAATGCGCTATAATGAGGGGCTTGCCCAGCAAAAAGAGGAAATGAGTAAGATGGAACTTTGGTCTCGTCAAAACGAATGAAAGCTAGAATTTTATTATCAGGACTGAATTCCAATGCCCTTGAAAAACTAAATTCTTCTTCATATACCCAATCTGGAATTCCATTTATCACTTTATTTATTTCTCCATCTTCAGTAACTTGGGATTCGCTATTATTATATAATAATTTTATTAAGAAAATATTGTTATTTCTGACAAAAGCAATCATGTTTCCATCCGGTGAAAATATGGGTGCTTGTTGTGGTCCTCCATCGCTTAAATTCTCTATTAAATTGCGTTTTATTGTATATATGTAGTGTACAGCTGTATACGAACGTCTATAGATGGGGCTTGTTTTAGTACGTATAAGTAACTTGCTCTCGTCGGGCGAAAAAGTATACCCATCGAATTTCTTAAAGGTACATTTTCGGGCTTTATTTACATCAAATATAACTTCTACTTGTTGTCCGGTTTTAAATGAGTATTTAATGATTTGTGTACTGTCCGAGCTCATTTGGGTATAACTTTCTCCATCAGCCATAGGCACAACGCCTTGTATACTCTCCGGACGAAATTTTCCAGATGTGATTTCTTTTAGGTCGAGTGCTTTCTTTCCTTGTGCAAAACTTAGTATGCTTATAAGGCTAAATAGTAGAATAATACTTAATCTCTTCATTATTTTATATTTTTGATTTATGCTTTATCTCGCAAAAATAAGAAATAGTTGTAACTAAATTCGTAAATTTGCCGCCAAATTACTTGGAATAATGAGCCAAACTTTCTTATATAACGACTTCTCAAAGTTTTTGGGAAGATATTTTGTTGATAAAATACAGAAGATTTCTTTGAATGCAGGCTTTACCTGTCCCAATCGTGATGGAAGTAAAGGTAATGGAGGATGTACGTATTGTAATAATCAGACTTTTAATCCTGATTATTGTAGTACTGATAAATCAATTTCTTTGCAATTGGAAGAAGGTAAGCGTTTTTTTTCTCATAAGTATCCTGATATGAAATATCTTGCTTATTTTCAAGCATATACTAATACTTACGAGGCCATTGAGATTTTGAAACGCAAGTATGAAGAGGCTTTAAGTGTGGAAAAAGTGGCCGGTTTGGTTATTGGAACTCGTCCTGACTGTATGCCTGATGAACTGTTATACTATCTTGAAAGTTTGAACAAACAGACTTTCTTATTAGTTGAATACGGCATAGAGAGTACTGATGATAATACTTTGCGACGTATAAATAGGGGACATTCATTTTCTGATACAGTTGATGCAATTAAGCGCACAGCTTCTTGTGGGATTCTTACAGGTGGACACGTCATACTTGGTTTACCTGGAGAGAATATAGAGCACATTGTTGCTCAGGCTGAACAAATTTCTTGTTTACCTCTTAGTACTTTGAAAATGCATCAATTGCAACTAATTCGTGGTACACGAATGGCATATGAATATATGCGTGATCGGAAAGATTTTCATTTATTTAATTTAGATGAATATGTTGATCTGGTAATAGATTATATACAGCATTTGCGACCTGATATTATACTTGAACGCTTTGTTTCTCAATCTCCTAAAGTGTTATTAATAGCTCCTGATTGGGGGATAAAAAATTATGAATTTACGGCCCTTTTGCAGAAAAGAATGAAAGAAAGAGGAGCTTATCAAGGTAAGCTTTATGGATTAAGAAAAAAATAATTATTTTTGCTTTATAAATAAGAATATGGAACAGAAGACAAAAATCAGAGGAAAAGTTTATTATGTAGGTGTCAATGATCGTACCAAACACCTTTTTGAAGGGTTATGGCCTTTACCGTATGGTGTATCATATAACTCTTATCTGATTGATGATGAAAAAATTGCATTAGTTGATACGGTTGACATCTGCTATTTTGAAGTATTTCTTCATAAAATAAAATCTATTATTGGAAATCGTCCGATTGATTATTTGATAATTAATCATATGGAGCCAGATCATTCTGGTTCTCTTAGTTTAATTAAACAACATTATCCCAATATCACTATTGTAGGCAATAAGCAAACTTTCGGTATGGTAGAAGGTTTTTATGGAGTTAAAGGTGAACAACTTCTTATTACTAATGGCGATCCCTTAGATTTGGGCTATCATAAATTACGCTTTTATCTTACGCCAATGGTGCATTGGCCGGAAACAATGATGACTTTTGATGAAACAGAAGGAATCCTTTTTTCCGGTGATGGTTTTGGAGCCTTTGGTACGCTCGATGGAGGATTTATTGATTCTCGAATGAATACAGATAAATTTTGGGAAGAGATGATTCGTTACTATTCAAATATTGTTGGAAAGTATGGTTCTGCAGTGCAAAAAGCACTTCAAAAATTGTCTTCATTACCTATTACGACTATTTGTTCTACTCATGGTCCTGTTTGGACGGAGCAAAAAGAGCGAGTTATTGATATCTATGATAGACTGAGTCGCTATGAGGGTGAGGAAGGTGTTGTTATAGTCTATGGAACGATGTATGGTAATACAGAGCAAATGGCTGAAGCTATTGCTTTGGAAATCTCTAACCAAGGTATTAAAAATGTTGTTTTGCATAATGTGAATAAAAGCCATCCTTCGTATATTATAGCTGATATATTTAAATATAGAGGTCTTATAATAGGAAGTGCAACTTATAGCAATCAACTTTATCCGGAAGTAGAATCGTTACTCTCTAAAATATTGATTAGAGATATGAAAAAACGCTATTTGGGTTATTTTGGTTCTTTCTGTTGGTCGAGTGCTGCTCTTAGGTGTATGAGCTCTTTTGCTGAGAAAAGTAAATTTGAGCTAGTAGGCATACCGGTTGATATGAAGATCTCGATGAATGAACAGACTTATGAAGATTGTGCATCTCTTGGTTCTGCTATGGCAAAAAGATTGAAGCTGGATCGTTAAATATTTGTATCTAACTAAATTCCCCCAATTAATTTATTAACATATAAAGACTTCTATTATGAGACTTATTATTCAACCTGATTATCGGGCTATATCTAAGTGGGCAGCAAATTATGTTGTTGCTCGTATTCGTGAATTTCGCCCTACTCTAGAAAAACCCTTTGTACTTGGATTGCCTACTGGCTCTTCTCCATTAGGAATGTATAAAGAATTAATCGACCTTAATAAAAAGGGTTTGGTGTCATTTCAAAATATTGTAACCTTTAATATGGATGAATATGTAGGGTTACCCCAAGATCATCCTGAAAGTTATTATTCATTTATGTGGAATAACTTCTTTAGTCATGTTGATGTGTCAAGAGCTAATGTTAATATCTTGAATGGCAATGCGGCTGATTTAGACAAGGAATGCGCTGACTACGAAGCTAAAATAGAATCTTATGGTGGCATTGATCTATTTCTTGGTGGTATTGGCCCTGATGGACATATAGCATTTAACGAACCAGGTTCATCTCTATCTTCCCGTACTCGCATAAAAACATTGACTACAGATACAATTATTGCTAATTCTCGTTTTTTCGATGATGATGTGAATAAAGTCCCTAAAACATCTTTAACCGTAGGTGTTGGGACTGTACTCTCTGCTAAAGAAGTACTGATAATTGTTAATGGGCATGCTAAGGCTCGTGCATTATATCATGCTGTAGAAGGTGCTATTACTCAAATGTGGACTATAAGTGCTTTGCAAATGCATTCGAAAGGTGTTATTGTATGCGATGATGATGCTACTTTTGAATTGAAAGTTGGTACATATCGTTATTTTAAAGATATTGAGGCCGCTAATCTTGATCCTGAATTATTATTAAAATAGGTTCTTATAGTTCTTAGATTCTTTAGGTTTAAGAAACTCTCGATAATTTATAAACAAAAAACAGTAGATTCAGCTTTACCTGTATCTACTGTTTTTTTGTTACTGATATATAATTTTACTTTGAGTTAGATGTAACTATCTGACCCATTTGGAATTTAATATATGGAGCAATTTAGTTATTACGTCCATGACAATTTTTGTATTTTTTCCCACTTCCACATGGACAAGGATCGTTCCTACCTACTGTTCTTTCAACCCGTATTGGCTCACGTTTTATCTCTCGAGTATCTTGTTGAGCAGCAGCTTGTTGATTAGGATTGGATAGATCACGTTTCTCTTCACGGTATTTGCTCATGTCCTGACGTTTTTCAGGAGTTGCTTGCTGCAATTGCTCTGGCTCTTGAACAGGAATCTGACCACGCATTAATATGGAGATGGTTTGATTATTAATCTTGTTGACCATTGTATCAAATAGAGTAACTGACTCTAATTTGTATATGAGCAAGGGATCTTTCTGTTCGTAGCTCGCATTTTGCACAGAATGTTTAAGTTCATCTAATTCACGTAAGTTTTCTTTCCAAGAATCATCTATAACATGTAAGAGAATTGATTTTTCAAAAGCTTTAACGACTTCTTTACATTCGCTTTCATATGCTGCTTTCAAGTTGCATGAAATGTTATACATTTTTTTTCCATCAGTGATGGGGATTAAAATGTTTTCATACATATGTCCTTGGTTTTCAAATACTTGTTTGATGACCGGGAAAGCTATTTGGGCTAAATGATCCATTTTTCGCTTGAAGTTGCCCATTGCTTCATCGAATGTTTTATTAGCTAATTCCTCTTTTTTTGCGTTGCGGAACTCTTCTTCCGTAAAAGGAGTTTCCATTGCTAAGGTTTGAAGTAAGCTCATTTTACATTCGTCGTAATCAATACTTTCAATCGCATTTGCACAACGGTCCCAGATCATGTTCACTATATCCATGCTGATACGTTCACCCATTAGAGCATGTCGTCTTTTGGTATAAACAACAGTACGCTGTTTGTTCATAACATCATCATATTCCAATAGACGTTTACGTATACCAAAATTGTTTTCTTCGACTTTCTTTTGTGCACGTTCAATAGAATTTGAAATCATTTTATGCTCAATCATTTCTCCTTCTTGAAAACCAAGCCTGTCCATGACGCTAGCAATGCGGTCTGAAGAAAATAGTCGCATTAAATCATCTTCAAGAGAAACAAAGAACACAGAAGAACCTGGGTCTCCTTGACGACCAGCACGACCACGTAACTGTCTGTCTACACGGCGAGATTCGTGTCGCTCAGTTCCGATGATCGCTAAACCACCCGCGGACTTAACTTCATTGCTTAACTTGATATCGGTTCCACGACCAGCCATATTGGTTGCGATAGTTACGATTCCTTTCGCTCCAGCCTTTGCAACAATATCAGCCTCTTTTTGGTGCATTTTGGCATTAAGCACATTGTGCTCTATTTTACGCATTGTAAGCATCTTGCTAAGCATCTCGGATATTTCCACAGATGTTGTACCAACTAGTACAGGTCTTCCTGCTGTAATAAGGCTTTCTATTTCCTCTATAACTGCCTTGTATTTTTCTCTTTTAGTTTTATAAACCCGGTCATTCATATCAATACGTGCTATCCGACGATTGGTAGGAATAACGACTACATCCAATTTGTATATGTCCCAAAGTTCTCCAGCTTCAGTTTCTGCCGTACCTGTCATACCTGATAGCTTGTGATACATGCGGAAATAGTTTTGTAAAGTTATGGTAGCAAAGGTCTGTGTTGCTGCTTCTACCTTTACACGCTCTTTTGCTTCAATAGCTTGATGTAAGCCATCAGAGTAGCGACGGCCCTCCATGATACGACCTGTCTGTTCGTCTACAATTTTAACTTGACCATCTATCACAACATATTCATCATCTTTCTCAAACATGGTATATGCCTTCAGCAATTGGTTGATCGTGTGTACACGTTCAGATTTTATGGCATAATTGGTCATGATAGTATCTTTCTTCTCTAACTTTTGTTCTTCAGATAGTCCTTCCTCAGTTTCCAAAGCAGATAATTCAGAAGTTATATCTGGTAAAACAAAAAGGCTTTGATCTTCAGAGTTTCCGGTAATAAGGTCTATACCCTTATCTGTGAGGTCTACGCTATTTAATTTTTCGTCAATAACAAAGTATAGAGGGTCTGTTGCCTCATGCATACGTTTGTTATTTTGCTCCATATATAGTTCTTCTGTCTTCAGCATACCGGCTTTAATACCTTGTTCACTGAGATATTTAATTAGAGCTTTATTCTTTGGCAAAGCTTTATGACTTCTATACAAAGCGAGATAACCTTCCTCTTGTTCTTTTTTATCTGTTGATGCAATAAGTTTTTTAGCATCTGCTAGATACTTTGTTGCTAGCGTTTTTTGGACGTCAATTAATTTTTCTACTAATGGGCGAAGAGATTCAAATAGCTGTTCTTCCCCTTTAGGTATAGGTCCTGAGATAATAAGTGGAGTACGGGCATCATCAATCAATACCGAGTCAACCTCATCAACAATACTGTAATTATGCTCCCGTTGTACAAGATCTTTAGGGCTAATAGCCATATTATCTCTTAAATAATCAAAGCCAAATTCATTGTTTGTACCAAAAGTAATATCAGCTAGGTATGCTTGTCGACGAGAATCAGAATTTGGTTGATGTTTGTCGATACAATCTACACTTAGTCCATGAAACTGATAGAGAGGCCCCATCCATTCGGAGTCACGTTTTGATAAGTAATCATTAACAGTAATTACATGAACCCCATTGCCAGTCAAAGCATTTAAAAATACAGGTAGAGTTGCTACAAGAGTTTTACCTTCTCCGGTAGCCATCTCAGCGATCTTTCCTTTATGAAGGACAACTCCACCAAATAGCTGTACATCGTAATGAATCATATTCCATGTAACTTCAGTACCTCCGGCTATCCAGTGGTTTTGATAGATTGCTTTGTCTCCATCTATACGCACGAAATCTTTTGTTGCAGCAAGTTTTCGATCAAACTCATTTGCTGTAACTATAATTTCTTCATTCTCCGTAAATCGCTTCGCTGTCTCTTTCATGATGGAAAAGGCAGTAGGCAGAACATCATCTAAAGCCTTTTCATATATTTCAAGAATTTCTTTCTCTATTTTATCTATTTGAGTGAAATGATCTTCTCTAAATTCTATATCTAATGTTTCTGTCTCAGCTTTTAAACTTTCAACTTTAGCTCGTTCTGTTGCAGCAGATTCATTTATATATAATTTTAATTCTTGAGTCTTTGCGCGGAGAGCGTCATTGTCTAATTTTGAGATTTCTGGGTAAATAGCTTTTATTTTATCTATCCATGGCTGTATCTCCTTCATATCCCGAGAAGACTTATTACCAATTAGTTTGCTTAAAAATTCATTAAATCCCATTTTGCTTATCTATTGTTTTATTATTTACTAAGTTATGTAATCTGCAAAGGTACATTAAAATGCTGATTTATTGTACTTTGCTATTTGTTTTGAGGGAATTTCTTACCGAATAAGGGAAATAGGCAGAGCTTTTGACGCATTAGGTGCTCGTATTCTCATAAAATGAGTTAATGTTGGAGCGATGCGATCTACTGTAACAGGAGTTTGAATAATCTCAGGTTTTATCGTTCTCCCCATAAATATAAGAGGAGTGGGGATTTCAGCTGCGCGGACAACATTGTTTTCTTGCGGTTGTTCTTGTACTATAGACCACCCTGGAAGTACACTGATGAGTAAATCTCCAGAACGTTGACGGTTGAATGAATTTCTTATTTTATAAATTTCTGGATTCCAAGCACCTAGTAACAGCCGATGAGCAGAATAAACTTCATTAACTCCGCTGAATTGCATGAGAAAATCGACCGATTTTTCTTGTACTTCAGAAAGCTTAAGTTGTTTTTTTTCTATTAATTTATGGTTAAGGTATATCTGTTGATTATAGAAAGCTTCTACATATTGTCCTTCTCCATAAGTGGCCATTAAATATATATTAAGTAAGGCTGCGCAACGGTTTAAATAAAACTGACCTCTTGGTATCTTGTATTTGTTTAAATCCGGGGCTTCTGGATGTACATATCCAGTAGAAGTGATAAAGAATATTATATTTTGTAGACCTATTTTATTGTCTAAGATGCTGAATAGCTCAGCTAGGCTTTTATCAAGTCTTACATAAGCATCTTGTGTCTCAAGTGGTGATTCAAGAGTACTTTTGTGGTCATAATTTCCTGCATAATAGGTTAGTGAAAGAAAATCGGTTATCTTGTCTTTTCCTATTGTACTGTTATTTAGACATTCTTCGGTTAAGGTATTAACCTCTTGATTTATATAGGGGCTAGAAAGTAATTTTCTAAACTTATTTTTCTTAGCATCATCAAAATGATATTTGAATTCCTCATTTTCCCATTCGGAGGCTAGATATTTGTAATTCGTAATAGGCAAAGCCGGAGTCCAAGTTATCTTATCAATTCTAAAATCAATCGCTTTTCTATCATTATATTGACTTACCCACCATGGAAATTCATTATAATAAGTTGTACTTGCCCATTTTCCGGTGTTTGTATTTAACCAAAAAGCACCATTCCCAGCATGTCCTGCGGCTATGATTGCAGTTTCTCGAAATGGTGAGATAGCATATACTAATGCTTTCCCTTGTGTTGCTATTTTTAATTCATCGGTTATAGTAGAAGTTAATAGTTGAGAAGGTGATGTACTCTCATCTATATAGTTACCCATATAGTTTGGGTCATCAACACTATTTATAGGTCTTAATGTTGATCTATCTAACCAGTTATCTGCAATAATTCCGTTTACAGATGGGGTTGTTCCTGTGTATATGGCGGCGATTGCAGACGAACGGTCAGGGTTTATAAAAGGAAACTCCGCATTTAAATAAATCCGTCCATCTCTCCATAAACGTTTGAAACCTTTATCTCCATATAGTGTAGAGAATGCTTCTAAGTAGTCTGTTCTTAGCTGGTCAATCGTTAATCCTACGATTAATTTAGGCGTTGATGGTTCAGACTGAGCTTGTAGACCAGTAAAACTTAATAAGGTGATGATGGAGGTTAGTAATCCTTTCATTTATGCTTTTTGTATGCCAATATGATATTACTTGCTGAACGTATCAACAAACTAAGGGCCAAAGGTAATATAGCAAAGTCAAATCTTTGGGGTATTACTCCCCAAAGCAATATAAAAAGTGTTAAAACTGCTAGATTTACTATATGATACCAATTTTTGCGCTTATTTTTTGCCGTATAAATTAAAAAAGGTAAGGCTAAAATATGGAGTGGGTGAAGTACAAATAATAAATAATTTGGGCTGACTGTTGGATGTACAGAAAAAACTGCCAAGAAGGCAATGATGCATCCGGCTATTCCTGCAGCTGAAAATAGACAGAGGTCAATGATCCAATAATTCTTTTTATTTTTTAATTCATAAATAGTTAGGCTTGTTGTAATTATGAATACAAGAAGAAATGATTGTAGTGGGGTTGGGATATTATTGTGTATAGGTGCTTTTATACTTCTTTGGTGAATTAATTCTTTTGAAGAAAAAACTAGTTTTCTTTTCTCTTTTGTTATATTAACGATAGACGCTGAAGCAAAACTTTTGTATAAATATTCTGGGGCAAACATTTCTGCTCGATTGCTTATCGGTTTATCGGCTTTTACTCCGAGGCAAAGATCAATCCCAAAGCGTTCCCATGGGTGTTTAGCGGTATATTTATGAATAATATCTCGAAATGATATAGCTACTGGTGATGTGGCGTATTTTATTTCACCGTTAATGCAATTTTCTATCATGTTTCGTGGGCGAGTGGCGCAATTATCAAAAAAGAAGTTATATCTGTATACTCTATTTTCTGGTAAGTAATTGCGTTTTAGTGAAGTAAATAATTTATTTTTTTCTTCTTTAGATAAGTTGAGTATCTGTTCTTTTACTCCTCTGCCATAATATTCATATTCTGTTGCAAAATTTTGATAATCGGTAACTCCTAATTGATAATCTGTTTCTCCTAAAATAAATCGCCAAAGGAAATGGGGTGTTTGGAAACTAAACATACCATAGTTAAATACAATGTCAATTCCATGTTTTCGGTCTTGATAACGAATGGCAGTATGTCCAAATAAAGAATATATTTCGTCGCCGGGGGAGCACGTCAATAGACTAATATCAATAGAATCATTAGGATTTGTATTTTTTAAAGATGCTAGTACTTGCGTTGAAAAGAACAGTGCACTGATTATGGAAATATATAATATTTTCTTCATTATTCTACGACTTTTATATTGCAAAAGTACTTTTATTTACTAATTCTGTAGCTTTTAGTGCATATTTTTTCCAATAATAAGGCTATTGTTTTATTTTTTTGAGTTCCTTTGCAGCTCCAAATAATTATTGTTGTGAATTTGATCGTTGATATAGGAAATACAATGGTGAAAGTGGCATTGTTTGAAGGAGATTCATTGATTGATGTTTTTTCTTATTCAAATGCTTCTTTAGGTTTTCTTGAAGGGTTAATAGCGGATTATCCTATTGAAAATGGAATAATTACTACTGTAATTAACTTAGATGAGGATGCGAAAAGATTTCTTTCGAATTTGCATGTTTCGCTACTTTGGCTTGATGAAAAAGTTTCTTTACCCATTGCAAACTTATATGAAACTCCTGAGACTTTGGGATACGATCGTATTGCGGCTGTAGTAGCAGCTAATTATCAATCACCAGGGAAAAATATATTAGTGATTGATGCAGGTACAGCTATTACTTATGAATTTGTTGATGCAGAAGGACGTTATCATGGAGGGAATATCTCTCCTGGTATGCAAATGCGATTTAAAGCATTAAATCATTTCACTGAAAAATTGCCTTTAGTGGAAGCTATCGGTAGAATGATACCAGTGGGAAGAGATACTGATACCGCTATTAGAGCAGGGGTGCTGAAAGGTATAGAGTATGAAATACTTGGATATGTGACTTTTTTTAAAAATAAATATCCAGACCTTTTGGTTTTTTTAACTGGCGGAGATGAGTTTTCTTTTGATACAAAATTAAAAAGTATCATCTTTGCAGACAAGTTTTTAGTACTTAAAGGATTAAATAGAATATTAAACTATAATAATGGTAGAATCTAAGCATTCTTTTTTTGTCTTTGTATTAATCGTTTTTTTGTCAATTTCGGCAAAAGCTCAAAATAATACAAACTCTCCTTATACGCGTTATGGATATGGTCAGTTGTCTGATCAAACTTTTGCAAACAGTAAGGCAATGGGAGGGATTGCTTATGCTATACGCGATCATTCTCATATAAATGCATTAAATCCGGCATCTTATTCCGCTGTAGATTCTTTGACTTTTATATTTGATGGAGGAGTAACGTTACAAAATACTAATTTTAATAACGGATCAGTCAAACTTAATGCAAAGAATTCTAGCTTTGACTATTTAGCGATGCAGTTTCGATTACATAAAGATCTAGGTATCAGTGCAGGATTGCTACCGTATTCAAATGTTGGCTATAATTTTGGTGAAACTCATGATACCGGAAACGCGGATTCTCAAAATACAATTACTTATATAGGTAACGGAGGGTTACACCAGTTTTATCTTGGATTGGGGTATAAACCTTTTCATAACCTTTCTATAGGAGCTAATCTTTCCTATTTTTGGGGAAGTATTGATCGTTCTACAACGGTTTTATTTCCATCAAATACTTCGGCTTCTTCTTACCAAAAAATAAACCATTTTTCTGTAAAAGATTACAAGATAGACTTGGGCTTACAATATTTGTATAAGCTTGGAGAAAAGCGAGATTTAATATTAGGTGCAGTTTTCTCTCCTGGAAAGAGTTTGAAGAATGATGCTTATGTAGATACTAATACTGGAGGAACTACTGTCTCTAGAGATACTACATTATCTATGGGGCTTCCTGCGAGTTACGGTATAGGTTTAACCTATATATATGATCATCGCTTAACCCTGGGGGTTGATTATACTTTTCAAAAGTGGAGTAAGGTTAGTTACATGAATGAGAAAAATATCCTTTGTGATCGCTCTAAAATAGCTATTGGTTTAGAATATATGCCGAGTTATACAAAAAGGCACTATCTTTCTCATGTAAAATATCGTTTAGGAGGATATTATTCTCAGCCTTATTATAAAGTCGCATATAACGGAGGAAATGTAAAGGCTGCCCGAGAATATGGTATAACAGGAGGTGTTGGATTACCTTTTGCTCGTTCTCGCTCTATATTGAGTATTTCCGCTCAATATGTTAAAGTTGATGGGTTGAAGAGTCAGTTCTTAGATGAAAATTATTTAAGGCTTACTATTGGATTTACGTTCAATGACCGTTGGTTCTTTAAGCGTAAAGTAGATTAATATAATTGGAAATGATTAACAACAATAAATGAAAAAAATTATTAAGATGAGAACTAAAACGCTTGTAACTGTGTTGCTTCTTTTTGCAGGAGTAACGAGTGCTTTAGCACAATCGACTGACAGCATTTGCAATGTAAATAGTAGTATATCGCATGAAGCAGTGAAAGCCGGTAATTTTAAAGATGCATATTTACCATGGAAGGTGGTAATGAAAAATTGTCCTTTATTACGTTATTATACCTATTCAGATGGACTTGATATTTTGAGGTCTTTTTTAAGTACAACGAAAGGAAAGCCTGAGTATAATAAATACTTTGATGAGTTAATGGCTACATATGACCAGCTTATGAAATATACGCCTGAACTTCAAGCTAAGATTCGTGGAGTACGATCAGCTGACAAAACTTTAGCTCTTAAGGCTATTGACTATCTTCAATATGCACCTAAAATGGATATTGATCTTGTGTATGGCTGGTTAAGCCAATCTGTAAATGCAGAGAAATCAAAATCTCAAGCTGCAGTACTTTTCTATTTCTTAGATACATCACTTAAAAAACTAGCAAAAGATCCTTCACATAAGGAACAATTTATTCAGGATTATTTAAATGATTCTCAATGGGTTGATGAGGCTATTGCTACTAAAACTAAAGAAAGAATAAAAAAAGGCTATCTGAATGTAAAGGATAATCTTGTGGCTTTATTTATTAATAGTGGTACTGCTAGTTGCGAATCCTTGCAGGAGATTTATGCACCTAAGATTGAGGCCCATAAAACAGACTCTGCATACTTAAAAAAGGTCATTAATATAATGAAGATGATGAAGTGTACAGATCAGGATGCATATTTTAAAGCTTCATTTTATTCTTATAAAATAAAACCAACTGCAGAAGCGGCAGCGGGATGTGCATATATGTCATATAAAAAAGGTGATATTGATGAGTCTATAAAATTGTTTGATCAGGCTATTCAGCTTGAATCAAATAATGATAAAAAGGCAGAATACTCTTATGCAGCAGCAGCTATCTTAGCTTCGGTAAAAAAACTTTCTCAATCAAGAAGTTATGCGCGAAAAGCTATTTCATTTAAAGATAATTATGGAGCACCATATATTCTTATTGCAAATCTGTATGCCACTAGTCCTAACTGGAGTAATGAGCCAGCATTGAATAAATGTACGTATTATGTTATACTTGATAAATTGGCAAGAGCTAAAGCTGTAGATCCTAGTTGTGCCGAAGAAGCAAATAAGTATATTGCTGTTTATAAACAACAGGTCCCTGCTGTGAATGATCTTTTCATGTTGGGATATAAAGCAGGCGATAAAATAACTGTAGGAGGATGGATTGGTGAATCAACTACTATACGTTGATAGTGGAGTAATTATATGTGGTTAAAACGAAATAAATGCTTATTTCATAAAACTGTAAGCATAACTGTTGCTCTTATCGCAACAGTTATGCTTCTTTTGTTTTCATGTTCAGGGAGAGAGAAACAATTAGCTAAAGCTATTACGGAACGAGACTCTTTGCCTATGATGGAAACATTAGGAGTTACTACTCTTATATCCGATTCAGGAATTATTAGATACCGTGTGAAGACACCCGAATGGCTCATTTTTGATAAGAAAAGACCTTCGTATTGGGCTTTTGAAAAAGGTGTCTATTTGGAGAAATTTGATTCTTTACTTCATGTTGATGCTAGTATCAGTGCTGATACAGCTTATTATTATGATAAGAAGAAACTTTGGAAATTGATAGGTCATGTTGCGATTAAGAACTTGCAAGGAGATAAATTCAATACGGAATTACTATATTGGAATCAAGCTACAGGAAAAGTTTATTCGGAAAAATTTATTCGTATAGAGCAACCTGACAAAGTAATTTTGGGACATGGATTTGATTCTAACCAACAGATGACAGTATATAATATTCATAATATTGAAGGTGTCTTTTATATCGACGAGCAAGAAGCGAGCGTTAAGAATGATTCATTGAAATAGTGATTAGATTATGAGTATGTTTATTTACTTGTTAATAGCGATGGCGTTTTCTGCATTCTTTTCGGGGATGGAGATAGCTTTTGTTTCGGTTGATAAGTTGCGTTTTGAAGTTGATAAAGGGAATGGCCCTGTTTCTAAAATTCTTGCAATTTTTTTTAGACATCCTAATAATTTTATTTCGACAATGCTTGTTGGAAATAATGTTGCTTTGGTTATCTACGGAGTCTTGATGGCACAGCTGATAGAGCAATATCTGCTTGCCGGCTTTTTTGAGAACCATTTTCTTGTGGTTTGTATACAAACGATTCTATCTACTTTTATTATCTTGATTACCGGAGAATTCTTGCCTAAAACCTTATTTAAGATTAATCCTAATTTAATACTTGATATCTTTGCTTTTCCGCTGTTCCTTTTTTATATCATCTTTTATCCAATTTCTTCTTTCTGTTCTAGATTATCGTATTTTTTTCTTAGACTTTTAGGGGTTAAACCCAATAAGGAGACTTCTAATAAAGCTTTTAGTAAAATAGATCTTGATTATTTTGTGCAATCTGGAATAACTAATGCTGATAATCAAACAGATTTAGATACGGAGGTTAAAATATTCCAAAATGCACTTGACTTCTCAAATATTAAAATACGTGATTGTGTTGTTCCAAGGACCGAAATTGTTGCAGTAGATATAAGCACTTCATTGGAAGATCTAAAGAGTTGTTTTGTTGAGTCGGGTATCTCTAAGGTAATTGTGTATGATGGTAATATTGATAATATAGTGGGCTATATTCATTCTTCGGAAATGTTTCGTAACCCCCAGAATTGGTTAAATGGAATTAAAGATGTTCCAATTGTGCCAGAAACAATGCCTGCTCATAAATTGATGAAGTTATTTATGATTCAGAAAAAAACAATAGCTGTTGTGGTTGATGAGTTTGGAGGGACTGCAGGTATTGTATCTCTAGAAGATCTTGTAGAAGAAATCTTTGGAGATATCGAAGATGAACATGATAATACTTCTTATGTATGTAAAGAAATAGGAGATGGTGAATACGTTTTATCAGCCCGTCTTGAAATTGAAAAAGTGAATGATGTTTTTCATTTGAATTTGCCTGAGTCAGATGACTATTTGACTGTTGGAGGATTAATCTTGAATTATAAACAAAGTTTTCCAAAACTTCATGAATTAGTGGTCATTGATCGTTATCAATTTCGAATTATAAAAATGACAGCTACAAAAATAGAACTTGTGCGTCTGAAAGTCTTAGACTTATGACCATGCTCCTGTAATTTTTTGGCTAATAAATGGAAGAGTATTAGCATTTTTTGTATCTTCGTGCGCTATAATCAATTTTGACTGAAAATAATAATAAACATAAATCATATTAATTAAGATGGCAACATTACAAAGCATCAGAACCAAAGGGCCTTTATTAGTTACTGTTATTGGTTTGGCGTTGTTCGCTTTTATAGCTGGAGACGCATGGAAAGTCATTCAGCCTCATCAATCTAGGGATGCTGGTGAGGTGAACGGAGAAACAATCTCTGCTCAGGAATATCAAGCATTAGTAGAAGAATACACTGAGGTTGTTAAATTCTCCCAAGGGGTAAAATCTTTAAATGATGAACAAACGAACCAAGTAAGAGATGAGGTTTGGAGGAGCTATGTTAATAATAAACTTATTGAAAAAGAAGCAAAGAAATTAGGATTAGTTGTTTCAAAAAATGAGATTCAATCTATTATTGATGCTGGTGTAAATCCTATATTGCAGCGAACTCCTTTTCGTAATCCTCAAACTGGCACCTTTGATAAAGATATGCTAAAAAAGTTTTTGGTTGACTATGCGAAAATGGATAAAACTAAAATTTCAGGGCAGTATCTTGAATATTATGAATCGATGCATAAATTTTGGTTGTTTATTGAAAAAGAGTTAAAACAAAGCCGTCTAGCCCAAAAATATCAAGCGTTATTATCTAAAGCTCTTTTCTCTAATTCTGTAGAAGCTCAAAATTCTTTTGATGCGCGAGTTGACCAATCAGATTTGTTATTAGCTGCAATACCTTATTCTTCTATTGCTGATTCAACTGTTACTGTTTCTGATTCAGAGCTAGAATCTCGTTATGATAAAAAGAAAGAGCAGTTCAGACAATATGTTGAGTCTCGGAATATAAAGTATATTGATGTTCAAGTTACTGCTAGCCCTGAGGATAGAGCTGCTATTCAAAAAGAGGTTACTGATTATACAGAGCAATTAGCAACTGCTAAAGATTATACTTCATTTATTCGTTCTACAGGTTCTGAACGCTCATATGTTGACTTGCCTTATACTAAGAAGTCTCTTCCTAGTGATGTCGTGGCACGCTTTGATTCTGTTTCTATAGGAAAAGTATATGGTCCCTATTATAATTCTGGAGATAACACATTTACTTCTTTTAAAATTATATCTAAAGAAGTTGCTCCTGACTCAATAGAATTCCGTCAAATTCAACTTTATGCTGCTGATGCAGCAAAAACGAAGGTTTTGGCAGATAGCGTTTATACTGCTTTAAAGGGAGGAGCTGACTTTGTACAGTTAGCTAAGAAGTATGGTCAAGCAGGAGAATCTAATTGGATTTCCTCTGCTAACTATGAAAATGCGACACTTGACGGTGATAATTTGAAATTCATTAAGACATTAATAAATAGTAAGGTTAATAAATTAGTAGTTTTGCCTTTGGGACAAGGAGATATTATTCTTCAAGTTGTAAAAAGGAAAGCTATGGAGGATAAATATAAAGTTGCTATTATCAAAAAGACTGTTGATTTTAGTAAAGAGACTTATAATAAGGCATATAATAAATTTAGTCAATTTATTGCAACGAATGCTTCTCTAGATAAACTTGTAGCTAATGCCGAACAATCTGGCTATAAATTACTTGAAAAAAATGATTTATATAGTTCAGCACATGGTATTGCTGGTATAAAAGCAACAAAAGAAGCATTAAGATGGGCTTTTGCTGCAAAGAAAGGAGATGTCTCTAGCTTATATGAATGTGGTGAAAGCGATAGAATGCTAGTTGTTGCATTGACTGGAATTACAGAAGAAGGTTATCGTCCTTTAGCTCAAGTAAAAGATCAATTAAAAGCTGAAATAATAAAAGATAAGAAAGCTGAGAAAATTATTAGTGAAATGGATAATGCCAAAGCATCATCGATTACTCAGTACAAAACTCTTTCCAATGTTGTTACAGATTCTGTTAAGCATGTAACTTTTGCTGCTCCGGCTTATATTGGTGTGCTTCGTAGTAGTGAACCATTAGTCGGTGCTTATGCTTCAGTTGCTCAACTGAATAAACTTAGCGCTCCATTGAAAGGTAATGCAGGTGTATTTGTTCTACAAGTTTTTGCTAAAGATAAGCTGAATGAAAAGTTTGTTGCTAAAAATGAAGAAGCTACTTTGGAAAACATGCATCAGCGTATGGCCAGTCGTTTTATAAATGATCTTTATTTGAAAGCAAATGTAAAAGATCAGAGATATTTGTTCTTTTAATCTGGTTTTAAAATATAATAAAAGGCAGGGTGGTTAACCCTGCCTTTTTTATATCTCTTATAATATCTTTAAGGCTTTGAGAGGCTGGGTAAAACATTTGCACTAACCTTTGTGTTTTTGCTTTAGGGTCTTTTTAAGACTTAATTATTGTTTGTGTATTGATTGTGGTAAAATATGAATAAATCTCCCCTTTTAGGCTTAACTCTTTCTGAGTTAGAAACTTTAGTTAGAAATTTGGCAATGCCTGCTTTTACTGCTAAGCAGATAGCTTCTTGGTTGTATGATAAGAAGATTGGCTCTATTGATGAAATGACTAATTTGTCATTAAAGCACAGAGCCTTGCTTAATGCAGAGTATGAAGTAGGTTTGTCTGATCCCGTCGAATCGGTACAATCAGTAGATGGTACTATCAAATATTTATATCGAATAGCACCTGATTATTTTGTCGAAGCAGTTTATATACCAGATGCTGACCGTGCAACTCTTTGTGTTTCCTCTCAGGTGGGTTGTAAGATGAGCTGTAAGTTTTGCATGACAGGTAGGCAAGGCTTTTCAGCAAACTTGTCGGCTAATCAAATACTGAATCAAATTCACTCTTTGCCAGAAGTAGATAAGTTGACTAATATTGTTTTTATGGGAATGGGTGAACCTATGAACAACTTGGATGAGGTTTTGAAGACATTGGACATTTTGACTGCTTCATATGGCTATTCATGGAGCCCCAAAAGGATTACCGTCTCCACTGTTGGTATTCGTAAAACATTTAGACGATTTCTGGATGAGAGCAATTGCCATCTTGCTATTAGTATCCACTCTCCTTTTTCCTCTCAGAGATCTGAACTGATGCCAGCTGAACGTGCATATTCTATAATGGATATGATTGATGTGTTAAGGGATTATGACTTCAGCAAGCAGCGAAGACTTTCATTTGAATATATTGTTTTTAAAGGAGTTAATGACTCATTGATTTATGCAAAAGAATTAGTAAAAATTTTACGCGGTATTGATTGTAGGGTAAATCTTATACGCTTCCATGCTATTCCTGATTCGAATCTTGATGGAGCAGATATGGAAACAATTCTTGCTTTTCGTGATTATCTTACTTCTCACGGTTTGTTTGCCACGGTAAGAGCTTCTCGCGGTGAAGATATATTTGCTGCTTGTGGTATGCTTTCAACCTTAAAGAAAAATTCTTCAAAGGATGATTAACATAATTTGTTAGATGGTTGTGATTATGTTTTACGGATTTTACGTAGTTTTGTAAGAAGTCAAAAAAGAAATGGATATGAAAAAGTTTTTTTTACATCTTCTCGTCTCTTGCTCTCTAGTCTCTATTTTAGCATGTAGTGGAAATAAGGGAATACTTATTCCGACATCAAGTGGTCGCCCTTATGAGTTGCTAGTTGTTGTAGACCATAATTTATGGGAACGTCCTGCGGGAAGAGCCTTATATAATGTTTTGGATACTGATGTTCCAGGCTTGCCACAATCCGAGCGTTCATTTAGAATGATGTATTCTTCACCTAAAAATTATGATTCTACGTTAAAGTTGATACGTAACATTATTATTGTTGATATTCAAAAAGACCGGTATACTCAAGCTAAGTTTAAATACGCTAGAGATGTATATGCTGCTCCTCAGGTAATTTTGACTATCCAAGCTCCAAGTGAAGCTGAATTCCAAAAATTTGTAACTGATAATAAAGAAGTTATTATTGACTTCTTCACTCATGCTGAAATGAATCGGCAAATAGTTTCTTTAGAAAAAGATCATAGCGATTTTATTTCGTCAAAAGTAGATTCTATATTTGGTTGTAGTATATGGCTTCCAGGGGAGTTAACTAGCTCTAAAATAGGCAAAAACTTTTTTTGGGCGGCGACTAATACGGCTACGGCCGATCAGAATTTTGTGATGTACTCTTATCCATATACTGATAAAGACACTTTCACTAAGTCCTATTTTATACATAAGCGAGATTCAGTGATGAAAATAAATATTCCTGGTGCACAAGAAGGAATGTATATGATGACAGACTCTTCTATGGTCTCAGTTAAACCTATTGGAGTTCATGGTGACTATACACTTGAAGTACGAGGTTTATGGAGAGTGAAGAATGATTTCATGGGAGGCCCTTTTGTTTCTCATGTACGCTTGGATAAGAAACATCAGCAAATTATAGTTGCTGAAATCTTTGTTTATTCTCCTGAGAAAATGAAAAGAAATTTAGTACGTATGCTTGAAGCATCATTATATACATTGAAATTGCCAGATGAAACGAAACAGGGTGAAATACCAGTAAATGTATCTAAAGAGAAAGAGCACAAATGATTAATAATTGTTTATTGGAAAATGGAAGATAATAGAATAAGAGTAGGAATCACGCAAGGCGATATTAATGGGATTGGCTATGAAGTGATATTGAAAACGTTCGCAGATCCCTTGATGTTGGAGCTGTGTACTCCTATAATATATGGCTCTCCTAAAGTTGCTGCATATCACCGTAAATCACTTGATTTATCTACGAACTTTAGTATTGTAAATTCAGCGTCTGAAGCTGCTCATAATAAATTGAGTGTAGTTAACTGCATAGATGATGAGGTAAAAGTTGAATATGCTAAAGCTGATCCAGAAGCGGGAAAAGCAGCTTTAAGTGCTTTAGAAAAAGCTGTTGAAGAGTACAAATCCGGTCTTATAGATGTTATCGTTACAGCTCCGATAAACAAACATACTATTCAGTCTGATGCATTTTCTTTTCCCGGGCACACTGAATATATTGAAGAGAAGCTAGGCAATGGAGATAAAGCGTTGATGATACTTATGCAGAATGATTTTCGTATGGCATTGGTAACCGGGCATATTCCGGTTAGTCAGATAGCACCTACTATAACGAAAGAGTTGATTCAAGAGAAGTTGAACATATTTAATCATTCTTTAAAGCAAGATTTTGGTATAAATAATCCTCGTATCGCTGTTTTATCTCTGAACCCTCATGCAGGAGATAGCGGTCTTCTAGGTACGGAAGAGGAGGAAATTATTACTCCTGCTATTCAGGAAATGGTTGCTAAGGGAATTACTTGTTATGGTCCATATGCAGCAGATGGTTTTATGGGTTCTGGTAATTATACTCATTTTGATGGTATTTTAGCTATGTATCATGACCAAGGATTAGCGCCTTTTAAAGCTCTCGCAATGGATGAAGGAGTTAATTATACTGCTGGATTGCCTGTTATTCGGACTTCTCCTGGGCACGGAACAGCTTATGATATTGCAGGGCAGGGTATAGCAAGTGAAGATTCTTTCCGCCAGGCGATATATGTTGCTATCGATGTATTTCGTAATCGGAAAAATGATAAAATAGCTCATTCAAATCCATTAAGGAAACAATACTACGATAAACGTGATGACAGTGATAAGCTGAAACTCGATACGATTGACGACGAAATTTAGTCTGTTGTCATAAATGCCCGAGCAAAAATGTATGTTCTATATTTTTGCTCGGGCTTTTTTTATTTTAAATATCTACTAGAGATAAATCTGATAAAAATTCGGTGTGTAATCTTTATCACTTAGCGTTTGGCTAAATCATCATATAACTTTTGTAATAAAGCTTGTCCTTTTATTAAGTTTTCACCCGGCTTTTTGCCTATATCTGACACCGTTTTTAAAGATTCACAGTTGAATACTACTTCATTACCAGGGGTAAGGAATCCAAAAGCATTGGGACAACTGAAATAAGCGAAGTGAGGTGAAGCTGGATTTAGAATGTTTTTGCTAAAGGCAAAATCATTATGTTGTATTCCTAATTGATAAAGTAAAGTAGCAGCTATGTCTATTTGTGAAGCATATATACCTATGTGCATAGGCGTTTTAATGGCACCCCCAGTTAGTATGAGTGGAATTTTATATCTATCTACTGAAAAATTACTTAGATCATCAGGATACCTTCTTGCATGATCGGGAACAAGTACTATTAGCGTATTATCCCACCATTTCGTTTGCTTAAACTGATCAATGAAATTACCTAAGCAACTATCTGCATAAGCAACTGAGTTCAGATATGGATGAGACAATTTGTGAAAGGGTACATCATAAGGTTCATGACTACTTGAAGTCTGCAATATTTTCATAAAAGGTTCTTGTTGCTTTCCTCTTATTAAATCAGAAATCATACGGTTGAATACAATGTGATCATGAGCTCCCCATTTACTAAGCCTGTCACTCAGCGGAAAATCTTCATCACAAATGATACGGTTAATCCCCATGGAGATAAGATATGAACGCATGTTAGTGAAATCAGCATCTCCTCCATAGTAATATTGGAGATTGTAACCTGCTCTTTTTAGAGATTTGGGTATAGCAGGAAGAGACTGTGATTTTCGAGGGTATTTCATTATACTGGTAGTTGGTTGAGACGGATATCCACTTAAAATAGATACGAGTCCTCTGTCTGTTCTGAAACTATTTGCATAGAAATGAGTAAATAGAATACCCTCTTTCCCCAACTTATCCATATTAACTGCCACATTAGGTAATCCGCCCAATGATTCCATGGTTTTAGACATGAAGCTCTCGAGGATTATAAATATAACATTGGGGCGCTTTTTTTTGATTAGCTGAGGAATACTGTCGCTAACAGGTTGGTCTATTAATTCTTTGAATATAGTATTAGCTTGTTTTTCATCCATGAAGCGGTATTGTTTGCTAAAATCTTTTTCATGGCTAATAGACTCCATTAGGCTGAAAAGCGGATTGATGGCCGCATGATTTAGTAGCATCTTGTTGCTAAAATATACTTTGCTAATATTCATGGTAGATACGGTGAAGCCTCCTCTAATAGGAATAAAGAGCAGACCTAATAATAGTAGCATAATTCCTGCTACAGTAAGCCGTTTCGGAATAGGTTTATGTTCTCCTTTTTGCTTTATCAATGCTGTTTGGAAAATAAAGAATAATGCTATACTTATAATAAATAGAGCAACAACTCCTGAAAGAACGAATCCTATACTAACACTTGCCAATGCATCTTTGGGAGAAGAAAAGAAATAGAATAGGGGAGTTGAATCGAGTCTAAATCCCCAATAACTATATAAAGCCAAATCACAAATGAATGTTATTGATATAGCAAGAGATATAATGCTATAATATATTTTTCGTGTAGTTGAGATAATGTTAGGCATTAGCCATAAAGAAAGGATCTGAATGATTGTTGGTATAGCGGTAAGATAGCCAGCCAACGAGAGGTCTAAAGGAAGCCCATGATACATGACACTTAAATAATCACTTAGGGATGCATCTTTGAATAGATTATGATAATATATCATAAACAAAGGTTTCTGTAATATAAAAATAAGAACGAAAGTTAAGTAAGTTTTCGCAAATAGCCAAAGATGTCTTTTCATTTTATTAAAGATATTATCGTTGTCATTATCGTGGCAAAGATAATATAACTTTGCCTAATATATCGGCTTTTCTATTGTGCGATTCAAAGCTTTTTGTAATTTTGTCATAGATTTAGTATATTATGACAAAAGCGGAAATACAACAAGTAAAACTGAGATTTGGTATTATTGGTAATACGGAGTCGCTGATACGTGCAATAGATGTTGCTATTCAGGTAGCACCAACCGATTTGTCTGTACTTATCACAGGAGAGAGTGGTGTGGGGAAAGAAAGCTTTCCGCAGATTATTCATCAGTTTAGTAGAAGAAAACACGGACAATATATTGCAGTAAACTGCGGTGCTATACCTGAAGGGACAATTGATTCAGAACTTTTTGGACATGAAAAAGGGGCTTTTACAGGTGCTATAGGCGAGCGAAAAGGATACTTTGGCGAAGCTGACGGAGGGACTATCTTCTTAGATGAAGTTGGTGAATTGCCTTTGCCTACACAAGCTCGCTTGCTACGTGTGTTGGAGAGTGGTGAATTTATAAAAGTTGGTTCTTCAAAGGTGCAGAAAACAGATGTGAGAATTGTTGCGGCTACAAATGTAAACCTAACAAGGGCTATATCTGAAGGGCGTTTTCGTGAAGATCTTTATTATCGTCTTAATACTGTTCCTATTCAAATACCTTCATTACGTGAGCGTGGTGATGATGTTGTTTTACTTTTCCGAAAATTTGCAGCTGATTTTGCAGAAAAATATCGTATGCCTGCTATTCAATTAACTGAAGATGCCCGCAGTGTACTTTTGACTTATGCTTGGCCTGGGAATGTTCGGCAGTTGAAAAATATCACGGAGCAAATATCCATTATAGAAACTAATCGTGAGATTAATGCTAATCTTTTGCGAACATACCTTCCTGCCAAACCCGATGAGCAACGTTTACCGGCCTTATTTGGGGTAAAATCGGGTAAAGAGTTTGAGAGTGAGAGAGAAATATTATATCAAGTATTGTTTGATATGCGCCAGGATGTAACTGAACTGAAAAGGCTCGTTCACGATATTATGTCCGAAAGAGGTGGCGTTGCCAATAATGTTCAAGCCACCACTACTCCGGCATTGTATAACTCTTCTGCTATAGTCGCACCGGCACAACCTACTCCTCCGACTATCAACATACGTTCAAAGCAAGATGATGATGACATTCAGGATACAGAAGAGTATGTTGAAGAATCTCTTTCACTTGATGATTTAGAGAAAGAAATGATACGCAAGGCTCTTCTTAGGCATCATGGTAAGAGAAAAAATGCAGCGAAAGATTTAAATATATCGGAACGCACCCTTTATAGAAAAATAAAAGAATATGAATTGGATTAAAAAGATAACACAAGCATCTCTGTTTGTTTCTTTATTGGTAGTGGTTATTTCTTGTAGTGTATCTTATAAATTTAATGGGTCTTCTATTAATTATGATAAGGTAAAGACCATTTCCATTGCAGATTTTCCTATAAAGGCTGCGTATGTCTATGCTCCTCTAGCTACCAAATTTAATCAGAAATTAAAGGATATTTATATTCAGCAAACTCGTCTACGTCTTGTAAAAAAGAATGCTGATTTGGTTATTGATGGAGAGATTACGGGTTATAACCAGTATAACCAGTCGGTGAAAGCTGATGGCTACTCTTCGGAAGTGAAGCTAACCATAACAGTGAATGTTCGATATGTAAATAATACCAATCATGCAGAAGACTTTGATGATAAACAGTTTACAGCTTTCCGTACTTATGATTCCACGAAAATGTTGACTGCGGTTCAAGATGAGCTTATTGACCAGATGGTGAAAGATATTACAGATCAGATATTTAATGCAACTGTTGCTAATTGGTAAAATTGATGACGTTAGTGGACTTAGAAGAATGGATTCAGCATCCGGATAGATTAGATAGAGATACTCTATATGAACTTCGCACTTTAGTGACGAGGTATCCTTACTTTCAATCCATTCGACTCCTTTACCTTAAAAATTTATATCTTCTTCATGATGCTACTTTTGGTGAAGAGTTACGGAAGGCAGCGCTTTACGTTGCTGATCGTAGGGCACTTTTCAGTTTGCTGGAGGGCGATAAATATACTAGTCCCGGAGCTCTTAAAGCGAAAAAAGCGAAAGTTGATGATTTGGCTGATGAACCTACTCTTGATCGTACTCTGACTCTTATTGATAAATTTCTTTCATCTGTACCTCAGGAACAAAATCAGCAAACCGATTTTGATTATTCCACTGATTACACAGCTTACTTACTTGAAGAAAAAGAAGATTCTCCATTTTTAATCGAAGAAGAAGAGAAACCTCAATTGCGAGGACATGAATTGATTGACGGCTTTATTGAAAAAAACAATGCTGCCGATGTGTATTCTTTGCGGTTGAATTCTCTTTCTAGTGATGAGTCGGAAAAATCGGATGACTCTTATGATTGGCAGGAAGACAAAACTTTAGCAGCTACCAATGCTGTTACGGAAATCGTTGATGACGAGGAAGATGACACCTGTTTTACTGAAACTTTGGCTAAAATTTATGTTAAGCAGCAACGATATTCCAAAGCTCTTGAAATAATTGAAAAATTAAATTTGAAATATCCAAAAAAAAATGCTTACTTTGCGGATCAAATAAGGTTTTTGAAGAAATTGATTATTAACGCTAAATCAAAATAACAAGATGTATTTATTATTAGTTATCTTAATGGTTATTGCTTCCATATTGATGTGCTTTATTGTATTGATACAGAATTCAAAAGGTGGAGGTTTATCTTCTGGTTTTTCTTCTTCTAATCAAATCATGGGAGTTCGTAAAACTACTGACTTTTTGGAAAAAGCAACATGGGGATTAGCCATTTTTATGGTTGTAGCAAGTATCTGTTCTGCTTATGTTATGCCATCTAATGTTGCTAAAGACGAAAGTGCTATATTGCAACAGGCTGAAAAAGAAGAAGCTACGAATCCGTATAATATTCCTGCCGGTACTGCTGCTCCTAAAGCTACAACGACAACGACGTTACCTGCAGACTCAGCTAAGTAATAATTACGTTAGTGTTATTATAGTTATATATAAAAGGAGGTATCTACAAAGATACTTCCTTTTTTTATATCTATATCGTTCTTTTTTATAAATCAAGGAGTATATCTGCCGTGATGTACTCTTTCATGTTTTTTAGGCTTTAATTGTGTCTCTTTATCATTGGTGCATAGCGGATTTGATTATCTTTGTCGCCAAATTAAATAAATAATAAGAAATATACTACAATGACGGAACAATTGAGTAAAAAATTGAATGACTCGAAGGCGACCCGCTGGATGGCTTTGGGGGTTGTAGCCTTTACCATGATGGCTGCCTATTATGTAAATGATGTGATGGCTCCTCTCAAAACCATGCTTGAATCTGATTTAGGATGGATAAGTACTGATTACGGATATTATACTGGAGCTTATAGCTTTCTGAATGTTTTCTTGTTGATGCTGATTTGGGGAGGTTTGATTCTCGACCGCTTTGGAATCCGTTTTACAGGTAAGTTATCAGCAATTTTAATGGTGCTTGGTACGGCTTTGCAATATTATGGCATAACCGAACTAGCTGATAGTAATACAATCATTTTAGGACATAAAATGGGGGTCTTTATTGCTTCTTCCGGATATTCTATCTTTGGAGTTGGAGCAGAGGTTGCCGGAATTACTGTTACTAAAATGATTGCGAAATGGTTTAAAGGCAAAGAAATGGCTACCGCTATGGGTGTGCAGGTTGCTTTAGCACGTCTCGGTTCTCAGGCAGCTTATTCTGTGGCTATTCCTATTGCGAAACATTTCACTCTTGCTACTCCTGTATTCATCGGACTTATTTTACTGGTGGGTGGAACCATTGCCTTCTTTGCTTTCTCTGTATTAGATAAGAAGTTGGATAGCCAGCAAGATGTTACTGTTGAAAGTGAAGAAGAGAAGTTTTCAATCAAAAATGTCGGGACGATTCTTACAAATCCGGGCTTTTGGTTAATAGCCTTATTGTGCGTTCTTTTCTACTCATGCGTATTCCCTTTCCAAAAATTTGCATCAGAATTGATGGTTAGTAAATATGCTATTGATCCTGATTTTGCGGGTTCTATCGTGGGACTTCCTGCTTTGGGTGCTTTAGTACTTACTCCTATTTTTGGTGGAGTGGTAGACCGAAAAGGTAAAGCCGATACAATTATGATTATCGGTGCTGCTATGCTAATTTTTGTTCATTTTATATATGCTATGCCTGCTGTTAATAATTGGCTTGTAGCTGTTGTACTGATGATTATACTTGGTATTGCTTTCTCATTAGTTCCTTCTGCCATGTGGCCTTCAGTTGCAAAAATATTCCCTGCAAATCAGTTAGGTACTGCTTATGCATTGATTTTCTTTATTCAGAATATTGGTCTTTGGGGAGTTCCTAATCTTATTGGTTGGGTTCAGAAACAATATTGTATCGTTGGCACAGTAGATGGTGTTAATCAGTATGACTACACTATACCAATGTTTGTCTTTACCGGTTTTGCTGTCCTTTCTCTTATTATAGGCTTACTTCTTAGAGTTGCTAATAAGAAATATGGTTATGGTTTGGAAAAAGCGAATATAAAGAAATAACATTCTAAGAATAAAAGAAGAGCCCAATTTGATTTATTTACAGAATCAAATTGGGCTCTTCTTTATGGTATTAATAAAAATCTCTTCCTAAATACGCTTACTTATTTTCTTCTTGATCTACTTTTACTAAACCTCCGGTGATGGGGTTGAATAATACTTTGATCGTTGATCTCTTATTAAATAGAGCCGGAGCTAAATACTCTATAGTACCAAATTGAGTTATAGGAAACTCTCCCTCGTAGAGTAATTTTTTATTTTTAAAGATACTAATGTTTGCTTTTCCCGGAACATTATATGCTATACCGTCGACTTCCTTTTCTTTATCCTCAGCAGGAATAGATATCGTTTTCATATCTGTAAGATTGAAATATATCGGTTCACCGGCTAGGTTGTCAACATCTACAACCCCTAATTTTGTGGAGAATCTGCATAACACTGTATTTTTAAAATCTTTATTAGGCGTTATTTTGAAAGTGAATGTTTTTTCTTCCTTTTTCTGAGTTCCGGAAAACATCTCCGTCATTGCATTCTCTTGCTCATCCAGATTATCTAACATGAGTTTTAGTTGTTCTCCATCCTTAGGCATATTGTCTGCTTGCCCCCTTAATAAGGCATTTTTACTCTCTCGAATATTATATATTTCCTTGGCAACCAATTCGGCCATTTTAGCTGTTGAAGTGGCCATTAATATCTCTTCGGTCATAAAAGTACGAGGGTTGATCTTCTCTTTCTTCTGTACAAGTGGTTTAGGTAAAACCCGCTTTTTAGAGGCACTGACAGGCATGTTGATAGATCGAACTATTCCGTCATTGGTCAACTCCATCAAAGGAGCAACTGTCTTATCTTTCATTTTCACGAAATAGGTCCGCAAACTATCCGGAACTCCTATCGATTGTATCTTTATTCCTGTTAGTTCCCAATGTTCTTCTGGAGTAATTGATACATTATTTAGTCTTAGGTATTGCTCAGCATATTTACCGAACTCTCCAGGGGTGTAAGTTACTTTTACAGCTTTAACCTCTACCTTTATTTCTGTTTTAGGGAGAGCATAGACCACACCGAAGTCTTTACCACGAGTAACTCCCATGGTCACCTTTGTTTGTGCATAAATACTTGCAGTAGAAAGTAGTAAACTTATGAGGAAAATAGATTTTTTCATTCTGTTATTGTTCGTTTAATCTGGTTTAAAAACAAATATACTAAAATCTGCCTGATAACCTATTCTGCATGCAGGCTAAAAATATTTAATATGGTTTTTATTATTTGCTGATTTTTCTCCAGGCTTCCGATAGGCATTCAATGAGATCTCCTGCTTTCATGCTAACTGTTCCATATCTTTTCTGGGCAATGTCACCTGCCATACCATGTACAAAAGTTCCTATTTTAGCTGCACTCTTAGCTGAATAACCTTGAGCGAGCAATGCCAGAATAATTCCGGTTAGCACATCTCCACTTCCTCCCGTAGCCATTCCTACATTCCCTGTCGGATTGAAATAGAATTTCCCTTCCGGCGTTATGATAGCAGAGAAAGCACCTTTTAATACAATATGTACATTTATGCTTTGTGCTAGTTCACGGGCTTTCATCAGTCTCTCGTATGAATCCTGACATTTTCCTACTAATCGCTCTAGCTCTTTAGGATGAGGCGTCAATACAGATCCCTTAGGAATACTGGTTAAAATAGTACGATTTTTTGAAAGTATATTGAGTGCGTCGGCATCTAGCACCATTGGGCTTTGGCAAGTTGTAATTTGTTGAAGCAAAGCTATTTCAGTTTCTGTATTTGTTCCAATGCCCGGTCCGGCTGCTACTGCCTGATACTTTTCCGTATCTCCAGGCTCGCTGAAATATGTATCATTAATATCCACCTCAATCATTGCTTCCGGAATCGTTGTTTGCAATATTCCTACATTTTTTCCAGGAGCATGAACAGTTAATAAACCTACTCCTGAACGAACACATGCCGATGCTGAAAATATTGAGGCACCGCCCATACCGTAAGAACCTGCGATCAATAAGGCATGTCCAAAAGTTCCTTTATGAGCGAATTTCTTTCTAGGTTTGATTGCGGCAATAATCTCTTTCTCCTCAAGTAGATAATATTCAGTGTCTGTCTGTTCTATGGCACTTTGGCTGATCCCTATTTCTAATACACTCCATTCACCAACAAATTCTTCGTTTTCTCCAAAGAAGAAAGCCAATTTAGGGAGTTGCAGACTGAAAGTATAATCTGCTCGTATAATGTTTGCTCTAACATTGAAAGTATTGTCTTCTCCCATTAATCCGGAGGGGATGTCAATAGCGACAACGGTGGCAGGAGAGGCATTGATATATTTTACAACCGATGCAAAACCACCATTTAAAGGCTTGTTTAATCCCGAACCAAACAGTCCGTCAATTACCAGATGATCGGCAGTTAATACAGGTGGAGTGAATTGAGACGTTACTTCTATAAAACGTAATTCGTTTGTTGCTTCTGCTCGTTCTTTGTTTATTTGGCAATCAGGAGAAATTTTCCCTTGCGTGTTAAACAGATAAGCTTCTACTTTATATCCTTTTTCAGTCAGCATCCGTGCTACAGCCAAAGCATCCCCGCCATTGTTTCCGGGGCCGGCAAATATGCTAACGGGTGTTTTTTCAGACCAGTGCTTCGTTATAGCAGTGGTAAGTGCCTGAGCAGCTCTTTCCATCAAATCTATAGAGCTGATAGGTTCATGCTCTATTGTGTAAGCATCCAGTTTTCTGATATTGCTTCCTGTAAAAATTTTCATTCTTCTCTGTTTTTGTACGTTGTCTGCAAAAATACTCATTACAACTAAAACAGTCAAGGAGTTGCCTTAAAACTCCCATAAAATAACTACTTTTGTTCCTTTTTAAAAAACGAATAATCTATTCCACAACATTTTATGAGTACACTTCATGGACATCCTAAGGGATTGTATTTAATTTTTGCGACTAGTACGGCCGAACGATTCAGTTATTATGGCATGCGCGCCATCTTCATTCTTTTTCTAACTCAGGCCTTAATGTTCGATAAAGAATTGGCAACATCTATTTATGGCAGCTATACAGGGCTTGTATATCTTACTCCTCTTATAGGAGGTTATATTGCTGATAAGTATTGGGGCATTCGCCGCTCTATACGTTGGGGAACTGTCTTAATGGCAATCGGACAATTCTTCCTTTTTCTTAGTGCTTCTATGCTCGATACAGCGCAGCTTTCGCATGGCTTGATGTATGGTGGTTTGACATTGCTCATCTTGGGAAATGGCTGTTTCAAACCTACCGTAGCCTCTTTGGTCGGGCAACTCTATGAGCCTGGTGATAAAAGGATTGATTCAGCTTATACCATTTTTTATATGGGGGTAAACGTTGGCGCATTTATGGCACCATTGGTTTGCGGTTATTTTGGCGATACAGGTAATCCTCAGGATTTTAAATGGGGCTTTCTTATTGCCGCACTCGTTATTTTAGTTACTCTTGTTTTATTTGAAACACAAAAGAGTAAGTATTTCATATCACCTTCCGGAGAACAATTGGGTATTTTACCGGATTCGAAAAAACAACCTTCTCAGACAGAAGAGTTACCTATAATAAAGATGAGTGGTGCTCGTAAAATACGCATTTCAATTTTTCTTTCTTTATTGACACTTGTCTTAGGCACTCTTTTCTATCGTTGGTTTGATGGCGATTGGGTTAGTGTGGGTATTTTTACTGCTTGTATTGTTTTTCCTATCACCATCTTGTTTGATAACACTTTAACAAAGATAGAGCGTGATCGTATTTTTGTGATTTATATCATAGCCTTTTTCGTTATTTTCTTTTGGGCGGCTTATGAACAAGCGGGGGCTTCATTAACCTTGTTTGCAGCTGAACAGACCAACCGTAATATCTTCGGGTGGGAAATGCCTGCATCATGGATTCAGTCTTTCAATCCTCTTTTTGTGGTTCTGTTAGCTTTCATTATGCCTACTGTCTGGTCTTTCCTCAACAAACGAAAGATGGAACCTTCTTCGCCAACCAAACAAGCTATCGGATTGCTGCTTCTGTCTTTAGGCTATCTGTTTATTTGCTATGGAGTTAAAGATGTTCAGCCTGGGGTGAAGGTTAGTTTGATATGGCTTACCGGTTTATATTTTATCCATACGATGGGGGAGATTGCTCTTTCTCCGATCGGGCTTTCGATGGTAAACAAATTAACTCCTATTCGTTTTGCCTCTTTAATGATGGGACTTTGGTATCTTTCCACTGCCACTGCTAATAAGTTTGCAGGTATGTTAGGAGGCTTTTACCCTGAAGCAGGTAAAGTGAAAATTCTGCTGGGATTTCGCATTGATACGATGTCCGATTTCTTTATGATTTTTGTCATAATGTCCGGACTGGCTTCTTTGATCCTCTTCCTTCTTTCGAAGAAATTACAAAAGATGATGCATGGAGTGGAATAAAAGTCGTACTTTTGCCCCATTATTATAAAATTAATTGGTTATGGACACCATAAAAATAAAAGATAAACTATTCTCGGCTTCCATTATGGAAGAGGATATTCTTAAAGAAGTAAAACGTGTAGCTAATGATATAAATCGTGATCTGAAGGATAAAAATCCTTTGTTCTTGAGCGTTCTAAACGGTTCGTTCATGTTTACTGCAGACTTGATGAAGCAGATCACTATTCCTTGTGAAATATCTTTTGTGAAATTAGCTTCTTATCAGGGAGTGTCTTCTACCGGAGCTATTAAGGAGGTTATTGGTATTAATGAAGATATAGCCGGACGCACAGTTGTTATTGTGGAAGATATTGTAGACACAGGCTTAACGATGCAGCGACTTATCGAGACATTGGGCACACGCGGACCGAAGGAAATTCATATAGCTTCTTTATTGGTTAAACCCGATAAGTTGAAAGTAAAACTTGATATTGAATATGTAGCCATGAAGATACCAAATGACTTTATTGTAGGATACGGTCTTGATTATGATGGCTATGGACGTAACTACCCCGATATTTATACAGTGGTAGACTAGTCTTGAAACTAATTTTAAACTATAATAAGAAGTAAAAAGATGCTGAACGTTGTTATTTTTGGTGCTCCCGGATCAGGAAAGGGAACACAAAGCGAGCGTATTGTAGAGAAATTCGGAATTAACCACATCTCAACAGGAGATGTTCTTCGTGCTGAAATAAAGAATGGTACGGAGCTAGGTAAAACAGCTAAAGGTTATATTGATCAGGGACAACTTATCCCCGATGCGTTAATGATTGATATTTTGGCTAGTGTTTTTGATAGCTTCACAGAAAGTAAAGGGGTAATCTTTGATGGTTTTCCTCGTACCATTGCTCAAGCAGGTGCTTTGAAACAAATGCTTGCTGATAGAGGACAGGCTGTTTCTGTTATGCTTGATCTAGAGGTGCCCGAAGATGAATTAATGACTCGTTTGATTAAACGTGGACAAGAATCTGGTCGTGCTGATGACAACGAAGAAACGATCAAAAAACGTTTGCATGTATATCATTCGCAAACGTCTCCACTTATAGACTGGTACAAGAACGAAGGTATATACCAACATATCAACGGCTTAGGTACTATGGATGGAATCTTTGCTGATATTTGCAAAGCAATAGAAAAAGTATAATATTTGAGAGCAGCCAGATGCTGGATAGGTGTTTTTGAAACCTCGTTCATTCAGCATTTGGCTGTTGTTTTTTTAATTCATTATAAATATGGCTGAATCGAATTTTGTTGATTACGTAAAGATATATTGCCGCTCAGGAAAGGGTGGTAGAGGATCTACGCACATGAGGCGGGAGAAGTATGTTCCTAATGGTGGCCCCGATGGTGGCGACGGTGGAAGAGGAGGCCATATCATATTGCGTGGAAATCGTAATTATTGGACTTTATTGCACCTTAGGTATGATCGTCATGCCTTAGCGGGTCATGGTGAGTCAGGTAGTAAAAATCGTAGTTTCGGAAAAGATGGCGACGATAAGGTTATTGAAGTTCCTTGTGGCACGGTAGTCTATGATGCTGAAACTGGAGATTATATCTGTGACGTCACTGAGCATGATCAAGAAGTTATTTTGCTTAAAGGCGGTCGCGGAGGGCAAGGAAATTGGCATTTCCGTACGGCAACTCGTCAGGCACCTCGCTTTGCACAACCCGGCGAACCAATGCAAGAGCTTACTATCATTATGGAGTTGAAGTTACTTGCCGATGTTGGTTTGGTGGGATTCCCTAATGCAGGAAAGTCTACTTTGCTTTCGGCTATCTCGGCTGCTAAACCCAAAATCGCAGATTATCCGTTTACTACTCTGGAACCTAACTTGGGTATTGTGTCCTATCGCGATAGTAAATCGTTTGTTATGGCAGATATTCCGGGAATTATTGAAGGAGCCAGTGGAGGTAAAGGACTCGGATTGCGTTTCTTGCGTCACATCGAGCGTAATTCATTGTTGCTATTTATGGTTCCGGCTGATAGTGATGATATTCGCAAAGAGTACGATATTCTACTGAATGAACTGAAAACGTTCAATCCTGAAATGCTTGATAAACAGCGTGTTTTGGCTGTGACCAAATCCGATATGCTCGATCAGGAACTGATGGATGAGATAGAACCTACTTTACCAGAGGGCATTCCTCATCTTTTTATCTCTTCGATTACCGGTCTGGGCATTTCGGCGCTTAAAGATCTTTTGTGGGATGAATTGAACAAGGAGAGCAATAAGATTGAAGGTATTGTGCATCGTCCTAAAGATGTTTCTCGTTTAAAAGAAGAACTTCGCGACATGGGCGAAGACGAAGACATTGCGCTTCAAGAGGCAGAGCCGGAGGATGAAGATGACTTCGACTTTGAATATGAAGAAGAGGACTGGGACGAAGAATGATTTCTTTGACTAAAGATAAGGCGATGTTGGGATATGAGCTTTTGAGCACATATCCCAACATCGCTTGTTTTGTTACCACTCGTAAGGGCGGATTCAGTTCGGGAACTTACGGAACTTTTAACTGCTCTCCTTTCTCGGGAGATGAGGCTGAAAATATTCGGAGCAATCAAACTAAATTGTGCAGCTCCTTGCCTCAAACTCCGCATGAGTTGATCATTCCTTTTCAAACTCATGGCAATCAAGTTTGCTTTGTTGACCAAAACTTCCTAGCGAAGGATGCACAAGCACGCCAAGAGTTACTATGTGGTGTGGATGCAGTTGTGACGAACGAGAAAGGATATTGCCTTTGCGTGTCGACAGCCGACTGCGTACCGATTCTCCTATACGATCCTAAAAAGCAAGTGATAGCCGCTGTGCATGCCGGATGGCGAGGAACGCTGCAAGCTATCTTATCAGGAATGTTACAGCAGATGAAAGAGAAATATGGTATTGAAGGAGGAGATATTCTTGCTTGCATCGGTCCATCTATCTCCTTAGAATCATTTGAGGTAGGAGAGGAAGTGTATGAGGCTTTTCAACAAAAAGGTTACGATATGAAGCGGATTTCCCGTTGGAACGATGAAGCGCAAAAGCATCATCTTGATCTTTGGGAGGCAAACCGCATGCAGTTACTAAACTTTGGAGTCCCTGACCAACAGATACAGTTGGCGGGTATTTGTACTTATATAAACCATCTTGAATTCTTTTCGGCAAGACGGCTAGGTATTCAGTCGGGTCGCATCTTGTCCGGAATCATGTTACTTGATCAATAAAATAGCGTTATGTATCATATCACCGTATTCTCTGAAATAAATGTTGCTTGCCCTTGTTTTGAGGGAGTGGCTGTTTATGCCAAAGTGAAAAACTCCGCTTACAGCGAAGGGTTGTGGCACGAGATAAATGCTTTTACCGAGCAACTAACCTCCGAAGCGCAGTTGCAAGATATTAAGTCTCAACCTGCTATTGCCGCTACACGTGAAGCATATAAACGCTGCGGCAAAGATCCCGGTCGTTATCGTCCTTCTGCCGAAGCATTAAGACGACGTTTGCTTCGTGGGATACCTCTTTATCAAATAGATACGTTGGTCGACTTGATCAACCTTGTTTCTCTGCGTACTGGTTATTCTATCGGAGGCTTTGATGCCGACAGGATACAAGGCACGGAGTTGCAACTTGGTATCGGTAAGGCGGGTGAACCTTTTGAAGGAATAGGCCGAGGGGTGCTCAATATTGAAGGGTTGCCTGTTTACAGAGATGCTTTGGGAGGAATCGGCACTCCTACGAGTGACAATGAACGTACAAAGATGGGATTGGAAACGGTCTCTATCTTAGCAATTGTCAACGGATATAGCGGAGCCGACGGCCTGCGAGAAGCCGCTGAGATGATACAAACGTTGCTAATAAACTATGCCGAATCTGACGGCGGTGAGATTTTGTATTTTAAATGATCAGTTGATATGAAAAACACTCTTTTTATCGCGTTTTGTTGGCTTTCTCTTTTATGGAAGTGAACCCTTCAAAAAGGCTGCATCCAGTGCGTCAAGAGAGGTAAACGAATCTCGGTGAAAGCGCTCTAAAAGCTTCATCTTTTAAGAGAATAGAGCCCATCCTTCTATAAATCCTAAAGAGACTCATAGATTGAGCCCCTCTTTTGAAAAATCCCCTTATTTATTCACCTTCTCTTGGTCGGGAAGAGGAATAAATAGGGGGATTAATTCGAACGAAAAAAGCAGTGCGTTCCATTATGATCTTTTAGCCTATCATTAATATACTTTTGTGGCTTTATTAACCTGATTAGATGGTATGAGCGCCTCGTTTCACGTGTGGGGTCTGAAGAGACTACACACGGAGTCTCGCCAGTTCCCACATGGAAACCGGCGAGACTTGATATGTGAGATGATTAGTTGTTACTGTACAAACTTGATGCAGACAGGCTTATCCAATTTAATATCCTGCTTTGTGTCTTCTAGCAATCCACTCTCCTGATCTCTTTCAAAGAGCTGAATCACATTACTGTCACGACATGCCACCAATAAGAACTTACCGTTGGGAGTAATGATGAAGTTCCGTGGATGAGTTCCAGTTAACTGATAGCCAATCTTGCTTAGCTTGCCATCTTCCTTATTAATCTTAAAGATCGCTATTCCATCAGCTTTCAGTCGGTTGCTGGCATAGAGAAACTTGCCGTCGGGGCTGATATGTATATCTGCACTTCCTTGTGCGTTAACGGTGTCAGCAGCTATAGACTGAATCTCTTTTAACTGTCCGTCAGCATATTGAAAAGCAATGACTTTTCCCGATAGCTCGTTGATGAGGTAAGCAAATTTTCCGTTAGGTGCAAAAGTAAGATGTCGAGGTCCCGACCCGGGTTCCACCTTGAATGACAAAGGGCTCCCCATGCTTAAGAAACTCTCTTTATTTTTAAAGTTAGCCGTAGCGTTCACGTTAAATTTATGAATTTCATCCGTGCCTAGATCATCTGCAAACAGATATTTACCATCGGGCGTAAAGCGTACGCAATGCAAGTGAGGCGTAGCTTGTCTTTTAAGATCCACACCATGTCCTTCGAAAGTAAAGACAGAAGAAGCCGTTGCAAGCGAACCATCTTCCTTAATAGGGAATACCGATATACTACCTCCGCTATAGTTAGCTGTAACTACGTTCTTCCCGTTTGTGATCACATAACACGGATCAGCTCCCATCGTCTTTTGAGAGTTAAGTAAGCGTAGTGTTCCCTTCTCTTTATCTAAAGCAAAAGCGTTGACTGCTGCTGTTTCGTTACTCTCCTCGCTTACTGCATAAACAAATTTTCCATCCTCAGACGGTGTCAGATAAGAAGGATTGTTAACGTTGACTTCGCTAAGAGAATCACTCTCTCCTGTCTGCATATTGAATCGGAAAGAGTAAATACCTTTACTACTTCCCGAAGTATAAGTACCCACGAGCATTGTCAGCTCATTAACCCCCGCTGTGCTACCGTTTTTATTATCTTTTTTGAGTTGGCAGCTTGTAGCTAATATTCCTAATGTACAAATGCCTATAATTTCTTTCACCATTACATCTATTATTCGTTTACTACAAAAATACGATATCCTTGTTAATACTCTGCATTTTTTAGGATAAAAAAAACTAAGTTTAGATCACACTTGTTCGATTTTTTAATTTTAATGCCTATCTTTGCAAGTCTAAAGTGGTTTATCGCTTCCTCAATAATGGGGTTGACTGGATTTGACAGCGGGCAGAAATGGTGGGTAAGCATGCAGTGCGTCGGTAATTTGCACTTAAATATCAGTTATCAAAATTTTATCTGGCGAAAATAATTACGCTCTTGCTGCTTAATCGAATCATAGTAGATTAGCTTAATCCCGGCACTAGGTGCTGGGACGGGACATCACTCGGAAGCTGTGGCTTCGAAGCATTCCGGTTCAGTGGTGCAGTAATATCGGAGATAGCCTGAGATGGCCTCGCATTGATGGTGAAAATTCAGAGGATAAGGTTGAGGTTGATGGCTTTGGTTCTACCTCAGCACGAAAATTTAGGCAAAGATAAGCATGTAGAAAGCTTATGATTTCCTCGTTTGGACGAGGGTTCGATTCCCTCCAGCTCCACTTTGGTTATATAACGCATTGAAAAACAGCCAATTATGATTGGCTGTTTTTTTTAAAAGTAACTTTGTTGTATAGTGGGGCTATTTTTGTTAGTTAATTGTTGGTGCTTAATCACCATCTAACAATTGTTAATGAGTAAAGATAATAAGACAGAATGTTGTCATAAATTGTTGTTCTTCTTTTTAATTACTTTATTAACTTTTATATGTAAGTCGTTCTTATAAAAATATGCCCATATGATAAAGCTCATTATTATGATTTGAACAGAGTCAAGAATTGTTAGTTATAGTTGCGCTATTTGCCCGTGAATGCTTTTATGTCTTTCAGCAATTTCAAGAATAAATCATAAGGTACTAGATCTTTTTTTGATTCATTAATAAGAGAATTTTCATCATATTTGCCGCAATTAGAGTTACTGTTTAGATGATTATCAAGTAGTCTATCAATAGCTAGATTTACTCTTTTTGCTGAATCATTTATGTCTACAGATAATAAATTTGTAGACAATAATAATCCTTCTATATATTTTATTTCATGTATATGCTTAGCTAAGATAACCATCTGGCGTTGTGCTCTATTTAGTTGCGATATAAAGGCCCACAATAAAGCTCCTGTTAGAGGTATGGGCATAACTAAAATAATATAATCTTTCCACTCTGGTAAGATAGCTGCCGCTTCAATTTTGCCACAAATCAAGAACTCTAATTTAATGATAAAATAAATTGTAGCTATTGTAAATCCGGCATAGATCCAAAATAGTATAGTTAATCGATTATGTTCCCTCTTAATGGGTGAAAGGTGGGATGTTAGTATCTGGAATGTATCTTTTATTTTGGTTTTCCACTCTTCGATAGCATTTTTTTGTCTTTTTTTTTCTTCTAACTCTGTTTGATAATTTAAGATTTGTTTATTGGCATGTTGCAATTGAAGTTCTTTCTGTTGTATTGCCTTTCTGTGCTGCTCTTTTTCTTCTAAACTTTTACCTGATAATTGTTTTTTATTTAACAAGATTGAGTTTAGTGTATGTTCAAGTTCTTCTTTTTCCTTTATTAGTTTGGTAATTTCATCCTTATAGTAACTTTCTGAATTATAGATTAATGGTATCTCTTTTTTTTGTATTTCTAAAATCCTTTTTACATCTGAAATATTATCTCTAATTTTTTTTAAAATTAGATGTAGTTCGTCATTAGAGGAAGGTCTTTTTCTGTCGTTATTTTTTTTTATATTGTTCATTATTTCTTTTAGTTTGAAATAATTCAACTCAAAAGCAGATGTAATTGCGATTATAGAAGTTAGTTCAAGTGGTTGCAAATGATTGATTTCATCAATGCTTCTTTTGATATTATATAAATCTTCTATTATGCTAGGATCAACCAAATTTCTTAAAAAAATCGAAGATAATATTGCTATCAAATGATCTATTATTGAGATTTGCTTCTGGATATCTATCGTTTCTTTCTTTACTTGTTCCATGTGGTTTTTATTATAATTAGTTCTTTATGAAAAAAATATAGAAATAGACCTTATCTATAGATTAATGTTCTTTGTTTAGTAAGTTGTTTTTGGCTTTTTTTAATGTCTCTTCTTTGATGCTTAGTTGATGCTCTACTATGAGATCATAGTCACATTGTTGTTTTGAATTACGACTACTAACGATAAGTAACTCAATCATTGTTAAAAAAGCAAACAGGAAAATATAAAAAAACAATGCAACTGTTTCTTTAGAGAGGATTGAAATTAAAGCTTTTAATTCTTCCAAAAATCCTATTTTTGCTTTTTTAAATTCTTTCTGCACTTCATCATTGACAGTCAGTTTTTGTGCTTGATAGGTTTCCAATTGTTTTTGATAGATGTCTAATGCATGCTGATTAGCTTCGGTCTGAGCTATCAATGGATTGGGCACTCGATTGGTGGTAAAAGTTGATGTATGTTCAATAATCGGTTTCCCATTTTCATCTACTCCTTTTTCTTGAGAAGTACGACTGACATTGGTTGCGGCGATAGTGGGCTGTTTGGCTATTCTTTCATAAAGAGCCACATTCGCCTGTCCCACAGAATCAATAAGGTAAGTCGTTCGCTTAATATCCGCATCCAAAAAAGATAATCGATGTGTTGTTTCTTTTAAGCTTTGTTCTGTTCGTACCGCTTTCATCTCCATTTCAATGTCTTGACGGAAAAATATTTGGTCAAAGATGGCAGAGCCTAGTATAGCCATTAATATTGCTAGAATCATACGGAAAACGCCTGCACTGCCAAGCTTTCCTACTTTAAGGATAATGAATCGTTCAATACAAATTACAATTATGATAAACACAGCAGAAGTGACTAGTTTAGGAAATAGAGAAGAAAAATCAATATAACGATCAGCAACACAGTAGCCAATACTTCCCCATATTATAGTAAGTATGACTATAGCCGATACATATCTTTTTAGTGTTCGATGGCTAGCTTCGCCACAATCTTTTAAAATTTCAGGGTTCCATCCTATAAGATAGCATCCAAGTTTTGTAAATAGATTCATAAGACTTATAGTGTAGAGTTATTTAAATAGGATTGTGCTCTGGCGGCTAGTCCTTTGTAGAAACCTCTTTCGTAAGAATAGATCATACTATACATCTGGGCTTCCTTTTTCTCTAGGCATTGCTCCATCTCATTAATCGTTTTTAAATGCTCTAGGAAAGTTTCTTTACGAGCTTTGAGAGATTCAGCTGTGTTTATCATACCTTGCTGTTCTACAGTACTGATTTGCACATCAATTTCTCTAAGGTCGCCTCTATACTTTAATCTTACTTGTTCAAAAAGCCTTTTTAATCCATTTTGGATGATTTCTTTTTTTGACTCTTTGTAGGTGTTGTCAACATTACATATAGCATCATCGTAACCAACTTGTTCGTAGTCTTTATCAATATATGCATAAATTAGATCAATAGGCATTCCAGTACCATAGCGGATAACAATACGTTCATCATCTTTCGGATCAGAGTCATCGACAAAATCTTCTTTGTTTATTTCTGGTAAAGATTTATTTTCATTCCCACTCTCTGATACTTGAGGTTTGGATTTTCCAAACCAGTTAAAAAAGGCCATAGCTTAATAATTTATTAGTGATTAAATTTCTTTCATAGGTATATCATACTTGTAATGCCCACGTTTATGACATGATTCACAGAGAGTTACAAGGTGTTTGTTCTTATATTCCCAAGGATCGCTTTTTCGATTTTCTTTTTTATTGTAATGGTATTGTTTGTGATGCACTACTAAGCCATTAGTCGATCCACAGATAATACATCTAAAATTGTCTCGTTTGATTATTTCTGCACGTTTTTCAAGCCAGCGTTTATCAAAAAGCTTTTCTCTATAAGAGCCTTGAGTTGAAGTGTCTTCAGTAGTCATTATTAAAATTTTCCCCCAAAGTAATATAATTTAAAATTTATTAGCAAATAAAAATTCGTTAAAATTTATTTTGTACATATGTAAAAGATGTAGTTGTATTTAGTTTTTATAGATGTACTGTTTCTTCATGTTTGCGTTGAATGCACAAATAATCGAGCTATGCTCGCCCCACTTCTCCCGTTTTAGTAAGTGCATTCTTTAGTAAAAAAACACTCGTCAAGTGCCCTACCTATGTGTTGTTGTATGCCTACATTATACCTTCATCTGCATAACTATAATAGCCGCTATCAGATACAATAAGATGATCGATATATTATATTCATAACCTTTCCTTTCCTGTTGTTTTTACCGATTCTGTAAATCTGTTATTGTTTATGCTTGCTATAAGCTGATGGGTTATTATAGAAATAACAAGTCGCATTGCACTATTCAATATCGCTTATTTTTAATATCATTCGTATATCTGCATAAGTCCCATCATTTTTTTTCGCTATAGATATGGATCATTTTTTAATAGCTTTACATCCTTAATTAGAGGGGGATGTGAACAAAAGTAAGTTTTAAAGAAAAACATGATCTGTAGGATTGGAGAGTTTTGTCTAAATCAAAGGTTGGAGCTTGAGCCAGATAACATGTGCATATACCGTTATAGCCTTAAAAGGGAATCCATTAAAGAGTCGTTCAATAAAAAACTCAAGAAAGTGGATTATTTACAACAAAAATACTACTTTTATATAAAAAATGTCGGACATGGAATGCTGCGGAAAAATTAAGTTTGCAAGTAGACTTATACTGATTATAACATTTCTGTTATTCTTGTGTAGTCTGAATACAATTGCGCAGGAAAGTAACGGAAGTATACCTTTCAATCTTGACCTGCCTGATATAAAGAAGCCCGAAATGGAATCTATCCCATTTCCTAAGACTTTTCAGTTGGAGAATTCTTTGCCGAAACCGAAGTCTTATTACGACATTGAAAAACCAAACTACGGTAAATTTCGCGTAAACAAGTTAAATAGCCTCGTCGTTTTTTCTACATCAAATGATTCTAATTTTGGATTTGAAGGCAATACTTCTGTTGGTTTTGGAACCAATTGGCATATAACTGATAAATTGACTCTCACTGGCAGTCCCTTTCTCTCTAGTTATTATTTTGGTCCGACGGACCATAATCGCAAGTTGGCTGTCGGAGCCAATTTAATGTTAAGCTATGAAGTGACCGATTGGCTTATTGTGCGGACTTTCGGTCAATATGCTTATAATGGCCTAGATGATCCTTATGCAACTTCTCTTATTGTTCCTCAAAATTGTTTTGGAGGTGAAGTGCTTATCAAGTTCTCTGATGTTTTCGGTTTGGGAGGTGGCGTTAAATACGTTAACAATAAAGGAAAATGGACGCCCCAATTTTATACTCTCCCCTTAATTAAAATCAATGGGGCAAAATTATTGAAAAGAAAGTAATCTTCTTATTCACAGTTTTACAAAATTTGCTTCAATAGTTTCAATTAACTTCTTATCAATTTCCAGTTCCGAGGCAAAATGCTTGAAGTGATGAATTGCTGTATCTACTTTTTCAATTAATGAATTATAATCCTGAATGTCATTATCTTGAGCGACTTTTTCTAGATCTTTGTAGGTGATTTCTTCTGTTTTACCATTTATACTCATTGAATGCTGGTTCATATAAATTGGAGTAGATGTATCTACACTATATGTCAAATCATAAGCCGAAGATAAACGCCAAACGCCTTCCGGTGTCATACAAAAACTAAAGTTCTTGTTATGATCGTCAATATTTCGAGACAGCACATTGAACACTAATTGCAAATATTGTTGCTTGTTATCTTCGTAAGGCAAATTTAATTTGCGGATAACTGCAAATAATTCTTCATAGCTGTTTCCTCCGGGAGATATCGCTGCAAATGTTTGCGTATGAATCTTTTTGTTTCCAATACGATCGAACCTGCGTGTCAAAAAATGGGTCACATTTCCATACGACTGCAATTTGGATGGCATCATTTTTATGCCGCATTCTGAAGCCATTTGATAATAAACATATTCTAACTTTGCAAGTGGATAAACTGAATTATCATCGTATTTCAAAATATAATGTTCAAAGCCTTCGGGAACATCTCCCTGACCGGAAACGACTTCTCCTGTTGTTTCGTTTATAGCCACAATTGCTTTGGGGCGTTTTCCTCCGGGGGAAGAACTAATTTTAATCAAGTCCTGCCATAAAATAGAATTCTCAGCATTTAATACCGTACTTTCTCGTTCGTTTAGTACTTGTTTTGCAAAAGCGTATAGCTTTTCTGTGTCTACCGAGAAAGTGGAATTGTTTCCCAATGATTGGGCGGGTTCATATTCAAATGCGCCCATAGCACGACTTCCGATAAAAGAAAGATGATCTACCGGAGTAATCTTTTTGGTTGAAATATGATTATCTCTCAACCAAGCACTAAACAACGAATCTCCCCACTTATCAGGCAGAGAATCGGCAAAAGCTGGAGGAAGTCCCATATAGAGCTTTTCTTTGTCTCCCAACCAAGGCATATGTTTTAGACTTCGAGGCGCATTTATCGGCATAGTGAGCGGAGCAATATTCAAGCCTTTATCCAGAAAATCCGGTTCATATTCAAAAATAGCCCAATTGTTTTTCTTATCCCATGAAAGATAGCCTACAGACATTCCCCATAGTTTTACCATTACAACATTTTCTTCCATCACTATTTCTGTTTTTGTTGCTTTTTAAATAATAAGCGAGGGCTTTTCGGTAGTTCAGGTAGTAGCTTTTCGATTTCATCTAAACTGTCGATGGCACGTAATAACTTAATAAATGAGGCAACCGTTATTCCGGTAGAAGATCCATTTTCGAAAGAACTGATTGTGAAAACGCTAAGTCCGGATTTTATCGAAACCTCCTTTTGCGTATATCCCATTCGTTTGCGATAGTCGCTGTAACGCTTCCCTAATTGCTGGATTAGTTCACTTCCTGACTGTTCATATAACTCGCTATACATATTGATCCTGTTTTATACAAATATAGATATATATATAATAATATGCAAATTTTGGGATAAAATATAGATATATCAATATATTAAATCTTATGTGACCTATATGATGTGATGAAAAACTCTAGTTGCAGAGCTAGGCTTAGGGTATCATGTATTGCATCAAGGTAGCATGATTTATTTAAATACGCTGAACAATGTGTTTGCCTCTGTATATTTGAAAGACTCTTCGCCAATCTGTTTTAGATAAAATGCGTAAGTCTCGTTTAGGTGGTCTATGCATTTTTTATTATATGCATCGTCTCCCTTTGAGAGTACATTCTTATATTCTTCCGATTGGAATATTTCACGGTATAAGATCTCTTTTGCTTTAGCAGTTTGTTCTAAGGCTATAGCTACTGCAAAATCTTTTTTCCAAGAATAGGGAATAACTTCTTCTTTCCGGCTATTAACTGATATTTGTACGAGTATTGACAATATAGCCCATATAGTAAGTGTACCTATAATACAATATATGAAGACAAGTATAGCATACCAGTCAAAACTACTCACTTGTGTTGAATATGAATACGGGTTTACATCTTTCGTAATCCATGCGAAGGAGAGGGGGATGTAAATGGAAGTGATAGTTCCTAATACTAATACTAGTTTGGATATAATATCCAATGTTTTTTCAGCGGGTGTTAATTTCTTAGTTGTTAGCATTTTAGTATGATTTATTGATGAATAATATTCCTATCTGCATATTTGAAAGGCTTTTGTTCGAATTTTCAGCGCAATTTAATGAAAAAATTATAAACATGAACAATCTTTTATTTTATAAATTCGTTTTGAATGTTTTTTTACGCTTTTCAAGATTTATTTCTCTTAAATAGAAACGAATTTTGAGAAGAAAATGCCTTTGCAACGATAAAGAACTTATAAATCAAGAAACTAACTCCTTAATTGATTAATACAATCGCTAAAATAGATACTTGCTACAGATTGTTTTACATAAGAGTGTCCCCCTAACGCTAAGAAGCTAAAAGGGGGACACTTGGCTGAATTTGACGTTCAACTGCCAGAAGATTGCAGTCTGTAAATTATTCTGTCTTTTTGTGTTTAAAAGAAACCTCTGTTTTTATTAAGATCTTTACATGCGTCCTAATTTTTCCACCTCTTTCAACCATTTCTTACGCTGTGCATCAGTTGAGTTTTTTACTGGGCCAATATACTTTACTCTTTTTGTTTTAATGCCGCAAAGCTTTAAACTCTGTTTTAATTGATTCTCACTTGGAGCTTTAAAATATAGCTTGTAGAACCATCCCGGCTGGTCGAGTGTCGCTATTATTTCAGCACTCTTTCCTGATAGCAAACCTTTTACTCGTGTAGAATTAGGGATCGTTTCATAGGTCAACCTAGGAAGAAATAGTCTATCAATAAATCCTTTAGCGATGGCTGGCAAAGCGGACCACCAAACAGGGTGAACCCAAACTAAATGGTCTGCCCACTTCAGTAATTTTAGAGCCTCTAATAAGTCTGGTTCCAAGTCTGTTCGTTTTTGATAGCCATATCGCAAATTGGGGTTGAATTGTAAGTCTGCCAATCGTAATTTTTTAACTTCATAGCCCTTATCCCTTGCTCCTTTACTATATGATTCTGCTAGTGAGTAGCACAAACTATTTTCGTTTGGGTGCGCATCTATTACTAATATTTTTTTCATCTTTATTTGATACTAATTTTATTATTTGTTTTTAACTTGGTGGTATATTCACCTTTTCGATATAGTTGGTGACTAAAGTAAAAACCATTGTCAATTTGCTTATTCAACAGTTGTTCAATATTCAAACATGTGGAATATGCTGTTAACTCAGATTGCCCGTCTTGATGAACTAGGCTTACTTTCTGTTGGATATTGTCTTTCTTTTTGATGTAGATTTCAAATCCGGTTATATCACCTTTCCCTTGAGATTGGAAAAGCTTCTTTCGTGTAGATAAAGAGAGTAATCTGAAAATATTGAGCTTTTGCAATAAAGCAAGAATGTTATTGGTCGCATTAGAACTATATGCTACTTTGGCTACAATATTTTTAATGTTTTCGACTTTATGTAGAATAAATAAATCAGGAATATCAAAATAAGTTGTTTTTAGACTTGTATTCTTTATGAATGAGAAGTTATGCTTCTCTGCTCCTTCAAAATGTCTGACTTTTTGGGTTGTGCTATTAGTGTAAATAGAGAAAGAAGTAGAAACATTCTCAGCCATAAAATCAGCTGCACTTTTTCCAGATCTATCCTCTAATGAATAGTAAATAAATATTTTTACGTCAATAATCTCATCAGAATGACAAGCATCCTTTATTAAAGAAGGTATTGCTCCACCCATCCATGCCGAAGCAAGTACGATGCGAGAATTGATAGGAGTGTTTGTGAAATTCTGATATGTTTTTGTTAGCTGAGGACTAGGTTTAGTGACATCTAAATAGTCGATTTCTTGATTGATACAAAAAGACAAAACAGTATCTAGAGGGTCAGTAGTACACATTACAACCAAATCAACTTTGTGATTGATCATATTTTGAAAGGTATTAGGACGATTCACATCTACCTCTATTTGATTCTCTGTGCTAGGGTTTCTACTCCCTAGCAAGATGTTGATCTCATTATTTCTTTTTTTTAAGATGCGGCTGATGCCACTTCCCAAAACTCCGGTGCCACCGATTAATAATATATTCTTCATTTCCTTTTTATTTGCAAAATTAGATGCTTATGGGAAATAAAGCCTTAGACAAATGTCTAAAAGATAGATTTACGTAGGCGAGTTAGCTGTCTTGTAGATATGCCTAGATATGATGCTATGTATTTTTGAGGGATTGCTCTAACTTGTTGTGGGTAGTTTCGGAGAAGAAATTCGTAACGAGTAGCGCCATTCTTTTGTTGAAAGTTTGTGAAATGCTCTTCCATTAAAATATAATGTAATTCGATAAACTTGCGTCCTACTTTTTGCCAAGACATGCTACTGTCGAAAAGTGTCTCTAAATCCTTTTGGTTTATATACTCCAGTTCAGAGTCTAGTAAAGCAATTATAGATTCATGTGCTGGATTGCCACTCATGAAACTTGAAAAAGAACAAGAAAATTCTCCATTAAAAGCCATACAGTTGATACGTTCCTCAGCATCAGCATCTTCATAAAGATTGCATAAGGTCCCCGATTTAACTATAAATAATTTATCAGAGACTGAACCTTCCTCAAGTAAGATTGTCCCTTTTTCAACTGAGAGTTGATGCAATTTATCATCTATTTGATTCAATTCTTTCTGAGAAAGTATATTTAATTTTTCAATATATTTTTTCATATCTTATTTTATTCTAAGGCGAAAAGATCTCATTGCTCATACAAATTTAAGTTATAAGATTTAGATAAACTAATAGAGGGAAGATTATCTATCATCTTTTAGTCTGATTTTTGAATAATGGATAAAATCATACTACAATTTAAGGAATGGATGTTTATATGGTTGGTAGTTTTCATAAAGAGTTAATTATTAAGTGCAGGAATGGCAAAATGAATAATATGTGAGGATGGTGAAATTTACAGATTTGTCATATATTAAAGAGGTTCGCTGTTTTTTTTATGCTGTTTTGAACATTTTTTGAGAAATTTAGACTACTTTTTCCATTAAATACATATATTTGCGCTCAAAGATAAGGAATGAGTTAGGAATATTTTCTAATAAAAATCATGTAAAGACACTGTGAATACTAAATCAAAACACTAAAATGAAATGAACTTGCTTCTTTTGAGTACTTTTGTTGAGCGCATGCTGCCTTATGAACGCACCTCTTTTATTTTTCTTAATAAGCATCATACTGCATTTTGGGACCATTTTATGATGCTTTATTCAGGGAAAATTCTTTGGATTCCTCTTTGCGTTGCTTTTCTTGTGCTTGCTTTCTATAAAACGAAATGGCAGAAGGGACTTCTATTTATTGTTTGTTTTGCATTATTGATTTGTCTTTGTGATCAGGCGGCGGCAGGGATTATTAAACCTTTTTTTTGCAGACTTCGCCCTACGCACCATCCTGACTTTATGACACAGGTGCTAACTGTTGATAATTATAGAGGGGGCCGCTACGGATTTATTTCAGCTCATGCGGCCAATGGCTTTGGGGTCGTTATGTTTTTATCACTTGTTTATCGTCGTTTATTATTTACTGTTGTTTTGCTTTCTTGGGCACTGATTACTTGCTACTCCCGTATTTATTTGGGGGTTCATTTTATTACTGATGTGATTGGCGGAATGATACTGGGCTCTCTTCTTGGTTTTCTGGTATATTGTTTATTTAAATATTTGCGAATCAGTCTTTTCTCTCTATCTACAGATAGTTCAGAGAGCCCTGTCTACTCCAAATGGCACTCCAATCTGATCATGATGGTTATTGGGGTAACCGTTCTTGTAAATACTGTTATTGCACTTTGTGCGCAGTAAGTAAGAATACAGGATATTCTCGAATTTTATCCTCTTTTGTTCTTTTTACTATAAAGCAGGGCTCGTAGTTAATCTCTGTGAATCCAACTTTTCCAAGCATTTGTTTGAGTTCGGCTGGATCAAATCCATTGTGTCCGTCAAAGCCTTCTCCATGAAATGAGCCATCTTCTATATACAGGTCGGCTATTGCTAAATAGCCATTTGGTTTTAATGAGGTATTAAATCTTTTGAATACACTTTCCAAATCGTGTACGTGATGCATTACCATTTGTGTGAAAATGCAGTTGAAGTCTTTCTCTTGATAATCCTCTTTCTCTAGATCGAAGAGTAGGGCGGAAAGATTTGTTGATTCATTTTTTTGTATTTTCTCTTGTGCAAGCTTTACCATTTCGAGAGAACTGTCCATGAGGGTTATCTCTGCAAATTGGTCAGACAGGAGAAAACTTAATATACCTGTGCCGGCTCCATATTCCATTGCTTTCATGTCTGGTGTGAGCGGGAGGGTTTGTATTAGTTTTTTGGCGATAGCTTCCGAACGTTCCCAATGGATTGGATCGCTGTCCCATAGCTGTGCTTTTTTATCAAAGAAATCCATATTTTAAAAATCTATATATTGTTTATACTTAGTTTTAGGAATATAAAGAACGCAAAAGTATTTATAAAAGTTTCCATAGGAAGATATTTTCTTGATGCGCTTAAGGCTATTTTTATCTTTGGATGCGGAGCCCATTCTTTTTTTACTTATTTTTGAACTCTCATATATGCTTGAACGTAAGATTATACATATTGATATGGATGCTTTCTTTGCTTCTGTAGAGCAGAGGGATAATCCTGAATTACGAGGTAAACCAGTGGCGGTTGGATATTCGGGAGAGCGTGGTGTGGTTGCTGCTGCAAGTTATGAAGCTCGGAGGTATGGAGTTCGTTCGGCTATGTCATCTCAGAAAGCTAAACGTCTTTGTCCGCAATTAATTTTTGTGCGTGGAAGGATGGGAGTTTATAAAGCTGTATCTAGAAAGATTCATGAGATTTTTCATGAATATACTGATTTGGTAGAACCTCTCTCTCTAGATGAGGCTTTTCTGGATGTGACAGAGAATAAGCAAGGAATTCCTCTTGCTGTTGATATTGCTCTGGAAATAAAGAAGAGTATACGAGAGAAATTACAGTTGGTCGCTTCGGCGGGTGTCTCTTACAATAAATTTTTGGCGAAGATTGCTTCTGATTATCGTAAACCGGATGGCCTTTGTACTATTCATCCGCAACAAGCTATGCGGTTTATCTCTCAGTTGCCCATTGAATCTTTTTGGGGAGTGGGACCTGTTACTGCAAAGAAAATGCATTCTTTGGCTATTCATAATGGTGAACAACTTCGATCTTCTTCTCTGGAGATGCTAACGCGGCATTTTGGTAAAGCGGGATTATTGTATTATGAATTTTCGAGAGGGATTGATCTTCGCCCCGTTGAAGCAGTTCGCATCCGGAAGTCAGTAGGTTGTGAACGTACGTTGGAAAAGGATATCTCTTTACGATCGTCGGTTATTATCGAGTTATACCATGTGGCTAAAGAACTGGTGGAGCGTTTAGCCAAGGCTGATTTCAAGGGCAATACGCTAACTTTGAAAATTAAGTTTCATGATTTTAATCAAATAACCCGAAGCTCTACTCAACCCCATGAGCTAAGTTTACTGGATGATGTTCTCCCTCTGGCTAAAAAGTTATTAGAGGAGGTGGAATATCAGGAGCATCCTATCCGTTTGATAGGTCTTTCCGTTTCTAACCCCAAACAGGAGGTAGATGTTAGAGAAGAATGGGAACAATTGAGCTTTGAGTTTAGTGATTGGGGAGATTAGAGAGAACCTGCTGGGTGTTTAGATACAAAATCTATTCTGTTGCTTGTTTGGTGAGAGAAGAGGTTTGATTGAAGTGTTTGTAAATAGATTATATATTTTTGCTTTGTTTCAAAATCGTTTTTTTATGAAAATGAATAAATTTATATTCCTTGTGTTAATGTTTTTCCCTTTGTTGGGATATAGTGCTAATATAAATCATATAGAAGCAGATCTTGGAGTTTCTAGGAAATTGGCCGATTTTCGAAAAAAAAATATTCATAAATTAGAATATAAGCTCAATTTCGATATTCCTAGTGAAAAGAATAAAGTTGTTACTGGAAAGGTTGTGATACGCTTTGAATTGTCTGACAGGATTCCGTTAATTCTTGATTTTAGAGAGAAGGCTGATAAAGTTCATTCTTTGTTGCTCAACGGGAAACAGATACCTTTTCGTATGGAGGATGAGCATATTCTTGTGGATCAGAAGTATGCGCTTAGAGGGGAGAATGTACTTGATATTGCTTTTACTGCAGGCAATCAATCATTGAATAGGAACACTGATTTTTTATATACGCTGTTAGTACCCGACAGGGCTCGCACGCTCTTTCCTTGTTTCGATCAGCCTAATTTGAAAGCTATATTCTCGCTGGAATTACAGCTCCCTGCTCTGTGGAGTGCTGTTTCTAATTCTGCTGTCGTAAAAGAAATAAAAACAGGAGATAAGAAATATTTGCGATTTGCTTCTACTAAACCTTTAAGTACGTATCTTTTTGCGTTTGCTGCGGGAGAATTTAAACAAGCTGAAGTAACAAAGGATGGAAAGACTATCACGGCTTATTATCGTGAGACAGATAAAAAGAAGATCGCTCAGCTTGATACCGTCTTTTCACAAATATTTCATGCGTTGAAATGGCAAGAGTCTTTTACGGGCATCCCTTATCCGTTTTCTAAATATGATTTTGTCATTCTTCCGGGCTTTCAATTTGGTGGCATGGAGCATACCGGTGCTACTTTCTATAATGATCGACGCATTTTTTTGAATGAGCATGCTACTCCTGATGAAGAACTGGATCGTACCTTGTTGATTGCTCATGAAACTTCTCATATGTGGTTTGGAGATTTGGTTACCATGGATTGGTTCAATGATGTCTGGACTAAAGAGGTTTTTGCAAATTATTTTGCTTCTGTCATATCAAGACCTCTTTTTCCAAATGTAAACTATCGCTTAAATAACCTCAAAACGTTTAATGCTGCTGCTTTGTCTGAGGACAGGACATTAGGCACGACTGCTATTCAACAACCGCTTGATAATTTAAATCATGCAGGATTGATTTATGGTAATATTATTTATGATAAAGCTCCTGTGATGATGGAGAAACTGGTTGACTTAATGGGCTGGAAGGCTTTTCGTAGCGGAATTCGTGAGTATCTTAAAAAATATGCTTATGCTAATGCTACTTGGGATGATCTGATTCATATTTTGGATAGCAAGACATCTGCTGATTTAACAGCTTTTAGTAGCGTTTGGGTTAAGCAGAAAGGAATGCCTGATATTTCCGTAATTGCGGCTAAGGGTGGTCTTAAGATTAGGCAGGAGGATCCATGGAAACGAGGATTGGTTTGGCCACAACACTTTTTGGTTAGGGCTTTTGGACTGAAAGATACGATTGTTCGTGTTGATTTGAATAAAAAGGAGGCCTTTGTACCTCTCTCTTTTAGTCCTAAACGGGTATTGCCTAATTGTGATGGAGAGGGTTACGGACGTTTTCTTTTGGATGAATCTACTGCAAAGTATCTTTTGGCTCACTGGGCCGATGAGAAGGAAGCATTGGCTCGTCAATCTTATCTAATGACTCTCTATGAAAATTTACTTTGTTTTCGTATGACGGATAGTGAATTTGTACATTCACTAATGGATGGATTAGCACATGAGACGAATGATTTAGTTGCTTCTTCCATCGTTGCATATTTGGCTAATTCTGTTGTTCAACTTCAAGGGAGTGAAAGGAGTGCTGTGGAAGAGCGTTTGTTTGCATTGAGTGAAAGCCATCCCTTATTGCCCTGTCGTATCCAATTAAAGCGTTTAGTTAGGTCTGTGGCTGATTCACCTGCTGTCATAGACAAACTCTGCAAAGTATGGAAAGATCAATCTGATAAACTACTGAGTGAACGTGATTACACCTCACTTGCTTATGAACTTTGTTTAAGGATGCCGGAGAGGTATGATGAAATTGCTACTACACAGCGTGCCAGAATAAGTAATCCGGATCGATTGAAGGAATTTGATTTTATTATTCCTTCTCTTACACCAAATACTTTTAAAAGAGATTCTATCTTTTATTCACTCTCTAAACCCGAAAATCGTAGAATAGAACCTTGGACTCAGACGGTCTTGGCTTTTTTAAATCACCGTAGTCGTGAAGAGAGTTCCGTGAAATATATTCGTCCGGCTTTGGATCTTCTAGAAGAAATACAGCGTACGGGAGATATTTTTTTTCCTCGAGGCTGGGTTTACGCTTTGCTTAGAGAACATCGCAGTGTTGAGGCTTATCGGCTCGTTAAAACTTTCCTTAATGATCATCCTGACTATCCGCAGTTACTCAAGAATAAAATCTTGCAGGCAGCATATCCTTTATATAGAACCAACGGCGAATATGTGAGGCCATTATAAAAAAAGAGAAGGCGAGGATACTTTTATAAAAGTTCCTCGCCTTCTGATTCTATATTTTGTTTTTCTTGTTTCTTTTTAAAACTGCTCTCAGGCAGTCTTTTCCATTTTACTTGCTTTCTTGCAACTTGTGTAATTTGCCATTTAGCAATTGGCACATAATTCCATTTCCCATTGCTTGGTATCTTTTAATACGATACTGCAACATCATAATTTCATTTGAATTCTTTTTCATAATCTTCATTTTTTTGCCCTTCACGTTTTGAAGCGCTGTTTTTGTTATCCTTTTATTTTCACTGCAAAGATAAGGACTTTTTTGGAATAATATGTTTTATAACATATAAATTATATAAAATGACTCACTTTTTTTATTTATGAGAGATAAATACCTCTATTATTACAAAGATATTACAATGAAGCATGTTCTTTTAAAAGGGAATAGCTTAGAGTATGAAAAAGGGCTACCTGATGAATAATTAGGCAGCCCTTATAAAATAATTTTCTTTTTTTATCTATTTTCTATTTAGCAAAGCTGACAGCACGTGTTTCGCGGATAACAGTTATTTTTACCTGTCCCGGATATGTCATCTCATCTTGAATTTTCTTTGCTATTTCAGTTGATAAGTTTTCTGTATTCTTATCGTCTATCTTATCTGCTCCGACAATAACACGAAGTTCACGACCCGCTTGTATAGCATAAGTTTTGGTTACACCGGGATATGACATCGCTAATTGTTCCAAGTCATTCAAACGTTTGATGTATGCTTCTACAATTTCACGGCGTGCTCCTGGGCGTGCTCCTGAAATGGCATCACAAACCTGAACGATTGGTGCCATGAGGCTAGTCATCTCTATCTCGTCATGGTGGGCACCAATAGCATTGCAAATATCTGGTTTCTCTTTGAATTTTTCTGCAAGTTTCATACCAAGGAGTGCGTGTGGCAATTCTGGCTCTTCATCGGGTACTTTACCAATATCGTGAAGCAAGCCGGCACGTTTAGCTTTCTTAGGATTAAGCCCAAGCTCAGATGCCATTACGGCACAAAGATTTGCTGTTTCACGAGCATGTTGTAGCAGGTTCTGCCCGTAGGATGAGCGATATTTCATTTTGCCGACAATACGAATCAGTTCAGGATGTAATCCATGAATACCTAAATCAATAGTCGTACGTTTACCGGTTTCTATTATTTCTTCTTCTATTTGTTTTTTGACTTTAGAAACAACTTCTTCGATACGAGCAGGATGTATACGTCCGTCAGTAACTAATTGATGAAGTGCAAGACGAGCTATTTCTCTACGTACAGGATCAAAAGCTGACAGTACGATTGCTTCAGGAGTATCATCAACTATGATCTCAACTCCTGTTGCTGCTTCAAGTGCGCGAATATTTCGTCCTTCACGTCCGATAATACGTCCCTTAATTTCATCTGATTCTATGTGGAACACAGTTACTGAGTTTTCAATAGCTGTTTCAGTAGCTACACGTTGGATAGATTGTATCACGATGCGTTTAGCCTCTTTGTTGGCAGTCATCTTAGCATCATCCATAATATCATTTATGTATGATTGAGCTTGAGTTTTAGACTCTTCTTTTAGTGATTCAATCAATCTTTCTTTAGCTTCATCGGCAGATAAACCGGAGATTGTTTCTAATTTTTCAATTTCTTTATGTTGTAACTTCTCCAGTTCTTCTTTTTTCTTATCAACAATACCCAATTGTGCTTCCAAATTCTCTTTTACAGCTTCAGCTTCAGCTTTCTTGCGTTGAATTTCCTCTTGGCGTTGGCTGATTACCATTTCACGTTGTTTTAGCCTATTCTCCGCCTGCTGTATTTTTTGATTGCGTATTGAGACCTCTTTTTCCAAATCGGCTTTCTTGTTAAGGAATTTTTCCTTAACCTCCAACAATTTATTCTTCTTAATAACTTCTGCTTCTGTTTCAGCTTCTTTTAGAATGTTGTCGTATTTATTTTTCAAAGCATATTTGAAGAATATATACGAAAGAGAGCCTCCTACAATGAAGCATGCAATGGATGCTACTATTGTTACTATCATTTCAATTAATTTAATATATAAATAAAAACGCACCATTTGCAATGCACGGAATATGCGTACATTCCAATTAGTGCGTGTATCTCTTTTATCGCCGGATAGTCGTTCTTTTAGTCTTTTCTGAAATATTCTTCCAGTAATTCCGTCAGTTCTTCTATCTTTTCCGTATACGGTTTCGTATCATTACGTTGTCTTTGTTTTATGTTCTCCAATGAAAATTCATAGGCCACCATGGCTATAATTTTTTCCGGATTAAGATTTTTGTAATGAGTCCGGTACGCATTGAGCCTGATATTTACCTGCTTTGCTGCTTCTCTTACTACTTCTTCCTCTTCACGATCAATTTGTAGAGGGTAGTTTGAATCTGCTATTTGCAGGTTTATCTTTATTTTATCGTTCATACATCTACTTTTTTATTATTCATTTAATAAAGCAATGCATTTATCGACTTCACGCACTAGTTTAGACAATCGTAGTTTCGTCTCTCTTACATCACTACCACTAACGCTGATTGTCGTCGCTGTTTTTAAATTAGTATAGTTGGCTTCCAATATCATATAGTTGGCTTGTACCTTTGCTATTTCTTCTTTTTTTTCGTTAAGAAGTTGTTTTAATGCTGCATTTTCATGCTTTAGCTCATCATGCAAGTATATCAAATGCCTGAGTCTTGCTTCAAAGGTAGATAATAACTTTTTTTCTTCTTCTGTCATTCTATACCAAAATTGTACACAAAAATACAATTAACTCGGATATTACAAAAGCTTTTTGTCTGAAATTAATAGATTTTGCTTAAAATAGTTCTGTAAAAGGGCAATAATTATTTGATAAACGTTTTTTTATATAAATTGAAAAGTAATTTATTTTATAATTTGGTTTATAAAATAAACTAGTTATATTTGTCGCAGATTCGAATCTGTTTTACTGCTGATCGTGCTTTACATAATGATAAGCTAGCGCGTGAAATTAGTAATGATTTATTTTAGAGTGTTGCAAAGTGCTTATTTATGTGTTGCGTAAATGAAGTCAGGTTTAATTAAAAAAAAGAATAAAGATGAAATTTACAGATGGAAAAAAGACAACTCGATTTTCTCTTTATGCTACTATGTCTGTAGTGAAATATATTGTAGTAAATCTCTTTTTGTTTGTGGTTAATTGGTTAACTAGTCCACATTATTGGTGGGTGCTGTGGATTATAGCAGGGTGGGGCATTGGTTTAGTGCTTAACTTGATGTCGCACTATTTGGAGTATAGACTTACTCAAGAATAAAAATAATGGAAACTTTTACTCTGGACGTGCTCGCTATTTGGGCGGCAGTTATGATCGTTTCGATTTGTTATAGTGAGAAATAATTTAAAATAGAATAAAGATGGAAGATAAAAAACTTACTGAGAAAGAGAGTTTGGAACTCATTTCTCAAATGATTCGTAATACGCGTAATAGAATGGAAGACAATAATGGTGTACCTTTTCTCATTTGGGGTTATACCACTGTTGTTATAGCTTTGTTAGTATGGTATATGCTTACTACGACACAGGATTATCATTGGAATTGGCTTTGGTTTGGCATACCTGTGTTTGCTGGTATCGCATGGTTAATATTCAATGCTAATAAAAAGAAAGAAGCGCCTCGCGTAACAACTTTTGTGGATCGCGTGATAGGGCATGTATGGATGGTTTTTGGCATTATGGCTTTTTTGGTGTCAGTGATGACATTCTTTTATTGCATTCCAATCTTGTTTATTGTTTTGTTAACAATGGGAGTCGCAACGGCAATAACCGGACTTATTATTCGCTTTAAACCGATTGTGCTGTCAGGGTTTCTAGGCATGGGACTATCGTTATTATGCTTAATTGTGAAAGGGAGTGATGCTATCTTAGTTTTTGCAGCGGCTTTTGTTTTGATGATGGTGATTCCGGGACATATTCTAAATATTGTTAGCAAGAAAAGAAATTAGGAGGGAAGAGATATGTTTAAGGAATTAAATCCGCTACTCCACTCTGAACTCCGTTTGGGCATTATTTCTTTGCTAATTTCTGTAGAAGAAGCTGATTTTGTTTATATTCGCCAGCAGACTGGTGCTACAGCCGGTAATCTGAGTATACAGATTGATAAGCTAAATAATGCCGGCTATGTGGAAGTCACAAAATCTTTCAAAGGAAAAATGCCTTGCACAACCTGCAAGATTACTTCAGCGGGTATTGATGCTTTTGAAGAATATGTGGAGGCGCTGAAGACTTATATTAATTTAAAATAACGGAGAATTATGTTGAAAGTTTTAGTCACATTTGCGGTGAAGGAGGAACTGGTAGAGATCAATTGGCCGGATGCGGAATTGTATTATCTTCGAACGGGAATTGGTAAGGTGAAGTCTGCTTTTAGATTGGCAGATGCTATCAACCAGGTACAGCCTGATTTAGTACTTAATTTTGGAACGGCGGGTACAATTAAGCATCAGGTAGGAGACATCCTTGTTTGTCGTAAATTTGTGGATCGTGATATGCAGAAAATAAAAGATTTGGGTTTAGAGTGTGAAATCGATTCGTCTGAACTATTAACTCAAAAAGATTTTTGCGCTGCATGGGGCAATACTGCAACTTGTAATACCGGGGATAGCTTTCTTACTGAACTGGTTGATGTGGATGGTGATGCGGTAGATATGGAAGCTTTTGCTCAAGCTTTTGTTTGCAGAGACAAAGAAGTTCCCTTTATCTCGGTTAAATATGTAACGGATGTAATTGGTCAAAATTCGGTGGCTCATTGGGAAGATAAGCTTGCAGATGCAAGAATGGGGCTTTCTGAATTTTTCAATGTTTTGCACAAGGGAGTTCAATAAAAAGAAAGAGGACTGCAATTAATATCAATTGCAGCCCTCTTTAGCACGGGAGGAGAGGCTCGAACTCCCGACACCCGGTTTTGGAGACCGGTGCTCTACCAACTGAGCTACTCCCGTATTTGCGGATGCAAAGGTAGTAGATTCCATGGAATTTGCAAGGGCACCTGAAAGAATGTTTTTACTTCATGTTGATACTTGTTACCTTTATGACTGTAAATCAACATAATAGCAATAAAAATATTTTTATTTTTCTATTATTTTTGCTTCTTTCCATTGCTCAGGCTTGAAACCAACCAGCACAACGGAATCGCTTATTAATAGTGGACGTTTTACTAACTTCCCATTGCTGGCAAGTAATTGGTACTGTTCTTCTTCGCTTAGAGAATCTAGCTTGTCTTTGAGCTTTAACTCTTTGTATACCAGACCACTTGTATTGAAAAACTTTTTAAGAGGTAATCCACTTCGCTGTACCCATAGCTTTAATTCGTCTTTAGTGGGGTTTTCTTCGACTATTAATCGAGCTTGAAAATCTATTCCGTTTTCTATTAACCATTTTTTTGCTTTTTGGCAAGTGCTGCAGGCAGGGTAGTGTATAAAAATAGGTTTCATAATTTTTTATTTTATCATTAATAACTCTTGAAACATCATTCGATAGGCAGATGCTTTCTTTTCTAAAGAGAGCGGATAGGCACGTGACGAGGACGGCATTCTATAGATTCGAAGAGGGTGATCGTTATATAACAATTCTTTAAAATCACCCACTTTGGGTTGCTCTATTTTTAACTGCGTTGACAGTATATCTGTCGCTTTTTGTCCTGTGGTGACAATTGCTCTGCATAAAGGTATCTCTCTTAACAAAAATTCTATGTTTGTTGTTTCTACAACTTCTAAATATTTATCAGACGCATTGTCCTGCAAACGCCTTATAGATGAGGCTGTGTCGAATAAAGCAATACCTTTTTCTTGCAAAAAACGCATGATTTTTTCTTGGTTGAATGATCTTTTGTCTTGATTCAGAAAGATTTCTTTATCGTTGAAAAATAGAATCCCCATAATGCGCCACATGTCATTGTTGAGATTGGGATAGAAAAAATCCATGGACCATCTCTTCTTTTGCGGAGGAAAACTACCAAGCATGAGGATAGTGGCATTTTGAGGGAGAAAGGGTTTTAGAGGGTGATGTTCTATTTCAGGGAGTACCATTTTCATTTTTGATTAATTTCTTGTGTTAAAGATCGCATTTTTACTTGATATATGAAAATAGCTGATTGATGTTTTGCTATTACTATCTTCTACAAAAAGTTATATATCTTAAATTAATTAACTATTTTTGCAACTTCAATTATTATAATCGTTTACTTATGAAAAGAATTACTACTACTTTCTTACTTGTGCTCTTGGTGGCAACCACCTTTGTAGAGGCCCAAAACATTCAATTGCACTACGATTTAGGTCGCTCTTTGTATAATAAAGACTTAAAAGGACGCCCGTTGTTGACTTCAACCGTGGAGGATTTTCATCCGGATAAATGGGGAAGTACGTTCTTTTTTGTGGATATGGATTATACTTCTGAAGGTGTTGCTTCAGCTTATTGGGAAATTGTTAGAGAATTGAAGTTTTGGAAAGGTCCTTTTTCTGCTCATGTGGAATATAATGGAGGTTTGGCTAAAGGATTTTCGTATAATAATGCTTATCTATTGGGACCTACTTATACTTATAATAATGCTTCCTTTACAAAAGGTTTTACGTTGACTGCTATGTATAAGTATATTCAGAAACACAGTTCTCCTAATAACTTTCAACTTACGGGTACTTGGTATACTCATTTCAATAAAGGCAAGTTTAGCTTTTGCGGTTTTGCAGACTGGTGGCGTGAAGAAACTCAACATGGCAAGACTATTTTTCTTTCAGAACCTCAATTCTGGGTAAACTTGAATAAATTTAAGGGGGTTGATGAGAAATTTAATTTGAGTTTTGGTAGTGAGGTGGAATTGAGTAATAATTTTGGCGGGCGTGACGGTTTTTATGTGATACCTACGCTAGCTTTGAAATGGACTTTAAACTAGGAACTGGATGAAAACCGATTTGATTTACGGGATAGAAGATCGTCCTCCTTTCAAAGATGCACTATTTGCTGCATTACAACATTTACTTGCTATTTTTGTGGCAATTATCACTCCTCCTCTTATTATAGCGGGTGCTTTGAAGCTTGATGTAGAGAAAACAAGCTTTTTGGTTTCAATGTCTCTGTTTGCTTCTGGTATTTCTACTTTTATACAGTGTAGACGAATAGGAGGTGTGGGAGCTGGTTTACTTTGCATTCAGGGTACGAGCTTCTCTTTTATAGGTCCGATCATTACTACCGGGCTGGCGGGAGGATTACCTTTGATCTTTGGCGTTTGTATGGCGGCATCTCCTATAGAGATGATTGTGAGTAGAACTTTTAAATATATGCGCACTATTATTACTCCTTTGGTTTCCGGTGTTGTGGTTTTACTAATTGGATTGAGTTTGATAAAGGTGGGTATTGTTTCTTGTGGAGGAGGTTATGGAGCTATGGATAATGGAACTTTCGGATCATGGGAAAATTTGACCATTGCTTCTTTGGTTCTGTTTAGTGTACTTTTCTTTAATCGTTGCAAGAATAAATACTTGCGTATGAGTTCTATTGTTCTGGGCATCTGTTTAGGATATGGAGTGGCTCTTTTCTTTGGGAAAGTAGATATGAGCTCTTTGAGTACTGATACATTAATGAGCTTTAATGTGCCTATGCCATTTAAATATGGTTTGGACTTTAATATTTCTTCATTTATTGCAATAGGTTTAGTGTATTTGATTACTGCCATTGAAGCAACAGGGGATGTTACGGCAAATTCTATGCTCTCTGGGCTTCCTATAGAGGGTGATACTTATTTAAAACGTGTGTCAGGAGGTGTGCTTGCTGATGGAGTAAACTCTTTTTTAGCGGGAGTTTTTAACTCATTTCCTAACTCTATCTTTGCACAAAATAATGGTATTATTCAGCTAACAGGAGTTGCTAGTCGATATGTGGGTTATTATATTGCTGTGATGTTGGTTTTATTAGGTTTATTTCCAATAGTAGGAACGGTCTTTTCAATGATGCCCGATGCTGTACTTGGCGGAGCAACATTATTGATGTTCGGAACTGTAGCTGCAGCTGGAGTACGTATCATTTCTTCTCAAAATATAGGGCGTAAAGAGACGCTGGTTCTAGCAGTGAGTTTATCTTTAGGTTTGGGAGTTGAGCTGATGCCTGATATTTTAGCTAATGCTCCGCAGGCAATTAAAGGAATCTTCTCTTCGGGTATCACAACCGGCGGGCTAACTGCCATAATCGCCAATGCTGTGATACGAATCAAAGAAGAAAAAATAGAGGGTTAATTTTCTATTTGTAGATTACTCATTTTATTGGTAACAGAATATTGGAACGGTGGATACTCGTATAGACTGAAACGAGATTCTGTCGTTCCTTCTGTATAGTTCCATATTGTGGCATAGTTATCCGGATCTTCTCCCATTGAAGACAATTGTCGCAGGTAGGCAGCAATGGATTTATTCTCGGTGATATATACATCATGCATCTGGTCAATGATAGGACTGTGTTTACGAGTGGCATCATGATCGAATTTTAAAATTCGACACCCTTCTGGAGTTATTCCTACGGTGCTGAATGTCATGCTTTTACCAATAGCTGGGAGGTTGAGCACACTGCGGTCAGTTGCTAAGAAAGGTAAATGATGCTTCTTTAAAAAATGCTGAATTTGTGTAGCAGCTTCTTCACCTGAATGCAGTAACGAAGAGAGTTCTTCTTGTTGCTCTGTTGTGAGACTTCCGAATGATTTTTCTTCTATCTGTTCTTGTATAGAGCGGCTATTAGGGGTAAAGACTGCATAGTTTTCATTGAAGCCTTTTACTGAAAATGTGTAGTAGCATATTACTCCGAGTTTATTCAGTACTTGTCTTAGTCGGGAGGTATGCCCTCGACGTGAGGCGGCTACAGTGTAGACTAACTGGTTGGTAATAAGCCATCCGGCAGATAATATTTTGTTTATAGCATCACGAGCTTCCACTGTTACTTCCAAAGGACTCTGAAAGTGTGTTTGTATGATAAACTGCTTTACTCCGACAGATGATGCTTTCTCTTTAAATTCTTTGAGTACTTCTACTAACTCATTATCGATGCGCATGGGTAGATATGCAAGTAGCCTAGAGCCTAAACGTACACGTTGTAGCTCTGCATATTTTTCCCCTTCCGGTCGGTTTATATTTGCTTTCCGTTTGCGTACAGCCATTCGATAGACAGCGTCAAGAATATTCCGGAGTGTTTTGTTTTGACTCATTAAAGCGTCTCCTCCTGTAATGAGTATATCGCGTAGCTGAGTATCTTCTTCGAAATAATTCATTAATCGGCGAAGCTTTTTGTCCCATGATTCCTTTGGAGAAAGGTCACTGAATTCAAAATTGAGTCGTTTACTTTGAAAATCGTACATACGTTGGCAAGAAGCACACAGTCCGCCACAGGCCCTTCCCATAGTGTCAGGGATAAGAATGGCAACTTCCGGATATCGACGATGTATGTTATGTCCGTTTGGTAAAAGCCATCCGGCAGCATTTGGCTTTCCGTTTTCTACAATATCTTCTTTTTCCCATGCCCGGATATTACCATAGGTGTGAATCAACTCAGGAGAATATAGAATATAACTACGGATGCTTGCATCATCATAACCTTCTTCTATGTTAAGTAGAGAGAGGTAATAGGGAGTAGCGAAGAATGGCATACCTTTTTTTCGTGCTTCTTTTAATAATTGCATCGTTTCGGGTGATAATGAATTCCCTAAAAACTTATTTAGTTCGGAGGGACTCTTTATAGCCATGCTTAGTTGAAAACGATAATTGTTCCACCAATTGTTGACAAGTTCATATCTCTTCTCATCAGAGGTGCTCTCATCAAAATGAAAGCGTGATTGAGAGGCCTTTCGCTGTTCGACTTTATGTATCAGGTAATGAATCATTCGCTCTTTGTTCTTTTTTCGAATAGACATAACTTCCTCATTGAGTCCACTTTCCCATCTACTCATGAGTTTTTTATTCTTTTCGGTGGAAATAGAAGGAATATTGGAAACTGTCAGTTTGCGAAAAAGGTAAAACAAATCGATGAATGTGTCAGTTGGTGTGGAGTCATTATCCATTTCTGTAGTTAGAAAATCTCGGAGAAGAGATAATGTCTGAATGGATAGTTCTTTACCTGTGGATAACTCGGTGATGGTTTTTCCATCATAATTGATAAGGTCTCGAATTTGCTTGCTATTATGCTCCTGTTTAAACCCTGCTACATACTTTTGTAACAACATTCTAAACTCTTCTATATCTTGGCTTTTTTGGGCCAAAAAAAAGAGCTCCTGAAGTTCTTTTTTGTAACACTGTTTTAACTGAGGAAGAGTGAGAGAAAGCATTTTCTTTTGTTGCATATAATCTGTTTGTTTTAATACTTTAATAAGAATAACGGATAAATATAGCATAAAAAAGCGAAAAGATTATCTTTTCGCTTTTTTATAAGGTATTTCTTAACAGTTATTCCCTCATTTTTCTTATAATATTATGATGGCGTGACGAATTGTTATTTTTCGCTTTTCTGCGCTCCTTTTTTATTTTGTGGATCTTTCTTAGCCAATAAAACAATGTTGTATACGTATTCTGTCATCCATTTTTCAGAATATCCTAAGCGTTCTTTGTATTGACGTACAGTAGCAGCTGTTTTGTGAACATCGTCAGCTTTCCATACTTTTTTGGTACATACGTCATGTACTGTTTTCTCTGTCATACTGCGCAAGGCACTTTTGAATATTGAAGGAATACGGAATTTCCATTGCATCAGATTTCCCATCAGCATCATTAGATCATTTGAGAATCCCTGGTACATGAATAGATAAGATTGCACATCATTTTGTGTCTTGCAACTTTTCTTTACGGATGTGTCTATTTCTTTGAAGAAGTTTTCACTTAGTCCATAATCTTGCATGAGCATTTTTTTTGCGCGTGATTTTTCTGCTAATCCTAGTTTTCCATTCTGAGTCGCAATTTTGAACATGCGCTTAAAGTTGGCTACATCCGGTATGAAATTGATGTTAGTAATACCTAAGTTTACAGCTATTACCGACTGAAAATAGACGCGTGTCAGCGATACGAAATCTTCGACGTTACCCACCGTTTTGGTCGTTTCGGATCCTCTTTTAAATAAAGTAGAAAATAAACTCATCTTTTCAGATTTATGTAATTTTGTTATTAATATTATGTGCAAATGTACAAAACAAAATCATTTGTGCCATCAGATTATGGAATTAATCTCTAAATGGTAAGCTATTTCATCTTGATAAAACTAGTCAAAAAATTGACATATACAGTCATTAAAGGGTTTTTAAGTGATTCTTTTGATTTTATAAACTATATTATATCTAATTATTTCAGGAAAGAATGTATTTTTGCCGCTCATATTAACAAGTATAGCACAGAATTATGAAAGAATTACTAGTAAAGATTGAGGCTTTGATTGCTGAATTTAACAAAGATGCTAATGCACAAATGGAAAATGGCAATAAATCTGCAGGAATACGTGCGCGTAAAGCTTCATTAGAAATTGAAAAATTAATGAAAGATTTTAGAAAAGTATCTTTGATAGATTCTAAAAAGTAGTACGGTATTGATCACAAAAAAAAGCCTCTTCATCTTTAGCATGAAGAGGCTTTCATTTTTTAGTCTCCTACTATTTCAATTCCTGAAGACTAATTTATCTTCAAAAGAATCGACGATAATAGGTTTGTTTCGATCTACTTCCTGAGCCAGTAATTGCTTTGATAAATCATTTAGCAGATAATGTTGTATTGCCCTTTTTACAGGTCTTGCTCCAAACTCGGGATCATATCCGGCTTGTGCTATAAATTGTATAGCATCATCAGTCATTTGCAATTCTACTCCATTGTTGGCAAGCATTTTCTGTATGCCCTTTACTTGAAGTATAACGATCTGCTTTATCTCTTTTTCGTTAAGAGGTAAAAACATGATAGTTTCATCTATACGGTTAAGAAATTCAGGACGAATACTCTTCTTAAGCATATTAGTGACTTCTTTCTTTGTTTCTTCTACAATCACATCCTTATTTGTGTCATTCAATTTTTCCATTTGACTTTGGATGTAGCTGCTTCCCAAATTAGATGTCATGATAATAATGGTATTCTTAAAATTGACCATACGTCCTTTATTATCAGTTAAACGTCCGTCATCAAGCACTTGTAGTAAGATGTTAAAGACATCGGGATGAGCTTTCTCTATCTCATCAAACAATACAACAGAATAAGGTTTCCTTCGAATTGCTTCTGTTAATTGTCCGCCTTCATCATATCCTACATATCCCGGAGGTGCTCCAACTAACCTTGAAACACTATGCTTTTCCTGATATTCACTCATGTCGATACGAGTCATCATTGCTTCGTCATCAAACAGAAATTCTGCTAAGGCTTTGGCCAGCTCCGTTTTACCAACACCAGTGGTACCTAGAAAAATGAATGATCCGATAGGGCGCTTGGGATCTTGTAATCCGGCTCGGCTACGACGTACAGCATTTGATACGGCTTCAATAGCTTCCTCTTGCCCGATTACCCTTTTATGCAGCTCATCTTCTAAGAGTAAAAGTTTATCTTTTTCACTTTGCAACATTTTGCTCACGGGTATACCGGTCCAACGAGAAACAACATCGGCAATATCTTCGGTATCTACCTCCTCTTTGATCATGGCGTTGTTTCCTTGCATAGTATGTAACTTTTGCTGGATATCCTCAATCTCTTTCTCTAGAGCTTGTAATCGGCCATATCTGATCTCAGCTACTTTACCATAATCGCCTTCTCGTTCTGCTTTGTCAGCTTCAAATTTGAGGTTCTCAATTTCTATTTTATTTTGCTGAATCTTGTTTACTAAAGTCTTTTCGCTTTGCCATTTTGCTTTAAACGAATTTTCCTGTTCTTTTAGTTCGGCTATTTCTTTATTTAAAACTTTTAGCTTGCCTTCATCTTTTTCACGTTTGATAGCTTCACGTTCTATCTCTAATTGTTTAATTTTACGTGAGATTTCATCTAGCTCTTCTGGAACAGAATCAACTTCCATACGTAATTTTGCAGCAGCTTCATCCATCAGGTCAATGGCTTTATCAGGCAAAAAGCGCTCTGTGATATAGCGGTTGCTCAATTCTACAGCAGCAATGATTGCATCATCTTTGATACGTACTTTATGATGATTCTCATAACGTTCCTTTAATCCTCGCAGAATAGAAATGGTACTAAGCGTATCCGGTTCATTTACTTGTACCGTTTGGAAACGACGTTCTAGTGCTTTGTCTTTTTCAAAGTATTTTTGATACTCATCTAATGTTGTGGCACCTATTGAACGTAATTCACCTCGTGCTAATGCTGGTTTGAGGATATTGGCTGCATCCATGGCTCCTTCACCTTTTCCGGCACCTACAAGTGTATGGATCTCGTCGATAAACAAGATCACATTTCCATCAGACTTGGTCACCTCATTAATGACTGATTTTAGTCTCTCCTCAAACTCTCCTTTGTACTTAGCTCCTGCTACGAGTGCACCCATATCGAGAGAATAAACCTGTTTGTTTTTTAGGTTTTCAGGTACGTCTCCTCTTAATATACGATTAGCTAGTCCTTCTACTATAGCTGTTTTACCAGTCCCGGGTTCACCTATTAATATAGGATTGTTTTTTGTTCTTCGACTTAGTATTTGTAACACACGTCGTATTTCCTCATCACGCCCGATAACAGGGTCTAATTTACCGTTGCGGGCTGCCTCATTTAGGTTTATGGCATATTTATCCAAGCTTTGATACGTATCCTCGCTTGATTGTGAAGTAACCCTTTCACCCTTGCGTAATTCACTGATAGCTGAACGGAGTTCTTTTTCAGTCATACCAGCATCTTTTAGGATTGTTGCAGTCGTACTTTTTACCGTCAACAAAGCTAATAGTAAATGCTCTAAAGAGACAAACTCATCTCCCATTTCTTTCGAATATTGAGTTGCCTTCTGAAGAACGTCATTGCTTTCTCTACTTAAATAACTCTCTCCTCCTGAAACTTTAGGAAAAGAATCAATCTGCTTATCAAGAACTGTTGAAATCTGTTGATTGTTTATTCCTAGTTTTTGAAAAATGAAATTGGTTACATTCTCTCCTTTATTCATTACAGCTCGAAGTAAGTGAGCTGTCTCAATAGCCTGCTGTCCATGACTTTGAGCCAAGTTTACGGCTTCTTGTACCGTCTCTTGTGATTTAATTGTAAAATTGTTAAAGTTCATATTGTTTTGTTCTCCTTTCTTTTTTCCTTGTCTATTAATAATAATTTCTAAACGGCAAAGAATTTGCCATTGAAAGTAAACTGACTAAATTACATATTCTTATTCTCTTTTTATGACAAATAGTCAGGGTTTTCTTCTTTTAATATGTCAAAAAGTACATTACTTATGAAGCAGTATTACTTTATTTTATGGAAACTATGGAAAGTGCTGTTTGCATAAAGATGATTTTTGTATCTTTATCCCTTTAAAGAGTAAATGGATTATTTATGGCAGAAAAAATACAACTGGCTGAAACGGTGATGCTGATGGATGCGGCATATCTGAATTTAGTAATTGCTGATTTGAAAAAGAACTTTGAACGTATATTGGGACGTTCGTTGCATGATATTGACTTAGCCCAATTGATCACCTATTTAGCTTTGGACTCATCTATCTCACAAGGAAAAAATGAGATACAAGTGCTTTGGGTCTATGATGAAAAGTCTTCTACATTGGTTCATTGTAATCCTTCTGATTTGAAAGAGGAGTTGAACGGGGTGGCTTTCACTAATCAATTTGGAGAGTTTTCGTTTGCCGGTGTTCCTGCTGAGCATCTAGTTTCTTGCAAGGAGCTATATCTTGATTTACTTACTATTGTAGCAGACTCGAGCGATGTGAAGAAAATAATAATAGTTTCTCATGACGAAACGTCTGATGCTTCTTTAGAGAAAGAAATAGGAAAGATTAAAGATAAAGAAATTATTTATTTCCGTATGAATGAACCTCAAAGCGAAGCATCTTACCGATGGGAACTGTTAGCATATCCTGTAATGCAAGCTTTGGGAATACGAGGTGATGAATTGTCATGATAGCAAAATCTGAGTGTATATGTCTGATTTTCGTCTTAAAGTTTTTTTCTCTGTTGCTAAGAATCTGAGCTTTACTAAAGCCTCACAAGAACTATTTATTAGTCAGCCGGCTATTACAAAGCATATTCAAGAATTGGAAGCAACTTATCAGGTCCGTTTGTTTGACAGACAAGGGGGGCGGATATCATTAACTTCTGCCGGTAAGCTCATGTTAGAACATAGCGAGCGTATTCTTGAAAATTATAAGCAATTGGAGTATGAGATGAATCTACTTCACAATGCTTATACTGGTGAGTTAAGACTTGGTGCCAGTACTACTATTGCTCAATATGTTCTTCCACCTTTATTAGCAAGTTTCATCGAAAAGTTTCCGCAAGTACATCTTTCTTTAATGAGTGGCAATTCCCGAGAAGTAGAAACGGCATTGCAGGAACATCGAATTGATTTGGGCTTAGTAGAGGGGATTGTTCGTTTGCCTAATCTGAAATATACCGATTTTCTAAAGGATGAGCTCGTGGCAATAGTGCGTCCCGATAATAAATTATTGTTGGCTGAGGAAATTTTACCAGAAGATTTAAAACAAATACCATTAGTACTTCGTGAGAGAGGATCCGGAACTCTGGACGTCTTTGAAAAAGCTTTGTTAAAGCATGGCCTTAAACTCTCATCTTTGCGTGTCTTGTTATATTTGGGAAGTACAGAAAGCATAAAACTTTTCTTAGCAAAATCCGATTGCATGGGTATTGTTTCTGTGCGCTCCGTTAGGCGCGAATTGCTAGCAGGTCTTTTTAAAGTTGTGGAAATTAAGAATATGCCATTGCTGCGTACTTTTAGTTTTGTTCAATTGCAAGGGCAGGAGGGAGGTCTCTCTTCCGTATTTATGCAATTCACGGCTCGTCATAACGAAAAGTTATAGCGTATAAAAAGAAACGATTAGTTTTTATCTTGAAAGCTCTTTACCTTTGCAGACATAAACAATAATAATTATGGCTGAATTACTTCATTCACTGAAAACGAACAATAAAACGATTTATGTTTCATTGGTGATCGTTTTGTTTTTTTTCTTATTTCTTGATTATATTCCCGGGTTATCTGCTTATTCCTCTTGGTTAACTCCACCTGTTGCCTTATTTATAGGCCTTTTATATGCTTTGCTTTGTGGACAAGCTCATCCTAAATTTAATAAGAAAGTGTCTAAGTATTTACTGCAATACTCTGTAGTAGCTTTGGGCTTTGGTATGAATTTACAAGCATCTATTGCTTCTGGTCGGCAAGGTATGGAATTTACTATTATTTCTGTTCTAGGTACAATGCTTCTTGGGTGGTTCATTGGTCGTAAATGTCTCAAAGTAGGGCGAGATACTTCTTACCTTATTAGTTCGGGAACTGCCATTTGTGGTGGGAGTGCTATTGCAGCTATAGGTCCCGTATTACGAGCGAAAGATAGTGAGATGTCTGTTGCCTTGGGAACTATTTTTATTCTGAATGCAATAGCCCTCTTTATTTTTCCGGTGATAGGTCATTGGCTAGGTATGAGTCAGCAAGATTTTGGAACTTGGGCAGCTATTGCCATTCATGATACAAGTTCTGTGGTAGGAGCTGGAGCAGCGTATGGTGAGGAAGCTTTGAAGATTGCTACTACTATCAAGCTTACTCGTGCTTTGTGGATTATTCCTTTGGCTTTAGTTACTTCAGTTATTTTTAAGAGTAAGGGACAAAAAATAAATATACCTTGGTTTATTTTCTTTTTTCTGCTTGCTATGATATTCAATACGTATTTACTTGATGGAGTGCCTCAAGTAGGGCAGGCTATAAATCACTTGGGACGTAAAGGACTAACAGTTACTCTGTTTTTTATAGGTGCTTCTCTTTCTAGAGATGTTCTGAAAGCTGTTGGCATAAAGCCTCTTGTTCAAGGTGTTTTGCTTTGGCTAGTCATTAGTTTAAGTACACTTGCTTATATCTATTACTTCTAATAGCTTTTATTAATATGTCTAGTTGTTGAGAGGTAATTGGATAAAATGAAAAAGTCTCTAGATGGAATCTTAAAATAGATCGTAACCTCTTTAAAACAGTGCCCTTATTTATCTTTTCCTATTTGGAAATATTTGATAGATAAGGGCATTGCTATTTATACCTAAAGCTATACTGTCAATAGAGCTTTCTTGGCTTTCTGCTTGTAGACGAGTTTATTGCGGTGTTATTTTTTGAGTCAGATTCAATCTATTCCGTATATAGTATCTAATTTTTTGAGAGAAGAAAAATCCATATCTTTTAGTTTTTCTATATCTTTCAATCCTTTTAGATTCTTTAATTTCTCTAATTCTTTTAAGCCTTTGAAATTCTTTAATATTTCTCTTTTGTCAAAATGACCCATAGAATAAGTGTTGTAGGACTGTCCGTTAATTAGTGTAATACGCCGGATATCATCGAACGACATTTCTCCAATTAGATGTGTGTATTTCTCTTTGGCTCCTTCGGTTATCATAATTAAGTCAGTTATTTTGTCTCCTTTCTTTTTAATGTAAAAGGCAGAAGAAGAAGCAATTCCTTTTTGTTTCATAAGCAATTCATATTTTCCCTTATCGATGAGGTTCTTAATATCCTTTTTCATCTCTTTCATTATTTTCTGATCAAATGTGGAGATAATATAGATTGCATCAAGTTGATTTGCCACTTTAGTAATAATCACATCTTGATTGATCACTCTAGGGCTCATACTTAACATTGCCTTTGAGATATAGACAGATGTTACATTGGGCATGTCATTGTATTTGTTGTAAAGGCTATTTTGCGCTTTTGCATTGAATCCTAGAATCATTGCAAAAAGAATTGTAGCATAGATTATTCTTTTCATAATATAACATTTTTAATTATTTAATTTCTTTGATCACCTCTTGATTTACCCGGGATATTTCTTTTTTATTTTCTTTAAGTTCCTTGAAACCTTTATTCATATTAGTTGATACTTCCGCTAATGCTGTTTGCATGGCCTTGTATGCTTCCTGAGGATTTGTGTATGTATCCTGCGGAGTTTTGTTCATATAATAATCATCTACCTTATAACCAACGAAGAACATAATAAATAGGCAGGCAGCTATCCCCCCAACTCTCATCCAATTTATTTTACTCTTATTTCTAGGTAGGAATATTTTCTCTTCTTCTGCTTTTTTATCAATCAATATTCCTAGTTTAGTCTCTAAATCACGAGGTACCTTAAGCCGATTTGGTGAAGGGGATAAAGCTTTAAATATTTTCTGCTCATTTAGCAAAAAATCCGGCACATCCTCTCTCTCAAAATACTCTTTTAGTATTTTTTCCTCCTCCTCAGTGGCTTTCCCCTCATAAAATGCAGTTAATAGCGCCTTAATATTTTCCACTTTCATAGTTGTTTAGTTTATTAAATCGTTCACGAATTTTTTTTCGACCTCTGGATAGTAAAACTCTTACGTTTATACTATTTAATCCCGTTATTTTTTCAACCTCTTCAAATGAGCAACCTTTTACGTCTTTCAGTAAAATGACTTTTCTCTGTTGTTCTGGTAAACAATTAATTAATTGCTTTACTTGTTGTATTTCATCTTTTGTTTCAAGGTTTTCTGTCGTTGCTGTTTCCTGTATCGTTGTTAGCTCTACTGATTTTCTTTCAATAATATGTTTACCTGAGCGCAAGATGTCAAAACACATATTTTTCACCAGTGTGACGCTGAAAGCTTCCGGGTTTTTTATTGCACTCAGCCCTTTTCTTTTGTCCCACAGTTTAAGATAAGCTTCCTGTATTAAATCTTCAGCATCCGCTTCGTTTTCTAATAGTTGATATGCTATGTAGTAGAGCTTCTGGTGAAAAGGTAAATATTTTTTCTTAAAAGTATCAGCATCCATTAATATTCTCTCTTTGTTCTGTATATTTCTTAGACGTGAGATTGCTGCTTTTTGTTACAACGAATTAGTAATAAATAAAATCTCTATTATTCCGATTCAGTTTTGGGTAAAAACGATTCGGAGTAATAGAGATTTTTATTAGTTGATTCAGATAACTTCACTCAACTATGCTTTAAAAATATGAATTTAATTCATTACTTCAGTTTGATTATGGTATGAGAGGTTTATTTTACCTCTTGTAATTTTTCAAAGATCAATCCTTCCAGTTCTTCTGCTAATTCAGGGTTATCTGCCATACACTGTTTGGCAGAGTCACGACCTTGTCCTAGTTTCGTTTCGTTGTAACTGTACCATGAACCACTTTTTTTAATTAACCCTAAGTTCGTTCCTAAATCTATAATCTCACCATTCTTGGAGATACCTGCTCCAAACATGATGTCAAATTCGGCTTTGCGAAAAGGAGGAGCAATTTTGTTCTTTACTACTTTAACGCGGACTTGATTTCCAATCACTTCTTCGCCATCTTTTAGTTGAGAAGCACGACGAATATCTAGACGTACAGAAGCATAAAATTTTAATGCATTACCACCAGTCGTTGTTTCAGGATTACCAAACATAACTCCAATTTTTTCACGTAACTGGTTGATAAAGATGCAAGTAGTACGGGTTTTGCTAACAGTTCCTGTTAATTTTCTTAGAGCTTGTGACATGAGGCGAGCTTGCAAACCTACTTTATTATCACCCATATCACCTTCTATTTCTGCTTTAGGAGTAAGAGCAGCAACAGAGTCGATAACAATGATATCAATAGCCGATGAGCGGATAAGTTGTTCAGCTATTTCGAGAGCTTGTTCACCGTTGTCGGGTTGAGATATCCAAAGATTATCTACGTCTACTCCTAGCTTAGAAGCATAGAAGCGGTCGAATGCATGTTCCGCATCAATAAATGCAGCTATTCCGCCTGCTTTTTGTGTTTCAGCAATGGCATGTATAGCCAATGTTGTTTTACCAGATGATTCAGGTCCGTAGATTTCAATTATTCTTCCTCGAGGATATCCACCTATACCTAAAGCGGCATTCAAGGCGATTGATCCTGAAGGAATTACTTCTACTTGTTCTACTACGCTATCTCCCATTTTCATGATAGAACCTTTTCCGAAGTTCTTTTCTATCTTGTCCATAGCAGCCTGTAGGGCTTTTAATTTTTCGCTTGATGCCATTTTATTATTTTCGGTTTCAAAATTTAGTTCGTCTTTTTTGGCCATAATGTTCAGTATTTTTAGTAGGTTATTTCTCCTACTTATTTATAATCTGTTCTGCATGTTCTTTAGTTTTCACTTCCTTCGGGCTAATAATACGCTCTATCACACCTTCCTCATTAATGATGAAAGTTGTGCGGAAAGTGCCCATATATGAACGGCCATACATTTTCTTTTCGCCCCATACTCCGAATTGTTCAACTAACTTTTTATCAGTATCGGCAATGAGTGTAAAAGGCAAATTATTTTTCTCTATAAATTTTAAGTGAGATTTCTCATCATTCACGCTGACGCCAATGATCTCATATCCGGCTTTGCGAAGTTCAGAATAATTATCTCTAAGATTACATGCCTGAGTTGTGCACCCTGAGGTACTGTCTTTCGGATAAAAATAGAGTGCAAGCTTTTTCCCTTTGTAATCAGTCAGGCGAATCGTTTCGCCTTTTTCGTTTGTTCCCAATATTTCAGGGGCTTTATCTCCTACTTTCATGATTTTATAACTCTAGATTTTGATCAAAAACTTCATGCCAAGGTAACCCTTGTTTATTGAGTTGTTCCATAAAAGGATCCGGATTAAATTCTTCTACATTATTAACTCCCGGACGCTTCCATAGCCCTTTGAAAAACATCATCGCACCAATCATTGCCGGCACCCCGGTAGTGTAGCTAACACCTTGCATACCAGTTTCTTTGTATGCTGCTTCGTGGATACAGTTATTATATACGTAATAAGTACGCTCTTTACCATCTTTGATACCTTTGATACGGCAACCGATAGATGTCTCACCTGTGTAATTCTCTCCTAGCTCTTGTGGGTTCGGCAATACAGCTTTTAAAAATTGAATAGGAACAATTTTTTGTCCGTTATAATCTATCTCATCAATACGAGCCATTCCGATGTTTTGGATAACTCGTAAGTGGGTAAGATATTCTTGTCCGAAAGTCATCCAGAAACGTGCTCTTTTGATAGTAGGGAAATTCTTAACCAAAGATTCCAATTCCTCATGATAGAGCAAATAAGATTCTTTAGGTCCAATATTAGGATAAGTAATAGGTTGGTGAACCTCCAGAGAACCAGTTTCTACCCATTTGCCATCCTCATAATAACGACCTTTTTGAGTGATTTCACGAATATTAATTTCGGGATTAAAGTTGGTTGCAAATGCTTTATGATGATCACCTGCATTGCAATCTACAATATCCAGATAATGAATCTCATCAAAGTAGTGTTTTGCTGCATAAGCAGTATATATACCACTTACTCCGGGGTCAAACCCACAACCTAAAATAGCCGTAAGTCCTGCTTCTTTAAATCTTTCGTTATAAGCCCATTGCCAGCTATATTCAAAATGTGCTTCATCTTTTGGCTCATAATTGGCTGTATCCAAATAGTTCACTCCCGCTTTTAAGCAAGCCTCCATAATGGTAAGATCTTGATAAGGAAGTGCTACGTTGATAACCAGTTCAGGTTTAAAATCATTAAAAAGCGCAACTAACTCTTCTACGTTGTCCGCATCAACCTTTGCTGTCTTGATAGCAGGATTTCCAATTGCTTTTACTATGTCGTCACACTTAGATTGTGTGCGGCTGGCAATCATTATATCTGTAAATATCTCGGCGTTTTGTGCCACTTTGTATGCCACTACGGTTCCTACACCTCCGGCACCAATAATTAGTACTCTACCCATTTTCTATTGTTGAACTTTATATTTTTGGTTTGATATTCGTTATAATGAAGCGAACTAACTGTAAGTCAGCTGTTTCAAAATCACAGAGCAAAGATAAAAAAATAAATCGGAACACTATTATCCAAACAACATATACATTATTCGTTAACGTTGATTATCAGGAATTGTAGAAAGAGAGTAGGATATCTTTCTGTTTAATTCTTATTTTTTACAATGATCCACACTATTACAGGTGCCCCAAATAGAGCCGTAATGGCATTTATTGGCAAGGTTCCTTGCGAACCTGGAAGTTGCGAAATGATATCGCATATTAGTAGAACAGTGGCTCCGCATAACATGGATGTGGGGATAATAACTCTGTGATTAGCCGTTTCCATTATTCCCCTTGCGATGTGAGGCATTGTGATACCGATGAAAGCGATAGGCCCTGTGAAAGCCGTTGATGTTCCTGCCAAAATAGCTGTTGCCACAATTGTCAGCAAGCGAAGACGCATAACTGATATACCTAGTCCCGAGGCGTAATTCTGCCCTAAGAGAAGAATATTGAGCTGTTTTTGCAATAACATTGATAAAAGCAGCCCTCCCGAAATAGCCGAAGAAAGAATAATCATCTGTCCCCATCCAACGGAAGATAAGCTACCAAAAGTCCAGGTTATAAACAGTTTGAGCATATCAGGATTGCTTATACTTTGGAGAATGCTAACTATGGCTCCCGCAAAGTTTCCAAACATCATACCTATAATGAGTAGAGATACTGTTTGTGGAACTTTAATAGAAGCAATAACAACAAGTAATAATACACAAGTAGATCCTAAAATTGCGGTTATGATTTGTCCCCAGCCAGCCATTATTTGGAAAGGTAGAAATGATGCCCCCAAAGTTAACATTGCAACACCCAAGCTGGCCCCCGAAGTGACTCCCAATACATCCGGACCTGCCAACGGATTATGAAACAGTGTTTGCATCATAACTCCTGCTACGGAAAGTGCGGATCCTGCCAAAATTGCTGTCAATGCTTTTGGTATTCTGTGATTTAAGATGATTTCCCTATATATATTGTCACTGCTATTGCCAGTTAGTGCATGCCATACTTCATTGATAGGAAGATCTACGCTACCCAATATGATGTCAGCCATAAAAGCAAGACAGAAGGCTATTAAGAGAAAGATGAATTTATTTCTCATTACTTTTATCTCTGAAATGATAGATCTATTTAAGTTTTTCCATATAAACCGTTTCATAATCCGGCAACAAATTCGGATGCAGAATTTTAATCATATCGCTGAGCAGTAAATCGGGACGCGCTACTCCACTTTCCCAATAGTCATTCCCGCCACGATTGTTTTTCCTTTTATTAATATTGTATACACGTCCCTTCTTATATGCTTTAAATAGCTTATATTTAGCATCAGTATTTCCTAATTCTTTTAGTGAGTTCGCTTGACATCCCACCCATACATCGGCTTTGTTGAAGTTGATTAATGCCTCTTCTATCGTGTTGCTTATGCTTCCGCTAGCTGTAGTATCATTAGCATAAAAATATTTTCCTCCGGCATCGTGAAAGAGTTGGGCACTATAACTTGCCCCTGTTGGCATAGACCATGTTCCGCGATAATCTTGTCCCGAAACAATAGATGGTTTATCTGCTGCGGTAGAGGCTGTCTTTTTTATCTTATTATATCTCTTTTCTACTGATGTAAAAATACTGTCCGCTAACTTTTCTTTATCAAAGAAGGCACCAACGAATTTAATCCATTCAGCTCGTCCTAAGAGAGTTTTCTCTTGCCATTCTATATTATAGATGATGCTTATGCCCGTTTGTTTTAAACGCCTGCTGTTTTCATCTTCAGCATTATAAGCAGAAGTCATGATCGCTTGCGGGTGGAGTAGCATTAAGTTCTCTATATCTAGATTGAAGGCATCTCCCAAATCTTTTATCTTACCATTTTTAACATCTTGCAAAATTTTTGTGTTGTAAATATAAGAAGTACTACATACCCCTGTTACTTTGTTTAGTTCCCCCAATAAATCAAGGAATCCTAAGTGAGTAGCAGAATTTGTCATTAATGTCTGTAGTGGGATTTTTATTTTATGTCCGTCGGTCGGCACAGTAACATGATCCTCTTTCACCAAATAATATTTGTCGTATATCTCTCCTTTCTTCCAGGGATTGAATACTGTTACTGTAGTATACTGAGGCAAATGATTTATGCTAAATCTGGTAGCGTAGGAAAGAACTACCGATGTGCTATCTTGTTGCGTTGCTGCTTTAGACTTTGAAGATCTGTTTTGACAGGAAAGGCAGATTATGCTTATGAGTATGCAGATGGGAAATAGATTCTTTTTCATAATTAATTTGTTGATTTAAACGCATACAAATATACGCTATAATTTTTAGATACACCCTTTAAATGCAATGATCCTTCTTTCTTTTTTTTCTGCCTTTCTGTCAGTTCTCACCCGCTGTCTAGCCTAAAATCCCAGATTTTTACTGTCACTTTCTGAATCAGAACATATCTATTTACTCTTTGGCATGAGGTTTGTATTTATACTGTCGTTCAGCGCTCCTTTTAAAAGAGCAGGAACTTAAAATGGAATTATAACAATTAAAAATTAAGATAAAAATCATGGGAAAAATTATTGGTATAGACTTAGGAACCACAAACTCTTGTGTTTCTGTGTTTGAAGGAAACGAACCGGTGGTAATTGCTAATAGCGAAGGAAAACGTACTACTCCTTCTATCGTTGCTTTTGTAGACGGTGGAGAACGTAAAGTAGGTGATCCAGCTAAACGTCAAGCTATCACTAACTCTCAAAGAACTGTGTTTTCTATCAAACGTTTCATGGGAGAAAATTGGGATCAAGTTCAAAAAGAAGTTGCTCGCGTTCCTTATAAAGTAGTGAAAGGTGATAATAGTACACCTCGTGTAGATATTGACGGACGTCTATATACTCCTCAAGAAATCTCAGCAATGGTTTTGCAAAAAATGAAAAAGACTGCTGAAGATTATTTAGGTCAGGAAGTAACAGAAGCAGTTATTACTGTTCCTGCTTATTTCAGTGATTCTCAACGTCAGGCAACGAAAGAAGCCGGACAGATTGCTGGATTAGAAGTAAAACGTATCGTAAATGAGCCTACCGCAGCTGCCTTAGCTTATGGTCTTGACAAAGCTCATAAGGATATGAAGATTGCAGTGTTCGACCTTGGTGGTGGTACATTCGATATTTCTATTCTTGAATTTGGTGGTGGTGTGTTCGAAGTTCTTTCTACAAATGGTGATACCCATCTTGGTGGTGACGACTTTGACCAAGTTATCATTAACTGGTTAGTTGACGAGTTCAAAAACGATGAAGGAGCAGATCTTACTAAAGATCCTATGGCTTTGCAACGTTTGAAAGAAGCTGCTGAAAAGGCGAAGATCGAATTATCTTCTTCTAACAGCACTGAGATCAATCTACCTTATATTATGCCTGTAGATGGAGCGCCAAAACACTTGGTTAAAACATTGAGCCGTGCTAAGTTTGAATCTTTGGCTCATGGCTTGATTCAGGCTTGTCTCGAACCATGTAAAAAAGCAATGAGCGATGCAGGTTTGAGTAATTCAGATATTGATGAAGTAATTCTTGTTGGTGGTTCTTCACGTATACCTGCTGTACAGAAGTTGGTAGAAGATTTCTTTGGAAAAACTCCTTCAAAAGGGGTAAATCCTGATGAAGTAGTAGCAGTAGGTGCTGCCGTACAAGGTGCTGTTTTGACAGATGAAATTAAAGGTGTAGTATTGTTAGATGTTACTCCGTTATCTATGGGTATTGAAACAATGGGTGGTGTGATGACTAAGCTTATTGATGCTAATACAACCATTCCATGTAAGAAGAGCGAAGTATTCTCTACTGCAGCCGATAACCAAACAGAAGTAACCATTCACGTGTTGCAAGGCGAACGTCCGATGGCTTCTCAAAACAAGTCTATTGGTCAGTTTAACTTGACAGGCATTGCACCTGCTCGTCGTGGTATTCCTCAGATTGAAGTATCTTTTGATATTGATGCTAACGGTATTCTGAAAGTATCAGCCAAAGATAAAGCAACTGGTAAAGAGCAAGTAATCCGTATTGAAGCTTCAAGTGGCTTGAGTAAAGAAGAAATAGAAAAGATGAAAGCTGAAGCTGAAGCAAATGCAGATGCAGACAAGAAAGAGCGTGAGAAAGTTGATAAAATGAACCAAGCTGATAGTACAATCTTCCAAACTGAAAAACAATTGGAAGAATTGGGCGACAAACTTCCTGCTGATAAGAAAGCTCCAATTGAAGCTGCTTTGGCTAAACTAAAAGAAGCTCATAAAGCTCAGGATGTAGACGCTATTGATGCTGCTTTGGCAGAAGTAAATACTGCTTTCCAAGCTGCAAGCGCTGAGATGTATGCTCAGAGCGGAGCTCAGGGTGGTGCACAAGCTGGTCCTGACATGAATGCTGGTCAAGCAAGTGCTGATGATAGCAAACAAGGTGAAAATGTTCAAGATGCTGACTTCGAGGAAGTGAAGTAAGAAACGATAAATTTCGAAAATAGTTAAATAAAAAGCGTGTATCTCACTGAGTTGCACGCTTTTTTTATTATGCTTGAGCCAGCATATTTCTTTAAGTATAAAATTCTAATTGGATGTTTTTATTTATACTTACTGTTCCTTTTATGACATTTGAATTTTAATTGCTTAAGAATCTTTTTTAATGTCAAAAAGAAGAATATTTATCCTTGTTGACCCTTTTATTTCTTATAAGAGTTCTTTTCTTTGTCAGTCTGATTAGTTTTACATATTTTTGTGAGAGAAATGTAAGATATTCGTCTATGGAGCACTTTAAAGAGATCACTGCCTTGATTAGTTCGGCTTTATGGGGATGGCCGATGATTATTTTACTCTTGGGTACTCATCTATTCCTCACTATCAGATTACGCTTTCCACAGTTGAAAATATTTAAAGCAATTCGCTTGTCGGTTGCTAAAGATAAAGATGCGGCAGGAGATGTCAGTCAGTTTGGCGCTTTAGCTACTTCGCTGGCGGCCACAATCGGAACAGGGAATATTGTAGGTGTAGCCACGGCAGTTGCTTTTGGTGGCCCTGGGGCCGTTTTCTGGTGCTGGCTGACAGGCGTGCTAGGCATCTCTACAAAATATGCAGAAGGTTTGTTGGCTATTAAGTACCGAGTGCGTACGGCAAACGGGGAGATGTTGGGTGGACCGATGTATGCTTTGGAACGTGGACTAAAGATGAAATGGTTGGCGGTCCTTTTTTGTGTTTTTACTGCTATAGCTGCTTTTGGTATTGGCAATACGGTGCAAGCTAACTCTATCTCAATGCTACTCGACGAGAGTTGGGGTGTTTCTCCTTATGTTACTGGTGGGATTCTTACGCTGTGCCTAACATTGGTGATTCTTTTCGGACTAAAAGGAATAGCAAAGGTTTGTTCTACATTGGTGCCTTTTATGGCTTTTTTCTATGTGTTGGGCTGTTTGATTATCTTATGGATAAATGCGGCGTATCTTAAAGAAGCTCTTGCTCTGATCGTTGAGTCAGCGTTTAGTCCTCGTGCGGCGGGTGGAGGCTTTCTAGGCACTACGGTGATGATGGCAGCCAGATATGGAATAGCAAGAGGACTCTTTTCTAATGAGTCGGGTTTAGGCTCTGCGCCAATTGTGGCGGCTGCCGCGCGGACTCGTAATCCGGTTCGGCAGGCTTTGGTTTCGTCTACAGGCACTTTTTGGGATACGGTTGTTATTTGCGCGCTTACAGGACTGGTCTTGGTTAGTAGTATTATTGCTAATCCTGAAATAGATCATACTCAGGGTGGGGCATTGACGAAAATGGCATTTGCTCAAATACCTTATGTTGGTTCTATTATCCTTTCGGTAGGTATTGTCACTTTTGCTTTTTCTACCATCTTAGGATGGTCTTATTATGGTGAAAAGGCGATGGAATATCTAGGTGGGAAACGTTTGATACTTTTCTATCGTATATTGTATATCGGTGCGGCTTACTTTGGGTCGATAATGAACCTTGCGTTGGTTTGGAATATTGCAGACAGTATGAATGCACTGATGGCTATTCCTAATTTAATTTCTCTCCTTTTACTTTCGGGAGTAGCGGTAAGAGAAACAAGGAAGTATTTATGGTCTGGCAATCTTGAGGGAGAGGCGGAAGAAGAATAAGAAATTAAGGAAAGTGTTTCAGCACGTAGAAACTTTATTCTCATTAGGTTGAGACTAAATGTTCAAGCCGTTGAACATTTAGTTTCTATGCACTGAAACAGAATGATTTGACTTATACTGAAAATGGTTGACTGTTATTTTATTTATCTCTTTATTTGGTTGACTCAAAAAAATACTATGCCTAAAAATGGTTTCCTTTCTTTAGTCTTATTCCTAAATTGAGTTGACCTCCTTCTGGGTTACCCCTAAAAGAAGTAGACTTTAACTATTCGAAAGCAGATAAAGACAAATACCCCTTTTTTCTATGAAAACGAACAGGTCCACAGTCTTTTAATAAAGCAAACATAAAAAATAGCATTCATATCACAAAGTAGTTGTGATATATTTTTCTCTATAACTAACCCATTTTTTATTTATCACTCCACTTTTTGTTGCTGCTTGTGCGGATGTCATCATATTAAGACTCATATGCGGATTCTCCTTATTATTAAACTCCACAGCCCTTTTACTGCCTGACGAACTTCTTCTACGCTTTGGAAGCGCATCCCTTTAAGTAATTCATGCTTGATAATGCCGTTCACTCTTTCAGACACAGCATTATCTTTGGGATTCCCGCTTTGAGTCATGCGTATGCCTTGTGCATGAAGGCGAGCGATGTATTCGAAGCTCGCATATTGAACACCCCGATCCGAATGATGGATCAGGTTTACCTGATCAACGCCTTTTAAACGTTTAGTAGCCATATCCAAAGCTTTGAGCGAATAAATGCTTTTCAAGCTTTCTCTCACACAGTAACCAATAATCTCTTTTGTGTAGGAATCAAAAATTTTCCTACTGCTCAAAACCAAGATATCAGTTGCTGGTATAGCTTTTATTACTGGTCGTTCAAAATCTGCCATTACTTCTGCTCGAAAGAAAATGCATGAGAAAATACATGGTCAAGTAGGTAAGCCAGAACAATGGGATGCCTTTATTGAATCGCTCTAATAGAGAATTGCACAAAACCGTCCAAAAGTTATTAAAACCGCACAAAAACCGCACAAAAAAGTAGCTATTTAGAGTAAAAAGTATCTTAAGTTTGTAAGCATAATAATATAATTAAAAAACGAATTATTATGAAACACTTATTATTGGGATGTTTTTGGCATTATTATGTGTGAATGCTTTCTCTGAAGAAGTAAATATAGAACTTCATAAAATGAAAGAAGGTCCAAGCACTCGTTCCTTAACTATAGATCCGGTTGTCACTTATGATGCAAATACAGTACATATTTATAATTCTGACAATCTATTGGAGAATCTCCAAGTTACCGTTAAGGATTTATTAGGAAATGTAGTGTATTCAAATGCGATAAGTATATCCTATAATCAACCTTACTCTTTTATTTTAAATAATGTGGAGAGTGGGGTATATGAAATAGAACTGTCATATGGAACAAATTTGTTCTACGGCTATTTCTGTTTGTAGTTAATTATTTTAGTAACGTCTGTTATAAGAATGGAAAAATTGAAACTATCTTATTACACTATTCCAGTCAAATTGGAGAGTGAAGAAAACAAATACCTGTTAGTGCATGGCTATACTGGTGCAATAGATGTAGTAGACGGGGATGTTTGGAGTCAAATGAAAAATATTTCTTCTGATAGCGATCTTTCTGCAGAAGCTGTCCTACTTTTGCAGAAGAGGGGGTATTTAACAACGAAAAACAAAGGTGAAGAGCTGAATTATGTAATAAGGTTAGCACATATGTTTCATCAAGCTCAGAGTAAATTGTATAAATCATTTGGTTTCATCGTGAGCTACAATTGTAGTTTCCGTTGCCCTTATTGTTTTGAAAATGAGATTTCCAACCATGGAAATCAATGGTCAAAGCAGGTATTTACCAAAGAAATGGTGGATAAAGCATATAATGCGATGTTAGAAATAGAACCTCGTCAAAAACTTCATTTCAAACAGATATTGTTATTTGGGGGAGAACCGTTACTGCGCGAAAACAAGAAAATAGTAGAATATATTGTTCTGAAAGGTGCTCAATTAGGTTATACTTTTAAAGTAACAACCAATGGATACGATATCGATTATTTTGAGGATATCCTTTCTCCTCATTATTTTAGTTTTGTTCAAATAACTCTTGATGGAAATAAAGAGCACCATAATGCACGTCGATTCCATTATATAGAAGGAGATAGTTTTGATAAAATTATGACAAATATTGGCATTCTTTTAAAAAAAGATATAAATGTCTTGGTAAAGGTAAATACTGATAATAATAATTTTTATGATTTCAATTTCTTAAGAGAACAGTTTGATACATTAGGATATACTAAAAACCCCCACTTTGAATTGAAGTCGTCTTTCTTGCGGAGTTTTAATTTTAATGCTGATACATCAGATAATATAGACTATATACCATCTATCACTACATTGAATAAAAAACATAAGGAAGAGTATAATGGAGAAATCTACAGCCAAGATTTTGGTATTTATAAGCGATTTTATTCCTACTTAAGAAATAAATCTCGCTGCCGTTTATTTTCTGCCTCTTGCGCTTCCCATTATGGAAGTTTTTTATTTGATCCCATGGGAGACATATATACTTGTCTTGAAATTATTGGGAAAAAGGAATATGTGATTGGCTCATTCCTCGAAGATAATATTCAATGGACGGAAGTACGTAAACATTGGTTTGAAAAAAATGTAGGAAATTCTGTGGGCTGTAAAGTTTGCAAATATGCATTGTTATGCGGAGGACCATGTTTAGCACGAATTAAACATACAAAAGATGGATTTAATAGTTTTTATTGTGATAAATTTAAAAATATCTTTTCTATATCTATAAATAAGGCTTATATAGCATATAAAAATAATCAATCTATTTAGTAATTTTAAAAAAAAAACGTCATGAAAAATGAATTTAAAAAGGCTGTTAATGGAATAGATTCTATTAACAATGAATTGTATGATGACATGTATGTAAATGAATTGGAAAAGCGTTTAGAAACAGACCCTTTACTTGCAAATGGTTTATTGAATTTAGTCTCACACAACAGTATTAATCCCGAGGATATGGATCTTCTTTGTGACGGATGTCATGCAGATCAGCAATACGTTATATGTAAAGGTGGAACCTACTAATTGCAAAGATGAAACTTTTTGCGTAAATATTAATTGTATATGCATAAGTCTATTGTGCATATACAATTATTTTTTATATATTTTTATCAAATAGTTCCACTCATGAAAAAAAAGATCTTGTTTATTCTGCTGGCCGGATATGTACAATTCATTACTGCACAAAACATAAAAGGCACGATTTTAGATAATAGTCATAAAGCATTACCCTATGTAACCGTACGTTTGTTACATGCAGATTCTACTTTTGTACAAGGCACTCATACAAACAGTTTAGGTATTTATTCAATGGATATTAAGCAGCAAGGCAATTACTTATTGTGCTTAAGCTCCATAGGGTACAAAACACAAGTGCAGCCTGTGGAAGTGCAGCATAATAAGCAGCTTTCTGTTATTGTTTTAGAAACCGATAATGTAGCATTAAATGAGATTACCGTAGAAGCTTCTTCTTTTGTTCGGAAGGACGATAAACTCTCGATCTATCCCGATAAGAAACAAGTAAAGCATTCGATTACGGGATATGATTTACTTTACAAATTAATGATTCCCGAGGTAGATGTAGACCGTCTGGAGGGAAAAGTCTCTACTTTAGGTGGAGAAGTCACCCTTTATATTGACGGGCGTAAGGTAGACTCCAGGGAGATACGAAATCTGAATTCCAAAGAGATTGAGAAAGTAGAATATTACGATGTGCCTGCCGGAAAATATATGAATGATGTGGCAGCTATCAATTTTATTACCAGAAAGTATAAAACAGGAGGTTACGTATCGCTGAGTGCGGAACAAAGAATCGGATATTTGAGTGGCAATTATAATGCTGTGGCAAAACTGTCTCACAATAACACTAGTTATACCTTGCTTGCCGGTCATTCGATGAACAAATATGACGGAACGAAAGACAAGATCCAAGAACATTTTATATTCTCAGATTATGAAACAGATAGGCAGTTGAGTACGTTGGAAAGCAGGGTAAAGAGCAATAGCCAATATACCCAATTCAATATGACCAATCAAAACGATAAACGTACCTTAATCGGAAAACTATCTTTGGTTCGTAATGATGCTCCAAACAATTATACCCAAAACATGCTCGAATATGACGATGCCGGTATACGGCAGGAAAGTTTAAAGAATACTGACCAATCAGGATTAAAGTCGGACATAGAGCTTTATGGGTATTTCCATCTAAATGACAAACAGTTTTTGGAAATGACTTTAGGTGGTAACTATACGGATAACACTTATGTTTATACTTATCGAGAGAACAGTTATTCTACCTTAACAGATAGCAAAGAAGATTTATATGATTTATCTCTCAATGTGAATTATGGTATTCAATTTGAACATCAGAATTCTTTAACTGTGCAGGCTTTTCATTTTCAGACTATCAGTTCTGTTGATTACAGAGGAAATAATCCCTCTTGGCAGCACTTTTGGAATGGAGAAAGTATCCTATTTCTGGAATATAATCAGAAGTTGGGACAGAAACTCACTTTTAAATTTGGGCCGGGAGCATCATACGAACAATATCACTTGCATGGAGATAAAAAATATGACAAATTTTCTCCTCGTTTGCGCTCCCAGCTTATTTATCGTCCTGCAAAGAACCAACAAATTCAACTAAGATATCATGTAGGGAATAGTCAATTGCAGATTGATAGATTGAATGAAGTGGAGCAACAAATCGATTCTTTGCAGATAAGGCGAGGAAATCCAGATCAGAAAATCGCTTTTCTCTATAAAATTATAGCTGCTTACAGCGGACAATTTGGAAAATTCAATATCGGAGCAGAGCTATGGTATGATGGGATAAACCATGTACCCGCTGAAGATTTTTATATAGAAAATGATAAATTGATAAGAAGTTATGAAAGTGAAGGAAAGCGCCGGATGTTTTCAAGCAAATTGTCTGGTGCATGGAAAGTAACGGATAATCTACGAATCAAGTTAGTAGGAAATTGGCTATATATAAAACCTAAAGCCACTTCTGAAAAGTTGAAATGCTTCTTAGGCACTATGCAAGTGGATTATTATTGGAATGACTTTTCATGTGGCGTGTTTGCAAAATCAAGAACAAAATCACTAAATTACAACCTTATGTATGCAACAGAACCGGCACGATATGGCGGTAGAATTAGTTGGAGTCATAGTAAATGGCACATAGAAGGAGGATTAATGAATCCTTTTGCTGAACACAATAAGAAGGAGTCTGTTATGGATCGAGGAGTTTATAGTTACAAAAATGTGGCGACCAGCAAGCTTTACCAACAGAGTGGTTATATGAAGCTGACTTATACATTCGATTTTGGAAAGAAAACTTCTCGCGCTAATAATGATGTCGATACTAATATCAATAGTACAATATTAAAAGTAGATTAGAAAAAATATGGATCCATATACAGATATTATCATTCATCCCCTGGCATCATCTACACGAGAAACGCACTATCTATTATTCTATAATGGACAATATTATGAGGTAAGTCATCCAATAGTAGAATTAGTAACAGAGTTACAGCAAAAATCGACACAGAAGGAAGCTATTAGCTCTTATATAGAGAAAAAGAAAGGAAAATATTCAATAGAACAAGTGTCACATATAATAGACAAATTTATTACTCCTATATTTATAGCTAAGAAAAGCAAGAAGCGTACTTTCTTATATGAAAAAGAATTATTCTCGGCTTCAGCTATAGATCGGTTTTCGGACATGTTTCGATTCTTGTTTAACAAGGTTTATCTGCGGATGGTATTTATTGTAATGTTGTTAATGGATTTTTACTTCTTTTTTTATACAGAAGGTTTGTTGGTTTTTAATAATACGATGAATGCTTATTCCATAATAAGTTTATTGGCATTTGTACTACTATCATCGTTTTTTCATGAACTAGGGCATGCATCTGCATGTAAATATTTTGAGGTAAAACATGGAGGTATCGGCTTCGGATTATATTTAAATTTTCCTGTTCTTTATACAGATGTAACTGAGGTGTGGAAATTGAATCGAAAACAACGTTTGGTAGTGAACATAGCAGGCGTTTACTTTCAATCTCTATGTCTGATAGGATTATTGGTGGGTTTCCTGTTAACAGGAAATAGCATGTTGCGTTATTTGATATTGATTATGAACTTTGGTTTTTTAATGACGCTAAACCCATTTTTTAAATTTGATGGATATTGGATTATGTCTGATTTGCTGGGAGTACCGAATCTGCGTAGTCGTTCTAAAGAATTGATCTTATATATTTATAAACGTATATGCAGACAATCCGTTGACAAAAAACCCTATTTGTTGCTGATACGGGATACAGAAAAATATGGTTTACTGCTTTATTCGGTTGTTGTCAATCTCTTTATGGGAATGTACTTTTTCTATATAATTCCGAAGTTCTTATATCACTTCATCTTTTCATTTCCTGATGAGGTGCAAGAATTGGTTATGTATTTGTCCAATCATCTTATGCCTCCTTTTACCTTGCTTCACAGTATTGGTATGCAACTGATGTTTCTTGCTTTGCTTGGATTCCTTTTTACCAAACTGATTCTATTATTGAAGAAATATGTAAAATTATAAGCATATGAAAAGCTGTTATCTTTTTGGGCAAAGCAGCGGGATTTATCTATTCGCATTGAAGAATATCTGTATACTTCAAAGACTTTGAAATAGGGGCTAACTGAATGTTTTCGTTATTCTTTAGCAAGCCTCATCTTGTCCCTCAAGTAGATTTGTTGGCATGTTGAGGCTTGTAAGCTCTTTCCAAATATCCTCATTCCAGTAGTTAGGATTATCAAGCGATTGAGCGTTGAGAACATTTTCTAAGTCATTGTCTGTATCCATAATCGTTCGGTTATAAGGTGTCTTATTCTGGAAAAAGTGGTTCTTTTCAACTAAATTGCAAAAGAACCACTTTTTCCAGGGTAAGACATTTTCTTGTTGAAAATATTTTTTAAACGATGCTCTTAAGCCAAGAGATCTCTTTCTCCCAAAGTGTTTCATCGGGGGTTTCTAAGATTATAGGCATGTTGTCAAAGCGTGGGTCTCTCATCATTTTTTCAAAGAACTTGTTACCAATAAATCCATAACCAATGCTGTCGTGTCGGTCTACTCGGCTGCCTAATGCTTTCTTTGAATCATTGAGATGGATTCCTTTTAAATATTTGAAACCAACTTGGTCTTCAAAATCCTGAAATACTTGATCGTAATCACTTAGGAAGTCATAACCAGCTGTGAATGTGTGGCAAGTATCCAGACATACACCTACTCTTGATTTGTCTTCTACTTTGTCAATGATATATTTTAGCTGCCAAAACTCATTACCAAGATTGGTTCCCTGTCCGGCAGTGTTCTCTATTACGGCGGTTACCCCTTTGGTTTTATCTAATGCGATGTTGATACTCTCGGCTATAAGGGTTAGGCACTCTTCGGGAGTGATCTTTTTTAAATGACTACCCGGGTGGAAATTGAGTAATTTTAGCCCTAACTGTTCGCAGCGCTGCATCTCATCAAGAAAAGCCGCTCTGCTCTTTTCTAACCCTTCTTTCTCGGGATGTCCCAGATTAATAAGATAGCTATCGTGAGGTAATATATATTCTGACTGAAAGCCATACTTAGCACAATTCTCTTTAAAGAGAGCGATGTTTGTATCGGTCAATGGTTTACTGACCCATTGGCGCTGATTTTTTGTAAAAAGGGCGAAAGCTGTGGCCCCAATGGCTTGTGCGTTGACAGGAGCAGACTCTACCCCTCCTGATGCGCTTACGTGTGCTCCGATATACTTCATTTTATTTTGATTTAATTTCTCTGTAAATTTACTTAAAATACTTGTTATCAACGTCTGTATAGGCAAAAATGTTTTCGTTTGCTATCATGTCGGAATATACTAAGTGAAAAAAAATGAGGTTTTGCGTAGGGTTTTTCTTTGTTGGGCAATCATATTAATGAACCGGTTAAGTATGAATCTTTAAAACAATGCGATGATGAAAGCAATATCTTTTAAAACAGTAAAGCTACTCTTTGTACTAGTACTATTGGGTAGTTCTTTCTCCTTGCTAGCTGATGCTCTTCCGGGTTTTAGAACTATTAGCGGGGTGGTAAGGGACAAAAGTTCCAGAAAGAAATTGGAACAGGTTAGTGTATTTATTCCCGGCACGGGGATTGGAACTGTTACAAATGCCGATGGCTTTTTTTCTATAAAGATTGCTGATAGCATTCAGGCGAAAACGCTGGAAGTTTCGCATATCGGCTATTTTAACTATCGGATGCCTATAAAAAAAGAAAATATTGAGGATGTGAGAATTTATCTTATGCCGAATTCTCTGTTGCTTAAAGAGGTGATAATAGAGGGTGCGGAGCCATTGAGACTGGTGGAAAATGCGATTAAAAGGATTGCGGTAAACAATAGTCCGAGGGCTAATATCCTGACGGGCTTCTATCGCGAGACGATAAAGAAACGAAGAAAATACATCAATATCTCTGAGGCTGTTCTTAATATCTATAAAACTCCTTATACCACTAAAAGAGTGTCAGGTGATCGTATACAAATTTATAAAGGACGCAAATTGCTTAGTCCGAGGCTACAAGATACGTTGATTGTAAAATTGGTGGGAGGCCCTAATCTGTCTATTTACTTGGATGTAGTTAAGAATCCTGATTTGCTTTTGGACTTGTCTTCTTTATTTTATTATCGTTTCCGGATGGATAAGTCGGTAATGATCAATGACCGTTTGCATTTTGTGGTCAATTTTGAGCCGCAGGTAACGTTGCCGTATGCTTTATTTTATGGGAAATTGTATATCGACCAACAAACGTTGACTTTCTCTCGTGCAGAGCTGTATACTTGTATGGACGATCGCAATAAAGTGACTCAGGCTATTTTAAAGAAGAAACCTTATAAGCTACGTTTTAAGCCGGAGAAGATCTCTTATTTAATTACTTATAAAGAAGATAATGGAGTGAGTTATCTGAATTATATTCGTACTGAATTTGATTTCAGATGTGACTGGAAACGGAAACTGTTCTCAACAAAGTATGCAGTAGTCTCTGAAATGGTGGTGACAGATAAGCAACAGAATGAAGTGGCAAAGATTCCTTGGAAATTGGCTTTTAATGAAAAGCACTCTCTATCGGATGAAGTGAATGCTTTCTATGATCCCAATTTTTGGGAAGATTATAACATTATAGAACCCACGGAATCTTTAGAAAAAGCTGTTAACAAGTTGAAAAAGAATCGATAACGATTTTGTAACGATATGGATAATGGTTTAAAAAGTTTTTATATATTTGAACTATTCAATCTAATATTACTTTGGTTATGCTGGACGACTTATTTGTATGGACAAAAATAAAGGAGGGGGATATAAAGACTTTTGAGCAAGTCTTTAAGCTCTATTATTTTTCTCTTTGTTTATATGCATCCGGCATAACAGGAAGTAAAGATGCTGCCGAAGAGATTGTTCAGAATTTATTTTATACTCTTTGGAAAGAACGTGACAGTCTGCAAATAATCCGTTCAGTGAAATCTTATCTTTATGGTGCCGTCCGTAATCAGGCACTTCAGTATGGAGAATATAACAATGTACGTGAACGTTATCGCCAATCGGTTTTGAATGCGAAGGGTACGTTAACTGATCCGAATCCTGAAGAGCAATTGGAGAATAAAGAACTGGAAGAGTTGATAAACAGGACGTTGCGGAAACTGCCTGAAAGGCGTCGGCAAATATTCAGGATGCATCGCCTTGAAGGTTTAAGGTATAAAGAAATAGCCGATAAGCTTTCTCTGTCGGTAAAAACGATAGAGGCAGAAATGACTAAAACTTATCGGACATTGCGTGAGGAAGTGGAAAAATATACTTGTGTATTATGATGTTTAGAGAAGAAAGAGAGAACAAGACAAACCAAGCGTGGAATAACTTATACCAACGCTTGCAAGAGGACGGGTTGCTTGAACAGTCGGTTGAGGTGTCCGGTAGACGTATGTTTTTAACCCCTCGTACATTAAAGTGGGTGGCAAGTGTGGCAGTTCTACTCCTTTGTGGTATATCGGTTTATTGGTTGCACAATGCCGCTTCGACACCGCTGGACAGGTTGGCGCTGAAAAATGAGAAAGGGAATCCTACATTGGTCAATACGTTTGAAGATGGTTCTACTGTTTATCTGAGCGAACAAGCATCATTGGAGTATCCTGTTCATTTTGCTAAAAATGAGAGAACGGTGTTTCTTAAGGGAGATGCCTATTTTGAAGTGAGCGGTAATCCTGAGCGCCCTTTCATCATTGAAACGAAAGCGGCATTCATTAAGGTTATCGGCACAAAGTTTAATGTAAAAAGTAAGAATGAAGCGGCTTTCTCACTTTCTGTGAGGAGTGGGATCGTAAAAGTTATTTCTAAGAAAAATGGAGAGAGTACAGACGTTAGAGCGGGTCAAACGGTTTGCTTAAAGGCGGATAAGCTGCAAACGATGCAGACGCGAGATTACGAGCAATTTAATAGTTATCTTAAATATATTCATTTTAAAGATCAGACGTTATCGAATGTCGTGCGAATGATCAACGAAACAACAGATTCGGTGCAACTTAAGTTAGCGCCTGAATTGGGCGATAGGCTTTTGACCGTGACCTTCTCTAACGACTCTCCATATACGATGGCTGAGCTTATTTGTATGGCTTTAAATTTACAATTGTCTCAACAACAAAATATTATTTATATCACTCAACAGAAATAGAAAGTATGAAGCGAGTGGCGGGTAATATATATTTTCAATTGTTCGTCATGTGTTGTGCTTTGTTAGTAACGATGCCTTTACATGCCGATAATGGAGGGGAAGTGCCTGATATAAGCATTCGTATAACTATTTCTAAGGGGACAAGGTATCAACTTTTGCGTCATGTGTCTGAGCAATCCGGTTACTTTTTTGTGTATGATAGCAAAATCATCAACAATGATGAAAAAGTGAAAATACGTAAGGGGAAATATAGCTTGTTGGAGGCCATCTATGTCATAACGGGTAATCGGAATTTAAAAATCAGTTTGCTTGGTAATCATATACTGCTAAACTTACCTATAGGGGAAAAGGCTATTTCTCATACACCGAAGAAGGCGGCTGATGAGAGGATACTTGTTTTAAGAGGACGGGTCTATGATGGGGTGGTTAAAGAGGTCATTCCTTATGTTTCGGTTGGTATCACTCATACCACTCTTGGCACTGTGACCAATCAAAGTGGGGAATTTAAACTACTTATTCCCGATTCGTTACTTCACTCTTCGCTTAAATTTTCTTATGTGGGTTATAATAATCAGGAACTTGCGGTTTCCGATTTGGCGGGAAGATATGCAGAAATTGTTTTGCAGCCTAAGATTATCTCTTTGCAGGAGGTTGTTGTCCGAGCGGTTAATCCATTGCAAGTATTGGAAAAGATGCAGGATGCACGCCGAAAGAATTACTCTTCTGTTCCGGTTTATCTGACCTCTTTTTATAGGGAGGTGATTGAGCATAAAAGAAAGAATATAGATCTCACAGAAGCTGTGCTCAAAGTGTATAAAACGGATTATTCAAAGAGTAGTGGAGTGGATCAGGTGAAGTTAGTAAAGATGCGGAGGGTTTTTAGAAAACAAGAGAAAGATACTATTTTTACGAAGATGAAGTCGGGTATCAAATCGTGCTTGATGCTTGATGTGATGAAAAATATTCCTGACTTTCTTAACTTAGAAGAAAATAAAGAAGCGTTTGTTTATCGCTATACTGATATTAGTGAGGTTGATAAGAGAAGGGTTTATGTGATCTCTTTCGAACAAAGAGAGTATGTAGACGAGCCTCTTTATAAGGGAGAGTTATATGTTGATGCTGAAAACTATGCCTTGCTTGAAGCACATTTTGAGATTAATCCACTTTATGCTAAAAGAGCTACTGATTTGTTTGTGGCGAAAAGAAGTCGGGAGTATAAACTGATACTCAAACGTGCGGCTTATACTATTTCTTATAAACCTTCGTCCGACGGTATTTATTATATTAATCATGTGCGAGGTGAATTGGAATTTAGAGTTAGGCGAAGAAGACATTTTTTCAGCACACCGCTAAACTTGTGGTTTGAGATGGTGACTTGTCAGGTTGATGCAAAAGAGGCAAAGCCTTTTCCTCGTGCTGAAAGATTGTCTACTCGTAATGTCTTTTCGGAAACTGAGCATGACTATGATGCTGATTTTTGGGAACATTTTAATATCATTCTCCCAGAGGAGGAGTTGAGAAGTCTGATAATGAATAATTTGGGAGAAGTAACTACTACATTCGATTTAGATGGAGGTGGTGCGGCTGAATAGAATAAAAAAGCTATTTTTGTGATGGACTTAAATACTTATAAATATGTCATATTGCAGTTATATTCCAACAATGGCTGAACCCAGCCGTTCTTTACATCAAAACTATCATGATAATCATTATGGTTTTCCTATACATGATGATAATGAGCTTTTCGGAAGATTGATATTGGAGATAAACCAAGCCGGATTGAGCTGGGAGACGATCTTGAAAAAGGAGCACTCTTTTAGGGCTGCTTATGATAATTTTGATATTCAGAAAATTGCGGCTTATACAGAAACGGATAGAGAACGTTTGCTAAACGATGCGGGTATTATCCGTAATCGCTTAAAAGTAAATGCGGCGATAGAGAATGCGAAAGCAATCGTTCAACTACAAAAAGAATATGGCTCTTTTGAGGCATGGCTTGAGAAGCATCATCCGAAGACAAAAGAGGAGTGGGTGAAGCTTTTTAAGAAAACGTTTAAATTTACCGGTGGGGAGATCGTCGGTGAGTTCTTGATGAGTATCGGATATTTACCTGGAGCACACGATGACTCTTGTCCTGTTTACCAAGAAATTTTGAAAACTAAACCGATGTGGTTGGTCAAATAGAGACTGATCACTACATAAACAGAAAGCAGTGAAGGATGGTTACTTGCTAGTATCATTCTTCACTGCTTTTTATTTTATGTAGTTATATTCTATTCTTGTTTTATAATAGCTAGGCAAGATTGCCTATTTCGTTCAGGTTTTTATCTATGTCAGCATCTGTTAATGAATAGTTCATTAGGTTGCCGGACAGATATTGGTCGTATGAAGGCATATCTATCAGTCCGTGTCCCGACAAGTTGAATAGTATCACCTTTTCTTCGCCTGTCTCTGTGCATTTTTTTGCTTCGTTGATAGCGGCGGCAATGGCATGGCAGGATTCTGGCGCAGGGATAATGCCTTCGGATCTGGCAAACAGGCATCCGGCTTCGAATGATTCAAGTTGCTGAATATCTACAGCTTCCATCAATCCGTCTTTGAGTAGTTGAGAAACAATTACACCTGCACCGTGATAGCGTAATCCGCCTGCGTGAATGTTAGCAGGAGCAAAGTTATGTCCCAAAGTAAACATAGGGAGTAATGGAGTATATCCTGCTTCGTCTCCAAAGTCATATTGAAATTTACCACGTGTCAGCTTGGGACAAGAAGCTGGTTCGGCAGCGATGTAGCGGGTCTTCTTTCCTTCTAGTATGCTGTGGCGCATGAAAGGGAAAGAGATTCCTCCGAAGTTGGAACCACCACCAAAACAACCGATGATCATATCGGGATATTCTCCTGCCATCTGCATTTGTTTTTCTGCTTCCAATCCTATGATTGTTTGATGCAAAGTAACATGGCTAAGTACCGATCCGAGAGTATATTTACAATTAGGAGTATTTTGAGCTAGTTCAATGGCTTCAGAGATAGCAGTACCTAGCGAGCCTTGATAATTTGGATGAGCGGTTAGTATATCTTTTCCTGCGCGAGTCGACATAGATGGAGAAGCAGTAACTTGTGCACCGAAAGTTTGCATAATGCTACGGCGGTAAGGCTTTTGTTCATAGCTAATCTTTACTTGATAGACTGCGGCTTCCAAACCGAAAACTTTAGCAGCGTATGATAAAGCAGCACCCCACTGTCCGGCACCTGTTTCTGTTGTGACATTTTTTACTCCTTCTTCTTTGCAATAGTAGGCTTGAGCTAATGCCGAATTTAATTTGTGCGAACCTACCGGACTGACACTTTCATTTTTAAAATAGATATGCGCTGGTGTTCCCAATGCTTTCTCTAATCCATAAGCCCTGACCAATGGGGTGCTTCGGTAGTATTTATACATCTCGCGAACCTCTTCTGGAATTTCAATCCATTGATCTGTCTGGTTCAACTCCTGTTTGCAAAGTTCTTTGGCAAAAATAGGATATAAATCTTCTGCTTTCAATGCCTGTTTTGTTCCTGGATGTAAGGGCGACATCGGTTTATTTACCATATCGGCCTGTATGTTATACCAAAAGTGTGGAATTTCTTCTTCAGGAAGAATAAATCGCTTCGTTCTGTTGCTCATGATATTATGTATTTAAATGTTTTTGCTGCCAAATGTAGCCATTATTTTTATTTTTTCAGTACTAAAAAGCCGACTCATAATAGTTTTTCAGGTTGATTTTAATTATGTTTGTACACTTTAAACAGGAAAAACGAATGAAGATTCCTCATAAATATCTACTTTATCAAAATAGATGGCTGCAGCCTTATGTTCGCAATTTATTAGGTGTGATGACTGTCTTTGCTTATCTGGCTTCACTCCTTTTTATAGCCGGACTGGTTTATGAACATGGCTTTGTTATATCCTATACAGAACTAGCTCACTTAAATACATTGTATAAGGGGGTATGGATTGTCTTTTTATTAGATGTTACTTTACATATCTTTTTAGATTACGAAGATACTCGAAAACACTATAATAAGTTCACTTGGGTGTTGAGCTTCTTTCTCTATTTGACTCTTATCCCGGTTATTTTTGATAAACCTGAGATACAAGGTGGGGCATTGCGCTTTTGGGAAATACTTAACAGCAAATTATATCACATCGTTTTGCTGTTTATGTTCTCTTTCTTTTATTTATCCAATGGGCTTGTTCGTTTGTTGGGTAGGCGTACGAATCCCTCTTTAATTCTAGCAATGAGCTTTTTAGTTATTATTGCTGTTGGAACAGGTTTATTAATGCTTCCACGTTGTACTTTACATGGCATTTCCTGGGTTGATTCTTTATTTATATCTACTAGTGCAGTCTGTGTTACAGGGCTTACTTCTGTAGACGTCTCTTCTACATTTACGGTAGAAGGGTTGATTGTTATTATTCTACTTATTCAGGTCGGAGGATTGGGAGTGATGACGTTAACCAGTTTCTTTGCTCTTTTCTTTATGGGTAACACGTCGTTATATAACCAATTGGTTGTTCGCGAGATGGTAAGCTCTAATTCGTTGAATTCTTTGCTCTCAACTCTATTATATATATTGGGATTCACGCTAGTACTCGAGGGGATCGGTATGGCAGGAATTTGGCTAAGCATACATGGCACTATGGGGATGAGCTTACAGGCTGAATTGGCCTTCTCTGCTTTTCATTCTATCTCTGCATTTTGTAATGCCGGATTTTCTACTCTTCCAGGTAATTTAGGCAATCCATTGTTGATGAGCAATCATAATACATTTTATTTAATTATCTCTCTGCTGGTCATTTTTGGAGGTATTGGTTATCCTATATTGGTAAACTTTAAAGATATATTGCTCTATCATATTCGTCGAATATGGAAGTCTATTCGTACTCGCAAATATCAAAAACCTAGAATAAGACATCTCTATAACCTAAATACCCGAATTGTGCTAGTCACAACTTTTATCTTACTGGCTGTGGGAACTTTTGCAATTCTTGCTTTTGAGTGGAACGGAGCTTTTGCAAGTATGCCTTTTGCCGATAAGCTTACACAAGCTTTCTTTAATGCTACATGTCCTCGTACGGCAGGATTTACCAGTGTTGATTTATCTACTGTAGGCATACAGACTCTTTTTATTTACATGTTACTGATGTGGATTGGTGGAGCAGCACAATCTACTGCGGGAGGTATCAAAGTCAATGCTTTTGCGGCAATAATCTTGAATCTTGTTACGGTAATCAGAGGAGGTAGTAGGGTAGAAGTGTTTGGACGAGAACTTTCTCCTGACTCTATTCGTCGTTCTAATGCGACAATGGCAATGTCATTGCTTGCTTTTTTTATTGCCATTTTTACACTTGCCACTCTAGAACCAAATCTGCCGTTATTGGGTTTAGTCTTTGAGGCTGTGTCGGCATTGGGCACAGTGGGAGCTAGTCTTAATATTACTCCTTCACTGGGGATGTATGGTAAATTAGTTGTTGTCGTCTTAATGTTTGTGGGGCGTGTAGGGTTGATTACGATGATGTTGGGTATTGTGAAGCAGAAGAAAAAAACAAAATATCACTACCCGAGTGATACTATTATTATAAACTAAAATTGCTTTGTGCAATGATTAATTCAGTGATTTTATGAAATACATTATTATTGGTTTAGGTAATTTTGGGTATGTATTAGCAGAAGAACTTTCTGCTTTGGGACATGAAGTGATAGGAGTGGATATTGTAGAAAGCCGTGTAGATACCATAAAAGATAAGATAGCAACGGGTTTCGTGCTTGATGCTACGGATGAAACATCTTTGGCTGTTTTGCCTCTCAATAGTGTCGATGTTGTTATTGTTACGATTGGAGAGAACTTTGGGGCTTCTGTGAGAGTAACAGCTTTATTGAAACAGAAGCAAGTGAAACATATTTATGCTCGTGCCATTGATGCTGTTCATAAGGCTGTTCTTGAAGCTTTTGGTTTGGATATGATACTTACTCCGGAAGAAGATTCTGCCCGCGAATTAGTGCAGTTGTTGGACTTTGGAAACCGAATAGAGTCTTTTCGAGTAGATCAGGAATATTTCGTAATGATGTTTCGAATTCCTGATAAGTTTATTGATTATCCGGTGAATCAGCTCAACCTGAATCAGGAGTTCAATCTGAAAATAATAGGTTTGAAGCGTTCGGGGAAGGTGAAGAACTTCTTGGGAGTTTCTGTTACTGATTGTCATATTGTGAACGAATTACTTGAAGATGAGAAGATGCAGCCGGAAGATGAATTGGTTTGTTATGGTAAATATGATGACTTTAGAACTTTTTGGAAAGCTCTGTAGCATCTAAAAAAGAAGCGACTTTATAACTTTAAATTTAGTATTTAGATAATGACTGTAGTAAAGAATGATTTACTCCTTTTTAATAAATTCTTTGCCGAATATCAACATAGTTTTATACGGTTTGCACAAACTTACGTTCGTGACGATGTAGTAGCCGAGGATCTTGTAGTGGAAGCGATGATGTATTATTGGGAAAATAGAACTCGCTTACCGAAAGACACTAATGTCCCCGCTTATGTTTTGACTATAATTAAGCATAAATGTCTAAACCACTTAAGGCATTTACAAACTAGAGATGAGGTTTTAAATAATCTTAGTATTCATTCTGAGTGGGAACTAAAAACGCGTATTACTACTCTTGAGGCTTGCGAGCCTAGTGAATTATTTAACGCTGAAATAAGGACTATAATAGATAAGGTTTTATTGAAACTTCCCACCAAAACTCGTCGTGTTTTTTTGCTTAGCAGATATGAGAATAAATCTCATAGAGAAATTGCTGCAATACTTAATATATCTACAAAAGGGGTTGAATTTCATATTGCAAAAGTTACAAGCATTCTTCGTCTGGCTCTGAAAGATTACTTGTTGTTATTTATCCTTCTTTTTTATATGCTCGTTAATCGTTAATTTACTCGATATTTATTTTTTTACTAGGGGTATTTATTTTTGAAGTGCTAATATAGTATGTATGGGAATGATTAGTATTAATAAAGAATTGTTGTACCGCTTCTTTAATGGAGAAGCAAGCCTTGAGGATGAGGCGAAAGTGAAGAATTGGATTGAAGAATCAGAAGAGAATCGAAGGGAATTTTTAAGGGAACGTAAGCTTTTCGATCTTGCTATTTTTAATGGTAAGGGAGTAATTCGCTTAAAAGCAGAACGTAGATTGTATAGGAAACGAATCTTTTTTGAATTTGTAAAAATGGCAGCTGTTATTGTGCTAACCTTGTTGGTAAGTTTTTTATATACCAATTTTGCGAGTAGAAGTGAAGAAGAAATTGCTATGCAAACAGTGAATGTTCCTTATGGTCAACGCGTAAATTTGAGTTTGTCTGATGGTACAACTGTATGGCTCAACTCCGGTTCGCATATATCGTATCCGGAATCTTTTGCTAAAGGAAGAAGAGAAGTCTATCTTGATGGTGAGGCTTATTTTGAAGTGGCTCACAATAAAGAAAAGCCTTTTATAGTGCATGCTACAGAATATGATGTAGAAGTTTTGGGTACGAAATTTAATGTGGATGCATATTCAAAAGAAGGAACTTTTGAAGGCTCTTTGTTGGAGGGGAAAATAAAATTGACAAACAGGAAAGATCGTTCATCTTTAATGTTGGCTCCATCTTATAAAGCTGCTTCTCAAGGTGGTCATTTATTTGTAAGTAAGATTACTGATTACGATGTTTATCGATGGAAAGAGGGGCTGATTTGCTTTAAAAATAAGCCCTTTACCAAAATATTAAAGAGCTTTGAAAAATATTATGATCTTCGAATAGTAGTTGAGAATGTAAAATTAGATAATCCTCTTTTGACGGGTAAATTTAGACTTTCTGATGGAGTAGAATATGCTTTGAAAGTATTGCAGAAAGATGTGACTTTTAAATATATACGTAATGTCGATGAGAATATTATTTACATTAGATAATTAAATTTATTTGCTTACTGATTATTAACCTTTAATGTTGTTTGCCTATGTAATACTTATTCTAAAAAACACAAAATGCCGATAGTACGGGAATACTACCGGCACAGACTAATATCAATCCCTGTTTTTAGGGATAATATCAATCAAACTTTAAATACAAAGATATGAAAAACATTCATTCTGTGGGTTTTTATGCTCTTAAAAATCCGCTAGCCATTCATCTTTCCAAAATTATGAGAATTTCAACGCTTTTACTCTTTATGTGTTCGTTTTGTGCTATCGCAGGGAATGTTCACTCTCAAAACGCAAGAGTTACAATTCACAAATCTCAGGTTCCATTAGAAGAAATACTGAATGATATTGAAAGTCAAACAGATTATCTATTTCTTTACTCTAATGATGTTAATGTCAAAAAACAAACTTCAATTGAAGTGGATAGCAAACCTGTATATGAAGTGCTGCACCTTTTGTTGAATAAAAGTAGTGTAAAATACCAAATAGAGGGTTCGCACATTATTTTGTCAGAAAAAACAGCGAAAGAGAAATTAGAAATTGGTCAGAAGAAAACTAAAGTTTTTGGTACGATAAAAGATTCAAGAGGAGAGGGTATTATCGGAGCTACTATTGTTGAGAAAGGCACAAGCAATGGTACTATAAGCGATATATCGGGAGATTTTGTGTTGACTATATCGAAAGAGGCGGTATTACAAATCTCTTATATCGGTTATATTACTCAAGAAATAAAAGCTACAGCAGGTAAGAAACTTAATGTTGTGTTGAAAGAAGACACTAAAACGCTTGATGAAGTGGTGGTTATTGGATATGGTACTCAACGTAAGGGGGATTTAACCAGTTCAGTTGGAAGTGTGAAAAAGGAGAATTTTATTCAAGGTGCTGTAAAAGATGCAGGACAACTGATTCAGGGAAAAGTTGCCGGTCTGACAATAACCAATACTAGTGGTGATCCAACTAGTCAGACGACCATTTCCCTTCGTGGGAATACCACTATTTTAGGGGCTAGTACAAATCCATTAATATTAATTGACGGTGTCCCCGGCGATTTAAATACGGTAGCCCCAGAAGATATTGAAAGCATCGATGTGTTAAAGGATGGTTCTGCTGCTGCTATCTATGGCTCTCGTGGTACAAATGGCGTTATTCTTATTACAACAAAGAAAGCGAAAGGCGACAATATTAATCAGGTGGAATATAGTGCTTATGTGAGTACTTCTTCTATTGTTAAACGGCTGGATATGTGTACAGCAGCTGATTATCGGCAACAGATTTCAGATGGTATACGGGATACTTCCTGGGATCTTGGTAATGATGTCGATTGGATGGATCAAATTACTCGTGTTCCGTTTACTCATGTTCATAATTTGTCACTGAAAGGTGGTAATCAAGAAACCAATTATATTGTTAATCTTAACTATAGAGCTAATCAGGGGATAATGAAGCGTTCGGATAAAGATATGTTTCAAGGGCGTGCTGAAATCAATCATAATATGTTTGATAATAAACTGAAGCTCAATTTCGCGATTTTAGGAAATCAAACTAAGTATACTTCGACCTCTGATGGAGGAAGTTGGAATACTTACGTTTACCGTCAAGCTTTGATTCATAACCCTACAGAACCTATTAGAAATGAAGATGGCAGTTGGTACGAGAATATTGGTATTTTTGAATATGCTAATCCTCTATCTCTTTTAAAGGAGTGTGATGGTGATCAAAGTATTTCTCAACTACGATTTAATGGTAGTGCTACTTTTAATCCAATTAAAGATCTTACGCTGAAAGCTTTGATCTCTTATGACAAATCAAATAGGTATGGCGGATATTATGAAACAAAGCAAAACATATCCACCATTCGTGATAGTAAAAATGGCTATGCATCGGTAGGGTCGACGATGGATATGACCAAGCTAATAGAGTTAACAGCACAATATCAGAAAGAAATAGGGGGACATCATTTTACCGCTCTAGCTGGTTATAGTTGGCAAGGCACTGACTACAGTAATCAGTATGAACGAAATTATGATTTCCCTACTGATATTTATAGTTATAATGACATAGGCCAAGGTGCAGCTCTAAAAAAAGGATTGGGTACTGAGTACAGCTATCGCCTGAAAACAAACTTAATCAGTTTCTTTGGTCGTTTGTCTTACTCTTACAAGAATCGTTATTTATTGATGGCTGCTCTTCGTCATGAAGGAGCTAGCCAGTTATCAGGAACTAATAATGAGTGGGGTACTTTTCCTTCGGTCTCTGTAGGCTGGAGAATTACAGAAGAATCGTTTATGCAGTCGCAAAAACTTTTCAATGATTTAAAACTTCGTATTGGTTATGGTGTAACCGGAAGTCAGCCCAATGATTCATTCTTAGGAAAGTCTATGTTAAATTATGGTGATTATTATTATTATAATGGTAAATGGATACAAAGTCTTCAACCATCACGGAATGCTAATCCGGACTTGAAATGGGAAGAAAAACATGAAACGAATCTTGGTCTTGACTTTAGTATTTTAGGAAGTCGAATAAATGGTAGTATTGATTTATACGATCGTCAAATAAAGGGCTTACTTTATGACTACTCGGTTCCTTCTCCTCCAAATTTATATACTACGACTCGTGCAAATGTAGGTAAGATGAGCAATAAAGGGATTGAAGTGTTGGTGAATGTGATTCCTATTACAACCAAAGATCTTAACTGGAGTTCGACAGTTACTTTCTCAACGAATACAAATAAACTGATCAATCTTTCAAATGATCTATATCAAACTTCAAGTGATTATTTTGTTACCGGTTGGATTCAAGAGCCGGTTAAGACTGAATCACACATCGTTAAAGTGGGAGAACCTATTGGTCAAATCTATGGATTCAAGGTTGTTGATGTTGATGATAGTGGTAAGTGGATCTATGAAGATAAGGATGGAAATCACGTAGGATATGATGATTTTACTCATTCTGCCGAGGATAAGAAAGTGATTGGCAATGGTTTGCCTAAATACTATGTGGGATGGAATAACAGTGTGCGTTATAAGAACTGGGATGTTTCTATTTCTATGCGCGGAGCGTTTGATTTTCAGATTATTAATAGCGCTCGTATGTTTTATGAGAACTTGAGTCGTTCGGATTGGAATCGTATGAAGTCTGCTTATGATCCTGTATTTGGTAAGGTACGTTTAAATTCACTTTGCTCAGAAGAGTTTAATAGTTATTATGTAGAGAACGGTGCTTATTGGAAGATTGATAACATCACTTTGGGATATAGATTCGGTAAATTAGGAAAGTACATAAAGGGTCTTAGAGTATATGCGTCTTCTCAGAATGTACTGACTATCACGGGTTATAAAGGTACCGATCCTGAGGTTTCGGTTTCAGGTTTGAATCCAGGTTATGATAATCGTGATCAATATCCTCATGTTCGCTCTTATACAGTGGGTGCAAGCATTACTTTCTAATCTCTTAAATGAATAAATATGAAAACAAAAATATTAACATTAACTATTGCCTTTACATTAATAATATGTCAGGGCTGTACCGATTTAGAAGATAAAAGTTATCATGATATTCTCTCAGATCAATTTGTGCCGACTGGTGATGATTTAGGAGCCCTATTAAGTGCTGCTTATGTGCCTTGGCGTCAAACATTGTTGCTCTGGAACGGTGTTGCGAGAGCCCAGATGTTATCTGCTGATGAAGATGTTCTTCCAGCCCGTCCGAATGGATGGGTAGATGGTGGTATTTATAAGCGGATGCATCAGCATAAGTGGACATCTGAAGATGATATGTGCGTTCAATCATGGAACCGCACTTATGTTGGTATTACTGCCTGTAATCGTGTCCTTTATCAAATTGAATCGGGCAAAATCAGTATTCCTGAGCAACAAGAAGCTATTGTCTCAGAACTGAAAGTTCTTCGTGCTTCTTATTATTATATTCTAGTTGATTTGTTTGGGAATGTTCCTTTGGTGACTAATTTTGATGTTCCAGATGGTTATTTACCAGAGCAGAACACTCGTAAGGAAGTTTATGAATTTATTATTAAAGAAATTACAGATAACATTGATAATTTAAGTGAAAAAGTTAATGTTGAATATTATGGACGTTTTAATAAATGGGCTGCTTATTCTCTATTAGCTAAAATGTATTTAAATTCTGAAATATTCTCTGATGGTAATTATTCTGAATTTCAGAAATGTATTGATGCTTGTGATGAAGTTATAAAATCGACTAAATATGATTTAGAAGAAAAACAAAGCAATGTGTTTATTACAGAGAATGAGAACTCCAAGGAAATTATTTTTGCCTTGCCTTTTGATGCGACTTATGTAACAGATTGGAATGCATTTGATTTTCATATGTATACGCTACAAGCGGGGAATCAGGCCACTTATAACTTTGAGAGTTCTCCTTGGGGTGGTGTTTGTTGTACTCCTCAATATATTAGTTCTTTTGATCCTGAAGATGCTCGTTTAGCTGATTGCTTTATTCAAGGTCAACAATACACGGCTTCGGGTGATTCCTTGTTTTGTACTATGGGAACTGATGCCAATGCGCCTTTAAAGTACATTAATGAAGTACCTAGTATTGATAATTCTCAAGAATATCATGGATTTCGTTGGGGTAAATTTGAATATGCTATGGGGATTACTAGTCGATTGAGTAATGATTGGCCTTTGTTTCGCTATGCTGATATTCTTTTGATGAAGGCTGAAGCATTACTTCGTTTGGGCGAAGAGGACCAAGCTGCCGTATTGGTGACTAAAGTACGTCAGCGTGACTTTAAAAATAATCCCGAAAAGGCGAAAGTGACGGGTGCACAATTGCTGGAAGGAAGTAGTTATGATTATGGGCGTCGCGATAATTTAGTTGCTGCTACTTATGAAGGAGGAGCTGATATAAAATATGGACGTTTCTTAGATGAACTTGGTTGGGAATTTACTCAAGAAGGTCGTCGTAGGCAGGATATGATTCGATTTAATGCGTTCACCACTAAATCATGGTTTTCACATAGCAAAAGTGAAAGTTTCCGTAATTTGTACCCAATTCCTGAAAAGGCATTATTAACAAACTCGAAATTAAAACAAAATACGGGTTATTAGTTTTTAGAATAGAAGGTTGAGATAATCTCGGTTGCCAATAATTTTAAAATTATTGGCAACCGTTTTAATCTGTTTTTCTTGATCTATAATAATCTATTGATCAAAATTATTCTATTTTGAGTTATAATAATATCCTTTTTACACTAAAAGTACCTATCTTTGTAACACTTGTTGATCGCTTTAAATACCTAAATATATATTATGAAGAGAAGTTTTTTTATAAGAAGATTTTGTTTTAGGAATAAAATGCTTTTTATTCTGCTTTTAGTAGAGATTGTGTCCATAGGTGTTGCTTATCCTCGTATTTGTAATACGATGAATCAACCAGATTCTGCCTATATTTTTTCTTATGCAACAAGTAAAAACAACAATCGTAATGGATTGCATTTTGCGTGGAGTTTAGATCGAAAGAATTGGCACCCTATCGGACCTGAATATAGTTATTTACGTTGTGATTATGGCAGATGGGGAGCGGAAAAGCGAATGATTTCACCCTTTTTGATTTTAGCTCCTGATGGTCTTTGGCACTGCGTTTGGAGTGTGAATGAACGAGATGGAGTGCTTGCACATGCTACATCATCGGATCTTGTTCATTGGAGACGCCAATCGTATCCGATTGTGATAAAAGATAAAAACTGCTTGGAACCTGAAATCTCTTACGATGATCAGGCTAAATTGTTTAAAATTAATTGGCTGAGTGTCTCTGCTGATAAAGATACGTTGATTTATTCTTCGGCGACTAAAGATTTTAAATCTTTTGCTCCAACAACCCCTTCTTTATTAACCCGTAATTTTAATAAACGTGTTTGTGCGATTGTGTCAGGAATGCCTGAAGAAGGAACTATTCATAAAACATCTTGGGAGACAATTGATTGTCTGATAAAAAAATCTAAGTTGGCGGCATATGAAAATATACTTAAGGGAGAAAATACGAAAGAAGATCCAGAACGGTTTGCAGCATTGAAAGGAGTTAATGCTTCTATTACCATTGATGCGACTAAGAGTAAACCTATCTCCGATATGCTGATAGGTGCTTTTTTTGAAGATATTAATTATGCAGCAGATGGAGGATTGTATGCTGAGTTGATTCAGAATAGAGATTTTGAATATGCTCTTAGTGACAAAGAAGGTCAGGATCCCCGATGGAATAGTTATTATGCATGGAGTTTGATAGGAAATGGTGCTTCGTTTGTTGTTGACACTATCAATCCTATCCATCCTAATAATCCTCATTATGCTATCCTTGATATTCAAAAAGTGGGCGCAGGGTTAGTTAATACGGGGTTTGACGGTATAGCTATTAAAAGTGGAGAAGGATACAATTTTTCTATTTTTGCTCGTATGTTGAGTGGGAAAAAAGGTAGTTTGAGAGTACGTTTGATAGGAAAGAAAGGTGAACATTATGGCGAGGCATTAATTAAATCTGTTTCTTCTACTTGGAAAAAGTATAAGGCTACAATTATAGCTAAAGAAGATATTTCTGATGCACGTTTGGAAATTATTCCGTTATCAGTGGGAAGAATAGCGTTGGATATGATTTCTCTTTTCCCTAAAAAAACATTCCATAATCGTCAGAATGGATTGCGGGCGGACTTGGCTCAAGCAATTGCAGATATACATCCACGCTTTGTTCGCTTCCCTGGTGGCTGTGTTGCACATGGCGATGGGATAGGCAATATTTATCGTTGGAAAAATACAGTTGGTGCTTTAGAATCTCGTAAACCACAACGTAATCTTTGGGGATATCACCAAACTGTTGGTTTAGGATATTTTGAATATTTTCAATTTTGCGAAGATATAGGTGCAACAGCGCTCCCTGTTATTGCTGCGGGTGTGCCTTGTCAGAATTCCGCTACTGGAGGGGCCGGTCAACAAGGAGGGATTCCGATGTGTGATATGGATAGTTATGTGCAGGATATACTCGATCTGATAGAATATGCAAATGGAGATAAGAGTACAAAATGGGGTAAGTTGCGTGCTCAATCAGGTCACCCTAAACCCTTTAACCTTAAATATATAGGGATAGGTAATGAAGATCTGATTACAGATATTTTCGAAGAACGTTTTACATTAATATTTAATACCATCAAAGAAAAGCATCCTGAAATAACTGTTATAGGCACGGTCGGTCCTACTTATGAAGGTACTGATTATGATGAAGGTTGGGCCATTGCTACTAAACTGAAAGTTCCGATGGTGGATGAACACTATTATCAGTCACCAGGATGGTTTATTCATAATCAGGACTATTACGATAAATATGATCGTTCTAAATCAAAAGTATATTTAGGTGAATATGCTGCTCACTTGCCTGGGCGCCCCAATAATTTGGAAACAGCATTGGCAGAGGCTCTTTATCTAACTGCAGTAGAACGAAATGGGGATGTGGTAAGCATGGCCTCATATGCCCCTTTGTTAGCAAAAGAAAAACATACTCAATGGAATCCTGATTTGATTTATTTCAATAACACAGAAGTTAAACCGACGGTTGGATACTATGTACAGCAAATGTATGGTTGTAATGCTGGCAACGAGTACCTGTCTAATCAGGTGGTGCTTTCTAATAATGATGAATCTGTTCGATTACGAGTTGGGGTTTCGGTAGTACGAGATGAAAAGAGCTCCGATATTATTATTAAACTAGTCAATATGCTTCCTGTGAAAGTTTCCACTCAGCTGAATTTAGAAGGATCAGCTTCCTTGATGCAATCCATGGCTAAGAGAACCGTGTTGACAGCTGAGAGTCCTTCAGATAAACTGGTTACTCCGGTTAGTGATAGTTGTGATATAAATAATAAGATTCAACTGTCACCTTACTCCTTTACTATCATTCGTCTAAATACTAAAAAACAATAAATTATGAATAATAAAATATTGAGAGTAATCATACTCTCAGTTCTGATATTAGGACAATATACCTTGCTTAAAGGTCAAACATCACGACTAGAAAAGCAAATAAAAGAGTTCCCATTATCCGAAGTTCGTCTTCTTGATAGCCCTTTTAAGCATGCAGAAGAACTTGATATTAATTATTTATTGGCTTTGAATGCCGATAGATTGCTTGCTCCTTATCTGAAAGAGGCGGGGCTCACTCCGAAAGCGCCTAATTATACTAATTGGGAAAATACAGGTTTGGATGGTCATATAGGGGGGCATTATCTTTCTGCTCTTTCCATTATGTACGCTTCCACCGGAGATGTTCGCATAAAGAAACGCTTTGATTATATGCTAAGTGAGTTGAAACGTTGTCAGGATGCGTCCGGGGATGGATATCTTTGTGGAGTTCCCGGAGGTAAAGCTATGTGGCAAGAAATAGCAAAGGGGGATATACGCGCATCTTCTTTTGGACTAAATGATAGATGGGTACCTCTTTACAATATTCATAAAATTTATGAAGGATTGCTTGACGCATATCTTCGTGCCGGTAGTGTTCAGGCTCGAGATATGTTGGTGAAGCTTGCTGATTGGATGGATAATCTTGTTTCTGGCTTGAGTGATGAACAAATGCAAGACATGCTTCGAAGCGAGCATGGAGGTTTGAATGAGATATTTGCTGATGTTGCCGCGATTACGGGAGATAACAAATACCTGAAGTTGGCTCATCGGTTTTCTCATAATAAAATTTTGCAGCCTTTGTTGGAACAAAAAGACCAGTTAACGGGACTGCATGCTAATACCCAAATTCCCAAAGTTATTGGGTTTGAGCGCATAGCTGAGTTAGAAGGAAATAAAAAGTGGCATCAGGCAGCCTCTTTTTTCTGGGAAACGGTGGTTGAAAATCGTTCGGTAAGTATAGGAGGTAATAGTGTTAGAGAGCATTTTAATCCGGCCAATGATTTTTCTTCCATGATGCATGATGTTCAGGGCCCGGAGACTTGTAACACTTATAACATGTTGAGGCTTACAGAGTTACTCTATCAGGTAAATCCGAACTCAAAATATATAGATTATTACGAAAGAGCCCTGTATAATCATATTCTTTCTACGCAAGACGCAAAGACTGGCGGACTTGTTTATTTTACACCTATGCGTTCGGGACATTATCGGGTTTATTCTCAGCCGCAAACAAGCTTTTGGTGTTGTGTTGGCTCAGGTATGGAAAACCAAGCTAAGTATGGTGAAATGATCTATGCTCATAATGATAAAAAAGATGTTTATGTGAATCTTTTTATCCCTTCACGCCTGACTTGGAAAGAGCAAAAAATGGAAATTATTCAGAAGACTGATTTTCCTGATAAATCATTTACTGAACTGTGGATTAACCCTGAGAAGAGCAAATCTTTTACGCTTTATCTTCGTGTTCCTGAATGGACAAAAGGAAAGGTTACTTTATCTGTGAACGGCGAAGTTCAAAAGGTGGCGGTGAATGAAGAAGGATATGTGGCTGTTACACGTAGATGGAAGAAAGGGGATCGTGTTAAATTCGATTTTTCAATGTCGATATCGGTAGAGGCGTTGCCTGATAAATCTTCTTCTTATTCCATTTTATATGGGCCTATTGTGCTTGCGGCGAAAATCGGCACCGAGAATATGAAAGGGTTGTTTGCAGATGATAGCAGAGGAGGTCATATTGCTTCAGGTCCTCAAATTCCATTGTCCAAAATGCCTGTTATTGTGGGTACTCCGGACGAAATAATATCTCACATAAAACGTATTGAAGGAAAGTCGTTGGCTTTTACCTTGAATGGCTTGTATCCTCTGAAATATAACAATATGAAGTTGGTTCCTTTCTTCCGTTTGCAGGAGTGCCGCTATATGGTCTATTGGTCTCTTCTTTCTCCAGAGGAATTAACGAAGCAAGAGAAGTTATTGGCAGAGCGGGAGCATAAACAGATGTTGCTCGATTCTATAACAATAGATCGTGTTATATGTGGTGAGCAGCAGCCTGAAAATGATCATTTTATTCAGTTTGACAATTCTCGGATAGGATTTACTGAAGATATTCATTGGCGAAATGCAAAGGGGTGGTTTAGTTATCGAATGAAGACAAACTTAAAGACTCCTGCTTTCTTATATATAAGATATAGTAAGGAAGAGAAGCCATGTGGTTGTACTATTTTAGTAAATGGTGAGAAGGTATCTGAATTAAAAGCTACTGATCTTACAAAGGGTATTCATACAATAATCGTTCCTATTAGTGGAGTTGAAAAGGATAAAAAGGAATTGAATGTGAAGTTTGAGGCGTCTTCTCCTACCTGTCCAACACCTCGGATATATGAAGTTCGGATCCTTTCTGAAAATTTGAAGGAATAGTGGTTGCAATTGATTTAACCCACTAACTAGAATTATAATTCTACTTTTCTTTGGGCAGAATATGTGTATATTTGCGGAATCAGTTAAAATCCAATAGCATGCTAAAACACAATTCTGCCCTAACTATTATAGGCCTGGCTCTTTTTTTATTAATGCCAGTCTTATCTGTTTGTGCTGTTAATAATGACGTTCTTACGCATTTAAACTTTAAGCAGCTTTCTACGGCTAATGGTCTGCCTACCGATGAAGTTCAAAAGGTCTATCAAGATCGAGATGGATTTATCTGGATCGCTACTCGTTATGGCTTTTGTTTATATGATGGCTATCAAACAAGTCTTTATAAATCGAATCTTTATACTCCTGATCTGCTATCTAATAATAATATCTACTGTCTGACAGATGATGCGGATCATAATCTTTGGATTGGAACGCAGGAGGGACTCAATGTTTTAAATAAGGAAACAGGAGTAATAAAGAAAAACGCTTATTCACAAATAGGAAAAAATCCTGTCTCTTGCTTATTGACAACAAGGGACAATACTGTTTGGGTGGGCACAGATGCCGGATTGCTCAAATATGATGCAGAGCGCGATACAATGTGGTCTTATTCAGGAGAGATAACAGGAAATGTGTTATATAATACTTCTATAAAGTCTTTATTTGAAGACTCAGAAGGAGATATCTGGATAGGAACATGGGCAAGCGGACTTTATCGCTATTCGCCTAGCAGTAATCGTTTTTATGCTTATCCTAAGATGAATAAGCGTAATTCGGCACATGTTGTTTATGAAGATAGTCATAAAAATATCTGGGTCGGAGCATGGGATGAAGGACTTTTCCTCTTGAAAAATCCAAAAGATATGAAGCGTGTATCGTGGACTAACTTCAGACATAGTTCGACTGATCCGGCTTCTCTTTCAGATAATATTGTTTATGATATTTCTGAAGATTTGAATACCCACTCTTTATGGATTGGCACCCGTAGCGGATTGAGCATCATGAAGCAAGGTGAGATGGGAGAGTTTATAAACTACAAATCTCGAAAATCTCCTTATCAGATTCCTTGTAATGAGATTAACTCTTTGCTTAGAGATCGCTTTGGAAACATGTGGCTAGGAGCTGTAGGGGGCGGAGCATTCATGGTAGATACGCGTAAGCCTAAATTCAATCTCTATCGTTTCAATACTGCAGAGGATGACATACCTACTAATGCCGTCAGGGCACTTTTTGTCGATAATGAAGAATCTGTCTGGTTGGGAGTGGGCACTTATGGCATGGCTCGGCACGATCGGAAAACAGGAAAATTCCTTTATTATTCTCGTATCCCTGAATTTGCTGATATTAGCTCCATGCCTACGGTCTATGCTATTATTCAAAGGAAAGAGACGGGAGACATTTGGTTAGGTACATATGATGGTGGTGTTTATGTTTACCGTAGAGGGGAAAAGGTTAAACATTATACTTCTTATAATACCAATTTCATTAAATATATTTGTATCACCTCTCTCTATGAAGATAGAAAAGGTAATTGTTGGGTAGGTACTCGCACCGGATTGGGAGTGATGCGTGCCGATGGAAGTGGTTATCTCTTTAAAAAGATGATCGTTAACGGAGAAAATCTTGAAAATTTATATATAAGGGATATTGTTGAGGATTCTCAGGGCGATATATGGTTGGCAACAGCCAACCAGGGGGTTATTCACATACAAGGAGATATTCGTCATCCTGAATCGTTTACGTACAAAAGTTATAATCTAAGCAATCATAAACTAGCCTCTAAGATGGTGCTTTGTCTGCATTGTGATTCAAGAGGAAGACTTTGGGCAGGTACGGAAGGAAGTGGGCTATTTTATTATAATAAAAATACTGATGCTTTTGAAGGGAAAAACCTTTTGTATAATTTGCCGGGGGATATGGTCAGCAGTATTGAAGAAGATACGCATGGGAGTCTGTGGTTGGGGACCAATAATGGGCTTGTAAAGTTGAGTGCTTCTGATGATGATGATGCGCAGAAAGCTGTTATACGCGTTTATACTTCGGCTGATGGTTTGCAGGATAATTTCTTTATTCCTCAATCCTCATTCAATAAAAATGGAGAGCTATTCTTTGGAGGCTATAAAGGTTATAATAGCTTTTTCCCTGATAGTATGAACGATAGTGTGAGTGATGTACCTTTCTTTATAACAGATATAAAGATCTTCAACCGCTCCTTGAAATCGCTGGATGAAGATCTCCGAATGAGTATCTCTCAGAAAATGCCTCCTTTCACTAGCCAAATAGAATTGCCTTATAAATACAATAACTTTAATATTGAATTTGCTTCCCTTACTTATAAGAATCCTGAGTTGAACAAATATGCTTATAAGCTCGAAGGGTTTGATAAGGAGTGGCAATATACGGGTGCTACTCGTCATTTTGCTTATTATAATAATTTGAAGAGTGGTACGTATGTTTTCTTATTGCGTGCCACTAATGAAAATGGTGTTTGGAGCAAGCAAACTAGAAAGATTACAGTTGTTGTGCTGCCTCCTCTTTGGGCAACATGGTGGGCATATTCCCTTTACTTTATATTTCTTATAGCCATCATTTATTATCTTTATAGAGTAGCTCAGAATCGTATGGTTTTAAAAAACCAGTTGCATTTCAAAGAACTCGAACAGTCGAAATCAGAAGAACTGAATCACGCCAAACTTCAATTCTTTACCAATATCACGCACGAGTTACTTACTCCGCTTACCATTATATCAGCCACAGTCGATGAGTTGAAAATTCAAGCTCCGACACATGATGATCTTTATGCTGTGATGGGGCACAACATTCGTCGCCTTATTCGTTTGTTGCAGCAGATTCTGGAGTTCCGAAAAGCAGAAGCAGGAAATCTGAAACTAAAAGTCTCTCCTGGCGATGTGGCAGCTTTCGTTAAGAACGAAGCCGAAAGTTTTTTACCTTTGGTGAAGAAGCGCAAACTTCATTTTTCTGTGTTGTGCGATCCTGAATCTATAATGGGCTATTTTGATTCGGATAAATTGGACAAGATTGTTTATAACCTCTTATCTAATGCTGCCAAATACAGTAGCGAAGGAGGCTTTGTGCAAGTTAACTTGTCTTATGCGGAAAACAAAGATTATATTCTTCTTCGGATAAGGGATAATGGGAAAGGTATTTCCGAAGTAGGTAAAAAGAACTTGTTTCAGCGGTTTTATGAAGGAGATTATCGCAAGTTTAATACCATCGGCACAGGTATTGGTCTCTCTCTTACCAAAGATCTTGTAGAACTTCATGGAGGAAGCATTTCGGTAGAGAGTGAATTAGGCAAAGGAACGACTTTCTTTGTAACTCTTCCTATTGATCGTTCTTACTTTAAAGAAGAAGAGATTGATGAAGAAACAATTCCGTTGCAAGAAACGATCTCCGGAATTGAAGAGAATGTTGATAAGGTGAGTGTCACTCATGAACTGAAAATGCACTCCATATTGGTACTTGAAGATAATGAAGATCTGCTTCAACTGATGGTGAAATTGCTCGGTCGGGAGTATAATGTGTTTGTCGGATCGAATGGAAAAGAAGGGTTGGAAGTAATAGAGAATGAAGACATTGACCTTGTGGTATCGGATATTATGATGCCCGAAATGGATGGCATTGAGTTATGCCGATATGTAAAGGGTAAGCTCGAATTTAGCCACATACCTGTTCTTTTATTAACGGCTAAAAATTCCGAAGAAGATCGTGCTGAGGCTTATGATTCAGGTGCCGACGGATTCATTAGTAAACCTTTTAACTTGACGGTATTGCATGCTCGCATAAAGAATTTGCTGAAATATAAGGAGCGCATGGCGCGAGATTTCAAGAATCAGTTGGTTTTTGAGGTGAAAGATCTCAATTATACGAGTCTTGATGAGGAGTTTATGCAGCGTGCTATTGATTGTGTGAATAAACATCTTGATGATCCGGATTTTGATCAAACGCGTTTTGTCGAAGAATTGGGTACAAGCAAATCTACTCTTTATAAAAAGCTGAAATCTCTCACAGGACTTAATACCTCTTCTTTCATTCGTAACATTCGGCTTAAAGCTGCTTGTCATATAATGGAGGAGAAACGCTCCATCCGTATTTCCGAGTTGGCGTACGCCGTAGGTTTTAATGATCCTAAATATTTTAGCTCTTGTTTTAAGAAAGAGTTCAATATGCTTCCTACAGAATATATTGAGCGTTTTATACCTGAAAATGATCCTCAATAAATAAGTTTCATTGCGACACTTCTTTTGCCCTTTCAAGTTCTTTTGATCGGGCATAAGAAGTTGTATCCTGAATATATTCTGCCTATTAAGCTAGCATTTTCTACAGTACTATTATCTATAAATCATAGGAAGAAGAAGTAGATGAGACGGTAAGAAAGTCTTGTTCTCCACCTGTGGACTGTTGGGACTCCACGTGGAGTCTGTCGGGTTTCCATGTGGAAACTTTACAGTTTCCGTATGGGGAACGATAAGCTTCTATTGTGTTTTGAATAACCAAGCTATAAAGGAGGGTAAGCTAACAGACTCAAAGATACAAAATAATATGCTATTATCCGATGGTGAAAAGTGTATTTCTCAAGTAGAATTATCGTTCAATAAGGAAGAATACCGCATTTTCCTCTTATTTTGTTTATATATAGTGTTTAATTATGTATATCAGCGTTAATTTTGTCCTATTGATTATTAAATCAGGATGTTTAATCTTAAAGTTTTTAACTAATGGAAAAACAAAAAAGTATCTATGGGCGTATGATTGAACAGCCATCAGTATCACATTATAATTGGGTGATTCGGATTGCTGTTTTCTTTTTTGCGCTTTATGCTCCAGTTCAGGCAAAGCTTTTTGCGGAGAATCTGGCAGTTGAAATATCTCAGCAGGCTTCACAAAAGGTTCGAGGGATAGTCAAAGACTCAAAAGGAGAGACTATTATCGGAGCGAATGTTTTGATTGAAGGAACTACGATCGGAACGATTACCGATCTCGATGGTGCCTTTACGCTCCAGGTTCCGGAAGATGCAACTAAACTGAAAATCTCCTTTATAGGTTTCAAGGATAAAATAGTCCCAATAAAACGAGGTGCTTCAATGGTTGTTGTTATGGAAGATGATACGCAAGTATTGGATGAAGTTGAGGTTGTTGCTTATGGAGTTCAGAAAAAGGTTTCCGTTACAGGTGCCATTTCTTCGATGAAAGGAGGCGATTTACTAAAAACTCCTTCAGGTTCTATTTCTAACATACTTTCAGGACAGGTAACAGGTATCTCCACTGTACAGTATTCTGGTGAGCCGGGTGCTGATGCTGCTGATATTTATGTTCGTGGTATTGCTACTTGGAATGACGCCTCTCCTGTGGTTCAGGTAGACGGGGTAGACCGTGATTTCTCACAGATCGATCCTAATGAAATTGAAAGTATCACGGTGCTTAAAGATGCTTCTGCAACAGCAGTATTTGGTGTGCGTGGTGCCAATGGTGTTATCTTGATCACTACGAAGCGTGGTGCTGAAGGTAAAGCTAAAATATCGTTCTCTACTTCAGTAGGAGTTAATGTGTTGACTAAGCAATTGGATTTCGCTAATTCCTATCAGTATGCATCTTATTATAATGATATGCAGGTAAATGATGGTGGAGTACCAACTTTTACTAACGAACAGTTGGAGAAATTCCGTACTCATTCTGATCCGATCCTTTATCCGGATATCAATTGGCTGGATTATAGTATGAAGAACTCTGCTTTCCAGTCACAACATAATGTGAATATCTCAGGAGGTATAGATAATATGAGGTATTTTGTATCTGCCGGTATGTTTACGCAAGCCGGTATGTTTAAACAGTTTAATGCTGCGGACAACTTTAACTTTGATTATAAGCGTTATAACTATCGTGCGAACTTAGATTTTGATGTAACCAAATCTACGTTATTGTCGGTGAATATCGGCGGGCGTATTGAAAGTAAACGTACACCGGAATCTGGAGAAGACCAAAATCAGTTGTTCCGTAAGTTATATTGGGCTGTACCTTTTGCCGGTGCCGGCGTTGTGGATGGCAGACGGGTGGTTTCTAACGCTGATTATCTTCCTTTCACAGGAATGGACGGTCTTGATTCTTATTATGGAAAAGGTTTCCGTAGCAGAACTACGAATGTGCTCAACATAGACCTTGCGTTGAATCAGAAACTGGACTTTTTAACTAAGGGTTTATCTCTGAAATTGAAAGGTGCTTATAATACATCGTACTCTAATACGAAAATAGCGAGCTCATCAAAAGCGTCATATACCCCTGTTATACAGAGTGACGGTTCTATTGCCTACCGCAAAAACGGTTCCGATTCTCAATTGAGTTATGATGAGCCGGGTGATCAGTTTAGTAAGGCTCGTGACTGGTATATGGAACTTGCCGTAAACTATGCTCGCAAGTTTGGTAACCATAATGTCACCGGGTTGGTGTTATACAACCAATCGAAGAAATATTATCCCGGCGGAACGTATGACGATATTCCTTCTGCTTATGTAGGATTGGTTGGTCGTGCTACCTATGATTGGAAAACTCGTTATTTAGCCGAATTTAATGTCGGTTATAATGGTTCAGAAAACTTTGCTCCAGGTAATCGTTATGGTATTTTCCCTGCAGGTTCTCTTGGCTGGGTAGTTAGTGAAGAACCTTTTTTCAAGGCTATAAAAAGATCGATTAGTTATGTAAAGCTTCGTGCATCTGTTGGTGTCGTAGGTAATGATAAGTTGGGCAATCAACGTTTCTTATATATGCCTGATGCCTATAAACTTGATGGTGGATATTATTTTGGAACTAATATCAATAATAAAAAGCCAGGTGCTTATGAATCTACGAAATCTTATGCTGACGTAACATGGGAAAAAGCAACGAAGCAAAACTATGGTATTGATGTAACTTTTTTAAATGAACGTTTAAGTCTTTCTGTCGATTATTTCTACGAAAAACGTAAGGACATCTTGATGACGCCTGATTATCTGCCTAGTATTTTAGGTATGACTCTTCCGGTTGTAAATGTTGGTAAGACAGAAAATAGAGGTTATGAGTTACAAGCAAAATGGAACGATAAGTTAAATAAGGATTTTCGTTATTGGGTTAATGCCAACCTTTCGTTTGCCAGAAACAAAGTTCTATATATGAATGAAGTGGCTCAGAACGAACCATGGATGTATAAAACAGGTCGTATCATTGGTTCCCGTTCGATGTATAAATTCTGGGGTTTTTATGATGAAACGGCAGATGCTCGTTATGAAGCAGAGTTTGGTCAAAAAATCGCTGACCATGGGATAACTTTGGTTCCGGGTGATTGTGTTTATACCGATTTGAATGGAGATGGAAAGATTACAGGTGACGATGCTACACGTAACATTGGCTTTACTGATGCTCCTGAATATACCGCTGGTTTGAACATGGGATTTAATTGGAAGAATTTCGATTTTTCCATGCAATGGACAGGCGCATGGAATGTAGACCGTATGTTGAGTGAATTCCGTCAGCCTTTGGGTGATACCTTTAATAAAGGCTTGTTGCTCTATCAATATAATACTACTTGGCGTTCTGCGGAAGACACCTATACGGCAAAATATCCTCGGATCTCAGGTTTGCATGCAGCTAACAACTACGCCGGTTCTGATTTATATTTAATAAATGCCAGTTATCTACGTTTGAAGAGTATAGAAATAGGCTACAACTTTGATTTTCCTTTCATCAAGAAAATGAAGATGAATCAATGTCGTTTGTATATTAACGGTTATAATTTGTTGACTGTCACCGGATTTAAGTGGGGTGATCCTGAATCACGTCAGAGTGACCGTCCAAACTATCCGTTGACTCGTGTATTTAATATTGGTTTAAAAGTTGGATTCTAATACTTTGATAAAATATGAAACATTTTAGTAAATGGTTTATTGGAGCATTCGTAGGAGCTATTGTAGCAACTTCGTGTGTTGATGAGGTGAAATTTGGTGACAGCTTCCTCGAGAAAGCTCCGGGTGTTGCTGTGACACAAGATTCGATTTTTGGAAAGGCAGATTATGCTAGACGCTTTTTGTGGAATACATATAGCAAGCTTTATTATGGCTTAGCTACTAACTGGAATATGGTTGACGGTAAGATGAATACCGGTATGTTTGAAGTATTATCTGACTGCTGGCATAGTCATAACTCATGGGATGGACTCAACCGTAAATATTATTCGGGCTCTTATAAAGCCAGTGATGAAGATGGAGCTGATGACACCCGTTTTGGATATACTAAAGAGAACTGTTGGCCTGCTATTCGTGCCTCTTGGATTTTTATTGAAAATGTAAATCGTGTGCCTGATATGGACGATTCAGAAAAGGCGCGTCTATCAGCTGAGGCAAAGGTAATCATTGCATCACGCTATTTTGATTTATTCCGTCATTTGGGTGGTTTACCCATTCTGGAAAAATCTTATGATGTAGCTTCTGCTTATGAGTTACCTCGTGCTACAGTAGAAGAGACAGTTAATTTTATGGTGCGTTTGCTAGATGAAGCATCGGCTGTTCTTCCTTGGGATTTAGAAGCTGATGGTGAATCTAATTGGCAAGGGCGTTTTACGAAAGCGGCTGCTATGGGATTGAAATGTAAAATTCTGTTATTTGCTGCCAGTCCATTATTTAATGATAGCGAACCTTATTGTACTGAAGAACCTCAGGATGCTGTAACAAACCATCAAGTATGGTATGGCGCATATAAGCCTGAATTATGGACACAATGCCTGAAAGCTTGCGAAGATTTCTTCTCAGAATTAAATACTAAAGGACATTATGCCTTGATTCAACCTACGGGAAATTCTACAGGTGCATATCGCTCAGCTTTCAATACTGCTTATTTTATTCGTCAGGACAATACGGAGCTTCTTATTTCAACTCGTATCATCGGTAAATACAATTGGGATTGGTGGTACTATTGGGGTGAATGGGTTGGCTTTGGCGGATATACTCCTACTGAAGAGTATATGGAAATGTTTCCAATGGCTGACGGAACTCCTTTCAATTGGAATGATGGTACAGTAGCTTCTAATCCTTTCTTCACAGATAATAACTATAATAAGCCTATTCGTGACCCACGTTTGTACGAAACAATTCTTGTCAATGGAGCTAAATTTAGTGGCCGTGCAGTAGAGTTGTGGTTAGGAGGACGTGATAACGTTAGCAGTACAGAAAAGGAGACTGGTATTTATGCTACAGGTTATGGTCTCTACAAATTTTATAAAGAGGGTAAAAGCAGTTTGGCGGGCAACTATTTAGAATGGCCCTATTTGCGCCTAGCCGAGATTTACTTGATTTATGCTGAAGCTTTATTGAAAAATAATAAGTTGGCTGATGCTATTCATCAGGTGGACATTGTTCGTGCTCGTGTTGGATTGAAAGGATTGCTAGAGTCTAATCCTACTAAGAATTTGCAAACAGATGCCAATGCACTGATGGAAGAGATTCTTCGTGAACGTGCTTGTGAACTAGGTTTAGAAGATGTTCGCTTGTTTGACATGGTTCGTAACAAACGTGCTGATTTGTTTGAAAAACCTTTGCATGGTTTGAAAATTGAACGTGCAGATGGAGGCAGTGGATCTTGGTCTGATAAAGATGCAAGCATACGCGGTGCTTTCCCTACTCAGTTTACATATACCAAATTTGAATTGACTAACAAGTCTCGTTCTTGGTGGAGTAACTTTAGCACAAAATGGTATTTGTCTGCTTTCCCTCCTTCGGAAGTAAATAAGAATTATGGGTTAACTCAAAATCCAGGTTGGAGGTAGTGGCATGATCATTGACATTAAAAAACTGAATAATATGAAAAATAAAATAATAGCTTTAGCGATGCTTGCTTGCGCAAGTTTAAACGGTTGGGCTCAGAGTAGTAATAATATAACAGGTAGAGTAGTCGATGATGGAGGTAACTCTGTGTCCGGAGCGTTAGTTTCTATTGTGGATAATCCATTAGTGAAAGTCCCTACTGGAAAGAATGGCGAGTTTGAGATCATGGCGGCTAAAGAAAATACCCTGAGAATACAAACAGCTAATGATGCTGTGAAGGTGGTACTCATAAAGGATATCTCTAAGCCGATGACTGTTGTGATGGACCTTTCTACTGCAAAAGTTAACTATGGTTTTGGTTTACACCAAACTGTTTCAGAATCAACCGGTGCTGTCTCTACAGTATATGCTGATGAAATAAATACTCGTTCTGCTTTGACTATTGGTAACTCGCTTTATGGCAATGTTTTGGGTCTTACTACTATGCAGAAAACAGGTGCCACTTGGGATCAGACACCTTCTATGTACATCCGTGGTCAGAAAACACTGAATGGCCATAATGGTATACTTGTAGTTGTTGATGGTCTGGAGCGAGACAATGCTTGGAATGTATTGAATTATATAGCTCCGGAAGAAGTTGAGTCGGTAAGCGTGCTTCGTGATGCTGCAGCTTTAGCACTTTATGGATATAAAGGGGTAAATGGTGTTTTGAATATTGTCACTAAACGAGGAAAGTACAAATCAAAAGAGATTAATTTCAGTTATGATCATGCTATTAACTGGCAGGCACGTAAACCGGAATTGGCAGATGCTTATACATATGCCAATGCTCTAAATGAAGCATTAACAAATGATGGAAAAACAGTTCGTTATTCGCAGAATGAATTGAATGCTTTTAAGAGTGGGAAATACCCATATCTTTATCCGAATGTTGATTGGTGGAAAGAAACTTTCCGTGATAGAGGAGCATCTGATATCGCTACGTTGAGTTTTCGGGGAGGTAGCACAAAAATGCGTTATTTTACGATGCTTAATTTACAAAACAATAGTGGATTCATTGCTAATGCAAATATGAATCAAGGATACTCTACTCAGGAGAAGTTTTCAAAAGGTAATTTCCGCACAAATTTGGATGTGGATTTGACGCCGAAGACAAAAATGAAAGCGAATATCATGGGAGTGTTGAACGAATTTAGCAGACCGGGTCTCGGATCGGATAATTTGATTTCAAAACTTTATATTCTTCCATCTGCAGCATTCCCTATCAAAACAGAAGATGGACTTTGGGGAGGTAATGCTACCTGGAATGGTTACTATAACCCCGTAGCTTTAACTCAGGCACGTGCTTATACGAAAGGTCATACTCGTGCTTTGTATGCTGATATGTCTTTGAAACAAGATTTTTCTTCTATAACGAAAGGACTAGGAGGAAGTATTCGTATGGGGTATGACAACATCGCTTCGTATTGGGAAAACCATTCAAAAGAATATAAATATGGTAGTAAAAGTGTGACATCTTGGAATAATGGTGAACCATCTGAATATAATATGTATACAGGAGGTGTTGATGGTGAGATGAGTGGAGATAGCAAACTCGACTGGCAATATCGTTCTTTCAATTTTCAGGCTAGTATGGATTATCAACGCCAATTTGGTGCGCATAATCTGTACACAATGTTGATGTACACTTATAAGTATGATAATGCCAAAGGAATTAATCGGACGTATTATACTCAAAATGCGGCGTGGTATACTCATTATGGGTATCAGAACCGTTATTTTGCTGATTTGACTTTGATGAATTCCGCTTCTAATGTTTTAGCAAAAGGACATAAGTGGCATTTATCTCCTACTGTTGGTTTAGCATGGGTAGCTTCTAATGAGGATTTCATGAAAGCATTCCGTTTCGTAGATTTCCTTAAGCTGCGTGCTTCTTTTGGTATCTTGAATACGGATAATATTCCATTCAATGGTTATTGGAATGAAACGGTCACTGGTGGTGGAGGATATCCCATCAGAGATAACTTCTCAGATGATGGAAGTTGGCGAGAAGGAACTTTGCCTTCATTAAATGGTACTACAGAGAAAGCTTATAAATATAATGCAGGTATTGACTTGATGATGTTCAAGGAACTGTCGTTGACTGTAGATGGTTTTTATGAAAGACGTTCGGACATTTGGGTGAGTACTTTAGGTAAGAATTCGGCAGTACTAGGAGCTTCTAATTCTTATGCCAACGCAGGTATTGTGGATAGCTGGGGTACTGAAATCGGTGCGGATTACACGAAAAAGGTAGGGGATGTTAAGTTCAATTTGGGTGCTAAATTTACCCTTTCTAAGAACAAAATTATTGAGCAATTAGAATCCCCTCAGGCTTATGATTATCTCCGCTCTACAGGGAGACCTATTGGGCAGGTATTTGCTTTACAAGCTATTGGCTATTTTGTTGATCAGGCAGATATAGATAACAGTCCGACTCAACAATTTGGTCAGGTGAAGCCCGGTGATATCAAATATAAAGATGTTAATAATGACAAAGTCATAAATGATAACGACTTAATTCCAATGGGCTATAATTCTACTGTTCCAGAAATCTATTATTCATTTAATTTAGGTCTCGAATGGAAGGGTTTAGGCTTTAATGCCTTGTTTCAAGGTGTAGGGAATTATACCGCTGTATTAAATACACCGAGTGTTTATCGACCTTTGGTAGGAGATGCTAGTATCTCTAATAACTATTATGCCAACCGTTGGACACCGGAAAATCCTAACTCACGTTTTCCACGTTTGACAACGGAAGCGGTCGATAATAATTTGAAAAATAGTTCTGTATGGTTAGCCGATCGTTCATTCTTGAAATTGCGCAACTGTGAGATTTATTATAAACTTCCTTCTTCTTTCTTGGATAAGATTAAGATGAAAACAGCGAAGGTTTATGTCAGAGGAGTTGATCTGCTTTGCTTTGATAGCATTGATTTAAGTGATCCTGAAGCAATGGGAACAGCTTATCCTGCTACTCGTTCGGTGAATGTAGGCTTATCTATCGGTTTTTAATAGAAAAAAAGTAAAGATATGAAACTGAAATATATATTTTTAAGTTTAAGTTGCATGTTAGCTTTTTCAGCATGTAATGAGGAAATGAATTATCATGAATATACCGTTTATGGCAAAGACTATGTGTTTACTGACTTTAAGAGAACAAACGGTTTTGTTACTAATATTTATAGTTATCTGGATTATGATTTTCCGTCTGTAAATTCTTTCTGCTCTGCTAGTGATGAGTCTGAAAATGCTTGGTCTTGGGCTGGAATACACGACTTCTATAACGGAGCGTGGAGTCCGCTTAATTCCTTTTCTATCTGGGGCTATTATTCGGCTATTCGTGCTGCGAATTATTATTTGAAAGAATCCCCAAATGCGGATTTCTCTGAACTCAAATTTGATAAAGACTATCAAGCTCAGATGAATCGCTTCAATCGTTATCAGTATGAAGTCCGTCTTTTGCGTGCTTATTATTACTTCATCCTGGTTCGTGCGTATGGAGATATTCCATTTACTACGGAAGTGTTGACGGAGAAAGAAGCAAATTCAATGACACGTACTCCGGCAGCTACGGTTTTTGATTTTATTGTGAGTGAATGTGATGCAGTTAGAGATGAACTTCCGGTAGATTATTCCAACTTGACGGATGATGCTTCCAGTATAGGAAGTCCTGAAACCGGTCGAGTGAACCGTGGTACAGCATTAGCACTGAAAGCACGTGCTTTACTCTATCAGGCAAGTCCGCTGTTTAACACAAATAGTGATCTTAATTTATGGAAAAAAGCAGCTCAAGCGAGCAAGGATGTAATAGATTATTGTGCGGCTAATTCTATTAAATTAGGAAAGTATTCTGCTTTGTGGGGAACCGATAATTGGAAAGCTTCTGAAATGATCTTTGTACGCAGAGTGGGGGATATAAATGCTCCTGAAGTCTATAATTATCCTGTAGGTATGGAAAACGGTAATTCAGGGAACTGTCCAACACAGACTCTGGTAGACGCTTATGAAATGAAGACTACGGGAGAAGCTTGGAATAAACCGGGAAGTGGTTATGATCCGCAGAAACCTTATGCAAACAGAGACCCTCGTTTGGCTATGACTATTGCGGTAAATGGCGATAAATGGCCGAATACGAATCCTAATGCTTTGGAAACTTATATTGGTGGTCGGAACGGACTTCCTATCTCAGGAGCTACGCCTACAGGCTACTATTTGAAAAAATACTTGGACGGTACTACGGACATAAGTTCAGAAACTAGTAGTGGTGGAAAACGCCATAACTGGATTACTTTCCGCTTAGGTGAATTTTATTTGAACTATGCTGAAGCTGTTTTTAAATACTTAGGTTCCGCTGATGCCACGAGTGCAGAGTTTACGATGTCGGCTTCGAATGCGGTAAGTGTGGTTCGTAATCGTGAAGATGTAAAGATGCCTCAATTCCCCGCAGGTTTGTCTAATGATGATTTCTGGTCTAAATATGAACGTGAACGTATGGTCGAACTGGCTTTCGAAGGGCATCGTTTTTGGGATGTACGCCGTTGGAAAGAGGGCTCTCAGTTAAAGAACATTGTACGAATGGAGATTACAAAGAATGGAGATTCATATACCTATACCCGCGTGACGAAGGCGCGCACTTGGGATGATAAGATGTATCTTTTCCCTATTCCTGATGTAGAAAGGAGAAAGAATCCTAATCTTACCCAAAATCCGGGTTGGTAATTTATCATGAACTTTTAATCTATTAAAGATGAAAACAATGAAATTGAAATATAGTTATGTATTGCCGGTCCTATTCTTAATCTTTATGACCGGATGTGATAATAAAATAGAGCAATTTGAGCAGGTCGGATCAGCGACCTCTCCTGCTGCTATTGAAGCTGAAAGTGTAAGTTCTGAGGCTTTGCCCGGACAGATTCTTTTGAAGTGGACGGCTCCGGCAGGTGACTTTTCTTATCTGCAAATTAAGTATTATGATCCGTTGACGAAGAAGGATACTTATAAGGTGGCTTCTAAAGGAACGACAGAAATGTTGATTGATAATACGCGTGCCCGCTATGGTGCCTATAAATTTTATTTTCAAACGTTTAATGTGGCTCATCAGGGGGGGGATGTGAACGTTGTTGAAGCAACATCAGGTATTGCTCCTGCTGTAATTACAGTAGGGAAGAAGACAAAGATTGCTTTAACAGCTGACCAATTGAGTACAAATGCGCAAGAGCCAACAGAAGGACCTATCAAGAACTTGATAGATGGTAATTCCGGTAGTTTCTTCCACACCCGTTGGAGTTCACCTCAACTTCCTTTGCCTCAGTATATTCAGATAAACTTTAAAGAGCCTCATAAAGTATTTAGTCTCTATTATATGAATAGAAATGATTCGTGGACTACTTCGGGTCGGGCAAGTAGTGCTGAATTACAGATTAGTAATGATGGAGAAAATTGGGAAACGCTTACTACTCTAACAGGATTGCCAAGCGCAGCAAGTGCTGAATATACTTCGGACTATGTCGTTTCAGATAAAACGTTTACTTATTTCCGTTTCAATGTCATTGCGACAAGTGGTAATACGAAATATTTTAATATGGCCGAGTTTGCAATGTACGATGTAGAATTAGATATTTACGATCCGGAAGCTGATGAAGCTAATTAATTTGAAAGGATATAGTAAATGAAAAATATAGGAATGAAGGTGATCATAACTCTGCTTACGGCTGTAACTCTTTGGGGAGTATATGCTTGTAGTGATGATGACAAGGGATATCGTGGAAGTTTAGATCTGTCGCTACTGTGCCTGAAACAGGCTCAAAGTGCTTGGGATGGCTCTACTGCTAATATTTCAATGAAGATAGATGAGGCAGCGAATGCTGACACGGTAATAAACTTAAACCTTGCACTCTATCAAAATAGGATTGCTAAAGAAGGAGTTACCGTAGATCTTGTAGTGAACGAAGATTCTTTGGCTACTTTAATTGCTAACGCTTCATCAGGTGATTTGTATGAGAAAGCCCAACTTTTGCCAAGTAGCTATTACGAATTATCATCTAATAAGTTGCTTATGAATAGTGGTGAAAAAGAGGGAGAAAGTGTATCTCTAACTATTCATAAGAGTAAATTGCTCGGAGATGATATCGTTAAGAGAAATGGGATCTTTGTTTTGCCTTTGAAAATTCAGAACTCTACTTCATACAAAATCAACGATAAGGTAAGTGCTGTAATGCTGATGTTCCGATTTGCTGATTTTGATGAAACGAAACCAGATCCGTCTGAACCAGATGAATATAAAGATGATATGAAATTGGTTTGGAGTGATGAATTTAATAGCGCAGGTGTTCCTGATGCAAATTATTGGAACTTTGAGCACGGCTTTGTACGTAATGAAGAGTTACAGTGGTACCAAGGTGAAAATGCAGAGTGTAAAGATGGTGCATTGGTTATTACCGGTAAAAAAGAGCGGATACAGAATCCTAATTATGTACAAGGTAGTAGCAATTGGAAGACTAACAGAGAGTATGCGGAGTATACATCGACTTCGATGACTACGCATAGTAAGTTCGACTTTCAATACGGTCGTCTTGAAGTTCGCGCTAAAATTCCTACAGCAAAAGGCTCATGGCCAGCTATCTGGACGTTGGGCAACTGGTATGATTGGCCATCATGTGGTGAGATTGATTTGCTGGAATATTATTTAATAGGTGGTGAACCTCATATACTGGCAAATACAGCTTGGGGAACAAATCAAGCTTGGACCGGTAAATGGAATTCTGTAAAAACGAAATTTTCTGATTTTGTTGCTAAGGATGCTGATTGGGCAAAGAAGTATCACATTTGGCGTATGGATTGGGATGCAGATGAGATCAATCTATATGTAGATGATGTGCTATATAATACAACGAAACAGTCTCAAACTCAGAATGGGTCAATCGGAAACTATACTTGGCCATTTAAGCAGAAGCACTATATATTATTAAACTTAGCTATTGGGGCTAATGGAGGAACACCTGATGATTCAGCCTTTCCTCTGAAATACGAAGTAGATTATGTACGCGTATACCAGAAAGTAGTGCAAGATTAAAAAGATTTGTTTTAAAGGGTAACTAGAGGTTAATAGGTTTGTTAGGTATTTGATTTGATATAGCAGACCATCTGGTCTGCTATATTAATAAAAAAAGGTATTATGGAATTGTATAAAAAGTGTAGTGCTTTCTCTTTTATCATGTTGTTTCTATTTATTTTACCGTCCTCTGCACAAGAATGGAAGCTTGTTTGGAGTGATGAGTTCAATAATACAGTTGCTCCTGATTCTAGCTATTGGAGCTTTGAGCAAGGTTTTGCTCGGAACGAAGAGTATCAATGGTATCAGGAGGATAATGCTTATTGTAAAAATGGCGTATTAGTCATAGAAGCAAGAAAAGAAAAGATTCTCAATAAGGGATATGTGAATGGAAGTTCCAATTGGAGAGAAGCTCGTAAATATGCTGAATATACTTCTTCATCTATCAAAACGGTAGGGAAAAAAGAATTTTTGTACGGACGCTTTGAAATTCGTGCTAAAATACCTGTTGCAGGTGGCGCATGGCCTGCTATATGGACATTAGGTAGAGATATGGAATGGCCTTCGTGTGGTGAGATAGATATGATGGAGTATTATCGGATTCAGGGGGTACCTCATATTTTGGCAAATGCAGCTTGGGGAACAGAGAATAGATATCAGGCAAAATGGAATAGTAAGAAAATCCCGTTTGAACATTTCACAAAAAGAGATCCTGAATGGGCTTCTAAATTTCATGTTTGGCGTATGGACTGGGATGAAGAAGCGATTAAACTCTATCTAGATGATGAGTTATTAAATGAAATTCCGTTGAGTGAAACTTTCAATGGGAGTTTAGGTAATTATAAAAATCCGTTTAAACAGCCCCACTATTTATTGCTTAATTTAGCCATTGGTGGAGCGAATGGTGGAATCCCTGATGACTCTGCTTTTCCGCTCAAGTATGAGATAGATTATGTAAGGGTTTACCAGAAACAAAAAAGTATTCGTTCCGGTAAATTATGGCTGGATAATAATGGAGAACATATTAATGCTCATGGTGGAGGAGTTATTTATCATGGCGGTAAGTACTATTGGTTTGGTGAATATAAGAGTGCTTCTACTAGCAATGCCTTGGTGGGCGTGACATGTTATTCTTCTACTGATCTGTCTAATTGGACAAATGAAGGAGTAGCACTTGCTGTGTCCGATGATTCCAAAAGCGATATTACAAAGGGCTGTATTATTGAGAGACCAAAAGTTGTTTATAATGAAAAAACAAAGAAATTCGTAATGTGGTTTCATTTGGAACTTAAAGGGCAGGGTTATGCTGCTGCGCGAGCTGCGGTGGCTGTCAGTGATAACGCTACGGGTCCTTATCGTTTTATTCGTTCTTTTAGGGCTAACCCCGGTGTCTATCCGTTCAATATGCCTGAGAAAATTCGTAAGATAAAGTTTAATCCGAATGAGTATGAAAAATGGTGGACTCCTAAATGGTATGATGCGGTAGATAAAGGGCTATTTATGAAGCGGGATTTGAAAGAGGGACAAATGTCACGAGACATGACTCTTTTTGTGGATGACGATGGCAAAGCATATCACATTTATTCTTCTGAAGAAAACCTGACGCTTCATATTGCTGAATTGAATGATGATTTTTTAGGTTATACAGGTAAGTACATACGTATTGCTCCCGGTGGGCATAATGAAGCGCCTGCTATTTTCAAGAGAAAAGGTACTTACTGGATGATAACCTCCGGATGTACTGGATGGGATCCTAATGCTGCACGTATGTTTTCATCACCTTCTATTTGGGGACCTTGGACGAAGCATCCTAATCCTTGTGTAGGGAAAGATGCTGATATAACATTTGGTGGACAAAGTACATACATCCTTCCTGTGCATGGTATGCCAGACAAATACATTTTTATGGCTGATATTTGGAGACCTAAAAATCCGATTGATGCTCGCTATATTTGGCTACCTATTCAGTTTGATAAAAAAGGAACACCTTATCTGAAGTGGATGGATCACTGGAGAGTTGATGAGCACTGATCGAACGAATTTGAATCATAATTGTACTTGCTTTTTTCATTGCGTAAAGTTTTTATATAAATTGAGTTACAAACTTTATAACCGTTTGTTGCGATATGTCAATTAATCAAGGGCTGTATCTGAAGAGATTACGCCCTTGATTTTTATTAGCTTACGGAGGATATTTCAGCAGTTTTATATAAAATTGCATAACCATCTTACTAATAACTCTTTGAAGATGAAATAGCCCTTTGTAATGATTTCTCGAGATAAAGACTTGGATGAATAAGAAATGTGGATAATCTGAACATAATAGAAAAAAAACGTTCCTCTAAAAAGTAAAAGCCACCCAAAGACATTTCAACATGAAGCACGAAAATGCAATTTGATAGGTATATTCAACTCTTAAATAAAGCAAAAAGTTATAAGGGGTTATGCTATTATAATGAATTTTCACTATATTTAGGGAAAATAATAGTCGTTTGAATTTTAACAATTGTATTGAAAAATGTCGCAAGGAATTGAAAGCCACTTAAATAAAATGGATTTATTGGAGAACTCTAATAGTAAGGATATGAATGAAATATTGTTGTTAAAATGCGAAAATACTATTTCTGCTGATGAAATAGTGAATTTGCTCAATGCCCACAATATTGCCTTGCGTCAGCATGATGAGAATCAGGATCCTAGAATAGGAGCATATGGTCCTGTAACAGGTATTGCCATATATGTATTTGCAAAAGATTACGAAAAGGCCCTAGACATCATTAGTCCTGTTCTCAAAGAAAAAAATAATACGAGTTCTTTTTGTCCTAAATGTGGCAGTGAAGATGTGAGCCCCATCATCCGGACTCATGACTATCGTACTGCTCTAAGCTTACTTTGTCTTTTTCTTATACTTATCCCATGTATCTATATGGGTCTATCTTATAATTTTGGTTTCAGGTCATCCATCGCTAATAAAAGTGCCTTGGTAATGGTTTCAATAAGTTTCATTTTAATGTTTGTTACTAAGTTTTACAATGTCAATTACAAGTGTAAAAAGTGTGGAAAGAAATTCAATCATCGCTAATTAAGTATTTTCAATGAAGGTTAGAGTATTAGTATTTTCTCAAAAGAGGTATAATAAGTTTATTAAATAAAGCTATATCAACAATAAATAGTTGTCCCTTAAAAAGTCATTTATCTACTGATTACCAGTAGTATAATCGCATAATTCCTTTTATAAATCTGCAAGTTTTTGTATCTTTAGCTGTATAAACTTGCAGATTTTTATGATAAATACAACTCCATCCTGCGCATCTCTGTTCTCATCTTTAGATGATTTACTGAACCAACAGCACCCTTTGCACAAACTCTCGCACAAGATTAATTGGTCAGTGTTTGAAGAAGCATTCACTCCTCTTTATTGCCCAGACAATGGCCGTCCGGCCAAGTCGATCCGTTTGATGTGCGGATTACTGATTCTCAAACATTTGCGCAATCTCTCTGATGAGTCCGTTGTCGAACAATGGAGTGAGAATGCTTACTTTCAATATTTCTGCGGTATGCAAGAATTTGTGCCTTCTTTTCCTTGCAATTCATCCGAACTAGTTCATTTTCGCAAACGGATAGGTGAAAAAGGGATAGAGCTTATTCTCTGTGAAAGCATTCGGGTAAATGATGACAAGAGCGATGATGAACATCATGGAACTGCCTTTATCGACTCTACCGTACAGGAAAAGAATATAACTTACCCCACAGATACAAAACTACACAAAAAGATAGTTGGCAAAGTGCTTAAGATTGTCAAGGAGTTAAATTTACCCACACGTCAGTCATACACCTTTGTTTTGAAAGGGATTTATCGGGATCAACGTTTTCGTAATCATCCCAAGAATCGGAAAAAAGCCCTAAAAGCCGATAAGTGTTTGCGCACGATTGCCGGGCGTCTGGTCCGAGAACTCAAACGTAATTTAGGGGAGAATCGACAATATGATGAATTACTATCCATCTTTGAAAAGATACTTTTACAACGTCGTAATTCTACCCATAAGATTTATTCCATCCATGAACCTGATGTTCAATGTATCAGTAAAGGTAAAGAACATAAAAAGTACGAATTTGGTAACAAAGTATCCATTATACGCTCTTCCACAGGTGTCATTCTGGGTGCCAGCTCTTTCCGTAACGAATACGATGGGCATACCATTGAGAAGAGCTTGGAGCAGGTGTATCGGCTCACGGGAAAAAGCATCAAGCGATTAGCTGGAGACAGAGGGTATCGTGGCAAGAGAGAGATAAACGGGACACCAATACTCATTCCCGATGTGCCAAAAAGCAAAGATACCTACTATCAACGCAAGAAGAAGCACAAGCTATTTTGCAAGCGTGCAGGAATAGAACCAACCATCGGACATTTGAAGACTGATTATCGATTAGGACGAAACTTTTATAAAGGATTATTAGGGGATGCCATCAACCTCATGTTAGCCGCAGCAGCATATAACTTCAAAAGAGCCATGAAGCTTCTTTGGCTACTCTTAAAAAAAATCAGCGAAACACTCCCTACAGAAAATGTTTCGCTGAAATATACTTTTTAAGGATCGACTAAATAATTTTCATTATGAAGATTATTCTAGCTTCTATTTTAACTTTTTCAACTGCTATTAGTGCACAAAATATTTCAGGTTCATGGGCAGGCCTATTTGATGTGAGACTACATATTGTGTTCAGCTCTTTGCAGGATAGAACGCCAAAATAGGTGGTGTTTGAAGTGCAAAATTAGGGGGAAATGTTTCATTGGATGTTTTTTTATGGTGCAAATTTCCATCGTTTTGTTTTCTCTTTCTCCAAATAAAGGATATAATCTTCATATTTTGCATCTTTTATCTTCACATTAGAATACATGATATACTCTTCTGCTCCCACAATGTTAGCTCGTCGATGTATCTCTTCAAAAAAAGCTTTTGTCATTAATTCGGGTAGGAAATATCTTGATTCTTCATCTTTCAAGGATTGTAAAAAGATATATCCATCATAACAGTCACCATAGGAGCCCATTTTTATATCATATCGATTATCTACAACCTCAATTGGTTCTTTTCCGAAAGGGCTGTTCTTTAAATCAAAAGCGACGGGAACATTGCCTTCTGCAGTAAAAACGTAATCAAAGAGTCCCTTCCTCGTTAATCCCCTGATAATTCCGTTATTATTAATAATAGGGCCATGCGCAATGATTGAAAAAGTGCTATTTGAAGGGAGTTTATCAGATAAGATCGAAATACAATTTCTTCTATCAGGAACTCTGTTTGTGTGTATTGTTTCGGTCGGAGAATGATACGCATGCATATACCCTACAATGAAAAGGCAATTGCGATTATCACTCATGTCTTTTATTTGTTGTTCTATATTGTTAGCCATACCAAAGTCTCGAAAAGATGCTTTAATTCGATGATAATCGTCATATTCGTCTTTTGTAACATTCGGATTGTAAAATGGCCGAGATGTATCTACAGGAATAATGCGTATTTTTTTGTTTTTCGGAAGCTGATGGTTTATCTCCCACAGATCGAGTATAAATTCAAACATACCCTTATCGCTCCATCCCATTAAGGACTCTTTTCTAAGAATATCAAGTATAATTTCAGGTTCTTTAGTCTCGTTATCTAAAAAGCGATCAAAGTCATTTTGACTATCAACAGATAACTCCAAAAATATTGTGGCAACATGTTCAGGAAAATCAGGTGAAGCAATAAGACTTCGCATTAAATCCCAAGAGTTTTTTCGGCCATGGAGTTCTCCATATGCAACAAGCTTATGAGTGGCCAGTTTTTTTAGTAAATACTCCTTTGGCTGGATGCTATTACGATGAAGATAATTTATAAATGCGAGTGTATCAGTTGAAACCTGATTCAGTATAGCAATTTTTCTTATCGTATTCAGATAGAAAGGAACTCTACGCTCAAGAAATTTATTTTTAGCCTTTTGCAGATTGGAAGCTATATCTTCTCCTTCATCAAGCCATCTTCCATTCTGATGTGTCAGAAGGTGCAGAATAAGATCATCGGCTTCTTTACGAATGACACAAGCTACAGAGTCATGATAATTAATAACTTCAAGAATCGTTGAATTGATAATAGATGAATTCTGATAATTATCCCTTTTGCTTTCATCATCAACTCTCGGCTTATAGTCTCGCACTCTGGGTGATGACATATCCAATATCTTTGTATACTCCCCTTTTGCAAAAGCATAACAATACTTCACGCTTGCTTTAAGCGGCGTTGTCAGATCACAATTTTTTTCATCAAAATCACAGATCTTTTTGTTGATTGTATCAATTTTAATCTGCTGATTTGACTGTTGTCCACTTATCGGGATAATGGACAAGATAATTTCAGAAATAAGGAGTAATAATAATTTCATTCGATTGAGTAGTTTTTATAGGTGACGTTATTTCGTAAAAAAATAAATAATTACTAAAAAAAACGATGTTACAATTCTAGATAATTTCCAGTTTGTTTTTTATATCTTATGTTTAATAGTTTATATTATTTTTAGTTATACTTCATAGAGGTATTGTTTTTATGTTATGTCATTTTATAATTTGAAAGGTGTTATGTTTTTTGGATAAATCAAGAAATATTACGATATAATTCGTTACACTTCTATTTTGTTAGGCATTTTATAAAGTGCCCTTATAATCAGTTTAGTGTATGTATATTTTGATGATGTAATATTAATAATAAATATTTACATTTTGAATATTTTGTAATTAGAAGCTTTTCGCTTTTAATTCTATTTAACCTAATTATCTGTTTTGCAATATTTATATTGTCCTATAAAATTTGATATATGTATTTACTTTTAAAGGAGATGATAAAGAAACATCCTAATCCTTGTGTAGATAAACATGCTGATATTACATTTGGCGGACAAAGTACATCTATTTTTCCTATACATGGCATGCCGGACAAATACATCTTTATGGCTGATATTTGGAGACCTAAAAATTTGATTGATGCTCGCTATATTTGGCTACCCATTCAGTTTGATAAAAAAGGAGCACCTTTTCTGAAGTGGATGATGGGGCACTGGACAGCTGATGAGCACTGATTGAACCAATTTAGATCATAATTTTACTCCTTTTTGAGCGGAATGATATATATTTGCATTGTTCGTAAATCTGGTATATATGCAAAGACGTTATTTCGTTCAAAATATTATAGGGTTGTTTTTGCTGTTGATGACCTCCTTTTCAGCAAAGTCCCAAAATAGTGATATCATAAATCGATTTAAATTTAAATCCTTGTCTACGATCAATGGACTGCCTACTAATGAGGTTCGGCGATTATATCAGGATAAAGATGGTTATATCTGGATTGCTACAACTAGCGGCTTGTGCTTGTATGACGCTTATCACATTAAAATTTATAAATCAAACTTATATACTCCTAATCTTCTTACTAATAATAATATCAGATGTTTGTCAGAGGATAATGATCATAATCTTTGGATCGGGACGAACAATGGAGTTAATATACTGAATAAACCGACAGGCAAAATTCGCCGTATTACTGATTCTCGCTTTCATAATAATGTAGTGAATACCGTAATAACGACTCGTAAAGGGTTGACGTTTATGGGAACAGATAAAGAACTTTTTCGTTATGATTCTAGTCGTGATTCGTTTATTGTGTGTCGTTCGGCTACAGATAAAGTCTTCAATACCAAATTATACAATGTTCAGCAGTTATTTGAAGATTCTCAGGGACAGGTTTGGATTGCAACAAGCTATGGGCTTTTTCGTTATGATCCGGAAAAGGACCAGTATTATACTTATTCACTTCCTTCTGCTCATTTTGTTTTCGAAGACAGCAAACATCGTATTTGGGTTGGAACTTTCGGGAGAGGGCTCTATTTGTTAGAAAATCCATATAATCCTCAAAAAAGTCTTTGGCACGCATTTCTTCATAAACCGGGAGATCCTAATAGCTTGGGAGATAACGTGGTTTATGCTATTGAGGAAGATTTGAATACAAAGACGTTATGGATCGGTACGCGTAATGGTTTGAGTATTTTGGATTATAAGCCCTCAGGCACGAAAATTGTAAATTACCAACCGGGGCGTTCTTCTTCTTTTTTCTCCTTTAATGAGATTAATGCAATTATCAGAGATAGGCAGGGAACAATGTGGCTAGGTATGCTAGGAGGAGGAGTCGGTTATGTTTCTACTAGTAAATCGATGTTTCAATTAGACGTTCTCCAAAATGTGAAAGAACAACTTTCATCGAATGCCGTTAGGAGCTTACTTGTTGATGATAAAGGTCTGCTCTGGATGGGAATAGGAAGCTATGGATTTATTGTTAAAAATCTAGAGACAGGAGAATGGGTTCACTATAAAAAGCATCCTGACTTTGCTGGTATTCAAGATCTTCCTACTATTAATATAATGATGCAGTCTAAGCATGATAAGAGAATTTGGCTGGGCACTTTTGATTCAGGTATCTATATCTACGATAGGAACAAGCCTGCAGGAGAACGCGTAACTTCTATCAAATATCGGAATGCTAATTGGCTTCCTAATTCTTGTATCTATGGGATAGAAGAAGATTCATCTTATAACCATTGGATAGCTACTCGAAGTGGGCTAGCGGTGTTGACTTCGAAGAACAAGGGTTATAATTTGACTAAAGATATTTTTCCTGGTTTTTTCTATTGCGTAAAAGAAGATGAGCAAGGAAATATATGGGCAGGTAGTGGTAGTTATGGAGTGATTAGAGTCTCTTATTCAAATAAGATACCCGAAAGTATAAAGTATAAAGAATACTCTCCCAGAAATGGTAAACTAAACTGTGCAGATGTTCAGTGCATCTTTCAAGACAGCAAAAAGAGACTGTGGTTAGGTACAGATGGTGGTGGACTTAATTTATATGATGAGAAGAAAGATTGCTTTATCGCAGTCAGTTCATTGTTAAATATACCTGGAGATGGTGTCTTTTCTATTCAAGAGGATGATCAGGGTAATTTATGGATGGGAACTAATGCCGGGCTCGTTAAATTATCTACTCAAGGAGAATCGGGAAAGGGAACTTATCGACTTTATACTACCGAATTTGGGCTTCAGGGAAATTTGTTTTTGCGAGGAGCCTCTTGCAAAACGAAAGATGGGGAATTATTTTTTGGAGGGCATAATGGCTATAATTACTTCTATCCCTCTTCAGTAAAAGATAATGCTACTAACTTGCCTATTGTAATTACTGACATAAAAATAGATAACCAGTCTTGGTCCTCTTTTGATAAGCAGATGCAACGTTCTGTATCAGAGTATTCTCCTGAATACACTCATAAAATTACGTTGAAATATGATGAAAACAACTTTAGTATTGAGTTTGCGACATTGAATTATATGGCACCTATGCAGTGTTTATATGCTTATCGATTGAAGGGGTTTGATAAAAAATGGCAATATACGGATGCTTCAAGAAGATTTGCGTATTATAATAATCTGGATGCGGGCACTTATGAGTTTGAGTTGAAAGCTTCTAATGAAGGAGGACTATGGAGTACAGTGCCTTTGTCCTTGAATGTTGTCATCTTACCTCCTCCTTGGAAAACATGGTGGGCTTATACTATTTATTTCATGGTTTTTGTGTTAGCAGGTTATTACCTTTATAGATTAGGTAGAAATCGTATCATTTTAAAGAATCAGTTGCATCTTAAGGAACTGGAACAGTCGAAGTCAGAAGAACTGAGCCATGCTAAATTGCAGTTCTTTACCAATATAACTCATGAGTTATTAACGCCGCTTACTATTATCTCGGCAACGGTAGATGAATTGAAGGTGCAAGCACCAAAACATGACGATCTGTATAACGTGATGGGGAGTAACATTCGCCGTTTGATTAGACTTTTGCAGCAGATTTTGGAATTTCGCAAAGTAGAAAGTGGAAATTTGAAATTGCGTGTTTCAAAAGGTGATATAGTATCTTTTGTGAAAAACGAGGCTGAAAGCTTTCTTCCTTTGGTAAAGAAGAGAAAGCTTCATTTTTCCGTATTGTGCGATCCGGAATCTATTATCGGTTATTTTGATCCGGATAAGTTAGATAAAATATTCTATAATTTGCTCTCTAATGCTGCCAAATATAATAAAGAAGGTGGGTTTGTACAGATTAACCTTGCTTATGCTGAGGATAAAGATTTCATTTTGCTTAAGGTAAGAGATAATGGAAAAGGTATTTCTGAAGTGGGTAAGAAAAATCTGTTTCAACGCTTTTATGAAGGAGATTATCGTAAATTTAATACGATTGGAACAGGTATAGGGCTCTCTCTTACCAAAGATCTCGTTGAATTGCATGGAGGAACTATTACTGTAGAGAGCGAAGTTAATAAAGGAACTACTTTCTTTGTAACTTTACCCATTGATCGTTCTTATTTTAAAGAAGAGGAGATTGATGAAGAAATTATACCAGTTCAAAACATCATTTCAGGCATTGAGGAGGAAACTGAAGAACCACATAAGGTTTATGAGATTAGAGCACATTCTATTTTGGTGCTTGAGGATAATCCTGATCTATTACAATTAATGGTTAAGCTGTTGAGCCGTGAATATAATGTATTTATGGGTGCCAATGGCAAGGAAGGGATAGATGTTATAGAAAATGAGGATATTGATCTTGTTGTTTCGGATATAATGATGCCGGAGATGGACGGCATTGAATTCTGTAGATTAATTAAAAGCAGATTGGAGTTTAGTCATATTCCGGTTGTTTTGCTGACTGCTAAAAATACGGAAGAAGATCGAGCGGAAGCTTATGAGTTTGGAGCTGATGGGTTTATCAGTAAACCATTCAATTTAACGGTGTTGCATGCACGTATAAAGAATCTCTTGAAGTATAAAGAGCGAATGGCGCATGACTTTAAGAATCAGCTAGTGTTTGAAGTGAAAGATCTTAATTATACTAGTATAGATGAAGGATTTATGCAACACGCCATAGATTGCGTCAATAGACATCTTGATGATCCCAATTTTGACCAACCACAGTTTATTGAAGAAATGGGGACAAGCAAGTCTACTCTTTACAAAAAGCTGAAATCTCTCACCGGACTTAATACTTCTGCTTTTATTCGTAATATTCGCTTGAAAGCTGCTTGTCGAATCATGGAGGAAAAGCGTTCCATTCGAGTGTCCGAATTGGCTTATGCTGTTGGTTTTAATAATCCTAAATATTTTAGTTCCTGCTTTAAAAAAGAGTTCAATATGTTGCCTTCGGAGTATATTGAACGCTTTATTCCGGATAATGACTCTATTCAGAAAGAGCAATAAATATACTGTCACAGTCAATCATTTTAGTTATTGACTGTGATCTCTCTATTATTCTTATCCTTGTACATTCATCTTTTCCCTTGAGGGTAAATTATGGTTCAAAAAGGGACACTATCCCAAATTGTCCCTTTCATAACTCATTGTGGCTATTTATGTTTTTCGGTATGCTTATTTTTGGCATATTGATTTTGAATCATAGTGTTTAATCTTAAAGTTTATAACTAATGAAAAACAAAAAAAGCATTTGTTTATTTAGTAAGAGCGTAACTATCTTGCTGATAAGTTTAAGTCTTTTTATGAGTGCGCAATGGGTAACTGCTAATGCTCAACAAAAGGTAAGGGTTACTGGAAAAGTTACCGATAATGCCGGAGGAACTATTATTGGGGCTACGGTATTAGAAAAAGGTACTACAGTGGGTACTATAACCGATATTGAAGGTAACTTCGCTTTGTCTGTATCTACAGGATCAACTTTAGTAATTTCTTATATAGGATATGTAACTCAAGAAATTAAGGCTGTGAGTGGAAAACCTGTTTCTATTGTATTGCAAGAAGATGCTCAAGCCTTAGATGAAGTTGTAGTAGTAGGTTATGGTACTATGCAACGCAAAAATTTTACCGGATCTGTTACCACTGTAAAGGCGGCTGATTCTCCACTCGCTTTGATGCCGACTTCTAATGCAATGGATATTCTTCGTGGTACGGCAACAGGTATTACCGTCTCACAACAGCAAGGAGCTGGTCAAAGTCCTTCTCTTTTAGTGCGTGGGCAAAAATCTGTAAATGGAGGTGGTAACCCTTTAATTGTTATGGATGGTGTTATCTATATGGGCAGCTTCCGCGATATTGATCCTAGTACTATTGAAAGTATGAGTGTACTGAAAGATGCAACTTCTCTTGCTGCATATGGCTCTCAAGCAGCAAATGGTGTTGTTATGATTACAACTAAGAAAGGAAAGATCGGGAAACCGGTGATCACTTTTAATTCATCAATTGCTCTTTCAACTATCGCTAACAAGCCTGATGTGCTTAGTCCTGAAAGATACTTAGCTAAAGTTAATGCTTTGCAAGGGCTTGCCGAAGATGCTGATCCTTCTTCTTGGATGACAGATTTTGAATATGAAAATTATAAATCTGGTACCACTACCAATTGGATGGATTATATTACTCGCACGGGGGCTATGCAAAATTATTCCGCATCAGTATCCGGTGCTACAGAGAGGGTTAATTATTATATATCAGGTTCATATACTGATCAATCTGGGGTAACTAAGGGAGATGATTATAAGAGAAATGCTTTTGTAGCCCGTCTTCAAAGTGATATTACGGATTGGTTGCAAGTAGGTGGCCAGGCAAACTATACTTATAATAATTATTCAGGAGCCACTCTTGGTGATGGGCAAATTTATCAAGCTATTCGTTTATCTCCTTATGGAAGAAGTACAAGACCTAGTGGTGGTATTGAAAAATATCCTCGTCAAGAAGGTATTTATATGGTTAATCCTTTATGGAATGTAAAAAGTGGTACGATTGATGATTATGATACGTATGCTACTACTGCCATGAAAGGACACTTTCTTGTTAAATGTCCTTGGATTAAAGGTTTAAGCTACAGGTTTAATGCTTCTTATGCTGTGGAGCATGTAGTGAGAGATTATTTTACTCATGAAGGATATTATGTAGCTGAAGGCAAAACTGAAGATCGCTATTCTCCAAGTGCTATATCTAGCTATTTGAGTAAGGCGAATGGTTATAGTGCTAGAACAAAGAATACTTCTTGGGTTATAGACAATATTATTAATTATAACCATCAATTTGGAAAACATTTTGTAGACTTTACTGGAGTTTATACACGTGATTCCAAAATTTATGATTATCGCAAAATGACCGGTTCTGACTTTACTGCACTTGGAAATACAACACTTGGAGCTAATGGGTTGACGTATGCTGAGACTCAAAAAATCACGAATATTGATTATTCTAAACACAATGATATTGGTTATCTAGCGAGATTGAATTATAGCTATAATGATACTTATCATTTGAATGCATCCATTAGAAGAGATGGTTCTTCTGTGTTTGGAGCGAATAATAAGTGGGGAAATTTCCCTGCAGTAGGTGTTGCTTGGACAGTATCAAATGAAGAATTTATGAAAAAAGTTTCTGTAATTAATTATTTGAAACTAAAGGCATCTTGGGGTAAAAATGGTAATCAAGCTCTTAATCCTTATCAAACGCTTTCTACTATTGCTTTAGGCCAAAAAGGAGGTTATAATTATCCATTTGGAAATACTTCAACTGTAAGTTGGGGACAACGCATCAGTTCTCTTGGTAATGCAGACTTAGGTTGGGAAACCACCGAGGCCATTAACTATGGTTTTGATATGGGATTAATGAATAATCGTTTGCATGTAGAATTTGATGGTTATTTTTCGAAAACGACGGAGCAAATTTTTAATCGTACAGTACCTGTGATGGGTAATGGTATTACCAGTATGAAGGCAACAATGGGGCAGGTTAACAACTGGGGTATTGAAGCAACCATTACGAGTCAAAATTTGAAACTGAAGGATTTTGAATGGAATTCCGGATTGACCTTCTATATGAATCGTAATAAACTAAAAGAACTCTATGGGGATGGTAAAGATGATATTTCAAATAGTTTATTTTTAGGTAAATCTCTAGGGGCAATCTATGGTTACAAAGCGATTGGTATAGTTCAGGAGAGTGATACTGAATATATGTCTGCTAATAATGCTGTTGCAGGTGATGTGAAATTTGCCAATCTGGATGATAGTGAAGATGGAAAGATTACATCTGATGACCGTACTATCCTAGGATATAATAAAGAAAATTTCCGTATGAATCTGTCGAATACACTTAAGTATAAAGATTTTGAATTATACTTCTTATTTACAGGTGTTTTTGGAGGAAATGGATATGGTCGCAGTGTGAATATCTATGCTTATCGTACAGCGAGTGATGTAGTTTTTGATAATAATCTGAATCATGGTTGGTGGACTGCTGAGAACCCAAGTAATAAATATCCGAGAGTAGCTTATACCGATGGGCGTTATACTCCGACTCAGAACTATGGATTTGTTCGTTTGCAAGATCTTAGCCTTTCATATACTTTTCATCAACCTTGGGTTCAAAAACTTCATATAACCGGTTTCAAAGTATATGCTGCTGCTAAAAATGTATTTACTCTCACAGGATGGGATGGCGGTGACCCTGAAATTAGACAGACCCTTGGTGGCGGCTATAGCTATGGTTACCCCTTGGCTTCCACTTACTCTTTTGGTGTAAATTTAACTTTTTAATCTAAGCTAATACATTATAATGATGAAAACAAAAAAATATATACTCACAGCCTTAGCTGCTATGACTTTAGGAGCTGTTAGTTGTAATGATTCTGATTTTTTGACTGAAAAGCCGAAAACGATTTATACGATTGAAAATTCGTTCAATACCACAGATCAGGTGGAAGCAGCTGTGACCAATTTATATCTTCATATTCGTTATTGGTTTACTATCAATAATTTCATGAAAGGATTGGGTACGGATATCTTGGATACTCCTCAGTGGAGATCAAGTGGTAATGGTTATTCAAACTTTTCTACTTGGTCTACATCTTATGGTCCTACGAAAGATGTATATAATGCGTACTATCAATTAGTTGCTTATGCTAATATGGCTATTTATGGTGCTGAACTAGAAACTTTAACATGGGATAGTGATGATGCTAAAAATAGTGCTATTGGTCAATCTCGATTTTTTAGAGGTTTTGCATACTTGACGCTTGGAGAACTATTTGGTGGTGTACCCTTGGTAGATCAGGTTTATCAAACGGTAAAGTTGGATTTTGTTCGTTCAACTCGCGAGGAAACTTATAAATTTGCTATTGCTGATTTGGAAGCTGCCGTAGATGCATTGCCTGAGCATCCTGAAGAAGCCGGACGAGTAGCCAAGGGTGCTGCTTATCATTATTTGGCTGAAGCTTATCTAGCATTGGCAACAGAATTAAATAATGATGAAACGTATTTGCAAAAATCAGTAGACGCTGCAAGTGCTGCTATGAGCTTACATTCTTTAATGACTGAACGTTTTGGAACTCGTGCTGCTCCAACCGGAGGCACTGCGATGAATGGAGTGAATGCATATTATGCGAATGGTGATGTTTTCTTTGATCTTTTCCAACGTGGTAATTTAGATTATAGTGAAGGTAATACTGAAGCTTTATGGACGCTTGAGAACGACTATACCGTTTATCATGAACATGGTGGTGACAATTATTTAGCTTATCCTCGTAATTTTGGTCCTGTAATGCGTAATGTTTATTGGAAGGACTCTTATAAAGAAAACGGAGCCAATGCGTGTCCATGGGATGGAAATATTGATGCATCGGCATATCCGGGATCAAATGTTTGTGCATACCTTGGAGGACGTACAGTTTCGAGTGTAGCTCCAACTGAATATGTAGTTGATGGTGTTTGGAATGGTCAATTTGCAGATGATATGCGTAATTCGAATTCAAATATCCGTCGTAGCTTTATTTGTTTAGATCGCAATCATAGCATGTATGGTAAGGTGGTTACTAAGGATATGCTGGCTGAGAGTAACTTAGATCGTTATTATCCTATTTGGACTAAATTCTCTCCAATTGATGATTGGGGATATGAAGATTTAGCAGATGGTGGAAATCGTTCTAACATGTATCGTGATGATTATGCTTGTCGTTTGGGTGAGACTTATTTGCTTCGTGCTGAGGCTTATTTACGTATGGGAAATAAAACTAAAGCAGCGGCTGATATAAATGTTCTGCGTAATCGTGCTCATTGTTCTCATTTGGCTACCGAAGCTGAAGTTGATCTAAATTTTATACTTGATGAGCGTGTTCGGGAACTCTTTTTAGAAGAAAGAAGATGGTGTACTTTACTTCGTATGGGAGGCACTGTTGCTGCAGATCATATAAAGGCTCATTCTTATTATATGGCTGATCATGTATCCTATACTGGTAATATTGACTGGAACTTATTCCCTATTCCACAGAGTGTAATTGATGCGAACTTGAATGCTGTTCTTGAACAGAATCCGGGTTGGGATTAAGAGATAATTTATAAGATTAGATGTTTTAGAATTCAATAGGTTTTTACTGAGGCAGAACTTGTTTTAACCACGCTTCTGTCTCAGTTTTAAACTTTGTAGATAAATTATGCTTATTTCTCCTTTTCTGATGAATTAATAGACATAAAAGAAATATATATCGAAAATTCGACAATTCTTAATGATAGCTAGAGTCGAGTTTAGTTTTGTTTTGTTAATTTTGTCACTTGCTTTTTATGTCGTATGTAGTTTAAATAGAAATTATTATAAATTAGGATGCCATGAGAAATAAGAAACCTGTGTTCCTCTTATTATTACTTTTAATCTTTTTGCCATCGCAAACGGTGCAAGCCAAAAAGAAGGTGGAGAAAGAACTTAATGACCGCACTTATTGGTGCAACTTGTTATATAAGATGGCAGCGCCTGTACTTAGTAATATGAGTAAGGGGAAGCTGCGGGAAAATATGCAAGTGGAGGTGAGCCCAACTTGGGATGGCCGTGATAAAGGGGTGACATATATGGAGTGTTTCGGACGCTTGATGGGTGGACTTGCTCCTTGGCTTTCTTTACCTGATGATGATAGCGTTGAAGGTGTTCAACGTAAACAATTGCGAGAATGGGCTTTAAAAAGTTACGCACAAGCTGTTGATCCAGCTAGCCCGGATTATTTATTGTGGCGCAAAGAAGGACAGGCTTTGGTGGATGCGGCATATATAGCAGAAAGTTTTTTACGAGCTTATGATGCTCTATGGCTACCACTGGATAGTGTGACTAAACAACGCTATATAACTGAATTTAAACTTCTTCGAAGGGTAGATCCTCCGTATACTAACTGGTTGTTGTTCTCTGCAACAGTTGAATCTTTCTTGATGAAGGCGAATGCCGGCGCGGATAATTATCGAATTAATTCGGCTTTGCGTAAGGTGAATGAATGGTATGTAGGCGACGGTTGGTATTCTGACGGACCGAAGTTTGCTTTTGATTACTATAATAGTTATGTGATTCACCCTATGTATGTGGAGTGTCTTGAAGTGGTTACCGATCGTAAACAAAACTGGATTGCTTCTCGTAAACAGTATGAAACGGCTGTGACACGGATGCAGCGTTTTGGCGTTATTCTTGAACGATTCATCTCTCCTGAAGGAACGTTCCCTGTTTTTGGACGCTCAATAACTTATCGCACGGCGGTTTTGCAACCTTTGGCATTGTTGGCATTGAGACACGAATTACCTAAGTCTCTGCCTAACGGACAGGTACGTGCGGCTATGACGGCAGTGATGAAGCGAATGTTTGCATCGGATGCCAACTTTAATGAAAAAGGCTTTTTGAGACTGGGTTTTACAACTTCACAACCTAATATCGCTGATTGGTATTCGGATAATGGAAGTATGTACTTGGCGTCGTTGGCATTTTTGCCTTTGGGACTTCCTGCTGATGATCCCTTTTGGACGGATGCTGCTCAGTCATGGACTTCTAAGAAAGCATGGGATGGTGAGGACTTTCCTAAGGATCATGCATATTATGAAAAACAATAATACGATATAAAAGATGAAAAAATTAACGAAGCATTTACTCTTGGGAGCGATAATGTGTGCCTTTGGAAATAATCTGTCGGCCCAAACACCCGATTGGGAAAATCCCTCCATTTTTGCTGTGAACAAAGAAGCGCCTCGTGCTTCGGCTCTGCCTTATAATAATGAGCAGCTAGCTGTAAAGGATAACTACGAACAGTCTCCGTATTACTTGTCGCTTGACGGGATATGGAAATTTCGTTGGGTTAAGATTCCTGCCGAACGTCCGGTTAATTTCTATAAAGAAGACTATAATACTTCTGATTGGGACAATATCAAAGTTCCTGGTAACTGGGAATTGCAAGGCTATGGTACTCCGATTTATACCAATTTGGTTTATCCTTATCCTAAGAATCCGCCTTATATCCCTCATTCTGATAATCCTGTTGGAAGTTATAAACGTTCGTTCGATCTGCCTCAGGCGTGGAACGGTCGCCGGGTTTATCTTCATTTTGACGCAGGAACATCGGCTATGTACATCTGGGTTAATGGTCAGAAAGTCGGTTATAGTCAAGTAACGAAGAGCCCTGCGGAGTTTGACATCACTGCTTATGTGAAGTCGGGTAAAAACGATGTGGCTGTTGAGGTATACCGTTGGAGTGACGGATCTTATTTGGAAGATCAGGACTTCTGGCGTTTGTCGGGTATTGACAGAAATGTATATCTTTATAGCACAGCACAAACTCGCATACAGGACTTTTTTGCAAAGCCGGATTTGGACAGCTCATATAAGAATGGTTTGTTGAATGTAGATGTGACATTGAAAAATTATCAATCCACTGCTTCAGAACAGAGTGTGGAACTTGCTTTACTTGACAAGGCGGGTAAGAGTCTGTTTCGTATCTCAAAGATGGCTCTTATTTCTGCTAACGGAAATGAGACAATTCGATTTTCAAAAAAGGTTTCTTCACCTAAACTTTGGAGCAATGAGACTCCCGATCTGTATACTGTACTGCTAACGTTGAAAGATAAAAACGGAAAGTTAGTTGAAGTTACCTCTTGCAAAACAGGATTCAGAAAGGTGGAGATAAAAGATGGCGTACTCTTGCTAAACGGCAAATCTCTGTTAGTACGCGGAGTTAATTTACACGAACACAATCAATATACTGGTCATTATGTTGACGAAGAGACCATGTTAAAGGACATCCGCATGATGAAATTATTCAATGTTAATGCTGTTCGTCTGAGCCACTATCCACAGAGTCCGCTTTGGTATAAGTTGTGCGATGAGTATGGGTTATTGCTTTGCGACGAAGCTAACATTGAAAGCCATGGGATGGGTGCCGAACTTCAAGGATGGTTTGACAAGAGCAAACATCCTGCTTATTTGCCTGAATGGGCTCCGGCTCACAAAGATCGTATCGTACGATTGCTAGAAAGAGATAAAAACCACCCGTCCATCATTCTTTGGAGTATGGGTAACGAGTGTGGAAACGGTCCGGTGTTCCATGAAATGTACAAATGGCTCAAGCAGCGTGATCCGTCTCGTCCTGTTCAGTTTGAACAAGCAGGTGAGAATGCGAATACTGACATTGTCTGTCCGATGTATCCGAGCATTAAGTATATGAAAGAATATGCTTCTCGTAAAGATGTAAAACGTCCGTTCATCATGTGCGAATATGCCCATGCGATGGGTAATAGTACTGGAAACTTTCAGGAATATTTTGATATTATATCTACCAGCAAACATTTGCAAGGCGGATTCATTTGGGACTGGGTTGATCAGGGATTGGCTACGAAGGATGAAAACGGACGATTCTATTGGGGATATGGAGGTGACTTTGGTGCTACAGCCTATCGAAGTGATGAGAATTTCTGTCTGAACGGTTTAGTGTTTCCTGATCGCACACCACATCCGGGATTGTACGAGGTGAAGAAAGTGTATCAAGATATTCTTTTCAAAGCCAAAGACTTGGGTAAAGGAATGATTACAGTACAAAACCGATTCTTGTATACGAATTTGAAGAATTACGATTTTAAATGGGAACTGATCAAAAATGGAGACGTAATCAGTCAAGGCTCTTTTGCGCTTGCTCAATCGGCAGGAACAACTAAAGATGTGAAGCTTCCTGTTCCTGCAGTACAAGCTGAGGCAGGTGCAGAATATTTCTTGAACTTGTTTGCATACACTAAAAATCCAACAAGATTTGTTCCCCAAGGTCATGAAGTGGCACGTGAACAACTTGCTTTTGCTTCGAATGATTATTTTACTGTTCAGCCTGCTACTAAAGGTGATGTGCAGATGAAAGAGGAGAGAAATGGCTTGAGTTTGCTTTGTCAGAATGTGGAGATGAACTTCAACAAGCGTAGCGGAGAACTTTCGTCATATCGCTATAAAGGCGAACAACTGTTGGGTAGTGCTCCTCAACCTCAATTCTGGCGTGCTCCGGTTGATAATGACTTTGGTAATCGCATGGACGTTTTGTGTAATATCTGGCGTACGGCAGGTATGAATAAACAGTTGAGATCAATGGATGTGAAGCAAGAAGAGGGTAAGGTTCTGATTACTTCAACTTATTTCTTGAGAGATGTATCGTCCAACTATACTGTGCAATATACAGCTTATGCTGACGGGCGTTTGCAAGTAAATGCATCGTGGAAAGCCGGAGTTGTTTCATTGCCTGAAATACCTCGTTTTGGTATGCAGCTCAAATTGGCTGAAGAATTTAGTAATTTTAGTTGGTATGGCCGCGGCCCTTATGAAAACTATTCGGATCGGAATACAGCCAGTCTTATAGGGTGTTACAATAGCACGGTTGCTGAGCAATATGTTCCTTACTTGCGTCCGCAAGAGAATGGAAACAAGACCGATGTACGTTGGTTGACGTTGACTAATAAAGATGGCTTGGGAGTACGCATTGATGGCCTTCAACCGTTGAGCGTCAGTGCACTCAATAATTTGCCAGCAGATTTCGATCCAGGACTGACTAAAAAGCAGCAACATATCAATGATATTAACCCTCGCAAAGAGGTGATTCTGCAGGTCGATCTGCTTCAAAGAGGTGTAGGTGGTGACAATAGTTGGGGGAATTATCCACATGAAAAATATCTGTTGAAAGCGGATGCTTATTCGTATGGATACATTATTAGCCCTGTTAATAAATAGAATTACCAATGAGTGAATATTTTAAATATACCAAAATAGCTCTGTTTGCTTTTGCGCTTCTTTGTTTGGGAGAGAATGCTGTAGCACAGAAACTCGTGAAAGTGGGAATGGGATATAGTCGCACATCAGTGAACACAACTGTATTCCGAAACAATTCTCTGGTGACGCATAAGGATACTCAATATATCGCTTATTATGATGCGGACAGCTACATGGTTTTGGGTAAACGAAAGTTGGGCTCTGAACATTGGACCTTGAAACGCTCGCAATATAAAGGCAATTGTGCTGATGCGCATAACATCATCAGTCTGATGGTGGATGGCGACGGCTATCTTCATGTATCGTTTGATCATCATGGACAGCCACTCAATTATTGCAAAAGTGTGTCTCCTGGTTCACTGACATTGGGAGATAAAATGCCGATGACAGGTGTGGATGAGGCGGACGTGACGTATCCGGAATTCTATCTTCTGCATAATGGCGATCTGATTTTTGTATATCGCTCCGGCTCCTCCGGCCGAGGGAATCTTGTGATGAACCGCTATCTACTTAAAAGTAAGAAATGGGTGCGGGTTCAAGATGTGCTCATTGACGGTGAAGGGAAACGAAATGCTTATTGGCAGCTTTATGTAGACAAAGCAGGCACGATCTATTTGTCGTGGGTTTGGAGAGAAACGTGGTTGGTGGAAACGAATCATGACCTCTGTTTTGCCTGCTCGCGAGATGGTGGAAAGACTTGGGAAAAATCGAATGGTGAAAAATACGTTTTGCCTATCAATGCAGCCAATGCAGAGTATGCTTGCCGGATTCCTCAAAAAAGTGAACTGATCAATCAGACGAGCATGTCGGCAGATGACGAAGGACACCCTTACATTGCTACTTATTGGCGTGAACGTGATTCTAAAGTTCCTCAATATCGCCTTGTTTGGTTTGATGGGAAAACGTGGCGGCAGCAACAGGTGTCTCATCGTACCACTCCTTTCAGTCTGAGCGGAGGAGGTACTAAGTCTATTCCTATCGCCCGTCCACGCTTGGTGATCGACAAGAATGAAATCTTCTATATTTTTCGGGATATAGAGCGAGGGAGTAAAGTTTCGTTGGCCTATACGAAGAGTTTGGGAAGTAAGAAATGGCATATTAAAGATCTGACTGATTTCTCAGTTGGAGCTTGGGAGCCTAGCTATGACACGGAGTTGTGGAAGAACAAGAAGCAATTGCAAATATTTGTGCAGCACACTAGTCAGGGCGATGGCGAAAAGGTGACGAATATGGCTCCCGAGGCCGTGTACGTTCTTCAAACTTTCCGTGAATGAAAAGCATATATTCCGTGCGCGGTAAATAACTACGCTGTGTACGACATAAAATAAGAAATTAAATGAGAAATTATTGTTTTACTTTTTGTTTGTTATGGCTAGTTGCGCTGGCATCTTGTGCACAAAAGCCTGAGTCTTCTAAAGAAGTAATTGGAATTATCCATAAAGTAAATAACTATTGGCAGGCCAGACATCCCAAACATGGAAGGGCTTTCTGGGACAATGCTGCATATCATACTGGCAATATGGAGGCTTATTTCCTCACTAAGGATCCTCAATATCTGAAATATTCTGAAGCTTGGGCAGAGCATAATGAGTGGAAAGGTGCCAAGTCTGATAATAAGAAAGACTGGAAATATTCTTATGGAGAAACGGATGACTATGTTTTGTTCGGTGATTATCAGATTTGTTTCCAAACTTATGCCGATCTGTATACGATTGCGCCTTCTGAACAGAAGATAGCCCGTGCCCGCGAGGTGATGGAATATCAGATGAGTACCGATAAAAATGATTATTGGTGGTGGGCAGATGGTTTATATATGGTGATGCCTGTGATGACAAAGTTGCATAAGATAACAGGCAATCCCCTTTATTTGGAGAAACTTCACGATTATTTGGCTTATGCTGACAGTATCATGTATGATGCGGAAGCAGGTTTGTATTATAGAGATGGGAGGTATACTTATCCCAAACATAAAACGGTGAATGGAAAAAAAGATTTCTGGGCACGAGGCGATGGATGGGTCTTTGCTGGCTTGGCAAAAGTGTTGAAGGATCTGCCTGAGACAGATAAGTACAGACCGGAGTATGTATCACGCTTCCAAACAATGGCGAAGGCTATAGCTGCTTGTCAGCAATCAGAAGGTTATTGGACTCGTAGCATGCTCGATCCTGAATTTGCTCCTGGTGCCGAAACGAGTGGTACTGCGTTTTTTACCTACGGTTTTTTGTGGGGGATGAATAACGGGTTGCTCTCTAAAGAGGAGTATAAATCGGCTGCTGCAAAGGGGTGGAACTATCTTAAAAATACGGCTTTACAACCTGATGGTCGTGTGGGGTATGTTCAACCTATAGGCGACAGAGCTATTCCTGGTCAGGTCATTGATGCTAATTCGACAACAAATTTTGGTGTTGGTGCTTTTTTATTGGCAGCTTGTGAAATGGCACGTTTTTTAGATAATAATTAGTTTATAGATTTAATTAAAATATAGATACTATGAAAAGATTCTATCTGTTTCTAGGAGCAATTGTTTTTGTACTTGGTGCTTGGGCTCAGAGTACTACTTTGCTTCAAAATGTTTATGCTCGCGACATCACTTCGCTTAATGGTTCATGGAAAGCTATTGTTGATCCTTTTGATAATGGTTTCTACAATTACCGATTGGTTGAAAATCCGAATGGCTTTTTTAAAGATCAGAAGCCGCGAGATAAATCGGATTTAGTGGAGTATAGCTTTGACACTGCACCGCAATTACTTGTGCCAGGCGATTGGAACACACAGGATGAGAAGCTTTTCTATTACGAAGGAAGTATTTGGTATAAAAAGGATTTTAATTATACCAAGAAAGCAAATACACGACTATATCTTTACTTTGGTGCAGTGAATTACCTGGCCAACGTATATCTTAACGGCAAACCTCTTGGCTCGCATGAAGGAGGGTTTACTTCGTTTCACTTTGATATAACAGACCAAGTAAAGGATGGCCATAACTTTGTTGTTTTACGAGTGAACAATGTACGTAAACCGGAAGGGGTGCCTACTGTAAACTCTGATTGGTGGAATTATGGTGGTATTACTCGCGATGTACTTTTGGTAGAAACACCTGAAATTTCTGTTGATGACTATTTGGTGCAATTGCCTAAAGGTCGTTATAATGAAGTGTCGGGGTATATCCAGCTAAATAAGCCGCAAGCAGGTGTTGCAGTCTCTTTGAAAATTCCGGAGCTTAAAATCAGTAAAAAATTACTGACGGATGCGAAAGGGAAAGCTTCTTTTAGCTACAAAGCAAAACCTAAATTGTGGACACCTGAGAATCCGAAGCTGTATGATGTGGAAATTGATAACGGCGATGAAGTGTTGAGAGATCGCATTGGCTTTCGTCAGATAGAGACGCAGGGCAAGAATCTCTTGCTTAATGGCAAGAAGACCTTCCTTCGCGGCATTTCTATTCATGAAGAGGCACCTTATCGTCAAGGAAGGATTTTTAGTAAAGAGGAATCGGAAATATTGCTAGGTTGGGCTAAAGAGCTAGGGTGCAATTTTGTGCGTCTGGCACACTACCCACACAATGAGCACATGGTTCGTGCTGCCGAAGAGATGGGATTGATGGTTTGGTCGGAAATTCCTGTCTACTGGACTATACATTGGGACAATCCTGATACTTATAAAAATGCTTCTGCTCAATTGAAAAATATGATGGATCGTGATAAGAACCGTTGTGCTGTTATTATTTGGTCGGTAGCCAATGAAACGCCGCATAGTGATGCTCGTGATAAGTTCTTGGCAGGCTTGGCACATCAGGTTCGTGCTGCGGATAATACCCGACTGCTGAGCATGGCAATGGAAGTTGCGGGAACGAAAGGTAATGTGAGTCTGGTTAAAGATTACATGAGTCGCTATGTGGACATAATCAGTTTTAACAACTATCTGGGCTGGTATGGCGGTACTCCTGAAGATTGCAAAACTAGACAGTGGGAGATACCTTATGACAAACCTTTCTTTATCAGTGAATTTGGCGGAGGAGCATTGCAGGGTATGCATGGCGATAAGAAGGAACGTTGGACGGAGGAATATCAAGCTGAATTATACAAAAATACGCTCGATATGTATAACCGTGTTGACGGTTTCGCAGGCACATCTCCGTGGATATTGATGGATTTTCGCTCTCCTCGTAGGCAGTTGAATGGCATTCAGGACTTCTTCAATCGCAAGGGAATTATCTCTGAAAGGGGGCAAAAGAAAGAAGCTTTTTATGTGCTTCAAAACTTCTATAAGATGAAGAAAGAGGCATTTGAGAAAAATGGTAAAAAGTAAAACTTTGTTAATAAACTGTTTTAGATTAAACGCTTAGACTTTTCATCAGTCCTATATTTAGTTGCAACGCAGAAATTAAAGAATTAATAAACAACTTGAAAACGAAAAGGGTATGAAAAGAATCGCATTTTTTATGATCGCCTTACTTATGGTTGGCGGTTTAGCGATGGCTCAAAGGCCTCATCGAAGAGGAATGAAGATGGATCCTAAGGAGCGTGCAGAGAAAATGACTGAGCGAATGACTAAACAGTATTCGTTGAATGCAGATCAACAAAAACAGTTGATGGAAATAAATTTAGCCTTTAATGAGAAAATGGCTAAAGGTAACGAAGATAAGAAACTCGAAAGAGAACAAATGTTTAAGAAAATGAGAAAAAACCGTGATGCTTACAACTCACAGTTGAAGAAAGTTATGACTGAAGAGCAGTATGCTTTGTATACAAAGAGGCAAGCTGAACGTCGGCATAGAATGGGAGGTGGAAGAAGGCCTTGAAGAGGTGGATCTAACGCCGAAGAATAACGCATTTTTTTATGGTATAGTTTTTTTTAAGGTTAATCAATTTCAGAGATAGTTTGTGTTTTTTTACAGTGGTTAATGTATTGCATATTTTTGTGATAAAAGTATGAGAATACATTAACCACTTTTTTCTTGTGTATTTCTTTCTCTTTTTGTTTCTTTGTATGATGTTTACTTATTAAATTCAATCATGAAGAAGATTACTTATTTACTCTTTTTGATAGCTTTTGGGGCGTTTACAGCCTGTTCGGGCAAAAAAGGTAATAACTCAAGTGAGAGGTTGGCATTGACAGAGGATACTGTTATTAAACCCAGTTTGCAGCGTATGCAAAAGTCAAAAAGTGAGAAAGATATTAAGTATAAAGGTAAAGATTATCATATATTTCTTTCTCGAACGCCAAATGATTCCTTGCCACATGTGTTGAGCGAAACAGCAGGAACATATGTTGACAATCAGATTGTACTTAAGATAACTCGCGGTAATGATCGTGTTTTCAGTAAAACGTTTACTAAGAAGAATTTTATATCGGTGGTGGATGAGAAATTTTATGAGAACTCTATTCTTGAAGGAATGGTATTTGATAAAACGACTTCGGAAGGTATGATCTTTGCTACTAGCCTTTCTTATCCTCAGACCGATCTTTATATGCCTGTCGCTGTGACAATTACTGCTGATGGTAAAATGTCAATGAAGAAAGATGAGCCTATGGATAATAGTGTGACAGAATAGAGCCTTGAAAGGTTTCTATTTGTGCCTGAAAAACTCCCTTATTTTACCCTTATCCGATGAAGAATCGGTGGATAAATAAGGGAGCTTTTTATGTTTAAGACTGATTGACCGTTTTACATCTGCTTGTAGTCCTTAGCCAGTCCGCCTTCACTAGTCTCTTTATATAGAGAAGGTAAATCATGTCCTGTTTGCTTCATCACCTGCACCACCTTATCGAATGATACACGATGAATACCGTCAGTGAACGAGGCATAGATATTGGCATCCAATGCTCGTGCAGCCGCATAAGCATTTCGCTCGATGCAAGGTATTTGTACTAATCCACATACAGGATCGCATGTCATACCCAAATGATGTTCCAAGCCCATTTCGGCAGCGTACTCTATTTGAGCCGGACTGCCACCAAATAGTTGATTGGCTGCTGCTGAGGCCATGGCACAAGCCACGCCTACTTCTCCTTGGCATCCTACTTCGGCACCCGATATAGAAGCGTTGAATTTTACGATATTACCAAAAAGCCCTGCTGTAGCTAATGCCCTGATGATGCGTATATCACTAAAATCACGACTTTTATGAAGATGGTAGAGTACGGCGGGCACTACTCCACACGATCCACAAGTGGGTGCGGTCACAATTTTCCCTCCTGAAGCATTTTCTTCACTAACTGCCAGCGCATAAGCAAAGACCAGACCTCGTGATCTGAGAGACTCTTTATATCCCGAGGCACGAATGAAATAGGTAGATGCTTTGCGGCGTAGATTGAGCTGTCCTGGCAGCACACCTTCTGCTTCTAATCCTCTACGAATGGCCTCCTTCATCGTATTCCATACCACATCTAAATAATCCCATATATCTTCATCTTCGCACTCCTTCACATATTCCCAATAATTCTTTCCACTATGTTCACACCAGTTCAGAATTTCGGTCATATTGTCCATTTCGTACACATGTCTGCTTTCGATGGTTGATTCTTCCCCACTTTCCGCCAATGCACCTCCTCCGATGCTATACACTGTCCAGTTTTCTATGAGTTTTTTGTTCTTATCGAAAGCTGCAAAAGTCATTCCGTTAGGATGAAAAGGGAGAAAAACTTTGGGTTGCCAAACGATCTCGACAGGTGCAACTGGTTGCAAGGTATCGTTGATGGCAACATCCGTCATGTGTCCTTTTCCTGTGGCAGCTAAACTACCATAGAGAGTTACTTTGAATGATGCGGCTTCGCGATGTCGCTCCAAAAATATTTCGGCAGCTTTTCTCGGTCCCATTGTATGACTGCTAGACGGGCCTGTGCCAATGCGATATAGCTCTTTTATTGATTTCATTTTTACCTATTTCTTTTTTATATTATCCTGACCGGAGTGCTCAGTTATCCTCTATAGACTTATGATATGAGACTCCTCTATTTTAATTCTCTCTTTATTTCAATTGGAAAAGGAACGATTTAGTTCCATTTTTTTTTCTTTAAAAACCAATATACACATCCTCCAATGATGAGCATTGTTATCCATGCCATGAGATAGCCGTATTGCCAGTTGAGCTCGGGCATGAATTTGAAATTCATACCCCAAACACCTACTAGAAAAGTTAGTGGAATGAAAATGGTCGAAACCACTGTCAGCCGTTTCATCACATCATTCATCCGCAAGTCATTGTTGGATATATACAAGTCGACCAAGGAAGATAGCGTTTCTCTGCAAATATCAAGCGTTTGTAACACAAACTGTAAATGATCGTTGACATCCATAAAGAAAGGTCGATTTACTTTATGCATCAAGTCGTTCTCCGAGCGGAGTAACTTTACATACTGTTCCTTTAGTGGCAATACCGACTTTTTGATTTGCATGTATTGCCGCCGTAGGCTTTGGATACGTGCGCCGATGTCATACTTATTATTGATGGTGAGCAAATGTTCCTCTAAATCCTCTAATTCATCGTCAATGTTCGACACCACGGAAATATAGTTTGCCATTACACTGTTGAGCAATACACTAAGCAGATAATCACTCTGCTTATCACATATCTTTAAGATGTTTTTGTTTATGGCATTTGTCACATCATCAAAAAATGTCGTATCTCTTTCGAGGAAAGTGAGCACGAAGTTGTTACCATGTATTAGGCAAAGTTGTTGTTTATCTAACTCGTCTTCCTCCTTGTCGAAAGTAAACAATTTAAGAATAAGAACAGTGTATTTATCATGCTCTTCTACTTTAGTGGGGTGATCTGAATTAAGAATATCCTGCAAAACAAGAAAATCTATCTCAAAATGATTACAAATTTCACGAATCGTTTCTGTGTCCTTTAATCCATGCACCTGTAACCAGTTTATCCGTTTAGGGTCGAGAATGGGGGTGATAGAAGCAAATGTGTTGCCTGTGCTCTCTTTCCTGTCTCTGTTGCTATAACTGCATAGATGCAGATGGGTAGGAGTCTGGCTATCTCCAGTATAAGTTAGTTTCTCGCTTAACAGATTATTCTTCATCTTTACTCTCTTTTTTATGAGTTGTTACAAAAGTAATCGTTTTGCTTAGGAGAGCAAATATTTATCTCCTTCTTTGTTTTTATGCTAGGTCGACAACCGTGATTCCTGATCCGCCGAATTGTACATGTTCATCGTTGAATGATTTCACACCTGATACAGTGTCGAGATATTGTCGAATAAGAGTGCGTAAGATGCCCGTACCCGTGCCATGCAGAATACGTACCCTACCCATTCCTATGAGAATGGCATCATCAATAAAGTAAGTAATAGCTTGTAACGCTTCTTCACCTCGCATGCCTCGCACGTCAATGTCTTGCTTAAAATGTAATTTCTTCTCATACATCTCGTCTTGTGTTTGACTGCTGACAAATGTACTTTTGGCATTCTCCTGCTTCTGCGGTGCCTTGTTAGCGATTTCCAGCCTGTCCAGTTTCACTGTTGTCTTGATGCTGCCAAAAGCCACTATGGCACTTTTACCTTTTACTTCCAGAACTTCACCTATAGTGTTTTGTCCCTTCATCTTAACATAATTGCCTGCCGCAATGGTTGTGACCTTCAGTTTGATAGGCGTTTCCGTTTTCTTCTCGCTCGTTTTCGCAGGAGTGGGAGAGGCTTTTCTTTCTTGTTTACGACGTAGCTTCTCCATTTTTTGTGCTATGCGATCTTCCTGTTTTTTCGCTTTTAATTTTTCTACTGATTCTTTAAAATCACTCAATTCTTGTCTTGCTTGGCGAGTTTTTTCTTTATCAGCCTGTGCCTCCTTAATGGTGCGAATGGTGTTTTCTATCTTTGCGTTAGACTCCTGCAACAAACGTTGTGCTTCCTCTTTTGCTTCGCGAATAATTTCTTTGCGAGATTTATTCAGCTCTTCCATTTCATTCTCATAGCGTGCAATGGTTTCTTCCATTTGTTTTTCACGCTGACGGATTGTTTGCCGTTTGCCTTCCCAATAACGTTTGTCGCGCACAATGTCCTGCAAATATTTATCTGCATTGATATATTCACTTCCTACAATGCTTGACGCATCTGCTATCACATCTTCGGGCAAGCCGATTTTGCGGGCTATCTCTACTGCGAACGAACTACCTGGGTTGCCTATTTGTAATTGAAATAAAGCTTGCATCAAGTGCCTGTCGTAAAGCATTGCTCCATTTACCACACTTTCATTATCTTCAGCAAAGTGTTTCAGATTCTGGTAGTGTGTGGTGATCACGCCAAATGTTTTTTTCTCGTTGAAGCGTTTCAATACAGATTCTGCAATAGCACCGCCAATTTGGGGCTCTGTTCCTCCACCAAATTCATCAATCAGTATAAGGCTATGCTCATTACAGCCTTTCATCATTATTTTCATGTTAGTCAGGTGCGAAGAGTAAGTACTCAAATCATCTTCGATAGATTGCTCGTCACCAATATCAATAAAAATGTTGCTGAAAATGCCTGCATGACTGCGTTCGTGCATTGGGATCAGCATACCACATTGTAGCATGTATTGCAGCAAACCCACCGTTTTGAGGCATACTGACTTACCCCCCGCATTCGGACCCGATATGATTAATATTCGTTGTTTCGTATTGAGCTCTATGTCTAGCGGAACCACTTTCTTGCCATGTTTAGCTAGCGAAAGTTGTAAAAGCGGATGCACTGCCATAGTCCAATCTAAAAGTTGTTCATTCTCCAACGCAGGCTTCAATGCATTGGTCTGTATGGCAAAGTAACTTTTGGCACGAATGAAATCGACCTCTGCTAAAAATTCATACGATTGCAGTATGTCGTCAATTGAAGGGCGCAATATGCTTGAAAACTCCGTAAGGATACGGATGATCTCTCGCCGCTCTTCACCCTCTAATTCACGTACTCTGTTGTTTGCTTCTACTACTTCAGCTGGCTCAATAAACACCGTCTTTCCACTAGCCGACTCATCATGCACGATTCCTTTAATCTTACGTTTAAGTCCAGGAGCCACCGGAATTACCAGTCGCCCATCTCGCATGGTAGGCGTCACATCCTTTTCTACGTATCCGTCCGACTGGGCATTGCGTAAAATGCCGTTCAGTGAACGAGATATGCCGCTTACCGTATTTGCCAATTCTCTGCGGATGCGTGCCAGGTCCGTAGAAGCATTATCCTTTATTTTGCCATACTTATTAAGTATGCCGTCAATCTTCGTGATCAGTTGCGGAAATACAGTGATGTCTCCCGCTAACCTTTTCAGATAAGGGTACGGTGCGTCCGATTCTTCATCGACCTCATCCTTACTTTGCAGAAAGCGTACGATGTTTCTGATTGTCTCCAATGATCGTCGTAGGTCAAACAACTCCTGCTCATCCATATATAGTCCCTCTACGCGTACTCGTTTCAGCGATGGTCGCACATCAAAGAAGAACTGATCAGGAAAACCCTCTTCCTCCTGAATAATACGCACAAATTCAGTAAGCTGGTTTAGTTTTTCTTCCACCACATCAAAACGGTCAGAAAAAGTCATCTCCGCCACCCTTTCTTCACCGAGGGGACTGAGGCATTTTTCTTGCAATAACTGCCTGACTTGGTCAAAACCTATTTTTTGCTCAAAATTTTGTGGATATATCATTTGGATTGGTCTGTTAATCTATATAGTTCATATTCAGAGATTTACCCTCTGTATTGGAGGAAGTCTCTCTCTTTCTTCTATCATTTTGCACTGCAAAAATACAATTATTTGCTGAAAAATAGCGAAGAATGTTTGCATATTTAAAAATCATTCGTACCTTTGCAGCGCTTTCAACGGAAAGCATCACAGAAACAGTATTGGAGAGATGGCAGAGTGGTCGATTGCGGCGGTCTTGAAAACCGTTGAACTGAAAGGTTCCTGGGGTTCGAATCCCTATCTCTCCGCTGAAAGGTCTGGACAAAAACAGACAGTAACAGTACAAAACCTACAAGTCAACAACTTGTAGGTTTTTTTGTATCCAATATGTCCGTCACAAAAGACACGAAAAAGGGATCATACCGAATACGAAATGTTATAGAGAACATATAAAAACAAAAAGAGCAAGAGATCTGTATCCCTTACTCTCTTTAAAAATCTTCGGCGTGTCTTTATTCTTTTCCGCTTGTTATAGTAAAGCTTTGCCTTGCTCCATCACGTTCTATTTCCAGAATAAGGCACTCAGCCTCTTGAATATATTTCTCCAATTTACCACTTGACACAGATGTGATATCTACATTTATCGCTCCATTATCGACAGATATCACCTTGTCGCCTAATTTTAATCCAGCTTTTTCCGCATACCCGTTTATCTCCAAAGCGGTGACATAAATATTGTCGTTTCGAACATTGATGCTTAAACCAAGCGTAGCCAGTCCGCTATGGTTATTCGAGAGGGTATCGGTGCGTTGTTGGAGATACAGGTCTTTATTGGCAAGAATAAAATTCATCTTTCCGATAAAGATATTTCCAGCGATATTTTTATTTATTGTAGGTATATAATCTAATGTACAATTTGGAACAATTATGCCATTGCAATGCATCGTAATTCCGCTGAATTCAGCAATAGTGTCCGTTAATCCCACTCGCCGGAAATTTACATACCTTCTTGGAGTATGATGTCTCTGTAATTTTTTATATACTGTTTTATCTATTATGACATCATAATTCGCCCCCAGATCGAGTATAAGGTTAAGACTGTCGGTTTGCTTGCTGTAAAGTGGAAAACTATTTATTCCATTCTTAATAAAAGTAAAACCTGCTCCCTCACGTTGTAGTAATTTCTCGTTTTTAAGCGGCAACATGGTCATTTGATTTTTATCCATGTCGAACTTCCAAACCATACTTTTTATCACGCTACGACCCAATATCGTACGATACAGCGTATTATACATGCCGTTATCTTTTGGGACAGAGGTAAATATAACCCCTTTCAATGCACAGTCCCCAATTTTAATATCATCAACTTTGTATAGTTTAGAGAAATAGATCTGCTTGTAAAAGTTGAATGTCGGGATTGGTTTTCTTCCCCAATATTCTGCTTTGTATTGGTCAAGGATTTTTGGCTTGGCAAGAGATGATGCCTGAGTATCGAACATTAGTGTGTCTGTATATTGATCGTTTATCATGGCAACTACTCCGAAGTAACCATTCGGGTCGCGAATAATCTGAGAGGTCTGATAGAAGTCAGGAGAGAGGCTTTTGACAATCTTGTCTTGATCGGCATTGAAGTTATGAACCCAGATAACTGCATAAATAAAGTAAGCAAGTGCAATAATGAATAAGGCAAACAATGTTTTGAACAAATAACTAATTTTCTTTTTAAATTTCATACAGTTGATTTTTTGTTAGTAGAGAGGAAATGACATACGAGCCGTTTGTGCTACTCCATAGGTTATGTCTTTATTAGGTTTTGAGTTATTAAGTCTAGAAGTGTGTAGCTCTTACTGATATAACTTATTGAACATTTGTAAAGGAGCATTCCGAAAATAATTTTGATAATCTTTTTAGCTATTCTCATTGCGTATGGTAGTTTGTCTGCACAAAAATACATTTTTTGTCAGAAAATAGTTTCGTATTTCTTTCATAAAATCTCTAATGCTGCATAGTTTTTTCATGCGTAGCATTTCTTTGAACAACAGGAACTATTTGAAAGTCTTGGTAAGAATCTATTCTAAATATCTATTGAGATGTTTACCTGTCAACGATACTTTATCTGCGATAATGTCTTTTGGAACCCCTTCGAATATAATCCTTCCACCATCTTTTCCCGCGCCTGGCCCCATATCTATTATCCAATCGGCTTGACTGATAATATCCATATTGTGTTCAATAATGATAATTGTATTTTTATTGTCAACGAGTCTGTTGAAAAGCTTCAGAAGCTTGGATATATTTGAGCCATGAAGTCCGGTTGTTGGTTCATCAAAAATATAAATATTCCCTTTGTTTCCTAATTCTGTTGCCAGCTTAAGACGTTGCCTCTCTCCACCTGAAAAGGTATTTAATGATTGCCCTAATGTAAGATAATCCAGGCCAACTTCACAAAGCCTTCTGAGTGGCTGCGTTATTTCTAACTCACTGAAAAAAGCATTTGCCTCGCTAATTGTCATTGCCATAATATCTGTAATACTTTTATTTCTCAGCTTGTACTGTAACACCTCAGGTTTGAAGCCACTTCCGTTGCAGTGTTCGCAACGAACTTCTACTGCATCTAAAAAGGCAAGGTCGGTTGATAGAATACCCAATCCTTTGCATTCGGGACAAGCTCCATCCGAATTATTACTAAATAATGATTGCTTGACGGTGTTCTGTTGCGCAAATAGCTTTCTTATTATATCTAATATTCCTGTATATGTGGCGATATTCGATCTTTTGCTGCCTCGTAAAGCACTTTGATCTATAATGACAATGTCTTTATATTGATTAGCGAGCGACTTTACTAGTGAACTTTTGCCTGAACCCGCCACTCCTGTAATGACAGTTAATACTTCTTTCGGTATTTGGACAGAGATACTTTTTAAATTATGAAGTGAACTGTTTGGTATAGAAAGGTGATCCGTTGCTTTTCTATATTCGGTTTTCAGCTGATTTGTGCGATTGAGATAATTTCCTGTCGCTGTATCTGCTTTTTTTAACCCTTCGAAACTTCCTTCATAAACAATGTTTCCACCACTTTTACCAGCACCGATTCCCATATCGACAATGTGGTCGGCAATGGCTATTACATCGGGGTCATGTTCTATAATTAATACGGTATTACCTTTATCCTTCAATTCGATTAATAGCTTATTTAATCGTTGTACATCATTTGGATGTAATCCCACACTTGGTTCATCGAAGATGTAAGTAAGGTCTGTCAAGCTGCTTCCTAAATGTCGGATAAGCTTTATTCGTTGTGATTCTCCGCCGGACAATGAAGATGTTTCTCTACTTAAACTTAGGTATCCCAATCCAATGGCTAATAAGTTCTCAAGATTTTTGCTGATTGCATCCAATAATGGGGTGACGGATTCATTCTTTAAAGTTTTTATGAATTTCAGTAAATCATCAATTTGCATATTGCAACAATCGGCGATACTCTTTTCTTCGATTTTGCAACTTAACACCTGAGGGTTCAAACGACTTCCGTTGCATTCAGGGCAGATACCTTGTTTTACGACCTCTTTGTATCGAGATGCATTTTTTCCTACAATTTCTTTTGAATCTTTTTTGAAAAAAGTGCGTTCAAAGCGTGGTAGAACTCCTTCATATGTTCCGGTTTTAGGGAATCTCTGATCTGGATTGGTTAACTTCAAATCGTTTGCATAAACAAGATTATGCCATTCGTTTTCCGTATAATCCTTTATCTTCTTGTCATTGTCGAACAAGCCTGAATAGACATATCGAGTCCAACGCCATCCACCTACTTCAAATGTTGGAAATTTTATTGCACCTTCGTTTAACGAACGCTCTTTATCTATTAGTTCATCCAAATCAACAATACTTGTTTTGCCAAGCCCCTCGCAACAGGAACACATCCCTTGAGGGTTGTTAAACGAAAAAGCGGTGGAATGACCGATGAAAGGTTGTCCAATTCTGGAAAACAACAATCTTAAAAGAGAGTATATATCTGTTAAGGTTCCGACTGTTGAACGAGCATTTCCTTCTATTTTTTTCTGATTGACTATAATTGCGACTGCTAAATTTTCTAAGCTGTCCACATCCGGTTTACCATATTGTTGTAGTCGATGACGAATAAAACTATCATAAGTTTCATTTAAAAGTCTTTGTGATTCGGCTGCTATTGTATCAAAGACCAATGAAGTTTTGCCGGAACCTGACACTCCAGTAAATACAGTTATCTTCTTTTTGGGTATTTTGACTGAGATGTTTTTAAGATTATTTTCCCTTGCTCCTTTAATTATAATATCATTTTTGCTCATCTTATGCTTTATTCTTTTTGCAAAATTAATGCTTCCTAATCGCTTGAACAATAAGGGATAAATCTTTCATGCAGTGATAAAAATGTCTCTATCTGATTGATAAGTGATTACCTTTATAGTAGGTATAAATGGGAGAATTTGAAAAAATGGATGTTCTGTAAAAAGAAGCTATATTTTGTGTTCTCATTAAAGGTAGAGTGCTTCCTAAACGAATAGGCTAAAGATCAGAATCCACTCATTGATAATTTATGGTAATCTGCTAAAAACGAAACATTCAATAGGATAATATCTTAAGGGAGAAGTTGATATAAACCATCATATTTCATCATTTTTTTGAGATAGAAGGGTGCTTGGAATATTTTCTTTCTCCATTTGTTTGGTCCCCCATTCTTTTAAATACTTAATAAATGGAATAAGCTCATTGCCTACTTCTGTTAATGAGTACTCCACCTTGGGAGGTACTTCAAGATAAACTTTGCGATAAATGAGCCCGTCTTTCTCTAACTCTCGTAAAGTTTGCGTTAACATTTTAGTTGTAATATTAGTAATATGTCTTTTGAGCTCCCCAAAACGCAAAATTTTATGCATATATAAATACCATAATAAACGGCCTTTATATTTTCCACCTATTCTTTTAAATGCATAATCCACTGCACAAACTGGCTCTATTGATTTTCTTTCGCTCATTTCTTTTATTGTAATATACTGATAATCAGTAATAGTCTCTTTTTAGTTGCTAAGATACAAAAAAGTAGGTACTTGATAAAATCGTGTCAATGTACTAACTTTGAAAAAAAATGAAACGAAGAACTGCCATAAAATTGGGTGCCTTGCTAAGTGGAGCTTTAACAGTTCCAACTTTGATGAGTAATATTGTTCCTAAAATAGAGACTAATGAAAAATAAAAAACAGCCAATTTGTGGCTATCTTAAGATTAATTTGGGTAAATTTGAATTTTATATTTTTTCTGACGGACACTTGCCCTTGGAAAACGGGCAACCTACCTTCGCTCCCCAAGTTGACCCTACCACTTTTTCTTCCGAGTTGCAGAAACTGCATCTTGGCAACAAAGGGGTTGATTTGGCTATTAATGTGATGGTTATCAAAACAAGCGATAAAGTTATATTGATAGACTCTGGCATGGGAAATCATTTTGGAGAAACTAATGGATGGCTAGTCCAAAACCTGCAAGCTGCTGAAATCACCCCCCATAGCGTAACGGATGTTTTGATTACGCATGCCCACAGAGATCATATTGGTGGACTTGTTACCCCAAATAATGCAATTGTATATCCGAATGCACAATATCATATATCAAAAGCAGAATACGAATTTTGGATGTCGAAAAATCCTGATTTTTCAAAAAGTAAGCTAGCTGATGATCAAAGAAAAGGGACTATAGCTTTCACCAAGAAGATTTTAGATATAGTGAAAGAAAAAGTTAATTTATTTACTCCTGGCGATACTTTGTTTTCTTTTATAAACACAGAGTTGGCAGAAGGTCATACGCCTGGTCATACTATTTTCACTATTTCCTCCGAAGGGAAATCAATCACAAACTTGGTAGATGTATTCCATTCTCCTCTGATGATTACCAACCCTGAATGGGGTGTAAAGTTTGACATTGATTTTGAACAAGGTATTAGCACGCGAATTAAAATTTTGGAAGACTGTTATACCAACAAACGATTGGTTATGGCTCCTCATTTACCTTGGCCGGGATTAGGCTATATTGACAAAAATATAAAATGTTTTTGGACTCCGTTGCATTATTTTACACCAACTGAAATTAAATTGTAAAGCATTAAGTATATACTTAACAGAGATGTTTTTAAGATTATTCTCCCTTGCTCTTTTAATTATAATCTCATTTTTGCTCGTCGTATGTTTTATCTTTTTTGCAAAATTAGAGGTTACTAATAACTTGAACAATAAGGGATAAAGCTTTCATGCAGTGATAAAAATGTCTCTATCTAACTGATAATTGATTATCTTTGTAGTGGATAGGAAAAGGAGGCATTTTTATGTATGTAAAGAAAAAACCACTAGATTATTCAGATTGTTCAGTGAGGCTTGCGATTGATATCTTGTCGACAAGCTGGAATGCATGGCTGATATTAGAAATAAATAAAGGTGTTGTAAGACCATGCGATCTACAACGCAGTATAAGTATTGCCCCGAAACGTGTGTTGACAAAGCAATTGGGAGAACTTGAAAAAATGGGTGTCTTGCAAAAGAAGGTATATCCCGTGCTTCCATTAAAAGTAGAATACTCCTTGACAGAAGCGGGAAGAGCATTAATTCCTATCATTAACCAACTGGAGCAGTGGGGAGATAAATATAAAACTACTATTTTGAAAGAGAGAGAAACTAATTACTAGTTTTTGTACCGAGTGTAAGTATATCTATTGATAATATAAATCGTTTTGTTCATTTTATAATGTTATTCGTGTATTGCTAATCACTGGGCATTGATCCAATATGTTTTATCAGGAATTTGCTCACTCTGTTTACGAAATTATCAAAATCTATCATAATTGGGTCTTCTTTTCCTCCGTGAGCTGCATTTTTTACTATCATCAATTCTCTTGGTACTTCTGATGGCAGTAAATCCAAAACTTTGCGACTCATCCATACTGGAGTACGAATATCATTTTCTCCATTTATCAAAAAGATGGGCTTTTTGAACTTTGAGGCTATGTAAACTGGCATTTTTTTCACGGGGAAATCGCTTGGAATTATTAGTTGATTCTTTGTTTTATTGCGTACTTTCATGACTAAAGGAATGAAATCGTCAAACGTAGTGGCCAAAGATCGTCCAATAAATGCAGATACGTGTTCATTTTCATAAGCAGTTATCATTGATAAATAGGCTCCTGTAGACCATCCCATGATGGCAATAGCATTTGTTTGTACTTCTGGTTGTTGTGCTACTGCATTGATAACAGCATTATAATCAGTAAGCATTTCTGTGTAACAGAGATAATTTTTGTTCATTACGAAAGCACTACTTGTCCCAAATCCTCTCCAATCAAATGTTGCGACATTGAATCCCATATTAGTCCATGCTTCTGCTAAATATAGCTGAAAGTAGGACATATTTCCAGCGTCTCCATTGCAAATTATGATTGTTGGGCGTTTTTTGTTGTCAAGTGTCTTATACTCTCTTTTACTTTTATTAAGCGCAAGCTCTGAATCAGATAAACTCTTTTGAGCTGGAAAAAACCATGTTGTAATACGATATCCATCTTTGGTTTTGACATTTATTTCTTTATACATCAAACCAAGTTCTTCTGGTTTTCGGATATATACCGTATTAGGAATGATAGCAGAAACGCTTTGAACTATTGATATGAAACTGATTAGTATGAGTGTTCTCATGATAATTTTTATAAAAAACAAATATAGCAAAAGATGAAACGAGAGACTCTTAAATAACAAGAGTCTCCGTTTTTATATTTTAAGGATCAATAATAGAAAGCATTTTTACCAGGGGATGAAATTGAATACCCTTGTGCTTGGAGTGCTGGGGTCTTCTGAGAAAGAACTTAGTCCTGTAACGGTGACAGTGCATGGATGATCACCTACATAAACCAGTTCCGCAGCGCCATATAAATTATTATCATCTGCGTGGCTTGTACCAAAAGAATAGAGTTGTATGTCGCAACCCTGAATACTCCAAAGTAACATCTCCTTAGCTGTTTGTCCTTCGTAGCCGTCTCCCATATCCCTTGGAAGTCTCCATTTTAGACGAATAGTTCTCTTAGTGGATTGTATGTACTCAAACGCGTGGTTAAGCAGATTTACGGTATAATTCGGAGTTTGAGCATAAGATAAGCTTGGCATTGCGAACAATGTAGCTAAAACAATAAATATTAATGTAACTTTTTTCATGATGATAATTATATTATAAGGTTAATAAATATTATCAAATATAGATATTATAATATTATATGCAGTATGTTTATATAATTATTTATCTCTCTTACGTGTTGATTTATATTATTTTAAAACAACGCATAATTGTGGTGAACTTTTTTAACGCTATTTTATCTGTCTTATTTTACGTTTATCTTACTTTTGCAAAAATCTATTTAGGATAAGACTTTTGTAATTTCTGATATTTATCAAACAAGATCATTATTACATACGATTGATGAATTGCTGAGAATTTATGCTAAATCGTTTAACAACTAGAGAAATAGGGACTATACAATTCATGGCATAGGGACTCTTGAAAAGGTTGAAGTCTAATAAATATAAATAATATCTTATGAAACACGCATTGATTGTTCTTTTTGTATTCATTTCTTCTACTCTTTTTGCTCAACACCCAAAAGAGGATTCTACCTTGTTTTTTGATAATGCTTTGCTAAATAATGTTCCAGTATTAAACTATTTGAATGGTTGGTATATAACACAAGGTGAATCTTTCGTTGATTCCACTACTACCTATAATGGTCATAAATCTTTGTGCCTATTATCATCTACTCCTTCTTCCTCGCAGCTTTTTGCAGGCTATTATATTCGGCTTGATGATATCGAGGCAGACTCTATTTCTTTTTCTTGTAAATACAAAATAGCTCCTGAGAATAAAACAAGATTGTATATAGATGTTCAACAACATTATAATAATCCAACTAATTTAAAACATGATGCGCCACTTCCACAAATGGTAAATGACGGATCAACAAATGTGCAAGAGTGGCAGGAATTTTCAATTAAAGAAGTGATTAAGCCGAATGTGAATGCTATTTTTTTGTCTGTTCTTACTTCGGGAGGGGATAGCAAGATCTGGCTTAATGATTGCAAGGTATATTTTAATAATAAACCTTTAGGAGATTTTGTGAATGTGAAATATAAAGCGGATGCGGATAGGGAGTTCGATAAGGCGTCTGGGATCAGTTTGCCTTCTCTGACGCCTATAATGATAGATAATTTGGAAATTTTGGGAAAAGTTTGGGGCTTTTTGAAATATTATCATCCGAAAGTTGCGAAAGGAAACTACAACTGGGACTATGAATTGTTTAGGACGCTTCCTTCGATTGCAAATGCAAAGGATAAAAAAGAAAGAAATAGACTTCTGAATCAATGGATTGATCGATACGGACCTATAAATGAAACGAAAGATTATAGTATTACTGATCCGTCTATGTATTCACATTTAATTAATCTGGATTGGCTTAATGACAGAGGAGTGTTTGATGATAAATTAGTGGCAAAATTCAAACGTATACGAAGTGCTAAACGTGGTAACACACATTATTATATACAAGGATATATTTCTCGTACAGACTCAACTAAATGCCGTGAACCCCAATATTTAGATATTTCTTGGGAAGATCAAGGATTTCGCCTATTGACTTTATTCAAGTTTTGGAATGAGATGGAATATAATTTTCCATTTGTTGACATAACAGATCGACCTTGGAATTCACTCCTAAAAGAATTTATTCCTCGTTTTGCAGAGCTGAGGAGTAAAAAAGATTATGAACGTCTTTTACTCGAATTGTTCGCATGCACCAATGATTCTCATGCATATTTTATTTCATCTTCTAATTTATTTACTAACCCTGGGGTGAGCTATGCTGCTTTGCCAATTCAATTGGGCTATACATTTGATCATGAAGTAGTCGTCAAAAACTCCTTAGTTGATGAATTAAAAAGAGGTGATATTATTCTAAAGATTGATAACAAAGGCATTGACTCTATATTTCAAACGAACATTCCGTATATAAGGGCATCCATTCCTTCAACCATGATTTATACGATTCTTAGGCAGTTATTTGTGACAACGAATTCGGAAATTATGGTCACTTATATGCGTTGTGGTGAAGAAAAAACGATAGTAATTAATGCAACTCCATACAAAGGGAAACAGCCATCAACTCCTTTGCTTGATAATAATTATATAGAAGACTATAAGCTTGGGTTTAAAAATATCGCATATGTCAATATGAACACAATGCAGGATGATAGTATTGCGGACTTTATTGCAAAGAATCGATCGGCAAGAGGTGTGATTATTGATATGAGATATCATTTGGGGCAACGATTTAGAGTGAATGACGCTTTAATAAAATGGCTTCTTCCCAAAAAGCTTGTTTATCTTTGGGCATCTGTTAATGACAAGTCGAACCCTGGTAATTATATTCGTAATGATAAGGTGCTTACAGGGACGGATAATTCGAACCACTTTACTGGAAAAGTCGCCATTCTTGTAAATTATGCAGTTATGAGTGTTGGAGAAGTACGATCTATGATATACCGAAATGCAGTCCATAGCAAAATAATAGGAACCACAACTACCGGAGCGGTAGGTCCTTGTGGGCGATTTAATTTACCTATGGGCATTAGCTTTTTATATTCAGCTAATGGTTTGTATTATCCTAATTGGGAAGCATTTCAGAGAAGAGGGGTGAAAATTGATATTCCGATAAAAGAAACCTTGGAAGACATTCGTGATGGTAAGGATGTGTGGATGGAAGAAGCTATTCGATATATTACGAATGATTAGTGCAAGATACAAGAATCTATTATAGATGAACTTGTACCTTGCACTAAACTTTTAAAATAAGCAATCTCTTTTTGCTCTACTCTTAGAGCGGTTTGCTAGAATGAAAGAGACGCTTGTTTTATCTGTTGGGAGTTTCCCATTTATGCGTTTTGCTACATGTAATATTTAATGTTTGATTGCCGCTCTGTATTCGGAAATCTCCTTGCTCTAGTATCCATTTACCATCGGCACCAACAAATGCTAGGTCGCTTCCTTTAATGGATAATGTAACGGTCTTGGTTTCTCCTGGCTGCAATTCTACTTTCTTGAAAGCTCTCAATCTTCGGCCTTCAGGAGTTAATGATGCTACTAAATCACTACTGAAAAGCATGACGACTTCTTTTCCGACACGTGCTCCATTATTGGTGACATCTACTGAAAAATGTAATTCATCATTTGCGGTAAATGAAGTACTATTTACGCGGAAATTATTGTATTCGAAATTAGTGTAGCTGAGGCCATAGCCAAAAGGCCATTGTACAGAAATAACAGCATCATAATCATAGGCTCCTTCCATTTTGTCCATTTCCTCGCTTACTCTGTAATCATATGTGGTAAGTTCTGCTTGGTTGCGTGGATATGTGTAAGGCATCTTAGCACTAGGATTTGCATCGCCGGCTAATATATTAGCCAATGCATCACCACCGTAATTTCCAGGAAGCAAAATGTTTATGACAGCATTAGCTAGAGGCTCAATGTCATTGATGATGCGCGGTCTGCCTTCATTTAGTATCAATATGATTGGTTTTCCTGTGGTAGCTAATGCTTTTACCAATTTGCTTTGATTAGCTGAGATAGAAAGATCGGAGAGATTTCCAGGTGTTTCACAATATGAGTTCTCACCAATACAAGCAATAATAATGTCTACATTGCGCGCAGCATTAACGGCTTTTTCAATCTCAGGTTCATTTTCTTCTGTATATTTTCCTTCGGGTTTATAGGTCACTCCTTGTTCCAAAGAAACATTGTCAGAACCGAATTTATTGCATAATGCTTCGTAAATGGTATTGTATTTGCCTGCAAATCTATCAGTCAAATCTCCTTGCCATGTGTAGCTCCATCCACCATTTAGGCAACGCATAGAATTAGCGTTGGGACCCGTCACTAGAAGTTTCTTACCATGTGTAAGTGGTAGAATATTATCTTTGTTTTTTAGTAATATCTCTGACTCTTCTGCTGTGCGAAGTGCTAGTTCAGCATGTTTACTACTGCCGAAGAGCGGATATTTTGCGGGTTGGGTATTAGGGCGTTCAAATAATCCTAAGCGGAATTTTAATCTAAGAACTCGACGAACAGCATCATTGATACGACTCATTGGTACTTTGTTTTCTTGAACGAGTTCCTTTAGTAGCGTACAGAAGTTGAGGTCGTAAGGTTCCATAGCCATGTCTATTCCTGCGTTGATGGCTATTTGGATGGCTTCTTTCTTATTGGCTGCTATGTGTTCTCGTGTGTAGAGATTATTAATGTCAGCCCAATCAGTGATCAACATCCCATCCCATTGTAGGTCAGTCTTTAGCCATTTGGTGAGCAAATCATAGTTTGCATGAACGGGTACTCCATTGATGGAACCACTATTGACCATGACGGTTAAGGCTCCGGCTTCCACACATTCCTTGAAAGGTGCAAAGCATTTTTCACGTAAATCGGAAATAGAGATATAGGCGGGTGTACGATCTTTACCAGTGCGGGCCATGCTATAACCTAGATAATGCTTCACTGATGTTGCTATACGGTCGGCTGGAATATGATTTGGATCATCGCCTTGGAAACCTCGAACGGCAGAACTACCCATAATTGAATTGACTAAACAGTCTTCTCCATAATTTTCCCAAACACGTGACCAGCGAGGATCGCGTGCCATGTCGACTGTAGGTGAATATGTCCACGGGCAGTCGCTAGCGCGGGTTTCGTAAGCTGTGACACGAGCTGATTCGTATGCCAATTGTGAATTAAAAGAAGCGCCAATATTGATGTTTTGTGGAAATAGAGTGCCACCTAATGTATAAGTTGTGCCATGATTCTGGTCTAATCCATAGATGCATGGGATACCTATTTCTTTCATGGACATAGCCTGTATCTGGCCGATAATCTCTTGCCATTTTTCTCTATTTTGTGCTACAGGACCTGGAGCGTTGAGAAAAGAACCTACTTTGAATTCCCCAATGGCTTTTTGAAGTTTGGCATTATCAAGCTTAAATTCACCATTGACAAAATCTCCCAATACGTCAATAGCAAGTTCTGTCATTTGTCCAATTTTCTCATCAAGTGTCATTTTTGAAATGAGACTCTCTACCTTTTTCTCTATTAAGCTATCTTTTGCAATGGCAACAGTAGCTGCCTGCATAGAGCAGGCAGCTGTTGCAACCAATGCTAAAAAGAATATTGTTCTTTTAATAATCATAATGGTTATACTGTTGTTTTAGTAATTTTTATTTCAAGGTCACCGCGTCAACATAGTATCCGTGACCTACACAAAGGAATCCATCTTGTGCCGCAATCATATCAAGTACAGCCTTTGTGAGTTCTACATCCTTCACGCCGTTTTGAGAGAATTCTATAGCGGCAGTGTTAGGCAAATCATTCCACTGACCAGTTGTTGTACCCAATTTATGATACGTAGCTTCTGGGGCTACAGAGTAGTGGATACTTAGAATCGCACCGGCTTTTATCTCTGCGAATTTATCTTTACCTATCAAGTTGAAAGTTTTGTTGGGATCACCGTCCTCAAGCTCCCATGAAACGTAATGATGTCCGGTCCAAAGAACTATTTCTGTAGAAACAGTAACTACTTGCTCTGTAGTAATATTTTTATTCTCATAAAATTCTACATCTTCTCCACCCTTTGTTTTGCCTGTCAATTTATAATCTCCGTCGGCAAGTTCAGGGCAGGTTAGTGCAATTTTTGAAGATGACTGTTGACTGAAGTTAGTGATAACCTGACCATTAATCGTGAGTGAAGCTATGTTATCAAGATTGATACCAGTCATAAGCCATTCTGTATTGGCGGTGGCACGCTTTGCTCCTTCAGTAATAAGTGAAGCTTTTGTGGCTTTTACGGTGTTAGCACCATATTCATTATTGTCTGCGTCTACCAAAATTACTCGATGTTCGCCTTCAGCTAAATCAGCCGGCACGGTGTATTCTACATAATTCCCACCTTCAGATTCAACATAAACATTATCTGTGATAGTTTTGCCATCAATGAGAATGCTCTTCACCTTATTCAGATTATCGCCATAAAGGCGTGCTTTTGCATTCGGCGCAATGATACGTTCGAAACCAACTTCTGTTGCCCAAGGATCATCAGGCAGCGGGTTAACTTTTACTATACCTTCGCGATAGGTTGACTTGCCAGCATTAGTTGATGCTGTTACTTTAAGATTATAGCTACCAGCCTTGAGACTAATGTCGAGTGCTGTTCCTGTTTGCACCTCATTGCCATCAATCTGCCATACGACAGTGGTATAGTCGAAAGGTGTAACCGTTAATTTCATTGTCAGATTTGCATCTCGACTGATTTCAGAAACAACAGGGAGTTTACCCTCTTCACGGTTTGGGAAAATAGGGTCGAGTATTCGTGGTTCATCGTCAGCAGTAGCTGTTGAAAACGGATCTTTGTCACTACAAGCTGTGAGTGCAAAGTTTACAGCAAGCATGGCAATCAGTATAAAATATATCTTTTTCATTATTGACTCTTTTTTATGATTAATTCATTTCTTTGTCCCACCATACATGTGTGTGCCAGCTGTCTGTGCCACCCATACGCTGCAATGCTTCATTATAGCTTTCTTTGTTATAAGAAGACTCAAGTGTTGGATAACATAGACGCACGGGAATTTCAGCACCACCAGTAAGGTATTGACCGAAACCATATTCAGCAGGCGATTTTAGCTCAGGATAACCTGAACGGCGTAAATTAGCCCAGCATTCGGCAGGGTTGGTGAAGTGAAGAATCCATGCTTGAGTATTGATAGATGCTTTTCTTTGCTCGTCGGTATGACCAATTCCATTGTTTTTCATAAATGCGTTGAACTCTTCGTCTGTTACGACTGAACAATCATAATTATCGCTAAGGAAGTCCATTGCTGCTCGTACTCCTTCTTTGTAAAGGTCATCTAGAGATTCGCTTCCTACATTCCATCCTTTCAATTTAGCCTCTGCCAATAAAAACTTCACTTCAGCAAAAGTCATGATTACTCCAGGATTGTCTCCTTTGAGGAAATTATTCGCTAGTTTGGGCTCGGTTTCGCGGGCTACACTAGGGTTAATTGAAGGATTGTTCTTTGCGAGTTCTTTTAACACGTCGCTATCATAGCCTGTTGGCCATGGTTCCCAAGAAAAAGCTCCCGGATCGCGTGGTTGAAATTTGATATTTTTAGCAATCATTTCATCGGTTAGATCAATACGATTGTCAGGGCTAGTAGAACTCATGAGTCCATCGTAATAGAAGCGTGCAATTCTGAAAGTACGCGGATCGTTAGTATTATTCAATTCATTGAAGAATGTAGAGCATAGATAGCTGGGATTGTTGGCAGGGTCGTTACCAAATAATAATTGTGATAAAGCATTGCCACGATAATCGTTATAAGATTCTTGACCAAAACTGAACGGTATATTCATATATTTGATGAGAGCATCATCGCTGGCACTTTCGAATATTCCTCCATCGTCTTGCATGGCTTTTTCGAACTCTTCTTGAGCTTTTTGAGGAGCTACATTAGATATTCTCATAGCAAAGCGTAAGCGAAGTGAGTTACCCAACTTTTTCCATTTTGTTATACTACCGTTGAAGATTACGTCACCTGTGATTTTATCTTTACTAGCATTTAAACTGTCTACAGCAGCACTCAATTCCACGAAGAAATCGTTGTATATTTCTTCTTGAGTATCATAGTGAGGAGTGTATTTTCCTTCGAGGAAACCTTTACCAGCTTCTTTGTAAGGTGCGTCTCCGTAGATATCTGTAATAATAGACATCAGATAAACTTTATAAATAGACAACGCAGCGTTAATATTTACCTTTTCAGGGTTATCAATAGTGCGATGCAGAGCATCGATGATATTTTTAATAGCCGTAGGGTAACTAGAAGTCCAAATGCGGCCCATTTCGCTATTGTCTAGTGTATGACGACCACCAAAATTTGTGGTATTCCAACATCCCATAAGCTGTTGATTGAATCCATAGAGATAGTTACGATAGATCTCCATCATGCCGAGATCGCCATAAGTTTGTAACTCTGCTGTGGTGAGCTGCGCATTAGGATCTATTGTAGCAGGCTTTGATGGATCGGTATTCATGCTTTCCATGTATTCATCGCTACATGCCGAGAAGAGCATAATACATGCCATCAGTATCATTGTTATATATGATTGATAGTGTTTCATTGTATATCCTTATTATATATTAATTTAAAGTTGATATCTCTTTAGAATTTTAGGTTAACGTTGAACCCATAGCTCTTGCGTGAAGGCAATGAACCATACTCCATTCCCATACCTGTGGTATTGTTGTAATTAGAATCCGGATCAATATTTGGAATGTTTTTCCATAGAATGAAAGGATTGCGTGCAACAAATGATAGAGTTAAGCCTTTAACTACATTCTTTAGCCAAAGCTTTGGTACATTGTAACTCAATGTTAGTTCGCGACATTTTACATAAGAATTGTCATAAATAAACATTGATGGAGCATTACGAGATACATTCATCCAATAGTCTTCAGGATTGACGTAGATATCGTTGGGGCGGTAAGTGCCGTCGCCATTGTCTATCACGCCAGGAGCGATGAAGCCTCCTGTGGGTTGCCATTCTGAAGAACCTTTAGCGATACCTGCAGCTTGGCGTTGTTCTTCTGATTTATACCATTCTTCGCGTCCGGGGAGTGTTTGTTTGCTCTTTCCGGATTCGTAGGATGCGCGGGCTGACATAGAGTAGAGATCGGCTCCTACTTTCACATCAAAGATAGCTGTAAGTGATAAGTTCTTATAAGTAAGATTAGTAGTAGCACCTCCAGTCCAGTCCCATGAAGCATTACCTAAAACATGGTTGCTCTTGTCATATTCTGGCAAACCAGTCTCTTTGTTGATAAGGATGTCACCATTGTCATTACGTTTGAAGTCAGGACCTACAATGGATCCAAAGTTTTCACCCACTTTGGCAGCCACTTGAACATCCAGCCAAGTTGCTTTCTCTAGTTCGAACATATCCATCCCATCAACAAGTTTTTTAACCTTATTGTTGTTCTTTGAGAAGTTTAGATTCAAATCCCATGAAAAATCTTTGGTTTGTATAGGTCGTGTATTAAGTGAGATTTCTATACCTCTATTTTCTATTTCACCGGCATTGATCAAGCGGTAAGTATATCCTGATGTCCAAGTGCTGGCCATTGCCATGATTTGGTTTTTACTATTCTGCGTATAATAGGTGAAATCGATTCCCATGCGATTCTTTAACAATTTCATTTCCAAACCTATTTCAAACGAATTCGTTTTTGTAGGTTTTAAGTCCTTGTTGGGGATTGTATGGTTATCGATAGAACCGATGGTATAGCCTGGATAAGTAAACTTTGATTTAGTATAAACCAAGCCTAATTGATAAGGATCGGTGTCGCTACCTACTTGTGCCCATGACATGCGAAGTTTTCCATAAGGCATGAGATCACCTAATTTGGCTAGTTCGGAGAATACAAAACTACCAGAGAAGGATGGGTAGACATAGATGTTATTATTCGTAGGCAAGGTTGATGATTGATCGCCTCGTAAAGTGGCATCAAGATATAGCATGTGTTTCCAGCCTACATTAACAGCACCGTATGCCGAGTTGATTTGTTTGCGATAGCTTTTTTGTTCTATACTGAGTTCATTGAAACTCATCAAAGCTACTACGTCTCGAATTTGCATATCTTGTGCGGTAGTGATAGAAGTATGATTGTTTACCTTGTAAATGTTACCACCAAGAGTTCCAGTAAAGTCGAAATCGCCCCAACTGTTGTTGTAAAGAGCCAGTGCCTCAAAGTTATACATGCGGTTCTGATACTTGTTGTTTTGAAGATATCCAGCTTCATAACCTGGAGTAGTCGGAGCTTTAAAATCTTCAAAAGTGAACCAATTGAGTTCTGCACCAACCGTTCCTTGTAATCTTAAATGCTTGTTGATGTGCCAAATAGCTTTACCGTTGAAACGGAATTGATCTTTCTTGGAGTTGTTAGAATTTTTATATATATCCCAATAAGGATTCACATTGTAAGGATCCATTCCGTTCCAATTAGAGTACTCACCGTTTTCGTCTTGATAGGTTTTCAACCAATTTTGGTCATAAGTGGTAGCTAGCGTCATCAGATTTTTTCCAATGTTCGTTTTACTATCACCCAATGCAGGACGATTCTTTACGTTTTCACGTGTATAGTTACCACTAAAATCGAAATCGACATTAGCCAAACTTGTGTTAGCATGCAGATTAAAGATATCACGACTCATGTGTGTCTTTGGAACAATATCTTTGTTGCGCATATCTGTATAAGTAAAGCGCACTCCTGTTTTGCCATTATTCACACCAATGACGAAATTGTTGCTGGCTGTTAGACCTGTGCGGAAGAATCCGGAAGTGTTATTTGGTATAATAAGATAAGGACGCTCTACACCGTCGAAGTATTTTAGCATGTTAGCACCATCGGCTTTCGGCCCCCAACTCTTGTTGGTGTTTGATACAGCATCAATGCTGTAAGTTCCGCTACTACCCATACCATAAATTTCTTGTATATCATTCCATTTAGCCAATTGGGTGTCGAAAGTTAGTGTTCCATTGTATTCTACACTAAACTTATCTCCCTTGGCTTTCTTGGTAGTGATAAGTATAACACCATGACTGGCACGGCTACCATAAAGAGCAGAGGCAGCAGGACCTTTAAGCACGGACATGGTTTCTATATCGTCAGGGTTGATACTTGAGATACCATCTCCAAGGTCAAACCCACCAGATGTGCTGGCACTTCCATAATTTGTATTGTCAAGAGGTACCCCGTCAATGACATATAAAGGTTGATTGTTTCCTGTCATTTCAGTACTACCACGCAGAATAACGCGAGTAGATCCTGAAGGACCACCAGCGGTCTGGCTTACTACCAGTCCTGGCACGCGACCTGCCATAGAGTTGATCACGTTTGTTCCCTTTGCTTTGGTTAAACTTTCGCCTTTTACCTCGTCAAGGCCATAGCCCAATGCTTTACGTTCTCTTTTGATACCCAATGCAGTAACTACCACCTCATTAAGCACTTTATTGTCTTCTACTAAAACAATGTTTAAGGGGGTAGAAGTGCTTTTTACTTCTTGAGATTTGTATCCTAAGTATCTGATAACAAGGGTTGAGCCAGGTTTTACGGTTAATTTGAATTTACCGTCCATATCTGTTATGGTTCCGTTGCTTGTTCCCTTCTCAATGATGGACGCTCCTATAATAGGACCAAGAGCGTCTTTTACTATTCCTGTGACTTTAATGTCCTGTTGTACAATTGTAGAATAATTTGGCTTTTCTGCTGCTTTAAGTTGCGGAACACTTCCCAACAGGCAGAGAGATAGCGTACTACATAACAACATGTGTTTACAATTTCTAACGTTCATAGAATGTATTAATTAAGATTAATATAAGATTTTTACCCAGTCAATATACATATTCACTTTTTCTCCGTCTTTTAATGCTGTAATATCATTGATATTAGTGATTCCGGTGAAAGCTCCCCCTACAGCGAGATTAAATAAAAGGAAGAATTTGTCGTGAAAATAATCATAAGCTTCACTACCTTTGCTAATATCAAATGAATGAAATTTAATATTGTCAATGGATATTGTCAGGCTGTTTTCGTTCCAATCTAATAGATAAGTGTGATATTTACCATCTTGCAAGCTGTTATCAACATTTGCCAAATAGTATTGCTGCTTGTGTCCGCTTCCGGCATCGCTTCCATAATGAATGGCTGTGTTAACTTGCCTTTCAGTATTATTTGAAGCAAATGCGCCTTTCTCACCCATCTCCATTATATCTATTTCTCCACATTGAGGCCAAGGTTTGTTATTATCTCCCATCATCCAAAATGCGGGCCATAATCCTTTTGCTGTTTTAGGGAGTTTAATGCTTGCTTCTATCTTTCCGTATTTGAAGTTCTTTTTCCCTTTGGAATTAACTCGTCCCGAGAATATCTTGTTTCCTTTACGTTCGGCGGTCAGAATCAATACCGATTTACCATCGTCTGTCCCCACTGACACATGTGCCTTGTCGTACGCTTGAATTTCTTGGTTAGTCCATCCGGATTCATGAACTTCTTTAGTCCATATAGCTTCATTAAAAAAATCGAAATCGTCTTTGAAGATTATGTTTTCTTGCTCATCCTTAGGATTTAAAGGTGTATCGTTGTTAGACGAACAAGATTGTTGTATTGAACATACTGATAATAATAAGAAAAGTGTTACCTTCTTCATATTTTAGCATTTTGGTTAAACTTAATTTTCTTTGTAATTGGCTTGCATAGTCACTAACTATATAAGTCACTTCTGCAATAGGCTACAAAGATGCTAATGTCGGCGAAATGAATGGTTTGATTGCAGACATATAAGGTTTGATAACAGACAATTTTTTCTCTAAATACGTAAATTACACTCTTCTAGTTGAAATATTATTTTATTCATAAAGTTCTTTATTTATATGACTTAGCTGATGTTTGATGTTTATTAAATTGAAAAAGGTCTGTCGAAAAGCTCAATGATGAAAAAATGATCTAAGCTATAATTTATTGTAGCTTAGATCATGTAGTCTATTTAACGTTTTGGGTATCATTTACTAATGGAAAGTGCACAAACAACCCTTATTTCGGCTTTAAAAATAGCTTAATCTTTTTGAGTATACTTACTAGGTTGAACGCCGAATTGTTTTTTGAATAGTGAACTGAAATATTTGCTATTTACAAATCCTGTATCAGCGGCAACTTCTGTGATATTCTTGCCCTCCTTTAGCAATTCAGCTGCTTTTTGTAGTCGTATGATGCGGATAAATTCTTGTGGAGCTTTGCCAGTTAACGATTTTAGTCGACTGTAAAATAGGGTTCGGCTCATAGCCATTTCTTTGCATAGAGTATTGATGCTGAAATCCGTATTATCCATATTTTGAATAACGATTTGGGTTGCTTTCATCACAAACTGATAATCGTTTTCGGGCATGTTATTAATGAGAAACTCATTGTCCTGACTGTCATTAATTTCTATGCCCTCTGTTACTTGCTCGCTATTTTCACTGTTTTTATCTGCCTTGTTCGGGTCTATCTGTCCAAGGACCTGCCGCATGAAGAAGTCTCTTTGTCGATTTCTGTTGTCGATGAAACTTTGTACTTTTAGTTTTAAGATTTCAGTACTAAAAGGTTTAGGGATATAATCGTCCGCACCTTTCTTTAATCCTTCAACTATTGCGTCATGATTAACTTTAGCTGTAAGTAAGATAAATGGGATGCCCGATGTATCAGGGTTATCCTTGACTAATTTGCACAGTTCATCACCCTGTATTCCTGGCATCATCACATCCGATAGTATTAAATCGGGGTATTCTTTTGAAAGGTAATCAAGAGCTTCTTGTCCAGTGGAAACGTCAATAACTCGATAATCATGCTCGAAAGTCTTGCGTAAATAATATCGAAGCGCCTCGTGATCTTCCACAATAAGTAAAGTGTCTCTATCCTTTCGTTTATTGAGAACTTCCACTTCTTTACTTTCGTATTTCGTGACTTCAGTGATCTCAGTTGGTAATAGTTCCTTGGCTGCGATCGGTTGGTTGGGCACCACTGCGGGTTTAGCATCTGTTCTTTTCAATGAAACAGTAAAGGTAGTCCCTTTATTCACTTCCGATTGAACCGTTATTTTCCCATGCAATATTTTCACGATACGGCGCACTTGCAACAGTCCGAACCCTGTCCCGCTTTCGTGGGACGCACGCGCATTATCTGCTCTATACACGTTGGTGAATAAATGTTTAGATGCCTCTTGAGGAATCCCTATTCCGTCATCTTTAATTTCTATAATGACCTTTCGTTTAGTTATACTTAAACTTAAGCAAATATTGCCATGCGGCATTGTATATTTGCAAGCATTGGAAATCAGATTGTCCAACAACATCTCTACAATATGCTTGTCTGCCATGACGCATACAGTTTCATCAGGCAAAGAGATGTTCAAGTTTATGTGCTTCTTGTCGCAAAAAGCCTGAAAACTGGCAGCCTCTTCTGCGAGGATATCATTCAAGCTCAATGGGGTTAATATGAGCTGCTGTTTGCGAATATCAACCTTTTCAAATTCGAGCAGTTGAGTGATGAGTGTATTGAGTTTACGCGTATTATTACGAGCCAGACTCAAGAGAGAAAGGGCATTGTCTGAAAGGCCTTTTTCCTTGAGTAAATCTTCTAAAGGCGCCATGACAAGGGTTACCGGTGTCCTGATATCGTGAGCAGTATTGATAAAGAAGCTTATTTTATCTTCATCATATTTTTTTTGAAGTTGATTACTTTTATATCGTAAGATAAAGTAGAAAATAGTGGCTACGATGCATATATAGAGCATCCATGCCCACCAAGAGTTCCACCAAGGTTGAGCTACTTTTAATATGAGTGTGCGTTCAGAGATGATTTTCCCATCACTTCGGCGCAAACTGCGTACCTTGAAGACGTAGGAGCCCGGAGATACATTGGCATATCGTGCCATGCCATTATCTGACAGAGTGCTCCAATATTTTTCATATCCACTTAAGATGTATTGATAAGCAATATCACGCTGAAAGCGATAATTGATCGATTCGAACGTGATGACAAAAGAGTTGTGCCTATAGCCAAGTTGAACAGCTCCTTTCGTCAGCATATCATGCATGGCAGGTTGTAAATGGTTTGTTTCGTCAGAGCTTAATTTCTCTACCGTCAAGCCTGTAAATAATAATGGCGCCTGATAATCGGTCATCGTTATGGCACTCGGCGTGACAATGATAGCACCATTTGTGCTTCCGTAAGCAAATTTTCCGTTGGTCAGTCGAGCAAAAGATGATTTATTATATTCTTTGTCTATATCTCCTACATAATTGAGGTTTGATACTTGAAATTTGTCTATTAGTGCAAGCCCTTTTCCTGTGCTTATCCACAAACGGCCCCTTTGATCGCGCTGTAGACTGTATACATCGTTAGATGGTAAACCGTCTTGTGTAGTAAACGTTCTTAATTTTCTGGTTCCCATGTCATATAGGCTCAGTCCTCCACCTTCAGTCCCTAGCCAAACGGTATTATCGCCATTGAAAAGCATGTCGATGATATAAGCACTGGAATTTTGTTGGTGATATTCCTGAGCAGTAGCATAGCGGTCTATCTTTCCGGTGCGCTTGTTTACCAAACAAAACCCATTAACCGTAGCTATAGCTATTTTCTCCTTATTGACTACCTCTATAGATTGAATCCATTTGATATCGTATACTTGTTTATGTTGCCCTCCCTTTTTGATCATCATCAGATATCCATCCAGTCCTCCTATCCACAAGTCTTTATCCATATCTTGCTTGATGGAAAATACATAATTGGTCGTTAATCCCCCTTGCTGTTTCGTGAGATGGCGAATGATGTGTCCTCGATTATTCAAGAGATAGATACCATCTCCGTAGGTTCCTGCCCATATTGAGCCATTCTCGGCTCTGCATAAAGTCACCACCACCGCATTTTTCAAACAATGATTCCATATACGCGAAGATGGGTTCCATATACTGATTCCCAGATCCGTGCCAAACCACAAATCTCCATTCGTGTTTTCTTCTATGTCATTAATGTTGTTGTTGATCAAAGATTGCGGATTACCTCTCTCATGCTTCAAGGTGATGATCGGATATTTCAATAGAATAGCTACAGATACCCCGCCGGTGTAACTTCCTATCCAAATATTTCCTTGGTGATCTTTGGTGACAGCATAAATCCCATTGCCCAGCAAAAAGTTGTCACTACTATCTTCAGTACTTATAAGTAAATGAGCCTTCTTTAGATCTCTATCTACTACGTAGACTCCTCCACCATCTATGCCCACTAATACTGTCTGATTATCATAGTTTGTGATAGCCCTTATCGGGTTAAGGAAGTTAGAACTTTGTCCTTTTAGAGAAAGGAGAGTGGAAGTGCCTAAATTCATCACCAATAAACCATTGTTGAATGTTCCTACCCAAAGTTCATTTTTAATAGGGTCACAGAATAAAGTCTGTACATCCTGTCCGCTTATCAGTTGTTTCGTTTTGCTTAGTTGAGAATATGAAAGTTGCAATACGCCAGTAGACGTTCCGACGAATAGAGATTCTTTGATAGAAGCAATGTCGTTAACATACTGATCTTTAATGATGGGAGTAACATGTCCGTTTGCTTCCTTTTTGTACAACCCTTTGTTGAGCCCAAGCCAGAGTGTGCCTTTATGATCTAGATAAAGCTTGTTCAGTATAATTTCCCCACTAATAAAGTCACCTAGATACAAGTCTTGCTCAAAAGAATCATCGCGTGCGGAATAGTGGTAGATTCGGCCTGTGTGATCATAGGCCCATAAACCATACTGCTCGTCATACAGTAAGTGAAGTCTACGTCCGGCCAAGTCGCCATTATAAAAATTGCCAGGCAAGGTATAGCTTTTTATGATGTGTCCATTATAGCGATCTATCCCCGTTTTCGTAGCAATCCACATTACGTTGTGACTATCTTCGGCAATAGAAAACACACGCTGACTACTTAGGCCTTGTGCGTAACCAATATGCCTAATATCGAACATACTATTGGTTAATTCCGCTCTAGCCGCGATACTTACTGCCCATACTGTTATTATAGCAATAACGTGTTTTAGTAAAATTCTCATAACTTCCGTTTCACAAGTGCATAATAGATTAACAAAAGGCTAAGAAAATTCCGTGTATTGCAGAAAATTATATATTTCGGGTGCCTAAGCTGTAATATCTATTCCTAAAGCCATGACACAAAAATAATCAAATCATATTAGAAATGAAAAGTTTTTCGATATTTCCATCAACAATTAAAGGGAGTGCGGCTGTGATTTTCTCTATATCCCAGTCCCACCAAGCCAAATCGAGTAGACGCTTTATCTCTTCGTCTGCGAAACGTTTGCGAATTAATTTGGCAGGATTCCCTCCGACAATGGAGTAGGGCTCCACGTCCTTAGTGACCACAGAGTGCGCTGCGATGATAGCTCCGTTGCCTATTTTTACTCCTGGCATGATTGTCGCTTTATATCCGATCCACACATCATTTTCTATAATTGTGTCACCTTTGAAAGGAAGCTGTTCCGGCGTTGGCGCAACTTTTGCCCAGTCACCTCCGAAAATATTGAACGGAAAGGCAGATATTCCGTCCATCCTGTGATTAGCCCCATTCATAATAAATTGCACACCGGAGCCGATAGAACAGAACTTTCCGATATATAGTTTATCACCAATAAAATCGAAATGATACAGGACGTTTCGTTCAAAATTCATCGCATCTTCATGATCATCATAGTATGAATAATCTCCCACAATGATGTTGGGCGATTTCACTATGTTCTTTATAAATACTAAGCGGTCATAGCCTGCTAAAGGATAGACTTGATTATTATCGGGTATTTTCATTTTTTGATACTTTAATATATTGAGAGGATAAGCATTTGATGCTAGAGAGCATCCATTCATACTAGGTAAGTTTTGTTATATATTCATATTTAGGTAGATTTCAAGTGAATAAATCTTTTTCAGGTAAACGTAGCATGAATTCAGTGCTAATTAGAGTCTCTTATTTTACTTCTAAATAGCCATTGCAAGTCTCTATTACAAAGATATAGATAAAAGTAAATCTCTGCAAATTTTTGTAATCGTGTTCCTTTGAGGTTTGTAAGACCATGTGACTAACGACGTAGTATAAGTGTTGCTCCGAAACGTGTCTTGACAAAGCAATCGGGAGAACTCGAAAAAATAGGTGTTCTTGTTTTATTTAAGGTTTTTATCTGATGAATTGAGTACTATTCTATAAACACATTTATTATTTCCTCGTTGAATGGAAGAAATAACAGTGGCATTTACTGGTACTCCACATATAATTGAGAACATTCTTTCTGCAAATCCTTCAGAACAATAGCATAATGCTGGGAATTTTCGGTCTTTCTCATTGACTAATAGAGGGCATACGCAAAAGGGCTTGTTTTCATCAACGATAAGGACTTGTTTTTTGTTCTCATATGACACTTTCCAATCCCATTTTTCTTCGATGAATTTGATAAATTCATCTAGTTTCCCTTTGAATTGGGACAACATCTTATCCATATCCAGATTTTGATGGTGTGCAATAGAAGCTGATTTTACAATTTCTCGTAATTGCACCTCTGTAAGGTTGGCATCTAAGTTATTTAATAACTCTGTTATCCATTTCAAGAACATCGTTTCGTTTTTATTTGCAGGCTCATTTGTGCTGGCATCAAGTGCCGTCATTGCTTCACTTTGGGCGATGGAACTGAAACCACATAAACAAACGCCACTTAAACAAGCTGTTTTTAAAAATTTTCTTCTTGTTGTCATAATTTTGTATTAGATTGTTAGATTGCGTTTTGGAGTAAAATAGAAAAGCGGAAGTGGCATTCCTATCCACAGAAGAGGGAGCCTAAGCTCTATACGCACAAACAGGAAATTCCACTCCTGCATATAAGAAAAAGGCATTTAAATAGTCTCTTTCGTGTGTATAAAAAGAATTGGACTTTTCTTTTGCACCGAATTCAGCAAAATGCTTCTTTATTCAAATTTTTAAAATCAGCCGTATTGTTGCGACTGCACAAATATAGAGATATTATTTTTTACTTAGAGTTTGAGTCTATTTTTTAGTTCTAAACAACCATTACAAGTGGCTGTCACAAAGATATAGATAAAAGTATATCTCTGCAAACAGCTGTAATGATGTGCTATTTTCCTTTTGTTTTAGCTAGATGCATTTATGTTTTATTCAATTTCTGGCAGGAGAGCGTTATCTCTCCTTTCGTGCCTTCTCATTAAAGAAGTCCGCCAATTTGTGCGTGCCATACTGTGGTGATTTCATGTCCATTACCATTGTAGTCATGAAGAACTCTAAAGGGCCGTAAGTCTTGGAGTTTGTAAATGTATGCAGCAGCCAAAGTGCAGATCTTCTGATCCAGTCTGGCAGATGGACTATCTTCACAGGTTTAGAATATGCGTTGAAAGCTAACTTCGCAATGTCATTTTGCGACAGTATGTCCGGCCCTCCCACATTGATTTCCTTTTCTCCTGAATTGATTGCATCGATGCACACCTTTGCCAAGTCTTCGCCGTGAATGGGGTTTAAGCAAAGCTCTCCGTCGCCAAAAAGATAAACCGTTCCGCTCTTTGCCATATTCAGAAAATCGCCCATATCCGAGAAGAAACCGTTGGGACGAATGATGCAATAGTCCAGCCCCGATGCTTTGAGATAGTCGACTAACTTCTCCTTTGCCTCACATATTTTCAGTTTCCGCAGCTTGTCGCCATTCAAAACCGAAACATAGATAAATTTCTTCACTCCGCTGGCTTTAGCCTCCTTTATTAAGTTGACGTTCGCCTGATAATCCACATCCATATAAGTGAGGCCATCCTTTTGACGAGTGATGCCAATGCTGCTGATCACCACATCCACCCCCAAGCACAACTGTTTCAGCGTCTCCGGTTTGGTCACCTCCGCTTCAACAATCTCCACATTTGGGCTGTCCACCTTCACTTTCTGTCTGTTGCGGACTACGATTTTTGTACTAAAATTTTCCGAGGATGCTAACTCCTGCGTGATATATCCGCCAAGATAGCCGGTTGCCCCTGCCACTAAAACCTTCTGCTTATTCATGATCTCTTCTTTTTTTGCACAAAGGTAAATCTATCAAATTCTATAACTCTTGACGTTCGTCAAGAATGCTTTTTGGTGAACACTCTTTTCTTTATTCTGCTTAATGTCTCCGGTGACACGCCCAGAAAAGAGGCGATATACTGCTGCGGCACGCGTTGAAACAATTCGCCGTTCGTCTCCAACAGTTCAACATACCTCTCTTCTGCCGATTTGGTAACAAAAGAAGCGATCATGTTCTGGCAAACGATCAGCTCGTTCTCCACTGCAATTCGCGCAATCAGTTCAAACTTAGGAGAGATTTCCAGCAATTTCTCGATGTTCGATTTGCCGAATACATACAGTTCTGTGCCCTCTATGGCCTGAAAATTCTCCTTTGCAGGTACTTTGAACGTATAGCTCTCTCCAGCACAAATAAACTGTCCTTCGGTGTAGAAAAAAGCTGTGCGGTCTTTCCCCTCTGCATTGTAAAACAAACGCACACAACCTTTGGTTACAAAATAGAGTTCGTGAGAGATTTTTCCTTCAGTAAAAATGATTTCGTTCTTTTCGAAATGCCGTTTCTCTACTATGCGGTCGATAGCCGCTACTTCGCTCTCACTCAGAGGAGTATATTCTGCTATATATTCTGCTAAACCTTTTGCCATCGCCCAATCTCTATTTGTATTACACGTTTTTTTGTTTTGTGGTGTTGCACGTTTCTTTCGACGCAGCATAACACGTGTATGATGCAAATGTAATATTTCTATTCCTCATTAGCAAATAGCCAGAGTGGATTGTGGACTTTCATTCTAGCACCATTTATTTGCCCGACATCTTTGTCAGAAGCCTATTCACATCATGGTATATAAAAGTCCTAGAGATCCTTTTTGCTTTCTATTATAAACTAGCAGATATGGAAAACAAAGAAAACATTTCTTTTCAAACCATCGATTGGAGTTTAATTCCTAAAGTAGAATGTGCCGGAGAGAGCGGAACGGCAGTGTGGCAAACTCTTCAGTTTGAAGGGCTCAGAGTCAGGATCGTGGAATATTCAAAAGGATACCTAGCCAATCATTGGTGTCAGAAGGGGAACATCCTGCATTGTTTGGAGGGCGAACTCGTTAGCGAACTGGAGAGTGGCGAGCACTTTGTGTTAACCAAGGGGATGACTTATCCGCCTCTGATATGGCAGAAGTAGCCTCTTTTAAAAACATAGTAAAGAATTACTTGAAAATCAAATCACAGTTTTGTTCGGTAGCATCTACGTCAGCACCGAGTGTTTGGTAGAACTTGATCGCCCTTTCATTCCAGCCAGATACTTGCCAGCGTAACTTATGACATTTCGAATTTTTAGCAAACTCAATCACTTTTTTAATGAGTTGGGTCCCAATGCCATTACCTCTATGATCTGGTTTTACATATAAATCGTCCATATATAGAGATTTGCCTATCCAAGTGTAATAAGCAGTGAAATATGTTGCATATCCTATAATCTTATGATCTTTGGTCTCGGCTATAAAACAATTGAAAAAAGCTGTTTCTTCCTTCATCTGCTCAACAGAATTGAGCATTTTATTTGGTGATTTTTCAAATGCTGCAAATTCTTTGAATAGATCTATTATTTGTATGAAATCGCTTTCTTCAACTTCTCTTATGTTGATTTCAGTAGCCATTTATTCTTCCTTTTTAATTGGTAGTTCCGCAAACTTAGGAATGCTCTCGAAATCGTGATCCCAGTTGCCCTTGTCGTCCATATAAATATGGGCTTGAGGCCTGATGTCAATATCCTCATCCAAACAGCCAGCCGGAACGACCACCACAGAACCTCCTTCTTGAAGTTTTGGAAGAGCTGAACCACAATTGGGACAAAAACTTTTGTTGTGACCAGTCGAGTTGTATTCATAAGTTTTTACTTGCTCTTCGCCTGAAAGCCAATGCAGTTTGGCAGGAGTGAAAAAAATATTTGCTGCGTGGGCTGAACCTGTGTCTTTGCGGCAATAGTGACAATGGCAAAGGAAGAAATACTTAAATTCGCCTTCTATCTCGAAGCGTATGTTGCCACAAAGGCATGATCCTGTATGTTTCATAAGTTGTGAATTTTTTGATTGATGCTGCATGCCGTTGCAAGATATGGAGAAAAATTTTCTTTTGCAAACACGTCAGCAAAAACGCCATTTAAGGGAGATCGGGAATGGCTTCTTGTATATGCTCTAAGAATGATACAAACTATTTTATGAAAACCGTATATTTGTCGTAATTTTAGTTGAATATTTTTGTTCCTTTCTTTGCTGTTTTCTATATATTTTGTTTACATTTGCCGATAGCCTAAAGTTTGTTAAATGTAATCCAAAAATGAAAAACAGCACGTATCTATCTACGCATAAAAAAGGGTATATCATTGGCATCATTGCCACCTTTATGTGTGCACACAGCCTTATGTTGGCTGCTCAGCCAGAAGAAATGATATCAGAAATGCATCATCGAATGATTGTTTTGTCCGACATCGAAGCAGAAGTGGATGATACGGAATCATTTGTCCGTTTGCTTCTCTATTCAAATGAAATTGATTTGAAAGGACTAATTGCAACGACTTCCTGCTGGAAAAAAACGAGTGTTGCGCCAGAATATATTGCAAAAATCATTAAGGCATACGGCAAAGTTCAGCCTAATCTGCTGAAACACGATGCAGGTTTTCCGACAGCAGACACATTACTTTCTGTCGTGAAAAAAGGTTTGCCGAAATACGGTCTGCTTGGTGTGGGCGATGGAAAAGATTCCGAAGGTTCGGATTGGATTATAAAAGTTTTGGAGGAGAAAGATGAACGTCCGCTTTATATTTCCGTTTGGGGAGGTGCGAACACTCTCGCACAAGCTTTGTATAAAATTAAGCATACCAAATCGGCTGCAGAAGCAAAAAGATTAATCGCTAAATTGCGGGTATATACCATCTCTGATCAAGATGATAGCGGAATTTGGATACGAAATAATTTTCCGGATTTATTCTATATTGTTAGCCCTGGCGATGATTATGGAAGTGCCACCTGGTTGGCTATAAATACTGTTTATAAGGGAACTAACAATGAGGTGATTAGTAATGATTGGCTGGCTAAAAATGTACAACAAGGACACGGGGCCCTTGGTGTCGAATATCCTGATGTGTCCTATGGCATGGAAGGCGACACTCCTTCATGGTTGTCTTTAGTCTTGAACGGATTGAATGATCCAGAACATCCCGATTGGGGAGCTTGGGGTGGTCGTTATGAATTGTATAAACCCGATTTCTCAAAAGCTACAAAAGGCAGTTCGGGCGTACCTTCCGAAGCCGAAACTCGTGAGATATGGACCAATGCAAAGGATACTTATACCCCATATATCTCCAATGCTTATGGGCGAACGGTGAAGCTCGATTCGATCACTTTTAGCGATGATAAAGTTACCTTATGGCGTTGGCGCGAAGATTTTCAAAATGATTTTGCAGCCAGAATGGATTGGTGTATAAAATCTTTTCAAGAAGCAAATCATCCTCCCGTTGCGGTATTGCTTGAGCCCGAAGCTTTTAAGGTGAAATCGGGACAAGGCTTCGAACTCGATGCCATCTATTCTTACGATCCGGACGGGGATCATATCAGTTTCCTTTGGTTTGACTATCCCGAAGCAGGCACCTATAAAAAAGCGCTAAAGATGGATGGTGCCAGAAACTCCCATAAGATATACATAGTAGCGCCGGTTGTTGATAAAGAAGTAACCATTCATATCATACTAAAAGTGACTGATAAAGGAACACCACCGTTGTCGAGATATAAACGGATAATTGTAGAGGTTTTGCCTAAATAGGTGGTATGGAAATATCCTGTTACCATAGATAATATGATGAATCTTGAACTGCTTGAAAATGCCACACATATAAGTGGAGACAAAGAATTTGGTCAGATTGCGAGAAGGCATGCCGACACAACACTGAAAAACCATTTCCGCAAAGATTATTCATCTTATAGACTATGATCCATCCAATGCCCATATAATCGGCAAATATGGCATCCGCATTTGCAAAGCTATCGAAGATGACTGGCGATAAAAAGTTGAGCAATGCCTGTCTGAAAATGGCAGAAAAGCAGGTGAGAGAAGAGGCTTCTTCAAGATATATTCCAAAACGCCTCCAATTCCCAAAACTTATTAAATGGCAAGGTTCTGAGTTTAGCTATTAGTTCGAAATACGATTCTTCTTTTAATTCTGTCCAATTAGTTTTACCAACACCTAGCGTCGGATATCTTTTATGCAGATTGGTAAGTAAAATTCTGTCAATGGGCGGATGAGCTAATTCTGATAATGTCCCTTCTCCCGAATACCTGACAATTACTGATGTTTTCAAATATATAGCTACTATCTTTGCTGCACGCCCATAAGAAGCTGCTATTTTATTCGTTTCAAAACATTGGATTAACTGATTGCAACAGCTCCTGTGAAAAGAATCATAGTCTTGAGCGGATTGAATGTTTATTTCTTCAATTCGTATTAAATCGGATGATTTAATTGCTTTTACAATGTTTTGTGTGGTCGTGAAATTACGTTGAACAGCACGGGCGGCAGTCCAGCAAGCATAATTATGTAAATGATTATCAAAAGTGTAAGCCATACTTTGTTAGCATTAAAATATTTGTGACAATTTCTTAGCCTTAATTAGTTTATCCATGGAGGTATAGCGGGGAGCCTGAGGTGCCAACCCCCTCTTTTCCTTATCGACATCAATAGGAATTGGGCTAATTTATTGTTTTTTTTGTCTTTATATGTATATTAATATGATATTTTCAAATATACTTGTCGCATAATTGAAAAAAAAGATCAAATTTAATCTTTTTTTGTTTAAAGGCAATAGAATTATAATAGGTGAATTTTAAAATTTTAAATGTAAGGTTTATTGTTTGATAATTGAATGGTATTTCATTCTCTATTCAAGGTAGTATCTTAACATCTTAGAACTTTCATTTTTTAGTCGTTAGTACAGCATGTTTGCGCGCACCTTTAAATACATCATTCTGCATATTTAATAAGTTGTGATTTCGGAACAAAAAATAGCCGTTATGTGTTGTTTAATTCAACTGAGATTGAATAAAACAATATTTGGATATCTTAAATCATAAGAATTCTTTCCCCAAAAACACCCTATTTTGACAAAGAAAAGAGTAAAACAAATATTTAGAATCGTTTTTATTATTGCCAGTATATCATCTTTGTGGTTCGTGCCATGGATTTTGGTAAAGGCTTGGATTTTGCCATTGCCTGCCACTGTTCAAGAGCAATTAAATCAAGGGATTGAGCACGGATTTGATGGCATGATTGTTTATGTGGACCAAGGTGGAAAACCACCGGAATTGTATGCTGCTGGTTGGCATGATCGAAAGAGAAAAATACCTGCCTATCCACAAGCGTTATTCAAGATTGCCAGCATCACCAAACTATATGTTGCTGTCGCTACGGCAAAATTAGTCAAAGCGGGACGCCTGTCTTTGGATAAAACGCTCGCTGAATATTTTCCGGAATTAGCGAACAGAATTCAATATTCGGACAAGATAACTTTGAGAATGATGCTGCAACATCGGAGTGGCATTCCTAATTTTATAGATCATCCTGATTATTGGAAAAAGCCACCAAAAAATAGACAGGAAGCGCTTGAATATGCCTTGGATTTACCTGCTGATTTTAAGCCTGGTGAGGATTATGGCTATTCAAATACAAACTATATGCTGATCTCCGATCTCATTGATAAAACATTGGGTTATAGCCATAAACAATATATAAAGGATGAAATTTTGATTCCACTTGGCTTGAAACACACTTTCTGTTCACTAAGTGATGTGAATATCAACGATGTGATGAGTGGCTATTATGTTGGTATTGATAAAGATTTTAAGACAGATGACACCGGATTGATGATAGCAACCGCAGAGGATGTGGGCATCTTTTTGCGAGCATTAAATGATGGTTCTGTCTTTAAAAAAGGTGAACAGGAAATCTATTCATCCATTTACGTTTATAAACATACAGGTCTGCTTGTTGGTTATCAGAGCATTGCAGAATACCACAAAGACATCGATGCGGTTATCATTCAATTTAATAATACCACCAACTTTGATGGTTACGATTGGAATTTAGCAGAAATCATTTATAACCGTATTGTGAAGATCGTGAAACACAAGAGCAATTCCTCTAAAATGTGACATCACTGTCACATTGTGAGGTTTTTTCCCAAATCGGACATCAATGTCCTATTTTCTTTGAATCTTCTTTTTAAGGCGTTATAAGTTCCTTCTTTTGGGATCATTGCTAAATAGGACATCACTGTCACATTGCGAGGTTTTCTCCCAAATAGGACATCAATGTCCTATTTCCTGTGTTACCTCTTTCTAAGGCGTTATAAGTGCTTGCTTTTGGGATTATTGCTAAATCGGACATCACTGTCACATTGAGGCTTTCTCCCAAATAGGACATCAATGTCCTATTCTCAATGAATCTTCTCTTTAAGGCGTTATAAGTGTCTTCTTTTGGGATTATTGCTAAATCGGACATCACTGTCACATTGCGAGGTTTTCTCTCAAATCGGACATCACTGTCCTATTTTTCTGTGAGGCTTCTTTTTAAGGCGTTATAAGTGCTTTCTTTTGGGAATATTGCTAAATCGGACATCAATGTCACATTTTTTTACTTAAAGTCTTTACTAATAGTCTGTTAGCTATTCGTCATTACTTTCCGCTTCTTCCATCTTTTGTCTTTCCGTAGCCAGATGGAAAAAGTCTATCTCACAAATTTCAAGTGCCTCCTCGTATATTTTCCGGAAGTTTTCTTCAATTTTACTTTTGTCGTAATTGCGGTCTTGCAGTTGCATGATGACTCTGTCGGGTATTGCTTCTATTTTGTATAGTTTTTGGAAGTGGGAGTCATATCGCTCTTTTATTCCTTCAAATTGGCGATAATAGTAGTAAACATTGAGTAGGGTGTGCCAGCTCGTGCACTCGCATGACTCCATCCTGCCGATGGTGCGCTGATTCGTGTTGATGTTCATGCCTACTTTTTCTTGACTGATGTTCTCTTTATCGAGGTCTTTTAAACGGATGCAATGTAGCATAGAAGCTAACTTCTCTTGAAATTTTTCGCAATCAAATAGTTCTTGTTGTAGTTTCATTTATTTTGGTTTTTTGCAAAATTAGTAAAACTTAATTATTGGTTTTAGGCATAAATTCCTAAATGTTCGTTGAGACGCCTTTTGAGGAAATAATGACTGGATATTTAGTGAATATACTTTTATTTTTGCATCGTCTTAATGTACAAGTATTTAGTTGTTTAAATGTCTTGTGTGTTGATATATTTATAAATTTATTTTTTTTGATGATGGAAGAAAGAAAATTAGAACGCAGGCGATTAATGTTTAGAGCGGCAGCTATTCAACAGGAAAATGGCTTCTCGAAAAGTGCTGCGTTGCTTATGGCGCATGGCATTGAGCGACTTATTGATCGGATGCATGTGGGTGAAGTGAATTTTTGTTACACGAAGGAGGATGGACAGGTGCGCAGAGCACGGGGCACGCTCACAGGTTATGAACATGTTTTTAAGAAGCCTTATGCGCCGAGACCTGAAAATACATTTGTTGTTTATTATGATCTGGATAAATGTGGATGGCGAACATTCAGGGCGGCAAACTTTCTCAGGCTTGAGGGAGATGTGTAGGCGGGAATTAGGCAGAGAACTTTGTCGTAAGTATCAGGTGGATACGCTGCGTGAGGCTATTGCTTCTTTAATGGAAGAGGTGGATTTTATTACTGCTTTGGCTGATGAATTGGAACCTCTTCCGCCGGAAGGATCGGCTTATGTTGATGAGCGAGAATTGGAGCAGGAACGAGAGAGGCTTTGCTTGGCGCAGGGGTTAAGTCGCTGGGGCTGAAGTTTCGTTTGCTTTGCTTTCAAAAAAAACTGTATCGGCACTCTGTTTTCAGCCTGTTTTAGTTCATTGAAAGGCCTTGCGATCATCTTAATTAATAGGAGGTTCTTTCAGTTTGCATGATTGGTCTTTTCTCTGAATGAGTGTCTGCATCTTGAAAGCTTGCTTCGATTAGCCTTTGCAAACCTTGCATCGGCAGTTTGTTTTTAGCTTGTTTCGTTCATTGAAAAGGTTTTGCGATCATCTTAATTAATAGGAGGTTCTTTCAGCTTGCATGATTGCTCTTTGTCTGAATGACTGTCTGCACCTTGAAAGCTTGCTTCGATCTGTTTTTGCAAACCTTGCGTCAGCAATCTGTTCTTAGGCTGTTTCGTTCATTGAAAAGTTTTGCGATCATCTTAATTAATAGGAGGTTCTTTCAGTTTGCATGATTCTTTTTTTGTTTGAATGACTGTCTATAGCTTGAAAGCTTGCTTCGATCTGTCTTTGCAAAGCTTGCATCTTGCTTTTGCCGAAGCTGTCTGAGTCCTGCTTGTAAAGTAATATGCGTGCTTAAAGGGGCGAGATTGCGACTTTTCAGAAAGAAATTGTCAGTTGAAAAAGAGGTGTCGCAATTGCCTGATAAGTAACGTGGGGAGAGTGCGCTACGCCTCTGTTCAGCGTGCGCGGCGATGCTGGGGAGTGTGTACGCTGCTCTCAAAGAGAGAATGGCGAAAGAAATTTGAATGTTGAATAATAGAAATATAAATTTGGAGAACTTTACGATAGGAAAAGGTTCTAATCGATTTGAATGTTTAATAATAAAAATGAAAGGATATATGCGATGGAAAATTGGAGATTTGTAAAGGGAGCGGAGGATTATATGGTGTCCGACAAGGGACGGGTGCTCAGCCTTAAAGGTAAGGAGAAGCGGATGCTGAAAACCTATGTCGATCATTGTGGGTATGAGTCTGTTCGTCTCTCTATGAAAGGGTTATTGATCAAGAATAGAGTGCATAGGCTGGTGGCGAAGAGTTTTTTACCCAACGAGCGCAATCTGCCCGAAGTGAATCATTTGGATGGTAACACATTGAATAATCGTGTTGAGAATTTGGAGTGGTGTGATCACTATGATAATATGCAACATGCGCTGCTTCATGGTTTGATGTGTTTCCGTCCGAAGCCTTGCGGAGTGGTCGACAAACAAGGACATGTTTTGCGTCATTATCGCTCTATAGAGCAACTTTGTAAGGCCGAAGGGTTTGATGCTCATACTTTGCGAACTCAGTTTCGTATGCCGGGCGTTTTGAAGAGAGAGTATGATGCAATTTTGTTATAATGTAAATAAAAAAGGAGTAAAATCGTTATGAAAGATTCAATTATTATTCACTGTTCTGCCACACCGGAAGGGCGGGATGTAACAGCGGCAGACATCGACCGTTGGCATCGCCAACGAGGCTTCTGGAGCATCGGTTATCATTACGTTATCCGCTTAGATGGTAGCATCGAACAGGGGCGTGACGTGTGCTTGACGGGGGCGCATTGCATGGGCTGGAACGAGCGTTCTGTTGGTATTTGCTATGTTGGCGGACTGGATGAGCATGGGCACCCCAAGGATACTCGAACGGATGCTCAGCGGGCTTCGCTAATCCGCTTGGTGAAGGCGTTGCGGATGGTTTTTCCGAGTATCAGTCAGGTGCTGGGGCATCGTGATACTAGTCCCGACCTCGATGGGAACGGCATTATCACTCCCAACGAGTACATGAAAGCCTGTCCATGTTTTGATGTTTTACCGGAGTTTGAGAACTTAAAATAGCGAATGATATGGCTCGTCCTTTAAAAAGCGGACTGGATTATTTTCCGTTGGATGTGGATTTTCTGCATGATCGTAAAGTACGGCGCATCGTTCGTCGTAACGGTTGTGCAGGCATTGCTGTCATCATTTCGTTGTTTTGTGAGATCTATCGTGGCAAGGGCTATTATGTGGTGTGGGATGAAGATCTGTGTTTCGATATTTCTGATCAGACGGAGTGCACTGCCGATCAGGTTGAAATCATTTTTCAAAGTTGCCTCGAAGCTCGCTTGTTCGATCCTGACCTGTATGCCTCGCAGCATGTTTTGACCTCCTGCGCCTTGCAGCAGCGATACATCAAAATCAATCAAGATTGCAAACGCAAGCGCACCATCGATCCTGCTTATTGTCTTTTTCCTGTGGGTTGTATGTCTCAAAAAGAGAATGACGAGGAAGGTGCCGCATCAAATGCTGATTGCAGCGATACAGATCATGAAAAAGCTTCTTCCTTTTCTTCGGAATCAGGAATAGGTCAGAATCAATCTGCTGCTGATCGAAATTTTTCTACTCTTTCGAACAATGCAACTTCTTTGCAGCTGATGGGTGCTGCCGCTGTCTACGGTTCTGCCCTTGAAAAAGGTTGTGAGGCTTCCGAGTTGAGGGATAAAAGAGATTGTGCTGTTGATTCTTCCGAATCAAGAAATAAAAGAGGTGATGCTGCTGCTTCTGAATCGAGGAATGAAAAATCTTCTGCCTTTTCTTCGGAATCAGGAACAGATCAGAATCAATCTGCTGCCGATAAAAAAAGAGTTTCTTCCGAAGTAACGAGGGGTGAGGGGAGGGTTTCTTCCGAAAAAACGCCCCAAAACAAACGAAAGGAAAGTAAAGGACAGGAAAATAAAGCACAGCATAGCAAAAGAGAGAAAAACAGACCACAACAAACCGCCTTTTCGCCCGCGGGCAAAGCGGAAGAGGGAGCGGCTCCGCCGGTTGTAAAGAGTCTGTCTTCTTCTCAAAACTTTGATAATCAAGATAATATAGAGGTAAAACCTATATTGAAGTTGAATCTTGATGCACTCAATGTGAAGAATGCCAAAACGGTACAAGCCATCAATGCTCTGAGTCAACGCCCCGAGATTGGGGGACTGAACGGGGTGTTGTGGAAGGTGCTTAGCATGCAGTATCGTCCGCTGCTGGTGCGGAAAGAGAATCCGGGTGATTACATCCTCTGGGCGCTGAACCATCCTGAAATGTTTACAGAAACTTACACTCATCTTCTGCAAAAGAAATGTCGGGGCTGACTTGATTGTAGTGTACTGCAATCGGCTTGTACAAGGGAAATGGCTTTGTAATCAGAATATTTTGAGGCTGATTTTATGACAACGGGTCAATCAATGATGCTACGTAACGTAAGATGACGTTTATCTCAAAAATGGAAAATCTGCTGCTTGTTGTTCAACAGTGATACGTAACACAGGACGGCGCCTATAAAAAGGGCTATCGGAGATAGTCTGATTATTTATCGATCGTAAATTATAACAATAAAAATGGAACATACCGATTTAACGTTACTCTACACCGCGCTCACCAAAACGGAGCTGGCGCAAATGTATCTGCCACAGACAACGCCTGCCGTGGCACGTCGCAAACTCAATGAATGGATTTCTCGCAACAACTCCCTTGTTTGCTTATTGCGGCAAACGGGATACACGCCTTGCACACGCATGCTTACTCCGGCGCAAGTGCGGCTTATCATTGAGCATCTTGGCGAACCGTGAAAAAAAGAGATAATCTTGTTGAGTATTCAAAGAATATTTCACTTTTGGATTGCAGTCTTAAGCGCCTTCGCAACTATTGATAATCTTCTAACTTTTCAATTGAGGAATGATGTATGTGTGTCAAGTAATATTGTTTATGCAAGGGGCTTTAATGTTACAAATAGAACTAAAATAATAGCAAGTTTCCTTGTGAAAAGGAAGCAGGTGATACAGTCGCTAACTCTTAATTAAGTGTAAAGAGGTGTTCGTCTACTGTTCGTCGAGGCAATCATCACCAATGCTACAAAGGCATATCCCATCTCTTATAAAAGTGTTTAGTCAGATTTTACTATAAAGGATGCTTTAGGTCAAAATTCATGTTGACACCTGCGCACTTTTTGTAGTTTATCAATCCATACGGAACAGCCGATATGACACACAATCCGATAATAGCTAAAATTATTTCAAGAGGAGAAAGGTCATTCTTTATTAGGTTTGAAAAGAACAGTATGGCAATCATGATCTTGTAGCGTATTGAATAAACAAAACCACTTATGAAAATAAATTTCCATTTACTCATTCTCTGAAATGATCGATATTTCCAACCATTGATGTTGACATAATGTATTTGAGGCTTCTTGGTAAATAGCTGCCATAAATAGACGAGTAGGCATACGCCAAAAAAGATAATCCCACCGATGTATGTAGTATCTAGTCTTTTATTTTCTCCTAATAATAGATCAATTATTGGTAAGCTTACAAGAATGCTACAAACGATAACTCCAAACACTCTTTCTGGTACTCTGTTATAATGACTTTGCTTTAGTATTTTCCCCATTTGTCGTTTTTTTAGATTTAGTGATATGTATCTGCAAATGTAATAAAATATTTAATATAAAGAGGGTGATCTTGAATGATTTTTTTTGAATATATCGCTTTCTTATTTCGCTGAATTAATTTAACCTTTATTTTTCTCCTTTATTATTTCATACTGTGACAACTCATTTCTCTTAAGTCTAAATAAATCCTGCCGGACTGTTACTGCTTTTCTTTTCGTTATTCCATCTTTCTGCATTTATAACCTTCCTTTTTTAAGACTATGTTTGCTTAGCCTCTTTTTATGGTTCTCTCCTTCCGATGTTAGTGAGAAAGTAGGCCGCTATCGTTTTCGGAATCGTTTTGGACTTTCTGCCACTGCACACTTTTTGTCTCCTTCTTTCGGCTTTCTACAATTACCGACTCTTTCTTTCCGTTTCTCGACCCGCAGTTTAAGTGCTAGCCTACATTTGCATTCGTAATCGATTACAAATGATCGGAGTTAGTAACAAATTAAAATCAATTATCAATTATGCCTTTATTTTACAAACCATTGCAGAGCAATGTGGCATCTAAGGATGGGAAAAAGAAGTGGCATCCACGTTTGGTCAAGGTGGGAAAAGTGGTGGACACGCAGAAAATTGGCGAACTCATTGCCGATAAAGCGTCTCTTACTCCCGGTGATGTGCACAATGTGATCAGGAACTTGATGAGTGTGATGCGTGAGCAGTTGCTTAGTAGCCGTAGTGTGAAGTTGGACGGACTGGGAACGTTCACCATGATGGCCAATGCGAGTGGCAAAGGGGTGGATACTCCCGATGAGGTTTCGCCCTCTCAGATCGTGAACTTGCGCGTGCAGTTTACTCCCACCGGAACACGGGCGGCGGGTACAGGAGGTACTACCAGAGCGATGTACACTGGCGTTGAGTATGAACGTTGGACGGAAGCGGCGGATGCTGAAAGCGGGGATTCCGGAAAAACCAATGGCGGTAACACTGGTGGTAATTCCGAAGGTGAAGATCCCAATGCGTAAGTTGGCCGTTTAGCTTAGCTCTCATTTAAAAGGAGGCAGCAGATTTCCCCTTGTCGGTGGCGCAGAAGCCCCAAAAGTCCAGAGTCTTTTTCTCTATAATAAGTCTGCTACCGATCCTTTTGAAATAGGTTTCGATCTCCGAATACTGATAGCCGTTCTTGTTGCTGCCATTTGCTTTGCGAAAGCCGTTCGTCGATCTTTCGCTTGCTTCTTGCTTGCAAGGTTGATCTCTGTTCTAAACTTTCATAAGTGGATGGGAGGTTTCGATCTCCGAATACTGAAAAACGCTCGTTGATTTGCCGTTGAGACTAAGCTAACAGATCAGCTTTAAGCTGGAAAGTATTAGCCAGTGGAGCCGATCCGATGAAGTCAGTTCCGAAAAAGAAGTATTAATCTTGAGTTTGTTTCGATGGTCGCTTTGCCTATTAAGGATGGAAGTGAGAGGCGGAACAAACTCTTAAACACTGAAAAAACAATGAAAAAGTCGAGTTGGGATTTGATTCTGAAAATCATTATCGCAGTGGCGAGTGCCATTGCCGGAGCTGTGGGAGCACAAGCCATGACGTTGTAAGCTCCGCCCCACAATGAGCAATCCCCGATTACAATCTCTGCTGCCATTAGGTTTGCCGAGGGATGTAGTCGGGGATTCTTTCTTTAAAGCGGTTTAACCGAGATGCATATATCTACGATAAACTTGTGCTCCGGATGATCCTTGTAATCGTCGTGATACAACTCGTAACAAGGTCGATCATCAGGCTGATAGCCACTTTCGGTGAGCCATGCGCACATCGTGTTCCATGCCTCTTCAAACTCAGTTTCTTTGATCTCGAAATGTCCCACAGCATACTTGCCACTCCGAACAGTCGACTTGCCAATTTCTCCTTCCACTTTTACGTCGCCACTGACGATGATACTTGCATCCTGACGCACCTTGTCAATACTTGTGATCGACGGATCGTCATGGTAAACAGTCACTGTTTTTGTTTCAGCGGTAACCAGTCCCCTGGGAGCTGCCCATCTGAAAAGCTTCTCATAAGCCTGACCGATTGCATTGAACGCCCCCATGTGGCGACAATAAATAAGGTTAAGTTCAGGCATTTGTTTGATCTCAATTTTCGTGTCCATAATGATTAATTTATTAAATTCGACACTGCAAAGGTGATCATTAAGTTGCTGCGGATTTTTGCCGATCTTGCTAATCGGTTTGCAATTCTTGCTATATCTGATTCCGTCTTTGATATATATCGCTTTCTCCTGTGTGCGAAATTCCTTAGTATTTACGCCGAAATAGCCTTTAAAGGCTCTGCTAAACGAGGATATGTTGACGAATCCGCATTGAAAAGCGACCTCGCTGACAGAAATTTTGGGATTGTCTTGCAGCAATTGGGCGGCTTTCTCAAGCTTGATGCGCGACACGAAATTATTGGGTGTTTCGCCTACAACGTATGTAAAAATGCGGTGGAAGTGGTAGGGCGAAAAAGAAGCAATATCGGCCATCGTAGATAGATCTATCTGCTGGTCAATATGCTGGTTGATGTAATCCATCACCCGATTGATTCGGGCAGTATATTCCTGTTGACTTAGTTCTTTAAGATTCATGAAACGCGTATCGTTGCTTGGTTTTTATTTCTGCATTAGTTTTTGAAAACGACCGGTATCTTGTACTTTTGTTTTACCGTTCTATTGTGATTTCTGGCAGGTTGCCATCTGGGCGATTTTAGTATAGCCGTCTCTACTTCTTTGTCAAAAGGTTCAGCAAAAGAAGTTATAGTATATACATTTTCAATATTTCCTTCTTCATTGATTGTGAAAGAGAACTCAACAACTGCTTTGTTTCCATTGGCTATTCTATACTGCTTGGGGAATCGTACTTTTCTTTTTATATACTTCATAAGACCTTTTACTCCTCCTTTAAATTGGGCCACCCTGTCATTGTTGGTGGTATCTTTCATCAATTCACCCTGTTCGTTGAAATACTGCTTGTCTACAAGCTTCGATTGATCGTATTTTTCAATAGCGCTAACCTTTCCATTTCTGTGAAAGAACATCCATTTCCCATCTTGCTTCATGCCTTTGGAAAAACGACCTGTCGAAGATGGCATGCCGTTGTCGAACCATGAAACCGATACCCCGTTTCCTCCCTCTTGTAATGAGATGGAATCGCGTAGGCATCCATTTTCATGCCAAGATAACTTCACTCCAACGATTTTTCCGTCATGATATACCGCTGAATCGGCCATGCAGCCATTGCGATAATAGCTTTTTGCTACTCCTTCTTTCTTGTTTTGCTTGAATCTTTCAAAATGTAAAGGCATGCCATTAGAATGATAGTAGGCGAAAGAACCATTTTGGATCTTGCATAATGAGTCGGCATAAAGTCCAGCCATTTGCAGCCTCCTCTCTCTGATATAATAATCTTTTCTGTAATATCCGGAATCTGTTTTAGTAGTTATACTCAAGAATCTCGCTTCATTGGGTTGGCATTCTTTCCATTGACGATTATAATATTTCTTTATGTCCTGAGCATTCATTTGTGCGAAAGAGATAAAGAGTAATAGCGCTATAGTGGCTACTTTTTTGATAAGGTTCTTGTGTTTATTCATCACTTTTACTTTTTAGTATTTATAAGGCCTATTCAGTTTGGTATCTTCTTTTTATTATAAAATCATTCAAATATAGTTTGTTTTTTTATTACAAACAAGTGTAGTGAATGTATTTTGCAGACTACTTTTGTATTGTGAAAAAAGAAAGAGCCTTTTGGAGAAAGAGATTGAGCCTGAGTGAACAAAATAAGCGGGTGATGTAACAGACGAAGCTTTTTATGTAACCAAAATGCAAGCCATCATCATTGATTAGTAGTATCTTTGCAAAACAATGACGAAGATAACGATGTAAAAGACTTCGTACTGTTTTGTTCATTTTCATTGTAAAAACACAGACCGCTGCAATATTACAAATGCTTGCGATTCGTTTGGACATTAATCTTAATAAATCATATAATAGGATGAAAAGAATTGTATTTATTATTACTCTGTCAATGATGCTTGTGGCAGCTTTAACCTCTCGTGCGCAACAAACACGAGTGAAGGTTGAGGGAGGATGGATTCAGGGAGTGGCAACGGATGGAATGGCGGTTTTCAAAGGGATCCCTTTTGCTGCACCTCCTGTTGGCGATTTGCGTTGGAAAGCTCCTCAGCCTGTTATCCCTTGGGAGGGAGTGAAAGAGACGGCTAAATATGCGCCAGCTCCTATGCAAAGCGGCAATCCGCAGGCAGGTAAAAGTGAAGATTGCTTGTATCTCAACGTGTGGACGCCTGCAAAATCGGCGAACGAGAAAGTACCAGTGCTTGTTTGGATCTATGGTGGCGGCTTTAGCTTTGGGGCAACTAGCGAACCGGTTTATGATGGTGTGAAGTTGGCTTCAAAAGGAGTGGTATTGGTTAGTATAGCCTATCGTGTCGGTCAACTGGGCTTCCTTGCTCATCCTGAACTGAGTGCCGAAAGCCCCGATCATGTTTCAGGCAATTACGGTTTACTCGATCAGATAGCAGGGCTTCGTTGGATAAAGAATAACATTGCTGCTTTTGGTGGTGATCCTGATAAAGTGACTATTTTCGGAGAGTCGGCTGGTGGTATCTCTGTGAGCATGCTGTGTGCTTCTCCGTTGGCAAAAGGTTTGTTTCAAGGTGCTATCTCCGAAAGCGGAGGCTCTTTTGGACCAACTCGCCCAACCACATATCCTGGCGAGAACATGAAGACGTTGAAGCAGGCTGAGGCTGTTGGCGAAGAGTTTGCCAAAGCACACAATGCTTCATCTATTGGCGAATTGCGTAAGGTGGATGCTGAGAAATTGATCCCTGCCGGATGGGCAATGGCTGGTGCATGGCCTATCGTTGATGGTTATGTGATTCCCGGCGATCAATATGAATTGTATAAGGCTGGAAAATATAATGATGTGAATGTACTTATTGGTTATAACTCTGATGAAGGTGCAAGCTTTCCTCCGGGCCGTACACCACAAGAGTATGCTGCTAGCGTAAAAAAACGCTATGGTAAGTTTGCTGATGCTTTGATGGCGGCTTATCCTGCTGCTGAAAATTCTGTTCCTAAAACGGCTCGTGATCTCTCTCGTGATGCGGCTTTCGGCTGGCATACATGGACTTGGGCGCGACTTCAGTCTGAAACTGGAAAATCGAAGGTATATTATTATTATTTTGATCAACATCCTGACTTTCCGAAGGATTCTCCTCGCTATGGCTACGGTTCTCCACATGGGCAAGAGGTAGTTTACGTTTTTCAGCATTTGAATACTGCAGACCCAAATACTTCTGCTTCAGATCTGAAAACATCCGAGGCTATGGGGATCTATTGGACGAACTTCGCTAAATATGGAAATCCTAATGGCAAAGGGGTACCTCAATGGCCAGCCTTTAGCGATGCTAATCCGAAGGTGTTATATCTGGGACCTAATATTCATGTGGGACCGGTGCCTAGCGAAAAATCGTTGAAGGTTCTTGATTCCTATTTTGAATGGCGCAGAACTCCCGAAGGAGCAGCTTGGGCTAAATAGTAAAACAAATGATTCCCTGCATCACAGTGCAGGGAATATTTTTTTAGTCTTTATGATATGAAGAGCATTAGTTGAGATTGCGAAATTCATTAGGCGAGATGCCTGTGCTTTTTTTAAACATTCTGGTGAAGTGTTGAGGATACTTAAACCCCAATTCATAAGCTACTTCGCTAACGGATTTATTCGTGTCGAGAATTCTCTCTTTGGCTACATCGATCAACTTTAGCTGGATATGTTCCTTTGGCGATTTTCCAGTCTCTTTTTTGATGAGATCTCCAAAATAATTGGGAGAAAGGTGGAGCTTTTCAGCACAAAAACCTACTGTTGGCAAACCGGATAAGGAGGGAGTGTTCGATAGGAAATAGTTGTCTAGCAACTTCTCGAATCGGATTAAAATGTCTTTGTTGATCTTGCTGCGGGTGAGGAACTGGCGATCGTAGAAACGTACGCAATAGTTTAGAAGCAGCTCAATGTTAGTTACAATCAGCTTTTTGCTATGCTTGTCGATGGCATGCCGTAATTCAAGGTCAATCTTATGCAGACAATCAATCACAATTTGTCGTTCCTGATCCGATAGGTGAAGAGCTTCGTAGGATTCGTAAGAAAAGAAGCTATAATCTTTGATATGATGCCCGAGCGATGTGCCGTGAATCAAATCGGGATGAAATAACAATGCCCAGCCCTTTGGTTGAATATATTCACCGCTTTTTTTCATTTCAATAATTTGCCCAGGCGCAATAAAAACCAAAGTACCTTCCTGATAGTCATAATAATTGCGGCCATATTTTATATCTCCACATTTGACATCTTTCAAAAATAGGGTATATAATCCCATATATCGGTGCGTTTGATTGACCCGTTGAGCCTTTGAAAAGTCAATAACAGCTACCAACGGATGCAAGGTTTCTAAGCCCAACATAGTGTTGTATTGAGAAATGTTTTCTATTTTTACGAGCTCGTCCATCGTAATTTGCATTAAGTTCTTCACAAAGATAAAATTCTTGTTTTAATAATAATCATGATCTTACTCGCTATCCGTAAAATTGGTATGAACAACAGTAATGTGTATAAGTGATGAGCGGGTTTATAGACCTAATTTTGCATTGACAATAAATGATTAAGAAAATAGAATATGGAAAATGTAAGACTGAACAATGGAATTGAAATGCCGATCCTTGGATTTGGCGTATATCAGATCACTGATGCTCAAGAGTGCGAACAAAGCGTTCTGGATGCATTACAAATTGGTTATCGCTTAATTGACACGGCTTCTGTATACAGAAACGAAGAAGCTGTGGGTAGGGCTATTCAAAGGAGTGGAATAGCACGAGAAGAATTATTTATTACAACTAAACTCTGGGTTTCAGACTATGGCTATGAAAAAACAAAAATAGCTTTTGAAAAGTCATTGCGTAAGTTAAAGTTGAACTATCTTGATTTGTATCTCATTCATCAACCTTATGGAGATGTTCACGGTGCGTGGCGTGCTATGGAAGAACTTTATAAAGAAGGTAAGGTGCGGGCGATAGGGATCAGTAATTTTCAGCCGGACCGAGTGATGGATATGATTTTATTCAATAAAGTGGTACCAGCGGTAAATCAGATTGAAACACATCCTTTTAATCAACAGGTTAACAACCTGAAATTCTTGCAGGAAAATCATGTTCAGCTTGAATCTTGGGGGCCTTTCGCCGAAGGGAGGAATAACATTTTCAGCAATGAAATATTGGTTTCGTTGGCTGCAAAATATCAAAAATCTGTTGCGCAAGTCATGCTCCGCTGGTTGACTCAAAGAGGCATTGTTGCTATTCCTAAGTCGGTTCATAAGGAGCGTATTGCTGAAAACTTCAACATCTTTGATTTTGAATTGAGTGCTGAAGACATGGCGGCGATAACCGTTTTAGACACCAAGACAAGTAGCTTCTTAGATCATCGCGATCCGGAAACTGTAAAATGGATGGCAAGTAGAATAATTGAAGATTAATAACATATAGGCGGAATATACAAATAAGAAAATTGGGTAAAAACGGTCCGAAAGTTTCAGCTTTAGGCTTAGGCTGCATGGGTATGAGCTACGGATACGGAGTTGTAACTGATAAGAATGAAATGATTGCTTTGATATGCTAATCTGTGGAGAGCGGGCTGACACTTTTTGATACTGCGGAAATGTATAATTTGGTTCATGCACGTTTGACTGATCTATAATTTAATAGATGAGAGAATAGGAGAATGCTCTCCCCAAAAAACTTGATTCTTTTATTCTTTCTAGATATGTGAAGTCTTTTCTGTACAAAGATTCAGTGCAAGATGCAAGTCTCTATATGTAGATAGGGTTGCATCTTGCATTTTTTTTGTTATATATTTTAGAATAATTTGAACTATAGCCAGCAAGCCCTGTGAATAGGGATTACCCATCTCTTGATGGTCGGCTTGTGGTAACTCTTTTTTAGCGTAACGATGGTAAATGATGGATGTTATAGTAGTGTGATAAGTATGTAATTAAAAAATAGTTTAGAATGTTTTTTTAGTGCATTCAGATAATTCTTATTTTTGTAACCGAACTACTTAATATCGAAAGCATATGAATGCAATAACGACGAAACGGACTCAAAGTACAGATGCTTGCTTCAACTCTTTGATAGCACAACTTGACGCTGACTTGAATGCCAGATATGAAAGAGTGCAATCTAAGTATGATCAGTATAACAAGATTGTTGCGATAGATACTGTCGTTGTAGCTTTTGATGGCGACAAGCCTGTGGGATGTGGATGCTTTAAGGAGTATGATGCTGAATCGGTGGAGATGAAGCGCATGTTTGTGGCGCCTGACTATAGGGGTAGGAAAATATCGAAACTGATTTTAGAAGAATTAGAAAAGTGGGCAGGAGAGTTGGGCTATTCTAAAGCGGTTATCGAAACGGGTTATAAACAACATGAAGCAATAGGACTGTATAGCAAGAATGGATATGGCAGGATAGAGAATTACGGTCCGTATAAAGACTTTCCAGAAAGTCTTTGTTTTGAGAAATTGATTGCTGTGGTTTAAGTTGGAGGATGAGCATTAATAGGGATCATTTTTGGTGCCACATGCTATGATGCGTTTTTTATTTCTTTGCGTTGCACGAATATAAATCTTAATAACTTTTCTATACATGGCTAAAAAAGTCCTTTTGTTTCTTGCTCAAGGTTTTGAAGCTTATGAAGCGAGTGTGTTTACTGATGTCTTTGGTTGGAGTCGCGAAATCGATTTAGAGCCAGTTGATTTGGTTACTACAGCTTTGCGTCCTACAATAAAGTGTTATTGGAATTTAATTGTCAGTCCGCAACTGCCTTTCGAAGAAGTCGATGTGGATGATTATGATGCGCTGGCAATTCCCGGAGGTGCTGGAGAAGCGGGCTTTTATGAGGATGCTTATGATGAGCGTTTTCTCGATTTGATCAGAGCATTTGATCGAAGAGGCAAGCTGATTGCTTCGATCTGTGTGGGCGCTTTGCCGATAGCGAAATCGGGAGTGTTAGTTCACAGAAAGGCTACCACATGGGATCTGAACGAGGGTGTGAGGCGAACGCAACTGGCGGATTTTGGGGTAGAGGTGCAAGATGAGCAATTGGTGGTAGAGGGCAATATTATCACGTCAACCGGTCCGGCAACGAGCCTCGATGTGGCCTTTAAATTGCTTGAGATGCTTACCAACGCTGAAAATGTGGATGAAGTGAAAAAGAATATGCGTTTTGTTGCTCGCTGATCAATCAAATGGGTAAATAATGGGGCTGTTTAATAAATCCCCAAAATAAAAAAGCACTCTCGTTGCAGTATCTGAAGCGAGAGTGCTTTCGTAAAAAGAGGACTTTTTAAACAGTCTATCTTGTTTTAAAGGGGAACTTTAATATCCGTTTCGTGATGCCTTATTCCATCTTTGATGAATTTCCTCATTGATGAGTAGTCGGCATTCATCGATTTTCTAATTGGCTTCCTAGCTGATGCTTAGCCAATAGAACAAGCTTTTTATTCGTTGATGTATTTCTCAAGAACACTGCGTAGCTTGTCATTTCCATAGACTCTTATTGCAGGATCTATCACTTTACCATCTTTGCCTACAAGCGTATAGTGGGGTATTCCTGAAATATTAAATTTGACTTTCAGATAATTCCACTCATCACTGGACACGCGATAGTGCTCTCCTTTTATATCGGGAATCATGTTTTTCCATATCTCTTCGGGCGATGTCGGGTTGGTGATATACACAAATACAACGTCTTTGCCAGCAAGCTCTTCTTTCAGAGGTTTAATCTTTTTTATTCCGCTGCGGCAAGGACTGCACCACGTTGCCCAAAAGTCAACATACACCACTTTGCCTGCATATTTCTTGATGATGTTATCAAAAATCTTGTCTGCTTCTGATTGAGGTGTTTCGTTCATCACCGAGCCTGTTTTTCTTCTCTTATTTGCTTCTATTTTCGCAATAGTCTGCTGATTGCAATAAGCTATATACTCTGAGATGAACGGTGTGCTGATCTGTTGCTGCAAGGCTTTTAGCTTTTTATCGCTAAGAGGCATCGTGTTTTCCACTATCTTGTTACAGTAGCCTTGTGCTAAAATCAGATCGCAAGAAAAGCCATTTTGTATATTGAATAGTTTCTTTAAACTCTCGTTGCGTGCCTCGTTCGATTTTCTAAGAAAGAAATCTTCCACAAACTGACCGTGTTTGTTGTGAAAAGCAGATGTTTTATCATTGATCAAGGCGTAAACCTCTCGCAGTTTCTTTATCGTGTCGAACTCATCTCGCTTTTTCATCGCCCTCAATAACTCTTCCTCATCCGATGACAATTTTATTTTCTTGTCTTTGAAATACTTTTCTATGATGCTGTTATTGACCGTTGGATTATTCTTGTATATTTCCTTAAACTCCTTTTGGTATTTGTCGTAAAAGGCTTGCTCTCGTTTGCTGTATTTTTCGGCGTATTCTTTTAATTCCGGACTATTTTGAAGGGAATCAATTTTTTCTAGCTGACGGATCATCCCTTTTTCCGATTCGGTAAATTCGTAGCCCGACTTCTTCAACTCGCTAATCAAACCTTTTGTGTCAATACTTAATGCGTTGCCCTTTTGTAAAATTTTTAAGTATTTGAGTCTGTTTATAAATTGTTGATAATCGTTGCTTATTACCGCTAATGGATTATTGGTAGATTCATTATTGATGAAATCGAAATAATCGGCTGTTAGAGAGTCTGCTTTTACAGCTATGTCTTTTTGAGAGGGTGGAATATTGTTTTTCTTGCGATAGGCATTTTCAAAGGCAAATTTATAATCCATCATCTTTACTAAAGTACTATATCTAATGCCTAGTTTCATCACTTGGTATGCCTTTGCTGATATCTTCTCCGTTTTCATGATTGAATCTAATGTATGCATGCTTTCTGCATCGGATTTCTTCCAATAAGCTTTGTATTGTGTTGGAGACATATCCCTAATATTATTAGGCGTATCTCTGTAGCTAAGTGCAGGAATTTTCCTTAGTCTGCTAATATCTGAGTTTACTCGGGCGGACTCTCCCATGAAAAGGGTAGACTTTGCATAATCTGACGGATTGATCATTTGAAAGAGCTTTTTACCAGGCTCAAGCAATACAGAACCGTTATACAGTCTGGAGCGTACCCAGCATACATGTGGGTAGTAGAGAGGCAACTTTATCGAAAAAGTGCCGTCTGGCGCTATGTTAGTAACATAAGGTTTCTGGTTATCGGCAATGATATCATCAACGCTAATCGATATGGTCTTTATACCAGCTCGCGGAGTATATCCTTTTATATATCCGCTATAAGTGGTCGAGTCGGTTTTAAAGATGGGGAGTTTATAAGGTTCGGTGTCTACCGTTCCCTTTCTTTGAGCTTCTTCGGCATTTTTGCTATAAGAAGCTAATTGGGAAGATGATTCACCGAACATGCATATTCCCGATTTCTTGATTTTGAAATGTAGGTTGACAGATGTTCCGTCGGTAGCTGTAAGCTTTACCTCTTTTCCTTTCTTGTAGATTTTATAGCTCCATACCTTGCTTTTATAAACAATATACTTATGCTGAATACTTAATGCCCAATCACCTGTTGTGGTGCTGAACCAGTCGCCATACAACTCTTTCGGCAGCCGTAGTTCGTTTATTGCAGGTTTCACGGCGATGTCATAGATCAGCCAAGAACCTCTATTATTGCCTTCGCTGTAGTCAATATAACTTGTGCCTTGAGGTATAGCAGGAAATATGAGCTTGTAATCTATTCTTCCCGAATCGGGCATGATGTATTTTTGATTAAGAGGTATCCCTTCTGCTCTTTTGACATATAAATTCTCATTCCCTCTTATATCTTTAATGTATGTTTTAGAAGGAATTGAGATCCAGACTCCCGCTCTTGCTATCGTATGAAAGCTAAGAATTGTGGCTGTGTCTGATAGCTCAATGTTAGTTATTTTGACATTTCCGGCATTTGTAAGCCCTGTTTGAGGATGCTGAATAACTGTTTGAGAGTACGCTATAAGTGAAAATAATAACGAAAGAAAGAGTAATGTGTGTTTTTTCATGATTTTTTATTCCTGTTTTTATTGGGCTGGTGCTGCAGTACTTGTTGCATTTTGAAGTGATTTGGCTTGCATCATTCTTTCTGTGTGTTCCTTGATAACCTTATTCATTTTCGGCATGAATTTGGTTTGCATGATGACCATCATTTCATTTTGAATATCAGGAGATTTTTCGATCATCTTCTTCCCAGTTTCTGTTTTGTAGAATCGAATCATATCATCAATCTCTTTTTGTGTATAATACTTGTCGTATAGAGTGACCATATCTTCATTTACTACTTTGCTTATCATGGGTTTAGTTAAGTTCATGATCTCTTGATATAAAGCTTTGGAAAGGCTGTCTTGTTGCATTCCCATCTTGGGAAAAACCATTTTGTTGATCGTTTCCTCTACCTGCATTGTCTGTATCAGTTCTTTTATGGATTCTTGTTTAGACTGCGAAAAAGCGGCAATGGAGCTTAGAAGACAAATAGTTGACAATAGAATGAATTTTTTCATGATTAAATTATTAGATGTTGTTAAAAAGATATTTTGATTAAATAAACAGGATATGTTTCTATGATTTGATGTAAAGTAGACGTTTTATCGTTTCATATACTTTATTAGCTGTTCATATCCCAATTTTTAAATCGGCTCAAATATAATGTTTTTTATGAATATTATCCGCTGTTTTGTTTGTTTTTTTATTTGTTATGAACATAATTATTTTTGTCTTATCCCTTTCTAAAAAGAGACTGTAAATATATTTGTTTCTCTAAATTTGCAGAAACTGTGGAATACTTATTGTAAAATATAAAAAAAAGATATAGAAGGAGATTATATCGATTTTTTTTGATTTATATTTGTGCAACAAATAGATAATAAATCATGAAAACACTAGGACATTTGTTTGCTTTACTAATACTTGTTGTGAGTGTTAGTAGTTGTGCTGCTTTATTGGGTACGAGTAATGACTTCTTGATGAACATCCATCATGGGATGAGTAGAGAACAAGTCTTATCAATGCTCGGCAATCCCAATTACCGCCGTTTTGATCATGAAATGGAAGAGTGGGGATATGAAAAGTCTATTGCAGCTAATCCTGGAATGACAGTGATTAATATTAGCTTTATAGATGGGAAGGTGGTAGGAATGGATTCTTTTCACAAGCACCAAGCTGTAGCAGTGCCCGTTTCTCCACAGACGGATGTGTTAATGCCTCATCCATATAGCTCTTATCGTCCCAGACGTTTAGACGTGATGAGCGACAGAGACTTCCAAGCATTGTATAATAAGGTGAAAAACAAACCTTTCAAAGATGATCAACTTGAAATATTATCAGTTGGCGTTGATAAAAGATCTGTCACTTGTGATCAATGTGTGCGTATGATGTCTATTTTCACATTTGATGATGATAGACTGGAGGTTTTAAAAAGAATGTCGCCGAATATTTTTGACCTTGAGCATGCTGACAGGATTGTTGATTCGCTAAGTTTTATATCTAGTGAAGATAAAGCCAGAAGTATATTGGGCATTAGACGGTGAAAAATGAGGATGTGGCAAGATTAAAATGCTCACTCTAAAAATGACATAGTGTGACTAACAAAGATTAAAGCGGCTGTCCCCCACGGCAGCTCCTTGTTTTTTTTTCTTACAATCTGTAAATGACCTAACTAAAATAAGAAAAGATTTTCCAATACTTTCAAGAGAAATATACGCAAAATCTTTAGTTTATTTTGATAACGACACGAGGAAAAATCATTTAATGAATTTGCTGCTTTTACTCTTTTTTATAAAAGAATGCAGGTGATTTTCATCTCAGACATTAAAATTTGGCCGTAAATAAAATAGCAGAGGGCGTCCACTTCATTTTGGGACACCCTCTTTTGATTGCTGATAAAGATCGTTCAATTTCAGATTAAAAATTGTTCTTTCATAAGATTGGGTTTTGACACTCTCTCATGATAAGATAGATAGAAGCTTGTTATTACTGGTTTAGCAATTCGTCTAGCTTCTTGCTTAGCTCTTCTCCTCTCAAATTCTTAGCAACGATTTCACCTTTTTGATTGATTAAAACGGTTGCAGGAATTGCTGTAATGTCATAAGAGGCAGCTCCTTTACTTTTCCAACCTTTAAGATCCGAGATTTGCGGCCAAGGCATGTTTAAAGTCTGAATAGCTTTGATCCAGCTTTTTTTGTTCTTGTCTAATGAAACGCCTACTATTTCGAAACCTTTACTCTTGTATTTCTTGTAAAGTTCCACTACATGAGGCATCTCTGCTCTGCATGGGCCGCACCAGCTTGCCCAAAAATCAATCATTGTGATCTTATTATTGGGAACAATTGTTGATAACTTTATGCTTTTTCCATTCTGATCGTTCAGTTCTATATCAGTAAACTGATTGCCGAGGGTTGTCTTTTTCATTGCATCCAACTTCTGTTTGGCTGTTGTGTAAAGCTCATCTTCAATACCTGCTTTTTTTACCTCAGCTAATATCTCCTCAATGTATTTGGGTTCCAATGTTTGATAGTAAGATTCAAATAGAAGGTGGCTTAGCCCCGATTTGATGTGTGAACGGATAAAGCTAACAAGATAGTCAAGCTGTTCTCGCTGCACGCTCTCTATCACTTTTTTAGCATGCGCTCGCACACTGTCCGTTTGAGTGCTGTCTTCGGCAACGTTCCAATAGGGGAGTGCTTTCATGCTTATTTTGTTGTCTTGTGTGGTATACTCTCGCCACAATTCATTGTTGGCTGTGCCATGAGCACCTTTATTTTCTTTGTCAAGACTAACAGAAATGGTTCCATTCTCTAAAATCAAATCACTACCCAACTCTGTTGCAACTCCATTTTTGATCTGTGTGATATAGCGATAAACAGGCTCTTTTTGTTCGCCTGTGAAAAAGAACTTTCCATCTTTTATGATTGTAGTATCTAAGGGAATTAAACTTAGATAGTCGATAGTAGCTAAGATTACTGTATCGCCATCGGCTGCTTTAATCTTGCCTGAGATAGTATAACCTTTCTTATCAATTGTTGTAGCACTAACAAGCAGGGCAAATAGTGCTGAAAATAAGATAAATTTTTTCATAAATATATTTTGTATCGTCTTAATAGTTAATAGCAGAGTGTTTACTCGCATAATTTATCAATTTGTTCTCCTATTTCTTTGGGATATTCTGGCGAACTGATTACTTTTCCTTGTGGGTTCACAATGATGTAGTAAGGCACCCCTTTGATGAGATATTTCGACATTAAATCCTTTATGCCTTGAGAAGTGAGTCGGTATTGTTTCCAAGGCAATTGTTTTCTTATGATGGCATTTTTCCATGCCTGAATTTTAGTATCTGCCGAAACACCTATCACAACAAAGTCTTTAGTATGTTTCTTTGCTATTTCTTTTATTTCGGGAATACCTTCGAGGCATATACCACACCATGATGCCCAGAAATCGACCAAAACATATTTGCCTTTGGGTACAACCTCTGTCAGTCTGCAAGGCTTTCCATTGATGTCTGTCAGCGGTAAATCAACGATGTCACTGTTTATTGTTGACCTTTTAGCTAATTGGCAGTTTTTGCGAAATTCAGCCAAACGCTTTGGGGCCGCTGGTACAGAAACAATGGTTTTTTCTAAGTTGACAATATCCGCTTTTTGTAAATGAAAACCGTCCTGAATCAAATTGTTGGCCAGCATGAGAGAAATGACTGAATGGGGGTGTGAGTGAATAAAATCTAATTGAAACTTTCTCTCTTCCTCTTCGCTTAATTGCTTTTGTGCTAAAAGAAGGCGATTATATTCGTTGAAATCAGCCTGAACCTTTCCACCTGTTATCTCAAAGGACTTACCAATAGGTTCGTCAACAGAGATGCTGTCGTAATTTTCGGCTTTGAATATCATAGGGACGTTATCAACAAGCAGATCGGTGTAGGTCCATCGAATATTTTGAGCATTTTCCTGTTCTTGTGGCGAGAGGATTGCCAAATTGTTGGTTGTTAAACAACATTTGATTGGATGCTCAACCGATCCGACGAGTCTAAAAGAGCCGTTCTTGACCGTATCTTGTGCTAATATTTCCGATTCTCCTGACTCAGAATTGGATAGGCAAACCACTATACCATCTTTCATCCCTGGGATACGGCTTTCGATGGTAAAACTTTTGTTTTGAGCATCCATTTTGATTTGAATAATCAACAAAAGGAGTACGAATAATATATTTTTCTTCATTGATTATCTATTAATTGCTATTTCGTACAAAGCGTATGCTAAACATGTTCGATGTATCAGTGCTATAACGAAATATCTGATTTGAATTGTACCTTATTTTTCTGTAGTACGCATATTTTTCTGAGTTTTTTGTTTCATCCTTAGTGGAAGTCCAATACAATCCTTCAGCTTTTATTAAGCGAAACTTTGAGGTGAAAGAAGCACTGTTAGCATTCCAATATCCTCCGTATAGGAAATTTAAACCACTTCCACTCTGGTCTTGTGTTAATAACTTTCCGGCGTAGCTACCTCTCCAATTTGTTTGGTTTGCTTCTTCTTGAGATATTCCTAATGCCTCTTCAAGCTTTTTCCAATCTTCGTCTGTTGGAACTCTCCAACCTTCAGGAGCAACTTCAGATAAAGCATCATAGTTATATAAATATCCATATTTTTCAAACGTTTTCGCATCAGTGATATCCGGCTCCGTACCCACAGATGGAGCGATTCTATAGATGCCGTAGGTTCCATCCGAGGTTTTGTAATGAGAATTTTCAACCGTCCAGTCTAATCCGTTATACTTCACCCAATGGTATGTGAACTGGTCTCTTGCATCAACAAAACTTCCTGTTGCTTCGGGCTTTATTGTTGCTATTGTTTCTTCGTTGTCATTATTGCATCCAGTGCATAGCAAGACTAGCAGGAGGATGATTGTTATATATGGTCTGTTCATGTCTTTTTATATTAATAAATATAACCTAAATTGAGAATCATTGATTTTATCACATTGGCTTTTGTGATAATTGTAGGGTAATTAGCATACTCAGCGCCAATCTCTTCATCTGTTTTTGTAAGAATCAATCGGATGTATGCATTGATATCGTCTTTTTCAGAGGGATACGTCCCTAAGAAAGGGAATCCCCATAGAACACTTGCTTCAACAAATCCGGCCTGCTTCATATATTCCATGTTTTCCTCTTCTGTAATAGGCTGTACAGGCGTATTAGCTCCGTATATTGAGGAACCGTATTGTGTGAATTTCTTTAAGGTTTCACTTGGTTGAACGTACATTTTATTGCTGAGAAAACTTATAAATAGCGGAATGGTTTGTTCTTTCAATTCACTCTCAGATAAATTGACGAAATTTTCCATTGCGATGGCGATACAACGTTTGCCAACCATTACTGATTTATAATCATTTAAAAATATATCAGGCGAATAATCTATGTTGTATTCAAGAATTTGATTAACTAAAAGCCATGAAAAAGGTCGTAATTTAGTAGACAAATGTGGCAAGATATAGTCTTTAATAAATTGAGTCGCCTCTTCTTTTTGTTCTATTGTTGATAAATAGTTGTAGGTGTATTGGTAAGCACTGTATCCTGTCATAGCGTATGCTATGTCTACCGTTTCGGTGAAATATTGTATTTCGCCATTGGGTTTAGTGCCGATCGGTTCATGACGAAGGGTATCGTTAAAGAGAAGATAACTTTTTTCTGTTTTATAAAATTCTTTTTGCAATAGAGATGTTGCATCGGTTGCATTTTCATCAGGCGCAAAATAGTTCTCTTTTATATTGCTGGGCGTTAATTCATCCTCTTGTGCACAAGCAAAAAACAAAAATAGAAGAGGAATATATAAAATTGATATGTATTTTTTCATAAATAATTAATTTATTTTTTTTACAGTATAAGTACGATTAGGGCGTTCGTTATTTTTCATTCCTGTATTGAATGTAAGTACTTCATTAGGAATGGGTAAGGTATAAGCTTTATCATTAGCCTCAAGAGTAAAAGTATGCACTTCTGTTTTTACTGTATTACTTCGACTTTCATAATAATAATAATCGTGTGTGATTGGTTTTGATTCGGGATATACGTCGCAAACACTATAACGTCTGATATCAAACCAACGCGCTCCTTCTAGTGCTAGCTCTTTGCGGCGTTCATTGCGGATTTCTGTCACTAATTCTTGACCCGATGACGTTACTTCATAGTTTGTTCCTTGCGTATATCTGTTTTGGCGAAGTGTGTTTAGAGCTGCTCTGGCTTGCTGGTCTTTTCCTAAATAAGCTTCTGCTTCTGCTTTTATCAAATAGGCTTCTGCAGAGCGGAATAAAAACTTATCTGATACTTCGGCGGCGTTATTTCTCCAGCCGCCATTATAGACCTCTGTATAGTAGGTACTAGAATTAGGTTCTACGGCACTATTTGCCAAAGGAGCAACTTTGGTATATCCTACAAAGTCTTCGTAAGTCCACCAGAATTTGCTTTTACGTATGTCATTATTGCTATATGAATCGTATAAGTCTTTTGATACTTTAAAGCCTTTGTATTTATACGAAATGATGCAAGGTAATGAATTGCCTCCCATAGAAAAAATCGTTTCTATAGATGTTTTCGATAGAAAAGATCCTTTTAAGATATTTAACGGAGTTAGTGCAGGATGGGCTTTAATGACTTTATCGGCATACTCCGCGGCTTTTTCCCAATTTTGCATATAGAGGTATACGCGGCTTAGCAAAAATTGTGTACTAGTTAGCCCTGCTCTGTATATGGAGTAAGGTTCTCCTGTTTGCGATAAATCTGTTTCTGCCTGATTTAAATCATCTAGAATTTGATCATAAACTTCTTGTATGGTGTTGCGCCTAAAGATTTTATCTTCAACTTTTTCTGATAATTTTAATGGCACTCCCAAGGCAGTTGTTGCTGTCGCTGCTGAATAAGGTTCTCCATAAAGGTTGACTAGCCAGAAGTAATAAAAAGCTCTTAAGAAATGTGCTTCTCCCTCTACTTTTAAAGTGCCTATTTGATCATCTTCGCTTTTTTTAGGGAGATCTTTTGCAGAAAAAAGGATATTGTTAGCTACATTTATGAGACGATACAGCTCCTGCCAGCTTTCGTTTTCAGGGTTAAAGCCTGTATAAGTATCATTTTGACCGCTTCGTTGTTGCCAGGTGAAGTATCCAAAAACTTTTTCTTTCTCATCGTAAGCGAGAGTATACGCATCTGGTCCTTGAACGCACTCTTGTAACTCATCTCCCATGAAATGAATAAAATAGTTTTTATCGGATGTCTGAGTTATCATGTCGCTTATTTCTACTGGCATATAGCAGTCTCCTATAAGCGTTTCATTCAAATCTCTCCAAGAGTTTACATAATCTGTGTCTTGTGAGTATTCCTCCAAAAAATTGGAGCAACTTGTAAGTACTACAAGTAGTAGTATGGTAAGATGTTTTGTATATTTCATTACTCTATTCTTTTAGGGGGTTAAAACTCAATATTAATTCCGAAAGTATAGGTTGGGGTGTCTGATAATTGAATGGTTGAAAAACCTGATTGATTTGGAGTTTGACCCTTCAAAGCCTTTGCGCAGAAAGTATATAAATTGGATCCGGACAAAGTCAGAGCTACTCGGTGCAACTTATACGCATTCAATATTTTGGAAGGCAACTCATAGGTTAAGCTAACATTGGCTATTTGTAAATAGTCGGCACTTACGACTCTTATATCAGCATAGTCGTACATATTCCAATAATCTTCTGCTATTTTAACTCCATTATAATAATAGCCAGATGAATAATGACTCGTATAGCTATAGAATCCTGGTGAGTTCTTACTCATGATGGCAGGGATATTGGTATAACGTTCATCTCCTTGCTTTTTCCATCTATTGATTAATTCTCTGTTTACATTATATTCCGGATTGATATCATGATTGAAGGAGGATCCGTCTATCGATTGAGAAAATACCTTGAATCGGCGTACTTTTGCTCCTAAACTGTAGTTTAATAGCATACTAAGTCTCCATGATTTATAATTTAAAGTGTGACTGATGCTTCCACTAATATCAGGATCTCTTTTTCCTGAAGGAACTAGAACTTTAGTGTAAGTGTCATAGTTGCTTAATCCAATCAATTCTGAGCTGCGCTCTTCCCAATCATCAAATAAAGGACCTCCGTCAACAGGATTGAGCCCTACAAATTTATAAGAATAGAAAGTGCCTACAGGTTGCCCTTTCACAACAGCAGTACCATTTAGAAAGTTATCTAAATCATATACATTCTTACCAGGAGCAGTATTTATTTTATTCATTATTTTAGAGAAAGAACCAGCAAATATCCAGTTGAAATCTTTGTTGCGAATAGGAGTCGCTGTGAAAGAGATGTTATACCCCTGATTGATAAGATTACCGGAGTTAACAATATAAGAACTATACCCATTGATGTCTGAAATGGGTTTGTTCATGAAAGCATCTGTCGTTTTCTTATAATAATATTCTATAGAGAACATTAATCTGTTTTTAAGCAAGCTTGTTTCAATACCGGTGTTGTAGGAATGAGTCTTTTCCCATTTTAAGTCAGGGTTGGCGAAAGAGCTTACTGTGGAGACTAGCTCGTTATAATAAGCATCTAACGCCCCTTTTTGTAAAATCATCACTGGCGTTTGACCGTCGATCATATTTCCTTGTTCCCCATAAGAGGCTTTTAAAGTTAATGCATCTAGCCAATTGATGTGCATTTTAGTCAATGCTTTTAGATCGACTAGTCCGGAAGTAGACCATATCGGAAGTAGCTTTTCATTGCTTCTACTACCGAATTTATTCGATCCGTCGTAGCGAGTATTGGCATTGATGGTAAATATATTCTTATAGCTGTAAGACGCAGTCATATACGCTGCCAACAAGTTGGTTTTGTTGTCGGTGATCGTTGGTACATTTTGAGCTAACCAGCGATAATAGCTTTCGTACTTGGAAGGTATAGATGCTACGAATTTTTTCCCTCTGTCCAAATTGTAGCCACGATTTGTTACAGAATAGCCATTATACAAGTTTGAAATAGCTTCAGTTCCTATGGCTAGACTGAAGTTATGCTGTTTATCTGAACCGAAATATTTATTGATGTTAGCTTGTAATCTGGCAGTGTAATTATCGCTGCGCATAGACTCTTCGGAAAGTTCCCCCCCCACAGGCATCTTACTATCGTTAGGTGCTTCCTCACCATATTCTGATTTACGTATTTGGGCTGCATACCATGTTTTATCACCCGAATATCCTTCAATGTTTGTGTTCAAACTGGAGTAAGAAAAAACGCCGTTAAAGTTTAGCCAACTATTGGCTTGGTATCTTAAGTTTAGCGTCGCAGTTATACCAGACATTTTTTGTTTCTGATAGCTATTGTCCAGTTCATTTAAGATATTAAAATTCATGTACTGAAGACCATTGGCTTTTTGGTAATTGTAATAGCTGCCATCAGCGTTGTAAGCAGGGATTACCCTACTTGTTTTGTAGGCATAATCAATAGGTGATACCTCTTCTTGATTGTATTTTTTATCCTCATTATATACATTCAAATTAAGAGTAGCTTGTATTTTACCTAAAGTTAGATCTAATCTTGTAGCACCTGTATATCTTCTTTGGTTATTAGAGTTGATGACGTCGTTGTTGTCTGTATATCCTAAAGAGGCATAGTAGCGTAAATTATCTGTACCGCCCGATACATTCACTGAATGGTCTGAAGAAAAAGAATCGTGCGTTAGCAATTTAAACCAATCTGTGTTTTGAGTTTCTAGTGCAGCAACTTGAGCCTTGAATTCGCTTTCTGTATAAACCCCACTGTAGAATTTGTCAACAGCTTCTTCATAACCGATAAGAGATATGCTCGAATCGTACTTATAATGTTCGTTAAATAATTCTCGTGACAGACCTACACGCTCTTTTGAATTCATCAAATTGATTTTGCGATCAGTATAGCGTGGCCGACGGCGATAAGAACTGTTGAAAGTGTAGGATACGATGGGTTTACCAATACGTCCTTTTTTAGTTGTCACCACGATAATTCCGTTGGCAGCCCGAGTTCCGTATAATGCCGTGGCAGCAGCATCTTTTAAGATGTCTATACGCTCAATGTCTTGCGGATTTATTCCAGAAATGGCATTACCAATGCGGTTGATATAGTCCGGATCGTTCAATACATCGGCCGAGAGGTTTATAGGGTCGCTAACAACGACACCGTCGATTACCCATAATGGCTCACGATTTCCGATTAAAGTGGAAGTACCTCGAATACGAATTTTGGGAACCGAATTTATTTCACCACTGTTATTACTAACAATCATGTCTGGTACTCGCCCTTCCAACATTTTATCCAGACTGCTAACTCCTGGCAGCATGATATCTTTCATTTTCACCGAGGTGACGGAGCTGGTTAAGTTACGACGATCTATTTGTTGATATCCTGTGACTACCAACTCATCAATCATTGCATTATCCTCTCTCATCGTTATATCTTTCAACTGTATATTAGCATTCCCTGCCTTAATAGAAACGGTTTGTTTCTCCATTCCAATATACGAAATATTTAGTGTTAGACGTTCGTTCGATGGTGCCTCTAAACTAAAGTTTCCGTTATTGTCGCTGATAACGCCCATTCTCTTGCCAGCTATAACAACATTGGCTCCAGGAAGAGGGCTCTTGGATTCATCCGTTATTTTTCCACTAATGGAGCGTTGTTTCTTTTCCTCAAGGAACTCAGCTACAACTTGATCTTTTCCTAGTTTTATTTTCGGATTTTCTGTAATAAGTACATAATTATCTCGAAAAGAGAAGGCTAAACCCACAGGCTGGCAAATCGTTTCTAATGCTTTTTTTAAAGAAACGTGCTGCAGATTCAGGTTTAGACGGACATTTTTATTAATAATATTATCCTGATACATAAAAGAAACGCCTGTCTGCTGTTTTATTAAATCGAATGCATTTATGATTGAAATGCCATTCTGCTGTATAGTGATAAATTTATTCTCTGATGCTTTTGTTGTAATGGCGCAAAAGAGCATTAGAAGCAAAGCCATTGTTTTGTACTTTATTGTAGTACGAAACTTAGATTTTCTTGTTTTTTGTTTTTCCATATATTCCAAATCCAAATTTAAATGTATTGTTATTAACTGGTTTATCTATACACACATAGTTTTCCGTTGTCATTACGGAATTTCACATCAGAAATATCTTCGATGATTTGTAAGGAGTATTGTAAGGAGCGATCTCTATATATACTTCCGCTGAATAGTACATTACTTAGATTCTCATCTTCAAATATGACATCAATGTCATACCACTGAGCTAGCTGTTCCATTATCACACTTAGTGGAGTACTTTCAAAGTCAAACACCCCTTCTATCCACGAAGTATAGATGGTGGTATTTACTTTTTTTATTGTGATTGATTTTGTAGATGTAGAGATGCTAGCCTGTTCGCTAGGATTAAGGATCTGCTTATTCTCTTTATTAGAAATTTCTACTTTTCCTCGAACGAGAGTAGTTAGCATAGTGCGCCCGCTATAAGCGGATACATTAAATTGAGTTCCTAACACTCTAACTTTATTTCCTTCGGATTCAACATAGAATGGTTCTCCTGTTTTTGCTACGTCAAAGAAAGCTTCTCCTGAAAGGGTGATTTTACGGTTTTTATTAAACTTAACCGGATATTTTAAAGTCGTATTTGAATTAATCCAAACCGTACTTTTATCAGGAAGTATCAGTTTAAAGTTTCCTCCTACTTCCGTATGAATGGTATTGTACTCTTCGACAGCTTTTTTGGTCGTTTTTTTGGTCTCTTCATTATTACAAACCAATTCGCCTCCATTTTTTAATATTTGTTTAGTGCCATTAGAGAGGGTTAGTATCACATCCTTTTTGAGTCGTAAACTAACAATAGGCTCTGAGGAAGTCTCTTTATACGCATATTGATAAATGCCTCCGGCTACAACAAATAGTAGAGTGCATGCAGCAGCTAATAGGCGCATTCTGAATAGTCGCTTCTTTTTGTGATAGCGCATAGATGTTGCTTCCCATGCCTTTTCGGGATTACTCTTTTTATAAGCGTTCCATCGATCTTCTATTTTATAAAACCGAATAAAATTGCTCATATATAGCCTATTCTCTTCAGTTTCTGAAATCCATTTTTTTAGTGCATTGAATTCTTCAATAGTGAGTGTGTTCTCTCTATACTTTCTTAGTAAATTCAATATTTTCGATGTTATCATGATGGTATAATGACTTTATTTCTACCAACATGACGAAGATAAGTTTGAAATGGGTGACATTAAGATTAATAAAACAGGAAAATAGTGTGCATTTTTATATTGTGAGTCCTTAGGAATTTGAGCGCGCGTGATAAATGAGTCTTTACTGTATTCACCGAAATGTTCATTTCCTCTCCAACTTCTTTGTACTTTTTGTTATGAACAACGATTTCTATAAGCACCTTATATTCTTGGGTTGGCAGTTGATTTAGTAGCTTGTGCAGGTGTTCGTGTTGGGTTTCCAACGTTTCTTCATTTATCTCATCTTCTTTTAAATAAGAATCTTCCTCAAGCTCTATAAAAGTCATTTTTTTGTTTTTGCGGATGTAGTCTATTGAAGCATTGCGTACTGAATTGAAGATATAAGATTTTAAATTGCTTGTAGCTTGATGGAACTTTTGGCTTTCCCAAAAGTGAAGAAAAACATCTTGTACCAAATCTTCAGATATTTCTAACGAATCGGTATACTGAACGGAGAAAGCACAAAGTCGTGAATAGTATTGATTCACAAACTTTTTGAAACTTTCTTCCGGACTATTTGAGTGAAATTCTTTTTCCATTCTTTAAATTAGAAGATATTTGAATTTGCAAAATTATAAAAAAAATGCTTTTTAAGTACTATTCTTCTATTAGAGTACATTTATTCTTCTTTCTTTGTTCAGAAAAGCAATATTTTTGTTTTAAGAGTCTACAACGCTATTTTTCCAGTTAGCTCTATAACTCTTTGATTCGACTGAGAATATCAAAGATATGAAAATAAATTAGGTAGTATAATACTAAAGGGGTTATTGTATAATCTAAAATATTATATTTGTATTTTATTAAATTCAAAATTTGGAACTAAATGAAAGTACTTACTTTTTATGTTTTTCTTCTATTTTTGTGTTTACCTTCAGTTTGTTTCTCACAGGTGGCGGAGAGGGAGCGTCCTCAGGAATGGAAACATTTAGTTAAAGGCTCGCGATTTATAGATCGTTTTCTCCCTATGAAGGGAAATGACCTTTCTGCGGACACATGGGGAGCTAAAGGAGTGATTCCTCGTTATGTTGATAACGGAATAGAAGATCGTATATGGTCATATTGGGGCGGAAATATCATTAAAGGGGAAGATGGTAAATATCATCTGTTTGTGTGTGGCTGGTTAGAAAGTTCTCCTAAAGGGCACTCTGAATGGCCTCGCTCTATTGTCTTTAATGCGGTAAGTGATAATACTACTGGTCCTTTTGTACTGCGTAGTATGATTGGTAAGGGGCACAATCCTGAAGCTTTTCGCTTAAAAGATGGTCGATATGTAATCTACGTGATTGATGGTCGTTATGTGTCAGATCATATTAATGGACCTTGGGAATACGGCAAATTTGAATTCAATGCCAGAGATAGAGCTATTATTGAAGGGCTTTCCAATCTTTCATTTGCACAGCGTGAAGACGGCTCTTATATTATGGTTTGTCGTGGCGGAGGAATTTGGATTAGTCAGACTGGTCTTTCTGAATATAATCAAATAACCGACAAGCGTGTGTATCCTGATGTAGACGGGCGTTTTGAAGACCCTGTAATCTGGCGCGATAGCATACAGTATCACATGATTGTAAATGATTGGCTGGGACGTATCGCTTATTATCTTCGTTCAAAGGATGGTATTAATTGGGTTACTGATCCTGGTGAAGCTTATGCACCGGGTGTTGCTGTGCACCAAGATGGCAAGAAGGAGGATTGGTTCAAATATGAGCGACTTAAAATTTATCAAGACGCTTATGGGCGTGCTATACAAGCTAACTTTGCTGTGATAGACACTCTGAAGGCAGCAGATAAACCGTGGGACAATCATAGTTCTAAAAATATTTCTATTCCTCTAAATCCGGGATTGCTTTTAACGATGCTCGATGACGCACCTATTACCAAAAGCACTAAAACTATTCGTTTGCTAATTCGGGCTGAAAAAGGATTCAATCCGCTCACGGATATTGATTTGGAGTCATTGCGTTTTGGTGCTTCTTCTGAAGTAAACTTCGGACGCGGGTGCAAGGTTTTGAAAACGGAACCTAAAGGAAAAGACTTGATCGTGACTTTTGATGCGAAGGGTAATGGCATTACGAAAGATGAATTTGCTCCGAAACTGATTGGAAAGAAAAAATCCGGAGACATGCTTTATGGCTATGCTCGTTTACCTTATGTGAATTATGTAGAACCAATATTGTCGGCTCGCGCTCCTCATTTTCAGCTTGAGAATGCACGTCAATACTGCAGCATAGAGGTGCAAAACTTCGGACAGGTGGCTTCGTTTGCTGTTCAGTTGAAGATTGAAATGGTGAAGATGGGCAAAAAGAAGCAAATCGTTTCTGGAAAAGTCCCAGCTCTTAAACCTTATGAAAAGAGAGAATTGCGCTTCTCTTGCAAGAAATTGGCGGAGGGCGATTTGAATAATGAGTTTATCGTTACCATTTACTCTAAAGGAAAGGTTTTATCCGTATTTACTGTAAAAGCTAAAGCTAAATCTTAATCTTTGCTGATTATTTTTGCTTTAAGCAATAGAGATACCTTCATTATATAAAGAGAGAAGAGCGTTTTATTGAAGCTAAAAACGCTCACTCAAAAAAATCAGAGTGGAACGAACAAAGATAAAAGAGCCATATCAAACTCAGCTTTTGAGTAATGATATGGCTCTTTTCTTTGCGAATAAAGATCATCAAATCTCAGTTTAAAAGTTGTTCTTTCATAAAGTTAAGCTTTGACTTTACCTTTTTCCCTTAGCACTAAATAGCGATGCTCTTATTTAGCACTACATTTTTTAGCAGTTTTAGCTTCAGCTTTTTTGGCTTTGTTAGCTTTAACCACTTTCTTCACAGCAGTTTTGTTTTCAGCTTTCTTGGCAGCTGCTTGTTCTGTTTTAACAGGTTCAGCTTTCTTTGTCTGAGCATATACTACATTTCCTGCACACATCATAGCTAGCATAGCAGCTGCAAAAATAATCTTTTTCATAATCGTAATTTTTTTAGTGAATAAATATCTTAAAGTTGCTTTATTGCCTTCCGACATGACAAAGATAGGGTGCATTCTAGCTGGATTGTAGTTAGAATTCCGTTATAATAAAATTAGAAAATCATTAGAAATATGAGGCGCTTTAAGGTGCAATGCGTCTATTCTTTGCTGTGATTATATGCCTCGATTCTCAAACACACATTCTGGCGAATGTCCATCCAAAACAAGTTATAGTCAAAGGCATGTAGATTGGTCATTTCCTTCAGCACTTTGCTCGAAAATTCGGATAGAGATACCCAAAGGATTTGTGAGTTTGGCTCTATTTGTGCCCCCACTTCGTGTGGTAACAGTTTGTTGAGGCTCAGAAGCATTCCAGCATTTTGCTCTTTCCCAACAGGCTGTGTTGAGGTAGTCCAGCTGAGTGGGTTGATGCAAAGCAGGTTGGCATCGTTTGCTGTTTTTTCGCTTGGGAGGGTGCCATGCAAATAGCTGCACCAGCCAACAAAACATCCTGTTGTCTGAGGCGTTTCTCCAAAAGGAATTTCTGTAAAGAGGTCGTCATGCAGTTCATAGCCTATTATGTATGCACACACCAATTGCTTTTGCAAAGGCTGACCGTCAAAATACTCTTTTAATAATCTTATGGCATGCATGCTTCCTTGACTATGGGCGGCAATTACAATTGGTCTTCCATCATTTTCGTGCTGTAAATAATACTCGAAAGCCGTTTTTACATCCTGGTAGGCAAGGTTAAATGCTTGTTGGGATGCATTGCTATCAGGCGCCAGAAAAGCCTTTATATGTGCTTGTCTGTAGCGAGGAGCAAAAATGCGACAGGCAGCATTGAATGCTGTTGCCTGATTGCTGACAGCTCGCATATCAGTCAGGTGATTTAATGCTTCATCTTCCAGGTTGGCATTCCATGCGGCAGTGCGCATCTTGGCAAGCATTTGGCCCTTGTTGGTACTTTCAGTTGGCATGATTAGCGGATTTATGCCACTTAGATAAGTCGTAGGGTGTAGATAGAAGAGATCGGCCGTTTGCCTGATTGCTTCTCCTTTCAAGAAAGAAGGAAGGTTGTTTGCTGCACTATTTTTCTCAGGAAATGCTGCCCAGTAAAACGGATCACTATAAGCAGGAGCGGGACCTGTATTAGGGGCTGCGCTTCTGCTTAGCATACGTTTTATGTGTTTGTCAATGAGTGTTTTATGTTGTTTATATATATGTTCCTTCATTTCTGTTTTTTCGTTTTTTTTGGTTATTCTATGCAAAGATATAATTTAGAATAAAACAAAATAAGAGCTGACTTGTTGATTTATACAGTTATGATCTTTTTGTGTACGAACACGAGATCGAGCAAGTTTGAAGTTAGAATAAAATTAAATATAAAATCTTTAAAACAATATTTTTAACGCTATGAAATATGATATAGGAATTATTGGTGGAGGTCCTGCCGGATATAATGCGGGCGAGAAAGCCGCGTCCAGTGGTCTCAAAACAATTCTTTTTGAGAAGAAAGAGCTAGGCGGTGTCTGCCTTAATGAAGGCTGTATACCTTCTAAAACTTTACTTTATTCAGCAAAGTTGCTCGATCATGCCAAGGGTTCGGCAAAATATGGAATTTCGGTTGAAGGTTCTCCATCGTTTGATATGGAAAAAATTATTGTACGAAAGAACAAAACGGTAAAGAAATTAACGATGGGAGTGAAGATGAAGTTGACATCCGTGGGTGCTACCATTGTCAGTTCCGAAGTTTCTATCTTAGGAGAACAAGATGGATATATCCTTCTTTCAGCCGATGGAGAACAGTATGAGGTGAAGTATTTACTGCTGTGTGCTGGTTCGGAAACTGTGATCCCGCCTATAAAAGGATTGTCGGATGTTGACTATTGGACTTCGCGAGAAGCTTTAGATAATAAGTCGGTGCCTAAGTCACTGGCAATTATTGGAGGTGGAGTCATCGGTATGGAGTTTGCTTCGTTCTTTAATAGTATAGGGGTGAAAGTAAGTGTCATCGAGATGATGCCTGAAATATTAGGAGCCATGGACAATGAATCATCGGCTATGCTTAGAACAGACTATACTAAGAAAGGCATCTCTTTCTATCTTAATGCGAAAGTGATTGAGGTCAATGATCATGAAGTCATCATCGAAAAAAATGGCGAAACAAAAGCGATCGAAGCCGATAAGATACTTGTCAGCGTGGGCAGAAGGCCTGTGCTCGAAACAATAGGAGCAGATAAACTAAATCTGGAACTTCAGGGCCGTGGAGTGAAGGTGAATGAATATATGCAGACTTCACATCCCAATGTGTATGCTGCCGGAGATATCACTGGAGTATCGATGCTTGCGCATACGGCCATTCGTGAAGGTGATGTAGCAATTAATCATATTATTGGAGTCGACGACCGGATGAGCTACGATGCCGTTCCTGGTGTGGTTTATACCAATCCAGAAGTTGCAGGAGTCGGTAAAACAGAAGATGAACTGAAGGCTAGCGGAGCGCATTATAGTGTATTGAAATTGCCGATGGCTTATTCAGGGCGTTTCATTGCTGAAAATGAAGGAGGTAATGGCTTTTGCAAATTGCTTGTAGATGATTCTGATCACATCATTGGTTGCCACATGGTTGGTAATCCAGCATCAGAGCTAATTGTTACGGCGGGCATTGCCATTGAGAAGAATTTTACCGTTGAAGATTTTCAACGAATAATTTTCCCTCATCCAACGGTTGGCGAGATTTTTCACGAAAGTTTGTCTATCTGATAGAGAGAGCTTATGATTTGTATTGACAGCATCGTTACCGATCCTTATTTCAATCTGGCAGCAGAAGAATTTATGCTTAAACATTCCAAAGAAGATGTTTTTATGGTCTGGCAAAATGAACCTTCGGTGATTATTGGGAGGAATCAAGATGTGCAGGCCGAGGTAAATCTTTCGTTGGCTGAGAAGAAAGCGATAAAGATTGCTCGCAGAAGTTCGGGCGGGGGTGCAGTGTATGATGACTTAGGTAATGTAAACCTTACGTTTATAGAAAATAGTAGAGAACCGGATTTTAGTAAGTTCTCCGATCTGATGATCGATTTTCTGAGTACGTTGGGGATTCATGCCGAAGTGGATGCTCGCAGAGGCTTGACTGTGGATGGATTAAAGATATCTGGTAGTGCGCAGTCTATTTTTGGAGGCAGAATATTGTTTCATGCCTCCTTATTGTTTTCTACTGATTTAGCGTTGCTCAACTCTATCCTTGAAGGAAAAGAAGGGGCTTTGAATAATTTATCTGAAACCAGAAAAAGAAGTTATGTCAAATCAGTGAAAAGCAAAGTAGCCAATGTAGCTCAATTTCTGTCGGAGTCAATGCAAATAGATGAATTTAAACAGTTAATATTAAAAAACTTTTTAGGTCAGGATGCCACTAATCGGCTTTATGTGTTTAGTGAAGAGGAGAAAGCGGAAATTCTTCGTTTGAAGGAGAAGAAATATAGCACTCCAAGCTGGAATCTATGGCAATCGAACCTGGCCGGCACATATTCAGTTAATTTTAAAACATAATAATTATGTCCAAATTTGAAGTCAAGATGCCTAAGTTAGGCGAGAGCATCACTGAAGGTACCATTATATCATGGGCAGTAAAAGTGGGTGATGTAGTTGAAGAAGATCAAATTCTGTTTGAGGTTACTACAGCAAAAGTGAATGCTGAAATTCCTTCACCTGTGGAGGGAAAGGTTCTACAAATTCTTTCCAATGAGGGAGATACTGTACCGGTGGGCGAAACAGTTGCCATCATCGAAACAGAAGAGGAAGGCGGAGAAGAAGTTGCTCCGGCTGCTGCTGCGGAAAATGCTCCTCAACCCGAAAAACCTCAACCTACCGAATCTGCTCCTGCTACAGCACCACAAGCGGCAACTCCGGCAGCTCCTCCTGTTACTGCTAAAGCGGCAGCACAAAAGGATGAAGAGGCTAGATGGTACTCTCCTGTTGTTCTTCAACTAGCTAACCAGGCGAAAATATCAGCTGAAGAGCTGGATACCGTTCCTGGGACAGGCTATTTAGGTAGACTGACTAAAAAAGATATTCAGAAATACATTGAGCGCAAGAAGAGTGGAGCTCCGGCACCTGCTGCCAGTGCACCCGCTGCTGCTCCTAAAGCTGCTGCACCTGCAAGTAAACCTGCTCCAACAGCTCCTCCTGTGACTGCTTCCGGCGAAGATCAAGTGATTGAGATGGATCCGGTCAGAAGAATTATTGCCGACCATATGGTGATGTCAAAGAGTACTTCTCCACATGTTACTACTGTGATAGAAGCAGACGTAACCAAATTAGTGAACTGGCGCAAACGCGTTAAGGATGAGTTCCGTAAACAAGAAGGCATCAACATCACTTATATGCCTGCTATCGTTGAGGCGGTATCGAAGGCTTTGAAAGAGTTTCCTACAGTGAATGCTTCGGTTGATGGATACAAGGTCATCCTTAAGAAACACATCAATGTGGGTATGGCTGTGGCGCTAGATGATGGTAACTTGGTGGTTCCTGTCATTCATGATGCCGATAGGCTCAATACGCAAGGCTTGGCTGTGGCTATTGACTCACTCGCTAATACCGCTCGTGCAAACCGCTTGAAGGTAGCTGATGTACAAAATGGTACTTTTACAATCACTAACTTTGGTTCATTTAAAGGCCTAATTGGTACAGCAATCATTAATCAACCGCAAGTTGCCATCTTAGGAGTGGGATTCATCGAGAAAAAACCTGCGGTTATCTCAACTGCTGAAGGCGATGTGATTGCAATCAGACACAAGATGTATTTGTCACTCTCTTATGATCATCGTATTATTGATGGTACATTGGGCGGCAAGTTCTTACTTCGTGTAGCTGAGTATTTGGAACAATGGGATAAATAAAACTTAAATCATAAAGAAAATGAATACACTTGATATTAAAAATACTGATCAGGCGACTTTGAAGAAATGGTACCATTTGCTTACTCTGGGGCGAGCTCTAGATGAGAAAGCACCGATGTATCAACTTCAATCTTTAGGTTGGTCTTATCATGCCCCTTATGCTGGGCATGATGGCATACAGCTGGCTATCGGACAGGTCTTTAAAAAGGGAGACGATTTTCTTTTCCCTTATTATCGAGACATGCTGACTGTGCTTTCGGCGGGTATGACTCCTGAAGAAATTATTCTAAATGGTATCTCTAAAGCTACCGATCTGACTAGTGGAGGACGACATATGTCTAACCACTTCTCTAAGCCGGAATTGCATATTGAGAATGTTTCTTCGGCGGTTGGTACGCAAGATTTGCATGCGGCAGGTGTGGCACGTGCTATGGTTTATTATAAACATAAAGGGGTTGCGATAACCTGTCATGGCGAAGCAACGACTTCTGAAGGGTATGTATATGAGGCCATTAATGGTGCTTGCACAGAAAAACTGCCAGTGATCTTTGTTATTCAGGACAATGGATATGGTATTTCTGTTCCTAAAAAAGATCAGACTGCCAACAGAAAAGTGGCGAAGAACTTTTCGGGCTTTAAGAATATAAAAATAATCTATTGCAATGGTAAAGATGTGTTCGACTCGATGAATGCGATGATGGCTGCTCGTGAGTATACCATTGAAACGAGTTGTCCGGTCATTGTGCATGCCAACTGTGTACGTATCGGTTCGCACTCTAACTCTGATAATCATGCTTTGTATAGAGATGCCTACGAATTGGCGTATGTAAAAGCTGCCGATCCATTGCAGAAATTCCGTCGGATGCTTCTGCAATACAACCGCTTTACGGAGGATGAATTGAAGGAGATCGAAGCTGGGGTTAAGAAGGAGGTGAGTGCTGCTAATAAGAAAGCGGTTGCGGCTCCCGATCCTGATCCGAAAACAGTGCTCGATTTTGTGATTCCCGAACCTTATCAGCCTAAAGTGTATGTTGATGGCACGCACAATGCCGAAGGTGAGAAGAAGAATTTAGTGACAGCTCTGAATGAGACTTTGAAGAGCGAGTTCCGTTATAATCCTGACACCTTTTTGTGGGGACAGGATGTGGCGAATAAAGATAAAGGGGGCGTGTTCAACGTAACCAAAGGAATGCAGCAGGAATTTGGCATCGAGCGAGTATTCAACGCTCCGATTGCTGAAGACTATATCGTTGGAACGGCCAATGGTATGAGTCGCTTCGATCCGAAAATTCATTTAGTGATTGAAGGTGCTGAGTTTGCCGATTATTTCTGGCCAGCTGTGGAGCAGTATGTGGAATGTACGCATGAATATTGGCGAAGCAATGGTTCGTTTACTCCGAATATCACTTTGCGTCTGGCTTCGGGCGGATATATCGGAGGTGGTTTGTATCACTCGCAAAACATAGAAGGTGCTTTGGCTACATTACCTGGAGCGAGAATTGTGTATCCGTCGTTTGCTGATGATGCCGCCGGATTGCTACGTACTTCTATGAGATCCAAAGGATTCACTCTGTTCCTTGAACCCAAAGCACTGTATAACGCAGTAGAAGGGGCTACTGTAGTTCCTGACGACTTTGAAGTGCCTTTCGGAAAAGCGCGTGTTCGTCGTGAAGGAGAAGATCTCACAGTGTTGACTTATGGCAACACCACTCACCTTTGTCTTAGAGCGGCAGAGCGATTGAGCAAAGAGAATTTAGGAAACGTCGAAGTGATAGACCTTCGTTCATTAGTTCCGCTAGATAAGGAAGCGATCTTTGAATCTGTTAAGAAAACGAGCAAAGTGCTTATTGTGCATGAGGATAAAGTTTTTGGCGGATTTGGCGGCGAGATAGCAGCAATGATCGGAACGGAGATGTTCCGTTATTTAGATGCTCCTGTGCAGCGAGTGGGATCTACCTTTACACCCGTTGGTTTCCATCCGGTGCTCGAAAAGGCTATTCTGCCAGGCGAAGATCGCATTTATAAGGCTGCAAAAGAGCTTTTAGCTTATTAATTGAAATAGTGTAGAACATTAACTCAAAAAAAAATATAAATGAAGAAGTTCGGATTATTTTATGGAGCAAGTACAGTGAAGACGGCTGCCATGGCACAAAAGATAAAAGAAGCATTCGGCAATTTGGATATTGATTTGGTTCCTGTGGAACAGGCTTGGGAGAAAGAGTTTGAAAAGTATGATCATCTGATCGTGGGCACCGCTACCTGGTTCGACGGGGAGTTACCCAGCTATTGGGACGAGATGCTTCCTGAATTGAGATCACTTGATCTGAAAGGGAAAACAGTGGCTATCTTCGGGCTTGGCGATCAGGTGAACTATCCTGAAAACTTTGTGGATGGTATCGGTCTGTTGGCTGAAACTTTTGAGGTTGCAGGGGCCACAATTGTGGGGCTGACTTCTCCCGATGGTTACACTTATTCTCATTCCAGAGCGTTGAGAGACGGTTCTTTGTTAGGTTTGGCAATCGATGATGATAGTCAGCCTGAGAAAACAGAAGAGAGAATAAAGAACTGGGTTGCACAGTTGAAGAAAGAAGGCTTCTCTGCCAAATAGAGAATGACCTGAAAAATGAAAGCCCTGCTTTGCGCGATGGAAATGTTTTAAGAAGGTTTCTGAGCAAAGTCTAGGGGAAATAAGAAGCGTTAAAACTGGGCTGTCTCTAATTAAAAAAGGAGACAGCCCTTGTTTTTATCTGTCACTCCAAATAGTATAATCCCCTTATTTTAAAGGGGGCTCAATTTACTCTTACTATTTGAATCCTATTCCATTTTATCTCTCCTTTACCAATTACTACAGTTTTAATCTATTCTTGCTATCTGAAATCGTGCTCTAATAATTAAAGGTTGGAACGCCTTATTAATTGAGGAGTTCAATAAATAGTGAATTGTTTTGATGAACACTAGCATTTTTTACCAGATCCATATCTTCTCAGAATGCAGAGGGATAACTTCTTTTTTTGTATCTTGTCGGCATTATAAAGAATAAGATGATTGGGAATGCAAAATATTAAAGATATTAGACTGTTAAGTCAACTGCTCTATGGCTCGGATTTGGTCTCTCCTAGAGAGGTCGTGGCTTGGATGGGAGCGATGCAAGCGCAAGATTATAATATGGCCAAATGGGCGGTTGGCATTCGACTGAAATCGGCAACAGAACAGCTAGTAGAAGAGGCTCTCAATCGAGGTGAGATTTTGCGAACACATGTGATGCGACCTACTTGGCATTTTGTTGCTCAGGAAGATATTAGATGGATGCTACGACTATCGGCTCAACGGATCAAATCTTCTTCTGTTTCGAGAGATCGGGCTTTGGAGATTACGGAGGATCTGTATTCAAAATGCAATGACTTGCTTGTGCGAATATTGGAAGGAAATAATTTCCTGACACGAGAAGAAGTGGGTATGGAGTTTAAGAAGGCAGGGATCGCTGTAAATACCGCTCGTATGATTCATTTTATGATGCGCGCAGAAGTTGAAGGGATTGTTTGCAGCGGACCTGTTCGAAACAAGAAGCTCACTTATGCTTTGATTGAGGAACGAGTAGCTCCAGTTAAAGAATTGCATAAAGACGAGGCACTTGCCAAACTGGCGCTAAACTATTTCAGGAGTCACTCTCCGGCTAGTTTGCAAGACTTTATCTGGTGGTCGGGCTTATCAGTGGCCGACGCTAAACAGGCTATAGCTTCCATTGAAACGGAATTGATTTCGGAAAAATTTGCTTCTCAGGAGTTATTTATTCATCAATTATATGCTAAAGAGTTGAAGGTGGATAAGGTATTGCATCTTTTGCCTGGGTTTGATGAATATATCATTAGCTATAAAGATAGAACAAGCGTTGTGGCATCCGAACACCAATCTAAAGCTTTTACTAACAATGGCACGTTTTATCCAACCATCATGTGCAATGGTCAAGTAGTAGGTGTGTGGAAAAAGTCGGTTTTGAAAACTTCGATAAAGATTGATACGACGTTTTTCGAACAAACTCTTCAACCGCAGCAGAAGGCATTGGCTAAAGCTGAAAATGTTTATCTGAAATATCTGGGATTACCTGTCTCTAAGTGAGCAAAGCAGCTCTTTTCAATCTTTCTGCATGAAGATGTTGCGCGGCGTGCACGATGTCCATCTCTTTCGTGCGTAGCGCCCGTGTTCTTCGTGCGCGTTCTGCAAATGAGGTTTTTAGGGGCGTTTCATCATTTTTCAGCTCAATGTTCAGCCTCAAGCCCTTTCTTTTTCTTTTTTTTATTGAGTAGGAAAGCGGCGAAGAAGAGCGTGATGATAATAGCAGCTACCCCTTGCAGCAAAATGGTGTTTTTAGCACCGATGTAAACAGAGATACTGCCAGTCATTAATCCGCCAATGGGTTGCATCCCAAAGAATGCCATGGCGAAAAAGCTAAGCGCTCTACCTCTCATTTCGATAGATGCTCCGGTTTGTATGATGGTGTTGCATATCGTTGTTTGAGACATCATGGCAAAGCCTGCGAAAGAGGCAGTAATCAACGCTATAGGCAGATAATTGATGTGCGAAAAGATCAGCAGTGCCCCACTTAGAATCAGTAAGTTGACGAAGAGGAAGATTTTTAAATTAGTGCCCGATTTGAGTGAAGCTAACAAAATGGCTCCTGCCAGAGCTCCCAGTCCGATGGAACTGTTCAGATAGCCATACGTTGAGGCTGTACCGTGAAAAATATTCTTTGCATAGACGGGCAAGAGGGTGTTGAAAGGCAACACAAACAGACTGATGCACGCCAGTATCAATACTACTTTCCCTAGTTCCGGATTGTTCTTTAAATATTGAAAGCCTTCCTTGAATTCTTTCATTATCTTTTTGGTATGCGGTTGCGGAACATAGGGAGTTATACGCATTGATAGTAGTGAAGTGATCACTGCCAAGTAGCTTAAGGCGTTGACAAAAAAGCAGACGCCTGCGCCAAATTTCTCTAATATGATGCCTGATATGGCAGGTCCGATGAGCCATGCCAGTTTTCCCATTGATGAATTCAGTGCGATAGCGTTGGAGAGGTTCTTTTTGTCGTCTACTACTTCGTTGACAAGCGATTGCCTAGCTGGCAGGTCGAAAGCGTTGACAATGCCCATCATGACGCTGAGTATGAAAATTTCCCAAATGGAATAGTTCGTGAAGAGTACTACAAAAGTAAGTAGACTGGCCTGAACCATAGAACAAGTCTGTGTGATCAGCGTGACTTTATAACGATTGTAGCGGTCGGTTATCACACCTCCGAGGGGTGAAAAGAGAAAAGACGGAAATTGAGTGGCAAAAACCACCAGACCGAGCATGAAGTTAGATTGCGTCTGATCAAACACGAGCCAATACACAGCAGTTCGCTGCATCCATGTGCCGATGAGCGAGACGGACTGTCCGGCAAAGTAGAGTCTGTAATTACGATTTCTTAGAGAGTTAAATGTTGTGATCCGCATAGTTCTCTCTATTTATATCTTATATCTATCGTTCTGAGTCTCGGGTTGAGAAATAACGGGGAATTCAATTTCTTCTGTACTTTCATTTGCAATATAATGATGAGTTCTTGGATCGATTGATATTCCTTCTTTTTCGCTGACAGTGACGCTCGCTGTTTCAAAATGAAAAACAGCTTCTCCTTTTAGCATGAAAAAGAATTGTTGCGCTTTGATGTGGTAATGGTTCTCTTCACGAGTGGCGGCAGGCATACTCTCCAGTTTAACGGATAATTCCTCTTTTCCTAGCAAGACTCGACTTTCACATTGATTGCCCCAAAAGTAGTGCGAAGCCTCTTCTTTTGTTATCTTAGCATACATTTTTGTGTCCCTATTGATTAGGCAACAAAGGTACTAAAATAAGCTGTTTTAGTAAAGGTGTTCTTGCTTTATTTTATCGTAAACAGGCAGTGGGAGAAAATATCGGATGTCTTTTTGTTGCGCGATAGCTTCGCGAATGAAAGTGGAACTTATGGTGAGCAGTGGTGCTGATACGATCTTAACATTGGTAGGTAGTAGCTCCTCATTGACAGGATAGCCAAGACGCGGATAAATCAGGATAGAAGTAGTTTTGATAATCTGTTCAGAGTCTTTCCATTTAGAGAAAAGGTTCCAATTGTCCGCCCCGATAATTAGATAGAAATCTCTTTTTGGGAACTTGTCTTTCAGCTGCTCGAGGGTTTGTATCGTATAGCTCGGGCGCGGAAGATGAAACTCAAAATCCGAAGCGTGGAATTTGGGATAGTCGCCGATGGCAAGTTTTACCAATTCTAACCGTTTGCTATCCTCAAGCAAGCTAGACTCTTCTTTCAACGGGTTGTGCGGAGTGACCATAAACCATACTTCATCCAGTCCGGCAAATTCACATAAATAATTCGCCAGAGCAAGATGTCCGATATGTATGGGATTGAATGATCCGCTAAATATTCCCGTTTTCAAATTCATGATTCGATAAACTCTTGAATAATTTTATATGCTTCCGCTTGTGCGGTTTCCAAATTGTCATTGATCACGATGCAGTCGAACTGCGGAGCGTATGACAGTTCAAATTCAGCCTTAGCTATGCGACTCTCTATAACTTCGGGAGTATCGGTGCCACGACTAGTCAGTCGCTCTCTGAGAACTTCGATAGAAGGAGGTTGTATGAATAGGGATAAGGCGCGCTCTCCGTATAATTTCTTTATATTGCAGCCACCTACCACATCTACATCAAAAACAACATTCTGTCCAGCTGCCAGCTGTTTTTCCACTTGCGCCTTGAGAGTGCCGTAGTAACGATCTGTGTAGACTTCCTCATATTCTAGAAATTCCCCATTCTCAATGCGTTGGCGAAATACTTCAGGCGAAAGAAAGAAATATTCAACCCCATCTTGTTCTGTTCCCCGCGGGGCACGGCTCGTAGCAGAGATAGAAAAAGCGAGGTTTAGATTTTGATTCATCAAATGATTGATGATAGTCGACTTGCCCGATCCCGAGGGGGCTGAGAAGATGATTAATTTTCCGTTCATTGAGGCGCCGCGATTACATTACATTAAGAACTTGTTCCTTGATCTGCTCTAATTCATCCTTCATTTGAACAACGATCTTCTGCATCTCGGCATGGTTTGATTTGCTTCCCAAAGTGTTGATCTCCCGACCCATCTCCTGTGCGATGAATCCTAGTTTTTTCCCTTGTCCGCTTCCACCTTCGAGAGTATTAATGAAATATTTTAGGTGATTGCTCAATCGTTGTTTCTCTTCATTAACGTCCAATTTTTCAATGTAATAGATCAACTCTTGTTCCAATCTATTTTTGTCGTAATCTACGCTGATGGTTTTTTGCAGTGCGTCAGTAATGCGTTCTTTGATCTTCTCAACACGCTCTTTCTCATAAGGCGCGATAGAAGCTAGCAAAGTTTGAATATTATTGATCTTTTCTTGAAATTTTCTAGCTAATGCAGATCCTTCTTGTTTGCGGAAGTCGATCAGATGCCCCACGGCCTCTTCAATAGCCTTGTGAGCAATAGCCCACTCTTCGCTTTCTAATTCCTGAATTTCAGGTTTAGCCATCACATCAGGCATGCGCAGAAGTGTTTGAAACCAGTCTGTAGGCAGAGCGATGCCCAAATTATCTGAAATTTCATTGATCTGTTTGTAGTAACTTTCTACTAAAGTTTGGTTGATGGGAGTAGCAGCTTCAGGAGCTTCTTTTTTCTCTATCCACAAGCTAAAATCTACTTTCCCTCGTTCTATTATTTTGGTAATTTCATTTCGGATCTCCATCTCCTTCTCTCTATAAGCAGGAGCAATGCGTACAGATAGGTCCATTGCCTTGCTGTTGAGCGATTTAATCTCTACATTTATTTTCTTATCAGGAAGTTCGGCTGTAGCTTTTCCGTATCCTGTCATTGATTGTATCATATTCTATTATGTTTTCTGCAAAAGTAGCTGTTTTTTCGTAATTATACGTATCTTTGCAGCATTTATAACCCGAAAATTATGTCGTGTATCTTACATATTGAGACTTCTACAACTGTTTGTTCGGTTGCTGTAAGCGAAGATGGACAAAGCATTTTTGTAAAAGAAGATTTTCAAGGTCCGTCGCATGCGGTTTCATTAGGCGTTTTTGTTGATGAAGCATTGTCATTTATTGACAGTCACGCCATTCCTTTGGATGCTGTGGCGGTGAGTTGCGGCCCTGGTTCTTATACTGGCTTACGCATTGGTGTTTCTATGGCTAAAGGTGTTTGTTATGGTCGAAATATTCCGTTAATCGGAATTCCTACACCCGAGGTTTTGTGTGTGCCGGTGTTGTTATATCACGAACTACCCGAAAACGCATTGTTATGTCCTATGATAGATGCTCGCCGAATGGAGGTTTATGCGGCGATATATGATCGCTCGCTGACACTAAAACGTCCTATCTCTGCCGATGTAGTAACCGAAGAATCTTATTTGGAATACTTGGAAAAGTATCCAGTCTATTTCTTTGGCAATGGTGCTGCTAAGTGTAAGGAACATATCAAGCATGCTAATGCACATTTCATAGAAGATATCTTTCCTTTGGCGAAGATGATGTTTCCACTTGCTGAAAAAGCGGTGGCTGCGCAAGATTATAAGGATGTTGCTTATTTTGAGCCTTTCTATCTCAAGGAATTTGTAGCTACTCAACCCAAAAAACTTTTGTAATTTATCGTTTTATGCAATATAATACTCAACAAAAAAAAATGCCTTTACCTGAATACGGTCGTAGTATTCAAAACATGGTAGATCATGCACTGACTTTGGAAGATAAAGCCGAACGTCAACGTTGTGCAAATACTATTATTAACATCATGGGCAATATGTTCCCACACCTGAGAGATGTGCCTGATTTTAAGCATAAATTGTGGGATCACTTAGCTATCATGTCCGATTTTAATTTGGATATTGATTATCCTTACGTTATTATTCGTAAAGATAATCTGGTGACAAAACCTGATTATGTGCCATATCCTCAAACCAAAATGCGTTATCGTCATTATGGTCATACATTGGAAATTCTCATAAAGAAAGCTATTGAGTTTCCTGAAGGTGATGAAAAAAGAAACTTGGTGGCACTGATTGCTAATCACATGAAGAAGGATTTTATGGCTTGGAATAAAGACACGGTGGACGAGAAAAAGATTTCTGATGATTTGTATGAATTGTCTAAAGGTCAACTTCAAATAACGGAAGACTTACATCGTTTGATGGAAGCCCGCCTGTCTGCTAACCGTCGCCCTAGACAGAATAACAATCAAAGAAGAAATTATAAATAAAATATTGCTCTGAATACAGGGCTGATGCAAACTCTTAAATTAAACTGCCATGGCTTCATTTATAATTGAGGGGGGACATAAATTGTGCGGAGATATTTATCCGCAAGGTGCCAAAAACGAAGTCTTACAAATTATCTGTGCAACGTTGCTGACAGCGGAAGAGGTAACGGTTCATAACATTCCGGATATTCTGGATGTGAATAACCTTATTCAACTGATGCGTGATATGGGCGTTGTAGTGGCTAAACAAGGTATAAATACTTATAGCTTTAAAGCTGAGTCGGTTGACTTGGCTTATTTGGAAAGCGATGAATTCCTTAAAAAATGCTCTACTCTGCGTGGTTCGGTCATGTTGATCGGTCCCATGCTAGCTCGTTTTGGTAAAGCGATGATCTCTAAACCCGGTGGGGATAAGATTGGACGCCGCCGACTGGATACTCATTTTGTTGGGATACAGAGTTTGGGAGCGGATTTTTCTTATAATGAGAAGAGAGGGGCTTATGAAATTTCAGCTTCGCATCTGAAAGGCACTTATATGTTACTAGATGAGGCTTCTGTCACAGGTACGGCTAATATTGTAATGACGGCCGTTTTAGCCGAAGGTGTTACTACTATTTATAATGCTGCTTGCGAACCTTATCTACAACAACTCTGCAAAATGCTCAATGCGATGGGAGCTAAGATAACAGGAATTGCTTCTAATCTCCTTACCATAGAAGGGGTAAAAAGTCTGCATGGCACGGATCATAGGGTGTTGCCTGATATGATAGAAGTGGGTAGTTTCATTGGCATGGCTGCCATGACCAGCAGCGAACTTTGCATCAAGAATGTGTCTTATGAAAATTTGGGAATCATACCCGAAAGTTTCCGCCGTTTAGGTATTAAGCTTGAACAACGGGGAGACGATATTTTTATTCCTGCTCAGGATTCTTACGAGATAGAATCGTTTATCGATGGTTCCATCATGACTATAGCTGATGCACCGTGGCCCGGTTTGACGCCCGACTTGCTTAGTGTGTTGCTGGTTGTTGCTACTCAGGCTAAGGGAAGTGTGCTGATTCATCAAAAGATGTTTGAAAGTCGCCTGTTCTTTGTTGACAAGTTGATCGACATGGGAGCTCAGATTATCTTATGTGATCCTCATAGGGCGGTTGTAATTGGACATAATCACAATTTTAAGTTGCGTGGCGGAAACATGATTTCACCTGATATTCGTGCTGGTATCGCTCTATTGATTGCTGCGATGAGTGCCGAAGGTACCAGTCGCATTCATAATATAGAGCAGATAGATCGTGGGTATCAGGATATTGAAGGAAGACTTAATGCCATTGGCGCGCGAATTACTCGTATTTAAAACCCCATAAATTATTTATGATAAAAGAGGAAGAAGTTTACAAGATAGGGCTATTTAATAAACCGCACGGTATCCAAGGAGAGTTATTGTTTACTTTCACTGACGATGTGTTCGATCGTACGGATTGTGACTATTTTGTTTGTTCAATGGATGGTATTTTAGTTCCTTTTTTCATAGAATCATATCGTTTTCGTTCCGATTCAACAGCATTGATTAAGCTAGAAGGAATCTATTCGGCGGAAGCTGCCCGCAAATTTACCAATGTAGAAGTTTACTTTCCCACTAAATATGTGAATGAGTCTGCCACAGCTGATGAACTTTCTTGGAACTATTTCGTTGGATTTCAAATGGAAGATGAGCATCATGGCTATTTGGGTAAAATCATAGAAGTAGATGCCTCTACTGCCAATACGCTGTTTATCTTAGAAAATGATGAAGAGGAAGAACTTCTTATTCCTGCTCATGAAGAATTTATCAAGGGTATTGATAAGGATCAAAAAATAATTTTAGTTGATCTGCCCGAAGGGTTGCTCAATATGGATGAGATGGAGAGTGAAGAGGATGAATAATTGAAATTACTGAATAGATAAGATGTCTGGTAAAAAGCATAAAAAAGTCTTTTGGAAAAATATAAAGTTTAAGTACAAACTTACTATTATCAACGAAAATACGTTGGAAGAGGTAGTGGGTCTTCGTGTATCCAAACTGAATGGTCTTTTTGTCCTTTTTGCAGCCTCTTTGGTTATTTTTGTTATTGCTGCTACTATTGTTACATTTACTCCTTTGCGTAATTATCTACCCGGCTATATGAACAGTGAAGTCAGAAACCAAATCGTTCAGAATGCCTTGCAAATGGATTCTCTTCAAAAAATACTTGACAGACAAAAACTGTATATCATGAATATACAGGATATCTTTAGTGGAAAAGTGGAGGTCGACACGGTTCATTCTTTGGACTCGCTAACGGCTATGCGTGAAGATTCGCTGATGAAACGTACGAAGCGTGAGGAGGACTTTCGTAATGAATATGAAAATACAGAAAAATATAATCTTACCACTATTAATACGCCTTCTGAAGCCAATGATTTGTTGTTCTTCCGTCCTACAAGAGGATTGATTTCATCGCACTTTGATGCGACAACCAGACATTACGGAATTGATATAGCAGCCAATCCTAATGAAAGCGTATTGTCAGTGTTGGATGGAACAGTGATCTTGAGTACGTACACTGCTGAAACAGGTTACGTCATTGAGGTTCAACATAACCAGAACTTTGTATCAATATATAAACATTGTGCTTCTTTACTGAAAAAAGAAGGAGAACAAGTGAAAGCTGGAGAGGCGCTTGCTTTGGTGGGAAACACAGGCACGCTAACCACAGGACCTCATCTGCACTTTGAGTTGTGGCAGAAAGGACGCCCGGTGAATCCGGAAACATACATTGTTTTTTAAAAGAAATGGAGAAACGATGATTCAGGAAGAAAAAAAGAAAAAACAAATCGCGATATTAGGCTCTACAGGTTCTATTGGCTCACAAGCTTTGCAGGTGGTTGATGAACATCCTGATCTTTATGAAGTCTATGCTCTTACTGCAAATAATAAAGTAGACAGTCTTATTGCTCAAGCTCGTAAGTTTAATCCCGAAGCGGTGGTGATAGCTAACGAAGATAAATATGAGGTATTAAAGGAAGCGCTTGTTGATTTACCAATCAAAGTGTATGCGGGGGCAGACGCTCTTTGCCAAATAGTAGAGTCTGCACCTATCGATATTGTACTGAGTGCGATGGTGGGATATGCGGGACTAAAGCCTACCATTAGGGCGATTTGCGCAGGCAAAGCTATTGCCTTAGCTAATAAAGAAACTTTGGTGGTGGCGGGAGAGCTTATTAATAGCTTGGCTCAGCAATATAGAACGCCTATTCTGCCGGTCGACTCGGAGCATTCGGCTATTTTTCAATGCCTCACAGGAGAAGTTGGTAACCCGATAGAGAAGATAATACTAACAGCTTCGGGCGGTCCTTTTCGTACTGCTACATTGGAGGAATTAGCAGTGGTGAAGAAGGAACAGGCGTTGAAACACCCTAATTGGGAAATGGGAGCTAAAATAACGATTGATTCGGCTTCCATGATGAACAAAGGCTTTGAGGTTATCGAAGCGAAATGGCTGTTTGGAGTAACTCCCGAGCAAATAGAAGTGCTAGTGCATCCTCAATCTGTAATTCATTCTATGGTACAATTTGAAGATGGAGCAGTCAAGGCCCAATTGGGTGTTCCTGATATGCGTTTACCTATTCAATATGCTTTCTCGTATCCGGATCGTCTGTATTCTTCTTTTGAACGCTTGGACTTTTCTAAATGTGCTAATCTCACATTTGAACAACCGGATACTACTCGTTTTCGTAATCTGGCATTGGCTTATGAAGCGATGAATCAAGGAGGAAACATGCCATGCATCATCAATGCAGCCAATGAGATTGTTGTTTCAGCTTTCTTGCATGATGAAATAAGTTTTCTTGGAATGAGTGACGTTATTGAACGAACAATGCAGCGAGTGTCTTACGTTAAATCTCCTTTGTTAGAAGATTACGTGGCTAGCGATAGCGAAGCTAGGCGCATTGCTCGTGAAATGATTTGAAATATTAATAAATAGAATATAAATCTACTTGCCCAAAAGAAAGCATCTTGATGGATGTATGGCAAGGTTAAAAACAATAAAATTAGAATATGGAAACATTTTTAATTCGTGCCTTACAGCTTATTATGAGTTTATCTCTGCTCGTTATTATCCATGAAGGTGGACACTTCCTTTTTGCTCGACTTTTTAAAGTGAGAGTGGAGAAATTCTGCTTATTCTTTGATCCATGGTTCTCTCTATTTAAATACAAACCTAAAAATAGTGATACAGAATATGGTGTTGGTTGGCTGCCTTTGGGAGGGTATGTAAAGATTGCTGGTATGATAGATGAATCGATGGATACGGAGCAAATGAAACAGCCTGTTAAGTCTTGGGAATTCAGAGCTAAACCAGCTTATCAACGTTTGTTGATTATGACCGGCGGGGTGCTGTTTAACTTCATCTTGGCCTTGTTTATATATTCCATGATCTTGTTTACTTGGGGAGACTCGTATGTACCTGTGCAGAAAGTAGCTTTGGGGATGCAGTTTAATGAGACGGCTAAATCCATAGGCTTTCATGATGGAGACATTCTTTGGTCTGCCGATGGTAAGGACTTTACTCGTTATGATGGAGATATGTTGCGCCAAGTGGCTAATGCTAGTGAAGTAACGGTGTTGCGCGGCGCAGAAAAAGTTTCTATTGCTATTCCTGAAGATATAATGCAACGCCTGATGGCTGATTCTGTGCGTTTTGCTTATTATCGTTTCCCTTTTGTTATTGACAGTGTTTTTGCTTCTTCTCCAGCGCAGGCTGCAGGCATTCTGCCTGGCGACAGTATTATAGCGTTGAATGGTCGCTCTGTAGCTTATTATGATTTTATGAATGAGATGGATTCACTTAGAAAGAAGTCGGTTACTTTGAGTGCCGATAGTGTAAACACTCATCTCATCACAGTAGGATATGTGCGTGGCGGAGTCACGAATACTGTATCTGTGGCTACGGATTCTCTCTTTAAAATAGGAGTTAAGGCACAGACGAATCTCGATAAACTGTTGCCTTCTGTGGAAGTGAATTATAGCTTTTTTGAATCTTTTCCCGCAGGTATCGCTTTAGGTGTAAAGACACTTAAAGGATATGTGGGAGATATGAAATATCTCTTCTCCAAAGAAGGAGCTAAGCAGTTAGGTGGTTTTGGTACGATCGGAAGCATTTTCCCTGCGACATGGAATTGGCATCAATTTTGGTATATGACAGCTTTCCTTTCAATCATCTTGGCATTTATGAACATTCTTCCTATTCCTGCTTTGGATGGTGGACATGTACTTTTCTTGCTGTATGAGATTGTGGCACGCCGTAAGCCAAGTGATAAGTTTATGGAATATGCTCAAATGGTGGGTATGTTCTTGCTATTCGGTTTGCTTATTTGGGCGAACTTTAACGACGTACTTCGTTTCTTTTTTAAATAAATAAACTGATAAGAGCATAGCAAAATGCAATATTTTGGTGAAGTACTTTCTATTGGGGTAGCCGTCTCTTGGACGGCTACTGCTCTTTTTGCTGAAGTAGCGAGTAAGCGAATTGGTTCATTGCAGCTGAATGTGATTCGTTTGCTGTTGTCTTTGCTTATGCTTGGTGCTACATTATGGTATTTCACAGGAGTTCCTTATCCTATTTATGCTGATGGTAAAACTTGGTTCTGGCTTTCGTTTTCTGGTTTTGTAGGTTATGTACTAGGGGATTATTGTCTGTTTAATGCTTATGTTTTGATAGGTGCCCGCTTTGGACAGCTTTTTATGACACTCGCTCCTGTCGCGGCGGCTGTTTCCGGATGGATCATTTTAAAAGAGCATCTCTCTCTTCAAGTGCTCATTGGTATGCTTATTACTCTTTCGGGTATTGGGATGTCGATATTGAATAGAGGCACTTCCCATCATATTGGTTTAAAACTACCTTTAAAAGGGGTACTTTTGGGTATTGGTGCGGCTGTGGGGCAGGGTGTAGGCTTGGTTTTAAGTAAAGTGGGGATGAATTACTACGAATCGTCTATTCCTGCGGATATGGAGAGCGTTACGGCTTTATTACCTTTTGCTTCTACCTTTATTCGTGCCATAACAGGAGCGGCGGGTTTTCTTATTGTCATGTGGCTTGGCAAACGTTTTTATACAATTCCCACGGCTATGCGCGATGGAAAAGGGATGAAGGCAGCTTTGGGAGCCACTATTTTTGGTCCTTTTATCGGAGTCTCTGTCTCTTTGATGGCCGTGCAGTATACAGAAGCAGGTATTGCTTCCACATTAATGGCACTTACTCCTATCTTTATTTTGTGGCCCTCTCATTTTCTTTTTAAGCAGAAAGTCACAGTAAAAGAGGTGATTGGAGCAGTTATAAGTGTTTTCGGGGTATCTTTATTTTTTATTTAGCAGAGTCTTATTGTAATATCAAGTTCTTTTAGATAACCGTATATTTCCTACGAATGCTATCCATACTTTGGTGTAGCAAGTATCATCCTTTTCTTCTTGTGTTTTTTGCAGCTTTGATAAAGAGCGAGAACTAGAATGTGCCTTTGGCATCTCTTTGAAATGTGTTGTCAGGAAAGTTTTCGGTGGATGTTTCTTTTACTCATTAATGGTGAACAAGTTAGCTTAGGTGTCTGTTTTATGATATAAATTTAGTATTCATTAAAATAAATATATTATGAAATTTTTTATTGATACTGCTAATTTAGATCAGATACAAGAAGCCCATGATTTGGGCGTGCTTGACGGAGTTACAACCAACCCTTCATTAATGGCTAAAGAAGGAGTTAAAGGGGTTGAAAATCAGTATGCTCACTATGTGAAGATATGCAACATTGTACAAGCGGATGTCAGTGCCGAAGTAATTGCCACTGACTATGAAGGTATTATTGCCGAAGGCAATAAGCTGGCTGCTCTTAATCCTCATATTGTTGTAAAAGTACCATGTATTGGTGATGGAATAAAAGCAATTAAATATTTCTCAGGCAGAGGGATACGCACCAATTGCACTTTAGTTTTTTCTGTGGGACAAGCTCTGCTTGCGGCTAAAGCAGGTGCTACTTATGTTTCTCCTTTTGTTGGTCGCTTAGACGATATTGGCGAAGACGGAGTTGCTTTGGTAGCACAGATTGTTGAGATGTTCCGCTATTATGAATATAAAACTCAGGTATTGGCGGCTTCTATCCGTCATACGAAGCATATTCTGGATTGCGTTCAGGTCGGTGCCGATGTGGCTACTTGTCCGCTGAGTGCCATTAAAGGGCTGTTGAATCATCCGTTGACAGACTCCGGATTGCAGAAATTTTTGGAAGATTATAAGAAAGTGAACGGATAATTTCTATTTTATTTTTGTAAAAGGATCACACTTTTTTTATAAAATTAATTACTTAGAATCATATTTGATAAAAGCCGACGTATTCTACAATACGTCGGCTTTTTGCATTTTAGCGCCTTTTGTTTTCCTCTTTATATTGTTAATATAGATAAACTAAGACTTTTAAAGCATAAAAATCGTAATCTTGTCTTAACGGTAATGACATCTCTTTTATGTCATTTTGCAGCATCAAAAATAACGAGATTATGAATAGACATTGTTTTTTATTATTGGTCATATTGTTTTATTCTCCTGTTCTATTTGCTCAAAAAGGGAATGAGCTGGCTATAAATAGTAACAGAACCTCATCAAATAAAAGTACTGTGCATAGTACTTCTTTATCTTCTAATTCTAATAGCGAAAGTTGGGAGTTTTATTTAGGTCTTTCTCAAGAATTTTCTGCCGAAGAACAGGCTGAAGCTAATCATACTTTTGGAGGAAAGGTGGGATGTATGCTTCAGTTAGTAAAATCATTGTATTTCACTAGAGAACAGATCGTTCCTGGTGATCCGCAAACTCGCATTGTATTGAAGAAGCCTGCTATCTATAAAGCGTTAACTAACATTCAAAAGGATCTCAAGAAAAAAGTCAAAAAAGGAATTGTTCCTTTAAATCAGGCTCGGGAAAATTTTATTCAAGTTCTAAATGTGGCGTTAGCTGCTGTAGATACTGAATCTACAATCAGTTTTGAAGATGCATTGCAAAAAAACAGAAAAAATGCGGATGCACAATTATCTCTCTTCTATAAAGTAAAGGTAAAAAGTATTTATTAAATGAATATCTATTAATTAAATTAGTGATAAATGAAAATTAGATTATTATTCTTAGCGAGTCTTTTATTCCTAGGACTGACCTCTCTTTGTGCCCAAATATTGGTAAAAGGGGTTGTTGTCGATAAATCAGGCCTGGCTATTCCTGGAGTTACTATAAGGGTAGTGAATAAATCTATTCTATCAGTGACGGGAGTTGATGGACAGTATTCTATTAATGTACCACCTGCCTCAACGCTCTCATTTTCGTTTGTAGGTATGGTTACTCAAGAAATTGTTGTAGGTAAAAAGAGACATATTGATGTTACGATGTCTGAAGAGGCCGCCGAATTAGACGAGGTGGTGGTAACAGCTGTGGGGATTAAACAGCAGAAAAAGAAATTGGGATATACCACTCAGCAAGTCAGTTCACAAACAATTGAAGAATCCCATTCACTTAATTTAGGTAATGCGTTATCTGGTCAGGTTGCTGGTTTAAGTGTGACGAACCCAACCGGAATCTTTCAGGCACCGACTTTTTCACTGCGTGGTAAGACGCCACTAATTGTCGTTGACGGGATTCCTGTTGAATCGGATATGTTTGATATCCCTAATGACGATGTAGAAAGTATTAACGTGTTGAAAGGTACTTCAGCTTCTGCACTCTATGGTTTTAGAGGAAAGAACGGTGCCATTCTTATCACCACCAAGCGAGCTAAAAAAGAGGGTATTGAAGTTACAGCTTCTCTTTCATCAATGGTTTCAGCCGGATTTACTGTTTTCCCGAAGACACAGAACCAATATGGTAGTGGTTCGGAAGGGAAATATGAGTTTTGGGATGGGGCTGATGGTGGTATCTCGGATGGAGATATGACTTGGGGACCCAAATTCGTCCCAGGTTTGAAAGTAAAACAATGGAATAGTCCGATACGCAACAAGAACACCGGTGAAACGATTGACTGGTGGGGTAATGTGAAAGGCTCTATTTATGATGATCGTTCACTCTATGAACGTGTGCCTATCGCCTTTGAACAGCATGATAATTTAAAGGAGTTTTTGCAGACGGGTATTATTACGAAAGCCAATTTTTCTGTGGCATACAAAGGTAAGAAATCAAATACATATGTGTCTGGTAGTTATGCCAACCAACGTGGACAGGTACCCAATACAAGTGTCAACACGGGGGGCATCACCTTTAACCACAATTATAACTTAACGAATAATCTTACACTCGATCTTAACTTGGCTTATAATAAAGTTTATTCTCCTAACTATCCTCGCTATGGTTATGGTCCCAAAAATCACATGTATACCATCATGCTTTGGATGAGCGATGACGTGGATATACGTGAGTTAAAGAAGCATCTTTATCGTGTAGACCAACCGGGATATGTGCAAGCAAACTATAACTATGCTTGGTATAACAACCCTTATTTTATGGCGTATGATATGACGCAGGAGCATAATAGAGATGTTATAAATGGACAGGCAAAGTTGAGATGGGACATCACGCCTGAATTCAGTTTGCAAGGGCGCGCTTCAGGTCGTTCTCAAATGCTATTTGAAGACATGAATGTTCCTAAGTCTTATATGAATTATGGAGATTCACGCAATGGCGATTATAAAGATTGGAATACTCGTCAGCTTAATATTGATGCAGATTTGCTAGCTACTTATTCACATGCTTTCTCTCGTGATTTATCTTTTACCCTGAATGGTGGTATGTCTTCTTTTTATAAGAGATACCAAAAGGAATATCAAACAACGGATGGACTTATTGTTCCTTTTGTTTATAATCTAAGTAATAGTCAGGGCCCTGTGAATGCTACTAACTCATTGATTGAGAAAGCCGTGAATAGTGTTTATGGTATGGCTAATTTAGATATCTACAATGCTTTCTTCTTAACGGTTACAGGCCGTAATGACTGGTCGTCTACCTTACCAAAGAAGAATAATTCTTATTTTTATCCATCGGTAGCACTCAGTACATTAGTTTCTGAATATGTAACATTGCCAAAGGCTGTAGATTATTTGAAACTACATGGCTCATGGGCGGTTGTTTCAAGCGATCTTGATCCTTATAGCATTGTTTCTACTTATGCCAATAGTACACTCTACGGATCTACCCCATCTGTGACGTATCCGTCTAGTTTGACTAATCCTAATATTAAGCCTCAGAAAACGACCTCTTATGAAGTTGGTCTTTCTACATCGTTTATGAAAAACCGTATTAGCTTGGACCTTACATACTATCATGTTATTGATGAGAACCAGATTATTAATCTACCTATATCTGAAGCATCAGGATATACTTCTCGCAAAGTAAACGGTAATGTAAGCAAAACGAATGGTTTGGAAATCATGTTGGGAGCAGAGCCTATTAGAAGTAGAAAATTTAGTTGGAAGTTTACGAGCAACTGGACTACTAGTGTACGTAAACTAACGAAGATTTATGGGGATATGCCTACATATGGTAATTTGAAAGTTGGTGATCGTACAGATGCCATTTACGCTACTGTATGGCAGAAAAGTGCTGACGGGCGACTGATCTTAGATGCTAAAGGTATGCCGATAAAAGATAGCTATGTAGCTAAAGTAGGCAATGCAGATCCTGATGTGCGTTTTGGCTTTCAAAATGTGATAAAAATAGATAAAGTTCGTGTTAATGTAGATTTTGATGGGGTAATAGGCGGTACGCTGATATCGAAGACTCATCAAAAGATGTGGTGGGCTGGGAAACATCCTAAATCGGTAACCTGGCGTGATGCCGAATATGCAGCTGGAAAATACGTCTATGTGCCCAATGGGGTAGTTGTAACAGGTGGTAAATTGGAACGAGACGTGAATGGCAATGTGATTTCGGATACACGTACTTACGAAGAAAACACCACTGCTGTAAGTTGGCAAAGTTGGTCGCAAAACTATCCATATCGTGCTGCGGTTACAGAGAAGGAGAGCAAAGAGTTCGCAAATACTTTTAAAAGAACATACCTCAAGTTGCGTCGTGTTGCCATTAGCTACGACATCACAAACATGATTGGGAAGAAAATATTTAAAGGGCTTGATTTAACTCTCTTTGGCAATAATCTTTTAGTCTTGAAAAAAATACCTTATCTTGACCCTGATTTTGGACCATCGGATAGTGACTTACAAGATCCTTCTTCGCGCTATGTAGGGCTTAGTGCTACAGCTAAATTTTAATCCGAACCAATAAATAAGAATAATGAAAAAGAATATATATATTTTCCTTTTGATGGTATTGACTCTTTCAGCTTGCGATAGCTTTGGAGATATGAATACTGATCCGAATAAAGTAGAGCAAACTCATCCCCAGCTTTTATTAACGAATGTTTGTTGGGAGGCTTTTAGTGAGACTGGCACCAGTCCTTTATATGCAATGCACTGTTTGGTACAATCGGATGGTGAGAACAGTGAACAGTTTTATAAATGGACACGTGGCTCTTTCTCCTACTATTCTGATTTGAGAAATGTGAATAAGATGCAAGAGGAAGCAGAAAAAATCAGTGCAAAAGGTTATGTTGCTTTGGCTCACTTTTTTAGGGCATGGTATTTCTATAAACTGACGCTTACTTTTGGAGATATCCCTTATTCAGATGCTCTGAAAGGTGAAAGCGAAGACAAATATACTCCTGTCTATGATACGCAAGAGAGCGTGTTTACAGGTATTCTTGCTGAGCTGAAGATGGCTGATGAAATGTTGGCTGCCGAAAAAGACGCTTTGAGCGGTGATATTATTTTTGGTGGCAATCTTGCTGCTTGGAGAAAAACGATTAATGCTTTTCGCCTGAAAGTATTGCTTACCCTTAGCAAACATGCTGACGATGCTTCTAGCACGATCAAACAAGATTTTGCTGCCATAGTATCTTCCTCTCCGTTGATGACTTCGCCTTCGGATAATGCACAATTGGTTTTCCTCAATCAAGAAGGTAATCGTTATCCGGAGTTCAATAGTAGCTCTTTTGGCTCGGGTATGTATATGGACTCTACTTTTGTAGCATTGTTAGCACAGAAAAAAGATCCTCGCTTGTTCACTTTCTGCACACAGACAAAAAATGCGAAAGATGCTGGTCTGGCTATTGATGATTTTAGCAGTTATGATGGCGGAGACCCTGCTGCTGCTTATGCTAAGGTAAATGCTAAAGCTGTTGCTGGAAAAATATCAAAACCGAACCCTCGTTTCTATGCTAGTCCAACGAATGAGCCTCTGATCTTGATGGGCTATAGCGAGCAAGAGTTAATCTTGGCTGAAGCAGTAGTACGAGGCTGGATTTCGGGAGATGCGTCTGCACATTATCAAAACGCGGTAAAGGCATCGTTTAAGTTTTATGAAACTTACGCATCCGGCTATGAAGCTTACTTGACAGAAGCTGCAGCAGCAACTTACTTGTCATTGCCTGAAGTAGAGCTCTCTTCTTCACTTACTGCTGAACAAAAGATTCAACGGATCATAGAGCAACGTTATATACCCTCTTTCTTTCAAGGAATGTGGACATCCTTCTTTAACTATTTGCGCACAGGCTATCCTGCCTTGCGTCGTCCCGCAGGTGTTGATGTTCCTAACCGATGGATGTATCCTCAAGATGAGTATAATAACAATACTGAAAATGTGAAAGCTGCTTTGCAGAGACAATTCTCTGGTCAAGATAGAATTAGTGATGCCACATGGTGGAATAAATAATGTTTTATATTAAAAGAAATAATAATTATGAGAACGAAGTTTTTTATTTTATTTTTAGCAGTTGCTGCTTTTGCTATTGCAGCTAACCCACCTGTTTTGAAGTTTAAAAACGGTAATTTCAAAATAGTACAATTTACCGATGTTCATTGGAATACCGCAGCAAAGTCTAAGTTGAAAAATGATAGCACATTGATGGTGATTCGTGCGGTACTGGATGCCGAAAAGCCTGATATGGTCATTTTTACAGGAGATGTAGTGGTTTCTAAGGGAGTTCTTAAAGGTTGGGACGATTTGCTCGTACCAATAGAAGAGCGTAAAATTCCGTTTGCCGTTACTTTCGGTAATCATGATACAGAGACTGATTTACCAAAAGAGAAAATATTGGAATATCTAATGAAGAACCCTTATAATCTGACTACGGATGCCGGAAGGGGAATTGACGGAGTAGGTAATTGTGTGCTGCCCATTTTTGACTCTAAAGGCAAGAAGGATTTATGGAATCTTTATCTTTTTGATTCTAATGCTTATACCAATGATTCTACATTGGGTTATTATGATTGGGTTAAGAAGAGTCAGATAAATTGGTATGTAGATCAAAGTAACAAGATAAAAGAAAGAGAAGATAGAGTGGTTCCTGCGTTGGCTTTCTTTCATATCCCAGTGCCGGAGTACGAATATGTGCGTTTGCAAAAATCGACTCCTGGAAATAAAACAGAACAAGTTTGTTCTCCAGCAGTAAATAGCGGTTTGTTTTTCGCTTTTATGAAACAGAAAGATGTCAAAGCTACTTTTGTAGGGCATGATCACAATAATGATTTTGTGGGCACATTGGGCGGAATCAAGTTGTGCTATGGGCGCAAAACAGGCTTTAATTCTTACGGCTCTCTAGAGCGTGGTGGACGTGTGATAGAACTCAAACCTGATGGGGAGATGACAACACATGTACGCACTATGTCAGGAGTCTATCTGCCTTAAAAAATATTTCCTACTGTTTCATTGTAAAGTTAGGTCGTCTCATTCTTTATTGAGATGGCCTAACTTGTATTTTGTTACTTCAAATTGAGAGGATACTGCTTATTTGCCTCTTCTTTTGCAATTTTTTAAAGTTGCTTTACTAATGCTTCGGTGGTTGCTACTTGTTAAGCAAACTGAACGCGCACGGGGAACATATCTTTCGTGCATGCTGCGTATATGCGCCGTGCACGCTGGATAATTGTTCAATTGGATACGCCTTTAGAGGCTCATTTCGCAGATGCTAGAAGTCCACGAACACGGGCAGGTGGTCGCTAAAACCGCCTTGATATCTTATTCCGTTATATGTTCTGAATGGCTCTTTTCCGCCATATTTTTCATCTTCTTTTAGTAAGAAGGGCAAATGGACTATTTGCGCTTTCTTCTCGTTGGTGCTAAAATGATTCTCAGGGTTGAGCAATGTGCCCGATACAATGAGTTGGTCGAGCAGATTCCATTCTCCTTTGTATTTATAGGAACCGTAATTACGCTTTTTAGCTCTATTAGCCAATAAGTTGTACAAATGTAAAGGCTCGGGATGTGTGGGAGGGGCAATTGCACCGAGTATCTCTGTGATAGAACGGCAGTCGGGATAGTCATTAAAGTCGCCCATAATCAGAACTTTGGGATGCAGACGGTTGGCAAACAAACGGTCGACACTCTGCTTCAAAATTCGGGCAACATGGATGCGGTTGGGCTCAGATGCTTTTTGACCTCCAAGGCGTGAAGGTAGATGCACCACAAAAACATCTAAAGTATCTTTATGACTCACTAACCCCGTGGCATGTAAAATATCTCTGGTCGGATATTGATGTTTTCCTGAATAAGGAATACGGATTGCTTCCCTTTGGAGCAATTTGAATCGTCCTTCTTGATACAATAAAGCCACGTCAATACCTCGGCGGTCGGGAGAATGAGTAATGATATATTGATATTCTTCTTGTTTCAAAGGGGAGTAGCGTGTGAGATCTCTCATTACACTGTCATTCTCTACCTCGCATAGTCCCACTAACGCCGGAGGTGTCCATTCACCAACAGCAGTAATGGTGCGAGCGATGTCTACCAATTTCTTTCTATACCGACGGTGATTCCAAACTCGCATAGCGGTAGGTAAAAACTGATAATCATTCTTTAGTGAGTCGTGCTTACAGTCGAACAGATTTTCTACATTCCAAAACATCACGCGAAACGGAACTCGCTTGCTTTGTGCATTTACCAAGGTGCTTGCTGCAACTAGCAGTATGCATGCAGTTAGCACTCTTCGATGCCCTTTGTTATTCATTTTTATTCTTACACTTTACGTCTTTAAAATAGAACAGTTCTCTTATCCCAGTTTGGTAGGATGAGCCGTTTTGATGTTTGCAAGTTAAACAGATTATTCGCTTTTTCTTTTATCTATCCTGTCTAGTCGGATTTGCAGTCTTTTTCATGCTAAATTTTAGATAGAACAATCCTCTTATTCTATCCTTTCTTTTGTTAAAAAAGGACGAATAAGAGGATTGTATTTTTAAGCTATTTCGCTTATTTCTTAGCAGGAATATGAGCTAGTACATCGATTAGATGTTTCCAGAATTTCTCTACTGTAGGGATGTTCATTCTTTCGTCAGGAGAGTGTACACCGGTGAGGGTTGGTCCGAACGAAATCATATCCAAGGTAGGATACTTGTCAAGAAACAATCCACATTCTAATCCGGCATGTATTGCTTTCACTTGAGCTTCAACACCAAATAGACGTTTGTAGGATGCTGCAGTTATTTCCAAAATTTCCGAATGCGGATTCGGTTTCCATCCAGGATATCCGTCACCATAAGATACTTTAGCTCCTCCCAATTCAAAGGCTGCACGAACGGTGTTAGCCATATCGTTTCGGGCAGAAAGGATAGAGCTGCGTTGGCTTGTTTCTACCTTTATGATGTTGTTCTCTTTCATCTTAATTGATGCCAGGTTTGTTGATGTTTCAACTAATCCAGGAATTTCCTGACTCATGGCAAATACTCCATGATGCATGGTATATAACGTTTTGAACAAACGCGCGCTGGTGTCTTGATCTATGGCAACCTTGCGTGAAGTTTCTGATTGTAGAACTAATTTTAAATCAGGCTCTATAACAGATAGTTCATTTTCAAGGTCTGCAATGAATAAGTTTAAGTCAACTCTCACCAACTCTTTTGCATCGTGAGGAACGGCACATACAGCATGTGCTTCACGAGCAATGGCATTGCGCAGATTACCTCCGTCTATTTCACAAAGATACAGGTCGTATTTCTGGGCTGTTTGACTCAAAAAACGGTTTAGTATTTTGTTGGCATTACCTCTTCCCAAGTGGATGTCTCCCCCTGAGTGTCCGCCTTTTAATCCTTTTACCTCTACTTTAAAGAAGAAATACCCTTCAGGTACAGATACCTCTTTATAGGAGAATTCTCCAACTGAATCAATACCTCCTGCGCAACCGATAAACAGTTCGCCTTCATCTTCTGAATCAAGGTTGAGCAAAATATCTGCATTCATAAAACCCTCTTTCAGAGCGAAAGCTCCGGTTAGTCCGGTCTCTTCATCAACAGTAAACAGACATTCCAGCGGGCCGTGTTCCAAGTCGTTGGCGGCAAGAATAGCCAATTCTGTAGCAACTCCGATTCCATTGTCGGCACCTAGCGTTGTTCCTTTCGCTTTCAACCATTCTCCGTCAACCTCTGTTTCTATCGGGTCGGTGAGGAAATCATGTGTTACGTTATTGTTCTTTTCACATACCATGTCGACGTGCGACTGTAGCACTACTGTTTTAAGATTTTCTTTTCCAGCAGTAGCAGGCTTTTTAATTAATACATTTCCAGCCTCGTCTATTTTGGTTTCTAACTTATGTTCTTCTCCGAAAGCTTTTAAGTAAGCGATTATTTTTTCTTCTTTTTTAGAAGGGCGTGGCACTTTACATATCTCGTTGAAATAGTAAAATACGGCGCTTGGTTTTAAATCTGATAATTCCATTATTTTTCTTTTTAAGAATTTTATATTAAGCTAAATTTTATATTAAGTTATTTTCTTTGTCTTATTCCTTCATTTAGTAATTGCATTGTTATAGATATGCTCTGTATCTTTATATTTTTAACTCTTTACTACTAAATATGGTTAAAAATGGCCCCAGAGTATCACCCTTTTTCTTTTTTTTATCCAAAAAAACAAGGAGTACTCCATACAAAAGCATATATTTGCATCCACAAAATTAATAGAAATGCTTAATACTATACTGATAACTTTGTTAATTGTTGCTATCTCTCTCGGATTATTAGGCTTAAAAGTCTTTTTTGTGCGAGGAGGTAAGTTTCCTAACGGACATGTTAGTGGAAACGCTGCATTAAAGGAAAGAGGAATTAGCTGTGCTCAGTCTCAAGACAGAGAAGCTCAGAACAAGCCTCGTTTTTCATTTGCCGATGTTGAGCAAAACCTTAATGATAGTATAAACTAATTAAATTAAAAACCATATTTTATAAGTTATGAAGAGAACAAACTACCTCATCAGCGGATTTTTAGCTATTGCAGCAATTGTTTTATTTGCTCAATGTGCGGGTAAAGCAGATAAAAAGGCGGAGCCTGTTACCAACGAGGCAATGGCTAAGTCGGGCATGAAGATAGCTTATGTTGAAATAGATACTTTGCTTACTCAATACAACTTTTGGAATGATTTGAATGAAGCTATGATGAAAAAAGAGGAAAACATCAGAGCTACCCTGAATCAAAAAGCTCGTGAACTGGATACTGAGGCTCAGGATTTTCAACGAAAGTTGCAGAATAATGCATTTGTTAGCCGTGATAGAGCGGAACAAGAACATGCTCGTCTGACAAAAAAGCAAAAGGACTTGCAAAATTTACAGACTCGCTTGACTAATGAACTGTCTGCTGAAAATCAAAAGAATAGTTTGCAGTTGCGTGATTCTATTAACTCTTTTCTAAAGGAATATAATAAAACGAAAGGATATAGCATGATTATTAGTAATACAGGTTTTGATAATCTCCTTTATGCTGATAGTACTTATAACATAACTAAGGAAATAGTTGAAGGTTTGAATGCTAGATATACTCCTGCTTTAAAGAAATAAATTTATTCATTTGAATATATAAAGATGGCGGCGCTATTTATTTAGTGCCGCCATCTTTGTATATTGTCTTTTAGGATAATGAGATTATTGTTCTTGTTGATGCTTCTCTTTTTCTTCTTCTTGTGGAATGCGGAAAGATGTATAAAGCTCTAATACTGCCGAGATGCATAGGCAAGCTATCCATTCGTTACCATGTGTGGTAAACATGAAAAGTCCTGTTACCACTAGTAGTAAAGCACCAAATATCTGTTGTATCCGTAGTCTTTTAGTGATCTTATTGCTCCCTTTATATGGAGTGTTTATTTGAGCCAAAGCTACAAACCCTGCTCCAATAGTATAAATATAAGGAGCCGGAGCCCATTTGGTGATGAATAGCGTGGCACCGATGAGTACCAATATCGCTCCGGTCATGAAAAGTGCGGGTATTAATTTATTCATTTTTTATCTTCTTCAAATACGTAAATGTCTTCGTTGGGTTTCTTCATCAGATATTTTTCTCGAGCTATTTTTTCGATGGCTTCAGGGTTGTTATTGATCTCTTTCAAACGTTTAGTGCTCTCTTCATATTCAGAGTGATACTTTTCTATCTCTGTTTGCAAATGGTTTATCTCACGTTCATATCCTATACGCCGAATAATACTGTTTTCGTCAAGGAACCCAATAATAACTGCAAATACTCCTGTGATGATGAGGTATTTATGCCTGCGGATGAAATTCCAGATTGAAGTTAGCTTGTCCATACCTTCTGTTTACAAGTTACGAATGATTGCATTAGTTGATATTGCAAAGATAAAACTTCTAACTTAAAACTTACTTCATAAAACTTTTTTTTATGTACATTTGCAAAAACTGAAAAACAGAGAGTTCCTAGTTATGGAGAATTATATCGTATCTGCCCGCAAATACCGTCCCTCCACTTTTGAATCTGTCGTGGGGCAAATAGCTCTTACTACAACATTAAAGAATGCGATTGCTACACAGAAATTGGCTCATGCTTATTTGTTCTGTGGACCTAGAGGAGTGGGTAAAACTACTTGTGCGCGTATTTTTGCTAAAACGATAAACTGTATGCATCTGTCGCCTGAAGGGGAAGCATGTAACGAGTGTGAATCGTGCGTGGCATTTAATGAACAGCGTTCATATAATATTCATGAACTAGATGCCGCTTCTAATAATTCGGTTGATGACATTCGTCAGTTGGTGGAGCAAGTGCGTATTCCGCCACAGATAGGTAAATATAAGGTCTATATTATTGATGAGGTACACATGTTGTCAACCTCTGCGTTTAATGCTTTTCTGAAAACGCTTGAAGAGCCTCCTCATCATGCTATTTTTATTTTGGCTACTACTGAAAAGCATAAAATTTTGCCAACCATCTTGTCTCGTTGCCAGATTTATGACTTTAATCGAATTACAGTAGAAGATACAGTAAATCATTTAACTTATGTTGCTTCCAAAGAAGGCATAACAGCTGAGCCGGAAGCTTTGAATGTTATTGCGTTGAAAGCTGATGGAGGTATGCGTGATGCTTTGTCTATCTTTGATCAAGTGGTGAGTTTTACTGGTGGTAATATCACTTATCAGAGTGTGATTGAGAATCTGAACGTGCTCGATTATGAATATTATTTTAAGTTGACTGATTCTTTTTTGGGGAATAAGGTGCCGGAAGTACTGGCTCTCTTTAATGATATATTAAATAAGGGTTTTGAGGGTAGCCATTTTATTACTGGCTTAGCTTCTCATTTCCGTGATCTTCTAGTAAGTAAAGATCCTTTGACATTGCCATTACTCGAAGTAGGGGCAAGCATTCGTCAGCGCTATCAGGAGCAATCGCAAAAATGCCCACAACCTTTTTTGTATCGTGCAATGAAACTTTGCAATGATTGTGACTTGAATTACAGAGTGAGCAAGAACAAGCGTTTGTTGGTAGAATTGACCTTGATCCAAATTGCTCAGCTTACTGAAGTGGAAGATGATGAAGCTCATGGGCGTAGCCCTAAAAAAGCTTTAAAACCCGTCTTTCATTCTCCTCAGGTAGCTCAGCAACCCCAGGCGCAAGGAGTTCAGCAAACTCAACAATCTCAATCTCAGCCTGTTCAGAGTCAACATGCTTCGGCAAGACCTCAACCTCAGGGCGCACATCAGACACCAACTTCTGCTAGTGCTGCTCCCTCTTCTGCACAAGCTACAACTTCACCGACCGGTATGCCTCAGGCCATCCTAAATGCACAGTCTCATGCTCGGGAAGAGAGAAAAGTTCCTGTGATGAAAAGTTCCAGCATTGGACTTTCTATAAAGAAACTGAAAAATGGAGGAGGCGAAACTAAGTCGACTCCGGTTTCTAAAGAGGCTCCTGAAACAGCTAATAAAGCTCCGGAAGAAGATTACATTTTTAATGAAAATGATGTGAACTACTATTGGAGAGAATATGCTAGTCGCTTGCCTCTTGAACAGAAATCGGTTGCAATGCGTATGCAAAACATTAAAGTGGTGAAACTTGATGATATAAATTGTGAAATTGTAGTAGATAATGAATTAATAGCAAAAGATTTTAATGCCATTTTGCGAAATATTCAAGCTCATTTGAGGCAGCAATTGAAAAATAGCAAGATTACTCTGTCTTTGCGCATCAGCGAAGCGAATGAAAATATTCGTCCTTTTGGCAAAGTGGAAAAATACCAGATGATGGCTCAGAAAAATGATGCATTGATTGCGCTAAGGGAAGAGTTCGGTTTGGAATTTAATTAATCTAGACCTACCTATCCTTATTTGAGGGTTTTGTTTTTTTGATATCCTCTGCTGTCTACTTACAGTTTAAAAGCTTTAGATAAAAATCACTTGTCTCTTTTCTCTTCAGCTTTCTATACTCTTATAACAATCTTTTTTATTGATAATAAAGTAGCGTGAACTCACAGCTTTGTCTGCGAGTTCACGTTTTTTATGATATTGGTAGTTAGTGATCGCTTCGGTTCAGTTGTAATATGAATATAAGTAGGGGTGTTAGTTGCAGTTGCTGTGTACGATTGTTTTTTGATAAACCTACTTATGAAAAGAAAAAACGATTTCTAATACTTTTATCTAACGATATAAATTGCTATGCAAATGAAAAAGACGAATCCAGTCCATTGGGTACCCACTGTTTATTTTGCTATGGGGCTTCCTTTTGTTGTTCTTTCGATGGTATCGGTTTTAATGTTTTCCGATATGGAAGTTTCCGATGCTCAAATTGCTTTTTGGACTTCATTAATTATGTTGCCTTGGACTTTGAAACCGCTATGGAGCCCTTTTCTGGAAATGTTTAAAACAAAGAAATACTTTGTAGTCATTACTCAAATTGTGACAGGTACAGCTTTTGCTTTGGTGGCTTTATCGCTCCCTTTGCCTGATTTCTTTTGTTATGCCATTGCTTTAATGGGTATCATTGCTTTTAGTGGGGCGACTCACGATATAGCAGGAGACGGGGTTTATCTTTCCGAACTGAATACGAGTCAGCAGGCTAAGTATATTGGTTGGCAAGGTGCTTTCTATAATTTGGCGAAGATTCTTGCTAATGGTGGTCTGGTTTACTTGGCAGGTTCCTTAAAGGAAACATTTGGAGTGTTGCATTCTTGGATGATTATTATGGGTATTTGTGCCCTTTTAATGATTTCTTTGAGTATCTATCACATGCGTATGCTACCTTCGGGAGGAGTCAACGATAGCCATATTATGACGATCAAAGATAGTTTGCGAGCTTTATGGGAGGTTATTTGTTCTTTTTTTGCCAAGAAGCACATCTATTGGTATATCGTCTTTATCATACTTTATCGTTTTGCTGAAGGATATGCTATGAAGATTGTTCCTCTGTTTCTTAAAGCTCCTGTTGAAAATGGTGGCTTGGGGCTGCCTGTTAAGGATATTGGACTTATCTATGGCACTTTCGGAGCTGCCGCTTTTATACTAGGCTCTGTTTTAGCAGGTTATTACATCTCTGCCCGAGGATTAAGAAAAACATTATTCTCTCTTTGTTGTGCATTTAATATTCCTTTTTTTGTCTATTTCCTTTTGGCTCTATATCAACCTTCTAATTTGCCTATTGTAAGTATAGCCATCATTTTTGAATATTTAGGATATGGTTTTGGATTTGTTGGACTGACTTTGTTCATGATGCAGCAGGTGGCTCCTGGTAAGCATCAAATGGCTCATTATGCTTTTGCCACAGGCATTATGAATCTTGGCGTGATGATTCCGGGCATGATGAGTGGTTATCTTAGTGATTGGCTAGGTTATCAACATTTCTTTGTTTGGGTTTTGATAGCCACTATTCCTGCCTTTATAATAACTTGGTTGGTGCCGTTTACGTATGATGATGGAAAGTAAAGATGATGAAAGTTCTTATTTTTATGTATTTGCTTTCATTTTTTTCTGAAAGCAGTTAGTAGTTTCTTCTATTGAGTTGTATTATATACAAAGCGCCTTAGTACGCTTCTTGAAATTAACTTTAATGAAATTATGAAAGAGATCGAAATTATCGGTACATCACTGCCGGATATGCCTTGGGAAGAACGGCCCGAAGATTGCAAAGACGTCATTTGGCGTTGTTCAGCTAATCCTGTCATACCACGTGATTTATTGCCAACCTCCAATAGTATTTTCAATAGTGCGGTTGTTCCTTTCAAAGAGGGGTATGCCGGAGTTTTTCGCTGTGATGACACGAATCGCAGGATGCGTTTACACGTTGGTTTTAGCAAAGATGCCATTCATTGGCACATCAATGAAGAACAGTTGACTTTTGAATGCAATGATCCGGAAGTAGGAGAGTGGATCTACGGTTATGATCCCCGTGTCTGTTTCATTGACGATCGTTATTATGTTACTTGGTGCAACTGTTATCACGGTCCCACGATAGGGGTGGCTTATACTTTTGATTTTGATACTTTCTATCAGTTAGAAAATGCGTTCGTTCCTTTCAATCGTAATGGAGTCATGTTTCCACGCAAAATAAACGGCAACTTCGCCATGCTTAGTCGCCCGAGTGACAATGGACATACTCCTTTCGGCGATATTTTTTATAGTGAATCTCCTGACCTTGAATATTGGGGCAAACATCGACACGTGATGTCACCTGCCGAATTTGAAGTAAGCGCTTGGCAGTGTGCTAAAATTGGCGCGGGACCTATTCCGATAGAGACTTCCGAAGGCTGGTTATTGATTTATCACGGCGTACTTGCTTCTTGCAATGGTTTTGTATACAGTTTTGGCTCGGCATTGCTCGATTTGGATGAACCTTGGAAGGTCAAATATCGTTCAGGTCCCTATCTTCTCTCCCCTCAGAGACAGTATGAATGCATGGGTGATGTGCCTAACGTATGCTTCCCTTGTTCTGCACTTCATGATCAGTCGACAGGTCGCATTGCCATTTATTATGGATGTGCTGATACGGTGACAGGCATCGCATTTGGCTATATCCCTGAGATTATTGATTTCACGAAACGTACAAGTATTATATAATATATATGGCTAATCGACCATGAAACGTTTTTTATTAACTAACACACTGGCCATCTTCTTTCTCTTTTCTTATGGAAAGGGAGGAGATGGCTTCCCCTTTATCCAATATGTGAACCCTTTTATCGGTACGACTAATTTCGGAACGACTAACCCTGGAGCCGTTTGCCCCAACGGAATGATGTCTGTAGTCCCTTTTAATGTGATGGGCTCAACCGATAACACTTACGATAAAGACGCCCGTTGGTGGTCTGCCCCTTATGAATATACCAATTGTTATTTTACCGGTTTTTCCCATGTCAATCTTAGTGGAGTGGGATGTCCCGATTTGGGCTCTCTGTTGTTGATGCCCACAATAGGAAAATTGAATGTTGATTATAAAACGTATGGTAGTCGCTACTCTCAAGAGCAAGCATTGCCCGGTTATTATAGTAACTATCTGACTAAGTATGGCATCAAAACGGAGGTCTCTGCCACTCTTCGCACAAGTATTGCTCGCTTCACTTTTCCTAAAGGTGAGGCCCATCTTTTGTTGAATCTTGGCGAAGGGTTGACCAACGAAAGCGGAGCTTACATGCGTCGGGTAAATGACCATGAAGTCGAAGGTATGAAGTTGCTCGGCACATTCTGCTATAATCCTCAAGCGGTATTTCCTGTCTATTTTGTGATGAGGATAAATAAGAAACCTCAGAGTAGTGGCTACTGGAAGAAACAACGTGCTATGACTGCTGAGGCTGCATGGGATAGCGATAGTGGCAAAAATAAACTTTACACTAATTATCGGAAAGATATAGCCGGAGATGATATTGGTGCTTTTTTTTCTTTTGAAGTCGAGGAAGGTGAACAGATAGAGGTACAAATGGGAGTCTCGTTTGTTAGTATTGCGAATGCTCGCTTGAATTTGGAGAGCGAACAAGCTGTTTGTGATTTTGATTCTGTGCATAAGGCGGCTTGTGTCCGTTGGGATAGTGACCTCTCCCGAATACGTGTAGAAGGTGGAACCTTTGATCAAAAAGTCATTTTTTATTCGGCACTCTATCATACATTGATTCATCCTAATATTTTGCAAGATGTAAACGGAGAATATCCGGCAATGGAAAGCGACAAAGTGCTAACCGCAAAAGGTAATCGATATACTGTATTCTCTTTATGGGATACCTATCGGAATCTTCATCAGCTATTGACCTTGGTCTACCCTGAGCGGCAGATGCAGATGATACGAAGTATGTTGGGGATGTATCAAGAGCATGGTTGGCTGCCTAAATGGGAGTTGTACGGTCGCGAGACGCTCACTATGGAGGGAGATCCCAGCATTCCGATGATCGTCGACTCTTGGATGAAAGGATTGAGAGACTTTGATGTGGAACAGGCTTATGAGGCAATGCGTAAATCTGCAACTCTTTCGGGAAAAGAAAATCTGATGCGCCCGGATAATGATGATTATCTGACTTTGGGATATGTCCCATTGCGCGAGCAATATGATAATTCGGTTTCACATGCCTTAGAATATTATATAGCCGATTATGCACTCTCTCGTTTCGCTGCTGCTTTAGGTAAAAAGAAAGATGCCAAACTGTTTTATGATCGTTCGATGGGATATAAACATTATTACAACGATAAATATGGCACATTCTGTCCTTTACTTTCTAATGGGAAATTCTATTCTTCTTTTAATCCGCTTGAAGGCGAAAACTTTGAGCCTAGTCCCGGCTTTCATGAAGGAAATGCATGGAATTACACCTTTTATGTTCCACACGATGTGAAAGGTCTGGCTCGACTGATGGGAGGAGAGAGAGCTTTTGTAGATAAGCTTCAGCGAGTTTTTGATGAAGGGCTTTATGATCCTGCCAATGAGCCCGATATTGCTTATCCATACCTTTTTAGCTATTTTAAAGGAGAAGAATGGCGGACACAAAAGGAGGTGCATCGCTTACTCGCTAAGTATTTTACTTCTAAACCCGCGGGTATCCCTGGAAATGATGATACTGGTACGATGTCTGCTTGGGCTATATGGAGCATGATGGGATTATATCCTGACTGCCCAGGAGTTCCTGAGTATACGCTCACTACTCCTGTATTTGATAAAGTGATTATAATGCTTGATCCCAAATGGTATGACAAGCCAAACTTGGTGATTGACGTCAAACGTAAAAGATCCGATGCATTCTATACTCATAAAGTTTTGCTGGGGGGCAAACGTATGGATTGTTATCGGGTTTCACATCATGATCTGTTGCGTGCGGGCACTCTTTGCTTTGAAGTTTCAGAGCTGAAGTAGTGCTTTGTTTCTCTTGTTGCTTTCAAAACGATAAGCAGATCTGATGTAATGATGCAAAACATCCGGATGTTTTGTATTATAACATGGGGATGTTGTGCCTAATAACATCCCCATGTTTTCTATTCTTTCATGCGCTGCTTTTAGGCTTTTATCCTTTTGCTTCCTTCGTTTTCTTCTGTAGCTGTTTTCTGTTCACTTTGGTCATATTTTTAAAGCTTACAGAGTTACATTGCTTTTCCTAATTATAGGTTAGCAATAATAAGAAGAATGGGAGGTAGTCTTTCAATTCGCAACGGAGTAATTCAATCGTTTTTTGTTTGTAGCGATCAATTGACTTTACGCTTAAGTTCATCTCCTTAGCTATTTCTGCATGCGTTTTACCTTCGAAGAAACTTTTAACAAAGACAGTTCTATAATTTTCAGGTAATTTTTTGAGTGCTTCATTGAGTAATTTGTAAAGTTCTTCTAAGGTATAAACACTTTCAGGAGAAGTGGCATAAAGAGGAGCGCGTTTGTTGCACATCGCAGCATAATCTATTTCATAATTTTGGTGCTTTAAATAGTTTAGACAATTGTTGCGTACGCACATTTTTAGGTAAGCAATAGTCGTTTCTGGTTTTAGTTCTAGTTCGTTTCGTTTGTTCCATAGGGAGGCAAAAACATCTGAGACAATATCTTCGCGGATGCAGGCATCATCGATATATCTCTTCGCAAATAGACAAAAAGGGGCATAATAATCTTCATACAACTTCTGAAAAAGTGCCTGCTGAGCATTTTCCTTTAATAGGATTTTCATAGAAATGTCTTGGTTTTAACGGTGGTTTATAAAATGCAAATATAGATTTTTCTATTAAATAACCCCAATTTGAGTCTCTTTTTTAGTTTTATGAGAAAAAAAGCTCTTTTTTCTGTCCTTCTCTCTTTCGTTCAGTTGTATTATAATCGTAATTACAATTTAATAGAAAAATATTTTGGAAACATTTATAGAATCCATTGAACCTGAGAAAGTGCTTCGTTATTGCGAAGAAAGATGTACCTCTGATGAAAAAGTTGAGATAGAACAAGCCATGGAACATTCGGCGGAATTGCGCGAAATTGTTCATGATTTGCAACTCTCTTTAGCATTGAAGAGTGATATAAAAGAGATGGAAAAGATTGATACGAAGGCTGCTTTTATGCGTACGAAGCATAAAATTAAGCACGAACGAATGAAAAAGCTCAATTTTCAATTAATGCGTTATGCTGCTATGTTGACTCTTCCTTTTCTGTTGAGTTCACTTCTTCTAGGGTATTTGTATTTTCGAGGTTCGTCAGACGAATTGCAGTATGCAGAGGTTAATACGGCTTCTGGAGCGATTATTCGTTATGAGTTGCCGGACAAATCGGTTGTATGGCTGAATTCGGATAGTAAATTACGCTATCCTCTTACTTTTAAAGGAGATAAGCGTGAAGTGGAATTGGATGGTGAAGGCTATTTTGAGGTGACGGCGGATAAGAAGCATCCTTTTTATGTGAATACACCTAGTGGACTGAGCGTATATGTTTATGGCACTCATTTTAATGTAAATGCTTATGATGATGAGAGCTTTGTGGAAACGTCTTTGGAGGAAGGGAAAGTGAACGTTATTGTTCCTAAGACTCAAAAACAGCTTATCTTGAATCCGGGAGAAGCGGCTCTATATGAAGAGTCAACTGGAAAAGTAAGCAAATCGGCTGTAGATATATATGAAAAGATAGCGTGGAAAGATGGTAAACTTATTTTTAGAAATACTTCATTAAAAGATGTGTTGAAGCGGCTTTCTCGGCATTTCAATGTCGATATTGAATTCAAGAATCTCTCAGGAAAAGATTATAAATATCGGGCGACGTTTACTCGCGAAGACTTAAATCAAATATTAGATTATTTAAGTAAATCTGCAGCTATTAAATGGACATCTGAAGAACCGGTACAGCAGAAAGACGATACGTTCACTAAGAAGAAAGTAATTGTAACTCTATATTAATAATTTAACAAAATAGTTAGCCTATGATATGATATAGCATGGAAACAAAAGGAAGAAAGCTGCCCCACAGCTCTCTTCCACAGTGTTAAGACATCCGGCAAAACTTGCAATCCTATCCGGCTGTCGACATTCAGTTTATTATTAGTAATAACAAACTTTAGTTAACCGCAAAGTTATGAAAAAAAATCATTTAATTCTTGCATTTAATTCTAAATGTACTTTAAATCTAAAACTCCCTTTAGTTATGAAGATTAGTTTATGCTTGCTGTTCTTTGTAGCTTTTCAACTTCAAGCTGCAACAGGCTTTGCTCAAAGAACGAGAGGTCCGATTAATAAATCGAATGCCTCTATCGAACAGATCTTAAACTTGATAGAACAAAATTCCGATTATGTATTTCTGTATAATGATAAAACGGTAGATACAAATAGGATGGTTTCTGTTAATAGTCAAAATGGGAAAATTCCTGAAATACTTGATAAGATATTTCATGGAACGAATATTACTTACACGATTGTAGACAAACAAATAATTCTTTCAACTACTAAACTAAATGTAGTAGATCAAGAAAAAGATTTTCTGATACAAGGAACTGTAAAGGATGTGAAAGGAGAAGCTCTCATCGGAGTGAATCTTAAGGTTAAGGGTACCGGAAATGGTACGATAACCGATTTGGATGGGCGTTTTTCTTTGAATGTTAAAAAAGGAGATGTCTTAATAATCTCTTATACTGGATATACAACTCAGTATATTAAGGTGTCTGATGCAGACAAGTCTCTGAGTATTAAAATGGAGGAAGATCGTATCCAATTGAGTGAAGTTGTTGTTACTGCTCTAGGTATAAAGAAAGAGGCAAAATCTCTATCGTATAATGTTCAGCAACTTAATAGCGATGCAATCACCAAAGTATCCGATGCCAATTTTGTTAACAATCTGAATGGTAAAATAGCCGGTGTAACGATCAATAGTTCTTCTTCAGGTGTGGGTGGTTCTTCACGTGTTGTCATGCGTGGAACTAAATCAATTGTAGGCAATAATAATGCTTTATACGTTATTGATGGTATACCGATGCCTAACCTCTCATCTGAACAACCTGCTGATATTTATTCGGGTGCAGGACAGACGGGTGATGGTATCTCAAATATAAATCCTGATGACATAGAGAGTATTTCAGTGTTGAGTGGTCCTTCTGCTGCAGCTCTTTACGGTAGTTCTGCTGCGAATGGTGTTGTTATGATAACTACGAAGAAAGGAAAAGTAGATCGCTTGACGGTAAATATTACCAATAGTACCATGTTCTCTCGTCCTTTGCTTTTGCCTGAGTTTCAAAAGAGTTATGCTCCATCGGAAACAGGGAGCTATTATAGTTGGGGAGATAAATTATCGAAGCCAAGTAGTTATAACCCTTCCGACTTTTTCCAGACAGGGGTGAATGTCACTAACTCTGCAAGTGTTTCTACTGGTAATCAGCATAATCAAACTTATGTTTCGTTAGGTTCAACGAATTCTGAAGGTATTGTCCATAACAATAAGTATGCTCGTTATAATTTTTCTGTGCGTAATACAACGTCGTTTCTCGATAATAAAATGACAATGGATCTGAGCTATATGATGAACAATGTAAAGGAACAAAACATGATTGCTCAAGGACAATATTTTAATCCTCTGCTTGCTATTTATCTGTTTCCAGCAGGTGACGATTTTTCAAAAGTAGAGTTGTATAAGCGGTATGATGCTTCACGCAATTTTCAAACGCAATATTGGCCTTATGGTGATCAGGGATTGACCTTACAAAATCCATATTGGATAACGGATAAAGATAAATTTATCAACCATAAGGAGCGTCACATGGCTACTCTTTCTTTGAAATATGATTTTGCTGATTGGATTAATCTGACCGGAAGGGTTAAGATCGATAAAAGCAGCGATCGTTATGAAAAGAAATTTGCAGCGTCTACCAATACTCTTTTTGCTTCAAAATATGGTTATTATTCTTTAAACCAACTCTCTAATCGTCAGCTATATGCTGAGACTCTGCTTAGCATTAATAAGTATTTGAATGAGCAGATGTGGGGAATCACAGCAAATATTGGTTCTAGTTTCGAGCAGATTGATTATGACCAGAATATGTATGGTGGGAAACTTCAAGGTGTAGCAGACTTGTATACTTTCTCTAATGTGGCTTCATCTACTGCAGAGCGCTCTCAAAGTGGATATACTACTCGTAAAGAATCTGTTTATGCGAGTGCTCAATTGGGTTATAAGAGCAGGTTATACCTTGATGTGACAGCTCGTAATGATTGGTCTTCTACGTTAGCTGGATCTGATACTAAATCCTTCTTTTACCCAACAGTGGGACTTTCCGGAATTATTACCGATTTGTTTAATTGCAGTACGGATATAATGCCTTATATGAAAGTCCGTATTTCTTATTCTGAAGTAGGGAATGAACCGAAACCTTTCTTGACTATACCTACTTATCCTATGGGGAGTACCTATCCTAATACGCAGACGCGTATGCCTAATCCGTATTTAAAGCCTGAACGTACGAAATCATGGGAAGCGGGTTTTAATTTTGTTTTCTTTAAAAATAAATTAAAACTTGACGCTACCTTCTATAAATCAAGTACATATAACCAATTTTTTGAACCGACTCTTCCTTCTTCATCAGGCTTTACGAGTGTTCTTGTGAATGCTGGTCGGATAGATAATAAAGGGGTGGAAATTTCAGCTCGTTATGATCAGGACTTTGGAGCTCTTCATTGGAATTCTTACTTAACGTATTCCTTAAATAGGAATAAAATTAAAGAACTATTACGTGGCTGGACTAACCCTCTGGATGGGAAGGTGTACTCTCAAAAAGAGATGGATATGGGAGGAACAGGCAGTTACAAGATAAAACTAATTGAAGGTGGTTCGATGGGTGACATTTATGTGAATACTCTGAAGACTGACGAGCATGGTGCTATCTATGTTCACCCAACAGCACAAACGGTAGTTGCGGATGCTAATAATTTTGTTTTAGCTGGGAATAGTGCTCCAAAATATAATCTAGGATGGGGAAATAATTTCAGTTACAAAGGTGTATCATTGGGCTTTCTATTTACTTATCGGGTAGGAGGTATCGTTGTATCGAATACTCAAGCGGTAATGGATGCATTTGGAGCTTCAAAAGCTACGGCAGATGCTCGTGATAATGGTGGAGCTCTTGTCAACGGGAAGCGTATACCTGCTAAAGAATACTACCAGACAATTGGAGGAGCTAATGGAGGCATAGGTTCTATGTATACATATAGCGCGACAAACTTGCGTCTTTCTGAATTCAGCTTAGGATATGATTTGCCTATTCAGAGATGGGTTGGATGGATTAAAAAGGCGAATGTTTCTTTTATTGGTCATAATCTGTTTTTGCTTTATAAGAAAGCACCTTATGATCCTGAACTGACTGCTAATACAGGAACTTATTATCAGGGTATTGACTATTTTATGTTACCAAGTCTCAGAAATCTAGGATTTTCTGTAAAACTTCAATTCTAAATATCTTAAAGACAAATTATTATGAAAATTACAATAAAATTAGCGTTTGTTGCTGCATGGGTGTTAGGCCTTAATACGGCATGTACTGACTCCTTTGAGTCAATCAATACCAATCAGCATGAGGCCACTAAGGAAATGATGGAGCGTGATAATTTGATGGTGGGTGCTTTCTTTTCTCAAATGGAAAGAAATGTGGTTTTATTTAAAGATGGAACTAATTCATCCAGTGATTATCAAATTGCTCAAGGATTGACCTCAGATATCTATTCAGGTTATATTGCACCGACAGGTACTTGGTATAGTGGAAAGCATAATGGCTCTTACTATTTTATTACGAATTGGATTCACAAAACTTTTGATGCAGGTTTTTCGGGCGTAATGCCTGCTTGGCAGGAGATCCGTTCTATTTCCGATTCTTTGAAGCTTACGCAAATATCAGCTTTGGCTGATATTGTAAAGGTAGAAGCAATGCATCGTGTTGCAGATACGTATGGACCTATTCCTTATACGAATTATGGTAGTGGATCATTACTCAATAACTATGATGCTCTTGAGGATGTGTATAATCAGTTTTTTCAAGAACTTGATCATGCAATAGATGAACTTACCATTTTTGTAAAAGGTAATCCGAACACTAAGTTACTTGAAGATTATGATTATGTTTATAATGGAGATGCCACTAAGTGGGTTAAGTTTGCAAATACACTTCGTTTGCGTTTAGCAATGCGTATTGTGTATGCTAATCCCACATTAGCTCAGCAAGAAGCTGAAAAGTCGATTGCTAACTCTATCGGGGTTATTGAAGAAGAAACGGGCCGTGCCACTATATTACACTCTTCAAACTTAGTGTATTATCATCCGCTATATGAGATTGCTTATTCGTTTAACTCCGGAGAAGTTAGAATGGGAGCTACGATGGATGCGTATATGAATGGATATAGCGATCCTCGCTTAGCAGCTTACTTTAAAACAGCTTCAGACGGTAAATATCATGGAGTCCGTTTAGGTATAAATACTTCTACATGGGATAAGTATGTAAGTGGTAATATTTCTAATCTTAACATGGACCAGAGTTCTACTGAAATTGTTTGGATGACAGCTGCCGAATCTTATTTTCTTCGTGCCGAAGGTGCTCTTCGTGGTTGGAATATGGGTGGTACAGCTCAATCTTTTTATGAAAAAGGTATTGCGATGTCATTCAAAGAAAATGGAGTGAATGGAGCGGAAAGTTATGTTGCTAATTCAACTAGTCAGCCAATTGCTTTTACAGATAATGCCACTAATTCAAGTTTAAATGCCAGTACTCCCAGTACAATAACAATAGCATGGAATACGGGCGATGATTTTGAAACAAACTTGGAAAGAATTATTACTCAAAAATGGATTGCAGAGTATCCTGATGGTCCTGAAGGATGGGCTGAATTTCGTCGTACGGGCTATCCTAAGTTATTCCCTGTTGTTACAAATTATAGCAATGGATCTATCAATACGGATATACAAGTTCGTCGTATTCCGTTCCCACAATCAGAATACAATACTAATGCTGAAGGGGTTGCAACGGGGGTTAGTAAACTTGGAGGATTAGACAACGGAGGAACAAAACTTTGGTGGGATAAGAAATAAGTTAATGTATATAATCTAGCTAAATAGAAAACAATGAAAAGAATAATATATCTATTTTCAGGTTTACTTGTTACTCTGTTAGTAATGAGTTGTACTGATACTGAGTCTTTAGAGGTTCAAAAACTGAAGACTTATGATGCACAGTATTTTGAAAATCTTCGTGCGTATAAAAAAAGTGATCATAGCATTAGCTTTGCTTGGTATGCTGCTTATGCTCCAATTGAAGGGGTAGAAGGATACAAAGATCCTGCTTCTTGGGGTGAACGCATCAAAGGTTTGCCGGATAGCTTAGACATTTGCTCTTTATGGATGGGTATTCCGAGTAACGATCCTACTCTCAGATCATATGCACCGATTGCTTATGCGGATATGCGTTATGCTCAAGAGACATTAGGTACGCGATTTGTAGCTCCTACCATTATTCGTTTTAATCATCCTATTTATTTAAAAGATAGTACAGCGATAAAATTTGATATTTCCATAGAGAAGACAGATAGTACTTTTTTTGATCTTTCTGAACATCATGACAGTTTGGGTATTGTGGTTTATGGGGACTATTTGGTTCGACAAGTTTTTGATAACGATATTGATGGGGTGGATTTGGATTATGAGCCTGAAGGTGACTGGATGCAAGGTGAACATTTAACATCTTTAGTGAAATATATAGCTCAATATGTTGGGCCTAAAAGTGCGAATCCTGAAAAATTACTTTGTATAGACTATTACGGACAACAACCTACTGCTGAAACAGAACCTTATGTGAATTATTTTATTAATCAGACTTATGGAGGAACTGCTTCTCAGTCTAGAATACCAAGTTGGTGTCCGAACGAGAAATTTATTTTTACTGAGACGTTTGGTGAATATTGGGCTACCGGTGGTAATATTATACAGATGTCTCGTTGGCAACCGACAACTGGACGCAAAGGTGGTTTTGGCGCTTTCTATATTGGGCGTAATTACTATTCGGATTCGGGTATTCCTTATAATGAGTTTAGGGCGGCTATTCAAATTCAAAACCCCTCTATTTACAAATAGTTATTTCTAAATGTTTAAAATTATTCTGAAATGAGAACAAAAATACATTTTCTTTTCGCTTCTTTTCTTCTTACTGTATTGATATTGACAGTGAGTTGCACAGAGGGTGATGATTTTAATTATGATAAAAAGGCAATCTTAATAACAGATACTGAAACAGATCCTTTGGTGAAGTTTGTTGTTGAGGATACACCTTCTTCTTATGCGTTAACGGCAAAAGCCACTGATAAAGTAGCTAAGGATGTGATGGTGACTTTTGCTCAGGATACAACTTTGGTTGCCACGTATAATAAGGAACATAATACAAACTTTTATGCGGCTCCTGTTGGAAGCGTAACAATTGAAAACCCGGAGGTAACGATAGAATCCGGTACTGCTTCATCTACTATCGCTTCAGTAAAAGTGGTGTCTACTGAAAATTTTAAAGATGGGAGAACTTATGTCATTCCGGTCACTATTAAGAATGTTTTGAATGCTGATGGAATGGAGGTACTGAATTCATCTAAAACCATTTATCTGAAAATATCCAGAGTGCTTAAATTTACCGCATTGGATATTAGCAATACCAATCTGTACAGCAATTTTATTTGGGACGATGCGAAAGCTGTTAAACTCACTAATTTTACTTTTGAAATAAAGATGTATGCTTATAACCTTCACAGTATAAGTCGTCTTTGTGCTTTCGAGGAGAAAGATGAGAAAAATGCTAGTATGCTTCGCTTTGGTGAAAATGGACAAGATGTGAACTCTCTACAGTGGGTGAGTCCCAAAGGAGGAATTATTTCTTCAACTCGTTTTAATACCAATCAGTGGTATACAATTTCACTAACTTATGATGGGAGTGCATTAACAATGTATGTTAATGGTATAAAAGATGCGGCACTTTCTGCTTCAGGAGTATCTGTAAATTTTCAACGCTTTGAGTTAGGTATGTCATGGACAGGCTATCGTAGTAGCCAATATTTTAATGGACGTATCAGTGAAGTACGCGTATGGAACAGGGCACTTTCATCCAGTGAATTGCAAAATGCCCTTTGTGGTGTAGACCCTCAATCTAATGGTTTAGTTGCTTACTGGAAGTTGAATGAAGGTAGCGGACATATTTTTACGGATGCTACGGGAAATGGATATGATATGGATTGGTCGAATACCTGGCGTGAAGAGAGCGAAGGTGCCGGTTTGGTGAATCGTGATTATAGTAGTGCTGTTAAATGGGTTACTGATGATAAAAATAAGTGCAACCAATAAGGATAAACTGTTATGAAAACAAATATATATAAATATTTTAGTGTGTGCTTTCTGCTGATTGTGCCTTTACTGCAATCTTGTGATAGTGATGAAAGTTATGATGTAGTTGGTAATCCGAATAATTTATTCTATATCAACCTTAGTTCGTCTTCCTCTGTAGATTCTCCAAATACATTGGCTTTTAGTGTTGTTCATACGCCGATAGGCGATTTTGGAGATGTGAAGGCAGAATTTCCTGTTCGTTGTTTACGGCAGGTGGATGAAACGACTAAGGTAACAATGCAACTCGACAACTCTTTGATTGATGAATATAATGAGAAGTATGAAACATCTTATGTTGCTTTTCCAGATGGATCATTAAATCTTGATTCTCCTACAGCTACTATACAGGAGGGCACTTATATAGCAAAGGACTCTTTAGTTGCTTCTGTTCCTGCTTCTGCTTTTGCAAGTTTTACTGAATCCGGCTATATTGCTCCTGTACGGATAGCCTCGGTTAAAGGCTCTGCAGGTAAAGGCAGCGAAGATTATGGAATAGGCTATATAATAGTCAAGACTTCTACAAAGTTAATCAAATCCGGGGTTGCTTCTGCTGATATGCCCGGTACACTAGTTACTGACTATTCGGATTGGAGTATTTCGTCTACTCAGAGCACTAGCAATGATTTTAGCACGCTGATTGACAATGAGACTTGGTCCGGATGGGATTTTACTTCTTCTACGGCTACTGTGATTGTCGATATGCAATCGGAAAAAGAATTTACCGGTATTCGTTCTTTCTGCGTCTATGGTATGTATGCCTCTTGGGGATATTATTTTAGTAATATTGCTCTTGAATATAGTGTAGACGGAAATACTTATATGGATGCGGGGAATTCTTCAGATTTAGAGATGATTAATGAAGATGGTTATCAGTATATTGCTCTTTATTCTGCAGTAACAGCACGTTATTTAAAAATAACTTATACTTGTAATTCAGAGTGGGGGAGAGGCCTGTATGAATTAGGCGTGTATACAGATAAATAGGTTGTTGTGAGGTAAAATGATTCGTTGAAGATGAACAACAGTGAGGAGACAATGTTGAAAAGGCATGTGTCTCCTCTTTTAAATATCGTGATAATGAAACAATTCTTTTTTTTTGTGGCTTGTATGTTTTATTGTCTGTTTATTGTTGCGCAAGAGCCCTCTGGCATCTTTATACCCAATAAACGGATACATGATTTTGGTGATATTCTTGAAAAAAAAGGGAAGGTATCTTATTCTTTTCAATTTTATAATAAAGGGAATAAGCCAATCGTTATAGATCATATCTCTGCTTGGTGTGGCTGTACGTCCTTGTCGTATACTAAAAGGCCCATACTTCCTAAGCAGAAAGGAATCGTTACTGTTACGTATAATCCTTATAATCGTCCGGGGGCTTTTAGTAAAGAGATCGTAGTATTGACAGAATCCGGTAAAAGCTATTCGCGTGTTTGGATTAAGGGGAATGTTATTCCGTATTTGCATCCGGTTACAGAAGATTATCCTTATTCTTTTGGGGCTGGTTTATATTTAGGTTTTAAAGTGTTGGCTTTTGGTAAGGTTCAAAAAGGAGAACAGAAAACGATGGAGATAGGTTATGCTAACGATACTGATAGTTTAATGACTTTAGCATTTAAAAGAGAGCCTGATGATTATTATCTTAAAATTCCTACTTCTCTGACCTTGAGACCTAAAGAACGTTCCAAAATGACTTTTTCTTATATCGCTCCGAATAATTATGCCTTTGATCGATTAATAAAAGTTTATCCGATTGTAAATGGAATCTGCCTGACGACTCCTCTTTTAATTACTTTTACAAAGTAGTGAGTTTATAATGAGGCATATTGTGGGTTGAGAATACACGATGTTTTAGCGTAAGAATATTATTTTTATTTTGGCAAAGTCGTGTAGTCACATGTATTTTAGATTGTACTACTTATAGATTGTCCTTGCTGAGTCCGAATTTCTCTTCCTGATGATGTTTCCCTTGCGGTTCTACATGGACGACTATATCATATACATTCTCTATGGAATTTTTAATGCTATATTCTACTCCATTAGCAATCTCATGCGCTTCGTTCAGAGTAAGGTCCCCGTCTGCTTCAATATCAAGGACTATCATGTACATATTTCCTATTTGGCGAGAACGGACTCTGTGAGGATTTACTGCTCCCGGTACTTGTTCTACAGCACTGAATATTTTATTGTATATGGAGGTATCTTTTACTCCGTCCATGAGCGTTACATTACTTTCCCAAAAAATTTCAATGGAGGATCTGATAATGTACAGGCTGATAAGTAAACCGGTGATGGAGTCAAGAAGAGGCATCTTGAGTATGAAAGTGAAGACTAATCCGAGTAATACTCCTGTAGATATAATGACATCGTTACGCATGTTTTTGGCATTGGCTATCAGCATGGAACTGTCAGCTTTCTTGCCTTG